>NZ_VUOK01000064.1:280-127273 GCF_009806555.1 Methylobacterium sp. 2A | reverse complement strand
TCCCAGGAACGCACCGCCGCCATGACCCCGTGGCTGTGCGACTACAACAGCCGCAGGCCTCACTCGGCTCTCGGTGGACAACCGCCCACAAGCAGGCTCCCTAAGGACAACCTCCTTGGAAACGACATCTAGCTTGGATGTCATGACCACAGAGACCGCTCTCCCGATTCGCCACATCGCCCGGGCGATCGTCCTCGATCCGCAGGACAGGATCCTGCTGATCGCCTACGCCTCCGTTCACGCGAAAGGACCGGACGGATCGCCGCTGCGGTTCTGGTTCATGCCCGGCGGCGGCCTTGAGCCCGGCGAGGACCACGTCACCGCCTGCCGCCGGGAGCTTGAGGAGGAGATCGGCCGCGCCGATGTCATGATCGGCCCGCAGGTCGCCGCGTGCGACGGCCCGTTCCATCTGTTCCGCCAGGGCCGCGATGCCCGCGAACGGTACTTTCTCGTCCGCCTGCCCGATGATCGGGTCGACACCAGCCGCCTCGCCGAGACCGAGGACAATCCCGTGCTCGGCACCCGCTGGTGGCCGATCGCCGAATTGCGCGCGAGCGGCGAGCGTGTCGAGCCGGCCGGGCTGGCCGATCTCGCGGCGGATCTCGCCCGGGGGATTATGCCGGCGGCGCCTCGCGTTCTGACTTGGCAAAGATCGTGATTTCAGCCGTATCGCGGCGAATGATTCAACCGGAGGTGATTGGATGTTTCCTGTCTATCTGACTGAAGGGTACCGGTCGTTCCTTGAGCAGCGCTTCCCGACCGAGCGCCGCCGCTTCGCGCAGCTGGCCGACTCGCAGAAGCCGGAAATCCTGGTCATCAGCTGCTGCGACAGCCGGGTCTCCCCCAGCGCGATCTTCGATGCCGGGCCGGGCGAACTGTTCACGATCCGCAACGTCGCCAACCTCGTGCCGCCCTACCAGCCGGACGAGAACTACCACGGCACCTCGGCGGCGATCGAATTCGCCGTCCAGGCCCTGGAGGTGAAGCATATCGTCGTGCTCGGCCACGCCACCTGCGGCGGCGTGAAGGCCTACGCCCAGAAGGCCAAGCCGCTCTCCGAAGGCAACTTCATCGGCAAGTGGGTCTCGCTGGTGGAGCCCGCAGCCGCGAAGGCCGGCGATCCCGAGGCGCCCAACTATCTGACGCGTCTCGAATATGCCGTGGTGGCACAGGGCCTGGAGAATCTGATGACCTTCCCGTTCGTGAAAGAACGGGTCGATGACGGCCGGCTCCAGCTCCACGGCGCGCATTTCGGCGTGGCCAGCGGGTCCCTCGTGGTGCGCGATCCGGAGACGGGGGCGTTCAAGCCGCCGCTCGACACCGCCGGCCTGCCGGTGCGCTCGGTCGCCGCCATCGCGTGTGACTGAAGCCGGGGCGGCGCCGGAGCCTGCGCCGCACACGCGCAAAAAGAAGGGCGGCCCGCTCGCACGGGCCGCCCGTCCTGACGGCCCGGCGGATGCCGGGCCTCTGCGATCCAAGACCTTACATGGCACCCGGCAGGCGCTGCGCCTGGTTGTAGTGCATCTCCAGCGCCGGCAGGGCCTGCTGAGCGTAGTTGCGCAGGGCCGGGTTCGGGCCACCCTGGGCGTAGGCCTGGGTCATCGCGATGGCCATCTGGTGAGCCTGGATCTGCTGGGTCGCGTACAGGCGGTCAAAGCGCGCGCCGGGCGGGGTCGCCGACAGCTCGGACAGCATCGCCTGCTGCTGCGGGTCCGGCTGCACGATCGTGGAGGCGCCCGTCGCCATCACCTCACCGCCGCCGAGGCGTCCGCCCGCCGCGGCGCCGTTCGCCGCACCGGCACCCACACCCTGGAGGCCGCCCACCGGGCCGCCCGAGAGGGTGCCGCCCACCACGCCGGTCGCCGCACCGACGCCGGCGCCCACGGCGCTGCCCGCCACCGTGATCGGCGCCGTGATCAGGCCGCCGAGGCCCGGATCGCCGCCGGCCATCGCGCCGGGCTGGCCACCGGCCAACGCCACGTTGGCGGCGCGGTGATCGCGGATCACCTCCTGGGCGTAGGAACGCACCCGCGGGTTACGCGACTTCGACAGCGCGATCTGCGAGGACTGGATCTCGAACGCGTTCGCCTGCATCGACTGCAGACGGAAATCGTTGGCGCTCTGCGCCAGGGCCGGGGTCGACAGCGCCAGGACCAGCGCGGAGGCGGCGGCGTAATTCTTCAGCATCAGGAACCTCGCTTCGGAATGGGTGCGCGAACCGGCATGGCATGTCTGGCGGAGATCGAAGACCTCACGCTCCGTATTCGCGAATTGGTCCGTCAACGGGGGTATCGGCTTATGGTTCCTGTCGTTTTTGCTTTGGGCCGGCGCCGTGGATGAGGTTTTGCCCCCGCGGCCGCATGTGCAAGACCGGTCGTGCCGGGATCCGAGCGCCGCATGATCCTCGTCCCGATCCAGATCCTGCGCGGCCTCGCCGCCCTGATGGTGGTCTGGCACCATGCGCGGCACGAGGCCGCCCTCCTCGCGCAACGCGGCGGCGGCGGACCGGCTCCCGAGCCGGGCATGCTCCTGCCCTGGTGGGGGGGCGTCGACCTGTTCTTCGTGATCTCCGGCCTCGTCATCGTCCTGGCGAGCGGGCGCCTGTACGGGGTGCCGGGGGGGCGGACCCGGTTCCTCGCCCACCGGATCGCCCGGGTGGTGCCGCTCTACTGGCTGGTGAGCCTCGCCTATCTCGCCCTCGCCCTGGCGCGTCCCGACCTGCTCGGAGAAGCCGCCGCCCTGATCCACGAGCCCGGTGCGCTCCTGGCCGGCTTCCTGTTCTGGCCGGCCGCCCGGCCGGACGGCGTCGTCCAGCCGCTCTACGGGCTGGGCTGGACCCTGAACTACGAGGCCTTCTTCTACGTCCTCTTCGCCACCGGGCTCGGCTTCGGGCGGCGCGGCGCAGTGGTCTGGCTCGTCACCATCCTGGCCCTTCTGGTCACCGCCGGACTCGTTTGGCCGGACCTGCCCCTTCCGGTGCGCTTCTGGGCGAATCCGATCGTGCTCGAATTCGCCGCCGGGGCCGGGCTCGCCCTCGCCTATCGGGGCGGGCTCCGGCCTGCAGCGCCGCTTCGCGCCGGTCTCGCGGTGCTCGGCCTCCTCGGCCTGATCCTGGCGGCTCGCCTCCTCGCAGGGCTCGGCGAGGCCGATGGTGTCCTGCGGCCGCTCCTCGTCGGCGTGCCGGCGATCCTGCTCGTGGCCTCCGCCCTCGGTCCGGAGCGCGATGCGGCGCAGGTCGCGCGTCTATCCGCCCCGACGCGGGCGCTCGTGACCCTCGGGGATGCCTCCTACGCCCTCTACCTCGTGCATCCCTTCGCCCTGCGCCTCGCCCGCGAGCTGTTGCTGCGGCTTGGCGGGGCACCGGCCCTGCACCCCTATCCCGCCATGGTCCTGATGCTGGCGGCGAGCGTCGCGGCCGCCCTCCTGGTCCATCGCGTCATCGAGACGCCGCTGACCCGTCGCGTACGCAGATTCCTCGACCCCGGGACCCCGCAAAACCGTGTGCGTGCGGGAGCAGGCCCGGTTTCCCACGGGCGCCGGTCGGATTAGCCTCGCCCCCGAGGAGGACGAAGCCATGAAGACGCTGCTCGTACCCATCGCGATGCACGACGCCCTGCCCTCCGTGTTCGAGACGACGCGGCTCGCGGCCACGCGGTTCGGCAGCCTGATCGAGGGCGTGTCGCTGCGCCCGGCGCTCGCCGAATACGTCCCCGTCGACATGGTCGGCGGCATGACGTGGCTGCGGGACGAGGAGGCCGATCGGGCCGAGGCCGAGGAGGCGGGCGGCCGCTTCGTCGCCTTCATGGACGCGGCCGGCATTCCCCGCCACGCCCGCGACGGGCTCTGCATACCGGCGCGGGTGCCGGATGCCGGGCCGCGCTATCGCTGGCGGCAGGACGTGCCGACCGGCGACGCGTTCCTCGGCCAGTACGCCCGGCTGTTCTCCGCCACGGTGGTCGGCCGCCCGGGCACGACCGACAACGCCCCGCGCATGACCACCTTCGAGACCGCCCTGTTCGAGAGCGGCCGTCCGATTCTCCTCGCGCCGCCGACGGCGCCCGCCTCCCTCGGGGACGCGATCCTGATCGCCTGGAACGGTTCGACCGAGACCGCCCGGGCTGTGGCCTTCGCGATGCCGTTCCTGCGCAAGGCCCAGCGGGTGCTGGTGCTGAGCGTCGAGGGCGGGATGGTGCCGGGCCCGAGCGCCCAGGATCTCGCCCAGGCCCTCGCCTGCGAGGGGGTGGAGGCCGCCCACCGCGCCCTGCCGGCGGGGCGGCGCGCGCCCGGCGAGACTTTTCTCGCCGAGGCCAAGGCCTTCAGCTGCGACCTGCTGATCAAGGGTGCCTACACCCAGAGCCGCCTGCGCCAGATGATTTTCGGCGGCGTCACCAGCCACGTGCTGGCCTATGCCGACATGCCGGTGCTGATGGCGCATTGACGATCACGCCCGACCCTGCCTGGGGAACCTGGGCTTCCGACCCGGCGTTCGGCTCCCGCCGAGCCCGACCCACAAGGATCGCCGTGACGATCACAATGAAACGTACCGTCCTCGCCGCCCTGCTGATGGCGGCCAGCGTCACCGCCGTGCGGGCCGAGCCGATCACGGCCCGGTTCCGGGGAACGGTCGCGCGGGTCGAGCCTGACCGCATCGAGATCCGCCGGCCGAGCGGCAGCACGCTCTCCCTGCGGATGGATCCGAAGACCCGCGTCTACGCGGTGAACGCGTCGGATCTCGGGGCGATCAAGCCCGAGAGCTATGTCAGCGTGATCGGCGCCGCGGGCTCGGAGCCGCATCGCGCCACCGCGGTGACGCTCTACTCGCCCTCCGAACGCGGCTTCGAGGCCGGCAGTCAGCCGTGGGACACGGCGCCGGGCGCGACGCTGACGGCCGGCTGGGTCGCCGACCTGCAGCGCGGCGCACCCCTGCGGCTGGCCGTCACCTACGGGGGCGGGCAAGCCGCCTTCGAGATTCCCCGGGACACGCCGGTGACCCAGTTCTCGCCCGGCGAGCGGGCTTTGCTCCAGCCCGGCGCGGCCGTGACGATCTTCGCCCGGTCGGATGCGGATGGCGCCCTCGATGCCGGAACGATCGCGGTGGGCCGGCAGGGCGCCGTCCCCGGCCTCTGACATTCCGGCAGAGGCCGCGCTGCGTCACCGTTCCCGCGCTCGGACCGCGCGCAGCGCGCGAAGCTGCGCTACATCGGGCGCGATGACCGAATCCGCCTTCGCCCTCGATCCACGCTTGGCCGCCGACACGGTCGAGGTCGGCGACCTCGCCCTGTGCCGGGTGCTGCTGATGGACGATGCCCGGTTCCCGTGGCTGATCCTCGTGCCGCGCCGCCCCGACCTTACCGAGATCACCGACCTGCCCGAGCCGGATTCAGCCGCCCTGTGGCAGGAGATCCGCATCGCCACCGGGGTGATGCAGGCGCTGGCCAAGCCCGACAAGGTGAATGTCGCCGCGCTCGGCAACATCGTGACGCAGCTCCACGTCCACGTGGTCGGCCGGTTCCGCTCGGACCCGGCCTGGCCCGGACCGGTCTGGGGCTTCGGGACACGGACCCCCTACCCGCTCCACGCCCGCGCCCAGCTCATCGAGCGCGCCGGCGCCCTGTTCTCCGCGGCCTGAGCCCCATGACCGATCCCCGCGACACCCTCGGCTTCGTCCGGAACCGCCTCGACCGTCATTCGGCCGAGCAGCCCGAGGAGGCGGTGCCCGCCTTCGACATGCCCGATACCCGCCTCGTCCTCCTGTGCGGCGACCGGATCGTGCTGCGCGGCGCCACCGCGTTGATCGAGCCCCGGGACGTGGCTGACCTCGCCACCGGCACGCGGATCTTCCTCGGGCGCCGGGACGACCAGCCGGTCTTCGCGCTCGCGGCGCCCGCCGAGGCCGCGGAGCGCTTCGCGGGGGACGAGACCCGCACCCTCGACCTGCGCAGCATCGCGACGGAATCCGCCGTCGAGGCGGAGGAACTCGGCTTGCTGGCAGTCGCCAAGTCGATGCTCGACTGGCACGCGCGCCACGGCTTCTGCGCCAATTGCGGCACCGCCACCGTGTCGAAGGCCGGCGGTTTCCGCCGGGAATGCCCGGCCTGCGCCGCCCATCACTTCCCGCGGGTCGATCCTGTGGTGATCATGCTGGTACGGCGGGGGGATGCCTGCCTGCTCGGCCGCGGCCCGCATTTCCGGCCGCACATGTATTCCTGCCTCGCCGGCTTCCTGGAGCCCGGCGAGACGATCGAGGATGCGGTGCGCCGCGAGGTGTTCGAGGAGACGCAGATCCGCGTCGGCGCCGTCACCTATCGGACCTCGCAGCCCTGGCCGTTCCCGTCGTCGCTGATGCTGGGCTGCGCCGCGGAGGCCCTGAACGAGGCCATCGTGACCGATCCCAACGAGCTGGAGGATGCCCGCTGGTTCAGCCGTGAAGACGTCGCCGCCATGCTGGCGGGGACGCATCCGGAGGGCCTCCAGGCGCCGCCGCCCATGGCGATCGCCAACTACCTGATGCGCGCCTTCGTGGCCGGGGAGACCTGAGGCCGGCTCAGCCCGGCCCGCCCGCGCTCCGGCTCGGATCATCCGCGGGGTTGCTGTCGTTCATCCCGAACAGCCCAGAGCTGTTGACGTGCAACGCCACCGGCTCGTCGGTGGTCCGGGTTGCCGTGGTCGCGCGATCAGCGCTTCTGCGCCGTTCGATAAACGGCCTGCCGGTCGCGCTTGCCGACCGCCACGACCGTCACCGTGATGGCCGCGTCGCTGACGCGATAGACCAAGCGATAGCCCGAGGCCCGCAGCTTGATCTTGTAGCAGTCCTTCATTTCCGAACCGGCAAGCCGATCCGCCGGGACGTGCGGAGCCTGCAATCGCTCCGCGAGCTTGGCCTTGAACTGTTCGCGGACGGTGAAGCCGAGCTTGCGCCATTCCTTCAATGCTGAAGGCAGGAACTGCAGCTCATAGCTCATCCAGCGAAACCTTCACCGGCTCCTCGCCGGCCCGCGCCTGGACCAACGCGGCCAGTTCCGCGTCGTCGATGATGTCCATCATCGCCTCATACAGCGCGGTTGGCACCATGTAGGCCATAACCCGGTCGTGGTTGAGTATCGCCACGGCTTCGCCTTGCGCTTCGCTGAGCACGGTGGCCGGGTTCTTCTTCAGATCCGACAGGCTTACGGCCACGTTCGCCAGGACGTTCTGCATCGCACGCTCCTCCTGCCTGGGACGAGCCCAAGCCGCCGACGGAGGGTACCCAATCGGGTAACCGATATCGAGCGGGGCTGCCTTTAGTGATGGACGTGCGCCGTCGGGGCGTCCGGCCGACCGAACCGTGAAGGCCTCCGCGTTAGATCGCCAAGCGACTCTGCTCGACCGTGATCGGAACCGCCCCCCGCAACTCCGAGAACGCCTCGCCCACCATCAGCAAAGCCGGCCCGTCGAGGCCGGCCGCCTCGACCCGGTCGGCGAGGTCGGCGGCCGTGCCGCGCAGGGCCTGCTGGTTCGGGCGGGTGGCGTTGAACACCAGCAGCGCCGGGGTCGCAGGTGCCAATCCCTCCTCGACGGCCCGCGCCAGCAGTGCCCGCAGGGTGCGCTTGGGCATGTAGACCACCGTGGTGACGCTCGGATCGGCAAGCGCACCCCAGTTCAGGTCGTCCGGCAGGGCGCCGCGGCGGTCGTGACCGGTCACGAACTGAAGCCGCCGCGCCGCATCACGGTGTGTCAGCGACAGGCCGAGCGCCGCCGCCGCGCCCTGCGCCGCCGAGACACCCGGCACCACCGTGACCGGAATGCCGGCGGCCCGGCAGGCCTCGATCTCCTCGCCGGCCCGGCCGAAGACCAGCGGGTCGCCGGATTTCAGCCGCACCACCTGCTTGCCCGAGCGGGCGAGCTGCACCATCAGCGCGTTGATGTCGTCCTGCCGGCAGGACGGGCCATGGCCGGTCTTGCCGACCAGCATGGTCCGGGCCTCGCGGCGGGCGTAGTCCAGGATCTCCGGGGCGACGAGGTCGTCGTACAGGATCACGTCTGCGTTGCGGAGCGCCCGCAGCGCCTTGAGCGTCAGCAACTCCGCGTCGCCCGGGCCAGCCCCCACCAGCGTCACAGCGCCCCCCTTCGGGGCGGCCTCGGTCTCGCCGAGCAGCTCGGCGAGGTCCCGATCCGACGGTGCCCGGTCGGGTTCCGCGAAGGCGCGGTCTGTGAAACGCTCCCAGAAGAAGCGCCGCTCCGCGAAGCCGTGGAAGCGAGCCGTGACGCCGTCGCGCCAGTCGCGGGCGGCCGCGACCCAGCGGGCGAACCCACGGGGCAGCATCGCCTCGATCCGGGCACGCACGGTCTGGCCGAAGACCGGGGCGGCCCCCTCGGTGGAGATGCCGACCACGAGCGGCGAGCGGTTGACGATGGCGCCGAACTTCACGTCGCAGAGATGCGGCCGGTCCACCGCGTTGACGATGGCCCCGGCCCCGCGGGCGGCCGCCACGAAGGCGACGCACTCGGCCTCGTCCTCCATCGCGCCGATGCAGAAGGCCGCGCCCCACAGGTCGTCGGGGTTCCAGGCGCGTTCGTGGAGCACCACCTGCCCGTCGACGATCTCGCCCGGCACGGCGCGCAGCTCCTCGCCGGGCTCGGGGGCGTAGACGTCGACATGGGCGCCGGCCGCGGCCAGCACCTTCACCTTCCAGGGGGCGCCGCCCGAGGAGCCGGCGAGCACCACGCGCTTGCCGCGCAGGGGCACGAAGACGGGCAGCACCGCCAGCGGCTCCAGGCCGGCAGCCTTGGTCTCGCGGGGGGCGCGGGCCGTGCGCAGGGGGGTCTCGGTCACGGGTCCGTCCTGACTCGTCCTGTTACCGGCCTATCCCATCCGCGCCCTCATCCTGAGGCGCCGGAGCGCAGCGGAGGCTTCGAGAGAGCCTTCCAGGTATCGCGCGGCCGGCTGGAGGGCTCCTTCGAGGCCCGCTGACGCGGGCGCCTCAGGATGAGGTGGTTCGATGGGACGGGCCAATCCGTTTTCGTTCGCGAGTGTATCAGATAATCACGCGGCGCGAGCGGTCTGCCCCACCAGCATCTTGCGGATCTCCGGTATGCAGGAGCCGCAATTCGTTCCGGCCTTGCAGGCGGCACCCACCGCCTCCACCGAGCCGGCGCCCCCCGCGATGGCGGCGGCGATCACGTCGGCGCCGATGCCGTGGCAGGCGCAGACCACCGGGCCCGCGGATGCCGTGGCGGCCCGCCCGGAGAGCAGCGCGAGGCGCTCGGGCGTCTCGGGCTCCTCGGCGGCGAACAGGGCCTTGGCGGCCTCCCAGTCCGGACGCGCACCGGCGGGCGCATAGGCGAGGCTGGCGACGAGGCGCGTGCCGTCATAGACGGCGCAGCGGTAGCGGTCGCGGGCGTGATCGGCGTATTCGGCCAGCTCGCAGCCCGGCAGCGCCTCGCTCTGGATCAGGCCGCGCATCATCAGCGCCACGGCCCGGGAGCTGTCCTGGGTGGCGAATTGCACGCCCCAGCCGCCGGTGATCGCCGCCCGCGCCCACCACCAGCCCTCCGGCAGCGCCACCTGCGCCCGCGACAGCAGGAAGCCGCGGGCGCGGTAGGCCACCGGCGCGATCGCGGCCGGCGTCGCCTTCAGCTCGGGCTGTCCCGAGACCGGATCCGGCATGCCGCGCACCAGGGCGCCGACCCGGGCCTTCGACGCGAAGGCGCCGCCCCAGTGCATCGGCATGAACAGGCTGCCCGGCACCACCGTGTCGGTGACCATCACCTCCAGCTCGGCTTCGCCGTGCTCGGTCGCCAGCCGCGCGATCCCGCCATCGGTCAGTCCCTGGGCGGCCGCGTCGTCCGGATGGATTTCGACGAACGGGAGGGCGCGGTGGGCCGAGAGGCGCTGGCTCTTCCCCGTGCGGGTCATCGTGTGCCAGTGGTCGCGCACCCGGCCGGTGTTGAGCACGAAGGGAAAATCCTCCGACACCGCCAGCGCCAGGGCCGGCGGCTGCACGGCGACGAAGCGCGCGCGCTGGTCGAAGGTGTAGAAGCGCCCGTCGCCGAACAGGCGCGCCTTGCCCTGCGGGGCGTTCCGGGGACCGGAGCGCTTCGGGATCGGCCACTGCACCGGAAGGTTCACGTCGTAGGCGGCGTCGCTGATGTCGGTGAGCGCGCCGAGGTCGAAGTCGCGCGTGCCGTTGTTCTCGTAGGCCGACAGCCCGGCATGCTCGCGGAAGATCGCGGCGGCCGAGTCGAACGCGAAGGCCCGGTCGTGGCCGAGGCGCCGGCCGACCTCCGCCAGCACCGCCCAATCGGGCCGGGCCTCGCCGGGGCTCTTCAGGAAGCGGCGCTGGCGCGAGATCCGGCGCTCGGAATTGGTCACCGTGCCGTCCTTCTCGCCCCAGGCCTGGGCGGGCAGCAGCACCGTGGTCTTGCCGAGGCCGCGGGCGGTGTCGGAATCGGAGACCGCCTCCGAGACCACGTAGAGGTCGAGCCCCTTCAACGCCTCCCGGATCATGTCGGCCCGCGGCATCGAGACCAGGGGATTGGTCCCCATCACCCAGAGCGCCTTGATCTTGCCCCGGGTGACCGCCTCGAACAGGGCGACCGCCTTCATGCCCTCGCCGGTGATGATCCGCGGCGCGCCCCAGTAGCGGCGCACGCGGTCCACTTCCTCGGGGGTGAAGTGCATGTGGGCGGCCAGCATGTTGGCCAAGCCCCCGACTTCGCGCCCGCCCATGGCGTTGGGCTGGCCGGTGAGCGAGAACGGCCCCATCCCGGGCTGCCCGATCCGGCCGGTGATCAGGTGGCAGTTGATGATGCTGTTGCCCTTGTCGGTCCCCTGCGCCGACTGGTTCACCCCCTGCGAGAAGGCCGTGACAACCCGGCGGGTGCCGGCGAACAGGGCGTAGAAGGCCGCGATGTCGGCCTCCGGAACCCCGGTCACGGCGGCGACCGCGGCCGCATCCGGCGCGATCTGGCGGGCGCGTTCCAGGGCGCCGTCGAGCCCGGAGGTGTGGGCCTCCACGAAGGCGCGGTCGCGAAAGCCGTTATCCGCGAGGTGGACGAGGAGCCCTGAGAACAGCGCCGTATCGGTGCCTGGCCGGATGCCGAGGAACAGGTCGGATTCCTGCGCGGTCTGGGTCCGGCGGGGGTCGATGACGACGAACTTGGTGCCGCGGCGCGCCTTGGCGTCGGCCATGCGGCGGAACAGGACGGGATGGCACCACGCGGTGTTGGAGCCGACCAGCACGATCAGGTCGGCCTCGTCGAGATCCTCGTAGCAGCCCGGCACCGTGTCGGAGCCGAAGGCCCGGCGATGGGCCGCGACCGCGCTCGACATGCACAGCCGCGAATTGGTGTCCACGTGCGGCGTGCCGATGAAGCCCTTCGCGAGCTTGTTGGCGACATAGTAATCCTCGGTCAGCAGTTGCCCCGAGAGGTAGAAGGCGATCGCGTCCGGTCCGTGCGCCTCGGCCACCGCGCTGAGCTTCTTCGCGACCGTGTCGAGGGCTGCGTCCCAGGAGACCTGCGCGCCGTCGATCTCCGGGTGGAGCAGGCGGTTCTCCAGCGACAGGGTCTCGCCCAGCGCCGAGCCCTTGGAGCACAGGCGGCCGTAATTGGCCGGGTGCTCGGCATCGCCCGCGATCGTGGCGCCGCCCTGCCCGTCCGGGGTCGCGAGCACGCCGCATCCGACCCCGCAATAGGGGCAGGTGGTCCGCACCGTCGGCGCCGCCGCAGGCTGGGTCATGGCTTCTTCCTCGAAGGGTCGTCCTGGGCGGGAGCAAGCTCCGCGCCGCCGTTTCCCCTCCCCCTTGCGGGGAGGGGTCAGGGGTGGGGGTGGCGCAGAAGGCAACGCCCGAGCCCCATCCTGCGCCACCCCCACCTCCAACTCCTCCCCGCAAGGGGGAGGAGAGCACGTCGCGCCTCAGTACACGTCGGCCTGATACCGCCCGGCCTTCTTCAAGGCCGCGAGATACGCCACCGCGTCCTCGGGGCTCTTGCCGCCGAACTGCGCCGCCACGTCGATGATCGCCCGCTCGACGTCCTTGGCCATGCGCTTGGCATCGCCGCAGACGTAGAAATGCGCGCCGCCCTCCAGCCACTTCCACAACTCGGCGCCGTTCTCGCGCATCCGGTCCTGGACGTAGGTCTTCTCGGTGCCGTCGCGGGACCAGGCCAGCGACAGGCGGGTGAGCACCTTGTCGTCCTTCAGCTTGGTCAGCTCGTCCTTGTAGAAGAAGTCGCTCGCCTGGCGCTGGTGGCCGTAGAACAGCCAGTTGCGGCCCGGCGCCTGCGTGGCGGCGCGCTCGCGCAAAAAGGCCCGGAACGGCGCGATGCCGGTGCCCGGACCGCACATGATCACGTCCTTCGACAGATCCGCCGGCAGACCGAAGCCGTGCGCCTTCTGAAGGTAGACCTTGACCTTGGTCTGCTCGGGCAGGCGCTCGCCGAGATGGGTCGAGGCCACGCCGAGCCGCAGCCGCGAGCGGTGATTGTAGCGCACCGCATCCACCGTCAGCGAGACGCAGCCGACATCCATCTTGGGCGAGGACGAGATCGAGTAGAGCCGCGGCTGCAACTCGTCGAGCGCTTCCAGAAACACCTCGGCATCGGGCCGGGCGCCCGGGAACTTGTGCAGCGCGCCGAGCACGTCGAGATAGGCGGCGTCGCCGTCCGGATCCTCGCCGGAGGCCAAAGCCTGCGCCTTCTTGCGCGCCGCGCCGGAGGTGAGCAGCGACAGGAGCTGGTAGAGGTTGTCGGGCGCTGCACCCAACGCGTAGTTGATCAGCAGGTGCTCGCGCAGGGTCTTTTCCCCGATCACCCGTTCCGGCCGAGCGCCGAGCTCCGCGATCACCGCGTCCACCAAAGCCGGGGCGTTGGCGGGGAACAGGCCCAGCGAATCGCCGACCTCGTACTGGATCGGCGTGCCGTCGAGGCCGATCTCGATGTGCCACGTCTCCTTCTCGCCGCCCGGCTCGTTGAGGCGGCGGCGGGACAGGAACAGGGCCTCGACCGGGTTCTCGCGGCAATAGCCGAGCGGGCCGAGATCGGCCGCCTTCTTCGGGGCGTCGCCCTCCGCTTTCGGGGCAGCCGGCGTGCCCCCGGCGGCGCCGAACTCCTCCTCCAGCTTCTTGAGCATGCGCAGGGTCTCCTTGCCGCCGGGCTGGCAAAGATTCAGGCGCTCCTCGTTCTTGAGGAAGATCGCGTTGGCGTAGTCGGCGCAGTTGTAGCCGCACTGGCCGCAATCCTGCTGCGCCATGGCGGCCATCAGCTTCTGCGGCTCGGGCCGGTCCTTGGCCATCGCCATCCGCTCGCCGATCGGCACCGACGGGTCGTGCCAAGGCGCGTCGTCGTTGTCGGCGAGCTTCGGACCCGTCGCCGGGCCTTCGCCGGGCGCCAGCGCCGTGGCGCCCTCGATGGCCGGACCGAGGAGCGCCGCGAAGTAGCCCGAGAGCCAAGCGCGCTGGTCCTCGTTGAAGGGCGCGGTCTCGGGGATCAGGACGAGGGGGGGCGAGACGTGCTGGGTCATGCGGCGGCCTTCAGGGCGGGCTGGTCCTCGGCGGCGTCGCGGAGCGCCTCCGCGCCGGTGCGGCTGGTGAAGGCCTGGAAGCTCTCGTCGGGCCCCTGGCGGCGGTCGAGATAGGCGCGCAGCAGCGCCTCGACCCGGCCCGGGCAGTCCTCGGCCTTCACGGCCTTCCAGATCTCGGTGCCGATCTTCGGGTTCTCGGCGAAGCCGCCGCCGACCACGATGTCGTAGCCCTCGACGGTGTCGCCCTCCTCGGAGACCACGACCTTGGCGCCGATCAGCCCGATATCGCCGATGTAGTGCTGGGCGCAGCTGTGGTGGCAGCCGGTGAGGTGGACGTTCACCGGCACGTCGAGGTTCGGCACGGCCTTCTCGATGTGGTCGGCGATGATGAGGGCGTGGCCCTTCGTGTCGGAGGCCGCGAACTTGCAGCCCCGCGCGCCCGTGCAGGCCACGAGGCCGGAGCGGATGCCCGCGGCCTTGGTGGTCAGGCCGAGCGCTTCCACGCGAGCCTCCACCTCGGCGACCTTGGCATCCGGCACGCCCGAGAAGATGAAGTTCTGCCAGACGGTCAGGCGGATCTGGCCGTCGCCGCACTCGGCCGCGATCCGCGCCAGCGCCCGGACCTGATCGCTCGTCATCTTGCCGACCGGCAGGACGACGCCGATCCAGTTGAGACCCGGCTGCTTCTGGGCGTGGACGCCGACATGGGCGTAGCGGTCGGTGGGTTTACGCGGCGCGACGTGCTCCGGCGCGACCCGGTCGAGCTTGCGGCCGAGCTTGTCCTCGACGGCGGCGAGGTACTTGTCGAAGCCCCAGGTGTCGAGCACGTACTTCATCCGGCTCTTGTTGCGGTTGGTGCGGTCGCCGTTCTCGATGAACACCCGGATGATCGCGTCGGCGACCGCATTGCAGTCTTCCGGCTTCAGCACGATGCCGGTGTCGCGGGCGAGGTCCCGGTGGCCCGAGATGCCGCCGAGCACGAGGCGCATGTAGATGCCCGGCGGCACCGCGGCACCCTCCAGAACCTCCACGGCCTGGAATCCGATGTCGTTGGTCTCCTCGAGCGTCGGCATCACGCCGCTGCCGTCGAAGGCGACGTTGAACTTGCGCGGCAGCCCGTAGAGCGAGCGGTCGTTCAGGATCCAATTGTGCCAGGACTTGGCGAGCGGGCGCGTGTCCAGCAGCTCCTGCGCGTCGATGCCGGCGGTCGAGGAGCCGGTGACGTTGCGGATGTTGTCGGCGCCGGAGCCCCGGGCGGTCAGGCCGATATCGGTGAGCCCGTCGAGGAAGGGCTGGGCATGCTCCGGGCTGATCTCGCGCACCTGCAGGTTCGCCCGCGTGGTCACATGGACGTAGCCGCCGCCATGCTGGTCGGCGAGGTCGGCGACACCCGCGAACTGCCAATGGTGCAGGATCCCGTTCGGGATGCGCAGCCGGCACATGTACGAGACCTGGTTGGGCGCGACCCAGAACAGGCCGTGGTAGCGCCAGCGGAAATTGTCCTCGGGCTTCGGCTGCTTGCCGGCGGCGGCCTCCTGGATCAGACGGTTGTGGCCGTCGAACGGGTTCTCGGCGCGCTTCCACTTCTCCTGCTCGCAGAGCTTGCCGCCCTCTTTGACGGTCCGGTCCTGCGCCTTGATGTGGATCGCGTCCGGGCCGGTGGGCTCGGCGGGCGGCGCGGCCGCGCCCGCCCCGCCGGCGAGGCCGCCGGTCATCCGCACGGCGGCGATCCCGGAGGCGAACCCTTCGAGGTAGCGCTTCTGCTCGGCGTCGAATGCGCCCGCGGCTTTCTGGGTGTTGGTCTCGGCCATCGCGTGCCTCCCTAAGCGGCCAGCGGCTCGGGCGCGGGGCACCCGAACATCAGGTCGTCCACGTTCTCGATCGGATCGCCCGTGCGGATCAGGCGCTTGCAGGCCGCCTGCTCGGCGATGTCGCCCACGAACACCGCGCCGATCAGCTTGCCCTCGCGCACCAGCAGCTTGCGGTAGAGGCCGGCGCCGGGATCGGAGAGCACGATCGCCTCGGCGTCCTCCGGCGTGTCCACGATGCCGGCCGAGAAGACCGGCAGGCCCGAGACCTTGAGGCTCGTCGCCAGGGACGTGCCCCGATACTCGGCCGGCTGGCCGGCGAGGTGGCGGGCCAGCGTGTCGGCATGCTCGTAGGCGGGCTCGACGAGGCCGTAGACCATCCCGCGGTGCTCGGCGCATTCGCCCAGGGCGAAAATGCGCGGATCGGAGGTCGTCATCCGGTCGTCGACCGTGATGCCGCGGCCGGTCGCGAGCCCGGCGGCCTGCGCCAGCGCCACCGAGGGGCGCACGCCCACGGACATCACCACGAGGTCGACCGGTATGACGGTCCCGTCCGCCAGGACGAGGCGCTCGACGCGGCCGTCGCCCTCGACCCGGGCGGTATCGGCGTTCAGGAGAACCTTCACGCCGCGGGCCTCCATGGCGCGCTTCACCAGCCCGGCGGCGTGGGGGTCGAGCTGGCGCTCCATCAGGCGGTCCATGACGTGGAGCAGCGTCGTGTCGACCCCGAGCCGGGCGAGGCCGACCGCGGCTTCGAGGCCCAGCAGGCCGCCGCCGATCACGATCGCCCTGGCGTGCTGCACGGCGGCCCGGCGGATCGCCGCCACGTCGGCGAGATCGCGAAACGTGATGATGCCGGGCAGATCCATGCCGGGCTTGGGCAGGCGGATCGGCAGCGATCCGACCGCAAGGACCAGCTTGTCGAAGGGCAGGACATGCGTCTCGCCCACGATGACCAGCCCGTTCTCCCGGTCGATCTGGGTGACCGGCGCGCCGGTGATCAGGCGGATGCCGTGGGCCGCGTACCAGTCGAGGCCCCGGAACGCGCAGGCCGCCTCATCGACCTCGCCGCCGAGCAGCGAGGAGAGCAGCACCCGGTTGTAGGCGGCCTGGGGCTCGGCGCCGACGCAGGTCACGTCGAAGCGGCCGGGGGCCCCCTCGGTCAGGCGCTCAAGGAAGCGCAGCGAGGCCATGCCGTTGCCGACGACGACGAGCCTCTCGCGCGGCAGGCCGGTCTGGCTACGCGCGTCGTGTATGCGTGTGTCGATAGGGGATGTCGCCATCGCTCGGTCGCGTCTGGAACCTCGATTGCAGGATCGTTGGCGGACCGCCCACGAAAAAGCCGCTGCCGGTGCCTCCCCGGGCAGGCTTCAAGCCCCAGGAGAACCGGATCAGCGGCCTCGCTGACGGCGCTGTCCGTCGCCGTTGACGGACGGATGGGATGAAGCAGCTTCCGTGCCAGTTCGGCGGCTCGACGCTAGGTCACGGAGCCGCTGACGAAAATGCAATCCGGTCGCAGGGGGACGGCGGAGCGGGTGCGCAAAGTGCGCTGCACAAAAAGCGGGCTCTGACGGTTAAATCATCAGGCGCGCGGATACCGGCGCGGGGCCGCCCGGCCGCGGCTATGCCTGCGGTCGACGGCGATGCCATCAAGGCATGTCTGTAGGCTGGCCTGCGCAGATTATGCCTGCCTGAACGATCGGTCCGCTGGTCGCGGAGATAGCGTCGGGCGCATGCGCGGCTCGGCCAACCGCGCCTCTCACGGAGTCGCCTATCAGATGAGCACCGAAAGGACGGCCAGAAGGCCGATCGTCGGCATCGCGCCGACCATCAGCGCCCAATACCACCCGCGGCTGCCACCGGCGCGACGGTTGTCGTTGCTTGCCCGAGGGGGCCTGCCGCCGCGGTAGATGTGACGACGAAGCTCATCGCGCATCGGAGGATGCGACGAATACGAGCCAGTATCGAGTTTGCGGCATCCGGGCATGGCGCAAACACAACGGGCCAGCCCGCCTGACGTTCCGGACCCGCGCGGGCCTGCGACGTTGCTTCGTGACGAAAGAGCTTCGCCGTCGCCTGGCTCAGAGGTCAGCGACCGCCGCGCGATAGAGATCGGGCCTGTAAACGGTCGGGATCGCGGCTTCGAGCGAGATCCGATCCGCGATCTGATGCGCGGCCTGCATCTGCGCGAGGAGCCACCGCGCATGTGCCGGCTGCGGCTCCTGAATCGCCGCGCCGAATGTCGGCCCTGCTCCGGCGCCCGGCTGCCCGGTCGAAGCGTCCGCGAAGGTGCGGGCGATGATCGCCGCATCGAGAGCGAGGTAGGTCCGGTAGGCGAGGCGATGGATCAGTTCCGCGCGGTTCTCGGGATCGGCGCACCAGCGCCCGGCCCGCGCCACCGCGCGGACCAACGGCAGGATCGAACCGTCGAGCCGCTCGGACATGGCCAGCACCTTCTCGGGGGCATCCGGCGCCAGGGCACTGCCGAGCACCGCGATGCGCCCGTGGCCGGCCGCCACCGCCACGTCGTTCCAGGGGGCGCCCGCGCAGAAGCCGTCCACGAGGCCCCGCGCCAGGGTCTCGACGCTGTATTGGGGCGGCACCACGACGGTGCGGAACGCCGCCGGATCGAGCCCGCCGGCCTCGGCGAACAGCCGCAATTGGTAGCTGTGGCACGAGAACGGGTGAACGGTGCCCAACGTCAGGGGCTGCCCGGAGGCGCGCCGCTCCTCCGCCACGCGGGCGAAGGCGCGGGCGACCGCGACGGCCTCCTCGCTCTCAGGGGCCATGGCGTCCCAGAGGCTGCGCGACAGCGTGATGGCGTTGCCGTTGAGGCTGAGCTGCATCGGCACGATCAGGTCCGAGGGCGGTCCCGACAGGCCGAGCCGGCTCGCCAGCGCCAGCGGCGCCAGCATGTGGGCGCCGTCGAGATGGCCCAGCGCCAGCCGGTCGCGCAACGTCGCCCAGGAGGGTTCGGCGGTGAGATCGAGTTCGAGGCCCTCGGCCCGGGCGAAGCCGAGTTCGTGCGCCACGATCAGGGGCGCGGCGTCGCAGAGCGGGACGTAGCCGAGCTGGAGCCTCATCCGAGCAGATCCGCGGTTGTGACGATCGCCCGGGCGATGTCGGCGATCTTGCGCTTCTCGTTCATGGCCTTGCGGCGCAGCTGCTTGTACGCCTCGTCCTCCGTGAGGCCCTTCATGCTCATCAGGATGCCCTTGGCGCGCTCGATCAGCTTGCGGTCGGCGAGTTCGCCCCGCGCCTCGGAGAGTTCGCGCTGCAGCCGCGCGAAGGCGTTGAAGCGCAGGATCGCGATGTCGAGGATCGACTTGATCCGCTCGGCCCGCAGCCCGTCGACCACGTAGGCCGAGATCCCGGCATCGACGGCGGCCTGCATCATGGTGGTGTCCGAGCGGTCGACGAACATCGCCACCGGCCGCTCGACCTGTCGCGAGACCCCCGACATCTGCTCCAGGATGTCCCGGCTCGGGCTCTCCAGATGAATGACCACGACGTCGGGCTTGAGGGCGGTGACGCGCTCCATCAGGTCGACGGTATCGGGGATGACCACGACGCGGCCGACGCCTGCCGCGCGCAAACCCTCCTCGAGAATCGCCGCACGGGCGCGGCTCGGATCGATCACGGCGACGGTGAGGCTTGTTTCAGTCATCGGAGCCCGGTTCGGGGCGGGTCGGTACGGCGGGATCGGCCCGAACCGGGCCCGCGAGGCGAAGCAAGGTATATGCCCTCCGCCGGCCGCGCCGGAAAAGCGGGGCCGGCGTCGTCGTCCCCCGTCGTTTGCGCTGGCCTGCAACGGCGGCGAAAAGAAAGCGTCCCGTTTCTGCCGCATTGCGGGCTCCATCCTGCGGGCCTCGGAACGGCCAGGGGATCGGTGATTCGGATGCGCAGGCCAGACAAGCCCGCTCTTACGGACGCCGGCACCGCCCGCGTCACGATGCCGTTCCTGCCGACCCTGGCGGTCATCGCCGTCCTGGGGGTGGCCTCGTTCTACTGCCCGTCATCGACGAACCCCCAGGCGCCGCGGGCGGAGCGCGCGCAGGCGGATCCGCTCACGACGCAATCCCTCGCGGAGATCCCGGCGGCGGCGACCACGACTGCGTTCGCGCAGCCGCCCGCCAGTGCCGCTTCACCGGGTCGTCTTCCGGCCGCCCTGGTTTTCGCTGAAGCCTTCCCGCTCGGTGATTCGGCCCCGAAGGCCGCCGGTTCCGCGCCTCGCATCGGTTCGGTTCGGCCGGCACCGCGGCTCGCCGCCGCGAACCGGCGCGCCTGCCCGGGGCGGCGATGCCCGGAGGCCCCGCAACGCGGCACCGACCCGTTCGCCGCCGCCCACGCGGAGGCCGCGGAGCCGGCCGGCGACGTGTCGATCCCGCTGCCGGCCCTGCCGTTCGCCGATACCGTGGCCGAGACCCTTGCCCCTGCCGCACGGGTCGTCGGCGATGCGGCCGACCTCATGCGGGACGGTGCTGCGGCGGTCCGGAGCAGCGTGTCCCTGACGGTGGCCGAGTGCCTGCGGTGACGGGCCGGCGCTGATGGGCCAGCGCTGACCCGCGCACGACCGCGCTGGGCCCCGGTCAGGGCCGCACGGCGGTGACCTCGATCTCCACCAGCCAGCCCGGATTGGCGAGCGCCGCGACCTGGACGGCCGAGCGGGTCGGCAGGTTCGGCTGGGCCGCCGTCCCGAACTTCTCGCGGTAGGCCTCCATCAGGCCGGCGAAGTCCATGCGGCCGCCCTTGGCCGGATCGCCGACCAGATACACCGTCATCTTCACCACGTCGCGCAGCGACAGGTTCACGCGCTTGAGGGCCGCCTCGATCGACGCCAGGGTCGAGGCGGTCTGGGCGCGGGTATCCCCGAAGGCGGCGATCGAGTTCTTCTCGGCGCCGGGATTCGCCACCGCCGGCCCGAAGCCGCTGAGATAGACCGTGGCGCGCCCCGCCGGCACCTCGATCGATTCCGAGATCGGGAAGTCCGAGCCCGGGATCGGGTGCCGGACGATGTCCTCGGCCAGCGCCGGCCCGGCCCCGAGGGCGAGCGCCAGGGCTGCAGCAATCAGGGTGCGTCCGATCATGGCCGTGCCGCCTTCACATCCTCGGGGGCGACCGCGTCGCCGTAGTGATTGTCGAAATGGGTGCGGACGTAGTTCACCACCTCCGCCACCTGTGCGTCGCTCATCATGCGCCCCAGCGCGGGCATCCCGCGCAGGCCGTAGAGCATCACCGTGACGGGATAGCTGGCGCTCGCGAGGCGTGCGTCGCCGGCGAGCGCGGGATAGGCGGCCGCGCCGACCGCGCCCTTGCCGCCCGCCTGATGGCAGGCGGCGCAGATCTGGACGTAGAGCGCCTCGCCCCCGGCCTCGGTGAAGCGGTTTCCCGTGCTCATCGCGGGTTCGGCCGATGCGACGGCCTTCGTGGGCGGCGGTTCCTGTGCGGCCGCTCCGGTGGCGAGAAGCAGCGCGATGGTTCGGGTGATCGAAGACCGGATCATGCCGCCAGAACCCTCTTGTGAAGCCGCGTGACCGCGTCGAGCGCCGAGAGGATCGCCCCCTCCTGCCAGGCGGGGATGTACGAGGCGTGCTCGCCGGCGAGCATGATCCGCCCGTCGATCGCGCAGAGATTGTCGTAGTGCTCGGCCCGGGCCTCGTCGGTCCAGTCGCCGGCGCAGCCGAGGGTGAAGGGCACCCGGTGCCAGGCCACCGCGATGCCGGTCTCGAACTCGGTGCGGTATTGCGGGTGGATCTGGCTGCCGTAGGCAACAGCCCGGCGCACGCGCTCATCCGGGCTCAGCGCCGTGAATTCGTAGGAGACCGGCCCGTTCCAGGTATAGGCGCCGAGCAGCACGCCCTTGCCGCCGGCGTTGTAGCCGGACGAGGGATAGGAGATCTGGCGGATCGGCAGGTCGGTGTAGGAAATGCCGCCGAAGATGTGCTCGTCCTCTTCCCAGAAGCGCCGCTTGAACTGCAGGCCGATCTTGACCGAAGAGGCATAGGGCACCGCGTCGATCGCGGCCTTCATCTTCGGGCCGACCTGGGTCGGGATCTGGCTCAGCACCGTCAGCGGCAGGGCGCAGACGCACCAATCGGCATGGACCTGCCGCACCGCGCCGCCCGGCCCCTGCTCCCGGTAGGTGGCGGTGACGCCGTGGGCATCCTGGGCGATCTCCGTGACCTTGGCGCCGTACCGGATCGTGTTCGGCGGCAGGGCGCGGGCGAAGGCCTCGCCGATCCGGCCCATGCCGCCGACCGGTTGGAACATCGTGGTCTGGAACTCGTACAGCAGGAAATTCTGCAGCCCGCGCCAGAGCCGCGAGGTCAGGATGTCGTGCAGCGCCATCGGCTCGCCGTCCGCCGGACGCGCCGAGAGCCCGCCGCCGGGGTCGCGGGCGTAGCCCCGGAATTCCGAGGATACGGGTCCGGCCCGGTAGGCAAGGTCCTTGTCGAGGCCGCCGAGCGACCGCAGCGCCTCGATCAGGATCTCCTGATCTTCCCGGGAGACCTGCGCGTCCAGCGCGCCTTTGCGGGTGGCCTTGGCCAGCAGCTCGGCGGTGGCGCCATCGAAATCGGTCTTGACCGTGCGGATCCGCTGCGGCGCTCCCCCGAAGGCCGTCGCGCTGTGCACGAACGCGTTGTGATTGAGCTGGATGAACGGCTCCAGCTGCACCCCGAGCCGCCGACAGTAATCGAGCACGCCGTGGTGGTGGTAGGGGATCCGCCAGGGGCCGGGATTGAGGTAGAGGCCCTCGTCGAAGGCGCAGCGCTGCGTGGCGCCCCCCAGTTCCGTGTAGGTGTCGCCGCCGCGCAGCGACCAGTTCCGGCCGCCGGCACGGGTGTTGTATTCGAGGATCTCGACCCGGTAGCCGGCCCGGTGCAACTCCAGCGCCGCGGTCATGCCGGCGAGCCCCGCCCCGAGGACCAGCACCGAGGCGCCCTTGGGATCGCCCTCGAGCTTGATCGGCCCGCGATAGGGCGATTCGGCGGCGAAGCCGAGGTTGGTCATGACCTGATAGGCGACCGCACTCCCGGCCGCAGCGCCGACCATGGCGATGAGCTTGCGACGGCTGAATCCTGTTGCCTCTGCCACCCTGTTCACTTCCCGAACCCGATGTGAAGGATGTCGTCGGCAAAGCAAATCGGGGGCCAGATCAGGATCGTGATGGAGAAAATGGCGTTGTCCTGCAGGAAGCAGAAGATAAATCCGCGTTTCAATTTCGGGTTGTGGCCGGGGCTTATTGTGAGTGCCGAAATCCTTGATCTATGAATGCTTCAAACGCGCTGGATCGAGCGCGAAGGATGCTGGTCGTGTTCGGCATGCCGTCGCGGCTGGCCCGGCAAATCGAATGGGACGACCGGATCGCGACATCCGCTCGATCTGCGGCGGCAACCGCGCAGCTCCGGCGGTGGCGCTGTCTCGATCGGGCTGCGGCCTGAGCGGGTTGGCCGGAAGAAAACCGCGTCGTCCCCTCCTCCCGCTCCTCCCCGGGGACAGGCGACCGGGGCGGCGCTCCTCTGGACCTTCCGCGGGCTTGTCCTAGGTGCGTCGCAGCGGACGGCTTGGGCTTCCGGCCGCTGACCGGAGCCGGGGCCGGATGGCTGCACGCATTGAGGATTACGCGCTTGTCGGGGATTGCCGCAGCGCAGCGCTGATCAGTCGGCAAGGCAGCGTCGATTGGCTGTGCTGGCCGCGCTTCGACGCGGCCGCCCTGTTCACCAGTCTGCTGGGGACGGAGGCGCACGGGTTCTGGAAGATCTGTCCAGTGGCCGAGCACGTCGAGACGCGCTGGTCCTACCGGCCGGGCAGCCTCGTGCTCGAAACGCGGCACATCACCCGACAGGGCGAGGTTCTGGTCACCGATTTCATGCCGGTCGGCGACGGATCGCACCTCGTGCGGCTGATCGATGGGATTCACGGCCGCGTCGCCATGCGGATGGAGATGGCGGTCCGGTTCGATTACGGCTCGGCGGTGCCCTGGGTGTCGCGCTCGGAACTCGGCGACCTGCGCGCCGTCTCGGGTCCGCACAAGGTCGTGCTGCGCACGGATGTTCACCTCAAGGGCTCGGACGCGCAGACCACGGTCGCCGAATTCACTGTCCAGGCCGGGGACAAGCACCGGTTCGTGCTGAGCTACGGCCCCTCCCACGAGGACGATCCGCCCCCGATCGAGCCACGCAAGGCCCTCGAGATCGCCGATCAGGGCTGGCGCGACTGGTCGAGTCGCTGCGCCGGCGGCACGGCCTGGGACCGGATGCTCCAGCGCTCCCTGCTGACCCTCAAGGCGCTGATCTACGAGCCCACGGGCGGCATCGTGGCGGCGCCGACCGCCTCCCTGCCGGAGGGGCTCGGCGGCGAGCGCAACTGGGATTACCGGTTCTGCTGGCTGCGCGATTCGACGCTGACGCTCATCGCCCTGATGGATGCGGGCTATATCGACGAGGCGCGCAACTGGCTCGGCTGGCTGCTGCGGGCCGTGGCCGGCAACCCCGAGCAGGCGCATATCCTTTACGGGATCGGCGGCGAACGGCTGCTGCCCGAGATCGAGCTCGACTGGCTGCCCGGCTACGAGAACTCCAAGCCCGTGCGGATCGGCAACGCGGCGGCGAACCAGTTCCAGCTCGACGTCTACGGCGAATTGTTCGACGCGCTCTATCAGGCCCATGCCCGCGGCCTGCCGGTGAGCGAGGACGGGCGTCGGGTCGGATTCGCCATCCTGTCCCATCTGGAAACGGCGTGGCATCGGCCCGACGAGGGGATCTGGGAGGTGCGCGGCGGACCGCGCCACTTCACCCACTCGAAGGTGATGGCCTGGGTGGCGTTCGACCGGGCCCTGCGCATGCACGAGATGCACCAATCCAGCGCGACGGAGGAGCACGCCAAGCGCTGGCGGGCGGTGCGCGATCAGATCCACGCCGAGGTCTGCGAGAAGGGGTTCGATCCCGGGCTCAACAGCTTCGTCCAGTCCTACGGCTCGAAGGCGCTCGACGCGAGCCTGCTGCTGATGGCCCATACCGGCTTCCTGCCGCAGGACGATCCGCGCGTCGTCGGCACCGTCGAGGCGATCGGCAAGGGCCTGATGCGGGACGGCTTCATCCTCCGCTACGAGACCGAGGGGCAGAGCACCGACGGCCTCAAGGGCAACGAGGGGGCGTTCCTGCCCTGCACGTTCTGGTACGCCGACAACCTGATCGGCCTCGGCCGGCGGGACGAGGCGCGGACGATCATCGAGCGCCTGATCGGCATCTGCACCGATCTCGGCCTCGTCAGCGAGGAATACGACGTGCAAGCCAAGCGCCTTGTGGGTAACTTCCCGCAGGCCTTCACCCACGTGGCGCTCGTCAACACGCTCCTCAGCTATACGCGCGGCGAGGGGCCGGCGGATCGGCAGGGTGGTAAGGGCAACGGAGCTCCCCCCGCCGTCCTGCGGCAGCGCGAGGCCGACAAACGGCACGCGCAAGGCGAACTGGAAGACGTAAAACCATGAGCGGTGCTGACACTCCCGCCAAGGCGGCCCTCGCTGAGATCGACTCGCTCAGCATCAACACGATCCGCACGCTCGCGATCGACGCGGTGCAGAAGGCCAATTCCGGCCATGCCGGGGCGCCGATGGGCCTCGCGCCCGTGGCCTACACCCTGTGGAACCGCTACCTGCGCTACGACCCGGCGCATCCGCACTGGCCGAATCGCGATCGGTTCGTGCTGTCCTGCGGCCACGCCTCGATGCTGCTCTACGCGCTGCTGCACCTCGCCAATGTGGCCGAGAGCGACGGCGGCAACGCACCAGCCGTGACGCTGGACGATATCAAGAAATTCCGCCAGCTCGACAGCCGCACCCCGGGCCATCCGGAATACCACTTCACCACCGGCGTCGAGACCACCACCGGCCCGCTCGGCCAGGGTGTCGCCAACTCGGTCGGCATGGCGATGGGCAGCCGCTACCTCGGCCGGCACCTGAACCGGCCGGACCTGCCGCTGTTCGACTACAACGTCTACGCGGTCTGCTCGGACGGCGACCTGATGGAGGGCGTGGCCTCGGAGGCGGCCTCGCTCGCCGGCCACCTGCGGCTCGGCAACCTCTGCTGGATCTACGACGACAACACCATCACCATCGAGGGCCACACGGAACTGGCCTTCGGCGAGGAAGTGGCGACCCGGTTCCTGGCCTATGGCTGGCAGGTTCTGCGCGTCGCCGACGCCAACGACGTCCACGCGCTCGCGGGCTCGATCGAGACCTTCCTGGCGACGAACGACCGGCCGACCCTGATCATCGTCAAGTCGGTGATCGGCTACGGCGCGCCGAACAAGCAGGGCACGCCGAAGGCCCATTCGGACGCCCTCGGGCCGGACGAGGTGAAGGGCGCCAAGCGCGCCTATGGCTGGCCGGAGGACGCGCAGTTCCTCGTGCCCGACGGCGTGCAGGAGAACTTTCGCGACGGCATCGGCAAGCGCGGTGCCGCCCTCTACGATGCGTGGCAGGGCCTGCTCGGCAAGGCGAAGGCGGCCGATCCCGCGCATGCCGAGGACCTGAACGCCTTCCTGGAGGGCCGCCTGCCGGAGGGCTGGGACAAGGACATCCCGGTCTTCGAGCCCGACGCCAAGGGCCTCGCCACCCGCGAATCCTCCGGCAAGGTGCTGAACGCCATTGCCCAGCACGTGCCGTTCCTGCTCGGCGGCTCGGCGGATCTCGCGCCGTCCAACAAGTCGAACCTCACCTTCGAGGGCGCAGGCTCCTTCGGCCCGTTCTCGCCGGGCGGGCGCAACCTGCATTTCGGCGTCCGCGAGCACGCCATGGGTTCGATCGTGAATGGCTTGGGCCTCTCGGGGCTGCGGGCCTACGGCGCGACCTTCCTGGTCTTCGCCGACTACATGCGCCCGCCGATCCGGCTCGCCGCCTTAATGGAACTGCCGATCTTCCACATCTTCACGCACGATTCGATCGGCGTGGGCGAGGACGGGCCGACCCACCAGCCGGTGGAGCAGCTCCTGTCGCTGCGCTGCATCCCGGGCCTCATCACCCTGCGCCCGGCCGACGCCAACGAGGTCGCCGAGGCCTACCGGGTGATCTTTTCGTTGAAGAACCAGCCGGCGGTGCTGGCGCTCTCGCGTCAGCCCCTGCCGACCCTCGACCGCGCGAAATACGGTGCGGCCGCGGGAACCGCCAAGGGCGGCTACGTGCTGGCCGATTGCGAGGGTACGCCCGACGTGATCCTGCTGGGCGCCGGATCCGAGGTCCAGCTCTGCGTCGGCGCCTACGAGGCGCTGACGGCGGACGGCGTGAAGGCCCGCGTGGTCTCGATGCCGTCCTGGGAGTTGTTCGAGCGTCAGGATCAGGCCTACCGCGACTCGGTGCTGCCGCCCTCCGTCAAGGCGCGGGTGGCGGTCGAGCAGGGCAGCGTGATCGGCTGGGACCGCTACGCAGGCTCCGAGGGCACGATCATCGGCATGCACACGTTCGGTGCCTCGGCGCCGATCAAGGATCTCCAGACCAAGTTCGGCTTTACCCCGGAGAAGGTACTGGAGGCCGCGAAGGCTCAGGTGGCCAAGCATAAGCGGTGATGACCGCTGCGCGACGGTTTCCCTCCTCCCTTTGCGGGGGAGGGTGGCCCCCGAAGGGGGTCGGGAGAGGGGAGCGACGGTACAGGATATCGCTCTGTGCTGCGTGAAAGCCGCGACCTTTCCTGAAGCCGGGTTCCCCTCTCCCGACCCCTGCTGACGCAGGGGCCACCCTCCCCCGCAGAGGGGGAGGGAGAGGGTCCGGTCAGTGCGGCACGCGAGACGAGGAAACGACATGAACGCGCTCAAGGCCCTGCACGACGAACAGGATCAAGCGGTCTGGCTCGATTTCGTGGCCCGCGGCTTCATCCAGAAGGGTGAGCTGAAGCAGCTCGTGGAGCGGGACGGCCTTCGGGGCGTGACCTCCAACCCGTCGATCTTCGAGAAGGCGATCGGCCACTCGGACGAGTACGATGCGAGCCTCAAGGCGGTGCAGGAGACCGGCGACAGCCGGGTCATCGACCTCTACGAGGGGCTGGCCATCGCCGACATCCAGGCGGCCGCCGACGTGCTGCGCCCGGTCTACGAGGCGAGCGACGGGGCCGACGGCTATGTCAGCCTTGAGGTCTCGCCCTACCTCGCCCTCGACACCGAGGAGACGTTGGCCGAGGCGCGGCGCCTGCACAAGGCGGTCTCGCGCGACAACCTGATGGTGAAGGTGCCGGCGACGCCCGAGGGCATCCCGGCGATCCGCCAGCTCACCAGCGAGGGCATCTCGATCAACGTCACCCTGCTGTTCTCGCAGGAGGCCTACGAGGCGGTGGCCCGCGCCTTCATCGACGGTCTCGATGCGCGTGCGAAGGCCGGCCACGACGTGTCGCGGATCGCGAGCGTGGCGAGCTTCTTCATCAGCCGCATCGACGTGCTGGTCGACAAGCTTCTGGACGAGAAGATCGCTGAGGCCAACGACCCTGACGAGAAGATCGCCCTGGAGCAGCTCAAGGGCAAGGTGGCGATCGCCAACGCCAAGCTCGCCTACCAGCGCTACAAGCGCATCTTCGCCGAGTCCAAGTGGACGGCGCTCGCCGAGAAGGGCGCCAAGGCGCAGCGGCTGCTCTGGGCCTCCACGGGCGTGAAGAACAAGGCCTATTCCGACGTGCTCTATGTCGAGGAGCTGATCGGCCCGAACACCGTCAACACCATGCCGCCGGCCACCATGGACGCGTTCCGCGACCACGGCGTGGTCCGGGCGACGATCGAGGAGGATGTGCCGGGCGCCGAGGCCGTAATGGCCAAGCTCGCCCGGACCGGCATCGATATCGAGAAGATCGCCGAGCAATTGGTGCGCGAGGGCGTCCAGCTGTTCATCGACGCGGCCGACAACCTCCTCGGCGCCGTCGCGGGCAAGCGCGCGGCTCTGCTGGGGCACCGGCTGGACGGCCAGAGCCTCGCCATGGACGAGACGCTGGCGAACGAGGCCAAGAAGACCGTCGAGTCCTGGCGGGCGAGCGGCGCGATCCGCCGCCTCTGGGCGGGCGATGCATCGGTCTGGTCCGGCCGCGACGAGGCGAACTGGCTCGGCTGGCTGCACATCGTCGAAGAGGAGCTTGAGAAGGCCGCCGACTATGCCGCCTTCTCCGACTGGGTGAAGAGCCAGGGCTTCACCGACGCGGTGGTGCTCGGCATGGGCGGGTCGAGCCTCGGCCCGGAGGTGCTGAGCCTGACCTACGGCCCGCGCGAGGGTTTTCCGAAGCTGCAGATCCTCGACTCGACCCATCCCGATCAGGTCCGTGCGCTGGAGCAGAGCATCGATCTGGCCAGGACGCTGTTCATCGTGGCGTCGAAGTCCGGCTCGACGCTGGAGCCGAACGTCTTCCGCGATTACTTCCTGGCCCGCGCGAAGGACGTGCTCGGCGAGAAGGCCGGCGAGCACTTCGTGGCGGTGACCGACCCGGGCTCCGACATGGAGCGCGCCGCCAAGGCGGATTATTTCAAAAAGATCTTCTACGGGGTGAAGCAGATTGGCGGCCGCTACTCGGTGCTCTCCGCCTTCGGTCTGGTGCCGGCGGCCGCCATGGGCCTCGACGTGAAGGATCTGTTGGAGCGGGCGCGCATCATGGTCCGCTCCTGCGGCCCGGTCGTGCCGCCCGCGGTGAACCCCGGCGTTCTGCTCGGCACCGCCATCGGCGCCGCGGCGCTCGCCGGCCGCGACAAGGTGACGGTCATCGCCTCGCCGGCGATCGAGAGCTTCGGCGCCTGGGCCGAGCAATTGATCGCGGAATCGACCGGCAAGCAGGGCAAGGGCCTCGTGCCGGTGGACGGGGAGCCCGTCGGCGTCCCGGCGGTCTACGGGCACGACCGGTTCTTCCTCTACCTGCGCCTCGACGGGCATGCCGAGGTGGCGCAGGACGAGGCCCTGCGTGCCCTGGAGCGCGACGGTCACCCGATCGCCCGCATCACCCTCGATTCCGTCGAGCAGCTGCCGCAGGAATTCTACCGCCTGGAGATGGCGACCGCGGTCGCCGGCGCGGTGATCGGCATCAACCCGTTCGACCAGCCCGATGTCGAGGCCAGCAAGGTCGAGACCAAGAAGCTGTTCGCGGAGGCCGAGGCCAGCGGGTCCCTACCCTCGGAGACGCCGCTCTTCTCGGATGACACCATCGCCCTCTACGCCGACCCGAAGAACGCCGAGGGGCTGAAGCAGGCCTCGGAGGGGCTGGACGCGGCGCTGAAGGCGCAGGTCGCCCGCCTGAAGGACGGCGATTACCTCGCCCTCCTCGCCTACGTGCCGCGCGACGCGCGGACGGCGGATATCCTGCAGGAGGCCCGGATCGCGGTGCGTGACGCCCGGAAGGTGGCGACCTGCCTGGAATTCGGGCCGCGCTTCCTGCACTCCACGGGCCAGGCCTACAAGGGCGGGCCGGATACCGGCGTGTTCCTGCAGATCACCGCGGATCCGTCGGAGGACCTGCCGATCCCCGGCCGGAAGCTCGGTTTCAGTACCGTGGTGGCCGCGCAGGCGCGGGGCGACTTCGCCGTGCTGGCCGAGCGTGGCCGGCGGGCGCTGCGGGTCCACATCAAGGGCGATCTCGAAGCCGGGCTGAAGCGCGTGGCGGCGGCGCTCAAGGCCGCGGTGGCGTAGGGACACGGATAGGCCGGCGCCCTTTCCCAGGCGCATGCAGCGTCAGCGGAATGCGACCCGGGATCCAGCATAAGGCGACGCGTAGCGTCCGTATCGGAACACGCCTCCGCTATTGAGCCGCTTCGCGGCGCGCCTTCTCCTGGGTCCCGGATCACCCTCCACTGTCGTTCCAGGTGTCCGGGACAAGGCCGCGATGAACTTTGAACATCGGTGACGCCACAGAAACCTGAACCGCGCTCCGCGGGGTCGATCGAAGGAAGAGCAGCGATGCAACTCGGCATGATCGGCCTCGGCCGGATGGGCGGCAACATCGTCCGGCGTCTCCTGCGGGACGGGCATAAGGCCGTGGTGTTCGACCAGAACCCCGACGCCGTCGCGGCTCTGGTCGAGGCCGGCGCGGTCGGCGCGTCGAGTCCGGAGGATCTGGTCGCCAAGCTCGAACAACCGCGCACGGCCTGGGTGATGCTGCCGGCTGGCGCCATCACCGAGCAGACGGTCCAGACCCTTGGAAACCTGATGCAATCCGGCGACTGCATCATCGATGGCGGCAATTCTTTCTACGGCGACGATGTCCGCCGCGGCCTCGCGCTGAAGGAAAAGGGCCTGCACTACGTCGATGTCGGCACCTCGGGCGGCGTCTGGGGCCTGGAGCGCGGCTACTGCATGATGATCGGCGGCGATAAGGAAACCGTCGACCGGCTCGATCCGATCTTCAAGACGCTCGCCCCCGGCATCGGCGATATCCCGAAGACCCCGAACCGCGAGGGCCGCGATCCCCGCGCCGAGCAGGGCTACATCCATGCCGGGCCGACCGGCGCGGGCCATTTCGTGAAGATGGTCCATAACGGCATCGAGTACGGGCTGATGCAGGCCTACGCGGAGGGGTTCGACATCCTCCGCCACGCCAATTCCGAGGGCCTGCCGGAGGAGCGCCGCTTCGACCTCGACCTCGGCGACATCGCCGAGGTCTGGCGGCGCGGCAGCGTCGTCTCCTCCTGGCTCCTCGACCTGACCGCCCAGGCGCTCGCCGGCGACGAACAGCTCTCCGACTTCTCCGGCCACGTCGATGATTCCGGCGAGGGCCGCTGGACCATAAACGCTGCCATCGAGGAGGGCGTGCCGGCGACCGTGCTCTCCGCCGCCCTCTACCGCCGCTTCCGCTCCCGCGAGCACGAGAGCTACGCCGACAAGCTGCTCTCGGCGATGCGCAAGGGGTTCGGTGGCCACCAGGAGCCCAAGAAGTAGAGGCGCGCCATGAGCCTTCCTGCCGGAACCCATGTCCTGACGGATCCGCAGGCCGTCGCCCGCGAGGCGGCCGAACGGCTGATCGTGGCCTGTGGCGAGAACCAGTCCGAACGGATCGCGGTCTGCCTGTCCGGCGGCTCGACCCCGAAGGTGCTGTACGGGCTCCTCGCTGGCCCGGATTACGCGACCCGGGTGCCGTGGGAGCGGGTTCATTGGTTCTTCGGCGACGACCGGGTGGTGCCCTGGGACGACGAACGCAGCAACGTCCGCATGGTCCGGGAGGCCTTCGGCCACGGCGCGCCGATCCCGCCGACGCACTTGCATTTCATCCCTTCGGACGAAGGCGCGGAGGCGGGCGCCCGCGCCTACGAGCGCACGCTGCTCGACTTCTACGGGGCCGACAGGCTCGATGCCGCCCGGCCGCTGTTCGACCTCGTGCTGCTCGGACTCGGCGAGGACGGGCACACCGCCTCGCTCTTCCCCGGCAAGCCGGCGGTGGAGGAGACGGAGCGGCTGGTCGCGCCGGTGCCCGAGGCGGGGCTCGCGCCCTTCGTGCCGCGCATCACGCTGACGTTTCCGGCGCTCGCCTCCTCCCGGCACGTGCTGTTCCTCGTGACCGGTGCGGGCAAGCGCGCGCCGCTCGCCCGCCTCGCCGCCGGTGAGGACCTGCCGGCGGGCCGCGTCACCAGCGTGGGTGACATCGCGTGGCTGCTCGACGCGGCGGCGGCGGGCTGACGCCGCGCGGATGGGTCGGGGTTTCGAAAGGGCGAGCCCTTTCGCGGGTCCAGGGCAGAGCCCTGGAATCCGTCAGGGCCTTGCCCTGACAACCCACCAAAGGGCTCGCCCTTTGGAAACCCGGATCGACGATCCGAACACGATCCCTGCTTCGGGAGGAGCGCAATCACGTTTCGTGTGACGGCTGCGCAGCGCAATGCAATTGCGCGTGACCGCATGAGAGACAAGAACAACGCAACCGCACGGCGGCCGGAGCGCGATACGATACCGGGGTGCTCGGACATCGTGGCGCAGGAGATCCGTGATGGTGCATGCGATTCCATCCGCCGACATCGAGGCGATGCTGTCGGATCTCGCCGTCTCGGCCCGCCGCACGCCGGAGGCCTATCTCGCCGCCGCCCGTGCGACGCTCGTGCGCATCCTGTCCCGGCCGGAATTGCTCGACCCGTCACGCCTCGTCGGGCGCGGCGAAGGTCTCAGCCGGAACCTGCTGTTCGGCACGGAAGCGATCAGCGTCTGGGCCATGGTCTGGGCGCCCGGCGCCATGACGCCGGTGCACGATCACCATTGCTCGTGCTGCTTCGGGCTGCTGCGCGGCTCCTTACGCGAGACATGGTATCGCCCGATCAGCGACACGCACGCGATGGCGACCCAGGATGCCGTCCGCGAGCCGGGTTTCGTCGCCTGCATGCTGCCCACGGGGCCGAAGCTGCACCGGATCGCCAATGACGGGCCGGAGGCGGCGGTCTCGATCCACGTCTACGGCTACGACCACCGGGCGCAGGAGACCTCGATCCACCGGACCTACGCGGTCGCGGCGGGCTGAGCCGCCGCGGCGCTCTCACGCCACGTAGAGCGTCGGGACGGCGGTCGTGTACTTCATCTCCTCCATGGCGATGGAGGAGGACAGGTTCGAGAAATCGAGCTTGGCGATGAGCCGCTGATACACGGCATCGTAGGCCTCGATGTCGGGCACGACGATGCGCAGCAGGTAATCGATCTCGCCGGTGAGGCGCCACGCCTCGACGATCTCGGGGAAGTCGGCGACGACCCGCCGGAACGCCTCGGACCAGTCGGCGGCGTGGCGCGGGGCCTTCACGGCCACGAACACCGTCGTCGGCACGTTGACCTTGCGGCGGTCGACCAGCGCGACCCGGCCGCGGATCACCCCGGAGGCTTCGAGCTTCTTCACCCGGCGCCAGCACGGGGCCGCGCTGACGCCGACCCGCTCGGCGAGCTCGGCCACGGGCAGCGTCGCGTCCTGCTGGAGGATGTCCAGGATCTTCCGGTCCACCGCGTCCATGCGATCGAGACCCCCGCGTTACAGGACGAAGTGCTTCGAGAGCTTGAGCCCCTGCGCCTGATAGTTCGAGCCGGCGCCGGTCCCGTAGAGCGTCTCCGGCACGTCGAGCATGCGTTCGTAGACGAGTCGGCCGACGATCTGGCCATCCTCCAGCAGGAACGGCACGTCGCGCGAGCGGACCTCCAGCACGGCCCGGGCGCCCGCGCCCCCCGCCCCGGCATAGCCGAAGCCCGGATCGAAGAAGCCCGCATAATGGACCCGGAATTCGCCGACCAGCGGATCGAACGGCACCATCTCGGCGGCGTGGTCCGGCGGGACCTGCACCGCCTCCTTCGAGGCCAGGATGTAGAACTGGCCGGGATCGAGGATCAGGCTGCCCGATCCGTCGGCCGCCAGCGGCTCCCAGAACTCGGCGGCCCGGTGGCGCCCGGGGGCGTCCACGTCCACGAGGCCGGTATGGCGCTTCGCCCGGTAGCCGATCAGCCCGTCGAAGCCGGACAGATCCACCGAGACCGCCACGCCCCCCTGCAAGGACGGATTGGCCACATCGACCAGGGCCGACCGGGCGTGGAGCAGGCCGAGTTCGGCCTCGCCGAGCCGCGGTGCCCCGCGGCGGAAGCGGATCTGCGACAGGCGCGAGCCGGTGCGGACCAGGACCGGGAAGGTGCGCGGCGAGATTTCGGCGTAGAGCGGGCCGTCATAGCCGGGCTCGACCTGATCGAACGCCTCGCCCCGGTCGGTGATCACCCGGGTGAACACGTCGATGCGTCCGGTAGAGCTTTTCGGATTGGCCGCCGCCGCGAGGTCGGTTGGCAGCGCCAGACCCTCCTGCAATTCGGCGATGTAGACGCAGCCGGTCTCCAGCACGGCTCCGGGGCGTAGGTCGATCCGGTGCAGGGCCAGGCGATCGACGCAGGCCTGGACCGTGCGTCCGGCCCCGGGCAGGAAGCTCGTGCGCACCCGGTAGGCGGTGCCGCCGAGGCGCAGGTCGATGCTCGCCGGCTGGATCTGGTCGGCCGCGAACGGGCTCTCGGTGCGGATCCCGCCCGTTCGTGCCAGCGCCGCGATGGCCTGGGCCGGCAGGATGCCGCTGCGGCTCCCGGCGCCCGAATCGGCGCTCCCCGTGGCTGCGCCCGCTGTCATCGTGCCCGTACCTCTCTCGCGCGCCGCCGGTCCGGTCCGCGTCCGGCTCCGTTTTCCTCCGCGACTGGCTAACGCAGCCTTAAGCCGGAGCGCCAGCTGCCACGAGGCGCCCCGCCTCTCCGACCGGTGCCCGAATCAGCCTGATGCAGGGCCTGAGCGCGCGCGAGGTAGTCCGCCGCAATTGACGGGGATTCTATAGGCAACTACCACCGCGCAGGAAGCGCGTTTCGTTCTGCTTCAGCGAATCGTATCGTCCGAAAGAAGGGCCAAATAGGGCGATGTACAAGGCTGAGACGCGGGGAATAAGTGTGACCGTCCAGTCTCGCTTCGTCGAGGAGGAATCTTCGCCGAACGAGAGCCGCTATTTCTTCGCTTATACGGTCGAGATCGTGAACAACGGCAGCGAGCAGGTGCAGCTCCGCTCGCGCCACTGGCGGATCATCGACGGGCACGGGGCCTGCCAGGAGGTGCGCGGCACCGGCGTGGTCGGCAAGCAGCCGGTGCTGGAGCCCGGCGAGTCCTTCTGCTACACCAGCGGCTGCCCGCTCAACACGCCCGACGGGCTGATGGCCGGCAGCTACACCATGGCGACGGTGGCCGGTGAGAGCTTCGAGGCCGAGATCCCCGCCTTCTCCCTCGATAGCCCGCACGTCCGCCGCAGCCTGCACTGAGGCCCTATAGACCTGGGGCCTCGCCCCGGAGGAATCCATGCCCGCGACCGGCGAGCGGCTGAGCCCGCTCGACATGCTGGCCCGCCTCGTGTCGTTCGACACGGAGAGCGACAAGTCCAACCTCGCCCTGATCGAGTCGGTCTGCGCCTATCTCGACGGCTGGGGCGTCCCGTACCTGCGGCTGCCGAACGCGGCCGGCGACAAGGCCGCCGTGCTCGCCACGATCGGCCCGATGGTCGAGGGCGGCGTGGTGCTGTCCGGCCATACCGACGTGGTGCCGGTGGCGGGCCAGGCCTGGAGCGCCGACCCGTTCACCCTGCGCGTCGCCGACGGCCGGGCCTACGGGCGCGGCGCGGTCGACATGAAGGGGTTCGACGCCCTCGCGCTCGCCCTGGTGCCCGACATGCTGGCGGCCGAGCTGAAGCGGCCGATCCACATCCTGCTCTCCTACGACGAGGAGACGACCTGCCTCGGCTCGATGGACGGAATTGCCCGCTTCGGCGCCGACCTGCCGCGGCCCGGAGCCGTGATCGTGGGCGAACCGACCGGCCTGGAGGTTGCGGACGCGCATAAGAGCATCGTGACCTGCCTGACCACCGTGCATGGCCGCGAGGCCCATTCGGCCCGGCCGGCCCTCGGGGCCAACGCGGTGGCGGCCGCCTGCGAGCTGGTGGCCGGCCTCAACCGGATCGCCGACCTGATGATCGAGCGCGGCGACGCGACCGGCCGGTTCGATCCGGCCGCCACCACGGTCCATGTCGGGACGATCCAGGGCGGCACCGCCCGGAACATCATCGCCAAGGAATGCCGCTTCCATTGGGAGTATCGCGGCCTGCCCGACCTCGATCCGGCCGAGATCCCGCGGCTGTTCGCCGAGGTGGTGGAGCGGGTCACCCGGGAGCGGCTCAACCGCTACGGCGATTTCGGGCGGATCGAGACCCTGGAGGAGGTCGACATCCCGGGCCTCGCCCCCGATCCGGGTTCGGCGGCGGAGCGGCTGTGCCTGCGGCTCGCGGGGCGCAATCGCACCGTAGCGGTGCCCTACGCCACCGAGGCCGGGCGATTCCAGGCTGCGGGCCTGCCCACCGTGGTCTGCGGGCCGGGCGACATCGCGCAAGCCCACCAGCCCGACGAGTTCATCACCCTGGACGCGCTGGGCCAGGGCGAACGGTTCCTGCGTGACCTGATCGAGGCCTGTGCGTCATGAGGGCGCTCACCGATATCACCATCAAGCTGCGGCCGCTGGAGCGGGAGGACCTGCGCTTCGTCCACCAGCTCAACAACAACGACAGCATCATGCGCTACTGGTTCGAGGAGGCCTACGAGTCCTTCGCCGAACTGCAGCAGCTCTACGAGCGCAACATCCACAACCAGAGCGAACGCCGCTTCATCGTGGCCGATCCGAGCGGCGAGCCGGCCGGGCTGATCGAGCTGGTCGAGATCAACCACCTGCACCGGCGCTGCGAATTCCAGATCGCGATCCACCCAGCCTTCCAGGGCCGGGGCTACGCGTGGCAGGCGACCCGGATCGCCATGGATTACGCGTTCAGCGTGCTCAACATCCACAAGCTCTACCTGCACGTCGACCGGGACAATGCCCGGGCGGTGCGCATCTACGAGCGCTGCGGCTTCCGTCCGGAGGGCGTGCTCAAGGACGAGTTTTTCGTGAACGGGCGCTACCGCGATGCGGTCCGGATGTGCCTGTTCCAGCCGGATTACCTCAAGGCCCGCGGCGGCGGTGACATCGCCGAGCCCGTGCTCAAGGTGTGAGGGGGCGGCGCGTCCGAACTGCCAGGTTCCCGGCCGCTCAGTGCAACCCCGTCCGCCATGCGCCCCTGGCTTCCAGCGGAGGCGAATCCGCACTCTCCCTCCCCCTCTGCGGGGACGGGTGGCCCCCGAAGGGGGTCGGGAGAGGGGAGCGACGGCGCAGAATGGTCACTGCCCGCCCGGCTAATCGCGCCCACTCCTGAACCCGGTTTCCCCGCGCCCGACCCCTGCTGACGCAGAGGGGGAGGGAGTGAAGCGGAGCCGTCCGCGCATGGCCTGCAACAGGGGAAAAGAGATCCCCGGTTTCAGCGTCCACCGTCTTCGTAGACCGATGCGACCGAGGAGAAGGGGCCGGATGGCCCCTCCCCCGAATCACATCGCTTAGTTGCGTCCGGCGCCCGGCTGACCACCGCCGGTCCGGCTTCCGCCCTGAGCCCCGCCCGTGCCGCCGCCAGCGGCGTTGCCCTGCATACCGCCGCGCTCGCCACCACCCATCCGGCCGCCCTCGGTGCCGGACTTCATGCCGCCCTGCGCGTTGCCGCGGTCGGAGGCGTTGCGGATGCCGTCCTGCTGGTTGCCGCGCATGTCGCTGTTGCGCATGCCGTCGTTCCGGCCGTTGCGCTCGGCGTTGCGCTCCATCCCGCGGTCGTTGCCACGGTCCGTCCTGCCGGCATTGCGGCCGTTATCGCGGCCCTCGGTGCGCGAGGCGTTGTGGATCCCGTCCCGGTCGCCGTGCCTGTCGAACCGGGCGCCGGCGCGCTGCTCCGAGCGGAAGCTCGCGTTGACCGTGCCACCGCCACTGAGGCGACGGTATTCCGCGGAGCCGTAACGCACGCGCTGGCCGTGGATCGTCACGAAGCGATCCTCCTGCACCGACACGAGGCGACGGTACTCGGGCGAGCCGTACAGGACGCGATGGCCACGGATGACGACATAGCGCTCGCGCGGGCCGTTCTCGCGGACGCTGACGAGCCGGCGATATTCCGGCGAGCCGTAGAGAACGCGCTGGCCGCGGATGACGACGTAGCGCTGACGCGGGCCGCGGTTCTCGGTGACGATCAGGCGGCGATACTCGGGGGAGCCGTACACGACGCGGCGACCGCCGATGAACACGTAGCGGCCTTCGCGGCGGAAGCCGCCCTCGACCCGGTCCGAGCGCACGTCGGTCCGGCTGCCGACATCGGTGCGGCCGCGGACATCGACACGGTCGCTCCGGCGGTCGCCGCGCTCGTTACGCTCAGCGCGGGCGCCGTCGCGATCTCCGCGGGCGTTCCGGTCGGCCCGGGCGTTGTCGCGATCGCCACGCTCGGCGCCGGCGCGATCACCTTGGTTCCGATCCTGCGCCATCCGATCCGAGCCGCCGGGCGTCCGGCCCCGATCGGCCTGCCCCTGGCCGGCGTTCCGCTCGGCAGCGGCTTGGCCGCCCTGCATGCCGCCGCGCTCGCCGCCCATCCGGCCGCCCTCGGCGCCGGACTTCATGCTGGACTCGGATCCGCCCTGCCCCGCGCGGCCGCCCATCCCGAGCCCGCGATCCGCGCCACCTTGCTGCGCGTAGACCGAGGTGCTCATCAGCAGCGCGGCCAAACCAATCGACAATCTCCGCATGACGTACCTCCGATGTTGATTCTGCCACGCAACGTCGAAGGTCCGGAAACGGTTCTGGTCAGGCTCCTGAAAAATTCGCGCAACGAATACGGATATTACTGCGTTTCGCGGGCAAAGCTTGGCCGTAAGAGTGCGGCGAAAGCCTGGGCAATCGATAGCGAGGTCGGATTCTACTGCTTCGGCTGGTCCGCGATCTCGGCTTCGACCGTCTGCGGGTCGAGTTCGTAGCGCCGGGAGCAGAACTCGCAGGTGATGACGATGCGCCCGTCATCCGCCACCATGTCGCGCCGCTCCTGCGGCGAGAACGAGCGGATCATGCCCATCACCCGCTCGCGCGAGCAGCGGCAGGTTTCCCGCACGGGCTGGCGATCGAAGACGCGCACGCCGCGCTCGTGGAACAGCCGATAGAGCAGCCGTTCGCTCGACAGGTTGGGATCGACCAGTTCGTGATCCTCGATCGTGGCGACGAGGGAGCGCGCCTCGACCCAGGCGTCGTCCTCAGGAGCCTGGCCCGAGAGATGCGCGTGCCCCTCCGGGATGTCGCCGGGCGGCAGGTCGGCGAGGCGGGCGCGGTCGATCGACTGCGGCAGGAACTGCACGAGCAGCCCACCGGCCCGCCAATGCCCGGCCCCCTCCTCCACGGCCTCGGCGACCGCGAGGCGGACCTGGGTGGGGATCTGCTCGGACTGGCGGAAATACTGGTGCGCGGCCTCCTCCAGGCTCTGGCCTTCGAGCGCCACGACGCCCTGGTAGCGGCTGGCCGTGGTCCCCTGGTCGATGGTCATGGCGAGATGCCCGGTGCCGATCAGATCGGCATCCTTGAGCGGGCCGGAGCCGAGGGCGGCGACGCGCTCGGTCTCGAAGCGCGCGGTGGCGCGCAGGCGATCGGGGGCTTCGAAATCGACCACGATCATCGCCACCGGCCCGTCGGTCTTGGTCTGGAGCTGGAACCGGCCCTCGAACTTGAGCGAGGAGCCGAGCAGCACCGTCAGCGCCGCCGCCTCGCCGAGCAGCCGCGCCACCGGATCCGGATAGCCGTGCCGGCGCAGGATCGTGTCCACGGCGGGGCCGAGCCGGACCACGCGCCCGCGCACGTCCAGCGCCTCCACGGCGAAGGGCAGCACGGCGTCGTCGCCGCCCGCATGGCCGTTGCCGGCCTGCGCGGCCTCCGAATGCGACGGGGTTCCTGAACTCATGCCCTCTCCGATCGATGCGCCGGTTCGATGTGCCATGGGCGCCGAGCGGCGTGAGGGGCGAGCCTGAACGGAGCGATCCTCACCCCGCCCGCGCCCCGTGGGAGGACGGACGCGTCGCGCCACAGCCTCGCCGGGGTGCCGCCTGTCGGCAGCCGTGATGGGGATACGGGCCGCGCACGCCGCCCGCTTCACCCCATATGGTGTGCCGAGGCCGCGCGCGCGAGCCCGGCCTCAGAGCCCGGCCGCGCGCAGGCACCAGGCCAGGATGCCCTTCTGCGCGTGCAGGCGGTTCTCGGCCTCGTCGAACACGACCGAGCGCGGGCCGTCCATCACCTCGGCGGTCACCTCCTCGCCGCGGTGGGCGGGCAGGCAATGCATGAAGATCGCGTCCGGGTTCGCGGCCGCCATCAGCTTGGCGTTGACCTGATACGGGCTCAGCAGGTTGTGCCGGTGGGCCTCGTCGTCGTCGCCCATCGAGACCCAGCAATCCGTCACCACCGCATCCGCACCGTCCACGGCCGCGAAGGCGTCCGTGGTGACGTTGAGCTTCGCGCCCTCCTGCTTGGCCCAGGCGATCAGCGCGGGCGGGGGCGCCAGCTCGGGCGGGCTCGCGACGTTGAGGGTGAAGTCGAACCGCGCGGCGGCGTGGACCCAGCTCGCCAGCACGTTGTTGGAATCCCCCGACCACGCCACGGTGCGGCCCTTGATCGGCCCACGATGCTCCTCGAAGGTCAGCACATCCGCCATGATCTGGCAGGGGTGCGAGACCTTGGTGAGCGCGTTGATCACCGGCACGGTGGCGTGCTCGGCCAGCTCCAGCATCTGCCCGTGATCGAGGATGCGGATCATGATCGCGTCGACGAAGCGGGACAGGACCTGCGCGGTGTCGCCGATGGTCTCGCCGCGGCCGAGCTGCATCTCGGAGCCCGTGAGCATCAGCGTCTCGCCGCCGAGCTCGCGCATGGCCACGTCGAACGAGACGCGGGTGCGGGTCGAGGGCCGGTCGAACACCATCGCCAGGGTCTTGCCCGTCAGCGGCCGGTCGGCGGCCCGCTCGCCCTTGCGGCGCAGCGCCTTGATGGCCGCGCTGGCATCCAGGACCCGGCGTAGCTCCGCCCCGGAGAAATCCTTGAGATCAAGGAAATGACGGGGGCCGGCACCGGTCAGGTGCGGGGCCGGGGCCTTCGCCCGGCCATTCATCTGGGCTTTCATCGCGTCACAATAACTAGAGTCTGCTCAACGATCACCTGATCATGAACCGCACTCTATCTCCTAACAGGGGCCTTTCCGTCCAACACGGCGGAATCGACCGTGTCCGGAAACGCTTCGGGCCGCCCGCCGCGGGGCGGCGGGCGGTGTTCGACGGTCTCTGGGAAGCCGCGCCTACTCGGCCGCGCCGCGCACGGCCTCGAATCCGGATGCGGCCGTGTCGAGGCGCCGGACCGCTTCGTCGATCTCGGCCTCGCCGATGGTCAGCGGCGGCAGCAGGCGGACGATGTTGTCGCCCGCCGGGATGACCAGCAGATGGGCGTCGCGCGCGGCGGCGGCGAAGTCGGTGTTCGGCACGCCGAGCTTGAGGCCGAGCATCAGCCCCTCGCCGCGGATCTCTTCGAAGACGTGCGGATGGCGATCGCGCAGGGCCGCGAGCTTCTGCTTCAGAAGCAGGCCCGAGCGGGCGACCCGATCGAGGAAGCCCTCGCCCAGCACCACATCCAGTACGGCGTTGCCCACCGCCATGGCGAGCGGGTTGCCGCCGAAGGTGGTGCCGTGCGTGCCGGCGGTCATGCCCCGGGCGGCCTCGCGCGTGGCGAGGCAGGCGCCCATCGGGAAGCCGCCGCCGATGCCCTTGGCGGCGCTCATGATGTCCGGCGTGATGCCCGACCATTCATGCGCGAACAACTTGCCGGTGCGGCCGATGCCGGTCTGGACCTCGTCCATGATCAGGAGCAGGCCGTTGGCATCGCAGATCTCGCGCAGGCGGCGGAGATCCGCGGTGGGAATCACCCGCACGCCGCCCTCGCCCTGGATCGGCTCGATCATCAGCGCCGCCGTCTCCGGCCCGATCACGGCCTCGAGCGCCGCCCAGTCGCCGGCGGGGACCTGATCGAAGCCCCCGACCTTGGGCCCGAAGCCCTCCATGTACTTCTGCTGGCCGCCGGCCGCGAGGGTCGCCAGCGTCCGCCCGTGAAAGGCGCCCGCGAAGGTGACGATCCGGAAGCGCTCGGGATGGCCGCCGGCCGCGTGATACTTGCGGGCGATCTTGATCGCCGCCTCGTTGGCCTCGGCGCCCGAATTGCAGAAGAACACCACGTCCGCGAAGGTCGCGTCGACGAAGCGCTGGCCGAGCCGCTCGCCGCCGGGGATCTCGAACAGGTTCGAGGTGTGCCAGATCCGATTCGCCTGCTCGGTCAGCGCGCCGACGAGGTGGGGATGGGCGTGGCCCAGCGCGTTGACGGCGATGCCGGCGCCGAAATCGAGGTATCGCTCCCCGCCCTCCGTCACCAGCCAAGCGCCTTCGCCGCGCTCGAAGGCGAGCGGCGCGCGGACATAGGTCGGCAGAAGGGCTGACGTCACGGGTCCCATCTCCGTTCTTCAATCGATCCCGAAGCAGGCGTTAGCCGGCTCCAAATGAAAGTGCCGCCTCAGTCAGGGGCGGCACGCGCGCGATTACTATGAAAGAGCGCGGCCCTGTCAACGATTCAATGGTCACCGCACCCGCGCGGCAGCTCTGCGCGGTGCTTCGGAACACCCGATTTCTACCCGCTGCAAGGACTGCGCCCCCTTGCGTGACGGGGGCCGGCCATGCTCCAGCATCGGGCGGTTTCGATCAGCGCGGGAGTTTTGCGATGAGCACGATCAAGGAACGCCTGAAGGCGCTCGGACTCACCCTGCCGAAGGCGGCGGCGCCGGTCGCCAACTACGTGCCCTTCGTGCGCGCGGGCAGCCTCGTCGTCATCTCCGGCCAGATCTGCTTCGGCGCCGACGGCGCCATCGCGGCCGAACACAAGGGCAAGGTCGGCGGCAGCGTCTCGGCGGAGGCCGGCAAGGAAGCGGCCCGGCTCTGCGCCCTGAACGTCCTCGCCCAGCTCGAGGCCGCGGTGGGGGATCTCGACCGCGCCGTGGTCCAGTGCATCCGCCTCGGCGGCTTCATCAACGCGGCGCCGGGCTTCTCGGCGGTGGCCGGGGTGATGAACGGCGCCTCCGACCTGATGGTCGAGCTCCTGGGCGACCGGGGCCGCCATGCGCGGTCCACGGTCGGCGTGGCGGAATTGCCCCTCGACGCGGCCGTCGAGGTCGAGGCGCTCTTCGAGGTCCGCTGACGATGGCGGCGCCGGACTGGCTGACCGCGCGGCCGATCGCCCATCGCGGGCTGCACGATCGGGCGGCGGGCCGGCCGGAGAACACGCTGGCCGCGGCCCGGGCGGCCGTGGCCGGCGGCTTCGCCATCGAATGCGACGTTCAGCTCAGTGCCGACGGCGAGGCGATGGTGTTCCACGATTCCACCCTCGGCCGCCTGACCGGGGCGAGCGAGGCGGTGGCGGAGCGATCGGCCTCCGATCTCGGGACGCTCACGGTCGGCGGGACCGCGGAGACGATCCCGACCCTGCCGGCCTTCCTGACCGCGGTGGCCGGGGCGGTGCCGGTGGTGATCGAGGTGAAGTCCCGCTACGACGGCGACTTGCGGCTGGCCACCCGCGCCGCCGAGGTGACCAAGGCCTATACGGGGCCGGTGGCGCTCAAATCCTTCGATCCGCAGGTGGTCGCGGCGCTGCGCGACCTCTGTCCGCAAATCCCGCGCGGGATCGTGGCGGAGACGACCCAGGACGATCCCGCCTACGCGGCGCTGCCGCCGAGTCTGCGGCTGGCCCTCTCCAACCTTCTGCACTTCGCCGAGACCCGGCCCGACTTCCTGTCCTGGCGCGTGGACGACCTGCCCTGCGCGCCGACCTATCTCTGCCGGCTGCTCGGGCGGATCCCGGTCATGGCCTGGACGGTCCGGACCGAGGACCAGCGCGCCCGTGCGGGCGCACATGCGGACCAGATGGTGTTCGAGGGCTTCGTGCCGTGAGGCGACCGGCCGAACGCTTCGGTTTCACGCAGGCGCGCTTGGCTGCACCGATCGGCGTGCCGGTGGCGACCTATCGGAATTGGGAGCCGCGCCGCACCGCGTTGCCGAGTGGCATCCGGGCCTTGTTCGACATCTTGGATCGCGAGCCGGAGACTGCGAAGCGGGCGCTGAACCCGCCTGCCACCGCGGCCTGAAGGCCTGTCGCGACTCGGGACCCGACGGAGCCTCAGGGCAGCTTGTGCAGACCATCGAGGAAGGCCGCGACCTCGCGGCGCGTCCACGATGCGCCGCTCGCCCAGAATTCGAGCAGCGCGACAGGGTTCAGGCGCACCCAAGCGACGACCAGCGGCGCAGCCGCTCGGGAAGCCGGCGTCCGGACAAAATCGTCCTGGACCTTCGGAGCAGCTTCGATGGAAACGATCAGGCAAGGGAGCGTCCGCCCGGCCCGGTCGGGATACCACTTCACCCGCGGCCCGTGAGAACCGAGCGCGGTCGAGACGAAGATCGTGCCGGGGACGTTGGTATCCTGCGTGTCGAGATTGCTCATCTCGCACAGCACGTCCTCGGCGAAATCGTCCGGCGGATGCTGGTCGGTGCCCGTGTGGATCGCGAGGTCTGCGGCGTGCCGGGTCATGGGAATGCAGTTCGGTCCCGGATTCCCAAGACCCGATGGTGTGACGTCTGCCCCCGTCTGACAAGGCCGCCATTCCTGCCGCGCGCATCCGCCCGCTTGCCCCCGCCCGGGCAGGGATTAGACTCGTCTCCATGAAGCAAGCACCCGGGCCGACGCCGGAAACCCCCACGCTCACCGTGCGGGCGCTGCCCGGATTGAAGGAGATCGGCTCGGCGGATTGGGATGCCTGCGCCTTCTCCCCCGAGACGCTCGCGGCCGGCGACGAGACCCACAACCCCTTCGTCTCCTATGCCTTCCTGTCGGCGCTGGAGGATTCGGGCTGCGTCTCGCGCCGGACCGGCTGGCTGCCGCTCCACGTCTCGGTCGAGCGCGACGGCGAGCGGCTCGGCGTGGTGCCCTGCTATCTGAAATCGCACAGCCAGGGCGAGTACGTCTTCGACCATGGCTGGGCCGACGCCTACGAGCGGGCCGGCGGCTCCTATTACCCGAAGCTTCAGGTGAGCATCCCGTTCACGCCGGTCACCGGCCCACGCTTCCTGATCGCGCCGGGGGCCGATCCGGACGAGGCCACGGCCGGGCTGGTCGCCGGCCTGCGGGCGCTCCGGAGCGAGACCAAGGCCTCTTCGATCCACGTCACCTTCATGCGCGAGGCCGAGTGGGACCGGGCCGGCGCCGCGGGCTTCCTCCAGCGCACCGACCAGCAGTTCCACTGGGAGAATGACGGCTACGCGACGTTCGACGACTTCCTCGCCGCCCTCGCCTCGCGGAAACGGAAGAACATCCGCAAGGAGCGCCGCGACGCGCTCTCACCCGGCATCACGGTCGAGCACCTGACCGGCGCCGACATCACCGAGGCCCACTGGGACGCGTTCTACGCCTTCTACATGGACACGGGCTCGCGGAAATGGGGCCGGCCCTACCTCAACCGCAAATTCTTCTCGCTCCTGTCCGAGCGCATGGCCGACCGCGTGCTGCTGGTGATGGCCAAGCGGTCGGGCGACTACATCGCGGGCGCGATCAATTTGATCGGCGACACGGCCCTTTACGGCCGCAACTGGGGCTGCATCGAGGACCATCCCTTCCTGCACTTCGAGGTCTGCTACTATCAGGCGATCGATTTCGCGATTCACAGGGGCCTGAAGCGGGTCGAGGCCGGCGCGCAGGGGGAGCACAAGCTCGCCCGCGGCTACCGGCCGGTTCTGATGCACTCGGCCCACGACATCGCCGACCCGGCGCTCCGCCGCGCGGTGGCCGACTACTTGCAGCGCGAGCGCGCCCACGTCGCCGAGGCGGTGGACGTCCTTGACACGCTGACGCCGTTCCGGCGCACGGAGGGCGGCGCCACTTGTGATGGCGCGGAGCCCACCCCGACCTCTACCCCCGAGAGTGCCTGAGACATGAGTCCGATCGACCACATCAAGGCCTATGCCGACGAGCTGACGGCGCTCCGCCGCGATCTCCACGCCCATCCCGAGCTCGGCTTCGAGGAGGTGCGCACGTCCGGCATCGTCGCCGAGATGCTGGAGAAGCTCGGCTGCGAGGTGCATCGCGGGATCGGCGGCACCGGCGTCGTGGGTCTGCTCAAGGGCCGCACCGACAACGGCCGCCGGATCGGCCTGCGCGCCGACATGGACGCCCTGCCGATCGAGGAGGAGACCAACCTCCCCTACCGCTCGACCTATGCGGGCAAGATGCACGCCTGCGGCCATGACGGCCACACCACGATGCTGCTCGGCGCCGCGCGCTACCTCTCGGAGACGCGCAACTTCGACGGCACGGCGGTTTTCGTGTTCCAGCCCGCCGAGGAGGGCCGCGGCGGCGCCCGGGCCATGCTGAAGGACGGTCTCTTCGAGAAATTCCCCTGCGACGAGATCTACGGCCTGCACAATCAGCCCGGCGGCGGCGCCGGCACGATCAAGCTGCGGCCGGGCCCGATCATGGCGGCGGCGGACTTCTTCGACATCCATATCCGCGGCAAGGGCATCCACGCCGCCCAGCCGCACCGGGGCACCGATCCGATCATCATCGCCACCGGGCTCGCCCAGGCACTGCAATCGATCGTCTCGCGCAACGCCGACCCGCTGAAGTCGATCGTGCTGTCGATCACCCGGATCGAGGCGGGCTCGGCCTACAACGTGATCCCGGAGACGGCGCATCTCGCCGGCACGATCCGCACCTTCGACAAGGAGATCCGGGCGCTTGCCGGCACCCGCATGCGTGAGCTGGCGGCGGGCTTCGCCACGGCTTACGGCGCCGAGGTCACGGTCGATCTGCAGGACGTGTTCTCCGTGCTGGAGAACGCCCCGGAGCAGGCCGCGGCCGCCACCGAGGTTGCGACCGAACTGCTCGGGGCCGACATGGTCGAGACGAACGTCACGCCGAAGATGGGCAGCGAGGATTTCGCCGACATGACCCTGGCGGTGCCCGGCGCCTATGTCTGGCTCGGCGCCAATCCCGGCCCCGGCCTGCACAATGCCGGCTACAACTTCGACGATTCGATCATCCCGGTCGGCAGCGCGTTCCTGGCCCGGATGGTCGAGCGCCGCACCGCCGCGTGAAACGCGGGGCCGCCGCGGCGGCCCCTTGCGAGGTTCGCGAATTGGTTCCTGCCAAACGCGACCTGCCCCCTCTCCCCGCGGGCGGGGAGAGGCCCGCACGGACCTCGTCGTCCGTGCGGGAAGCGCAGGCGTAGCCGGAGCGGCGGTGAGGGGGAGGTGCCGGAAGAGGCTCATCCGGAATCGCCCCCTCACCTCCGGCTGCCGCCTCGCTGCGCTCCCCGACGAGGGGGAGACGCGGCCCTCTCCCAGCACGCGGGGAGAGGGGATCTCCGCATCGATCGTCGGCGCGGCGGCCGTCGTGTGGATGCGCGAGCCCGAATGGAAAGGGGACCGGCACTTGATCCCGCGGCCGTGGTGCGCAGCAGCATGACGGGTGGCGTTAAGCAGCAGCCTTAACACGAAGCGCCGTCATCGCCCGCGAGAAGACCGCCGGATCGTCCAGCGCCCGGGCCAGCACGATGGCCCCCTGGACCTGGACAACGATCTCCTCCGCCAGAGCATTGCTCACCGCCGTATTCCGGCCCGATCGCTCAAGAGCACCGGCCAGGGCCGCGATCCAGCGCGCGAAGTAGCTCCGCACCGCCGCGCCGAAGCGGTCGCGCTCAGGGCCGAGTGCCACGACTCCCACGAGACAGACTCGGCGGCCGGACCGGAAATACGCCTCGACCGCGTCGAACATGGCCGATACCGCCTCCGCGGGTTGTTTCGCCTCGCGGAGCGGCGCGTAGAGGTTGGCCTCGAACCATCCGTCGATCTCGGCCAGCACCAGGGCGGCCATCTCGGCCTTCCCGCCGGGGAAGAGGTTGTACAGGCTGCCCTTGCCCAGGCCGGTCGCCCGGCTGATCAGCGCGAGGCTGGCGCCCTCGTAGCCGTGCGCGCGAAACACCTCGGCGAGCCTCTGTAGCGTCTCGGCCCGGCCGGTCACCGTGGTCAGAGGCCGAGATCGGTGAGGCCGGGGTGCTCGTCGGGCCGGCGGCCCAGCGGCCAGTGGAATTTCCGGTCGGATTCGGCGATCGCCAGATCGTTGATGCTGGCGATCCGGCGGCGCATCAGCCCGTGCGCATCGAATTCCCAGTTCTCGTTGCCATAGGAGCGGTACCACTGCCCCTCCGCATCGTGCCACTCATAGGCGAAGCGCACCGCGATCCGGTCGCCGCCGAAGGTCCAGACCTCCTTGATCAGCCGGTAATCGAGTTCCTGCGCCCATTTGCGCCGGAGGAAGGCCACGATGGCCTCGCGCCCCGTCAGGAACTCGCTGCGGTTCCGCCAGACGCTGTCCGGCGTGTAGGCGAGCGAGACGCGCTCGGGATCGCGCCCGTTCCAGGCATCCTCGGCCATGCGGGCCTTCTGGGCGGCGGTCTCGGCGGTGAAGGGAGGAAAGGGTGGGCGATCCGACACGATCCGACGCTCCGGGGTTTGTACCGATCGGTACAAATTGATCGACGTGCCGGGCGCCTGTCAAACGCTTCCTGCGGACGGTCGGGACGGTAAGCGTGCCGCCTGAAAGGCCGATGGGGGCGCACCGACGAGCCTGCGGAACATGCCCGCGAAGGCGCTGGGACTCGCGTAGCCGAGGCTCAGGGCCGCCTCGGTGACCGAGCCGCCGCCGGCCAGGATGGGCGGGGCTGCCAGGATCCGCGCCTGCTGCCGCCAGAGTGAGAAGGGCAGCCCCAAGTCCCGCTCGGCCAAGCGGGCGAGCGTCCGTTCGGAGGTGCCGGCCCGGGCGGCGAGGGCCGCCATGTCGAGCCGTCCGCCGGGGTCCGCCAGGATGGCTTCGCAGGCCCGGCGCAGCCGCGGCTCGGTTGGAAGCGCGAGCTGAAGCGGGCAGCGTCGCAGGATCGCGATCTCGTCGATCAACACGCCGAGAAGCCGGCCGTGCCGGCCGTCGGGATCGGGCGCGCCGGCGGATTCGACGGCGCGCAGGATCAGGGCGCGCAGCAGCGGGGAGACCACGAGGCTCGCGGGTTCCTCCGGCAGGCCGGGCGGCACGGCATCGCGGTCAAGGTAGAGGGTCCGCAGCGAGACCGTCCCGCGGGCGCGGAGCGCGTGGGCCACACCGGCATCCACCCAGAGCGCGCGCTGCGGTGGAACCAGCCACAGGCCTCCCGCCGCGCGGATCTCCATCACGCCGGCCGTGGCGTAGATCAGCTGCGCCTGCGCATGGCAGTGCGGACCGACGACGAAGCCATCCGGGTAGTCCCGGCGCGCGCAGACGATGTCGGGGGGCCGGTCAGGTGCGGGCTGCATCGCCGAGATGGGCCGCGAACCAGTCGCGCGCCGCCGTGCTGGTCCGTTCGAAATGCCGGACATAGGGATCGAAATGCCCGCCCGGCACCATCACGAGGTGCTTGGGCGGCAGCGCCCGCTGATATGCCTCCAGGCACAGATCGGTGGCGGTCAGCAGGTCGTCCTCGGCGACGATCATCAGGAGCGGGGTGGGGCTGATCCGGGCGATGTGGATGCCCGGCTCGTTCTCGCGCGACATCTCGGCACTGCGCAGGGTCACGGCATTGCGCCATGCGGGGGCGAACGCCTCGGTTTCTGTGAAGAAGGCGTAGCTGTCCGCCCCCGGCATGGCGCAGGGCTGCTGCGGATCGGCCGAGACCGCCGGCAGAAGGGCGGGCTCCTCGCCCCGGAACCGGGCGGCGCGGTCCGCCTCGAAGCGGCGCAGCTGAGCCGGCACGAGATCGGTCCGGGTGCGGCGCTGCGCCGAGGCCGAACCGCTGATCTGCGGGACCTGTGCGACGACGCAGCGGACCCGCCGGTCGATGGCCGCGACCTCGATCACGTGGCCGCCGCTGTAGCTGGTGCCCCAGATCCCGATCCGGGCCGGGTCGATCCACGCCACGGTCTGCGCGAAGCTGATCGCGTCCCGGTAGCCCCGCTTCTGGAGCACCGGATCGATCTCCTGCCGGGGCAACCCGTCGCTGGCGCCGAGATTGGCGTGATCGTAGACCAGCACGCCGAAGCCCGCGGCCTGGAAGATTTCGGCGTAGCGGTCGAGATACTGCTCCTTCACGGCCGAGAAGCCGTGCGCCATCACGATCGCCGGGGCCGTGCTGGCGGTTCCCTCAGGGCGGTACAGCCAGCCGCGCAGGGTGCGGCCCTCCGAGACAAAGGCGATATCGGTCCGCATCGGTCGCTCCGTGATGATCCGGAGGCATTCTGTACGCCGATCCGCCGTCGCGCGCGCCGGGTTCGGCCAAAGGCGGCGTCAGATCCGCCACGCTGTCGGCTGCGCGGCCCTGATGCACGTCGACAGGCGGCGGCATCGGTGCGAGTCTCGCGGGATCGCGAGCCACGCGGCAGTCAGATCGGGCAGGCCCATGTCGCCGGAAGTACGGGAATCGCGCGCCGCGCTCATTCTGCTGGCCGTGGCTGTCTGCGCCGTTCTGCTCTTCGGCGCGTTCACGCTGCTGACGCAGATCGGGTAGACCGTCCCGCCCGCTCGGTCTCGCGGGCGCGTCTCCGGACGTGCGCGCCTCGCCGCGAATGCTGGTCACGGGCTTTCGAACACGCGGTGAGGCCGGACTGCGCGCCTGAGCCTCGTGCCGGCTCCGGCTTCCGGCAGAGTGGTCGCGCCTCGGCCCCATGACGGCTCAGATCGCCATAGCGGTAGGCAACTGACCGATCCCGGCCGGGTCGAAGGCGACGCTCTTGACGATGGCGTGAACGGATTGGCCGATCGTGAGCCCGAGGTCATGCACCGCGGCCAAGGTCACGCGCGCCACGAGATGCGCGCCGTTGCAATCGATCTCCACGGCCATCTCGGTGCCCGACGGGGCCAGTCCGCAGATCCGGCCGGAGAGCACGTTGCGCGCGCTCAGGCCCTGCGGGCGCATGGTTGCCACCAGCACGTCGCGGGCGGGGATCCGCACGCGCAGACGCGTTCCAACCGGGCGCGCCAGCCCCGGCACCAGCAGGCGCCCCGCGGCGCCGGTGAGGTGCGTCAGGCCGCTTTCCGGATCGATTGCCTCTACGACCATGTCCAGCAACGCGCCGGCCTCGGCGTCGTGGACCGGCGCGAGATCGGCCCGGCGCAGGATCGCCTCGGCGGGACCCGCGGCGGCCACCCGCCCGGTCTCCAGCACGATCACCGTGGTGGCCAGCCGCGCGACCTCCGCGACCGCGTGGCTGACATAGACGATCGGCACGCCGGCCTCATCGCGCAGGCGCTCGATGTAAGGAAGGATCTCGGCCTTGCGGGCCTCGTCCAGTGCCGAAAGGGGCTCGTCCATCAGCAGGAGGCGCGGCCGTGCCAGGAGTGCGCGCCCGATGGCGATCCGCTGGCGCTCGCCCCCGGAGAGACCGCTGGGTCGGCGATCGAGCAGGTGGCCGATGCCGAGCATCTCGACCACCGCATCGACCTGCGCGGGATCGGAGCGCTGCCGGGCGAAGACGCGGCCATAGCCGAGGTTGGTCCGTACGCTGAGATGCGGGAACAGCCGCGCGTCCTGGAACACCACGCCGATCCGCCGCCGGTGGGGCGGGAGGAAGAGGCCGGCTTCGGTATCGACCAGCGCGACGCCATCGACCACGATCCGGCCCCGGTCCGGCCGGGCAAGCCCGGCGATCAGGTCGATCAGCGTCGTCTTGCCCGAGCCCGAGCGCCCGAACAGGGCGGTAAGCCCGGGCCCGGCCTCGAAGGCTGCCTCGAGGGTGAAGGCGCTGCGACGGAGGGTGACGTCGAGTTGGATGCTCACGCGGGGTGACTCGGATACCAGAGGGTGCGGCGCGTTCCTGCGCCGGAGGGGGCGCAGCCGCGATGATCACGGTCCACCATCTTGAGAACAGCCGCTCGCAGCGCGTGCTCTGGCTGCTGGAGGAGCTCGGGCTGGCCTACACGGTCAGGCGCTACGAACGCGATCCCCGGACGATGCGGGCGCCTCCCGACCTCGTCGCCGTCCATCCGCTCGGCAAGTCGCCCGTGATCACCGACGACGGGATCGTGGTCGCGGAGACCGGCGCGATCGTCACCTATCTGACCGGCAAGGCCGGCGGCGCCCTGGTACCGGCGCCGGGGACGGAGGCTCACGCGCGCTACATCTATTGGTTGCACTACGCCGAGGGATCGGCGATGCCGCCGCTCCTGCTCAAGCTCGTCTTCTCCCGCCTGGCGCCGGGCAGTCCGTGGCTCGTGCGTCCCCTGGTCCGCCGGATTGCCGATACCGTGCTGCGGGGCTTCGTCGATCCGGATCTGCGTCGGCATGCGGCCTTCTGGGAGACGGAACTGGCCGACAGGCCCTATCTCTGCGGCGCGGATTTCACCGCCGCCGACATCATGATGAGCTTCCCGCTGGAGGCCTTCGCCGTGCGCGGCACCGGCACGGGGCCGCGGGTCCGCGCATGGCTCGAGCGGATTCACGCGCGCCCCGCCTATCGGCGCGCGTTGGATGTCGGGGGGCCCTACGCGTATGCCGGAACCGGCCGGTCGCCGACCGCGTGAGACCCGTCGGGTCGCTGACCGGGGATGGGACGGGACCGGGATGATCATTCACCCCGCGCCGAGCCTTCGCCCGAGCCGGTTGGCCAGGAACTCGGAGGCGAGCAGCGCCGTCACCGAGATCGCGATCGAAACCAGGGTGAGGCGCAGGGCTGGTGCCTCTCCACCGGGAACTTGAGTCAGCGTGTAGATCGCCGAGGGTAGTGTCTGGGTCTCGCCCGGGATGTTCGACACGAAGGTGATGGTGGCACCGAACTCGCCCATCGCCTTCGCGAAGGCCAGCACGGCGCCCGCGATGCAGCCCGGCAGGCTCAGGGGCAGCGTGACGGTGAGGAACACCGCCAGCGGGCTCGCGCCCAGCGTCCCGGCCGCCTGCTCCAGCCGGCGATCCACCGCCTCGATCGACAGGCGCATGGCGCGCACCATCAGGGGAAAGCCCATCACCGCGCAGGCGAGCGCCGCCCCGGTCCAGCGGAAGGCCAGGACGATTCCCGCCTCGGCCAGCAGGCTCCCGAGCGGGCCCCGCCGGCCGAGGGCCAGGAGCAGCAGATAGCCGGTCACCACAGGCGGCAGGATCAGCGGCAGGTGGACCAACCCGTCGAGGAGCGCGCGTCCGGGAAACCGGCGCCGGGCCAGGATCCACGCGGTCGCGAGGCCGGGGCCGAAGCTGGCGAGCGTCGCGACCGTAGCCACCTTGAGGCTTAAGGCGACGGCGGTCCATTCCGCCGGAGTAAGGTCCAGCATCGCCGTGGTCGAGCCGCTAACGGCCGGCGGCGGGCGCGTCGATCACCGTGAAGCCCTGGCGCGCGAAGGCGTCCCGCGCCGCCGGGCCGCGCAGGTAGCCGAGCAGGTCAGCGGTATCCGCATTGCCCGACTCCTTGGTGACCGCTGCCGGATAGATGATCGGCGGGTGGCTGTCGGCCGGAAATGTCGCCAGCACGTGGACGCTCGGATCGGCCGCCGCGTCGGTGGCGTAGACGATGCCGAGCGGCGCCTCGCCACGAGCGACGAGCAGCAGGGCCGCGCGCACATTGTCGGCCTGGGCCACCTGGCCTTTCACGGCCTCCCAGGCGCCGAGCTTCTCGAGGGCGGCCTTGCCGTATTTGCCGGCCGGAACGGCATCGATCGTCGCCATGGCGAGCTTGCCGCCGCCGAGCATCTTCGTCAGCGTCGTGCCGAGATCCGGCGCCAGGGCGATCTGCGGATCGGATCCCGGGCTCTTCGGCCCCGGTGCGATCAGAACGAGCGCGTTGCGCAGCAGATCGATTCGCGAGCCCGGCTTCACCAGGCCAGCCCGTTCGACATCATCCATCCAGGCCTGATCCGCCGAGATGAACAGGTCGGCGGGCGCACCGGCCTCGATCTGCTTGGCGAGCGTGTTCGAGCCCGCATAGGAGATCCGCGCGGTCTTGCCCGTCGCCTTCGTCCAGGCCGCCGTCGCGTCGTCCAGGGCGTTCTTGAGGCTGGCTGCGGCGAACACCACCACGGCATCCCCCGCCCGCGCTGGTCGGGCCAGGGGACAGAGCGCGAGCGCGCTGCAGGCGAGTATGACCAAGCTGCGTCGGGTCAGGCGCATGGCAGAAGAAGTCCTCCGTCGCCGTCCGTTACGTCCGGCTGGGTATGACGGGGAGCATAAGGTGCCTCCGACCTCCGGCCAAGGTTCGCCGCGCCGTGGCGCGCGACCGCTTGGGCTGCGTCAAGTGCGCGTCGGGTCGCGGGGCGTCTTCGGCGCGTTTTCCGCGCGATGCAGGCGGCTGAGGAGGACGAGGAGATGCCCCGGGAGCGGCCCGTCAGGGGTCGGACCGCCGAAGAGCCGCTCACGCGGCCGTGCGGGGGCCGATGTCTCGTTGACGACCACCGGCCCTCGGGGACCGGAACGCCTGGACTTGGTCACGCGGTACGCACCCTGCTTAATCACGAATCACGTCGAAAGCCGGCCAAGAACGCCGCTCCGCGCAGTGGGTTCCAGCCACTCTGCCGGAGCCTGTGGTTAACCTCCGCGCACGATGCCGTGTTCTTGAGCGGGCGCGCCCCAGAATCGCAATGCGGCGACATCACCATGTCTGGATGTCGCGCCGCTCCCGAGACCCGGCCTCCGGGAGCTCGGTCATGCTGCCCGCCACCAGAAGTCCCCACAGCCATGCCGCGCACGACGTGGCACATGCGAGTGCGACACTGATGAAGAGGGGGGCCGTCATCGAATGGGTGTGCCTGTCAAAACTGGCGCACCGACCGACTCACGAAGGCGTGGCGCGCCCGATTTGAGGGTTTCAGCTTGGGTCATCCGAGACTGTCTAAACACGTAGATTGATCCGAAGAAGCAACTTGCGATAATTGTAAAATAAGTATTTGCGCTTGTGTCTCCCGGGCAACAAGCGATGCTGCGCCCCTGGGTGATGGCGCGTCGGCTCGCGTCGCGAGGTCAGTTTTTTCCGCCTTCGCATCCCGATGCCCCCTGTGATGTCGCGCGCGTGGGCGTTACAGCCCGGTTCCATGCTGGAAGGTCTGCCGCCCCATCGCCCGTCTCACGTTCTGCGCCTTCTGACCGACGAACGCTCGGCGCGGGCCATGACCGATCTGCTGGGCGAGATGTTCGATCCGACCGAGACCGCCGTTGCGGCCTTCGAGGACGCGGACGGACGCACGTGGCGGCTCGAGGCCTATTTCGCGGATGCGCCCGACGAGGATTACGTCCGTGCGCTGATACGGCCCGTGATCGGCGACGCGGCCGATACGGCCGAGTTCCGGACGATCGCCCAGCAGGATTGGGTCCGCGCTTCGCTGGAGGGGCTGAAGCCCGTCCGCGCCGGGCGCTTCCTGGTGCATGGCTCGCACGACCGGGACGCGGTGCGGGCCAACGATCTGCCGATCGAGATCGAGGCGGCGCTCGCCTTCGGCACGGGCCACCATGGGACGACGCTGGGCTGTCTGCGGGCGCTGGTTCAGGTGCTCAAGCGACGGCGTCCGACCCATGTCCTGGATGTCGGAACGGGCACCGGGATCCTGGCCTTCGCCACCGCCAAGGCGTTGCGCCGGCCGGTGGTGGCCGGCGACCTCGACGCGGAGGCGGTGCGCACGGCCAAAGAGAATGCCCGGGCCAACGGCCTCGGCCCCTATCTGAAACTCTATCACGGCCCCGGGGTGCGCCACGGCCGCGCGGCCCGGACGCGGCATTTCGATCTGGTCTTCGCCAACATCCTGGCGCGGCCGCTGCGGCTTCTCGCGCCCTCGCTGTCGCGGGTGGTCGCGCCCGGCGGCGTGCTGGTTCTATCGGGCCTGATCGAGCGCGACGTTCCGGGCGTACTTTCCGCCTATCGCCACCAGGGCTTCGCCCTCGTGCGCCGCGGTTTGATCGAAGGCTGGGTCGCTCTCGTGCTGATGCGTGGCGGCGCGGCCGAACGACCGTTGCGACGATCTCTGCGCTGAACTGCGTGCGCGCGGCCGGGTTGTCCATGCATGAGCCAGACGCCGCTCCACGCTGTGCCGTCAGACCCGATTGCGGAGGGCGCCCGCGCCCGGGCCCAGGGCCGTCCCAAGGACGCATGCCCGTATCCAGCGGATTCCGCGGACCGAATCGCTTGGCTGGAAGGCTACGACGGCGTGCCGGCCGCGCCCGCCCATGACCCGTCGCTCGCAGCCGGCTGATCTCCGATTGGCGCTGCAGCGCTCAGCGAGCTGCGCGTAACGTCCTTGGCGGGCTCAATCGATCGGGCGCGATTTCGGTCTGATCCGGCGCCACGGGTGCTTCTGCCTGCGCCACCGGTGCGCCCAAGGCCGCCATGAGAACGCGCAGCCCCTCGATCCACTCTTCGAGCTCCGCGAGGGATGCAAAACCATCGCGTCGCACGACAGTATCGGGTTCGACCGTCACGACGGCGTCGAAGCAGCCATCCGGTCTGTCGTTGATCCGGTAGAAAACACGGCGTGCCATCGGCCCGAGATAGGCCAAAATCGACGACGTGATAAGATTGCTCGCGATTTTTTAAGGGTAAAAGGGTCATGATCTAGCGCGATTGCGGGGTGGCCTCTGTGGCTTGTCCGGCGGATTGACCCCAGCTGTCAGCCGCTCACCGGCGCGCCCCACGAACGGACCGGTTGCCACCCCGACGGCGGCCGCTCTACCCTCCCGCCATGATCGAGCCGCCTCCGTCCCGACCGCGCCAGCGCTTTCAGACCTTCGACGATCCGGGCCATCGCAAGGGACCCGAGCGGATCGAGGCCCTGCGGGCGGCCCTGCGCGAGACGAATGTCGACGGTTTCGTCGTGCCGCGGGCCGACGAGCACCAGTCTGAATACGTGCCTGCCGACGCGGAGCGGCTCGCTTGGCTCACGGGCTTCACCGGTTCGGCCGGGACGGCGGTGATCCTGGCCGATTCGGCCGCCCTGGTGGTGGATGGCCGCTACACCCTTCAGGCTCCGGAGCAGGTCGATACCGGCATTCTCACGGTCGTGCCGCTCGCCGAATCGACGCCGGAGGCCTGGATCGGCGTCAATCTCAAGCGCGATCAGGTGCTCGGCTACGACCCTTGGCTGCATACACCGGATGGGCTCGCGCGTTTGGAAAGGGCGGCGGCGAAGGCGGGCGGCACGCTGCGCGCCGTGCCGAACCTCGTAGACGCGGTCTGGGCCGGCCGGCCGAAGCCGCCCCGCGGCCGGGTCCATCGCCATTCTGATGCAGTGGCGGGGGAGACGGTCGCGGACAAGCTCGCCCGGGTGCGGGACAGCTTGGCGGAGGCCGGCTGCGACGCCCTGGTGATCTCCGACCCTCACAACCTCGCTTGGGCGTTCAACCTGCGGGGCGCCGATGTCGGGCATACCCCGCTCGCCCTTGGATACGCCCTCCTGCCGCGCGAGGGGCTGGCGCGCCTCTTCCTGGTCTCGCCGGCAATCGATGCGGACCTGCGCGCCGCCCTCGCGCCCGTCGCCGAGACTCTGCCCCGGGCAGAGCTGGAGGATGGGCTGGCCTCGCTCGGCGGCGCCCGGGTCCGGCTCGATGCGGCGACGGGCGCCGTCGCCCTGAAGGAGCGGATCGAGGCGGCCGGCGGCACCGTCGATGTCGGCAAGGATCCGATCACCGGGATGAAGGCGGTCAAGAATGCCGCCGAGATCGCTGGCGCGCGCGCCGCCCACCGCCGCGACGGGGCGAGCGTCGTGCGCTTCCTGGCATGGCTGGACGCGGCGGCCGCGGAGGGTGGCCTCACCGAAATCGCCGCGGTCGAGGCCTTGGAGGATTTTCGCGCCGCGGGTGGCGACCTGCGCGACGTGTCCTTCCCGACGATTTCGGGGTCCGGCCCGCACGGGGCGATCGTCCATTACCGGGTGACCCGGGCCAGCGATCGGACGGTGCGACCGGGTGAGTTGTTCCTGATCGATTCCGGCGCGCAATACCCGGACGGCACAACCGACATCACCCGCACCGTCGCGGTGGGCGAGCCGAGCGCGGCGATGCGCGACCGGTTCACCCGGGTGCTCAAGGGCCACATCGCCATCGCCCGGGCCGTGTTTCCGAAGGGAACGACCGGCGCTCAGATCGACGCCTTCGCCCGGGCGCCGCTCTGGCAGGCGGGGCTCGATTTCGATCACGGCACCGGTCACGGCGTCGGCGCCTTCCTGTCGGTGCATGAGGGGCCGCAGCGGATCGCCAAGACCGGCACGGTGGCGCTGGAGCCCGGCATGATCCTGTCGAACGAGCCGGGCTATTACGCGGCCGGCGCCTACGGCATCCGGATCGAGAATCTCGTTCTGGTCGAGCACCGCGCCATTCCGGAGGGCGAGCGCCCGATGCTCGGCTTCGAGACGCTGACGCTCGCCCCCTACGATCGGCGGCTGATCTGCGCGGATCTGCTCGAACCGGGCGAGCGGGCCTGGATCGACGCCTATCATGCCCGGGTCCGGGAGCTTCTGTCGCCGGACTTGGATGCCGAGGTGCGGGACTGGCTGACGCGCGCCACGGCGCCGCTGGCGGGTTGAGGCCGCGGCGCGCGACCGGCGAAGCCCATCGTGGTAAGCGCATCGTCACGCAAAAAAAGCCCGCGCCGCGCACGAGAAAGCCGTGCCTGAAACCGCAGCCGCCCGGCGCGCGAAGGGACAGCATGATCCGCCGCCTCGTCTTCCCGCTCCTGTTCCTCACCGCGAGCCTGTCGGCGGCCCTGGCGCAGGGCCTGCGCACGCCGCCAGACCTCGTGCGCTCGAGCCTCGTGGCCGAGCCCGCCGCCGTGGCGGGGGCGCAGCCCTTCACCCTGGCCGTGCGGATGCAGGTGAAGCCCGGCTGGCACGTCTACTGGCGCAACCCGGGGGATTCGGGCCTGCCGCCCGAGGTGACCTGGACCCTGCCGGCCGGATTCAATGCCGGCGCGATCCGGTGGCCTGCGCCGGAGCGCCTCCCGATCGCGACGCTCATGAACTACGGCTACGAGGGGGAGGTCACCCTCCTCGTCCCCGTGACGCCGCCGCCGAGCCTCGATCCGGCCAGCCCGGTAGAGATCCAGGCCAAGCTGACCTACCTCGTCTGCGAGACCGAGTGCGTGCCGGGCTCCGCCGATCTCGCCCTCACCCTGCCGGTGGGTGAGCCGCGCCCCGATCCCGACAACGCGCCTCTGTTCGCCCGCGCCCGGACCGCCCTGCCGGCTCCCGCGCTGTGGCCGCTGAAGCTGTCGAGCCAGGGCGATACCCTAAAGCTCGATTTCGCGGCGACCGGCCTCAAACCCGACACCATCCGGAACGCCGCCTACTTCCCCTATGCCGAGACCGCGATCGACAACGCCGCCGCCCAGGTGATGTCCGTCGATGGGGCCGGCCTGCATCTGACCCTCGCCCGGAGCAGCCCGACCGAAGCGGCCCCCGCAACCCTTCCCGGCGTGCTGACCCTCGACGAGGTGACCGAGTCGGGCACCCGCCGCCTCGCCTTCGCGTATGGCGACGAGCCTGTGCTTCCCGCCGCGACCGCGCCGCCGCCGGCGCCCGTCGAGGCGGCAACGACACGGAATGCCGCGTCGGATCTCGACGCGCTGACGCTCGTCACCGCGGCCGCCTTCGCTGTCCTCGGCGGCCTGATCCTCAATCTGATGCCCTGCGTCTTCCCGGTGCTCTCGATCAAGGTGCTGAGTCTCGTGCGGCATGCCGGCGAGGGGCCGGCCCGCCTGCGCCTGCACGGCCTGACCTATACGGCCGGGGTTCTGACGAGCTTCCTGGGATTGGCTGCGGCACTCATCGCCCTGAAAGGCGGCGGCGCGGCGATCGGCTGGGGGTTTCAGCTGCAATCGCCCCTGGTCGTGGCGGGGCTCGCTTATCTGCTGTTCGCGATGGGCCTGAGCCTGTCCGGCGTGGTCGAGGTCGGGGGACGGCTCGCGGGCGTCGGCGACAGCCTCGCCCGGCGGGGGGGATTGGCCGGATCGTTCTTCACCGGCGTGCTGGCTACGCTGGTGGCGACGCCCTGCACGGCGCCGTTCATGGGCTCGGCGGTCGGGTTCGCTTTGACTCAGAGCGCCGGGGTGGCGCTCGCGGTCTTCGCGAGCCTCGGACTCGGCCTCGCCCTGCCCTTCCTGGCCCTGACACTCTGGCCCCGAGCCCTGCGGGTGCTGCCGCGGCCAGGCCCCTGGATGGAAACACTCAAGCAGGTGCTCGCCTTTCCGGTCTACGCCACGGTGGCTTGGCTGGTCTGGGTTCTGGCGCAGCAGGTCGATCCGCGAGGCCTGCTGGCGGTGCTGATCGGCCTCGTGCTGGTGGGCTTCGCCGCCTGGGCTTGGGAGCGCGGGCGCAGCACTGCATCCGGCGTGGCGCGGATTGCGCAGGTCTGTGCCGCGCTGGCGCTGATTGCCGTCGCGGCTCTCACGCTCACGCTCCCGCAGGATCGCGTTGCGCCCTCCGCGCAGGCCGCTGTCGGCGATGTCGAACCGTTCACGCAGGCGCGCCTCGACGCGCTGGTGAGCGGACACAAACCCGCCTTCGTCAACCTGACCGCCGCGTGGTGCATCACCTGCGCGGTGAACGAGACGACATCCCTCTCCACCAAGGCCGTGCGCGCCGCGATGGCCGAGCGCGGCGTGACGTACCTGAAGGGCGACTGGACCAACCAGAATCCCGAGATCACCCGCCTTCTGGAGAAGCACGGACGGAGCGGCGTGCCGCTCTACCTGCTCTATGCCGGTTCGGGGGAACCCCAGGTTCTGCCGCAGATCCTCACCGAGGGGACGGTGCTCCACGCGCTCGCTTCGGTGACGGCTGCCGACCGGAGCGCCGCGCTGACGCGCTGATCCGGGTTTCCGAAGGGCTCTTCAGTCCTTCGACGGAGCCTCGACCAGGGCTCTGCCCTGGACCCGCAAAAGGTCTCGACCCAGCCCTTTTAAGGTGTTTTCGGCCCTGTGGGACACGGACAGGACGCGCTCTCCTCCCCCTTGCGGGGAGGAGTTGGAGGTGGGGGTGGCTCAGGATTGAGCGCTGCGGTGCCGTCTGCGCCACCCCCACCCCTGGCCCCTCCCCGCAAGGGGGAGGGGAAATACGCCGGCTCCATCAATTGGTTACAAGGGCCATGGGTGTGATCCCTGCACCTAGCCCAAACACCTTAAAGGGCTGGGTCTCGACCTTTTGGAACCCGGACTTCGCGCCTCAAGCTTCGAGCGAGAACGTCTCGTCGAAAGCGTAGCCGGAGCCACGGACGGTGCGGATCGGATCGGGCTGGCGCGGCCCGTTCAGCGCCTTGCGCAGCCGACCGACATGCACGTCGACGGTGCGCTCGTCGATGTAGACGTCGTGGCCCCACACGCCGTCGAGGAGTTGTTCGCGCGAGAAAACCCGGCCGGGGGCGAGCATCAGGAATTCGAGCAGCCGGAACTCGGTCGGACCGAGATGCAGCTCCTCCCCGGCGCGGCGCACCCGATGGCCGGTGCGGTCGAGCTCGAGGTCGCCCGCGGCCAGACGGTCCGAGACATGGGCGGGCTTGGCCCGGCGCAGCAATGCGCGGATCCGGGCCAGCAGTTCCGGAACCGAGAACGGCTTGACGATGTAGTCGTCCGCCCCCGTGCCAAGGCCGCGGACCCGGTCGCCCTCCTCGCCCCGGGCGGTGAGCATGATCACCGGCAGCCGCTCCGTCTCGCGCCGAGCCCGAATGCGGCGGCAGAGCTCGATTCCGGACAGGCCCGGCAGCATCCAGTCGAGCAGGACCAGATCGGGCATCCGCTCGGCCAGGAGCAATTCCGCATCGTCGCCTCGGGCCGCCGAATCCACCAGGAAGCCCTCGGCCTCCAGATTGTAGCGCAGCAGCGTGGTCAGCGCCTCCTCGTCCTCGACGATCAGGACTTGCATGCTCACGTTCGATGACCCGTTCTCGCGGCAGACCCACCGATGGTGCCGGAGGCCTAGTTCTATCTCAAGATGTACGCTGGGCGCTTCGCACCGGGATCCGGGACTCGGCGCCGCCTTCCGGGACGATGCTCTAGGGAGCCTGTCCCCCATCCACCGTCGCATAATTCGATGCATCGTTCTTGGGTCGGTCGCCCGCGAGCGTCTCGCCCGTCTCGAGATAATGGATCGTCTCGGCGATGTTGGTCGTGTGGTCGCCAATGCGCTCGACGTTCTTGGCGCAGAACAGAAGATGCGTGCAGAACGAGATGTTACGCGGATCCTCCATCATGTAGGTCAGGAGTTCGCGGAACAGGGAATTGTACAGTGCGTCGATCTCGCCGTCGCGCTCCCACACGTCGTGGGCGGCCTGGATGTCGCGACTCGCGTAGGCGTCGAGCACGTCCTTGAGCTGGCCCTCAGCGAGGTCGCTCATGTGACGCACGCCCAGCACGATCTTCTGGGCCGGGGCCTGGTCGGAGATCGCGACCACGCGTTTGGCCACGTTCTTGGCGAGATCGCCGATCCGCTCCAGATCGCCCGAGACGCGGATCGCCGAAATGGTCTCGCGCAGATCGATCGCCAGGGGCTGGCGCCGGGCGATCAGCAGGACGGAGCGCTCCTCGATGTCCCGCTGGAGGGCGTCGAGGCGCTTGTCGGCGAGAATCACCGACTGGGCGAGTCCATCGTCGCGGCGCACCAGGGCGTCGGTCGCCTCCGCGGTCATCTTCTCCGCAACGCCGCCCATCTCCGAGATCGAGCGGCGGAGATTTTCGAGATCGGTGTCGTAGGAGGTAACGATATGGCCGGGCATGGGGTGGATCCTTCGATGGGGGCCGTGACGTGCGATCCCACGCGGTTGCGGCGATCCCGCCCGGCCGCCGCGCCATCCGGGTCGCGACGGCGCGTAAGCCGGTCTTTGAAACAGCTTAGCCGAAGCGGCCGGTGATATAATCCTGCGTCCGCCGCTCCGTCGGATTCATGAACATCCTTTCGGTCTGCGAGAATTCGATCAGCTCGCCGAGATACATGAAGGCGGTGAACTGCGAGATGCGGGCCGCCTGTTGCATGTTGTGCGTGACGATCGCGATGGTGAACTCGTCGCGCAGCTGCTCGATCAGCTCCTCGATGCGGCCCGTCGAGATCGGGTCCAGCGCCGAGGTCGGCTCGTCGAACAGGATCACATCCGGGCGCTGCGCCACGGTGCGGGCGATGCACAGGCGCTGCTGCTGGCCGCCCGACAGGCCCATGCCGGATTGCTTGAGCTTGTCCTTCACCTCGTCCCAGAGGGCCGCCTTGCGCAGCGACGACTCGACCCGGTCGTCCAGCTCCGACTTCGGCAGCTTCTCGTAGAGCCGGATGCCGAAGGCGACGTTGTCGTAGATCGACATCGGGAAGGGTGTCGGCTTCTGGAACACCATGCCGACCCGGGCGCGGAGATCGTTGAGATCGATCTTCGGGTCGAGGATGTTGACGCCGTCCAGCAGGATCTGACCCTCGGCGCGCTGCTCGGGATAGAGGCTGTAGATCCGGTTGAAGGTGCGCAGCAGCGTCGACTTCCCGCAGCCCGACGGTCCGATCAGGGCGGTCACCTGCCGATCATGGAAGTTGAGGTTGATGTTCTTCAGACCGTGAAACTGGCCATAGTAGAAATTCAGCTCCTTCACGGCGATCCGCACCGGCGCCTTGGTGTCGGCGCTGGCTTTGACGGCGGGGTGGATCAAGGGCTCGGCGGCGACGGTCGCTGCGGCATTGCTCATCGGGCTAATCCTTCGGGCGCGCTTCAGCGGGCCCGCTGCGGCTTGATCACCACGCGGGCGACAACCGAGAGGGCGAGGATGGTCACGGTGATCAGGAGTGCTCCGGCCCAGGCCAGCTGCTGCCAGTTGGGATAGGGCGAGAGCGCGAACTGGTAGATCATCACCGGTAGGTTCGGAATGCCGCCCATGAGGTCGGCGTTGAACCAGCTGTTGTTGTTGAGGGCGGTGAACAGGAGCGGCGCGGTCTCGCCGGCGATCCGGGCCAGCGCCAGGATGATGCCGGTGACGATACCGGCCGAGGCCGCGCGCCAGCTCACCTTCATGATCACGACGGAAGGCGGAGCGCCGAGGGCCGCACCGGCCTCGCGCAGGGTGCCCGGCACGAGGCTCAGCATATCCTCAGTGGTCCGCACGATCACCGGCGTGGCGATGATGGCGAGCGCGACACCGCCGGCCCAGCCCGAGTAGCTGCCCATCGGCCGCACCATCAGCGTGTAGACGAACAGGCCGATCAGGATCGACGGCGCCGAGAGGAGGATGTCGTTGAGGAAGCGGATCACGACGGCGAGCTTCGAGGTCCGGCCGTACTCCGCCAGGAAGGTCCCGGCCATCACGCCGACCGGCGTCGCGATCACGATGCCGATCAGGGTCAGGATCAGGCTGCCCAGGACCGCGTTGGCGATGCCGCCGCCCTCGCTGCCCGGCCCCGGGGTCGGTTGCGTCAGCAGGGTCGGGGTGAAGCCGCGCACACCCTCGACGATCAGCATCAGCAGGATCGAGCCGAGCACGATGACGCCGATCAGCGTGGCGAAGGCGCAGAAGCCGCGCAGTACGGCGTCCGCCCGGCGGCGGCCGGGGCGGACCCGGCTCCGCGCGAGCGGCAGCGCGGCGAGTGTGTTGGTCGCGTCCATGGGGCTCCTCAACCAACCCGTACGCGTGACGTCAGGATGCGCGCGGCGATCAGAACGATGAAGGTGATCACGAACAGGATGCAGCCGAGCGCCATCAGGGCGTTGAGCTGCATGCCGTCCGCCTCGTTGAACTCGTTGGCGATCCGGGACGCGATGGTCGAGCCGGGATCGAAGATCGAGGCCGAGAGGCGATTGGCGTTGCCGACCACGAAGGTCACCGCCATCGTCTCGCCCAGCGCCCGGCCGAGGCCGAGCATGATCGCGCCGATGATCGACACCGAGGCGTGCCGGATCAGGACGAAGCGCGTCACCTCCCAGGTGGTGCAGCCGACCCCGTAGGCGCTCTCGCGCAGGATCGTCGGGATCTGATCGAGCATGTCGCGGGCGATCGAGGCGACGAAGGGCACGATCATGATCGCCAGGATGATGCCGGCGGTGAGCACGCCGACACCCGACGGAATGCGGGCATACAGCACGGTGCCGACGATCGGCAGCCCTTCGACGACGTTCGAGATCGGGATCTCGATGAAGCGGGCGAAGAGCGGGGCGAAGATGAACAGTCCCCACATGCCGTAGATGATGCTCGGCACCGCGGCGAGGAGTTCGATCGTCATCGCCACCGGCTTGCGCGCCCAGCCCGGGCAGAGCTGCGTCAGATAGATGGCGATGCCGAGCGAGATCGGGACGCCGATGACGAGGGCCAGCAGCGCGGAGGTCAGCGTTCCGATCACGGCCACGAGGGCGCCGTACTGCTCGGTGCCGACGTTCCAGGCGCTGGACGTCAGGAAGCCGAAGCCGAACTCCCGGAAGGCGGGCAGGCCGCCATAGACGATGGAGCCGATGATGCCGACGAGGGCGGTCAGAACCAGGAGCGCGGCGCCGTAGGCGCAGCCGCGGAACAGGGCGTCCAGATTCCGGCTCGGCCCCTTCCGCGTGACGGCAGTATGGGTTCGGCCGAGGGCAATCGTTTCAGTCAAAGCGGACATCCGCGGTTCTCTGCGAAAGATGACGTGGGTAGCGCGGCGCGATCCCGGAAGCGAGGGAGGAGGCCGAAACCTCCCCCCCGAACTTGCCTACATGTTGAAGACCGGCTTTCCGTCCTTGCCCTTCACGTTCTTCCACTCCTCGTGGATCAGCCCCACGACGTTGTCGGGCAGCGGAACATAGTCGAGATCGGAGGCGAGCTTGTCGCCGTTCTTGTAGGCCCAGTCGAAGAACTTGAGCACATCTGCCGCCTTGGCGGCATCGGCCGGATCCTTGTGGACCAGGATGAAGGTCGCCGCCGTGATCGGCCACGCATCATCGCCCGCCTGATTGGTCAGCGAAATGCCGAAGCCCGGAGCCGACTTCCAGTCGGCGCTGGCCGCGGCCGCCTGGAACGCCTTGTCGTCCGGCTGCGGGAACTTGCCGGCCTTGTTCTGCAGCAGGGCGTAGGCGAGCTTGTTCTGCTTGGCGTAGGCCGATTCGACGTAGCCGATGGAGTTCGGCACCTGCTTCACGGTGGCGGTCACGCCCTCGTTGCCCTTGCCGCCCTGACCGACCGGCCAGGAGATCGTGGTCGCCGCGCCGTATTCCTTCTTCCACGTATCCGACACCTGGGACAGGTAGGTCGTGAAGATGTTGGTCGTGCCCGAGGCGTCGGACCGGTAGACCGGGGTGATATTGGTGTCGGGCAGCTTCAGCCCGTCATTGAGCTTCGCGATCCGCGGATCGGTCCACTTCGCGATCTTGCCCGCGTAGATATCGGCCAGCACGTCACCGGTGAGCTTGAGCTTGCCTGGCTCGACCCCGGCGATATTCACCACGGGCACCACGCCGCCCATGACGGTCGGGAACTGGACGAGGCTGTCCTTGGCGAGCTGCTCGCCCTTCAGCGGCGCGTCGGTGGCGCCGAAATCGACTGTCTTGGCCTGGATCTGCTTGATCCCGCCGCCGGATCCGATCGACTGATAGTTCAGACCCGAGCCGGATTCCTTCCTGTAGGCCTCGGCCCACTTGGAGTAGACCGGGAAGGGGAACGTGGCCCCTGCCCCGGTGATGTCGGCGGCCAGGGCCGCAGACGCCAGCTGTACCGTGGCGAGGCCGACGGCGAGCGCGTAAGCGAAGGGTCTCATGGAATCTCCGTTGCCGTCGGGCAAAAGCCGGCACCACTCCGCCGGCATGCTCATGCCCGCGGCAGAGCCTTGCGGCCGGTCTGTATGAAGACCCGATGCCGGCCGCCCGATGGGTGCGCGGTTACGACAGGTAGATGACACCGGCATGACATCGCGCCGCAGGTCATGCGGCACGGTTTGCGGGTCTCGCGCGTTCCTATCGGCAGCGGCAGGGCAAGGAAGTCAGTATCGTGGAGCGCGAAGGCGCCGATTCAGCGACGGAGACCGACCCAGCTTGGCTTGCCCTGCATGCCGAGCGGGAAGCCCTGGAGCGCGCCCTGGCCCTCGCACAGGCGCGCCAGAAATTCAGCAGCGATCCGGATGCGGCAGCGGCGGCGCGGCGCGAGGAGGCTGATCTTCTGATCAACCTCGACCGGGTGCTCACCCTGATTCGGGCAGCCGAGTATCGCCGGAGGCCGGGGGCGCGCCGCTGGTAAGGCGTGGGCACCGCCGGATCGGTCTAGCTCGCCCGGCGAAGCTCCCGCTCCTTCTGACGCAGGCGCAGGAGCAGTTCGACATGCGTATCGGTGATCGGCTGCGTGTCCACGCTGCCTTCGTAGACGGTGCGGAGCGTCAGGCCGAGCTGGCGCGTATCGATCGCGCGCTTCTGCGGCTGTTCCGCGTCCAGAAGCGCCCCGGAATCGACGACTGACGGCTTCATCTCCCCCTCCCGCCCTTCGACCGCCCAAAACCCGCTGCGGTGCCGGGACGTGGATAATGTCGTCGCGAATGGTTAACGAAACGTTACCGTCAACTTACGGTTAAGCTTACCCGCCGCTCAACCATCGGCCCCCTGGAGGAGCCGTGCCGCGGCGGCCCGGGCTTCGTCGGTCACCGTCGCGCCCGCGAGCATCCGGGCGATCTCCTCGCGACGCTCCGCCACCGGCAGGCTTGCGACGCGGGTGGCGACGCGTCCCGCGCCCTTCACGGGCGCCTTGGCGATCAGGAAATGCGTCTCGGCGCGCGCCGCCACCTGCGGTGCGTGGGTCACGGCGACCACCTGCACCGTCGCGGCGAGCCGGGCGAGGCGCAGGCCGATGGCATCGGCCACGGCGCCGCCGACGCCGGTATCGATCTCGTCGAAGATCAGCGTCGGGGCCGAACCCTTGTCGGCCAGCACCACCTTCAGGGCGAGCATGAACCGCGACAACTCGCCGCCCGAGGCGACCTTCATCATCGGCCCGGGCTTGGTCCCGGGATTGGTCTGCGCCCAGAACTCGACCCGGTCGGTACCGGCCGGATCGCGCGACTCGGGATCGGTGACGATCTCGGTGATGAACCGGGCGCGCTCCAGCTTCAGGGGGGGCAACTCGGCCTTCACGGCGGCGTCGAGCTGCTTGGCCGCGCGCCGGCGGCCGGCGCTGAGCTTCTCGGCCGCATCGGCGTAGGCGGCCTCCGCCTCGGCGAGCGTCCGTTCCAGCCCCGCCAGGGCCGCTTCGCCGGCATCGATCGCCGCCACGTCGCCGGCGTAGCGCTCGGCGAGAGCCGCGAGTTCGTCGGCCGGGACGTCGTATTTCCGCGCGGCCGCCCGCAGGGCGAACAGGCGCTCCTCGACCCGTTCCAGGTCGCGGGGATCGAATTCGGTCTCGGCCACCGCTGCGTCGAGGACGGCGCGCGCCTCGTCGAGCGCGACCATCGCGGCGTCGAGGGCGTTGACGCAGGGGGCGACCAGGGCCGGGAGCTGCGCGGCCCGGCGCTCCAGCTTGCGCAGGGCGGCGGAGAGATGGGGCACCCCGGAATGGGGGCCGCCCACCGCGTCCAGCGCCTCGTTGAGCTCCCGGGCCACCTTCTCGGATTGCTGCATGATGCTGCGGCGCTCGGCGAGCTGGGCCTCCTCGCCGGGCTGCGGCGCGAGTGCGGCGAGCTCCTCCACGGCGTGGCGCAGGAAGTCCGCCTCCTTGCGGGCCGCCTCCACGCGGGCGCGGTGCTCGGCGAGGTCGGAGCGGGCGGTGCGGACCGCCCGGGAGGCCGCGGCGACCTTGGTGAGATGACCCTGCAGGCCGCCGAATGCGTCGAGGATGGCCCGGTGTGAGGCCGGATCGGCGAGCGCCCGGTCGTCGTGCTGTCCGTGGATCTCCACCAGGGCCGCGCCGATCGCCCGCAGCACCTGAACGCCCACCGGCTGGTCGTTGACGAAGGCGCGGGTCCGGCCGTCCGCCATCTGGGTCCGGCGCAGGATCAGGTCGCCCTCCGTGTCGATCTCGGCCTCGGCGGCGATCCGGCGGGCCGGATGGTCGAGGGGCAGATCGAACACGGCGGTGACGACGCCCTGCGCCTCCCCGTGCCGGACGAGGCGGCCGTCGCCGCGCCCGCCCAGCGCCAGGGCGAAGGCGTCGAGCAGGATCGATTTGCCCGCGCCGGTCTCCCCGGTCAGGACGCTGAGTCCTGAGCGGAAATTCAGTTCGAGGCGGTCGATCAGAACGATGTCGCGGATCGCGAGCTGCGCCAGCATGCGGCGGGGGCATTCCTCAGGAGGGGACCGCAGACATAAGGCCGTCGCGGCGCCGATTCACCCCAAAAATGCGCCGCACAACGGGAAAGGCCCGGAGCGGATGCTCCGGGCCTTGATGTGTCCGTGGCGGTCTGAACCTATCGCGTCATGGTTTCGAAAGGTCGAGACTTTTCGCGGGTCCAGGACAGAGCCCTGGTCGATCTCAAGGCTCCGCCCTGAGAACCCGCCAAAGGGCTTCAGCCCTTTGGAAACCCGGACTCGCGGATGAGACGCGCCCTCACTCGGCCGAGGCGGTCTTGCCCGTGACCGTGCGGTAGATCTTCGACAGGAACGAGGTCTTCTCCTCGCGGGGCTCCAGACCGTTCTGGGCGAGCAGTGCGTGCGCGTCCTTGTACCAGGGGCTCTCCGGGAAGTTGTGGCCGAGCACCGCGGCGGCGTTCTGCGCCTCCTGGGTGATGCCGAGCGCCCAATAGGCCTCGGTCAGGCGCTCCAGCGCCTCCTCGGCGTGGCGGGTGGTCTGGTACTTGGAGACCACGTCGCGGAACCGGTTGATCGCCGCCGGGAAGTTGCGCCGCTCCAGGTAGAAGCGGCCGATCTCCATCTCCTTGCCGGCGAGCTGGTCGCGGGTGATCTGGATCTTCGCCTTCGCGTCGGCGGCGTATTCCGAGGTCGGATACTTCTGGACCAGCTCCTGCAGGGCGGCGAGCGCCTTCTCGGACCGCTCCTGATCGCGGGTCACGTCCGGGATCTGCTTGTAGTTCGACATCGCCATCAGGTACTGCGCGTAGGCCGCATCCTTGCTGGCCGGGTGCCGCTGCAGGTAGCGCTTCGAGGCGCTGATCGCGTCGTCGTATTTCTGGCCCTCGTAATTGGCGTAGGCCGTCATCAGCAGCGCCTTCCGGGACCATTCGGAATACTGGTACTGCTTGTCGAGGCTGTCGAACTTCTTGACCGCGCCCTCGTAATCGCTGTCCTCGAGCTTGGCCAAGCCGTCGCTGTAGAGCTTGTCGGCCGGGACGTCCGGGACGACCTCGGGCTTGTACTTCTCGGCGAAGAGATTCGTCGGGTCGAAGTCGCAGCCGCCGAGGCCCAGGCCGAGGACGGCCACGAGGGGGGCCGCGAAGGCCGCCGCCCGGCGGTGACGAAAGGTGACAGGCATCTGGCGCTCTTTCCCGGAAGCGGCGCCATCCCGCGCCGTCATGCCATCGCGTGCGTGGATCCGACCCGCTGGGCCGTGCCCGCCGTTCACGGACCGTTAAACCGTGCCGTTCGATTCGGGCACGAAAGCGGCAAGGCTGAGGCGGGCCGGATCGTTCGCCGACTGTGTCCCGCGGGTCACAGGTTGAGGGTCAGAGGTCGCTCGCGAAGGCGGCGATACCCAGACCGACGCCGAGCTCGGAGAGCGCGGTCTCGCGGCGCGGACCCTGCGCCTCGACGATGGCGTAATTCGCCCGGTCGGCCAGGAGGGTGGAGAGCACGCCGACATTCATCCGGTGGCCGCCGCAATAGGAGCGGTAGGCGCCCTGGATCGGCAGGCCGGCCAGGGCGAGGTCGCCGACCGCGTCGAGAATCTTGTGCCGGACGAACTCGTCCGGGAAGCGTAAGCCTTCGGGGTTGACCACGGCGGTCTCGCCGACCGCCACGGTGTTCTCCAGGGAGGCGCCGAGGGCAAAGCCCGCTTTCCAGTAGCGCTCCACGTCCCGCATCATCCCGAAGGTGCGGGCACCGGCGATTTCGCGGCGGTAGGAGGCGGGCGACAGGTCCATCGCCTTGCGCGAGCGGCCGATCACCGGGCTCTCGAAATCGATCTCGACATCGAGGCGGAAGCCCCGGTCGATCGGACGGAGTTCCGCGAAGGACCGGCCGGCCTCGATGCGGACGTGGCGCAGCACCTTGAGCCAGCGGCGGGGCGTGCCGCAGGTGGCGATCCCGACTTGATCGATCGCCTTGACGAAAGGCAGCGCGGAGCCGTCGAGGATCGGCATCTCGGGCCCGTCGATCTCGATCAGCGCGTTGTCGACGCCCAGGCCGAACAGGGCGGACATCAGATGCTCGACGGTGGCCACCGCGCCGGTCTCGACGTCGCCCAGGACGGTGCAGAGCTCGGTGGCGGAGACGAGGGCGTGATGCGCCTTGATCAGGCGATCGTTGCCGTGGGGCGTACCGGTGCGGAGGAAGGCGATGCCGTGATTGGCGGGTGCGGGCCGGAGCGTGATTTCGGCGGGGTTCCCGGAATGGACCCCGATGCCCGAAAGAGTCGCCGGCCCTTTGAGGGTCGTCTGTTTCAGCGTTCGCATTCCTTAGCCCCCGGCCGCGATCAGGTTCCGCCATTCCGACCGGGAACGGGAGAAGACTGACTGATCCGTCCGCTGCTTGATGCCCCTGCTCACGCGATCAGGTTGTATCCCGATGCATGTCTCGTCGGTCTCGGTGCTTCTATAGCTGCACCGCACAGGGCAGCCAAATCACGGATTCTTACGCTCTGTTACAGACACGCTTGCGGTCCGGCAGGCGCAAAAGGCTGTGTGTTCAAGGGCTTAAAAAATGGTTAACGCGTGGCTAACCGGCGGCCGATCTGTGTCGCGGATGCACCAGCCGTCCCCGGAAGACACAATCAGGGCGTCTCCGATGACGCCTGCAGCACCAATTTATAAAACCTGAAATTGTATTCGCGACGCAAAAGGGCCGGCGGTTGCCCGCCGGCCCCTGTTCCCGGTCGACCCTTGTGCGGCTTCAGTTCGCCTGGCGGCGGAGGAAGGCCGGGATCTCCAGCTGATCGTCGTCCATCATCCGGGTCTGGGGCGCCACGCGCCCTTGAGCGTCGAGGTTGCCCTGGGCCGGACGGTATTGCGGCACCGCCGGGGCGGCCGGCGCGCGCGGCGCCGGCGGGACGTGCGGCTGCGCCATCTGCGGCTGCGGCGCGGCGGAATTCACCCGCGCGGCGGGAGCGCCCTCAAGCTCGTCGCGACGCCCGCCGAAGCCCACCGTGGCGAGGCGCCGCAGCAGCGACGTCCGCTTCGATTCCGGGGCAGCCTCCTCCTGGGCGCGGGTCGCCAGGATCTGATTCTGGGCGATCGGCGGCAGCTCGTGGATCTGCGGCATCCGCGGGGCGCGGGCCAGCGGCGCGCCGCCCGGGGCGGCGGGACGCGGCGGCACGAACGGGCCGGCCTGGAACTGCGGCGCGGGCTCGGCCGGCTGAGGCGCGGGCGGCGGGACGAAGGGGGCTGCGGCCCGCGGCTGGACCGGGGCGAGCACGACGTCGTCACGGCTCACCGGAGCGACGGGCTCGCGGCTGACCAGCGGCTCGGACCGCATCTCCGGGGCCGGCAGCGGCGCGGGGGCCGGAGCGGGCGCCGGGGCCGGAGCGGCCGCCTCGGTGCGGATGCTCGGCACCGGCGAGGCGGCGCGCGAGCGGGCCTCGGCGCGCAGGCGCTCGGCAACCTCGGCGATGCGCTGCTCGGTCTCGGCGATGGCCGGGTTGTTCGGCGAGTTCGCCGAGATCAGGGCCGGCTCGATGCCGGTGGCGACCACCGACACGCGGATGATGCCGTCCAGGCTCTCGTCGAAGGTGGCGCCCAGGATGATGTTGGCGTCCTGATCGACCTCCTCGCGGATGCGGGTGGCGGCCTCGTCGAGCTCGTAGAGGGTCAGGTCCGAGCCGCCGGTGATCGAGATCAGCAGGCCGCGGGCGCCCTTCATCGAGACGTCGTCGAGGAGCGGGTTGGCGATGGCGGCCTCGGCGGCGCGGTTGGCGCGCTTCTCGCCCGACGCCTCGCCGGTGCCCATCATGGCCTTGCCCATGCCGCGCATGATCGCCCGCACGTCGGCGAAGTCGAGGTTGATGAGACCCTCCTTCACCATCAGGTCGGTGATGCAGGCGACGCCCGAGTAGAGCACTTGGTCGGCCATCGCGAAGGCGTCGGCGAAGGTGGTCTTCTCGTTCGCGACCCGGAACAGGTTCTGATTCGGGATCACGATCAGGGTGTCGACCGCGGCCTGCAGCTCCTGGATGCCCGACTCGGCGGTGCGCATGCGGCGCATGCCCTCGAACTGGAACGGCTTGGTCACGACGCCGACCGTCAGGATGCCCATGTCGCGGGCCGCCCGGGCGATGACCGGGGCGGCGCCGGTGCCGGTGCCGCCGCCCATGCCGGCGGTGATGAAGCACATGTGGGCGCCCGAGAGCTGATCGCGGATCTCGTCGATCACCTCGTCGGCGGCGGCCGAGCCGACCTCCGGGTGCGAGCCGGCACCGAGGCCCTGGGTCACGCCCAGGCCCATCTGGATCACCCGCTCGGCCTTCGAGGAGGTGAGCGCCTGCGCGTCGGTGTTGGCCACGACGAACTCGCAGCCCAAGAGGCCCGACTCGATCATGTTGTTGACGGCGTTGCCGCCAGCGCCACCGACGCCGAAGACGGTGATGCGGGGCTTCAGTTCCCGGATGTCCGGCGCCTGGAGTGTGATGGCCATGGTGTCGAGCCTCTCGCTAACTGTGCTGTCCGTGCGACGCCGCGGCGCCGGATTCTCTTCAATCCGCCCGTGGGGCGGGGGCGAAACTAGAAGCTGTCCCGGAGCCAGCGGCCGACCCGGTTCAGGTAGTTGTCGGTTCCGGTCGCCGCGAAGGCGCCGTGCCCGCGCGGCTCGAAATGCTCGGCATGGGCCACCTGCGGGTAGACCAGCAGGCCGACCGCCGCCGAGAAGGCCGGACCCTTGGCGGCTTCCGGCAGGCCGCGGATCCCGAGGGGGCGGCCGATCCGAACCTGGCCCTGGAGGACGCGCCGGGCGACCTCCGGCAGGCCGACGAGCTGGCTGGCGCCGCCGGTGAGCACCACCCGCCGGCCGGCCTGCGCGGCGAAGCCGGCCTCGCGCAGGCGGTCGCGCACCAGCTCGACCACCTCCTCGACCCGCGGCTTGATGATCCGCACGAGCTGCGAGCGCGGGATGTGGGCCGGGGCCTCGCCCTCGTCCTCGCCGACCCCGTGCACGGCGATCATGTCGCGGTCATCCGACGGGGTGGAGAGGGCCGAGCCGTAGAGGGTCTTCAGCCGCTCGGCCGCCGCCATGCGGGTGGAGAGGCCGCGGGCGATGTCCATGGTGACATGGTGGCCGCCGACCGCGACCGCGTCCACGTGGACGAGGTGGCCGCCCGAGAACACGCCGACGCTGGTCGTGCCGCCGCCCATATCGACGACGCAGACGCCCATCTCGGCCTCGTCGTCGACCAGCGCCGACAGGCCGGCCGCGTAGGGCGTGGCGATCACCGCCTCGACCCCGAGATGGCAATGCTCCACCGCCAGCATGACGTTGCGGGCCGCGGCGAGCTCGCTCGTGACCACGTGCAGATCGACGCTGAGCGCCTCGCCGATCATGCCCGACGGGTCGATCACGGCGCCCTGCCCGTCCAGCGCGTAGCCGGTCGGAAGGGCGTGGAGCACGGCCCGGCCGGGGCTGACGCCGTGGGCGCTCGCGGTCTCCAGCACCCGCTCGACATCGCTGCCCGTGACGGTGCCGGAGCGGACGTTCACCCGCGCCTGGAAGTGCTGCGAGGCGAGCCGGCCGCCCGACATGTTGACGATGACCGACTGGACCTCGACCTTGGCCATCCGCTCGGCGGCGTGGACCGCCTGGCGGATCGCCCCCTCGGCGGCGGCGAGGTCGACGATGGCGCCGCCCTTCAGGCCGAGCGAGCGCTGGTGGCCGATGCCGATGATGCGGGCGAGGTGCGTCCGGCCGCGGAGCGTGGTCAGCGCCTCGGCGGGCTGCAGCTCGGCGATGAGGCAGACGACCTTGCTGGTGCCGATGTCGAGCACCGACAGGGTGGTCGAGCGTCGGGCCGAGAGCGGCTTCAGGCGCGGCGTGAGGCCGTGGTGGCTGTGCATGGACGCTACCGGACGCGGGGTGCGGGACGGGCGGAGGTCTTGGTCGAGGGCATCAGCTGGCCGCGCCCTTCTTCTTCGCCTTCTGGGCTTCCGCACGGGCGGCGGCCGCCTCCTCGGTCAGGCGCACCACGAGGCGGTCCGGCATGCGCAGGTCCACCGCGATAATGTCCTTCTCCAGGAGGCCGGCCTCGCGCTCGTACTTGACGAGGCGGGCGAGCGCGGCCGCCGGATCGGTCTCGGGCAGGCGCACGTCGACGCCATCGAGCTTGAGCGTCCAGCGCCGGCCGGAGACGTAGGTGCCGGCCTTGATCCGCTCGGCCAGCGGACCGGCCGAGGCGATCAGGGCGAGGTATTCCGGGAGCTTGATGTTGGCGTCCTCGCCGACCACCAGGGGCAGGCTGGCGTAGCGGTCGTCCCGCATGGCATCGATGACGGTGCCGTCGGCCGCGATGACGCTGATCTCGCCGTTCTTCTGCCAGAGGGCCGCGGGCTCGCGCTCCACCTGGGTGATGGCGATCTCGTTCGGGTAGATCTTGCGGACCGAAGCCTGGGCGATCAGCGGCACGCGCAGCAGCTTCTCGCGCACGTCGGCGACGTCGAGGAACGGCACCGAGGAGCGCCAGTCGATGCCGGCGGCGGCCAGAACCTCGCGCTCGTACATCCGGGAGATGCCCGAGATGGTCACGCGCTCGACCCCGAAGCCCATCAGCCGCGCGGCGATATCGAGCGGGCGGCCCTGCTCGGCCACGAAGGCGTCGTAGCGCCCGCTCGCCACGAAGCCAGCCAGCGCAAAGGCCGCGAAGGTCATGGAGACGGCGACCGTGCCGGTCCCGCGGGACAGGCGCGCCGTCAGCCGCTGACCGGAGCGCGCCCGGCGAACCGAGAGCGACCGGGACGGGAGCCGGCCCATCACGGCTCCGGCAAGGCGCGCGGGACCGCTCCGGCCGGCGTCGCCGCCGCTCAGCGATTCAGGGAAGCGTCCTCCACCATCCATCGGACGAGCTCACCGAAAGTCAGGCCCGCATGGGCCGCCATATCCGGCACAAGGCTCGTCTGGGTCATGCCGGGTTGCGTGTTGACCTCCAGGACCACGAGCCGCCCGGTTCCACCCGGCGTATCGTCGAATCGAAGGTCGGCACGGCTGACGCCCCGGCAGCCCAGTGCTTGATGCGCCGTTAACGCCAGTTCTTGGACACGCTGGTAAACATTTGGTTTAAGTTCGGCCGGCAGCACGTGCACCGAGCCGCCGGGGGCGTACTTCGCGTCGTAGTCGTACCAATCCCCCGTGGCGGCCTTCACCTCGATGACGCCCAGCGCGCGGTCGCCCATCACCCCGCAGGTGAGTTCGCGGCCGGCAATGTAAGGTTCCGCAAGGACTTGCTCGCCGTAGGTCCATTCGTCCGAGGCCAGGATCTGGGGCGGGTGCGAGCGGCCGTCGCGCACGATGATCACACCCACCGATGAGCCTTCCGCGTTGGGCTTTACGACGTAGGGTGGTGGGAGGACGTGGGCTCTGGCGGCCTCAAGACGGTTAACGAGGCGACCCTCCGGCACGTCCACGCCGGCCGCACGCAACACGGTCTTGGCGCGTTCCTTGTTCATCGCGAGCGCCGAGGCGAGGACGCCGGAATGGCTGTAGGGGATCTTCAGGATCTCCAGCAGGCCCTGGATCGTGCCGTCCTCCCCGTCCGGGCCGTGCAGCGCGTTGAAGGCGACATCCGGCCGGAGCGCGGTCAGCACGGAGGCGATGTCGGGGCCGACATCGACGCGGGTCACGCGGTAGCCCTCGCCTTCCAGCGCGTCGGCGCAGGCCTTGCCGGAACTGAGCGAAACCTCGCGTTCGGCGGAGGTGCCGCCCATGAGGACGGCGACGTGCTTGGACATGGTGGGCACCTCGAATAGGTCAGCGCTGGACCGGTCTTTGGAAGCGTGATCGATCGCGTCAGGCGTCGACGTATTCGGCGATGCTCGTCGGCTGCGGCACCGGTTCGCCATCGGCCTGTAGGCCCTCAATGTGAAAGCGGATCGCATCGCGGATCTCGCGCTCGACCGCCTCGACCGTGGCTGCCGTCGCGATGCAACCGGGGAGATCGGGGACATAGGCCGCGACGTTGTCGCCGGCCCGCTCGATGATCACCGCGTAGCGCATCACCCATTCCTCTTGAGTCCGGCCTGCTTCAGGATGCTGTTATGCGTCCCGGGAGCGATCTCGTCGGACGGGGCACCCGCAATGGTTACGCGTCCGGGCTTGATGGGGTGTTTGAATTGGCGGTGGCTCCTCCGCGTCGCTACGAGAAAGCAACCGTCCGTTTCGATCAAGCGGATGAGTTCACGGACCTTCATGTCCGCCGCGCTCTTCGTTCGCGCCGGCGGGCAACCCGATCCGTCGGATCTCCCAGCGTAGCGCGACGCCACTGGTCTCTCGCACCCGCCGGCGGACTTCCTCGCCGAGATCCTCGATATCGGCCGCGGTCGCGCCACCGGTGTTGATCAGGAAGTTGCAGTGCATCGTGCTGACCTGCGCCCCACCCCGGGTGAGGCCCCGGCAGCCGGCGGCGTCGATCAGCTGCCACGCCTTGCCGCCCTCGGGATTGGCGAAGGTCGAGCCGCCGGTGCGCTCGCGGATCGGCTGGGCGGCTTCGCGGGCCGCCGTCACCCGCTCCATCTCGGCCTCGATGGCGGCCCGGTCGCCCGGCTTCCCGCGGAACAGCGCGCGGGTGAAGATCACGTCCTCCGGCGCCTCCGAATGGCGGTAGGAGAAGCCCATCTCGGGTTGGCTGAACGTGCGCAGCGCGCCACGCCGATCGATGCCGCGGGCCTCGACCAGCACGTCGGTGGTCTCGCCGCCATGGGCGCCCGCATTCATGCGCAGCGCCCCGCCGATCGAGCCCGGGATGCCGCGGTAGAAGGCGAGCCCGTCGAGCCCGGCCTCGGCGGCGGCCTTGGCGAGGCGCATGTCGGGCACGGCGGTGCCGACTGCCAGGGTCTCGCCATCGACCGCGATGCTGCCGAAGGCTTTCCCCCCTAACCGCACCACCACGCCCGGCACGCCGCCGTCACGGACGATGAGGTTGGAGCCGAGCCCGATCACCGTGACGGGGACATCCGGTTCGAGGGCGGCGAGGAGGCGGGCGAGATCCTCCTCGTCGGCCGGGGTGAACAGCACCTCGGCCGGTCCGCCGACGCGGAACCACGTGAGGTCGGCGAGCGGCTGGTCGGCGAGAAGACGCCCGCGCAGGTTGGGCGCGGCGGCGCGGATGCGGTCGTGGAGGGATGCGGTCATGGGTGTCTCTCCCCTCGCCCCGCCTGCGGGGAGAGGGCTCCGGCGACCTTGTCGTCGTCGGAGCGAGGCGGCAGCCGAGGGTGAGGGGGCGGTTCCGGATGTGTCTCGACCGGAACCGCCCCCTCACCTTCGCCCTTCGGGCTCGCCGCGCTTTCCCCCTCTCCCCGCAGGCGGGGAGAGGGGGAAAGCGCGGCTAGGATCGTGTCTAGGACACCGACGATGTTGTTCACGACTTCGGCGTTCCAGAAGCGAAGGATGCGGTAGCCCTGCGCGGTCAGCCACGCGTCGCGAACGCGATCGTGTTCGCTGTCGGCATGCTGACCGCCATCCAACTCGATGATCAGTCTTGCGTCGCGGCAGCAAAAGTCGGCGACGTAGCGTCCGACTGATTCCTGTCGCACGAATTTGAAGTCAGCTAGACGTCGGTCGCGCAGCCGGTACCAAAGGCGGCGCTCGGCCTCGGTCTGCGACTCGCGCAGGCCCCGCCGGAAACGGGTCCGTTCCGGGTCGGCCTCGCGCATCCCCTCACCGCCCCCGCGCGGCGAGCTCATCCGGCAGCGCGTAGGCCCATTGGGTGATCGTGCCGGCGCCGAGGCACACCACGTAATCCCCCGGCTTCGCCAGCTCCGCGATGATGCCGGCGAGTTCCTCCGGCCGCTCCAGCGCCCGTGCATCCCGGTGGCCGCGCGAGCGCAGGCCCGCCACGAGGCTGTCGCGGTCGAACCCCTCGATCGGCTGCTCGCCGGCCGCGTAGACCGGCGCCACGATCACCGTGTCGGCGTCGTTGAAGCAGGTGCAGAAATCGTCGAACAGCGATTGCAGCCGGGTGTAGCGGTGCGGCTGGACCACCGCGATCACCCCGTGCTCGGTCGAGGCCCGGGCGGCCTTGAGCACCGCCTTGATCTCCACCGGATGGTGCCCGTAATCGTCGAAGATCGTGGCGCCGTTCCATTCGCCGGTGCGGGTGAAGCGCCGCTTGACGCCGCCGAATGCGGCGAGCGCGTTGCGGATCGCCTCGGGCTTCACGCCGAGCTCGTGCGCCACCGCCAGCGCCGCCGTGGCGTTCAGCGCGTTGTGCTTGCCCGGCATCGGCAGGACGAGATCCTCCATCTCCATCCGGTAGCCGGGGCGGCGGTCGCGGATCATCACCCGGAAGCGGCTCTGGCCGCCGCGCAGGTCCACGTCGATCAGGCGGACATCGGCCTGCGGGTTCTCGCCGTAGGTGATGATCCGCCGGTCCTCGATATGGCCGACGAGATCCTGCACCACCGGATGGTCGATGCACATCACCGCGAAGCCGTAGAACGGGATGTTGTCAATGAAGCGCCGGAACGCGTCCTTGATGGCGTCGAACGAGCCGAAATGGTCGAGATGCTCGGGATCGATATTGGTGACGATCGCGACATCGGCCGGCAGCTTCAGGAAGGTGCCGTCGGACTCGTCGGCCTCCACCACCATCCACTCGCCCGCACCCATCCGGGCATTGGTGCCGTAGGCGTTGATGATGCCGCCGTTGATGACCGTCGGGTCGAGGTTGCCGGCGTCGAGGAGCGTGGCGACCAGGGAGGTCGTCGTGGTCTTGCCGTGCGTGCCCGCGATGGCGACGCAGGACTTGAAGCGCATCAGCTCCGCCAGCATCTCGGCGCGGCGCACCACCGGCAGGCGGCGCTCCCGGGCGGCTTGCAGCTCCGGGTTGTCGCGCCGGATCGCGGTCGAGACCACGACCAGCGCGGCTTCCTCGACATTCTTGGCGTCGTGCCCGACGAAGGTGCGCATGCCCTTCTCGGCGAGGCGCTGGACATTGGCGTTGTCGGAGGCGTCCGAGCCCTGCACCGTGTAGCCGAGATTGTGCATCACCTCGGCGATGCCGGACATGCCGATGCCGCCGATGCCGATGAAGTGGATGGGGCCGAGCTTGTCGGGCAGCTTCATGGGTCGAACCGTCTGGTGGCGGGACCGCCGGTCGCGGAATCCCTCGAAAGATCAGGTGCGGGCGGCCGTCTCGACGACGACCTCGGCCAGCCGCTCGGCGGCGTCGTGGATGCCGGCGCTTCTGGCCGCATCGGCCGCCGCGGTCAATTTTGCCGGCGTCGCGAAGCAGGCGGTGAGCTCCGCGGCGAGGCGATCCGGGGTGAAGTCCGATTGCTTCACGGCGAGCGCCGCCCCGATCGCGTCGAGGGTCGCGGCGTTGGCGGCCTGGTCCTGATCGAGCGAGCCGGGCAGCGGCACGAGGATCGCCGGGCGGCCGATCGCCGCCAGCTCCGAGACCGTCGAGGCGCCGGAGCGCCCGATCACGAGGTGGCTCGCGGCCATCCGGGCCGGGAGATCCTTGAAGAACGGCGCCGCCTCGATCCCGGCGAGCCCCATCGCGAGGTAGCGGTTCTGCACGGCCGTCAGATCCTCGGGCCGGACCTGCTGGACGAGGTGCAGGCGGGCGCGCAGCGCATCGGGCAGCCGCGCGATCGCCTCGGGCACGACCTCGCCCATGACCCGGGCGCCCTGGCTGCCGCCGAACACGAGGAGCCGCAGAACGTCACCCGCGCCGAAGGCCGGATACGGGACCTTCGCCGCCTCGATGACGGCCGGGCGGAGCGGGTTGCCGGTGTGGATGCGCGGGGCCTTCGCCTTGTCGGGCACGCCGCGCACCTCCTTGAAGCCGGTGGCGATGGTGCGGGCACCGCGGGCCAGGAAGGCGTTGGCCCGGCCCATCACGGCGTTCTGTTCGTGCAGGATCGTCGGCACGCGCAGGATCTGGCCGGCGAGCACGGGGGGCACCGTCGGGTAGCCGCCGAAGCCCACGATGGCCGCCGGGTTGATCCGCCGGATTTCCTTCGCGGCGACGCCGAAGCCGCGGCCGAGCGTCAGCACGGCGGCAGCCCGTTTCAGGGGCGCGCGTCCGGAGGGCGTCGCCGAGGCGATCGTCACCACCTCGGAGGCCGGGAACTCGGACGCGATCGCGTCGACCCGGGCGTCGGTGGCGAGCGCCACCCGGATGCCGCGGGCACGCAGCGCGTGGGCGAGGCTCTCGGCCGGGAACAGGTGACCGCCGGTGCCGCCCGCGCAGAGCAGGATCGTGGGGGTGAAGACCGTCACCGCATCACTCCGGCCACGGTGGCGGGTGTGGTGCCGGGGGGCTTCTGGCTGAGCAGCACGCTGCGCGGGCGCTTGCGGGTCAGGGCGACGAGGAAGCCGGTGCCGAGGGCGAGCGAGAACATCGACGAGCCGCCGAAGGAGACGAAGGGAAGGGTCATGCCTTTCGCCGGCATGAGCTGGGTGTTCACCGCCATGTTGATGCACGCCTGAAGGCCGAACAGGGTCGTCAGCCCCGTGATCGCCAGCCGCGAGAACGTATCGTCCGTGCGCCGGGCGAGCTTGAGGCCGCGCAGCACGATGTAGGCGAACAGGGCGACGAGGCACAGGCAGACGAGGACGCCGAATTCCTCACCGATCACCGAGAACAGGAAGTCCGTATGCGCGTCGGGCAGGTGGCGCTTGGCCACCCCCTCCCCCGGGCCGGTGCCGAACCAGCCGCCCGAGCGGAACGATTCCCGCGACCAGAAATCCTGGAAGCCGCCGCCGGAATCCCGGTCGAGGAACTTGTTGAAGCGCTCACGCACGTGATGGAAGAACATGTAGGCCGCAAAGACGCCGCCGAGCCCGAGCACGCCGAGCACCGCGACCCAGATCAGGTGCAGGCCGGCCACGAAGAACAGCGCGCACCACACCATGGTGATCAGCATGGTCTGTCCGAAATCGGGCTGGAGCAGCAGCGGCACGATGGTGATCGGCAGGAGGAGCAGGGCGAGGATCCCGCCCGGCATGTCGCGCCGCTGCGCGCCCTCCGAGAAGGCCCAGGCGGCCACGATCACGAAGGCCGGCTTCACGAATTCCGAGGGCTGCAGGCCGAAGGAGCCGAACTGGATCCACCGGTGCGCGCCCTTGATCTCCGGGCCGAATTTGCCCGCGAGCAGGCACAGGGCGACGCCGCTGATCCAGGTGAACAGCGCCATCCGGCGGATACCGCGCAACGACAGGAACGACACCGCACAGATGATCAGGATGGTCGGCGCGAGATACATCGCCTGCCGGTTCAGGAAGTAGAAGGTCGGCAGGCCGATGCGCTCGGCCACCGGCGGGCCGCCGCCCATCAGGAAAACGAGTCCGGCCACCATCAGCGCGAACAGGGCCGCGAGCAGGCCGCGGTCCACGGTCCACCACCAGTCGGTCAGGGGGGTGCGTTCCGCGCGTGACATCATGTCGGGCGACGACTCCAGGCCGCGCGGACGACGATCCGCGCGGGTTGGGCCGGATCCTCGGCAGGAATGGTAAACGGAGGCTTAGGGCCGCGCCCCCTTGGCGTTGCGCGCCGGCCTGACCTCGCGCCTCCGTCTCACCATGCTCGCGCGTGGGACCCGCGTTGGTTGCAGTGGCCGGCGCTCTCCGGCCGGTCGCGTCGGCCCCGGAACGAGAATTCGTGTTTATTGCATCGCTAATACTTGTATGAAGATACGCTGTGTTAATTTCGGTCGTGCAACTTCCGGATGTAAATATCCGGCGGTACGGAGCGCGAGGCGACCGGTCCGCCAAGCGGAAGCCGACGCGCCATGTTCCAGACCCTGTCCGTCCGTGAATCCCAGGCCAAGCTTGCCGCCCTCGACCGTGTCCAGGGCGTGATTGAATTCGATCTGGCGGGCCGCATTCTCGCGGCGAACCAGAACTTTCTCGATGTCGTCGGCTACACGCTGCCCGAGATCGTCGGCCAGCATCACAGCCTGTTCATGGACGCGGCCCAACGCGACTCCGAGGCGTATCGGGGATTCTGGGAGCGGCTGCGGACCGGCGCGTTCGAAACCGGCCAGTTCCAGAGGGTGGGCCGCGGCGGTCGTCCGATCTGGATCCAGGCCTCCTACAACCCGATGCTCGATGGCCGGGGGCGCCCCTACAAGGTGGTCAAGTTCGCCACCGACATCACCCGACAGCGCACCGAGGAGGCCGACCGTGCCGGCCAGATCGCGGCGATCGACAAGGTCCAGGCGGTCATCGCCTTCGATCTCGACGGCACGGTGATCGACGTCAACGACAATTTCCTGACGACCATGGGGTATACCCGCGGTGAGATTCTCGGCCGGCATCACAGCCTGTTCGTCGAGCCCGGCTACCGCGACAGCGAAGCCTACCGGGCGTTCTGGGCCGCCCTGCGCCGCGGCACCTATCAGGCGGCGCAGTTCCGCCGGGTCGGCAAGGGCGGGCGCGAGGTCTGGATCCAGGCGTCCTACAACCCGATCCTGGATGCGAGCGGGCGGCCTTATAAGGTGGTGAAGTTCGCCACGGATATCAGCGAGCAGGTCCATCTGTTCGCCAACCTGCGTACGCTGATCGACCAGAACTTTGGCGAGATCGAGCAGGCGGTGGCGCATTCGACCAAGGCGGCGGCGCTCGCCTCCTCGGCCGCGGATTCGACCTCCGGCAACGTCCAGACCGTGGCGGCCGCCGCCGAGGAGCTGGCCGCCTCCGTGGCCGAGATGTCCCAGAGCATCGTGCGCTCCCAGGGCGCCACCGACACCGCCTATGCCTGCGTGCAGGATGCCGACGCCCACACCAAGCGGCTCGCCGACACCGCGACCGCGATGACCAGCATCGTCGGCCTGATCCAGAACATCGCGGGCCAGATCAACCTGCTGGCGCTCAACGCCACGATCGAGGCGGCCCGGGCCGGCGAGGCCGGCCGCGGCTTCGCGGTGGTGGCCTCCGAAGTGAAGGCACTCGCCGATCAGGCGGCCCGCGCCACCGGGCAGATCAACGGCGAGATCGCCAGCGTCCAGCGGGTCTCGCAGGAAGTGGTGGAAGCGCTGAGCTCGATCGGCGCCTCGGTCTCGGTGATGCGCGAGACGGTGGTGGCGACCGCAGCCGCCATCGAGGAGCAGAGTGCGGTGACCCGCGACCTCGCCGAGAGCATGCAGAGCGCCTCCGGAGCGGTCACGGCGATCACGGGCAATATCGGCGCGATCGTACAGTCTGTGGCCGGCGTCTCGCAGGCGGTGGGGACCACCCGCGAGGCCGCCAAGGTGCTGGCGCGCTGAGGCCAGCCCTCAGGGCAGCGCCTGCACCAGCGCGCGGAAGCGGTTGCCGCGCACCTCGAAATTCGGGAACTGGTCGTAGGAGGCGCAGGCCGGCGAGAGCAGGACCACCGGCTCGGGCGCGCCCGAGGCGGCGGCGTTCTCGGCGGCCTTCTCGACCGCCACGTCCAGCGTCTCGCAGCGTGTGTAGGGCACGGCGCCCTCCAGGGTCGCCGCGAAGGCGTCCGAGGCCGCGCCGATCAGGTAGGCGTGGGCGACCCGCTCGAAATACGGAACCAGCGGGAAGATGCCGCCGTCCTTGGCCTTGCCGCCGAGGATCCAGTGGATGTCGCGGAAGGCCAGGAGCGCCTTCTCGGTGGAATCCGCGTTGGTCGCCTTCGAATCGTTGACGAACAGCACGGGGCCGCGCCGCCCGACCTCCTCCATCCGGTGCGGCAGGCCGGGGAACGAGGTCAATCCGGCCTGGATCTGCTCGGCGGTGAGACCCAGTGCCCGCGCCACCGCCACGGCGACGGCCGCGTTCTGCCAGTTGTGGGCGCCCCGCAGGGAGCCGATGCCGTTCACCTCGGCGAGCGCCGTGCCGTCCGGCTCGCGGACGATGCCGTCGCGCACGGTCAGGGCATCGGTGGCGAGCACCTCGCCGTGCGGCACGTGCACCCGCACGAGGTCGGTGCCGCGCCGTTCGGCGATGGCGCGGCTCGGCGCATCGTCGACGCCGACCACCGCCAGGGCCGCACCCTGGATCAGCCGCTCCTTGATGGCGGCGTACTGCTCCATGGTGCCGTGGCGGTCGAGGTGGTCGGGCGTGATGTTCATCAGCACGCCGATGCTCGGATCGAGGCCGGGCGTCAGGTCGATCTGGAACGACGACATCTCGATCACGTGGACCCGCTCGGCCGAGGGCGGCTCCAGGGACAGGATCGCGGTGCCGATATTGCCGCCCATCTGAACATCGCGGCCCGCTTGCGCGAGGACGTGGGCGATGAGGGCCGTGGTGGTCGATTTGCCGTTGGTCCCGGTGATCGCCACGAACGGTGCCCCCGGAGCCTGGGCACGGCGCTCCCGGCAGAACAGCTCGATGTCGCCGATGACCTCGACCCCGGCGTCGCGCGCACGGCGGACGCTCCAGTGCGGCTCGGGATGGGTCAGCGGCACGCCGGGGCTCAGGACGAGGGCGGAGAAGCCCGACCAGTCCGCCTCGCCGAGATCCTGGACGGTGATCCCGGCCTCCTGCGCCCGGGTGCGGCTCGCGGCGCTGTCGTCCCAGGCCCGCACGTCGGCGCCGCCCGCCTTCAGGGCCTGGGCGGTGGCGAGGCCGGAGCCGCCGAGGCCGAACAGCGCGACGGTCTTGTCCTGAAAGACGGTAACAGGTGTCATGCGGAACTCTGGATGCGGCGGCGAACCCGGCCGATCCAACCCTCACCCGCATCCTGAGCTGCCCGCGCAGCGGGGCTCGAAGGCGGGCTCCAGGATCACGCGGCCGGCTGGAGGGCTCCTTCGAGGCCTCCGCGACGCTCCGGCCCCTCAGGATGAGGGTTAGACTGGCACTGGCCGTTCGAGACGGGTCTTTAGCACAGTTTCTCAGCGCAGCTTCAGCGTCGCCAAACCGGCCAGTGCCAGGATCACCGCGATGATCCAGAACCGGATCACCACCTGCGGCTCCTTCCAGCCCTTCTGCTCGAAATGGTGGTGGATCGGCGCCATGCGGAAGACGCGCTTTCCCGTCAGCTTGAACGAGGCGACCTGGATGATCACCGACATCATCTCCAGGACGAACAGGCCGCCGACGATCGCCAGGACGATCTCGTGCTTGGTCGCCACCGCGATCGTGCCGAGCAGGCCGCCGAGGGCGAGCGAGCCGGTATCGCCCATGAAGATCTGGGCCGGCGGCGCGTTGAACCACAGGAAGCCGAGGCCCGCCCCGATCACCGCGCCGCAGACCACCGCGAGCTCGCCCGTGTCGCGGACGTAGTTCACCTGCAGGTAGCTCGCCGTGAACGAGTTGCCGACGAGGTAGGCGATGAACCCGAAGGTGCCGCAGGCGATCATCACCGGCACGATGGCGAGCCCGTCGAGCCCGTCGGTCATGTTCACCGAATTCCCGGCGCCGACGATCACGAAGGCGCCGAACAGGGGATAGAACCAGCCGAGGTTCAGGAGCGCGTCCTTGAACACCGGAAAGGCGAGCTGGTTCTGAAGGGCGGCGGGGGAATAGACCGCAATGGTGACGCAGGCGGCGAGCGCGATCAGCGCTTCCAGGGCCAAGCGGAACTTGCCAGAAAACCCCTTGTGCGACTGCTTGGTCACCTTGAGGTAGTCGTCGTAGAAGCCGATCGCGCCGAAGCCGAGGGTCACGGTCAGCGTGATCCACACGTAATGGTTGCGCGGATTGGCCCAGAGCAGGATCGCCACCACGGCGCCCGCCAGGATCATCAGCCCGCCCATGGTGGGGGTGCCGCGCTTGGTCAGCAGGTGGGTCTGCGGCCCGTCCTCGCGGATCGGCTGGCCCTTGCCCTGGCGGATGCGCAGCAGCGAGATGATCCAGGGTCCGAACCAGAACACGAACAGGCCCGCCGTGAACAGCGCGCCGCCGGTGCGGAAGGTGATGTAGCGGAACACGTTCAGCGGCGTGAAGGTGCCGCTCAGTTCCGAGAGAAGGTACAGCATCCGGGCGCTCGGCCCCTTCGTTCAGGCGAGGGTTTCAGGGGGCGGCACCGATCGTCGTGGACGCTCGGCCGCAGCGATCAGGGGGCGATCACGGGGCCGCCGCGAGGGCGCGCCGCGCCGGGTCGAGCGCGTAGCGGGCTTTCAGCGCCTCGACAATCCGGCCCATGCGGCTGCCGTTCGATCCCTTGATCATCACGGCATCGCCCGGGCGCAGGATCCGCGCGAGCGGCTCGATCAGGTCGGCGGCGGTGTCGGCGACGCCGCCCCGGCGGCTCACCGGCAGGGCCTCGAACAGGTTGCGCATGAGCGGGCCGGATGTGAAGACGAGGTCGATCTGCGCCGCCTCGATCGTCTCGGCGAGGCCGCGGTGGAGGTCTGGGGCGGCGGCGCCGAGTTCCAGCATGTCGCCGAGCACCGCGATGCGGCGCCCGCGTGGGCCGGTCTCGATGCCGGCGAGGGTCGCCAGAGCGGCGCGGACCGAGGCGGGGTTGGCGTTGTAGCTCTCGTCGACGAGGTAGGCGGTGCCGCCCTCGATCTCCAGCGCGGTGCGCGCCCCGCGCCCCACGGGTGGAGACAGCGTGCCGAGCGACAGTGCGGCCCGGGCGAGGTCGGCGCCGAGCGCGTGGATCACCGCCATGACGCCGAGCGAGTTCAGCGCGGTGTGGCGCCCGGCAGTGCCGAGCTTGTAGGTGACGGGTTCACCCATCACGACGGCGTCCACCACCGACAGGTCAGGGCGCAGCACGATCCGCTGGGCGCGCACGTCGGCTTCCGGATGCTCGCCGAAGCTCACGATGCGGCCGGCCCGGGACGCCTGCGCGTGGGCGACGAGGCGGTCGAAATGCGGGCCGTCGCGGTTGATGATCGCCACGCCGCCGGGCTGAAGCCCGGAAAAGATCTCGCCCTTGGCGTCCGCGATGGCGGCGAGCGAGGCGAAATGCTCGATATGGACCGGCTCGACCGTGGTGATCAGCGCGATGTCGGGCCGGACCTGGGCGGTCAGCGGCACGATCTCGGCCGCGTGGTTCATGCCGATCTCAAACACGCCGTAGCGCGTCACGGCGGGCATCCGCGCGAGCGTCAGCGGCACGCCCCAATGGTTGTTGTAGGAGGCCGCCGAGGCGTGGGTCTCGCCCTGCTCCGACAGGACGTGGCGCAGGGCCTCCTTGGTGCCGGTCTTGCCGACCGAGCCCGTCACCGCCACCACCTGGGCCATGGTCCGGGCGCGGGCGGCGGCGCCGAGGCGGATCATCGCCGTCAGCACCGGATCCGCGCCGGCCTCCGGCACCGCCAGCAGGGGGCCGTGCACCGTCAGCGCGTCCGCGCGATCCTGGCGCACCACAGCGGCCCCGGCCCCGCGGCCGAGGGCGTCGGCGACGAAATCGTGGCCGTCGCGCGCCTCGCCCCGGATGGCGAAGAACAGGTCTCCGGGTTCAAGGGTCCGCGTGTCGATCGACGCGCCGCCGATCGCGCGCTCCGCGCCGATCAGACGGCCGCCGGTGGCGGACTCAAGCTCCTCGCAGGTCCAGAGTGCGGTCATCATGAATCCCCGTCGCCGTCAGGCGGCCGCGTCGGCGATGGCGGCGCGCAACACCGCGTGGTCCGAGAACGGCAGGGTGCGATCCCCCACGATCTGGCCGGTTTCATGACCCTTGCCGGCAACCACCAGCACGTCGCCCGGCCCGAGCCGGCCCACGGCGGTCCGGATCGCCTCTTCCCGGTCGCCGATCTCCTCGGCTCCCGGCGCCGCCGCCAGGATCGCCCGGCGGATCGCGGCGGCCTCCTCGGTGCGCGGGTTGTCGTCGGTGACGATGACGACATCGGCGAGGCGCTGCGCGATGGCGCCCATCAGCGGGCGCTTGCCCCGGTCGCGGTCGCCGCCGCAGCCGAACACCACGACCAGACGGCCGGACGCGAAGGGGCGCAGCGCCGTCAGCACGCTCTCCAGCGCCTCGGGCTTGTGGGCATAATCCACGAGGCAGAGACCGCCCCGCGCCTCGCCGATCCGCTCCATGCGACCCGGCACGCCGGTGAGATGGTCGAGGGCCGCGAAGACGCCGTCCGGATCGGCCGCACCCGCCGGCGTTGCGAGCGCGAGGCCCGCCGCCACCAGGGCGTTCTCGACCTGGAACTCGCCGACGAGCGGCAGCCGCAGCGTGCGGGAGCCTGCGCCCGCGACGAGCCGGACCGCCTGGGCGAACCCCTCCGTCCGAACGGATTCGACCCGCAGGTCCCGACCGGCGCGCCCGACCGTGCGCACGGGCCGTCCGGCGGCCTCGGCGGCGGCGATCACCCGGTCGGCATAGGCTCCGTCGGCATTCACCACCGCCGGGCAGCCCGGCGGCAAGAGATCGGTAAAAAGTCTCAGCTTGGCGGCGAGATACGCCTCGATGCTCGCGTGATAGTCGAGGTGATCCCGGCCGAGATTGGTGAAGCCGGCCGCCACGAGCCGCACGCCGTCGAGGCGGCGTTGCTCGATCCCGTGCGAGGAGGCCTCCATGGCCAGCTCCGTCACGCCCTCATGGGCGAGCCGCGCCAGGGTCTCGTGCAGCGTCACGGGATCCGGGGTGGTCAGCGAGCCGTACTGCGCGCCGCGGTTGGTCACGATCCCGACCGTGCCCAGGCTCGCCGCGTCGCGGCCGAGGCGCGACAGGATCTGGCGCACGAAGTCGGCGACGGAACTCTTGCCGGCGGTGCCGGTCACCGCCACCACATTCTCCGGCTGCGAGCCGGCGAACCGCGCCGCCGCGAGGGCCAGCGCGCGCCTTGCATCCGCGACCGCGACCCAGGCGACCGCCTCCGGGAGATCCATGGGGCGGGCGCCCTCCCCCGCCACCGCGACGGCGCCGCGATTGGCGGCCTGGGCGGCGAAGCGGCGTCCGTCCGCCTTCGTGCCCGGCACGGCGACGAACACCGTGCCGGTGGCGACCTGCCGGCTGTCGGCGGTCAGGCCCGTCACCATGAGATCGGCGGCCGGGCCGGAGGCTTCGGGAAAGAGTTCGACGAGCCGGGCCGTCATGACACCCCCCTCACGGACCGCCGAGCTGGTTGACGTGGTAGGCGTTGAGCTTGACCATTTGCGGGAACGGACGCGCCGGCGGCTCGAATTGCGGCGGCAGGCCGAGGATCGGCGCCACCCGCTCGATCACCTTGCCGGTGACGACGCCGGAATTGTAGGCCGCAGTGGCGTAGCCACCCGTCTCCGGCAGGCCCTGCGGCTCGTCCATGATGGTGACGAACAGGTATTTCGGGTCGTTCATCGGGGCCGCCGCCATGAAGGTCGTGAACAGCCGGTTGTGGATGTAGCGGCCACCGATCACCTTCTCGGCCGTGCCGGTCTTGCCGCCGACGAAGTAGTACGGGACCGCCGCCTTCCTGGCCGAGCCCTCGGTGGCGTTCAGCCGCATGATGTAGCGCATCGCCTCGGAGGTCTGGGCCGAGAGCACGTGCGTCGCCTTCGCCTTCGCGTCGTCCGACGTGGTCTTGAGGAAGGTCGGGGTGATGAGATCGCCGCCGTTGACGATGGCGCCCACCGCCATGGCGGCCTGGAGCGGCGCCACCGCGATGCCGTGGCCGAACGCGATGGTGATCGTGTTGATCTCGCTCCAGCGCGACGGGACGATCGGGGCCGCGCTCTCCGGCAGCTCCGTGCGCAGCCGGTCGAGCAGGCCCATCTTCCGCAGGAACGCCTTGTGGCCGGGCACGCCGACGCCGAGGGCCATCTTGGCCGATCCGATGTTGGAGGAGTGCGTGAACACCTCCGGCATGGTGATGACGCGGTTGGTGCCGTGATATTCGTGGATCTTCTGCCGGCCCCAGTTCAGCACGCCGCCGCGCGTGTCGAAGGTCGAGTTGACGTTGTACTTGCCGGATTCGAGCGCCATGGCCAGCGTCATCGCCTTGAAGGTCGAGCCCATCTCGTAGACGCCGACATTCATGCGATTGATCCGGTCGGGCGAGAGCGCGTCCTTCGGATCGTTCGGGTCGAAATCGGGCATCGACACCAGCGCGATCACCTCGCCGGTCTTCACGTCGAGGATCATCGAGGCGCCGGCCTTGGCCTTGAAGTGGTCGATGCCCCAGGCGAGTTCGTCGCGCACGGCGAACTGCGCGCGCAGATCGATCGAGAGCTGCACCGGCTTCAGGTCGGCCTGCTTGTTGATCAGGCCGAAGCTGTTGAGCGCCTGAATGCCGGTGGAATCGATGTACTTCTCGATGCCCGCAATGCCGACGCCGTCGAGGTTGGTGGCGCCCAGGATGTGGGCGGCCGCGACGCCGTTCGGGTAGACGCGCTTGTGGTCCGGCAGGAAGCCGATGCCCGGGATGCCGAGCCGGTGGACCTCGGCCTGCTGCTTCGGGGTCAATTCGCGCTTCACCCAGACGAAGCCGGCGCCGCTGCGACCCTTGCGCGAGGACAGCTTGGCGCGCAGCTCCGACGCGTTGAGCTCCGGCAGGACCGCGGTGAGTAGCTCGACCGCCTCGTCCTTGTCGTAGATGTTGCCGGGCTCGGCGAAGACCGAGACCGTGCGGATGTCGGTCGCCAGGATCTCGCCGTTGCGGTCGACGATGTCGGGCCGGAAGGCCGTGGAGGAGGCCGCCGCGACCCGGTGCTCCTGGCTCGGCGGGTCGCCGAAGATCGCCATCGCCAGGAGCTTGGCCGAGATCGTCCCGAACACCCCGACGAAGACCAGCCCGACGAGCGCCACGCGCATGTGCGACCGCTCGATGGCGAGCCGGAACATGCTGCGCAGGAACGCCTTGGCGCGCTCGGCCCGCGGTACCGGCGGGAGCGCCTCCTCCGGGATCGGGCGTGGGGCGGCCGCGGCATGGGCCAAAGCGGCGGCTTCGAGAAGCGCGGCCTCGTGCTCCGAGACCTCGGTGTCGGTCACCGGCGCGGCGTCCGGGATCTGATCGGTGTCTTCGGACACGGGTGACTACCTCGAAGCCGTCGTCGGGGTGCGGGTCGTGGTCACGGTGCGGGTGATCGAGCCGGTGGTGCGCGGCTCGGGTCCGCCCCTGTCCTTGGGGGTCGCAGTCGCGGCGAGCAGGCGGCCGATCTCGTCGCCGCGCTCCTGCCGGGCGGGCAGATCCGAGAGGCGCGCCAGATGGCTGGTGCCGATCGGCTCCAGGGCGAGGTGCTTGTCGACGGCCGCCTGGAGCCGGTCCGGCCGGGTCAGGAGCTGCCACTCGGCGCGCAGCACCGCGATGGCCTGCCGCTCCGTGTGCAGGGCCGTCTGCAGCTTGGAGACCTGACCGCCCTGATAGAGCGTGTCGTACTTGATCGAATAGGCGTAGACCGCCGAGGCGACGAGCCCCACCACCGCCAGCAGGTTGAGGAGGCGGATCATCGGCGGTGGCCCCCGCGGGCGGCTTCGGGAAGGCTCGCGAGCGCGGTCAGGGCCGCCAGCGCTTCCGGCACGTCGGATTCCGTGCGTTCGGCGGCGCGCAGCTTGGCCGAACGGGCCCGGGGATTGCGCGCGGTCTCGGCCTCGCCCGGCAGGACCGGGCCCTTGGTCACGAGGGTGAAGCTGCGCACAGCCTCGGCCGGCGCCCCCGGCAGGTGGCGCGAGCCCTGCGCAGAGCGGCCGCTGCGGGCGGCGAAGAACTGCTTGACGATCCGGTCTTCCAGCGAATGGAACGTCACGACGGCGAGCCGGCCGCCGGGGCGGAGCACCCGCTCGGCCGCGTGGAGCGCGCGCACCAGCTCGCCCAGCTCGTCGTTGACGGCGATCCGCAGGCCCTGGAAGGTCCGCGTCGCCGGATGGATGTGGCTTCCGGGCTCGGCCCGGACGACGCCGGCGACCAGTTCGGCCAGCTGCGCGGTGGTCTCGATCCGGCCGCGGCGGCGGGCCTCGTGGATCGCCCGCGCGACGGCCCGTGAGCGCCGCTCCTCGCCGTAATGATAGATGATGTCGGCCAGCACCGTCTCCTCGGCCTCGTTCACGAGGTCGGCGGCGCTCGGACCGTCCTTGCCCATGCGCATGTCGAGGGGGCCGTCGTGGCGGAACGAGAAGCCGCGCTCCGGCGCATCGAGCTGCATCGACGAGACGCCGATATCGAGCACGATATGATCCGCCTGCGCCTCGCCCGCATCCCGCAGGAGGGTGTCGAGATCGCCGAACCGGCCGGGCACCAGTTGGAGACGTCCCCCGGAGGCAGCAACCAGGGGTTGACCCGCGGCGATCGCGGTCGGATCGCGGTCGATGGCGAGAATCCGCAGGGCCGGATCGCGCTCCAGCAGCGCGCGGGTGTAGCCGCCGGCACCGAACGTGCCGTCGATGGCGAGGCCGCCTTCGGTCTTCAGGGCCATCGCCACCTCGTCGAGCAGGACGGGGATGTGCGGTGGGGCCGGGCAGAGTTCCGGTGCCGGATCCGGCATCGTCGGAGAGGGACGCCGCCGGTTCATGCGGGCCTCGGCGCGGCGGCGCGGCCGGTAGCGGGATGGCGGCGCGGTCCGGAAATCCGGACGCGGATGCGGCTCAAGCGTCTCATGGTGCCCTGGGCCGGGCCGCACGGGGGCGGCACACGTGACGGGAACGGCACCGGATGCGGTGTGCGCAAAACGCCGCGCACGGACGGGCCCTGCCCTGAGACAGGTTGCGCCCGGCGATCCGATACACGCCGTTGACGGGAGGATGCCGGGTATCATGGGCCTCGGAGGATCGTCAACGGACGAGCTTGGCGCTGCCGTGCGGATCGATCTGAACCCGGCAAGGTTAACCGAAGGTTTTTACCGCGCTGGAAAATGCGCGTCCGCCCGGTCCGGAGCGAGCGCTGCGGTCCGGTAGTAAGGCCTTGGGCCGGCGCGGTTTTTCGGTGGCGGTGGATCAGCCGGCCTGTAAGCCGGGTTCTGTAGGGCCGACGCTCGCGCGCCGACGTGGCAGCCATTCCTCTGGGACGGTCGTTGCCGACCGCCTCGAGCAACCAACCCGGGCGACTGGCCTGGAGAGAAGGCCTGCCCCTCTCGCGAAGGGCGCGCCGCCCCTATTCGGTCTTGCTCCCGGTGGGGTTTGCCGTGCCGTCCGCGTTGCCGCGTCCGCGGTGCGCTCTTACCGCACCCTTTCACCCTGACCCCGGACGCGTCCGGGGCGGTCTGCTCTCTGTGGCACTGTCCCTGGGGTCACCCCCGCCGGAGGTTATCCGGCACCGTCTCTCCATGGAGCCCGGACTTTCCTCCCCGGACGCGAAAGGCGCCCGGAGCGGCCGCCCGGCCGGCTGATCCGAGGGGCAGATGCGCCCGCGGATCAGCCCGGGTCAAGGACCGGATCACCAGGTTCCGGTATTCTCCATGGAGGTCCAGGGCTCCTGCGGCTCCTTGGCGGCGCCCTTCTGGAGGATCTCGATCGAGATGCCGTCCGGCGACTTCACGAAGGCCATGTAGCCGTCGCGGGGCGGCCGGTTGATGGTCACGCCCTTGTCCCGGAGCTTGGCACAGAAGGCGTAGATGTCGTCGACCTGATAGGCGAGGTGCCCGAAATTGCGCCCGCCCGTATAGGTCTCCGGGTCCCAGTTGTAGGTCAGTTCGAGAAGCGGCGACTTCGTCTCCTCGGCGCGGGCGGCGTCGCCGGGGGCAGCCAGGAAGACCAGGGTGTAGCGGCCCTTCTCGTTCTCGACGCGGCGGACCTCCTGCAGGCCGAACGTATCGACGTAGAAGGCGAGGGCCCGGTCGAGATCGGCCACCCGGACCATGGTGTGCAGGTATTCCATCGGGGAGAATCCCTCAGCTGCGACGAGGGCCATCGCGATGCCCTCGGGGAGAACCAACGTGGCCGACTCCGCGTCGGCCGATCGCGTTCCTAAGATAGGATGGGTCCGGGGCCGAGGGTAGGCCGGAATGCGCGGCCGGTCGCGACCTGCCCCGGCGCCCGCCGGCGTTGCGCGGGGCGCTGCGAGCGACCAGAAGGGATCGCAGCGAACACCCGGAGTGAGAGCCGCATGCGCACCGAGACGCCGCCGCTGATCCGCCTGGAGGAATACCGGCCGAGCGACTACCTGATCGATCGCGTCGACCTCGACATCCGCCTCGACCCGCATGCGACCCGGATCGACGCGACCCTGGCATTGCGCCCGAACCCGGCTGGGCTGCCGGGGGCGCCCCTGACTCTCGACGGCGACGACTTGCGGCTGGTCTCGGTCGCCCTCGACGGCGCGGTGCTCGCACCCGACGCCTACACGGCATCCCCTTCGGGCCTCAGCCTGCTCGCCCCGCCCCGAAAACCCTTCAGCCTGCGCCTCGTCACCGAGGTCGACCCCACGGCCAACACCAAGCTGATGGGGCTCTACCGCTCGAACGGCGTCTACTGCACGCAGTGCGAGGCGGACGGCTTCCGCCGCATCACCTATTTCCTCGACCGGCCCGACGTCATGGCGGTCTATACCACGCGGATCGAGGCCGACCGGGCCGAGGCGCCGATCCTCTTGGGCAACGGCAACTGCGTCGAGTCCGGCCCGGTCGGCGCCGACCGGCACTTCGCAATCTGGCACGATCCGCACCCGAAGCCCGCCTACCTGTTCGCCCTCGTCGGCGGCCGGCTCGGCAAGGTCGAGACGCGGTTCACCACGATGGACAACCGCGCCGTCACCTGCGCGGTCTATGTCGAGCCCGGCAAGGAGAACCGGGCGGATTACGCCCTCGACGCCGTGATCCGCTCCATGGCCTGGGACGAGACGGCGTTCGGCCGCGTCTACGACCTCGACGTGTTCAACGTGGTCGCCGTGTCGGACTTCAACATGGGCGCCATGGAGAACAAGGGGCTCAACATCTTCAACGACAAATACGTGCTGGCGAGCCCCGAGACGGCGACCGATGGCGACTACGCCGCCATCGAGGCGATCATCGCCCATGAGTATTTTCACAACTGGTCGGGCAACCGGGTCACCTGCCGGGACTGGTTCCAGCTCTGCCTGAAGGAAGGCCTGACGGTCTTCCGCGATCAGGAATTCTCCTCCGACATGCGCTCCCGGCCGGTCCATCGGATCGCCGAGGTGCGCTCGCTCCGGGCGCGCCAGTTCCCCGAGGATGCCGGGCCGCTGCGCCACCCGGTCCGGCCGCGGGCCTATGCGGAGATCAACAACTTCTACACGGCGACCGTCTACGACAAGGGCGCCGAGATCGTCCGGATGCTGCGCACGCTGATCGGCGCCGAGGCGTTCCGGGCCGGCATGGACCGGTACTTCGCCGACAATGACGGGCGCGCCGCCACGGTCGAGGATTTTCTCGCGGCCTTCGCGGCCGTCACCGGGCGCGACCTGTCGGCCTTCGCCCGCTGGTACGAGCGCCCCGGCACGCCCCGCCTCTCGGTCTCCGGCACGTACGATCCGCAAGGAGCCCGCTACACCCTGCGGCTCGCGCAGAGCCTTCCCGACGCCGATGGACAGGAGGGGCCGCCGCTGGTCATCCCGGTCGCCCTCGGTCTCGTCGGCGCCTCGGGCCCGCTGACCGGCGCCACCTGTGCACAGGTGCGCGACGGCGTGTTCGTCCTCGACCACCCGGCGGCCGAGATCGTGTTCGAGACCGTCGCCGAGGAGCCCGTCCCCTCGGTGCTGCGCGACTTCTCGGCGCCGGTGCGGCTCGACCTCGCGCTGACCGACGCGCAGCGCATGCGTCTGCTGGCGCAGGACAGCGATCCGTTCAATCGCTGGCAGGCCGCGCAGGACGTGGCGCTGCGGCTGATCCTCGAACCCGATGCCGGCCGCATGGAGGCCTTCGCGGAGGCCCTGGGCCGCTTCCTCGACGGCGAGGCGCTCGCCGATCCGGCCTTCGCGGCCCTGGTGCTGGCGCTGCCGAGCGAGGGCGAGGCCGCCGACGCCCTGCCGGCCGATGTCGATCCCGACGCGATCCACCGGGCGCGCTGCGACCTCCGGGCCTATCTGGGCCGGACCTTGAGGGCGCGCCTGGAGCGGATCGACGCCGCCCTCGCCCCGGTCGCGGGCGCGCCCTACAGCCCGGACGCCGCATCGGCCGGGCGCCGGTCCCTGCGCAACGCCGCCCTCGACCTGGTCGCGGCGGGCGATCCCGAGGCCGGCGCGGCGCGGGCCGCCGAGCGGCTTGCGGGTGCCACCAACATGACCGACCGCCTCGCGGCCCTCACCACCCTGGCGCTGATCCCGGGCGAGACCCGGGAGTCGGCCCTGGCCGAGTTCGCAGCGCGTTACGCCGACGAGCCCCTGGTCCTCGACAAGTGGTTCGCCATCCAGGCGCAGATCCCCGAGGCCGGCACGCTGGAGCGAATCACCCGGCTTCAGGAGCACCCGGCCTTCATGCTCACCAATCCGAATCGGGTGCGCGCCCTGATCGGCAGCTTCGCATTCGGCAATCCGACCCAGTTCGCCCGGCGCGACGGGGCCGGTTTTTCGTGCGTGGCCCGGATGGTGACGGCGCTCGATTCGACCAACCCGCAGGTTGCCGCCCGCATGCTGACGGCCTTCGGATCCTGGCGCCGGCTCGAAAAATCGCGCGCCGCCAAAGCCGCCGAAATGCTCAACGGGATCAAGGCGATCCCGGGCCTCTCCCGGGACACGGCCGACATCCTCGCGCGCACCCTGGGAGACGGCTAAGTACCTGACCTTACGGTAGAAATCGAATCTCTGGCACCGCTGCAACAGGCGCCGGCCGTCAAGCCCTTATGGTAAAAAATCCGTGGACAAACCGCCCCGCGGGGTGATTGTATTCACAGAGATTCGGGGGGCCGAGCGCTCCGACTGGGTCACAGTTCCCACGGGCGAGGTTCGGCCATGCCGGAGGCGGGTTCCGCTTCCTTCTCCGCGCGTGCGGAATCGACTCTTGCTGTCTCCTGGCCGGGGCGTAGCCAGGAGACACGATTCGGGCAGGCCGAGCGCTGGCTGCGCTTCGCCGTGCCGGGCACGTTGGCAATGTTCCTGGCCTGCCTGACCGGGCTTGCCGCGCTCCACATCCGCGGCCAGCGCGCCGAGATCCTGGCCGTCGCCCAGACGGAGATCGAAGGGTTTGCGCGCCTGGCCGCGCGGGCCATCGGCCCCACGGGGATCGTCGGCGCGGATCTGCGCGCGCTGATGCCGGAGAGCGGGCGGCATTCGGGCCGGCGGCTGCTGCTGGTCCGCCCTGATACGCGCATCGTCGCCGCCCATCCGCCCCTGCCGGCTCACCTCGAGACCTTGTCCCAGGTGCTCGGCGAGAGCGAGCCGCTCTCCGGCCTCGGCGAGCGCGCCGGCGCCATCGCGCTCGATCTTCCCAACGGCCAGAGCGTGCTGGCCGCCATGCACAGCCTGCCGGGCGGCGCCGGGCAGGTGGCCGTGCTCCAGCCGATCGAGCCGCTGCTGGAGGGCTGGAGTGCCCGCACGCGGGACCAGATCGTCCTGATCGCCGCCGCCGCCATCGTGATCGTCGGGGTCGGGCTCGCCTACGGTCTCCAGACCCGGCAGGCGGCCCGGGCCGACCGCGCCCGCGAGACGATCCGCGGGCGCCTGGAGACGGCGCTTCGCCGGGGCGCCTGCGGCCTCTGGGATTGGGATGTCGCCCGGGGGCGGATCTACTGGTCCGACTCGATGTACAGCCTGCTCGGCTACCGGCGGCAGCACGAGTATCTCTCGTTCGGCGACGTCAACGGCCTCGTCCATCCCGATGACGGCGACCTCTACAGCCTCGCCCGCGGGGTGGCGGCCAACCAGACCCATATCGACCACGCCTTCCGCATGCGCGGCGCCGACGGGGCCTATGTCTGGTTCCGCGCCCGGGCCGAGGTGGTGGTGAACGCCGTGGACGGCAGCCAGCACCTCGTGGGAATCGCCACCGACATCAGCGAGCAGCGCGCCCTGGAGGAGACCAACGCGGCGGCCGACATGCGCCTGCGCGACGCGGTCGAGGCGATCTCGGAGGCCTTCGTCCTCTGGGATACCGGAAACCGGCTGGTCCTGTGCAATTCGAAGTTCCGCCATCTCCACGCCCTCAGCCCGGAGGACGCCCGCTCGGGCCAGAGCTACGCGGAGGTGATGCGGCGGGGCGTGCTGCCGCAGATCCGGCGCGAATTGCCCGATGTCGGCCTCGCACCCGGCGGCGCGACGTCCCGGACCTTCGAGGCCGAGCTGGCGGACGGCCGCTGGCTCCAGATCAGCGAGCGACGCACCAAGGACGGCGGCTACGTCTCGGTCGGCACCGATATCACGAGCCTGAAGCGCCATCAGGAGCAGCTCCAGGCCTCGGAACGCGAGCTGATCGAGACCGTGAAGGATCTCAAGCGCTCCCGCCGGACCCTGGAACTCCAGACTCAGCAACTCGCCGACCTTGCCGAGCGCTACCTCGACCAGAAGGCCGTCGCCGAGGCGGCGAACAAGGCCAAGGCCGAGTTCCTGGCCAATATGAGCCACGAGTTGCGCACGCCGCTCAATGCCATCATCGGCTTCGCCGACGTGATGGAGAACGCGGTGCTCGGCCCCCTCGGCACGCCCCGCTACACCGAATATTGCCGCGACATCCGCGAGAGCGGCTCGCACCTCCTGTCGATGATCGACGACATCCTCGACATGGCCCGGCTCGAAGCGCGCCGCGTGCGGCTGAGCCCCCGGGCGGTCCCGGCGGAGGCTGCGGTGTCGTCGGCCATCGCGCCCTTCGCGGCCGTTGCGGACGAGAAGGCGATCACCATCAGCACGGATGTGCCGCCGGATCTCGACCTGCTGGCGGATCCGAGCGCGCTGCAACAGATCCTCGCCAACCTCGTGCAGAACGCCGTGAAGTTCACCCCGGCCGGGGGGCAGGTCGCGGTCCGTGCACGACGCGCCGGCGCGAGCACCCATCTGTACGTGGTCGATAACGGCATCGGCATCCGGCGCTCGGATATCGCCCGGCTCGGCCGGCCGTTCACGCAGGTCGAGGCCCAGATGACCCGCAGCCACAAGGGGTCGGGGCTGGGGCTCGCCATCACGCGCTCGATCGTGGAACTGCACGGCGGTTCGCTGCGCATCCGCTCCGAGGAATCGGTCGGCACCATCGTCCTCGTGCGCCTGCCGGCCGCGCAGGCCGGTGCGCCGGATCAGCCCGGATCGGGCCTTCCGGCCGGTCGCGTCGCACCGCGCCGCAATCGCATGGCGTCATCGGCCGCAGCGTAGCCGCTGCCCGCCGCAGACGTGGCGCTCGCGCTACCGTCGCGAATCGAGGCCGCCGAGGCGCGCCATGCGCCCCTGTTCCGCGTGCCAGCGCGCATCCGCCACGGCGCGGGCGAGGCTGCGGATGCGCCAGCGGTGATAGAGACCGAGGATCGGATTGCCGCCGAGCCCCGCCTGATGACGATGAAGGCGTCGGAGCAGGCCCGGGATTTGGGCGGATGCCGCCTCGCCGGTCGCGATCGCGATGGCGCGCAATTCGGCCCGGAACCCTGCCTTCCAGTCTTCCATGACGCCCGCGTCTCCGCGCTGAAGCCGCCCTTCGCCTGTGGCCCGGACGAACCCCTCCGGCGGCGGATCCGCCAAGGCCGCGGCATGATTGCGCGCCCTGTAAACCCGCATCCGAGGGATGGATTTACGCCACAGACGATCCGTTCGGCGGATCACGCTCGGAGAATAGGATCAATGCGCTCCGGAACACGATTGCGCCTCAGCGTCGCGCTCCTGCTCGGCCTCGCGTCCGCACCGGCGTTCGCCCAGAGCACCGGCTACGTCACCGGCTTTCCCGGCAAGGATCCCGCGGGCGACGAGGAGATCGGCTGGGGGCCGGCCTACCGGCCGGAGACGAGCTTTGCCCAGCCCGGTACGCCGCCGACACCCGGCGCGATCGCAGGCCGCGCCTATCGCGCCCGGACCGGCCATGGGGTTTACGATCGTGTCGAGGGCGACGGGCCGTACCGGAACCGGTAGGGCGCGCTCGCCGCGCTATCGCCGCCGCAGGGCTCGCTTGGCGGCGGCGCGCGCCTCCCGCTCGAACCGCGCGAGCCGGAGCCGCCGCTCCAGGGAGAGCGCGTGGCTGCCCGGGGGGAGCGCGATGATGTCCGCGATGGCGGTCCGGTCCCGGTAGAGGCTTTCCAGGGCCGAGCCGTCGAGCGTCGCCGAATCGAGCCGGTCGGCGAAGCCGGTCGCGTGGCAGGCGCGCACGATCTCGGCTTCCAGGAGCAGCCCCGGGGCGTGGCTGCGCAGATCCTCGTCGTAGGCGGTCTTCAGCAGCGTCGCGGTGCCGCCGCCGACCAGCGCGAGGCTGACCGCGATCGGCCGGCCGTCGAGGGTCAGCGCGTCCGCCCGGACTGTCACCGGACCCGCCCCGTCCGCGAACAGGGCGTCGGCGAGCGCCTTGGTCTCCGGCCGGCAGGCCAAGGCGGTGCCGGCCCGTCCCTTCCAGCCGGCGCGTTCCAGGTCGAGGAACGCCGCGACCAAGCGGGCGAGGTCCGCCCCCGCGCTCGCGCTCTCGAACGCCACGGTGCCGATCTCCGAGAGGCGGCGGGCCCGGCGGCGCAGATCCTTGAACCGGGACCGGTTCGGGTGACCGGCCAGGAAGGCGTCGTGGTCGGCCCGCCGATCCATGACCGGGCGGTCGAAGGCCGCCACGACACCCACGGCCCAGCCGCGTGCCCGCATGGCCGCCAGCAGGTCCGGCACCGCCCCCTCCTGGGTCGGCAGCAGGGGCCAGCGCCAGGCCGCACCGCGGGAGGCCGCTTCGAGGGTGGCCACCAGCTCGTGTGCATGCGCGGCACGGTCCGGCCCCTCGGCGATCAGCGGCGCCGTGGCGGTCACGAAGGGGGAGAGGAACGGGCGCATCACCCGGCCGCCCAGGGCCGACACGTCGCGGGCCGGCGCGCAGGGCAGGAGCGCGACGAGGCGCTCCCCCCGCCGGACGGTGACGAACTGCAAACCAGCCGGCAGCAATCCGGCGGCTTCATGCGCCGCCAGGACGTGCCGCGAGAAATGCGGGTGCGGGTGGGCGGCGGCCGCGAACAGCGCGTCCCAGGCTTCCGCAGCCGGCGCCGCCGCGTCGGAGATCGACCGGTCGGACCGGCGGAGCGCGGTGTCGGCGCGGCTCATCGGACGGCGCCCGCGGACCAGATCGGCGTCGGCAGACCGTGGATCCGGCCCGCGGCCTGGGCGAGGAAGCCGGCGCGCGCGACGGTGGCGACCGCCACCGCCACGGCGGCGCCGAGCGCGCCCAGGGCCGGCACCAGGGTGAGGCACAGGCAGGCGGCGGCGAGGAGCGCGGCCGCCGTGATCGCTGCACAGCGCCGCTCGCCGCCCAGCATGGTCAGCAGATCCTCGCCCGGCCCGAACAGGCTCGCCGCGACGCTGCCGGCCACGAGCACGCACAGGATCGGAACGCTGTCGCCGAGGCCCGCGCCGAACATCGCCAGGAGCAGCGGCGACGCCGCCAGGATCGCGCCGCCGACCGCGAGCGTCGCGGCCGCGGTCAGCTGCGCTTGGCGCCGCACGAGTTCGGCCAGGAGGAAACGGTTCTCCACGGCATGGGCGGCGCTGTAGCGCTGGAGCGTCGCGGCGCTGACGGCGAAATGCACGAACACGACGAATTGCTGGATCCGCGTCGCCGCGAAGTAGAGGCCTACCTCGGCCGGGCTCACCAGGGCGCCGAGCACGATGACGTCGACGAAGGTGAATCCGGCATTGGCGAGATCGATCGCGGCGATCGGCAGGCTCGTGCCGAGCCAGGTCCGCCAGCGATAGCGATGCGGCCCGTGCGCCAGATGCCGGCGCAGGCGCGCGACGAGGAGAGCTGCCTGAACGGACGTTGCGGCCGCGGCGGCGACCAGCATGCAGCCCATCGCGACCTCCGCGCGCGGCGGGGCGCCGAGCAGGATTGCCGCGACCATGCAGGCCATCATCAGGGTCTGGCGCAGGAGGTAGGGCGGCGCGATGGCGAGCCCGATCCAGTTCTGGCTGCGTGCCACGCCCTCCAGATAATCCTGCAGCGCGAAGAGCGGCATCACGCAGAGGGCGACTGCGACCGGCGCCCGGTAGGCCGGGGCGAACAGCTCCGGTTCGAGGAACAGCAGCGCCGCACCGAGGCCCGCCACCGCCAGCGCCGCCCCGCCGGTCATCAGCGCGCCGGCGCGGATGTAGCCGCGGGCGAGGTCGAGGTCGCCCTGTGCCTGCGTGGCGGGCACGAACCGGCAGGCGCCCTGCGACAGGCCGAGCGTCAGCGTGTGGCCGAGCATCGCGGTCCAGACCCAGACGGAGGCGAAGATGCCGTAGGCGTCCCAGCCCATCAGCCGGGCCGCCAGGACCTGGGCGCCGTAGGCGAATCCGGCCGAGCCGACGCGGATCGCGAAGACCGCGAGCGCCACCCGCTGCGGGCCGTTCCGCAGGGCGCGCAGGCGCCGGAAGGCGCGGATCGGGAGAGCCGTGGCTGACATCGGAGCGCTCTCCGCCGAACTGGACGCCGGTTCGGCGCAAGAGAGCGCGGCACGATAGGCCGGGAAGCCGTTCCCGAATCCAGAGCGATCGGGATCGGCTTTTGGCGTACGACGCCGAACTCAAGGCTGGCGGGGCGCCGACCTCCGGTTGTCCGGTCTAACCCGGTGCGCGTTGCGTCCCGGTTAAGGGCGGCGCGGCGGGCGCCGCCTTCGGATCTGCGGGCGTCTCGGTCTTGGCGAGCGACGTGACGATCGTCAGCGCCACGTGCTCGGCCATGCAGCGCAGGCCCAGATCGTTCAAGCGGAACTGGCGCCCCAGGAAGTGTCCTTCGCCCCGGTCGATGCGGCTCGACAGGTAGTGCAGCGCTTCGTAGCGCCGCACCAGGGGCACCTGCTGCTGCATCGCCACGGTCCGGACCGCATCGACGATCCGGTTGTAATCGGCATCCGCGGCCATGCTGGCGGTGTAGATCGGATCGACCAGAACCACGTCGATCCCGTGGGACCGGATCCAGGCCACCGCCTCGGAGAGGGCCAATTCGAAGGCCTCGGCCTCCACGCGGGCGATGGCGTCATGGGTGCCGACCTGCCAGACGACCAGATCGGGCTCGGCCTCCACCACCATGGTGCGCATGTGCTCGGCGGCGCCGGAGGCGATTTCGCCCGGAAGACCGCGGTGGTCGATCACCACGTCGACCTTCGGCAAAGCCCGTTCCAGGGCCGCCTCGAGCTTGGCCGGATAGGAGGCGGAGGCCCCGGGGGCCGTGGAGCCGCCGATCGCCAGCAGCTTGATCGGCCGCTTCTCGGCCAAAGCCGCCTGGACAGCGCTGAGCTTGGCGGCGGTGTAGAGTTGCGCACCCGGAACCCGGCATTCGAGCGACAGGCTCGTTTCCCCGGCGCCCGGATCCGCCGCCTGCTCGGCCAGGGGATGCGACGCCGAAGCGGCCAGCACCAGGGCCGCCAGGATCGCGGTCCGCAGGGGCGACATGGGCCGGGCCGCGCTCACGTCCGCGGCCTCGGAGACTTGCTGCGGGTGCGCCACTCGACGAACCATGCGGTCAATCCCAGCCCGATCAGGCCCGTGCCGGCGACCAGCATATCGATCGGCAGGCCGCCGCCGGTCTGGAAACGCACGAGCTGCCCGATCAGGCTCAGGATCGAGCCCATCGAGAAGACAGCCAGGGAGTTCCGGCCCAGCTGGGTCAGATAGCCGACGATGGGGCCGATTCGGGGAGCGAGCAATGCGTAAACGGGGGCGAACGCCAACAATACCCCCAGGAAATGGACAAGACGTGCCGGTGTGAGATAGGTTTTCTCGAACGTGAACAGCAGACGCGGCTCCGGCACCAGCATCGGATCCGGCCGGATCTCAGTCACGGCGAGCACGATCCCGACAAGGACGATGACGATGCCGGCGGGAAACAGCCGCCGCGCCCATCGGCGCAGGACGCCGGACCGGGCGTTCCATCGCTGCAGCACGAAGCCCAGCACCAGAAGCACCTGCCAGCAGAGGGGGTCGAAGTACCAATCCCCCTCCCCGGGCCAGGAGGGCACGTTCCACGCGAAGACGAGGCTGGCGAGATAGATCCCGCCCGAGAGGAGCAGGGCCGCGACGAGGCTGAAACGGCCGACGATGACGAAGATCGGCGCGATGCCGATCAGCAGCACGTAGAGCGGCAGGATGTTGAAATAGCCGAGCTGGTAGGTCAGCAGCGCCATGCCGCAGACCGACTGGATCGGGTCCGCGAAGAAGCCGCCGGCATTGTGCCATTCGAGGATGAGCGGGTTGTCGAGCAGCAGCGCCGCGCCCGCGATGATCGCCAAGGCCAGCAGCATCACGGTGAGCTGCGCCCGGTAGACCTCGACGGTCCGGTTCAGCAGCCGCAGGACGCTCTTGCCCGGCGGCTCCGGGACACCGTCGCGGCCGCGGGTCGCGATGCCGATCGACCAGCCCGCCAGGAACACGAACAGCTCGGCGGCGTCCGAGATGCCGTATTGCGAGAAGGTGTAGCGCTCGAAGGTGTTGCCCGGGACATGGTTGATGAAGATCGTCACCAGGGCGAAGCCGCGCCAGAAATCGATCGCGTTGGGATCCCGCATCGTCGCGGCGGCTCCGAGTTTCGATGCGTCCGAGGGTCGGCGGCGGTGTGGCGGCCCCTGATACGGTGCCGGCCCGGGTCTGCAAAGGCGAACAAAGGTGGGGATCGCTCCGCAGGTCGAACCCGGCGGTCACAGCCGCGTTACGTCCCGGTACGGCGCCCCGGACCGACGGCTCGCCCGATCACGATGCTCGGCCCCGCGATCCTCATGGCCGTGATGGCTGCCGACGGCGTCCAGGCGCAGCCTCGGACCGAGACCGGGGGCGGCCCGACCACGACGGTGACGGCGCCGCCCGCCGCGCCGGTCGGGCGATGCCGCCGCGGTGCGGGCGCGGCGACCGCCGACGACAGGCGCGCCGCGCGAGGTCGAGAACCACAGGCTCATGCGCGGGATCGGCATCGGCTGCGACGCGCGTCACCGGCCAGCGAGTCCGCGCCGCCGACTTGTCCGCGCCGCCTACTTGCCCCGGCGCAGGCGCAAATCGTCCTCGCTCTCGCGGGAGAGCCGGAGCAGGTTCTGGCCGTAGCTGGTCTTGGCGAACATCTCGCCGCGGGCCACGAGCTGGTCGCGGGTGATGAAGCCCTGCAGGTAGGCGATCTCCTCCAGGCAGGCCACCTGGAGCCCCTGGCGGTGCTGAAGGGTGCGGACGAACTCGCTCGCCTCCAGCAGGCTGTCGTGGGTCCCGGTGTCGAGCCACGCGTAGCCCCGCGACATCCGCTCCACGTGAAGCTGGCCGCGCTCCAAGTAGGCTTCGTTGACGCTGGTGATCTCAAGTTCGCCGCGGGGCGAGGGCTTCACGTCCGCCGCGATGTCGAGCACCTGATTGTCGTAGAAGTACAGGCCGGTCACCGCCCAGGTCGATTCCGGGTTCTGCGGCTTCTCGACGATCTTGGTCGGGCGGCCGGCCTTGTCGAGGTTGACCACGCCGTAGGCCTGCGGGTTGTCGACATGGTAGGCGAAGACCGTGGCGCCCTGCTTCCGCGCGGCGGCGCGCTCCAGAAGTTCGCCCATGCCGGCGCCGAAGAACAGGTTGTCGCCGAGGATCAGCGCCACGTCGTCGTCGCCCACGAAGTCGCGCCCGATCACGAAGGCCTGGGCGAGGCCCTCCGGCCGCGGCTGCAGCGCGTAGGAGAAGGTGAGACCGAACTGCTCGCCGGTGCCGAACAGGCGCTTGTAATTGTCGAGGTGCTCCGGCGACGAGATGATCAGGATCTCGCGGATGCCGGCCAGCATCAGCACCGAGACCGGGTAGTAGATCATCGGCTTGTCGTAGACCGGCAGGAGCTGCTTGTTGATCGACAGCGTGGCCGGATGCAGGCGCGTGCCGGAACCGCCGGCCAGGACGATGCCCTTCATGGTTTGGATACTCCCTCTGAGACCGGCCCGACGAGCCGGTCCAGGATGTCGTCGAGCGCCGCCTGCCAGGGGCGGGGCTGAAGGCCGTAGGCCTCGGTGAGGCTGGCCGTGGACAGGCGCGAATTGGCCGGGCGCCGGGCCGGTGTCGGATAGGCGGAGGTCGGGATGCCCCTGACCGGGATTGAGCGGCCGCCGCGCCGGGCGGAGCCCGCCACGATCGCCTCGGCGAAGCCACACCACGTCGTGTCGCCCGCGTTCACGCAGTGGAACGTGCCCGTTGGGGCCGCCTCGTCCGTCGCGAGACGCTGCGCGATCGCCGCGAGCGCGGCGGCGAGGTCGGCGGCCGAGGTCGGGCAGCCGTGCTGGTCGTCGACCACGGTCAGGGCGTCGCGCTCGGCCGCGAGCCGGAGCATCGTCTTGACGAAGTTGCCCCGGTGCGGGCTCACCACCCAGGCGGTGCGCAGGATCGCATGGCGCGGGTTGGCGGTGCGCACGGCGAGTTCGCCCGCGGCCTTGCTGGCCCCGTAGACGCTCTGCGGGTCGATGGCTTCGTCGGGCGCATAGGCCCCATCCGGCTTGGTCCCGGCGAAGACGTAGTCGGTCGAGACGTGGACGAGGGGTATTTTTCGAACTGCGGTGGCCGCCGCCAGGATCGCCGGGGCGAGCGCGTTGAGGCGCCACGCCGCGACCACGTCGGACTCGGCCTTGTCGACCGCCGTGTAGGCGGCGGTGTTGATCACCGCCGCGTAGGCGCGGGCGTCGAGCGCCGCCGCGACGGCCTCCGCATCGGTGATGTCGAGCTCGGACCGGCCCGGCGCGTGAACGGTGACGCCGGCCGGCCAGGACAGCGCCTGCAGCTCGGTCCCGACCTGACCCGCACCACCGAGGACGAGGATGTCCATCAGGCGTTCAGCCCCAGGCGCTCGCCCTTGTAGCGGCCCTCGCGGATCGGGCGCCACCAGCTCTCGTTGTCGAGATACCACGCGACGGTCTCTTCCAGCGCCTGCTCGAAGGTCTTCTGCGGCCGCCAGCCGAGTTCGGTCTCGGCCTTGGTGCAGTCGATCGCGTAGCGCCGGTCATGGCCGGGGCGGTCGGCCACGAAGCTGATCAGCCGCTCGTGGGGGCCGTTCTGCGGGCGAAGCCGGTCGAAGGCCGCGCACAGGCCCTTCACCACCGCGAGGTTGTTGCGCACCGCCCGGCCGCCGAGCAGGTAGGTCTGGCCGACGCGGCCGCGCTCCAGCACGGCGACGAGGCCCTGGGCGTGATCCTCGACGTGGATCCAGTCGCGCTCGTTCTGGCCGTCGCCGTAGACGGGAAGCTTCTTCCCCTCGAGCGCGTTGAGGATCATCAGCGGGATCAGTTTTTCCGGGAAGTGGCGCGGCCCGTAATTGTTCGAGCAGTTCGTCACCAGCACCGGCAGGCCATAGGTCTCGTGCCAGGCGCGGGCGAGGTGGTCGGAGGCCGCCTTCGAGGCCGAGTAGGGCGAGCGCGGGTCGTAGCGGCTCTCCTCGGTGAAGAAGGCGCCCGGCGGCAGCGAGCCGTAGACCTCGTCGGTCGAGACGTGGAGGAACCGGAAGGTCTTCTTGTCCGCCTCCGGCAGGGATTCATAATGGCCGCGGGCACCGTCCAGCATGGTCTGGGTGCCGATAGCGTTGGTGCGCACGAAGGCACCCGGGTCCGTGATCGAGCGGTCGACATGGCTCTCGGCGGCCAGATGCATCACCGCCTGCGGCTTGAAGTCGGCGAAGGCCCTCTGCACCGCGGCGCGGTCGCAGATATCGGCCTCCACGAGGCGGTGGCGCGGGTTGTCGGCGAGCGGGGCCAGGGAGATCGGGTTCGCCGCGTAGGTCATCGCGTCGAGGGTGCAGACCTCGTGGCCGAGATCGTTGACGAGGTGCAGCACCAGCGCCGAGCCGATGAAGCCGCAGCCTCCGGTCACCAGGATGCGCATGGCAGGATACCTCTTCGGAGTGTTCGCAAACGGATGGGCGGGGCGTCAGAAGACGGCCGCCGTGACGGAATTACGGCCGACGGGCCGCTTCGATCAGAAGACGGGCCCGAGATCGGCGAGTTTCGGCGCGCGGCGATCCTTGTCGGACAGAATGGCCACCTCGGCCGAGACTGGCCATTGGATGCCGATTGCGGGATCGTTCCAGGCGAGCGACCGGTCATGCTCGGGGCTGTAGTAAGCGTCGACTTTGTAGGCGACCATCACGTCGGGTGTGAGGGTGCAGAAGCCGTGGGCGAAGCCGTGCGGGATGAAGAGCTGCGTGCCCGTCTCGGCGTCGAGCGTCACGGCCACGTGCCTGCCGTAGGTCGGCGAGCCGCTGCGGAGATCGACCGCGACGTCGAGGATGGCGCCCTGCAGCACGCGGATCAGCTTGGCCTGTGCCCGGGGCGCGATCTGGAAGTGCAGCCCGCGGATCGTGCCCTGCGGGGCGGAGAAGGACTGGTTGTCCTGAACGAAGGTGTTGGTGATGCCGCCCCGTTCCATGGCATCGACGCGGAACGTCTCGGAGAACCAGCCGCGCGCATCGCCCAGCCGCTTCGGGACGATGCGTTTCACGTCCGGGATCTCGGTTTCGATGACGTCCATGCCAGCGCCCTTCCAGCGGATCCCGTGGCGCGGCGCGGCGACCGTCTGCGCTAGAGCCCGCTCCGAGCCGGCCTCCGCATCGCCGAACCAAACCTCGTTGATCGGCCTGCGACTTCCGGTCATTCGACACCCGTGTCAAGGCGTGGGCATTCGGTGCCGATCACGTGGGGGCCGATGACGGGGCAGACGGAGCGATCCGTGGAGGCGCTGCTGCGCGCGCAGGTTGCAGACCCGAATTGCGCGTGGAGTCTCGGCAGCTACGGCGCCGTCGCAGCCTTCCGCAGGGATCCCGACGAGCCGGCGCGGCCCCAGGACGACGGACGGATCGGGCTGGCGACGGATCGCGGCGCGCTGGCCCTGCTGGCACTGCCCGCGCTTCGACCGGTCGCCTACGAGACCGGCTTCACGGGCAGCTGGAGCCAAGCGGTCGCGCTCTGTCTGCCGGTCGCGGCCTGCGCGATGGGGAGGCGCGCGGTGCTGACCGAATTAGGGCCGGACGCGGCGGCAGCCCGGCCCCAGGACCGGGACGGCATCCTGTTCGATCTTGGCCTGGGCCTCGACGCCGTCGACGCCTGCGTTCGCGTGGCCGCTCCCGACCTGATCGGCCGCCTGCGAGCCGCCTGCGGCCGGCCGCTCTTCGAGCCCGGCAATCCGGTCGTCGCCGCGCTCACGGCGTCGAGCCCGCATCGTGTCTTCATCGCCCGGATCGGGCGGATCGAGGTCTATACGGCGATCCCGGCTCCGGGCAGCATCGCCGAGCCCGGGCCGCACAGCCACATCCTTCCGAAGCTCCTACGACTGAGAAGGACGCATGCGGCCACGGCGCCGATCCCGCAGGGCTGGGTGCCCGTCGCGGCTCTGCACCCGGCCCATCCCGGCAAGGATGCGGCCGGTCGGGCGATCCCGTTCGACGCGGCGCGGCACGCGGCATTCGGGCGTCTGCTCGCTGCCTGGGGTGATCCGGTCCTGGCGGCCCTTCGGCGCGCGGTGCTGTCCGACGAGGAGCCGGATCCGGTCCTGGCCGACGGGCGATACGCGCGCTCGGCGATCCGGGCTGCCCGGGTGCAGCGCGCGGCCATGAAGTGGTGAATGCAAGGATCGGCAAGGCGTCACCATGCTCCGGCGATCTTATCAGCGTCGGATCCGAAACTCTTTCGGTGCGGACGGTTGGCTCGGTCGAACCGCGGTCCGCGCCACTCGACTTCGGGCACCGCCGGCCGCATTGTGTGACGATCGCGCTGGTCAGATTCACCCATGTCCTCTTATGCGATTCTCGCCGAAGATGTCGAAGAGAACAACTTCGCCACCGTCCAAGCGCGGGTGGGTGAATGGCGAGATCGCATCGATGCACTTTATCGACAGCTGAGAGATTGGTCTCCAGAAGACTATAAATTGGATACTTCGCAGCATCTCAGAATGCACGAAGGATTAATGAAAAACTATGGGATCCCTCCGATCGATCTTCCAGTGCTGAACATTTATGACAGCGTCGGTTGGAAGGCGAAGATCGTTCCGTATGGTCTTTGGATCATCGGCGGAGATGGCCGGCTCGATCTGCTCGCCGGTGCGCGACGGCATCTTATCACGGGGGTGCCGCCGAGTGCGGGTTCAGGGTGGCGCATCTCTGAGCCGGGCGCGCGCGGGAACATGAAAGCGCTCGATCGATCTTCCTGGCTCGCAGCACTGCAATGAATCTGGTGCCTCAGATTTTGGCGGCCTATACGGAGACCGACAACTATCTATTTGGCCAGCTCGACGATGCCATTAACAGCAACAATTCTGCCCGACAGGCGTCCGTCCAAGACTTTCGACGCTTCAATGACAATGCCTATTTTGTTCTGCTATGGGGCCAGCTGGAAAGTGAGATCAACGTTAAATTTGCGACCGTGATCTCAGCCGGTCAATCGCATCCGGATTGGGCTGAGCGGCGGAAATTTTACACTTATAATGTGGATAAGACCAAATTCGAGGATAGGCTTTCACTGTTGCTCGACAAGCAGGCGGGGAAGGGGAGCGCGTGGGCTCTCGCGATGCGATACTACGAGCACAGAAACAAGATCGCGCATGGGAAAGCGATAGAACCGGCATCGACGTGACTGCGGTAATCGCCGCGCTGTACCAAGTGCAATCTGCACTCACGGTCTGAGGCCAGGATTCGTCCGGGAGCGTCGTATGGGGAAGTCGCTATGAACAAACATGGCGCCGTCGACCGTGGGTACGGCGATCTAAACCGACCGGATTCAGGCCCTACGGGATCCCGATCATCTTGTGGGTCTGGAGCGAAAGCCGCCAGCGCGCATCCCGCCGGCAATACGCGATCGCGGCCTCCGTGCTGGCAATCCGGCCCGGCCCGTCGAGGGGCTGGAGAAAGCGGTGGCGGAAATCGAGGCCAACGAAATCCGCCGGGTCGGCATCCGCCTGCGGATAGACGAGCTTCAATTCGTGGCCGGTCGTCTGCGCGAGCGGATTGGCCCCCTTCGGGCTGACGCAGATCCAGTCGATGCCGGGGGGCGCCGGCAGCGTGCCGTTGGTCTCGATCGCGATCTCGAACCCGTGTGCATGTACGGCCTCGATCAGCGGCCCGTCGAGCTGAAGCAGGGGCTCGCCGCCCGTGAAGACCACGTAGCGGTTCGCCGGGCCCCCTTCCCACGTTGCCGCGATGGCGGCGGCGAGGGTGGAGGCGTCGTCGAACCGGCCGCCGCCCTCGCCGTCGAGGCCGACGAAATCCGTGTCGCAGAAGCGGCAGGCAGCGGCCGCGCGATCCGCCTCGCGGCCGGACCAGAGATTGCACCCGGCGAAGCGGCAGAACACGGCCGCGCGCCCGGCCTGGGCGCCCTCTCCCTGAAGGGTGTGGAAAAGTTCCTTGACCGCGTAACCCACCGTCATCTCAGTCTGTGTCGCGCACGATGGCCCGTGCGGCCTCTCGGTTGCAGATAGGCGCTGTGCGGATCGGGGACCACAGACAACCACGCCGCGCAGGGCCGCGCCCGGCTCTCGCCTTGCTCTCGCCACGGTGGCCACGTTGATGCCAGGGTGCAGCGCGGCGACCGAACGGCGGCCGCTCGCGTTGTGCCCTCTATCCGGCCCCTCGGCCGGACCTGCGGCGCCTCACGGTGCCGAATCTGGCGATCCTTTGACGAGTCGGGCGCGCATGTCCTCTTCTCTCTTCCGGCGATTCACCGTCGGGTTCGCGGCGCTGGCGGGGCTGCTCGCCGGGATCCGCGCCGCGGATGCGGTCACGGCGCCGATCCTCGTGGCGGACGTGGATTCGGGGAAGGTGATCTACGCGCAGGCGCCGACCGATCCCTGGTATCCGGCCTCGATCACGAAGCTGATGACCACCTACGTCGCCCTCGATCTCGTGCGGCAGGGCAAGGTCTCGCTCGATTCGATGATCACCATCTCGGCCGCCGCCGCCGCCGAGCCGCCCTCGAAGATGGGCTTCAAGCCGGGGACGCAGCTCACCCTCGACAACGCCCTCAAGATCATCATGGTGAAGTCGGCCAACGACATCGCCTACGCGATCGGCGAGAACCTCGGCGGCTCGATCGACAACTTCGCCGCGCTGATGAACGAGACCGCCCAGCGGATCGGCATGCGCGACAGCCACTGGTACAATCCCAACGGCCTGCCCGATCCGCGCCAGTGGACCTCGGCCCGCGACATGGCGGTGCTGGCCCGGGCGCTGATCCGCGACTTCCCCGATTCCCACGACCTGTTCTCGATCTCGGCGATCCAGTTCGGCCGGGCCGTCATGCCCAACCACAACGGCCTGCTCGGGCGCTATCCGGGCACCGACGGGATGAAGACCGGCTTCATCTGCGCGGGCGGCTTCAACGTTGTGGCGACCGCCACCCGCAACGGCCGCCGGATCATCACCATCGTGATGGGCCAGCCGAGCCCGCGCGAGCGCGACGTGAAGGCCGCCGACCTGTTCGACTACGCCTTCACCCAGAGCGCCGGCTGGACGAGCCCGACGCTCGATGCCCTGCCGACCTCCGCCCTGCCCCAGCCGCCGGACATGCGGCCCTTCGTGTGCGGCGGCAAGAAGCCCCCGGCCATCGAGGATGGCCCCGGTGCCCTCACCGCCCCCGGCTCGGCCGCGCAGCTGATCGGCGGCGCGGCGGCCAACTCGCCGGCGCTCGCGATGGCGGCCTTCTCCAACCCGGCCCTGCGCGCCCGGAGCCTGCCGCCGCGGGCGCCGCTGCAGCCGGTCGCCGTCTGGATCGGCCGCAACCCGGCCGAGGGCCAGCAGATCCTCGACGCGCAGGAGGCCCAGCAGAAGGCCGCGGCCGCCAACAGCCGGGCCGCCAAGCTCGAAGCCGCCAAGGCCAAGCGTTTGGCGGCACTGGAAGCGGCCAAGCAGGCGCACGCCGAGCGGGCGGAACGCGCGCAGGCGGCCAAGGAGGCGGCCAAGCAGGCGGCCAAATCCGCGCCCAAGCCGGCCGCGAAGGTCGCCGCGAAGCCGGCCCATGCGCTTCCCCGGTCGGCCAGCGCCTATACCGCCGCGACGACGCCGTCGATGCCGGAAGCCAAGCCGGGCAAGGGCCTGTCCAAGCCGGCCCCGAAGACCGTCGCGCATAAGCCGGCCCCGGCCAGGAAGCCGGCCGACAAGAAGGCCTCCGCGGAGGAGTAGGCGCTCCCACGCGGCGGTTGCTGCGTTGCCGCGGGCGCCGGGAATCCTTACCTCGACGCCCATGTCAGTCAGCCCTACGCCTGCCCCCGATCCGCGACGCCCAGAGCCGATCCCGCTCACGGTGCTCACCGGCTTCCTCGGTGCCGGCAAGACCACGTTGCTGAACCGGCTCCTGCGCGATCCGGCGCTCGCCGACACGGTGGTGATCGTCAACGAGTTCGGCGAGATCGGTCTCGATCACCTGCTGATCGAGACCGTCGACGAGGACATGATCCTGCTCGGCGCCGGCTGCCTGTGCTGCACGGTGCGCGGCGATCTGATCGCCACCCTCGAAGATCTCCTGCGCAAGCGCGACAATGGGCGGATCGGCGCGTTCCGCCGCGTGGTGATCGAGACGACGGGCCTCGCCGACCCCGCCCCGATCCTGCACGCTCTGATCTACCACCCCTATCTCGTGCTGCGTTTCCGCCTCCAGGCGGTCATCACGGTGGTGGATGCGGTCACGGGGGCCGACACCCTGGACGCGCATCCCGAGGCGGTCCGGCAGGCCGCCATCGCGGATCGGATCGTGCTCACCAAGGCCGATCTCGCGGAGGACACCGCCGCGATCCGGGCGCGGATCGCCACCCTCAACCCGGGGGCTCCGATCGTTGCGCCCGACGCACCCGCGGAGACGCTGCTCGGCGGCCTGTTCGGGCTCGACGGCAAGGGGGCCGACAAGGGGGCCGACGTGCGCGCATGGCTGGGCGATGAGGCCCTCACCCAGGCGGATCACGCCCAGGCCGATCACGCCCAGGCCGATCACGCCCAAGCCGACGTGAACCGGCACGACGCGTCGATCCAGGCTGTCTGCCTGACCAGCGCGGCGCCCGTGCCGCGCGCCGCCTTCGAGATGTTCATGGACCTGCTCCGGTCGGGGCACGGGCCGAAGCTGCTGCGGCTGAAAGGCCTCGTGGCTCTTGCCGAGGATCCCGAACGGCCGCTGGTGGTGCACGGGGTCCAGCACGTCTTCCACGCACCGCTCACCCTGCCGGCTTGGCCGGATCCCGACCATACGTCCCGGCTCGTTCTGATCCTGAAGGATCTCGATCCGGCTTTCGTCCGGCAGCTCTGGGACGCGTTCCTGGGACGTCCGCGCGTCGATGCGCCGGACGCTGCCGCTCTCACCGACAATCCCCTGGCGATCCCGGGTCCCTGACCCGGCACCGGCCTTGAAATGCGCGCACCGAATGGCGCTTCGGAGGCGCCGAGGCGTCCCGAAACGGGACGAAGCGTCGAGAGGCAGGACACGCGATGGCGCCACGCTTCACCGTGATACAGGGCGGCCTCTCCGTCGAAGCCGGAGGCGCGGCCAAGCCCTCCACCGGGCGAGCGCCGGACCAGGCTGCCGCGTGGCGCGTCGATCTCCATCGGCCCGCGGACGTGGACGCGGCGTCCGTATCCGCGTGGCGGGCGATGCTGGTCCGGAACGCCGTGACCGATCCGCTGCGCGACCCCGATCACCTGCTGCCCCTTGCCCAGCATCGCCCCGCCGGCCGCCGGGTCGCGATCGCCCTGGTCTGGGACCGCGACGCGGAGACCGGTCGGGAGGCGCTGCAGGGCGTGGTGCCGCTGGCGATGCCGGATCCGGTCTGGGGGGGACGAGCCCGTCCCTGGCAGCCCGCCGAAGCCGAGGCCGCCGCCCTGGTCGAGCGCGCTGCGGCCGAGGCTGTCGACCGGGCGCTTCGGGAACGGCTCGGCGCGCTGCGCCACCCGTGCCGGCTCGTCGGAGCGGTCGAGCCGGCACGGCCGGCGCAGCGGACCCGCCTCATGTCGGTGGCGGACCTTTCGGCCCTGCCGCGATCGGTGCCCGCCGCGAACCTGATCGGGATCCGGCCCGCCGGATGGGAGGCGCCGGTCGCCGAGATCCGTACGGTCACCGGAGCGCAGGCCGTGCGCGATGCGGTCGAAACCTTCCTCACCCTTGATGCACGCACCGCGCGGCGTCCGATCATCGCCGATCCGGCAGAGGCTTCGTTGGTGCGCGTGGTGAGTCGCCTGTTCGGACGCCGCGGTGCGCTCCGGGTCGAGTTCCTGCGCCGGGCGGGGGACATCGTGGCCGGGACCCTGCATCTCGGGACCGGCGCGGCTTCGGTGCCGTGGCGGCGCGCCCGGGCCTGAGCAGTCAATCGGCCGCGCAGCCAGGATCTGTCTGGTGCATGCCCGGGACGCTAGCTCCCCGGTATGGCGCGCGACACCCTCCACGGCCTTCGATCCTCACCGCGCCGGGCGGCCGCCAAGCCGGTCCGTCCCATCGCACGCGACGCGGCCGAACGGGCCGCCGCCGTGATGTCCCGCTTCTCCGAGGCCGATCCGGATCCGAAAGCCGGATTCGATGAGGCCGATCCGTTCCGGCTGCTTGTGACCGTGCTGCTCTCCGCCCAGTCGACCGGACCGACGGTCGCCCGGATCGCGGAGGCGCTGTTCAGCGAGGTTCACGACCCCGCCGGCATGCTGGCGCTGGGCGAGGCGCGCATCACCGAGATCATCCGGCCGGTCGGGCTCGGGCCGTCGAAGGCGCGCAACATCGTCAAGCTGTCGGCGGTGCTGATCGCCGAATTCGGCGGCGTCGTGCCGCGCAGCTCCACCGCGATGCGCCGCCTTCCGGGCATCGGCCGCAAGAGCGCCGAAGTCACCGCCAATTTCGCCTTCCACGAGCCGGTGATCGCGGTCGACACGCACGTGTTCCGGGTCTCGAACCGGATCCCGCTCGCGCCCGGCCCGACCGTGGACGCCGTCGCGGACGGCCTCGCGCGGATCGTGCCCGAGCGGTTCAAGGACGGGGCCCATATCTGGCTGTTCCGCCACGGGCGCGACACCTGCACGGCCCGGAAGCCGGCCTGCCCACGCTGCCCGGTCTCGGACCTGTGCGTGTGGCCCGGCAAGGCGGTCTGAACGCCGCTATTCGTCCTCACCGAACCGGTTGGCGAGCAGCGCCTCGATGGCATCGAGACAGGCCTCCGCATCCTGGCCCACGGCCGTGACGGCGATGCGCGTGCCCATGGCGGCGCCCAGGGTCAGCAGACCCATGATCGACCGCCCACCCACGGTCTCGCCCGCGCGAGTGACCGTGACGGCGGCATCGTAGCGCTCGACGGTCTGCACGAATTTCGCGGAGGCCCGGGCGTGCAGGCCGCGGCGGTTGATGATCGGCAGCAGGCGGAGGAAACCGCCCTCCGGCACCGGGAGATCGTCGTCCGTCTCGAAAAGGTCGTCCATCGGGCGGCGTGATTTTCTGTTCTGGGAGGAGGACGAGATCGTCTCAGGCGGAAGAAAGAAACTTAGAGGCTTTTCCGATCGCGTTGCAATTCGGAATGGATCCAAGGGGTCGTCTTACGCGTCCGCTTCAGAAGGCGCACACAACAGCATCGACCACACCCGGAATTGCCGCTTCCTGAGATGATGCTTCTCCGATGCGCGACCGGGCGCGTTGCAGGCACGATGACGGGTGCGCATAAGACCAATACGGCTCGCACCCACTGGGAGTGACGAGGTTGGCCACCATCACCATTCGCGACGTGCCCGGTGAGGCCCGCCGGCCCTTCGTCCGCGAGCCGAGCGGCATGGCCGCAGCCCGGAGGATGAGATTCGCGGTCTTCTGGAACAGGCCACGCGGCCGGAAGGGCGCCTGAAGCTGGGTTCGCTCCTGGCCTCCATCGCCGGCGAGGCCGGCGGATTGACCGACGACGAGGCCGTCCGCTTCGACCGGATTCGCGAAACGGAGCCGGTCGAGCCGCCCCGTTTCGAATGATCATCCTCGACACCACCGTCATCTCCGAATTGTGGAGAGCGGCGCCGGATTCGCACGTCCTGGCCTGGGTCGACGCTTAGTGATCGTGGAAACTGTCCATCTATCCGCCGTTACCGTCGCCGAGCTACGCTTTGGCTGGGCGTCCATGCCAGCCGGCAAGCGGCGCAGGATCTACGAGGAGCGCCTTGAGAATGCGGTCCTGGCGGCCTCCCGGACCTACGCCGATCTGATGGTTCGGGCCAGGGCCGCAGGCCGACCGAGCGGTCTGGCGGACGGATATATCGCCGCCACGGCGGCTGCGCGGAACCTCATGGTCGCAACGCGCGAGACCCGTCCGTTCGAAGCGGCCGGCGTGCAGACCATCAATCCCTGGCTGTTGGAAACGTCGTTCGCGACGCCCTACCACTCGTACTCGGCGCCGACGCCCAGGCTGGTGCGGCCGTCGCTGCCCGCCTCGCCCTTCAGCTTGATCCGCCGGGTGACGTCGAAATCCACCCCCACCGCCGTGTCGGCGGGCTTGGCGCCGGCCTTCACGCCGATGCTGACCCGGTCCGAGATGTAGCGCGAGGCGCCGAGCGCCGGGCCGCCGCTGGACCCTGTCGACACGTCGAGGCTGTCGAGACCGAGGCCTTTGCGGGCCTGCTCGAACACGTCCGGACCGGCGGCACCGCCCGAGAGCTGGGCCACGGCCTGGGCGAGCTGCAGGGCCTGGAACGGCGACAGGCCGCCCGCCGCCTTCTTGAACAGCAGCCGCGACAGGATCTCGTCCTGCGGCAGCACCGGATCGGAGGTCAGGACGAATTGCGGCGCGTCGGCCGGTCCGGTCACCGCCACCCGGGCGGTCACGTCGCCGGCCTTGGTCTCGGCGGCGAAATCGAGGTCCGGGGTGGTCAGGCTGCCCGCGAAGGTCAGCCGGCCGCGGCTGAAATCGAGGCGCTGGCCGACCAGTTCGAGGCGGCCGCGCCGCATCGCGAAGGCGCCGACCGCGTTGGGCGCCAGCGCGGTTCCGGTGATCCGCAAGGCACCGCCGAGTTCGGCATCGATGCCCCGCCCGCGCACGAAGATGCGGCTCGGGGCATCGACCGCCACGTCCAGGGTGGCGTCGAAGGGGACGGCGGGCTTCTTCGGCCTGCGCCCCGGTGCCGTCGCGGCCTTCCGCGCGGCGCGCTGCGCCAGCCGCGCCCGCAGCTCCGGGGGCGTGTTGACATGGCGCACCCCCGGCAGGGGGCGGACGGTGGCGGGCAGCCGATCCGGCACGGCGACGTCGATCGAGGCGACATCGACGCGTCCGGAGATCCGCGGCGTCCGCGCCAGCGGGCCGGCGAGGGAGAGATCGAGGCTCGACACGGCGGTCATCAGCGGGCTCGACACGAGTTCGGCCGGCTCCGCGACGATGTGGAACTGGCCGGGGAAATCCGGTTGCAGCGCCACCCGGCCGGTCACGGAGACGCGCCCGCCGTTGCGGGTCGCCGCATTCAGGCGCTCGACCACGAGGCTGTCGCCCCGGCCGCTGACCCGCCCCTCGATTCCGGTAAGACGGATGCCGTTGAGCGGGTCGGTGAAGCTGCCCCCGGTGAGGGTCGCTGCCCCTTGCGCCCGCGGAGCCGCCAGCGTGCCGGTGACGCCTCCGTCGATCGAGACCATCCCGGCGACGCTCTGGCCGCCGACGCTCAACAGGGAATTGGCGAGCGCCGCGTCGAGGCTGCCCCGGGCGCGCAGGTCAAGGGTGCCGCCAGCCTCGACCGGGATCCGGCCGGCTACGGTCAGCGCCATGCCGCGTCCCGCGGTCACCCGGCCGTCGAGGCTCGCCTGCCCGTCCGACAGGGTGCCCTTGGCGCTGGCATCGACCGCCGGCAGGCCGGCCTGCCGCATCTGCGGCGCGACGAGCCTGGACACGGTCAGCGCATAGCGCCCCTCGGGCCTGTCGGCCGGCCCGTGCAGATCCGCCTCCCCGTCGAGGGTCCCCGACAGGGCGAGGTCGGGGGCGGCGATCCGGGCGAGCGAGAGGGGCAGCGCGCGGATCGCGATCTTCAGGTCGAGAGCGCGCCCGGCCCGGCCCGCGACCGAAACCCGGCCGCTGCCCGCCGCGACGACGAGCCCGTCGATCACCGCACCGCCGTCCCGCAGGGTGATGGCGGCCGGGCCGGCCAGGGCCAAGCGGTCGGTCCCGCGGGCGGCCGAGAAGCGCTCGATCTCGATGCGGGGGTCGTCCGCCGGCACGATCCGGGCGGCCCCGTCGAGGCCGAAGCCGCGGGCCTTGGCGCTCAGCGTGACATCGCTGAAGGCGGGGTTTCCGTTGGCGACGAGCCGGACCGTGTCGATCTGCTGGCCGGCGGCGACGAGCCGGTCGGCATCGAGACGTCCGTCGAGGACCGGATGGGCCAGCAGGTCCCGGCCCCTCAGATCCGCATCGAGGCGGGTCAGGGCGGAACCGCCGTAGCGCAGGGCAGCCCCGGTCGCCCGGATCGTCGCATCCTGGCGGCCGCCGTTGCGGGCGAGCGTCACGGCCGCGTCGAGGCGGCCAGCCATCGGCTCAGGGGCGAGCGGCGCGATGTCCTCGAGGTTGGCCGCCCGCACGGTGAGCTGTCCGGCCGAGAGCCACGTCTCGGCCGCGACCGTCGCGTTGCCCGTCACCGCCACCGAGCCGAGATTGAGCGCGAGCCGGTCGAGCACCCAGTCCGGCCCGATACGCGCGCCGTGGGCATCGCCGGTCAGCGCCTTGCCGGCCACATCGCCGGAGAGCTTCAGGCTGCCCTCCGGGGCCAGGAGCGCGTCGTTGAGGATGGCCTCGGCCCGCAGGCCGCGGATCGGCTTGCCGTCCGCGGTGGCGGCGGGCGCGGTGAGCGTCGCCGTGAGGTCCGGGTGCTCCAGGGAGCCGGTGAGCCGCGCATCCAAGGCGGCGCGCCCGGTGAGACGGGTATCGAGATCCGCGAGACTCCGGAGATCCAGCCGGCCGGCCACGTCGGCGCGCTCCGAGGTCGCCTCGCCCTGCAGGGTCGCGGTGACGCCCTGTCCCTCCAGACGCAGGTGGTCGAACCCGTAGCCGTCGTAGGTCCGCGACACGCGTCCTTGGAGCGCAGGCGTGCGACCCAGGACACGGTCGGCCGCCGCGAGCCCGGTCGCGAGGCCGGCGGTGGTGACCGACAGATCGGCCGCCACGGCCTTCCGGGCCGGATCGCCGCTGAGCCGCGCCTTCGCGTCGAGGGAGCCGGCAAGCCCGCGCCCGGCGAGGCCGGAGAAGACCGCGAGATCGGGCAGCGCCGCGTCGAGCGTGCCGGTCAGGGTGTTCTGGCCGATTCGGCCGGTATAGGCGGCGCGCGCCGTCTCGGATTCGAGCCGGAGCGTGGTCACGTCGATCACCCCGTCCGGCCCGGTCCCCGCACGGAGCGTGAGCTGCGCCCGGCTTCCGATCGCCCGCCGCAGGGCCGGATCGGCGAGCCGCAGGCCCGACATCGTGCCATCCGCGCCGATGGCGAAGCGCTGCGCCGCGGGCTCGCCCTGCGGCACCACGTCCAGGCGCGCCTCGACGCGATCGAGGGCGGAATCGCGGCTGCGCAGGCCCGCCGCGTCGAGTGAGCCGCGGATCGTCGGCGTCGCGATCGGTCCCTTCAGGCTGCCGTCGAACACGAGTTTTTCGATTTCGGCCTCGCCCGCCTTGGTCACGCTGCCGTCCGTGGGCAGGGCCCGGGCCTGGAGCGTCAGATCGGCGACCCGGTCGGCGCTCAGGCTCCCGCCGGCGGCCAACCGGGCGGTGCGGGAGGTCAGCTCCAGCCGGTCGATCCGGAAGGCGCTGCTATCCGCGAAGGCGAGGCCGCCTGCAAGCTGCGTCGTGCCGGCGAATACGGAGGCGGCCGGGCCCGGCACCAGCCCTTCGATCCGCGCCGCGAGGTCGAGGGCGAGCCGCCGCTCGGCGCCGATCCGCGAGATCTTCGCGCCGCCCTTCGCGCCGATCTCCGGGCCGGCGGCGAAATCCAGCTTGGCCGACCACGCGTCGAGCGTACCCGTTCCATCGAGGTCGAAATTGATCGGCGGCGTGCCGGGCAGGTTGGCCGCCTTGGAGAGCAGCCCGCCCGCGGGCTCCACGAGATTCGCCTTCAGCTCCAGCGTGTCGCCGTTCGGCACGTAGAGCAGGCCGAGCAGGAAACGCCCGGCGGCGTCGAGGCGCTGCGCCCGGGCCTTGAGTTCCAGCCCCTCGCTCGCCGCGCCGAGCCGGGCGCGCCCTTCCGCGGAGAGCCGGGCAGGCTGCCCGGCCACCGCTGCGCCGAGCACGAGTTCGGCAAGCCTGAAATCCTTGATCTCGACCTTCACCGGCAGATCCGGCAGCAGCTTGCCGTCGGGCTTCGCCTCCGGCGGCGTCGGGCCGGGAACCGGACGGCGCAGCACTTCGAGCTGCCCGATTTCGAGGCTGTCCACCTCCAGCCGACCCGACAGCAGGGCGAGCCGACGCCAGACGATCCGCGCCTTGTCGAGCTTGAGCCAGACGCCGTCACGATCGCTGACCGCGACATCGCGGATGGTCGCATCCGACGACAGGGCACCATCGACCGCGCCGATCGCTACCCGCGACGACGGCGTCGAGAGCGCCCGGGACAGGAGGCCGCCGAGCACGGACTTGTCGCCTTCGTCGGCCCAGGTCCGCGTCAGGGTAGCGGGGATGAGCAGCGCGAGGCAGATCAGGACGAGGCTGAGACCGCCGCGTCCCATGCCGAGAAAGGTTCGCCGTCGTGTTCCGGCTCGGCCTGTCCGTTCAGCCATTCAGAACGCCTGCCCCAGGCTGAGATACAGGACCGCCGGGCGGACGTGGCCGCCCTTGTAGGGGTCGAGCGGGAAGGCGAGATCCGCGCGGATCGGGCCGATCCCGGTGTAGTAGCGCAGGCCGATGCCGACCGATTTCCGGATCTTCTCCTCGAAATCCGGCAGCGCGGAGGCGAAGGCCGTGCCCGCGTCGAAGAACGGCACCACACCGATCGTGTCGGTGACCTTGATGCGCGCCTCGACCGACGCCTCCAGCAGGCTGCGGCCGCCGATCGGCAGGTTGTAGGGGCCGATCGGCCCGAGGGTCCGGTACGGATAGCCGCGCACGGAGCCGCCGCCGCCGGCGAAGAAGCGAAAATTGTCCGGGATCTCCCCGAGCGGCGCGCCGGAGACCGAGCCGAAGCCGATCCGCCCGGCCAGAATGTAGCGGGACTCGTCGTCGAGCGAATAATAGGTCGAGCCCTGCGCCTTCGCGACGAGGATGCCGGGCGACGAGATCGCCCCCGGATAGGCGGCGAGCGAGGCGATCGCCCGCACGCCGCGGGTCGGATCCAGGAGATTGTCGGTCGAATCGTAGGTGACCGAGGCCGGCACGCCGATCAGCCGGTAACTGACCGTGCCCAGCGCGTCCTTGGAGCGGCCTCCTTGAGCGTCGAGCCCGATCTGGGCCGAGAACGTGTCGGAGAACCGGTGCCGGATCGCCGCGGAGGCGCCCCCGCCATCCACCAGATAGCTCTGCTGCACCTCGCGGGTGACGAAGGCGTTGGCCAGCAGGTCGTTGCGCGATCCCCAGAGCGCCGGCTGGACGTAGGTTGCGGAGAGCCGGCCGCCGAGCCCGTTGGTACCGATGCCGGCGATCTTGCGCTGCGTGGCGAAGGGATCGCTGCCGAGGCCGAGATAGTAGATGTCGGCGTCGATCCGGAACGTCTCGCCACCGCCGAACAGGTTGCGGTTGGCATAGTAGGCCCGCACGCCTGGCCCATCGACCGTCGAATAGCGCGCCGAGATGCCGACGAGGTTGCGCTCCCGCTCGGTGACCGTGACGAACAGGGGCAGGTCCCCGTCGGCATCGAGCGCCGTGCCCTCGCGGACCCGCACGCCGCCGATCCCCTCGATCCGCGCCACCGACCGGCGGATCGCCGCGACCGCCTGCGGCGAATAGGGATCGCCCGGCTCGGCGTAGATGAAGGAGCGGATCGTGGCCGGGTCGATCCCCGGGGCGCCGCTGACCGCCACCGGGCCGAGCCCGGCCACCGGACCCGGATCGACCGTGAAGGTCACATCCATGACGTGGGTGGAATCGTCCACCACCGGATCGCGGGTGATCACCTTGGCGAAGGGGTGGCCCTGGCTCCGGAACTGATCGATGATCCGGGCTTCGCGGGCCAGCACGGTGGCTGAGCGGGCAGGAACATCCTCATCCACGCGGGTAACGCGCGGCGGCAGGACGGCTTCGGGGAAGGCGCGGCCGGCCGGATCGTGCACCACGATCCGGCGCAGGTGATAGAGCGGCCCGAGATCGATGGCGATCCGGACCGGGACGAGACCGCGATTGCGCCATGCCTCGGCGGCGCCGACGGAAGCGGTCTCCTGTCCGCCGACCGAGGCGCCATCGATCCGGATCGCGACGGTGCCCTGGTAGTAGCCGTAGCCCGACAGGAGATCGGCCAGCTTGGCTCGGTCGGCCTCGGCCCGGCGCAGGAGCCCCTCCCCGTCCGGAGGCGGCTCCTGGCGCAGGCGGTAAAGGGTCGACGTATCCTGCACGGCCTGCAGGACATCGGAATCGTCGGTGCCGGTGATCCGCACGCTGTACGGCAGCGCCGAGGGGCTCGGGGTCGGCGGTTCCGGCTCGCTCCCGAACAGGCCGAACAGGTCGAAGGCTTGCGCCGGACGCGGTGCGGCCGTCAGCACCAGAAGCGCGCTCGCGCCGGCCAGCATCAGCCGTGGCAGCGCGCGACGCGTCCGGATCTCGAATGTTGGGTTGGCGGAACCGGAAACGCGCAAACCGCGCTCTTCAGTCCCGATTGCGGTCGGCCGCGCGGCCCGTCCGGATCGTCATCGCTGCTCCCCCCTACGCCGCGTGATCCGACGCACCCCAACCTATCTTAAGGCGCCGTGCCGCCCAGGCCAACTCTGCGGCGCGCGTCGTCCCGGGGCGATCGCGGGATCGGCGCGATCAGGCGGGCAACGCGACGCGGGCCGGCAGGTTGGCGGCGAGCGCATCGATCGCGAGACGCACCCGCAGCGGCAGATGCGGCGTCTGCGGCCAGAGCGCGTGGCTGTCGAACACATGCGCCGCGAGGTCGCCCAGCACAGGGACGAGCCGCCCGGCTTCGACATCGTCCCGGATCAGCCAGTATGGCAGCCACGCGAGGCCGTGGCCGTCCAGCGCGGCGTCACGGATCGCGCCGACATCGTCGATATGCATCCGGCTCGGCGGGGTAATCTCCGTCGCGGGTCCGCTCGGCTGCGGGAACAGCCAGGACCGCGACCGGTCGGGGCGGCCGTAGAGGATCGCGCGATGCTGTGCCAGATCGGCGATCGACTGCGGAACGCCGGATGCCCGGAGGTAGGCTGGGCTTGCGCAGACGCGCATGGGCTGGCGCGCGATCCGGCGGGCGGCGAGCCCGGGCCAATCCCGCAGGGCGCCGTTGCGCACCACGAGATCGAACCGATCCTCCACCACATCGACCAGGCGGTCGGTGAGGCTGAGGTCGAGCTCGAGCCGTGGATGCGCGTCGGCGAGACGGATCAGGATGGGCGCGACGCAGAGGCGTCCGAACAGGACCGGCATTGAGACGCGCAGCCGTCCGGCGATCTCCCGCCGGCCGGATTCCAGCATCACGGCCGCGCTCTGGATCTCGCCGAGCGCCCGCCGCCCGTGCTCGAAGACGGTCTGCCCCTCTTCGGTGAGCGTCAGCGACCGGGTGGTGCGATGGAACAAGCGGACGCCGAGCCGCCGTTCCAGGCGCGCGACGGTGCGCCCGACCGCCGAACGGGTGAGGTTCAGCCGGCTCGCCGCCGCCGAGAAGCCGCCCGCCTCGACGGCGGCGACGAAGACCGGCATGTCGGCCAGAAGTTCGCCCCGGATCATTGTTGCGCTCCCGGCACCAATCGAGATCCGAACTATCGCCCCTGGTCCGTGCGCGGCAACGGTAAGCTGTCCCCGTCGGAACGATTTCGGGGAGCTACGATGACGACGATGCGACGCTGGGTTTTGAGCGGCTTCGGTCGCGAAAACCTTCGATTGGAGGAGGTGCCGATCCCGGATCCTGAGCCGGGCGAGGTGCTGGTGAAGGTCGCGGCGGCGTCGCTGAACTACCGGGACAAGCTGGTGATCGCCAATGGAATGGGCCGGGCGCTCGATTTCCCCTTCACCCCGGCTTCCGATCTGGCCGGAACGATCGTCGCCCTGGGCGACGGTGTCACGCGGTTCGACGTGGGTGACCGGGTGATCTCGACCTTCTTTCCGGACTGGATCGACGGTGCGCCGTCCGGCGACGCGCGGAATCCGGATGGCAGCGCCCTCGGCGGCGGCTATCCCGGCGTCCTGGCCGACTATGTCGCCTTCCCGGCAAGCTGGTTCGTCGCGGCGCCGCGCGCTCTCGATCCGGCAGAGGCCAGCACCCTGCCCTGCGCCGGCCTGACCGCGTGGTTCGCGTTGATCGAGCGCGGCGGTCTGAAAGCCGGGACCCGCGTCCTCGTGCAGGGGACGGGCGGCGTCGCATTGTTCGGACTCCAGATCGCGAAGGCGCACGGGGCTGAAGTGTTCGTCACCTCCGGCGACGCCGGGAAGCGGGCACGGGTTCGGGCATTGGGCGCCGACCACGTGCTCGACCGGGCGGGATGGGTCGAGGCCGTTCACCATCTCACCGGGGACCAAGGGGTCGACCACATCCTGGAAATCGTCGGCGGCCCGCATCTGGCCCGATCGCTGGAAGCCGTTGCCGTTCAGGGGCGGATCTCGGTGATCGGCGTCCTCGACGGCTACGACCTTGCGGCCTCCGGCGGGTTGCTGTTGCTCAAGACGGCGACCATCCAGGGCATCCGGGTCGGCCACCGCCGCGCGCTTGAGGATCTGGTGCGCGCGGTGGATGTGCTCCAGCTGAAGCCCGTCATCGACCGGCGCTATAAGCTGACCGAATTGCAGGACGCCCTCGACCATCTCGACAGGGGCGCGTTCGGCAAGATCGTGATCGCGCTGGAGTAAGACGGCCGAAGCGCCCTCCCCTGCCGGACGGATCGCCTGTTTTCGCACGGCAAACGCCGAGAAGCCCGCGGAGCGGTGAGCTCTGCGGGCTTCTTGTTGGGGTCTGTGTCGTGGGATTGTAGATTTGGTTGCGGGGACAGGATTTGAACCTGTGACCTTCAGGTTATGAGCCTGACGAGCTACCGGGCTGCTCCACCCCGCGCCAAGTGTGTGCGGCTGGTCCGGTGCGCCGGCTCTGTGCGAGCGTGGGCGATGGCTCCGGGGCCGGATCGGTGTCGTGTCGAGGGAATGGCGCGGGCTCTGTGCGAGCGTTGCGCGTGGGCTTGCGATGTGCGGGTCTGGCGGCGACCGACTCTCCCGTGTCTTGAGACACAGTACCATGGGCGCTGGCGTGTTT
>NZ_VUOK01000064.1:0-266 GCF_009806555.1 Methylobacterium sp. 2A | reverse complement strand
ACGGCCGAGTTCGAGATGGGATCGGGTTCTGGGCACGCCGCTCAGGCCACCAGACCGGCGCATCGCAATTCTTTTGGGACTGGGCCGCGCAGGGTGCTGCGACGGCGGGTGTCCTCTTCGGCAAGCATGTGGTGGCCGTCGTCGCGCATCGGCGAGGACGGCCTCTGGTCTTCTTGTAACCGCATCTCACGGACACGGATCACGGGAGCGATCAAGCCTGTCGGGCGATTAGTACCGGTCGGCTCAACGCGTCGCCGCGCTTGCAC
>NZ_VUOK01000054.1 GCF_009806555.1 Methylobacterium sp. 2A | reverse complement strand
ACGAAACCCCGCTTCCGTTTGCCCGCGCCCTGGGCCTATGCCCTTTGCCACGCCGCATGATGGGCCAAAGTCGAGCTTAGCCGAGGCAGGGCCGGGGCGGCAATGTCGGAGGAGGCGACGGGTCCCTGAGCCGTCCGATCCGAGATCGAGAATCTCTGCTTGGAACGGGCTCAGATTGGAATGGTTATCGACCGAACCTGCCGCCCCGCACCATGGACACGCCATGCTCCTCGAGAAACAGCCGCCCGTGTCGGCGGATACGCCCATCGGCATCACGCTGACGATCAATGGACAGCGGCGTGACCTTCAGGTCGCCCCCTGGACCACGCTGCTCGATCTGCTGCGCGAAAAACTCGATCTCACCGGCACCAAGAAGGGCTGCGACCACGGCCAGTGCGGCGCCTGCACGGTGCTGGTGAACGGCACCCGGGTGAATGCCTGCCTGACGCTCGCCGTGATGAAGGACGGCGCCGAGATCACCACGGTGGAAGGCTTGGCGAGCCTCGGCGCGAGGGCGGGCAGCAACGCCCTCCACCCGATCCAGGAGGCGTTCACCGAGCACGACGCCTTCCAGTGCGGCTACTGCACGCCGGGTCAGCTCTGCTCCTCGGTCGGCCTGATGAACGAGGGCCACGCCCACACAAGGGACGAGATCCGCGAGGCGATGAGCGGCAATATCTGCCGCTGCGGCGCCTACACCAACATCGTCGACGCCATCGAGGACGTCATGCAGGGGGGCGCCCGATGAACCGATTCGACTATGTCCGCGCCGGCACGGTGGCGGAGGCGGTGCAGGCTTTCGGAGCCGGGGCACGCTTCATCGCGGGCGGCACCAACCTGATCGACCTGATGAAGTACGATGTCGAGAAGCCCGGCCGGCTGATCGACATCACCCGCCTGCCCCTCGACAAGATCGAGGATCACGGGAACGGCCTGCGGCTCGGGGCGCTCGCCACCAACGCCAAGGTCGCCTACGACGACCGCGTCGCGGCGCGCTATCCGCTGCTGCGCAACGCCATCCTGGCGGGCGCCTCGGCGCAGCTGCGCAACGCGGCCTCGACCGGCGGAAACCTGCTCCAGCGGACCCGCTGCTACTATTTTTACGACACGGCCACCGCCTGCAACAAGCGCGAGCCCGGCTCCGGCTGCCCGGCGATCGGCGGGATGAACCGCATCCACGCGATCTTCGGGACGAGCCCGCACTGCATCGCCACCCACCCCTCCGACATGTGCATCGCGCTGGCCGCCCTGGAGGCGACCGTGCAGGTGAGCGGGCCGCAGGGCGAGCGCACGATCCCCTTCGCCGAGTTCCACCGCCTGCCAGGTGACACGCCGGAGAAGGACACCAATCTCGCCCCCGGCGAGATCATCCTGTCGGTGGATCTGCCGGAGAGCCAATTCCCGCAGCACTACACCTACCTGAAGCTGCGCGACCGGCTGTCCTACGCCTTCGCGCTGGTCTCGGTCGCGGCGGCCCTCGAACTCGACGGCGACCGGGTGAAGACCGCCCGACTGGCGCTGGGCGGCGTCGCCCACAAGCCCTGGCGCAACCGCGCGGCCGAGGCCCTGCTGGAAGGCAAGCCCGCCACCCGCGAAAGCTTCCAGGCGGCGGCCGACCTCATCGTCTCCGAGGCGAAGCCGCAATCGGAGAACGGCTTCAAGATCGATCTCGCCCGGCGCGCCATCGTGCGCGGCCTCGAACAGGCCGCCGCCGGCACGCCCCAGTCGCTCAGCGACAAGCGCATCCAGTAGGCCCCGCCATGACTCAGACCTTCAGCTCCACCGGCCGCGACACCTTCGTCGGGTCCCCGCGCAGCCGCATCGACGGTCCCGCCAAGGTCACCGGCCTCGCCAAGTATGCGGGCGAGTTCGCCGCCCCCGATCTCGCCTACGGCGTCGTGGTGTCGAGCGCCATCGCCAAGGGCCGGATCGTGGCGATCGACTCCGCCAGGGCCGAGGCGGTGCCGGGCGTCCTCACGGTGCTCACCCACGAGAACCGGCCGCGCACTGCGTGGCGGGACAAGAACTTCCAGGATCAGGTGGCGCCCCCCGGCTCGCCGTTCCGCGCCCTCTATGACGACCTGATCGCGTTCAGCGGCCAGCCGGTCGCCCTGGTGGTGGCCGAGGATTTCGAGACGGCGCGCTACGCGGCCTCGCTCGTCCACGTGACCTACGCGGCGCAGGAGCCGGAGACCGACCTGGGGGCCCTGCGCGGCAGCGCCTACGAGCCGCCCTACAAGCGCCAGGGCATCAAGCCGCCGCCGGAGCCCTGGGGCGATGCCGACAAGGCCTTCAGCAGCGCGCCGGTGCGCGTGCAGGGCGCCTACAGCCTCGCCGACGAGCACCACAACCCGATGGAGCCGCACGCCACCACGGTGGTGGTCGAGGCGGACGGGACCTACACGGTCTACGACAAGATCCAGGGCGTCTCGAACAGCCACCAGTACCTCGTCAACGTGTTCGGCCTGAAGGCCGATCAGGTCCGGGTGCTCAATCCCTATCTCGGCGGCGGCTTCGGCTCAGGCCTGCGCCCGCAATACCAGGCCTTCCTGGCCATGCTGGCCGCGCAGGAGCTGAAGCGCTCCGTGCGGGTGACCCTGACCCGCGACCAGATGTGGAGCTTCACCTACCGGTCCGAGGCGCTGCAGACGATCGCGCTCGGCGCCGAGCCGGACGGCACGCTGACGGCTCTGCGGCACGACGCCGTCCAGGGCACCTCGCAATACGAGGATTATCAGGAGGTCGTCGTCAACTGGTCGGGCGTTCTCTACAAATGCGACAACGTCGCGCTCGACTACCGGCTGGTGAAGCTCGACACGCCGACGCCGGGCGACATGCGCGCCCCCGGCGCAGTCACGGGCGTGTTCGCCATCGAGACCGCCATGGACGAACTCGCCTACGCGACCGGGATGGATCCGATCGCGCTGCGGCTGAAGAACTACGCCGAATCCGACGCCACCGCCGAGGGCAAGCCCTTCGGCTCGAAGGAGCTGCGGCGCTGCTTCGAACTCGGCGCCGAGCGCTTCGGCTGGGCGAAGCGCAAGCCCGAGCCGCGCTCCATGCGGGAGGGGAAGGAACTGGTCGGCTGGGGCGTGGCCACCGGTGTCTGGGAATCGATGATGATGCAGTCGAGCGCCATCGCGACCCTCACCCCCGACGGCCGCCTGACGGTCGGCAATTCCACGGGCGACATCGGCACCGGCACCTACACGATCCTCACCCAGATCGCCGCCGACACCCTCGGCCTGCCGATGGATGCGGTCACCACCAAGCTCGGCGACACCCGCCTGCCCGAGGCCCCGGTCGCGGGCGGCTCGTGGACGGCGGCCTCCTCGGGCACCGCCGTGATGAAGGCCTGCCGCAACGTCGGCGCGCAGGTGTTCAAGCTCGCCCGCGCCATGGAGAACTCCCCGCTCGCCAATGTCGACTTCGAGCGGGCGGTGTTCTCGGACGGCCGGATCGCGGTGGCGGGCGACCCGAGCCGCAGCGTCTCCCTGGTCGAGGTGCTGCAGGCGGCGGGCGTCGACAAGGTCGAGGCCGTCGAGGAGGCCGGCCCCGACAAGGACTTCAACCAGAAATACGAGGCCTACACCCACTCGGCCATCTTCGCCGAGGTGAAGGTCGACGCGGAGTTGGGGCAGGTCCGGGTGACCCGCATCGTCTCGGCGATCGCGGCCGGGAAGATCCTGAATCCGAAGACCGCCCGCAGCCAGATCCTGGGCGGCGTCGTGATGGGGATCGGCTCGGCGCTGGAGGAGGAATCGATGCTCGATCACCGGATCGGCCGGTTCATGAACCACAATCTCGGCGAGTACCACGTGCCGGTGAACGCCGACATCTACGACATCGACGTGATCTTCGTGGACGAGGAGGACAAGGCGAACCCGCTCGGCGTGAAGGGTCTCGGCGAGATCGGGATCGTCGGCACCGCGGCGGCGATCACCAACGCGGTGTTCCACGCCACCGGCAAGCGGGTGCGCCACCTGCCGATCACCGTCGACAAGCTGCTGTGACGGTAGCGTAGCGGCTGTCGCGTCCGCCACCCTGTGATGCAGAAGCCGCCGCGCTCACAGCGCGGCGGCTTTTCTGTAGGGTATGCCATCCGCCCGGATCGCCCGGTCGATCCGCTCGCCCGGATGGCGGTGCGTCCGAGAGCCCGAAACGAAGCCGTATGAGATCCTCGTGAGCCACCTGCTGCAATCCTGGCGCTTCTGGGCGCTCGCCGCGGCGGGGTTCGCGGCACTCACCGCGATCCTCGCCAAGCTCGGGGTCTCGGGCGTCCCGTCGGATGTCGCGACCCTGGTGCGCACGGCGGTCATCCTGATCTTCGCCGGTGCGATCGTCGTCGCTTCAGGCCAGACGGGCGGACTCGCGCAGATGTCCGGCCGCAGCCTCGTGTTCCTGATTCTGTCCGGTCTCGCCACCGGGGCGTCCTGGCTCTGCTACTTCCGGGCCCTGTCGCTGGGCGATGCCGCCCGGGTCGCGCCCCTCGACAAGCTCAGCGTCGTGCTGGTCGCGCTCCTCGGCGCCACCCTGCTCGGCGAGACCCTGAGCCTCGCCGCCTGGATCGGGATCGCGCTGATCGCCGCCGGGGCCGCCCTCGTCGCCTCCGGCTGGTAACGCCGCACACCGATCCGTTAACCCGACCGGCCCATTCTGGCGATGCCTCGCGAAAGGGCACCGCCATGGATTGGGTCTACCGCGGCTTCGAGACCTCGCTGCTCGGTCTCGCCCTGTGTCTCGGCCTCGCGGCCTGCCTGACCCTGGGCGCCGACAGAGCGCCGCACGGGGCGCTCGCGATTACCCTGCCGATGCTGTCCGTGACCGCCCCGGCGCCCTGAGACGCCGCGAGTCACGCCGCGTTCCGCACCGTGTAGCGGTAGGCTCCCGCGCCGAGCCCGAGGAACAGGAGCAGCCCGACGATCAGCGCGGGACCGCCGCTCCCCTCCGCGACGAGCGCGAGCGGCGCCTCGCTGCCCGACAGGTAGACGATGAGCGCGTAGACGACGCCCCACAGGCTCTCGCCGACGATCAGGCCCGTGGCCGTCAGCGTCCCGAGGCGCACGGCCCGCTCCGGATCGGCGCCCCCGCGCGCCCAGCGGTTGTACAGGGTGCCGATCACCGCGCCGGCGATCAGGAGCAGGACCAGCTTCATCGGCAGGTAGATCCCGAGGGCGACCGCCAGGGGCGGCAGGCGCAGCCACCGCAGACGGCCCAGGCCCTCGTCGAGGACCACCAGGACGAGGCCGGCGGCGGCGCCCCAGCCCAGCATGCGCCAGTTGGCCGAGCCGGTGAGCACGCCCTTGGCGAGCGCCGAGATCAGGCCGGCCTGCGGCGCGGCCAGCGCGTTCGGGCCGGCGCCAGGGGCGCCGACGAAGCCGAAGCTCGATCCGAGCAGGTTCAGGACCGGCGGGATCACCAGCGACCCGGCCACCACGCCGATCACCAGGGCGACCTGCTGCTTCCACGGGGTGGCGCCGACCAGCTGGCCGGTCTTCAGATCCTGCAGGTTGTCGTTCGCGATGGTGGCGATGCCGAAGATGATCCCGGTCACGGCCAGCGCGTAGGCGACCAGGGCCGCCGTGCCCTGCGGGTCCCCGGCGCGCCCGAACAGCCACAGCAGGATCACCGCGCTCGTCAGGACGGCCAGGATGCCGACCCCCGACACGGGCGAGTTGGACGCGCCGATCAGCCCGGCCATGTAGCCGGTCACGGCGGCCACGCCGAGCCCGACTCCTAGGATGAGCACCAGGGCGCCGCCCACCAGGGGCAGGGTCTGCCCCTCCAGGGGCGTGCCGGCCAGCACGCCCCACAGCAGCCCCGCGATCGGTACCAGCAGGCCGAGCGCGACGAGGATGACCGCGGTGATCGGCAGGTCCTGCTCCTCCAGCGCCAGCGTCCGGCCTTCGCCCCGGGCCCGGCGGGCCGCGAAGGCGGAACGGATGCCGCCCAGCACCGGGGCGGCGATCCGGATCAGCGTCCAGACTGCCGCGACCCCCATCACGCCGGCCCCGAAGAAGCGCACATCCTGGCGAAAGACCGCGCCGGTCCAGCTCTCGAGATCCGCCCCCGGCACGCCCTGCGCGGTCAGCAGCGGCACGAGGCCGCCCCAGGCGATCACCAGCCCGAGGCCCATCGCGGCCCCGACCGAGGGGCCGACGAGATGCCCCACGCCGATCAGCGCGAAGGACAGATTGCCGGCGATGCCCGTCGCGCCCGCGCCGACCCGGAACCAGTACCCGGCGGTGTCGAGCACGAGCCGGGTCTGCGCCAGGGCCGCGAATCCCGCCGAGACGAGGCTGTTCCAGGCCAGCAGGCGCAGGCCGAGGGCGCTGTCCGCCTCGCCGGTGCGGCTGCCCGAACCCACCACCAGCACCTCCGCGGCGGCGCGGCCTTCGGGGAAGGGCAGGTCGGACTCGACCACGAGCGCCCGGCGCAGCGGAACGGAGAACAGCACGCCGAGGACGCCGCCGGTGAGGGTGATGCCGGCCGTGGTGAGCCACGGGAAGCCCTGCCACCAGCCGACCATCACCAGCCCCGGCAGGACGAAGATGATGCAGGCGAGGTTGCCGGCCGCGGACGCGATGGTCTGGACGATGTTGTTCTCCTGCACGGTGACGCCGGGCAGGTGGCGCAGCACCGCCATCGAGATGACCGCCGCGGGGATCGAGGTCGCGAAGGTGAGCCCGACCTTGAGGCCGAGATAGGCGTTGGCGGCGGTGAAGAGCAGGGTGAGCACCCCGCCGAGCACGAGGCCGCGGAGCGTCAGCTCGGTTTGTTTCGTCGGATTGGACATGCGGAACGGACTCGCGGACACGATTCCGTCAATCTACGAATGGCAGCGTGGCCGTGACAACCGGACCACGCACCCATTCCATGGAACCGCCCAGCATGACTTGGAATCGGGTCCGATCTTCTCCGAAAGTACAAAGATTTGAATAACCGGCCGCTTTCCAACAATCGCGGATCCAAATATTTAGTCTTGAGGGCGTTTAAATTCTACTTGAGCATGTCATCGGCATGGCGCGAGAGAATGTTTTCGATCTGACGACTCGCCATCGAAAATCAGGAGTCCGATAGGGCGAACCCTTGCGCGGGGCCAGCGCAGAGCCCCGGAGACCCCGTCGGGGCTCCGCGCTCGGCACCCGCGAAGGGCGAAGCCGTGTGAAAATCCTGAACCGCCGGTCGGGCTCGGATGATCGTCCGTCAGGCGGCACTCTGCGTGGCGGGGAACATGATGCGTCGCGCCTCGTCGTCCATCTCGGCCTTGAAGCTGTGCCGGGTCTTCAGGGCCTCGGCGGCCTGGGCCGCCGGCCGGGCGTTGATCGTATCGAGAAGGCGCTTCACGTTGGGAAGGCCCTCGAAAGCCTCCTCGCCGAGCACGAACGGCACCATCCGGGCCCAGCCCCAGGCTGCCATGTCGACGATCGTGTAGGTCTCGCCCAGGATGTAGGGCCGGTCCTTCAGCCGCTGGTCGAGGATGCCCCAGTGGCGGCGCGCCTCGTAGGTGTAGCGCTCGGTGGCGTAGGCGCCCCCGTCCCGCGCGAAATGGCGGAAATGCACGCACTGGCCGGAAAACGGCCCGATGCCGGTGGCCACGAACATCAGCCAGGACAGCATCTCGCCCCGGACCGGCTCGCCCTCCGGCAGGAACAGGCCGGTCTTGCCCGCGAGGTAGAGCAGGATCGCGTTCGAATCGAACACCGTGACGTCGCCGTCGACGATCGTCGGCACCTTCCCGTTCGGGTTGAGCGCCAGATAGGCGGGGTCGAACTGCTCGCCCTTGCGGGTATCCACCGGCACCGGCTCGTAGGGCAGGCCCATCTCCTCCAGGCAGAGGGCGACCTTCATGGGATTGGGGCTGAGATTGTAGAAGAATCGAATCACGGCGCTCTCCCTGAACGACCTCGGAAGGATCTCCGGGGCCGCGTTCCGCACAAGCCGCGACCGCGCAGGGCCGCTATTCCGTCACGATCTTGTAGCTGCGGCCCGGCACCAGTGAGGCGCCCCGCTCCAGCCCGTTGAGGACGAGGAAGCGTTCGAGCGCCCGGTCGGGCACCGCCATGCGGCGGGCGAGCTCCTCGGCGCCGGGCGCGGTCGCCTGCACCACCTGCAGCCGCAGGGGGCGCAGGACCGCCTCGTCGGGCGCGATCGACCCGAGGGTCGCGGTCCAGCGGCGGAAGGCCGGGTCGGGATCGGTCGCGCCCTTGGCGGCCATGATCATCCGGTAGGTCGAGTCGCCGACCCGGATCGCCGCGAGCCGGAAGGTCCATTCCTTGCCCCTGGACAGCGCGAAGGCCGCCGGGTGGCCGGCCACCTCCCGGGTCTCGAAGCCCGCCGGATCGAACGCGTCGTTCCAGCTCGCCTTCAGCACGGCGTCGAGGGGCTGGCCGTCCTTGGCCTCGATCTGGTCGAACAGCAGGCGCCGGTTGCCGTCCGGAGTCGTGCCGAGGACCGCCGAGCGGGTGTTCTCCAAGGCGAACCCGTCCGGCACCTCGAAGGCGATGCCGAGGCCGGGATGGATGAAGCGGTGGCCCCGCACCGCGCCGTCGCGCGGGTTGTCGCCGTAGGCGAGCCCGTCCACCGCGGCGAGGTAGCCGGCCCGGTCGTCGGTGCCGATGCCCGGCGCGCCGATGCGGCGGGCCGCCCGGGTGACCTGCGCGACGCGCTCGGCGGTGCCCGGATGGGTCGCCAGCATGTCGGGCTCGGCGGCGCTGTTGGCCTTCAGCCCGGTCGAGCGGTTGAGGGCGGTGAGGAACCGGCCCGCCGCGAACGGATCGTAGCCGGCCTTGGCGAGCGTGCGCACGCCGGTGGCGTCCGCCTCCAGCTCCTGCTCCCGGGAGAAGCGGGCGAGCGCGAAGCGCGACTGGTTCTGGAGCTGCGCGCCGGTATCGGGGTCGTTCAGCACGTCCCGCACGACCCGGCTGACCAGCGCCGAGCGCAGTTCCAGCTCGCTGCGGGCGGTGGCGTGGTTGAGGGTCACGTGCGCCATCTCGTGCGCCAGCACGGCCGCCACCTCGGAGGTGTCGCTCGCCAGCGCCACCAGCCCGCGGGTGACGTAGAGCCGCCCGTTCGGCAGCGCGAAGGCGTTGACCACGGGGGAATCGAGGAGCGTCACCACGTAGGTCTGGTCCGGCCGGTCGCTCGCCTTCACGAGGCGGTCGGTCACCTCCGTGAGCATCCGCGTCACGTTGGGGGCACGGGCCTCGCCGCCGAAGGAGGCGACCAGCTTGAGATGATCCGCATCCGCGACGCGCTCGCGGCCGGTGGTCCGCGGCGCCTCGACGGGGACCCGCACCACGGCCGGCTGCACGGTCGCGGCGGTCTGGTCGGCCACGCAGGCACCCAGGAGCATGCTCAACAAGGCCGCGGCACAGGGCGCCGCCGACCTCGGCGAGACACGGTCCGCCCATCGAAAGAATCCCCCCGTGATCCCGCCCATCGCGATCAGCGCCGCAGCCCCCGTTCCGTCTCCGGGCCGGCCTCGGGCCGGTCCGCCTCGCCGAGGACCTCGATGGCGTCGGCCCCGGCCTCCAGGGTCGGACCGCGCCAGATTTCCAGGACGCCGCGCACCCGCACGGGCCGGCCTTCGAGCGAGGCTGCACTCAAACCACGGGCACGCACCCTTCGCCAAGTGCGTTTCGATACCGTCACCGTGAGCGCGTCCGTGCCCCGTATGCCGAAATCGAGATAGGCCCGGTTGCTGCGCGCGCCGACATGGCGCAGCCGGCCCTCCACCACCACGAAGCGGCCGGCGAGCGCCCGCAGCGCCGGACCATCGGTCGCGGCGGGTAGGGGCTCGCGCCACAGGCCGAGCCGTTTTGCCCGCGCGGCCGCCTCGACCAGATGCAGGGCCGGGCGGCAGAGCGAATCGGCCTCGTTCGCGTCCGCAAAGGCCAGCCCTTCGCCGATCAGGCCGCCCGCGAGATCCTCATCGCCCTCCGCGCGCTGAATATCGGCCCGCTCCCGGCCCCAGCGGTCGCGCTGCCCCCGCGGCGTCAGCGTGAGGGCGGTGCCCCGCCGCGCGTCGAGCCAGGCCTGCGCCGCCGCGGCCATATCCGGCGCATCCGGCCAGCGCAGGGAATCGAGCACCGCCCGGGCCCCCGAGGCAAGGCGGAGTTCGCCCCGGAGTCCGATGCCCTCCAGCACCTCGGGGCGCGACGGGCCCGCCGTGCAATCCGCCGCGCCGCCCCGCGGTGCCGCCCACGCGGTGGCCACGCCCGCCCAGGCGGCCAGAAGCGCGGTCCCGATCCGCTTCGCCGATCCCGCCGTCCCACGCATGCGATACCCCGGGACATCATGCGCCGTGGAAAGCGCCTGTCCACCGGCGTGCGGTTGGCCTGCGACGGGGGAAATGCTATGGAGCCCCCGGTTGTCTCCGTAGCTCAGCTGGACAGAGCACAGGTTTCCTAAACAGGTTCAATTGGGCGTCGCGCCGGGAAACCGCGCGGCGGATCCGCTCAAAGTCGGGGAAAGCTTCCGGCGCCGGCGCCTGTCGTCCGGCACCCTGCCGATCCCGAGCCAAGCCCGCCCGGCGCATCCGCGCTCCGCGGGAAGGTGTAGAGACTAGACGGGCGGCACCTAAAGCCCGGACGCGAGTCCGGTCCAGGGTGAAGGGATAGTCCAGGCCACGAACGCGGCTCTCGGGTCGCGGCGGCGAAAGCCGAAGTGGTATGAAACCTGGGGTCGCAGGTTCGAGCCCTGCCGGGGACGCCATCATTCCGCATTCGGGCATTCCGCATTCGGGGACGCCGCACAGCTTGCGGCGTAAGCGGATACTTCACCCTGTGGATCGTCCACCGGTGACAAGATGTCCGGTCCGCGCTAAGCTTTGCCGCCAGGAATCGTGGCAAGGGGGTGGGCGAGCTTCTTCATGGCGGGTCAGAAAACCGATCAGCGCGACGTCTATGTCGGGCAGCGCATCGCTGAGCAGCGGCGGAAGGCATCCCTCACGCAGCGCCGCGTCGCGCAAAGCTTCGGTATGTCTGCTGCTCAGCTTCAGAAGTACGAGAAGGGCACCAACCGGATCAGTGCCGTCCATCTCGACATCTTCTCCCGGATGACCGGCGTGCCGATGGATTACTTCTTCAAGGGCATGCCGCGGACCGACGACTTCGTCGCCCCCGGCTTCGGCGAGCGCGAGCAGGCTCCCCTGTCCGACAGCGGGCTGAAGGGGCTGGCCGAGGTCGTGGGCCGGCACATCATCGAGAATTGCTCCGAAGAGACCCGCCGCAACGTCGCCGACGCGATCCGGGCGCTGGAGAACAAGCTCGGCAGCTAAAGCATCGTCCCGAAAGCTGGTCGCTGGCTTTCGGAAACAAGATGATGCGGGAACCAGAACCTCGAGCATCGTACCGATTCTGATCTCCGGAACGGTGCTCTAGGTATTCGGCACCGGCCGTTTTTTCGCTCGCATCGTCCGTTATAGCGGATCCGTTCGGCAATCCGTCTTGACCGGACTCAGGTCGGGTGCGAGAACCCCGACCCCAAGAAGGGTCAAGCGCCGCGATTGCGCCGGCGTGCTCTGCAGCCGAGGCCATCCATGCCGCGTTCCAACTACCTGTTCACCAGCGAGTCCGTCTCCGAGGGGCACCCGGACAAGGTCTGCGACAGGATCTCGGATACCGTGGTCGATGCCTATCTGTCGGCGATGCCTGAGGCGCGTCTCGGCGTCGAGACGCTGGCCACCACCAACCGCATCGTCATCGCCGGCGAGGTGCGCGGGCCGGATTCGGTCACCTTCAAGGATCTCGAAGCCCTGACCCGCGAGGCGGTGAAGGATATCGGCTACGAGCAGGCGGGCTTCCACTGGAAGAACAACGACGTCGCCATCCATCTGCACGCGCAGTCGGCCGACATCGCCCAGGGCGTGGACGCGGCCGGCAACAAGGATGAGGGCGCGGGCGACCAGGGCATCATGTTCGGCTACGCGGCCGACGAGACCCCGGAGCTGATGCCGGCCCCGATCTTCTACGCCCACCGGATCCTCAAGGACCTCGCCGACGCCCGCCGGGCCAAGCAGGGCGATGCCGCCAAGCTCGGCCCCGACGCCAAGAGCCAGGTGACGGTCCGCTACGAGAACGGCCGGCCGGTCGAGGTCACGCAGATCGTGCTCTCGACCCAGCACCTCGACGAGTCCCTGGACTCGGCGGACGTGCGCGCCATCGTCGAGCCCTACATCCGCAAGGCCCTGCCGGAGGGCTGGGTCAACGAGGGGACCGTCTGGCACGTGAACCCGACCGGCAAGTTCGTGATCGGCGGCCCGGACGGCGATGCCGGCCTCACCGGCCGCAAGATCATCGTGGACACCTACGGCGGTGCGGCCCCCCATGGCGGCGGCGCCTTCTCGGGCAAGGATCCGACCAAGGTGGACCGCTCGGCCGCCTACGCGGCCCGCTACCTCGCCAAGAACGTCGTGGCGGCCGGGCTCGCCCGGCGCGCGACGATCCAGCTCGCCTACGCGATCGGCGTGTCGAAGCCGCTCTCGATCTACGTGGACCTGCACGGCACCGGGAACGTCGACGAGGCCAAGCTCGAAGGCGTGCTGATGGACGCCCTGGACCTCTCGCCCCGCGGCATCCGCACGGCGCTCGGCCTCAACAAGCCGATCTATGCGCGCACTGCGGCCTACGGCCATTTCGGCCGCGCCCCGGAGGCCGATGGCGGCTTCTCCTGGGAGCGGACCGACCTCGCCGACAAGCTGAAGTCGGCGCTGGCCTGAGCCGCGCGCAGTCTGGTTCCAGACGGTCGAAACCTTTTGCGGGTGCAGGGCTCAAGCTCTGCTGTCAGGCTCCGCCCCGACGACCCGCCAAAGGGCTCGCGCCCCTTGGAAACCCTTCGCTCTTGCGCTGAACGGGCCGAAACCAAGTCGTTGCCATGTCTGAGATGAGCCGGCCGCCCGGTCCCTCGGCCGAGGAGCCGGAGCGCGCCTTCTTCGGCCGGCGCAAGGGCAAGCGCCTGCGTGGCGAGCAGGAGCGGCGCCTCGCCGAGCTGCTGCCGAACCTGCGCGTCACCCTGCCGCCGGACGACAAACCCCTCGATCCGCGCACGCTCTTCCCCGCCCCACCCGAAGCGGTCTGGCTGGAGATCGGCTTCGGGGGCGGGGAGCACCTCGCCGCGCAGGCCGCGGCCCATCCCGACACCGGCTTCATCGGGGCCGAGCCCTTCGTCAACGGCGTGGTGAAGCTTCTCGCCGCGATCGAGGCGCGGTCCTTGCGCAACATCCGCATCCGCGACGAGGACGTGACCGCCCTGCTGGCGCGCCTGCCGGATGCGTGCCTGGACCGGGTCTACCTGCTCTATCCCGATCCCTGGCCGAAGCGGCGCCAGCGCAAGCGCCGCTTCGTCTCGGACGCCTCGCTCGCCGAGATCGGCCGGGTGCTCAAGGATGGCGGCCTGTTCCGCTTCGCCAGCGACATCGACGACTATGCCGGCTGGACCCTGGTCCGGGCCGCGCGCTGCCCGGTCCTGACCTGGACGGCGCGGGCGGCGTCGGACTGGACGAAACCCTTCCCGGGCTGGCCCGGCACCCGCTACGAGGCCAAGGCGCTGGCGGCCGGACGGCGGCCGACCTACCTGGAATTCGCCCGCCTGCCGCGCGGCTCCGGAACCTCCGCCTGACGCACGCCCGGCTTCCCCTTCGGCCGTCCAGGCTCTAAGCCCGCAGGGACGGGGCACCGCAATTCCGGGGGATCACCTTGCCACGGCCACGCTCGGGCGCCATCCTGATCCGGTCGCGACGGGCGAGGGGCCATCTCCTGCGTGAGCGCGCTGGGGCGCGTTCGAGGATTCGTCCAAGTGAGTGAGTGGGTGGGCCAGGGCCCGGCGGCGGACGACCCGTATCGCACCGGCTTCGACGAGGCCGCGATCGGCCTCCTCGTGCTGTCGGCGGACGAGACCGTGATCGCCGCCGCCAACCGGACCCTGCACGATCTGATCGGCTGGGCGCCCGGCACCCTGGTCGGCCGGGCGGTGGCCGACATGCTCGGCGAGGAGCCCGGAGGGCTCCAGACCGGCCTTCAATTCTGGCGGCGCGCCGATGGCAGCAGCCTGGACGTGCGGGTGCGCCGGGCGGGCCGTACCCTCGTGGTCGAATCCGTCGACGTCGACACGGCCGCCCATTCGGAGGCCAACAGCGAGGCGCTGACCGCGGCCGGCCTCGGGGAATGGCGCTGGGACAGGGCGACGGGCCTCCTGACGCTCTCGCGCCGCGCCGCGCGGATCCTGGGCCGGCCGCCGGGCCGCTCCGTGTCCTGGGAGGAGCTGAAGTCCAGCCTGTCGGAGGCCGAGCACGCCCGCCTCAGCGCGCTCATCGCCGAGGCGGGTTCGACGGGTTCGCCCTACCAGTTCGACACGCCCATCACGGTCACCGGGCGCACGGTGATCCTGCGGGTCCGGGGGCAGGCGGTGCCGGGTCCCGACGGCCGGCCCCTCAGCATGGTCGGCGTCATCCAGGACATCACCACCCGGGTCGAGGCCCGGGACGAGATCCTGTCCCGCGACCAGCGCCTGCGCGTCGCCACCACGATCGCCAAGCTCGGCATCTTCGAGTGGCACATGCTCGAGGACCAGGCGATCTGGGAGAACGAGCACATGTACGAGATCTTCGGGCACGCGCCCGAGGACGGCACCATCGGCAAGGCCGAGTTCCTCAACGACATCCTCCACCCGGAGGACCGGCCGGCGGTGCGCAAGGCGATCTCGCGGGCGCTGCGGGAGGACGGGATCCTGCAGATCAGCGGCCGCATCCGGCGCAAGTCGGACGGCGCGTGGCGCACGATCGACATGGCCGGCCGGTTCGAGCGCGACGCCCCCGGCCGCCTGCCGCGCCGCCTGATCGGGGTGGTGGCGGACGTGACCGACCGGCGCATCGCCGAGGAGCGCCAGAGCCTGCTCATCCGCGAGCTGCACCACCGGGTGAAGAACACGCTCGCCACCGTCCAGGCGATCGTGGGCTCCACGGCGCGCACGGCATCGAGCATCGAGAGCTTCTACGAGGCCTTCGTCGGGCGCATCAAATCGCTGGCCCACACCCACTCGGTGCTCACCGAGGACACGTGGCAGATGGCCTCGCTGGAGAATCTCCTGCTCAACGAGCTGAGGCCCTACGCGGAGGTGACCGCGGAGGGGGGCGCCGAGGGCCGGATCAGCCTGTCGGGGCCGGCCATCGATCTGCCCTCGGAGATCGCGGTGCCGATCGGGATGGCGATCCACGAACTCACCACCAACGCCGCCAAATACGGGGCGCTCTCGAACCGGACCGGGCGGGTCGCGGTGGACTGGACGCTGGAGCCCGGCGGGCCCGCCGGGATCCTGCGCTTCTGCTGGCGGGAGACCGGGGGGCCGCCGGTCGCGCCGCCGAGCCGCCAGGGTTTCGGCTCGCGGCTGCTCCAGCGGGTGCTGATCGCGCAGGTCCAGGCCGAGGTGACGACCGACTATGCCCCCGGAGGCTTCGCCCTCACCATGCGGGCCCCGATCCCGCCGCGCAACGACAGCCTCAACCCGCTGGTCTGATCAGGCGGCGCCTCGGGTGCCGGATTCGCCGCCGCCATCCACGAAGGCCTTCAACTCGTCGAGGGACGCGAAGGTGAACCGGCCCTGCGGCGTCTCCGCCTCGATCGAGCCGTTCTCGAACATCACGTAGGTGTTGCCGCCCGAGGCGTAGCGCCCGACCACGGTGCGCGCCTCCGGATTCGGCGCTGCGGGCGCCGGCTCCGGCGCAGGGGCCGGATGTGCGGTCGGTGCCCCCTCCGGCTCCGCCGGGGCTTCGGGCGCGGCGAACAGATCGTCTTCCGGGGCGATCACGCCTGCCGCCGGGGCCGGCTCCGGCCTGGGCGCCGCCGGCTGGGGAACTTCGAGCCTGGGGGGCTCTCTCGGCGGAAGGATCGGTCCGCGCGGGATCGCCGGCGGCGCGGGTGGGTTGGGCGTCAGATCGGCCCGGACCGGCTTCGGCAGATCAGCCGGCACAGGCGAAGCCGCCTCCGGCCGGAGATCCAGGTTCGGCTCGATCCGGGGGCGCTCGGGATCGAAGGGCGGCTCCACGACCGACGGCACGATGAAGGCCGGAGCCGCGGGCAGGATCGGCGGCCGGCCCCGGCCCTCGTCGGCTGCGCTCGGCACGGCGATCGGCGCGGCTTCGCGCGGGCCGGATATCGGGATCTGCGCGATCGCCCGCGCGACGCGCCGGAAGCTGATGGCGAGCACGCCGAGACCGAGCAGGACCGCCCCCGAGGAGGCCGCCACCGAGCCCGCGATCACCATCGCGAGTCCGCTCTCCAGACGCACATAGGGGAAGCCCTGGATCACGGCGGCGCAGCCCCCGATGATCATGGCGGCGGCGAGCGCGAACAGCGCAGCGATCATGAGACTCTCTGGCACGTGCCGGCTCCCCGCCGGCCCTCAAGGCGTGCCGCACAGTAAGCCCTGGCCGCTAGATTGCAAAACCGGATGGCGAGATCGCACGGGATAGCGCACGCCGCCGGTTGTCTGCCGGCGGACTCATACGGCCCAGCGGCCTTCGTTCCTGGGACTTCCCGCGCGGCTGGCCCGGAACGGCGTTGCCGTCACGCGGCGCTCGACTTACCTAGCGGTCTCTCGACTCGGGAGCCCCCGCCGGGGACGAGGCTGCCCCCTGCCAATGTTCTTTGCCAAGCGGAGACAGACGCGATGACCTTCACCCTGCCGGAACTGCCCTACGCCTACGACGCGCTCGGGCCGTACATGTCGAAGGAAACCCTCGAGTTCCACCACGACAAGCACCACAAGGCCTATGTCGATACGGGCAACAAGCTGCTCGAGGGCACCGATCTCCAGGGCAAGAGTGTCGAGGAGATCGTGAAGGCCGCCTACAACACGAATCAGCCGCTCTTCAACAACGCCGGCCAGCACTACAACCACATCCACTTCTGGCAGTGGATGAAGCCGAACGGCGGTGGCGCGATCCCCGGGGCGCTGGCCAAGAAGATCGACGAGGATCTCGGCGGCGCCGAGAAGTTCAAGGCGGACTTCATCCAGGCGGGCGTCAGCCAGTTCGGCTCGGGCTGGGCGTGGCTCGCCGTGAAGGACGGCAAGCTCGCGATCCTGAAGACCCCGAACGGCGAGAACCCGCTGGTTCACGGCGCCAAGCCGATCCTCGGCGTGGATGTGTGGGAGCACTCCTACTACATCGACTATCGCAACCGCCGGCCCGACTACCTCAAGGCGTTCATCGAGAACCTCGTGAACTGGGAGCACGTGGAGAAGATGTACGCCGAGGCGACCGCCTGAGGCGTCCAGCCGGTGCCGCGGATCCTGGACCCGCGGCACCCTTGAGATGGCCGATGAAACCGGCTCTTGATGCGCGCATCGCCGGATGATCCGGTGCTGAAGGGTTCGGCCATTCCCCTGCAATCGACATCAGCGACGTTTCCGCTGTGCACCCTTCCCCCTCTGCGGGGGAGGGTGGCCCCTGCGTCGGCAGGGGTCGGGAGAGGGGAGCGACGTTTCGGGAAAGGTCGCGAGGCGCGTCATAGCCTGAACCGTCGCGCTGCCCCCCTTGCGGGACTTCGTCCCGGCCCCCCCCGCTGCGCAGGGTACCCTCCCCCGCAGAGGGGGGAGGGGAGCCGCGGAGCGTGGCGCCCCAACCCATGATCCGCTCCATCCTCTCGGTCGGCGGCTGGACCCTGGTCTCGCGCGTCACCGGCTTCGCCCGCGACGTGGTGATGGCCGCCGTGATGGGCGCGGGGCCGATGGCCGACGCCTTCGTGGTGGCGTTCCGGCTGCCGAACCATTTCCGGGCGATCTTCGGCGAGGGCGCGTTCAACACCGCCTTCGTGCCGGCCTATGCCGGGCTCGCGGAGGCGGGTGCCCCGGGGGACGCGCATCGCTTCGCGGACCGCGTCTTCACCCTGATGCTGATCGTGCAGCTCGTGCTGCTGAACATCGCCCTGCCGGCGATGCCCTGGGTCGTGCATGCGCTCGCGCCGGGCTTCGCGGAGGACGGCGAGCGCTTCCGGCTCGCGGTGGCGCTGACCCGCATCACCTTCCCGTATCTGCTGTTCATGACGCTGGTGACGCTGCTGTCGGGCATCCTCAACGCCCACCGGCACTTCGCCGTGGCGGCGGGCGCTCCGGTTCTGCTCAACCTCGCGATGCTGGCCGCCCTGGGGTTGAGCGTCCTGTTCCCGAACGCCGCCTACGCGGCCGCCTGGGGCGTGGCCGTCTCGGGCGTGCTCCAGTTCGGCCTGCTCTGGTGGGGCTGCCGCCGGGCCCGGGTGATGCCGGGTCTCGCGGTGCCCCGGGCAGACCCGGCCCTGAACCGTTTCTTCGCGGTGCTCGGGCCGGCGGTGATCGGCTCGGCCGGCTTCCAGATCGCGGCCTTCGCCGACACGATCATCGCGAGCTGGCTGCCGACTGGGGCGGTCTCGGCGCTCTACTATGCCGACCGGCTCTACCAGCTCCCGTTCGGGGTCATCGCTATCGCGGCCGGCACGGTGCTGCTGCCCGAGATGAGCCGCCGGATCGCCGCCGGGGACGTGGCCGGGGCGCATGCGGCGCAGAACCGGGCGGCGGGCTTCTCCCTGGCGCTCTCGGCGCCGTTCACGGTGGCGTTCCTGACCATCCCGGATCTGATCATGGCGGCCCTGTTCCAGCGCGGCGCCTTCGGGGCGGAGGATGCCGCCCGGGCGGCCTCGGTGCTCGCCGCCTACGGCTTCGCGTTGCCCGCCGTGGTGCTGGTGCGCAGCGCGACGGCGAGCTTCTACGCCCGCCAGGACACCAAGACCCCGCTCTGGGCTTCGCTGACGGCGATCGCGGTGAATGTCGCGCTCAAGCTCTGGCTCACCGGCCCCTACGGTGTCACCGGGCTGGCGCTCGCCACGGCGGTCGCCCAATGGGTCAACCTGATCCTGCTGCTGGTGCTCGCCAAGCGCCGGAACTGGACGGCGCCGGGGCGCACCCTGGGGCTCACCGTCGCCGGAGTCGTGCTCGCCTGCCTCGGGCTCGCGGCCGTCGCGATCTACGGCCAAGGCGTAGCCCAGGCGCTGGTGCCGACCCTGCCGCACGGGCGCGAACTCGTCGTGCTGGTGCTGCTCGGCCTGGCCGGCGCGGTGGTCTATGGCGGCCTGCTGGCAGGATTGCTGCACCTGTTCGGCCTGCGCCTGCGCCGGGCGTGAGAAACAGGTCGGGCTCGCCGCGGCGCGGTCCCGGCCCCAGATCGGGCGGGAGCACCCAGAGAGGAACGCCATGACCGACGCATCAGGACCGCTCGCGGGCGTGAAGGCCGCCGTGTTCGACGCCTACGGCACGCTGTTCGACGTGAACGCCGCGGTCCAGCGCTACGCCGATGCGGTGGGGCCGGACGCCGACCACCTGTCCGAGGTCTGGCGCAACAAGCAGCTCGAATACAGCTGGACCCTGGCGCTGATGGGCCGCTACGCCGCCTTCTGGGACCTCACCGTGCGGGCCCTCGATTACGCGCTCGCGCTCCATCCCGGGGTGGATCCGGGTCTGCGGGAGCGCCTGCTCGACGCCTACCGCGACCTCGACGCCTATCCGGAGGTGCCGGGCGTGCTGGCGTCCTTACGCAAGCGCGGCATCCGCACCGCGATCCTGACCAACGGCAACGCCGCCATGGTCGACCGGGCGGTGGCCTCGGCGGGGCTCGCCGACCACCTCGACGCGGTGCTGTCGGTGGACGACGCGCAGGTGTTCAAGACGCACCCCGACGCCTACCGGAGCGCCCTGACGCGGCTGGCGGTCGGCGCAGGCGACGTGCTGTTCTGCTCCTCGAACCGGTGGGACGTGGCGGGGGCGACCGCCTTCGGGTTCCGCACCGCCTGGGTGAATCGCAAGGGGCTGCCGGAGGAATATGCCGACCTCGCCCCGGCCTCGGTCGTGGAGAGCCTCGACGGGTTGCTCTGAACCGTGTCGGCGCCCCGGATCGTCCGGTTCATCTGGGACACGATCGAATTGGGCCGCTTCGGGGATTTTTAATCCTCCCGGTGTTGGATCGTGCTCAACACGAACGGGAGATGTTGCGCGTGTCCTTCAACGGTTCCTTCACGATGATTCGCGCCGGGGCCGCCGCCCTCGCCGCGACCCTGGTGCTCGGGGCCGTCGCCCCGGCCGCCGCCCGCGACCATACCGGCGCCATCGTGGGCGGCCTCGCGGCCGGCGTGGTCGGCGGCGTCGTGGGCAGCGCCCTCATCAACGGCGCCAACAACCCGCCCCCGCCCCCGCCGCCGGAGTACCGTCCGCGCCGCGTCGTGGTCGAGGAGCCCGAGCCCGTCGTGATCCGCGAGCGCCGCGGCCCGATCTGCCACTACGAGCGCCGCAAGGAATGGCTCGGCGACGGCGAGTTCACCTACCGCCGCGTCGAGGTCTGCGAGTAGGAGGGCTGCCGGTTCTGTGCCTCTCCCGCCCCCTTTGCGGGGGAGGGGCCTCGGACGAGGATGGCGCAGACGGCACTGGACCGCTCGATCCTGCGCCACCCTCCATCCACCTCCTCCTCGCGAGGGGAGGAGCGCGCGTCTTCCCGGCCGATGGGTGGTGCCGTATCCCGCAGAGCGGACAGGGGCAGAGCGGCACGCTCAAAGCTCAGCCGCCGCCCCCTCCGGACTCATCCAGCGCCAGTCCTCCCCCATCTGGTGGCGGAACCACGTGAACTGGCGCTTGGCATAAGCCCGCGTATCCGCCTGCCCGCGATGGATCGCGTCTTCGAGACGGATCGCCCCGTCGAGGTGAGCGATCAGGCCCGGCACGCCGTGGGCCCGCATCACCGGCAGCATCGGATCGAGCCTTCGGGACCGCAGGCGCGCGACCTCGTCCAGCGCACCCTCCGCGATCATGGTCCGGAACCGGGCGTCGATACGGGCCCGCAGCTGTTCGCGGTCGGGCGCCAGGAAGATTCTCTTGAGATCCCATCCGGCCAGCGGACCGGGAACGGGATCGCCGTAGAAGCTCGCGATCGGGCGTCCCGTGGCGAGGACGATTTCAAGGGCGCGCATCACCCGCATCCGGTCGCTCGGGCGCAGGCGGGCCGCGCCTTCGGGGTCGTGTCGGGCGAGGTCGGCGTGCAGCGCCTCGGTGGGACGCCCCTCGGCCGCCTCCCGCACCTGCGCCCGCACCGCCTCGGGCACGGGCGGCAGCTCCGAAAACCCCTGCTCCAGCGCCCGGAAGTACAGGCCGGTGCCGCCGACGAAGACCGGCAACCGCCCGTCGAGCGTCCGGAGCAACGCTGCCGCATCCCGCGAGAAATGCCCCAGCGAATAATTCACGGCGCCGTCGACATGGCCGTAGAGCCTGTGCGGCACCCGGGCTTCCTCAGCCGGATCGGGCCGGGCGGTCAGGCGGCGCAGATCCGCGTAGACCTGCATGGAATCGGTGTTGATGACCACGCCGCCATGGCGCTCCGCCAGCCGGGCGGCGAGTGCCGACTTGCCCGACGCGGTGGGCCCTGCGATGAGGATCGCCGCCGGGCGCCCCCCGGATTCCTCCCGGTCTGACGGCAAGGCGAACCTCCACGATGCTGGTCGCGGTCCTGATAGCAAACCCGGATCGGCCGTCCATCACCGACGCGGTGCTGGCCGAGACGCGCGCCGTGCTGCGGACGGAGCACCAGCCCCGGATCCTGCACGGGGAGGTCGCGGCCGAGCTGCTGGCCCCGGGCGAGCCCGCCTCCGCGGCGGCACTCACCGACACGCTCCGGACGGCGCTCGCCGGCGAGCCGATCGACCTCGCGGTGCTGCCCGCCGACGCGCATCGGCGCAAGCGCCTGTTCCTGGCCGACATGGATTCCACCATGATCGAGCAGGAATGCATCGACGAACTCGCCGGGACGCTCGGCCTCAAGGATCATGTGGCGGCGATCACCGAGCGTGCGATGCGCGGCGAGATCGCCTTCGAGCCGGCGCTCCGCGAGCGCGTGGCGCTCCTGAAAGACATCCCGGTTGATACGATCGACGGGCTGATCGCCGAGCGGTTGAGCCTCACGCCGGGCGGTCCCACGCTGGTGCGGACGATGCGGGCCCACGGTGCCCGGACCTGTCTCGTCTCGGGCGGCTTTACCCTGTTCACCGGCCCGATCGCCGCGATGATCGGCTTTCACGAGCACCGGTCCAACGTGCTGGGCGTGGCGGGTGGCCGCCTGACCGGCACCGTCGCGGATCCGATCGTCGGCAAGGCCGAGAAGCGCGCTACGCTGATCGAGCTCCGCGGCACGCTCGGCCTCGGCCCCGCGGACACGCTGGCGGTCGGCGACGGCGCCAACGACCTCGACATGCTGGCCGAGGCCGGCCTCGGCGTGGCGTTCCGGGCCAAGCCCGCGGTCGCGGCCGCGGCGCAGGTCCGGGTCGAGCACGGCGACCTGACGGCGCTGCTCTATCTCCAGGGCTACGCGGCGGCGGAGTTCGTGGGGTGAGCGCTCAGGGGAGGGTCCGGGTCAGGGCCACCACGGCGCCCAGCACGGCCAGCGTCTGAAAGCCGATCGCGCCGACAAGCGAGCGCACCGTCTCGACCTTGGCGGAGGCGATGGCGCCCTTTACCGCTTCGCTATCGGCTTTGGTTGTGAGCCGCAGCGCCTCGATGTCTGCCCGGGTCTGAACCTTTAAGGTCTCCACCTCACGGCGAACGAGTTGGATATCGGCCTGAACGTCGCGGATGTCGGCTTTCGTGGCGAGATTTCCGTCGAAGACATCGACCAGAGCGTCGGCCAAGCCTTCGGCCTGCTCGGGCGACAGCTTCGCCTTCTCCCGCAGGGCGCGGGCGAACTTCAAGGTATCGAAGGCGACGGCCGTCATAGGTCCGGGATCGTTCGAGTCACCCTGACTCGCCGCGTGAGTGTGACCGCCCGCGGCTCCGCGTCGATGCTCTGTCCCGATAACAGAAAGGCCGCCGCTCCTCGCGAAGCGACGGCCTGAGATTGTTCGTCCGATGGTGCCGCTCAGTCCAGCCCAAGGGCCACGAACCGCACGTCGCCGGTCGCGCTCGCCACCAGCAGCAGCACCGATTTGCGCCCGTCCTTCTTCAGGGCATCGATCCGCTTGGTGACGTCGGCCGGGCTGTTCACCGCCTCCTGGCCGACCTCCACGATCACCTCGCCGGGCTGGATCCGCTTGTCGGCCGCCGTCGAGTTCGGATCGACCCGGGTGACGACCACGCCCTTCACGGTATCCTTGATCGCGTACTTCTTGCGCAGATCGTCGGTCATGCCGGACAGGTTGAGGCCGAGCGCCTGACGCGTGGCGCTCTCGGGCTCCGGCTGGCGCAGGTTGGCGAACTGCGGCTTGTCGCTGTCTTCCAGGCGACCGAGGGTGACGGGCTTCGTCACCTCCTCGCCCTTGCGCATGACGACCACATCGACCTTCTGGCCCACGGGCGTCGAGGCCACGATCCGCGGCAGGTCGCCCGAGGCCTTCACGGGGGCGCCGTTGAACTTCAGGATCACGTCGCCGACCTCGATGCCGGCGGTCTTGGCTGGGCCCTTCTCGTCGACCCCCGCCACCAGGGCGCCGCGCGCGCCGCCCTTGAGGTTCAGGGCCTCGGCGGTGGCATCATCGACGTTCTGGATACGCACGCCGAGCCAGCCGCGGCGGACCTCGCCGTAATCGCGCAGCTGGTCGATGACGGGCTTGGCCGTGTCGGACGGCACCGCGAAGCCGATGCCGACCGAGCCGCCGGTGGGCGACAGGATCGCCGTGTTGATGCCGATCACCTCGCCGTCCATGTTGAACAGCGGGCCGCCCGAATTGCCCTTGTTGATCGCCGCATCGGTCTGGATGTAGTTGTCGTAGGGTCCGGACTCGATGTTCCGGCCCCGGGCCGAGACGATGCCGGCCGAGACCGAACCGCCGAGGCCGAACGGGTTGCCGATGGCGATCACCCAGTCGCCCGGCCGCATCTTGTCCGAATTGCCGAACGGCACGGCCTTGAGCGGGTGATCGGCCGGCGGCTTCACCCGAAGCACCGCGAGGTCGATCTTCGAATCCTTGCCGACGATCTCGGCCTTCAGCTTGGTGCCGTCGTGCAGGATCACCTGGATGTCGTTGGCATCGCCGATGACGTGGTTGTTGGTCACCACGAGGCCGGCGGCGTCGATGATGAAGCCCGAGCCGAGCGAGTTCGACTTTCGCTGCTGGCGCGGCATGTCGCCATCGCCGCCGCCGCGTCCGCCGCGGCGGTTGAAGAACTCCTCGAACAGATCCTCGAACGGGGTGCCCGGCGGCACCTGCGGCATGGCGCGGCCGCCCCGGGCCTCGACCGTGGTGGAGGCCGAGATGTTCACCACCGCGTCGGTCACCTGCTCGGCGAGGTCGGCCAGCGAGGCCGGACCCTTGGCGAAGGCCGGGACCGGCAGCGCCGCCGTCATCACGGAGGTGCCGACCAGGATCGCCGCCATCAGGCTGCGGGCGCGGGAACGGGGCTGCGCCTTCGCGCGGCCGAAGGGCGCCTCGGGGGTGCGCGCGACGGGGTGCATGATCGACCTCTTCAAGACCGCGTTTCCGGCTCCGCGGATCCCCGACCGAAGATCGGGGTCCGCATGGTGTCGCACAAGAGAGTTCCCGGGCGCCGGGGCGCCAGCACGCTCAGCGTGCGGCGCCGGCGGTGGAGCCGGTGGTGGCGCTCGGATCGACCGGCCCGCGCGGGGGCCGCGCCGCCGCCGCAGCGGCCCGGCCCTGCGGGTCGCTGAAGTAGCGGAAGAAATCCGTGTTCGGGCTGATCACCAAGCGCGTGTCCGACCCTTTCAGCCCCGTCTCGTAGGCCTGCATCGACCGGTAGAAGCTGAAGAAGTCCGCATCCTTGCCGAACGCCTCGGCGAGGATCCGGTTCTTGTCGGCGTCGCCCTGGCCGCGCAGCTGCTCGGATTTCTGGGTCGCCTCGGCCAGGATCACCGTGACCTCGCGGTCGGCCTTGGCGCGGATCGTGGCGGCGATCTGGTCGCCGTTGGCGCGGATGTCGGCGGCCTCGCGCTCGCGCTCGGTCTTCATCCGCTTGTAGACCGCGGCCGAGTTCTGCGCCGGAAGGTCGACCCGGGTCATGCGCAGGTCGACGATCTCGATGCCGAGCGCCTTGGCCTGCCGGTTCACGTCCTCCTGGATCTGGTGCATCAGCTGGCCGCGATCGGTCTTCACGATCGCGTCGCGGGTCGAGCGGGCGAGCACGTTGCGCAGGCCGGAATTGGTGAAGCTCGCGAGCCGCTGGTTGGCCAGGCCGATATTGCCCACCGCCTGGTAGAAGCGCAGCGGATCGAGGATCCGGTAGCGGGCGAAGGCGTCCACCTCCAGGTTCTGGCGGTCGGCCGTCAGCACCGTCTGGACCGGCAGGTCGAGGTCGAGCACGCGCTTGTCGAAGATGACCACGTTCTCCATGAACGGGATCTTGAAGTAGAGGCCGGGCTTGTCCTCGCCGGTGGCGTTGAGGACGGCGCGGACGCGGCCGAATTGCAGCACCAGCGCCTGCTGCATCTGGCCGACGGTGAAGATCGACGCGTAAAGGCCGATCGCGACGATCGCGGCGACCGCGATCAGGCCGGTGCGGAGCGCCTGCTTCATCGGCCGGCTCCCGTCTGGGTCTGGGCCCGGGCGCCGAACTCCGAGAGCGGTAGCACCGGCAGCACGCCGGCCGCATTCGCGTTGCCCGGCTGTGTCCCGTTCTGGTCGATGATCACCTTGTTCACGGAGCCCAGGACCTTCTCCATCGTCTCCAGGAAGATCCGCTCGCGGCTGATCGCCGGGGCGGCCTTGTAGGAGGCGTAGACCTCGCTGAAGCGCGCCGCCTGGCCGGTGGCGTCGGCGGTCGCCTTGGTCCGGTAGGCCTCGGCCTGCTGGACGATCTGGGACGCCTTGCCGCGGGCCTGCGGCACCTCGCGGCTCGCGTAGGTCTTGGCCTCGTTCTGCGCCGTGTCGGCGTCCTGCTGGGCCGCGTTCACGTCGATGAAGGCGGGGCGCACCTCCGGCGGCGGGTTGACCGAGACGAGCTGCACCACCTCGATCCGCACGCCGGCGCCGTACTCGTCGAGCGCCTTCTGGACCATTTCCTTCACCTCCTGGGCGATGCTCGACTGCTCGTTGGTGAGGATCGCCTGGATGTTGCGGCGGCCGATCACCTCGCGCATCGCGCTCTCGGAGATCGCCTTGATGGTGCCCTCCGGATTCTGGAGGTTGAACACGAAGTCGGACGCCTTCAGCGGGTTCACCCGCCACTGAACCTCGAAATCGAGATCGACGATGTTCTCGTCGCCGGTGAGCATCAGGCTCTCGTCCGGCACGTCGCGGTTGCGGCTCTGACCGCCCGGGCCGGCGCGGAAGCCGATCTGGATCGAATTCTGCGAGCCGACATCGGGCTTGACCACGCCGCCGATCGGATAGGGGAAGTTGTAGCGCAGGCCCTCGCCCTTGGTGCCGACGTAGCGGCCGAAGATCGTCTCAATGCCGACCTGCCGCGGGTAGACGGTGTAGAAGCCGGTGGCGAGCCAGACCGCGATGGCGAGGGCTGCGATCACCGCCGCGCTGCGGCCACTGCCGAGGCCGGTCGAGCCGCCGCCGCCGTAGCCGCCGGTGCCGCCGCCGCCCGGGATCAGGCCGCGCAGCCGGTCCTGCCCGCGCCGGAGCAGATCCTCGAGGTTCGGCGGCGTCTTGCCGCCGTTGCCCCACGGGCCACCGCCGCCGTTGCCGCCGGGCCGGCCCCAGGGGCCTCCGCCGCCGCTCTGATTGCTCCAAGGCATCCTAGCCGTCGTCTCCCGCCTGTCCGCGCCCAACCGACATGCCGGCCGGCGCCCCGATCAGTGCCCCTTGCCTGAACGGCCACGCTCGCCCGCCTAGTCCCGTCCGTCTGGGCAGATCGCCGTGCCGTCCGGCCTGGATGGAGGCCTAAACACTTGCACGGGCGCCTCTTCCCGCAGGACGCGCAAGCCCGACGTGAGCACGCGCACCCGACAGGCACCTGCGGGCGCATGCCCCGTGCTGTCAAGGCTGGCAGGTGGGCATGCAGGGCGCAGAAGGCAAATGCGGCGGCGCGCCTCAGCGCACGCGTTCCCAATCGACGAATGCGAAAGCGTGCTCGTCGCGGGGACCGGCGGTGTGCGCCTCCCGCAACGTCTCGCGGAACTGGGCCTGGTCGAAGGCCGGAAACCGTACGTCGCCCTCGGGCTCGGCCGCGACCTCGGTCAGGTGGAGGCGATCGGCCTGCGGGAGTGCGAGGGCGTAGATCTCGGCGCCGCCCACCACCATCAGTTCCGCGCCGGCGGCGGCCAGCGCAGCCTCCCAGTCGTGGACGGTCTCGGCGCCCTCCGCCCGGAAGGCGCGGTCGCGGGTCAGCACCAGCGTGTGGCGCCCCGGCAGCGGCCGGCCGATCGAGTCCCAGGTCCGGCGACCCATCAGCATCGGCTTGCCCAGGGTGAGCGCCTTGAACCGCTTCAGGTCGCTGGACAAATGCCATGCGAGGCCGTTGTCGCGCCCGATCACGCCGTTGCGGGCGACCGCCGCCACCAGGGAGACGATCGGCTTCATACCGCCACCGGCGCGGCGATGGCGGGATGCGGGTCGTAATTCTCGATTGTGATGTCCTCGTACCGGAAGGCGAAGAGGTCGCGCACCGCCGGATTGAGCCGCAGCTGCGGCAGCGGGCGGGGTGTCCGGCTCAGGAGGGTTCGGGTCTGCTCAAGGTGGTTCCGGTACAGATGCGCGTCGCCGAAGGTGTGGACGAAGTCGCCGACGCCGAGGCCGGTCACCTGCGCGATCATGTGGGTCAGGAGCGCGTAGCTCGCGATGTTGAACGGCACGCCGAGAAAAGCGTCGGCCGACCGCTGGTAGAGCTGGCAGGAGAGCCGCCCCTCGCTCACGTAGAACTGGAACAGGCAGTGGCAGGGGGCGAGCGCCATCTTGTCGAGGTCGGCCGGGTTCCAGGCCGAGACGATCAGGCGGCGGGACTCCGGGTTGCGCCGGATCTCGTCGAGCACCCAGGCGATCTGATCGACGGTGCCGCCGTCGGGTTTTTGCCAGGAGCGCCATTGCTTGCCGTAGACGGGTCCGAGGTCGCCGTGTTCGTCGGCCCACTCGTCCCAGATCGTCACGCCGTTGGCCCGGAGCGCGGCCACGTTGGTGTCGCCGGCCAGGAACCAGAGCAGCTCGTGGATGATCGAGCGCAGGTGCAGGCGCTTCGTGGTGACCAGCGGAAAGCCGGCCGACAGATCGAAGCGCATCTGGTGGCCGAACACCGAGAGTGTCCCGGTGCCGGTGCGGTCGTCCTTGGCGGCGCCCGCGTCGAGGATGCGCCGGAGCAGGTCGTGGTAAGCGTCCATCCGCCATTCCTGCGCGTCGGCAGGCCGCCCGGCAAGTTCGACGCCGACATATGCACCGCCGTCGCGCATCATGGTGATCAGCCCGGCCACAGCAGGTAGGTCACGAGGGCGAGGTTCGACCAGCCGTGGAGCGCGATGCCGGGCCAGAGGCGACCGGTCCGCCAGCGCAGCCAGCCGAGGGCGAAGGCCAGGGGCAGCAGCGAGACCGGCCGGGCGAGCCCCCAGGCCGAGATGTGGGCGGCCGCGAAGATCAGAGCGGTGACCAGGATCGCCCCGACCGGCCCTACGGCCGATTGAGCGCGAGCGAAGGCCTCGCCGCGCAGCAGCAGTTCTTCCGCGACGGGGGCGAGGATCGTGAGGTAGGCGAGCCACGCCGCCACCGCGGCCTGACTCATGAACGGCGACAGCCGCACGTGCTGGCCGAAGCTCGCGCCGAACAGCTCCGCCGTGCCGGTCACCCAGGCGATGTGCAGCACCGGCCAGACCAGGAGGATCCCCAGCAGGATGACGGGCCGCATCCCGTTCGGGTGCTCCCGGTCGAGGGCGAGGCGGCGGCGCCAGCCGGTCCGGTCCCGCCACCACGCCCCGCCGATGACCAGAACGGCGAGGAAGACCTGCCGCAGCGCATCGACCGCGAAGGCCCGGTGGGCGAGTTCCACCGCGCCGAGGAACGGGCGCCGCTCCGGCGGCAGGAACGGGTCGATCCCGTTCCACAGGTCGAACCCGACCCGTACGGCGGCGAGCGACAGCAGGCTCGCCGCGCCGAGATAGAAGACCACGAGGCCGATCAGGGCGCCGAGGCGCCAGGTCGTGGCCCAGAGCCGGTCGAGACGGGTCCGTTCGTCCGGCGTGGGGCCATGGGACTGCGCACTTCCGGCAACAGCCTCGCCCGGAGGCGCGATAAGAGGCGGCGGCGCGACACGATCGGGCTTCAAAACCGGACCGATCCCCTCTATATCTCGGGAGCCGGTCGCGAGGCCGGCTATGGCGATAAACGTTCTTCGCAATAAACCTATCGGACCCGGGGGCGGTACCCGGCGCCTCCACCCGAACCCAGGACATGCTGCCGCAAGGCGCGTGACCGCGAGCCTGGGTTCCGGCGGGGGCGAAATAGGATCGACGAGGGCGTAAAGGTTGGACTTTCGCTCGGCATGGTTCCGCCGTTATCGGGCCTTTGCAATAGTTGCCAACGACAACTTTGCTCCGGTGGCGGTGGCCGCGTAAGCGGTCCCCAAAACCGACCTAAAGTCCTAGCGGGTAGCACCGCATAGGCGGGGTTCGGAGGCACCTGGCAACAGAAGCCTCCACTTCCAATTCCTCGGTCCGGCCATCCGCGGCGGGGCGCCGGGCAGACCGGGCGAGAGCGCGACCGCAGATGGCAGACGACCTGATCCGCTACGATCTTCTGGTGCAGGACGCCCTGCGCGGCGTGGTGCGCAAGGTGCTGACCGACGCGGCCCGCGAGGGGCTGATGGGCGAGCACCATTTCTACGTCTCGTTCCGGACGGAGGCGCCCGGCGTGCGGATGTCGCAGGCCCTGCGCGAGAAGTACCCGCAGGACATGACGATCGTCCTGCAACACCAGTTCTGGGACCTCAACGTCACCGAGCACGCCTTCGAGGTCGGCCTGTCCTTCTCGGGCGTGCCGGAGCGGCTGCTGGTGCCGTTCGACGCCCTGTCGGGCTTCTTCGATCCTTCCGTGCAGTTCGGCCTGAAGTTCGACCTCAGCGAGGCCGGCGAGGCGCCCGAGGAGGCGAACGCCGCCCCGGCCAAGGCCGGCCCGCGCGGCGCGGGTTCCGAGCCCGGCGAGGTTCGGCCCAAGGGCGCCGGGCTCGCCACGATCGGCGCGGCTGCGCCGAAGGGCTTGCCGGCTCCCGCGGCGGCGAGCGACAAGGGCTCGCCCAAGCCGGACGAGAAGGCGCCCCGCCCCGCCGCCAAGAAGGAGGGCGAGGAGGCCGGCGCCGAGGTCGTGAGCCTGGACGCGTTCCGCAAGAAGAGCTGAAGTCTTCCGAGGCCGAATCGACGGCCCGGGGATTTCAGGGGTGGATGAAGGGGTCGCGCAGCCGGGTCTGTCGGCGGGCGAGCGGAAGCACCGCGCCAAGCGCTTCAACGAGGGGCTGAAGCTGGCTGCGAACCTGTTCAATTCGTCGGCCATCGCCACGATCGGCATCGCGGTCATCAACCCCTCGCGCAACGGCATCTGGATCTGTTCTCAGATGGCGGTTGGACTTTGCTGATCGCCGCGATCGTCCTACATTTGATAGGTCAGATCATGATCAGATTCCTGCGTTCGCAGGATTGATCGCATGACCCAAGCTTATGCCAATCAGATTCTCGCGCTGGCGCTTGGGATGTCGGCACTCGGCCTCGGCGGTGTCTTCATTGCGTCACGGCTCTACGACCGAAAAACTCGTCAGCTTGAGGCGCGGCGGGGCGATTAGAGTACGTCCGAACGAAACGGATCCGATTGCCGGCATCGACCGAGCTGAACGACCTGCTCGATGATCGACCAGCGAGCTGACACGCAGCGCAGGCAGGATTTCGGATCACGCCATCGGCTCATCAGCCTGTCGTGACCCTGTAGACGGTCATGGGCTCAGCAGTTTAACGAACGCGGCGCCCGCGCCAAAGAATGCGGCCGCTGCCGCCATGCCGGCAAAAGCGATGGAGAGCGGCGCCAAGATGTGGTCTCGACCGAGCTTCAGTGTCTCGGCGTGCAGCTTCGCCGCCTCGGCCTGGAGCTTGGTCTGTTCGTCGATCAGCTTACGTTGCTCGGCGACGAACTTTTCCGTCTCCGCATTGGAGCGCAGGACGCGGGCAACCTGCTCGGCGTAGTCCAGCGTTGCGGGAGCAGCGGTATCGGCCATCGCGATTCGTGCCTGATTCCAGCCGGGGCGACTCTCTATGCGCGCGTCAGCAATGTGAGAACGCACGGGGAACCCGTCAACCCGCTCACGCCCGCCCCTCGGCCTCCATACGCAGCCCGTGCTCCGGCCGCAGCGTCACCCGGTGCAGCGGCGTGACCGGCGGGTGATCGGCCGGCAGGTGGAACCGCACCGCCCGCACGATATGCGCCAGCAGGATCACCGCCTCCTGCACCGAAAAACTTTGCCCGATGCAGACCCGCGGCCCCGCCCCGAACGGCAGGTAGGTGAAGCGCGCGATGCTGTCGCGGTTCTCGGGCAGGAACCGTTCCGGCACGAAGGCCTCCGGGTCGTCCCAGAGCAACTGGTGGCGGTGGAGCACCCAAGGCGCCACCATCACCAGCGAGCCCCGCGGCACCTTGATCCGCCCGAACCGGTCGTCCCGCACCGCCTGCCGGCTGAGGAACGGCACCGGCGGGAACAGGCGCATCGCCTCCTCGATCACCGCCCGCGTGTAGGGCAGCCGCTCCACGGCAAAGCCCCCCGGCCCGGCGGCGTCGATCTCGGCCTCAAGCCGCGCCTGGGCGGCGGGATCCTGCGACAGGCAGTAGAGGGTCCAGGTCAGGGAATTGGCGGTGGTCTCGTGGCCGGCCGCGATGAAGGTGACGATGTTGGCCTTCACGGCGAGGTCCGAGAGGCCGGTGCCGGTCTCGGGGTCCTGCGCGGCGAGCAGCAGCGTCAGCAGATCCCGCGGCGCCTCGCCCTGCGCCATCAGCGCCTTGCGCCGGGCGATCAGTTCGTCGACCACCTCGGCGAAGAAGCGCCCCGCCGGCCGCGCCCGCAGGCGGCCGATCCGCGGCACGAAATCGGGCACGCCGAACACGTCCAGCGGGTCGATCGGCCCCACCGCCTCTAAAAACCGGGTGATCGCGCGCCCGAGGGCATCCGGATCGCTCGGCAAGCCATGCGTGAAAATCGTCCGCTCCAGCACGTCCAGCGTGACGCGGGTCATCTCCAGCGCGACATCGACCTGTTTGCCGGCCCGGCGGGCGAGGCGCCGGCCGAGGCGCGCGCCGGCGGCGTTCATCGCGTCGGAAAAGCCCTGGACCGTGCGGGCGTTGAAGATCGGCGCCAGCGTCCGGCGCTGGAGCCGCCACTCGTCGCCCTCGGCGCTGAGCAGGCCGTTGCCGAGCCCGGGCGCCAGGACGCGCCGCTGGAGATCGTCCTTGCGGTAGTTCTCGGCCTTCTCGATCAGCACGGAGCGAATCAGCGCCGGGTCGCTCACCAGGGTGATCCGGCCCATCGCGCCCTCGGCGGCCACGACCGGCAGCTTGAAATGCGCGTCCATCCAGGTGGTGATCGGGTTCTTCCGCGCCGCCCGCAGGAACGCGAACAGGCCGAGCGGTTCCGTCAGCGGAGGCGGCACGGTCGGGCGGAACCGGGCGGCGGCCTTCGGCTCGGAGAGATCGATCGTCGCGCTCATCGGCTCCTTGTCCGGCGGAACAGAGCCCCGCTCTTGTCGGTGCGCCGGGGCAAACCGGCATCGCGATTCACCCGCGCCTCATTTAAGTAGGCACCGCACTGCACCAGACGTAGAGGCCACGATGTCGCCCACCGAGACCGCCACCCGCACCGAGTCCGACACCTTCGGTCCGATCGAGGTCCCGGCGCATCGCTACTGGGGCGCGCAGACCCAGCGCTCGATCCAGAACTTCAAGATCGGCACCGACCGGATGCCGGCGCCGCTCGTCCACGCGCTCGGCCTCGTGAAGCAGGCCGCCGCCCTGGTGAACAAGGATCTCGGCGCCCTCGACGCGAAGCTCGCCGACGCCATCGCCGCCGCGGCCGCCGAGGTGGTGGAGGGTCGCTACGACGACGAGTTCCCCCTCGTCATCTACCAGACCGGCTCGGGCACCCAGTCCAATATGAACGCCAACGAGGTGATCGCGAGCCTCGCCAACGAGCGCCTCGGGGGCCAGCGCGGCGGCAAGTCGCCGGTCCACCCGAACGACCATTGCAACCGCGGCCAGTCCTCGAACGACACCTTCCCCACCGCCATGCACATCGCGGTGGCCCGCGAGATCCAGGGCCGCCTGCTTCCGGCGCTCTCCCACCTGCACGGGGCGCTCGACGCCAAGGCCAAGGCCTTCGACTCGATCGTCAAGATCGGCCGCACCCACCTGCAGGACGCGACGCCGGTCTCCCTCGGCCAGGAATTTTCGGGTTATGCCGCCCAAGTGGCGCTCGGCGGCTCGCGGGTCGCCGCGACCCTGCCGGGGGTGCTGGCGCTCGCCCAGGGCGGCACCGCGGTCGGCACCGGGCTCAACGCCCATCCGGAATTCGCCGAGCGCTTCGCCGCCAAGGTCGCGGAGCTGACCGGCCTGCCCTTCACCTCCGCCGAGAACAAGTTCGAGGCGCTGGCCACCCACGACGCCCTCGTGTTCACGCAGGGCGCGCTGTCGGCGCTGGCCGCCGGCCTGTTCAAGATCGCCCAGGACATCCGCTTCCTCGGCTCGGGCCCGCGCTCGGGCCTCGGCGAGCTGTCGCTCCCTGAGAACGAGCCCGGCTCGTCGATCATGCCCGGCAAGGTCAACCCGACCCAGTGCGAGGCCCTGACCATGGTCTGCGCCCAGGTCATCGGCAACGGCACCACGGTGAGCTTCGCCGGCTCCCAGGGCAATTTCGAGCTCAACGTGTTCAAGCCGGTGATCGCCAACGCGGTGCTGCAATCGATCCGCCTGCTGGCCGACGCGGCGATCAGCTTCACCGACAATTGCGTGGTCGGCATCAAGGCCAACGCGGACAAGATCGCCGACCTGATGAGCCGTTCGCTCATGCTGGTGACCGCGCTCGCCCCCTCGATCGGCTACGACAAGGCCGCCGAGATCGCCAAGACCGCGCACAAGAACGGCACCACCCTCAAGGAGGAGGCCCTGCGCCTCGGCTACGTGACCGAGGAGGAGTTCGAGCGTGTGGTCCGGCCGGAGACCATGCTGGCGCCGAGCGCCGATTAGCTTTTTGGGACTTGCCGGCGCGGGGTCCCCCGCGCCGGTCACGGGAGGCGATCCATGGCTGAGATCATCAACCTGCGTCAGGTCCGCAAGGCGAAGGCCCGCGCGGTCGAGGACGCGAAGGCCGAGTCGAACCGGATCGCCTTCGGCCAGCCGAAGAAAGCCAAGACCCTCCAGCAGCGGCGCAAGGCCCTGGAGACCGAGCGCCACGAGGGTCACCGCCTCGAACGGCCCGATACCGATCCGGCGGAATGAGGGTCGACCGTAGTCCTTTCGAGGTGTTTGGCCGAGGCGCGGCGCGCGATCCGCACCACCGGGTCATGCCGCGCGCCCTTTCCCGGACAGGTGGAGCGCAGCGGAACCTGATCCGGGATCCAGCACGAAAAGCGCCGCGTCAGCGGCACAGGTCGATCCAGTTCGACGCTTCGCGACGTCCTGTGCCGGATCCCGGGTCGCATTCCGCTGGCGCTCCATACGCCCGGGAAAAGGCAGCGTTCCGGATACGAGGGCCGGCGCCGAACCGGCTCGACGCCCCGTCTCGGGTCTTGGGCCGATACCCTGAAACGGCTGGCGTCAGCCTCTTCGGCGGTGCGCGCTCGATATGAGCGCCGGCCTCACCAAGCATTCCGTGATGATCGCGGGCCACCGCACCAGCGTGTCCCTGGAGGATCCGTTCTGGACGGCCCTGCGCGAGGTCGCGGAGGCGCGGGGCCAGTCGGTCCAGGCGCTGATCGGCGCGATCGATGCCGGGCGCGGCGGCCAGAATCTCTCCTCGGCGATCCGGGTCTTCGTGCTGGAGGCGGTGCGCAGGCCGGTGATCCAGCAAACGTGAGCGCGGGCACCCCGGCTTGACCTTCCGACCGGCTGCACTTTGTGACATCTGCGTGACAGAACCCCGTAGGACCTGCGACTCATGACCACACGCGAACCGCTGCTCAAGCCCATCCCGATCGCCGAGCTGCGGCCGACCCAGATGACGGTGGGCTACCGGGAGGTGCAGGAGAAGCGCCGGCGCTGGCGCGCCTATGACGGCGAGAAGAAGCGGGAATTCCTCGGCGCCCACATGATCCCGACGGTGCTGGGCCCGAAGAAGCGCCACTACGTCGTCGACCATCACCACCTCTCCCGCGCTTTGCAGGAGGAGGGCGTCAAGGACGTGCTGGTGACGGTGATCGCCGACCTCCACCATCTCGAGAAGGATGCCTTCTGGACGGTCTGCGACCACAAGGCGTGGGTCTATCCCTACGATGCCGAGGGCGTGCGCCGCGACTTCAAGGACCTCCCGAAGGCGATCGCCGACCTCGCCGACGATCCCTTCCGCAGCCTCGCGGGCGAGTTGCGCCGGGCCGGCGGCTTCGCCAAGGACACGACGCCGTTCAGCGAGTTCCTGTGGGCGGACTTCCTCCGGCGCAACATCAAGGAGAAGCGGGTCGAGAACGATTTCTCCGCTGCCCTGGAGAAGGCCATGGCGCTGGCCAAGTCCAAGGATGCCGGCTACCTCCCGGGCTGGTGCGGTCCTTCGGAGGGCTGATCAGATCCCCCAATAGGGCGCCGCGTCGTAGTAGCGGTGGATCTGCTCCTCCCAGGCGCCGTCCGCGGCCGGATCGGTGCCCTCGGGGGTGCGGGCCGGGGCGGCGCGGAGCTGGTCCTCCGTGATGTCGAGCACGTAGGCGTCCTGCCGGGGCTCGAACCGGAGCACCGACCAGGGCAACGTGTAGAAATCCTCGCCGAGGCCCAGGAAGCCGCCGAAACTCATCACCGCGTAGGCGACCCGGCCCGAGACCTTGTCGAGCATCAGCCGCTCGATCCGGCCGACCCGGGTCCCGTCGGGCCGGCGCACATCGGTGCCGATGACCCGGTCGCTGGCGATCAGGCGGCGGGGTTCCCGCAGGGCGGGCTGATCGGTCGCTGACATGGGCGCCTCCCGATATGTCGCGTGTCTGCCCGAAAAACGCCCCGGGCGTGGCCCACGTTCCGGCCCGCACCCGCGCCCGCCCTCTCAGACGGACGACCCTCAACGCATGCCGCGCCCCGCCTCGTCCCTGGCCCAGAGCCTCGCACTCGCCGCCCTGCTCCTGCCGGCCGCCGCGCAGGCTCAGGATCGCGGCAGCGTCAATCCAAAGCCCCTGCCGCCGCTTGAACATCCGGACGCGCCTTCGACGCCCGCCAAGGCGCTGTTCGGCCGGGTGACGAAGGCTTCGGCCGGGCCAGCCCATATCTACGGGTTCTACGCGAAGGGCTGCTTCGCCGGCGGTGAGGCGCTGCCCCTCGACGGGCCGAACTGGCAGGTCATGCGCCCGTCCCGCAACCGGATGTGGGGCACGCCCTACCTCGTCGACTTCATCGAGCGCCTGTCGCAGAAGGCCACCCGGGTCGGCTGGCCGGGTCTGCTCGTCGGCGACATGGCCCAGCCCCGGGGCGGCCCGATGATCACCGGCCACGCCTCGCACCAGATCGGCATCGACGCGGACGTCTGGCTGACACCGATGCCCGATCACCGCATGAGCCGGGCGGAGCGCGAGGAGACCTCCGCCACCGACATGGTCCGGCCCGACCGCCTCGACATCGACCCGGAGGTCTGGACGCCGACCCACCTGCAACTGATCAAGCTCACCGCCGAGCAGCCGGAGGTGGAGCGCATCTTCGTCAACGCGGCGATCAAGAAGGCGCTGTGCCGCGAGGCCGCGGGCAGCCGCTGGATGTCCAAGGTGCGCCCGATGTACGGGCACAACTACCACTACCATATCCGGCTCGCCTGCCCGGCCGGCCAGGAGGATTGCCAGCACCAAGCCCCGCCGCCCGGCGGCGACGGCTGCGACGACCTCGGCTACTGGTTCTCGGACGCGGTGCTGCATCCGAAGCCCCCGAAGGTGCCGCCGAAGCCCAAGCCCGCCATGACCATGGCGGCGCTCCCCGCGGCGTGCCGGGCGGTGTTGAAGGCGCCCTGAGGCGAACGGAGGCGGTTCGCGAACCGGCGCGATGTGCTAACGCCCCGGGATGCCCCGCTGGCTCTTCCTCATCCTCGCCGCCGCCGTCGCCCTCTCGGTGCTGGGCAGCGTGCTGATCGTGCTGCGCAGCCCGAACAGCACGCCCCAGCTCGGCGGCAATTTCCTCGCCCCCGGCGCGCCGGGCATGCAGCCCAAGCCCGGCAGGGCCCAAGATTCATCGGGCGGCAAACCCTGACACCAATCAGGCGGCGACGCCGGTCCCCACCGGGCAGCTGACGCCGGTGCCGCCCAGGCCGCAATAGCCGCCCGGGTTCTTGGCGAGGTACTGCTGGTGGTAGCCTTCCGCGAAGTAGAAGTGCTCCAGCGGCTTGATCTCGGTGGTGATGTCCGGGAATCCCCGCTGACGCAGCGCCTCGGCATAGGCTTCGCGCATTGCCCGGGCCGTCGCCTCCTGCGCCGGGCCGTTCGTGTAGATGCCTGAGCGGTACTGCGTGCCGACATCGTTGCCCTGGCGCATGCCCTGGGTCGGATCGTGGCTCTCGAAGAAGGTCCGCAGCACCGCGTCCAACGGCAGCACCGCCGGGTCGAAGGCGACCAGCACGACCTCGTTGTGACCGGTCTGGCCGGTGCAGACCTCCTCGTAGGTCGGGTTCGGGGTGTAGCCGCCGGCATAGCCCACGGCGGTCACGAACACCCCCTCGGGCAGTTGCCAGAACCGGCGCTCGGCGCCCCAGAAGCAGCCGAGACCGAGGACGATCGTCTCGGTGCCGGCCGGATAGGGACCTTTCAGCGGGTTGCCGTTGACGGAATGGGTCTCGGCCGTCGGGAGCGGCGTCGGGCGACCCGGCAGGGCCTCGGCGGGGCTCGGCATCTCGGGGCGCTTGCGGAACAGGAACATCGGCTTGCCTTCGGGTCTTACGGGTTACCCCAATATGGGAGCGCCCCGGCCGGCGAAAAAGCTTCGGTCCCTGTCCGGGCACGAAAGCTTGACGCGGGACTGGACCTCGCCGCCAATTTACGGCTTGTAGTTGCACAAGAGCGGCTTTCCGGCCGCCATGCGAGGGCAGAGCGGGATGGAAACGGGCTGGACCGCCACGAGTCACGTGCCGGACAACCTGAAACCTGGGTCGCATCGGGGCGATCCGTTCGCCGCGGCGGTGCGGGCGACCCGGATGCCGATGATCATCACGGATCCGAGCCAGTACGACAATCCGATCGTCTTCGTGAACGACGCCTTCCTCAAGCTCACCGGCTACACGCGGCTCGAAGTGACCGGCCGCAACTGCCGCTTCCTGCAGGGCCCCGGGACCGACCCGGCCGCCATCGACCGCCTCCGTGCCGCCATCCGGCAGGAGAAGGACATCCGGGTCGATCTGCTCAATTACCGCAAGGACGGCTCGACCTTCCACAACGCCCTGTTCGTCGGGCCGGTGCGGGATGCCGAAGGCAAGGTCGTCTACTTTTTCGCCTCGCAGCTCGATGTGAGCGAGCATCACGCGCTGATTGCCGAGATCGAGCGGCTGGAAACCGAGCTGGCCGAGGCCAGGGCCAAGCTCGCCGGTCGATAGGGGCGACGGAGCGCGCTCAGGGCTTCGTCAGGAAGCCGATCGGCTCGCGGCCCGGCTGGCCGAGCCAGAGCAGGACCGCGCCGAGGCCGAGCCCGATCAGCGAGGCCGGCGCCAGGGTGAGCGGCAGGCCCAGCACGTGCCAGAGCCAGGGCGCCGCCCCCTCGACGCTGCCCTGCAGGGCGCCGGCCCGGTCCTTGAACAGGGCGGCGATCACCTCGGAGAGCGGCGTCACCCGCAGGCCATTGTTGGCGATCGAGCGGGCGCCGTCATAGACCAGCGCGACGAAGCCGCCGGCCATCAGCAGGAAGCCCAGGACGCGGACCAGGAAGCGGAACATCGCGGACGTCTTCGAAGCCTTGCGCGCCCGGCTGGCGCCCGCCACGGCAGTATGGGGCCGGGCCGCCGGTTGCAACCATCGTAAACCCCCGGTTGCCGCTCCGGGGCACCCGTGCCACAGGCAGCGGGCGGCGGCGGGCCGTGCGGGAACGGTCGGCCTTGGACGCGCACGCGACGACATACCCCCTCGGCCTCGTGATCTTCGATTGCGACGGCGTCCTGGTCGATAGCGAGCCCCTGAGCCTCGCCTGCCTCACGGCCGGCCTCAACCGGATCGGCGTGGCGATCGACTTCGCCACCGTGCGGGCGCGCTTCACCGGCACCGCCATGCCCTCCATCATGGCGCATATCGCCCGGGATTACGGGGTTGCGGCGCCCGAGGGCTTCGTCGAGACCGTCAAGGCCGAGACCCTGGCGCTGTTCGATACCGAGCTGCGCGCGATGCGCGGCGTCGCCGGGGCGGTGGCGGCCCTCGGCCTGCCGATCTGCGTGGCCTCCAGCAGCGATCCGGTGCGGCTGCGCCATTCCCTGACGCTGACCGGGCTGCTGCCGCTGTTCGGAGAGCGCGTCTTCTCCTCAACACAGGTGCAGCGGGGCAAGCCCGAGCCGGACCTGTTCCTGTTCGCCGCCGAAAGGATGGGGGTCCCGCCCGCGGCGTGCCTGGTCATCGAGGACAGCGTGCCCGGCGTCACCGCCGCCCGGAGCGCCGGCATGCGGGTCGCCGGCTTCACCGGCGGCGGCCACTGGGGCCACGACCCCGCGGGGGCCGACCTCGTGCGCGCCGGCGCCGCCCGGATCTTTTCGGACTTTTCCGATCTCGCCGCGGTGATCGCGCAGGCCTGACGGGTCCCGTCTCCGGGGAGCAGAACCGGGGCCGCTTCCTGCCAGGTACGGCCCCGAAAACGGAAATCGCTTCCGTTGACGGGCCGGGGCGGCATCGCCATCTTCAGTAGTGCCGTTGCGGGGTCGTTCCCGCGTCGGTCGCGGTGATTTGAGAAGCGTAGCTTGCGCCGCGTCATCAAACGCTAAAGCACTGCGACGGCCCACGCGCCGCGCGGTCCTTCGGTCTGGAGGACATCCGATGTCGAAGCGATACCCGTTCGACACCCACACGCTCCCGAACGTGCCCTGCTGCCGCGCCCAAGGTCGGCGCTGTCGACGCTAGCGCGTCGACCATCATCCAGCAGTCATCGCGATCCGGCATGGCTTCACGCCGGCCCAGGGAGTTTCAAGTGCCATGCACAGTCTCGTTGCAGAGTTCCCGCCCGGAGAGGGCCTGACGGCGGCCGATCCGGCCTCCATACCGTTGCCGGGCCCGGCCGGGCCGCCGCGGGTGATCGAGATCGGCGAGATCACCGCCGGGATCGCCGTCCCCGAAGGACGCGGGGTCCGGTTCTTCTCATCCGCCCGTGATTTCGACGGCCTCGACGGCACCCTCTTCCGCACCGCCGAGCAGGCGACCCGCGCGGCCCGGGCGCGCGTGCGTGCCCGGGCGCATGCCGGCACCGGGCCGGATCAGGCCCGCCTCCGCCGCGCCTGACCGGTGCACCCAAAAACCCTCTGCCGAGGCGGCCGGCGCTTCGGCAGAGGGTCGCGCATCCGATCGGCGGCCTACCGCCCGCATTCCTCGCGCGTGCGCTTCATGGCCTCGGCGAAGCCGCCCAGCGCGTATTCATCGCTCGTGGGATTGCCGCGCATCGAGGTGGTCTTGATGATCAGCTTCGGATTGCGGGCGCTCATCTCCGACACGACCCGGGCCTCTTCGGCCGGGTTCTGCAGCCACGCATTCCCGTCCTTCACCACGAGGCCGTAGCGGCTGCTGCCGAGGTTGAGGCTCGGGTCGGTGGGCGCGGCGGCCGAGCCGGGCTTGATCTGGGAGGCCGCGGGCTTCGAGGGGAAGCCCAGCATCACCGCCACCTCGTTCTGGACGTTCTCACCCTTGCGCACACTCACGAACAGGTAGGCGGTGTCGCGCTTCAGGGTCTTGGGCGAACGCGTCTGCGGCTGCGCGATCGCGTAGCAGAGCTTGTTGCGGCCGTCGCCGTTCACGAACACGTTCCAATCGCCGAAAATCGCCACCGGCGTCGCCTGCTGCATGCCGGGGGGCGTCGCCGCCTTCTTCTCGGTGCGGGCCGGCCGCTGACGGCCGCGCCGACGTCCGCGCGAAGCCGGCGCCGCATCGTCGCCGCTCGTATCGACGGCGGCGTCCTGCGCCCATGCGCGCGCAGCGGACAGGCCCGGCGCGCCGATGAGCGCGCCGAAAACACCGGTGAGAAGCCCGGATGAGAGCAGGACGAGGGCTCCGACCGGGAGCAGACGTGGAACGCGGACCATCTTCACTTCCTGACGACGGGCAGCCCTCTCAAGGGCCGCACCGGGGTTCAGGATTAGTGAAGCTTGCGTAAAACGTCGGCAAGATGGCGGGATAGCACCGTCCGCGTCAGATCGCGCGTGCTTCCGCGGCCTGGGCGGCGATCACGACGGCCGCCGATGCGACCGGTTCGACCGCCTCACCGATGGCCGCCGGCACGGCGTTCGGCTGAGCCGGCACGGCGCGCCTGCGGGGCGGATCGTTGTAGGGGGTGTTGTAGCCCTTGCGCACGGCAGCCCAATAGGACTCCCGGGTCAGGCCAGAGCCGGTCAGGGCGGCATCAATCATCGCCGTCGCCCGTGCCGCGAGATCCGGCACCTCTTCCGGCTTCAGCCAACTCTCGACAGGCATCCTGCGCACTCCGTTCCAAACGGCGAAGCTTCTAGCGGATCGGACTTAGCCAGAGGGTGAACGCGTCAGGCGGCAGATGGTTGCGCTGCACAATTCCGGGTCCGGCCTGTGGGTAACTCGGCTCCGATGGCGCCGGACCGGGGGGCGATCCGGGCTGGAACCGGACGCGTTCCGACGCCTCCGATCGGCAGGAAACGCAGATGGAATGACCCGCCAATGTTCGACCATACGATCAAGCTCGATCCATCATCGCTTCTGAGGCAGGTACCGCCATAAGTGTTTGGTTTTCAGGCGCTCGAATGACTGGCCGCTTGCTTTCGGTTAATTTGCGGCGACGGCTGTTTTCATTCGCAAAACCGAGAACGATCTGGCACCTTTTCTCTCTGCGTCGCGTGATTCTCTGGTCGAGACAGGGGCCGCCCTCAGGAGCGGTGAGGCCGCCATGGTGGAAGCCGTGAACAGGATTGCGCCGGCCGTGGTGGCGCAGCGTCAGACCTCGGCTGTCCGAACCCCGGAGTCAGGCACCCGTGTCGCACGTACGGAGAACCGCACTTCGTTCGACGCCGCCTCGGAAATCCTGCGTCGCGCCAAACGGGCCGAGACGGAGAGCCTGTTGGCTTCCATGGCGTCGGCGCCCCCCGGTGCCGACAGGATGGCGGCTCACATCCTGCAGGAGGCGGAGCGGAAGCTCGTCCGGTTGAAGGCGGAGGCCCGGGCGGCCGCGGCCTCCGGCGATCGGAGGGCGGCGCGCGCCATCGCCCGGGACCTGGCCGTGCTCGCCCGCCAGATCGCCGATGCCGCCCAGGATTACGCCGTCGCGCAGGCGCGGCCGGACGTGGTGTCGCCCGCCCTGGCCAAGGCCGCCGCGCGGATGAACGCCGCCGCTGCTCCGCCTGAGGCCGGAGGCGCAATCGATGCGGGGGCCATGGTCGGAGAGGCCGCGGCGGCGGCAACCGAAGTGGCGGAGGTCGCCGCAGCACCGGAGGAGCGGGACACGGCGCGGCCGGATTTCAACACGATCGATGGCGAGAACGGCCAGGTCCAGCAGCCGGCGGACCAGGGTTTCGCCCCCCTCCCGCTGCCTCCGTCCGGTGGTTCGGGCGGCGCGCCCGAGGAGGGCATCTTGGTCAAGGCCCACAGGCTGTTCGAAGACGCCGTGGATCTGTTGCGCGCCATGGAGGCATTGGCCAGCCGGCGGTCATTCTGGGCCGGCCGCATCGGGCTGGCCGCTCCGACCGTGCTGCCGGTCTGGCCCGTCGCGGTCGCATCCGCGGGCGCAGGGCAGCCGGTCGTCAGCGCCCCGCCTTCGGTGGTGGCTCATGGGCGGTGAAGACCAGCGTGAAGCCTTCCTCCGGCGCGGCGCATCGGGATGGGGACAGGCGATCCGCGCCGTCCGGGCGCCCTGAAGTTTGAAACCCTCGACGAAGACCCCGGGAGACGACACCATGGACAAGATTAACGCGGCAACCGCCCATTCCTCCGCGCATCAATCGTCCCATGTCGAGAAGGCGCATAAGTCCGACCCGAACAAGGACGCCGAAGCTCAGGCGAGCAAACGCTCGGAGGAGGCTGAGCGCGCCAAGAAAGTCATCGATAGCCGGCCGTCGCAGGCGCGTCTGAAATTTCAGCACTCGTTAAATGCGGCACACGGCGCATCCGACGTCGAAAATTCCTGACCCAACGCTGCGCATTGCCGGGGCTCAGGACCGCGCCCTGAAAAAACATCGGGCGGCCCTGCCCGCGCAACGGCAGACTGTTCCCAGCCTCGACCGAACGTCACCATCCGGTCGAGATCGGGATGTCGAACGGTCGGTCGTCAGGCCAGTCGTTCGATCCAGCCCTGCGCCTGCTGACGCACGTTGTCGGGCGCGGTGCCGCCGTAGCTGGTGCGGCTCGCCACCGAATTTTCGACGCCGAGGACCGCATAGACCGCGTCGGTGATGCGCGGCTCGGCCTCCTGCATCTCGGCCAGCGACAGCTCCTCCAGCCCGACGCCCCTGGCGGAAGCCACGCCGACGAGGCGGCCGGTGACGTGGTGCGCCTGCCGGAACGGCAGGCCGAGTTCGCGCACCAGCCAGTCGGCGAGGTCGGTCGCGGTCGCGTAGCCGGAGCCGGCGGCCCGGGCGAGCACCTCGGCGTTGGGCTCCAGGTCCTTCACCATGCCGGTCATGGCGGCGAGGCAGAGGGAGAGCGCCTGGAGGGCGTCGAACGTGCCCTCCTTGTCCTCCTGCATGTCCTTCGAATAGGCGAGCGGCAGGCCCTTCATGACGATGAGCAGGCCGGTCAGCGCGCCGATGATCCGACCGGACTTGGCCCGCACCAGCTCGGCGGCGTCGGGGTTGCGCTTCTGCGGCATGATCGACGAGCCGGTGGTGAACCCGTCCGAGAGCCGCACGAAGTTGAACTGGGCCGAGGTCCAGACCACCAGCTCCTCGGCGAAGCGCGACAGGTGCACGGCGCAGATCGAGGCGGCCGCCAGGGATTCCAGGGCGAAGTCGCGGTCGGCCACCGAATCCAAAGAGTTCGCGGTCGGCCGGTCGAAGCCGAGGGCCGAAGCGGTGGCATGCCGGTCGATCGGGAAGGAGGTGCCGGCGAGCGCCGCGGCGCCGAGCGGGCACTCGTTGAGCCGCGCCCTTGCGTCGCGGAACCGGCCCCGGTCGCGGGCCAGCATCTCGACATAGGCGAGGCAATGGTGGCCGAAGGTCACCGGCTGGGCCGATTGCAGATGGGTGAAGCCCGGCATCACGGTGTCGGCGTGCTTCAGCGCCTTGTCGGCCAGCGCCCGCTGCAACGCGGCGGCCTGCTCGTCGAGGGAGTCGAGGGTGTCGCGCACCCAGAGCTTCATGTCGGTGGCGACCTGATCGTTGCGCGAGCGCGCCGTGTGCAGGCGCCCGGCCGCCGGGCCGACGATCTCGGTCAGCCGGCTCTCCACCGACATGTGGATGTCTTCGAGCTCGCGCTTGAACGTGAAGGTGCCGGCCTCGATCTCGTCGCGCACGGACTTGAGCCCGGCCTCGATCGCGGCCACATCCTCCGCCGGCAGGATGCCGGCTTGACCCAGCATCGCCACATGCGCCAGCGAGCCGCGGATATCCTGGGGCGCGAGGCGCTTGTCGAACCCGATGGAGGCGTTGATCTCCTCCATGATCTCCGCCGGGCCGCTCGCGAAGCGGCCGCCCCACATCCGGTTGCTCATGTCGATCCTTCCGCGCCCTGAACGCCCCGGCAGGCAAAGCTGATGCCCGGCCGCACACCCATCCTGGCCGGCGCGGGGCTCGCCGCGCTCGCCGTCCTCGGGATCGCCCTATACGGGAGCGGTCTCCTGCCCGGCAACACGGGCGGCGCCCTTCAGCCCTGCGCCGCCGCGAAGCCGGCCCTTGCCCGGGTCGATGCGGCCGCCACAGGCGAGGTCGCCGCCATGCAGGCGCCCGCCCAGGCCCGGCCCGCCCCCGAGATCCGGTTCAAGGGTCCGGACGGGGCCGAGACCGGGCTCGTCGACCTCAAGGGGAAGCTGCTGCTGGTCAATCTGTGGGCGACGTGGTGCGCCCCCTGCAAGGCTGAGATGCCGGCGCTCGACCATCTCCAGGCGCAGCTCGGCGGGCCGGATTTCCAGGTCGTCGCCATCAACGTCGACACCCGCAACCTGGAGAAGCCGCCGGAATGGCTGAAGCAGGCCGGCATCCACGACCTCGCCTTCTATGCCGATCCGGGCGGGCGGGTCCTGCCGACGGTCCAGCGCGACACGCAATCACCCGGCCTGCCGACCACGATGCTGATCGACGCGCAGGGCTGCACCATCGGGGTGATGAAGGGGCCGGCGGCGTGGTCGAGCCCGGACGGGCTGGCGCTGATCCGCGCGGCTCTGGGGCGGACGTCGTGAGAACAGAGAACACTCACGTCCGCTCGTAGAGGACGAACCGACCCTCCGGCGCGAGTTGCTGGATGAGATCGAAGTCGTCGCGGTTTGCCGTCAGCACCGGAAGACCGGCCCGGGTCGCCGTGAGGAAGATGAGCGCGTCCGCCAAGCAGGCGGTGCGCTGATGACTCTGATAGCCTTGGAGCCAGCCCTTTTAAGGTGTTTGCGGAAGCAACGAGACAGGGGCCAAGCGCACTCTCCTCCCCCTTGTGGGGAGGAGTTGGAGGTGGGGGTGGTGCAGACGGCACCGCTGCGCCTCATCCTGCACCACCCCCACCCCTGGCCCCTCCCCACAAGGGGGAGGGGAAAAGGCGGTGCTCTTCCAGGATGTTAGAGCCACGACTTGCGATTTTCGCAGCTAGCCCAAACACCTTAAAAGGGCTGGCCTTGGAGCCTTCCTAACGTGCCGGCCAAAATGCCGGCTTCCGCGAAGGTCTGAGCGTCTGGTGTCAGAAGACGCGGATCGGGGATTTGCGCGAACAGCTCGGCGTAGTGATCACGCAATGCGTTCCAAGCTGGCCCGTGAGGATCGGCTGCGGCAATCCCGACGGCCAGTTCGGCCAGCGCAACCGCACAGTGGAACACAAGGCGCGATCGAGAAGACGACCCAGGTCCGGGGGCAACCGCCCGGCGGCGCTGTGGATGTAGACACCGGTATCGAGCACGAGGGCGATGGGCGCAGCCTCGCTGTAGACAGTCCAATCGGCGAGTTCATGCCGCGGACGCGGGGAAAGGCGCCTTCGACGCTTATCCGGCTTACGCCGTCGAAGGGCAGCGCGCAGATCCACGCTCAGTGCGCACCGGTATCGAGATCATGGTCGGGTCCGAGGCGGCCGGCGGTACGGCGGAGAAAATCCGCGACCGGATCCGTTTGTGCCAGAAGCGCCAGTGCAATCGTGCCGAGTTCATCCGTGGAGGTGATTCCAGCCTCGCGCTTGGCGGCTTCCACCAGCGCCGACGGTACACGCAAGCTCACCGACTCGGATTTCGGATCGTCGAGCAGGCCGGATTTCCTGGCCTCCTCAAGGACGGCGGCATGGACCCGCGCAGTTGAGCGCGGGGCTCCTGTCCGCTGGGGGGGGGGTGAATTTCGGCGCGGCCATCCTCCGCTCTCCATTGAAAGGATCGCCCCGAGTCGCGGGCGCGAACGGTGCGGTCTCCGTGGATAGCCTTGCCCCCGCCCACAAGGCACGGCAAGCCCTGCCGCGATGACATCGCCCTCCCCCAACCACACCCCGCCGAGGCGCGGCCCGCGCCCCCTCTCGGCCATCCGCACGCTGCTCGCCAGCGAGGCGGCGGGCGGGCTGATCCTGATGGGCGCGGCGGCGCTCGCCCTTGTCGTCGCCAACGGGCCGCTTGCCGAGGCCTACGCACACGCGCTCCACGCCGCCCTCGGGCCGATGAGCGTGCAGCACTGGATCAACGATGGCCTGATGGCCGGGTTCTTCCTGCTGGTCGGCCTGGAGATCAAGCGCGAGGCCCTCGACGGGCGGCTGCGCACCTGGCCGGACCGGATGCTGCCGGGCTTCGCGGCGCTCGGCGGCATGGCGGTGCCGGCCGGATTCTACGCGCTCGCCAATCTCGGGTCCCCGACCCAGCGCGGCTGGGCGATTCCGGCCGCCACCGACATCGCCTTCGCGCTCGGGGTCCTGGCGCTCCTCGGGTCCCGGGCGCCGGTCTCGCTCAAGATCTTCCTCAGCGCGGTGGCGATCATCGACGACCTCGGCGCCGTGCTGGTGATCGCGCTGTTCTACAGTTCCGACTTCGACCTCACGATGCTGGGGCTGGCCGCCCTGGTGGTCGCCGGCCTCTACGGCCTCAACCGGGCCGGCGTGTCGTGGCTTCCGGCCTATCTGACCCTCGGCCTCGTGCTCTGGGTCCTCGTGCTGCGCTCGGGGATCCATGCGACGATCGCGGGCGTGCTGCTGGCGCTCACCATCCCGATCCGGGTCAGCCCGGGCCGGCCCGAGGACGCGCAGTCGCCGCTGCACCGGCTGGAGCACGCGCTGGCCCCCTGGACCACCTATCTCGTGGTGCCGATCTTCGGCTTCGCCAACGCGGGCGTGGACCTGACCGGCCTGACCGGCGACGCGCTGCGGGAGCCCGTGACGCTCGGCATCGCGGCCGGCCTGTTCCTGGGCAAGCAGGCGGGCGTGTTCGCGAGCCTGCGGCTCGCCGTCGCACTCGGGCTGGGGCAGCGCCCGTCCGGGGCGAGCTGGGGACAGGTCTACGGCGTCGCGGTGCTCTGCGGCATCGGCTTCACCATGAGCCTGTTCATCGGCGGTCTCGCCTTCGCGGACCCGGATCACGGGACCGCCGTGAAGCTCGGCGTGCTCGCGGGCTCCGCCCTGTCGGGGCTCGTCGGCGCCGCGATTCTCCTCCTCGCCCGCCCCCGCGTGGCGAAGACCTGACCCCACGCGCGGCTCCGGCTTCGCCGCACGCGGCGAAATGCGCTACCCCGCTTGCGTATGCGCTACTATCTCGGCCTCGCCACCACCTTTCACGATCCCGCCCTCGCCCTGGCCGGGCCCGACGGGACCCTGCTGTTCGCCGAGGCCGCGGAGCGCCACCTCCAGTACAAGCGCGCGCCGAATTGCGAGCCGGACGCCCCGTCGCAGGTGGCCGCACTGCTGAAGGAGCACGTGCCGCCGGGCTCGGAACTCGTCATCGCCTCGACCTGGGGCCCGCAATTCACCGACTTCCTGCGGGGCCAGGCCGGGGCCGGCGCCTTCGACCTGATGGCGCTTTCCGCCCACACCACCGCGCTCAACCGCTCCTTCGTGCCCGAGCAGGCCGAGCGGGTGTTCATCGCCGATCTCCACGGCGCGCAGGAGCGGGCCGGCCACGGCACGTTGCTCGCCCTGAACCAGGAGGCGCGGGTCACCGGCGCAGCGCCACGGGCGGCGATCGCCGGGCAGCGGCGCTATCCGCACCACCTCTGCCACGCCGCCTACGGCCTCTGGGGCAGCCCCTTCACCGAAGCCACCGCCCTCGTGGTCGACGGCATGGGCGAGACCGGCGCGGCCGCGCTCTACCGGCTGGAGGCGGGCCGGATCAGCGAGCTGCGCCGCCACCGCGGGCGCGGGTCACTCGGCTTCCTGTACGGGCTGATCACCGATCTCGCGGGCTTCGATCAGGTGAAGGGCGAGGAATGGAAGATCATGGGGCTCGCCCCGTACGGGCACCCCGATCCCGAGCTCAGCGCCCTGCTCGGCCGGCTCTGCACGGTCGCGGATGGCCGCCTGCACTACGCCGATGCGGAGACGATCCGGGCCGTCGCCACGGAGATCCGTGCGCGCCGCCCAGCCGATGCCCTGGAGAACGGCTGGCCCGACCTCGCCCGCTGCGGCCAGGATCTTTTTGGGACTTTGATGGATGCCCTTGTGGCCGAGGCCTGGGCGCTGGCGCCCTCCGAAAACCTCGTGATCGCCGGCGGCTGCGGGCTGAACTCGTCCTATAACGGCCGCGTGCTGGGCCGCTCCGGATTCTCCCGGCTGCACGTCCCCTCGGCCCCGGCCGACGACGGCAACGCGGTCGGCGCCGCCTGGCTCGCCTACGCGGAGGACCATCCGGACTGGGCCGGGCCGCCGGCCGAGATGCGCCCGCTCACCCCCTATCTGGGCTCGCGGGTCGCCACGGGCCCGATGGAGCGGCTCGCCGAGCAGGAGCCCCGCGCCAAACGGGTCGGCCATGCGGAGGCGACCCAGGCCGCGGCCCGGATTTTGGCGGAGGGCGGCCTCGTCGGCTGGGTGCAGGGTCGGGCCGAATTCGGACCCCGGGCGCTCGGCAACCGCTCGATCCTGGCCGACCCGCGGCCGGAGGGCGCCAAGGACGCGCTCAACGCCAAGGTGAAGTACCGGGAGGCCTTCCGGCCCTTCGCGCCCTCGATCCTGGCGGAGGCCGGGCCGGACTGGTTCGAGGACTACGCCGACAGCCCCTACATGGAGCGGACCCTGGTCTGGCGGGAGGCGGTCCGCGCCCGCGTGCCGGCGGTGGTGCACGAAGACGGAACCGGCCGGCTCCAGAGCGTCACGGCCGAGCGCAACCCCGCCTATGCGGCCCTGATCGCGGCTTTCGCGGCGATCACGGGCGTGCCCATCCTGCTCAACACGAGCTTCAACGTGATGGGCAAACCAATCCTCCACAGCGCGGAGGACGCGATCCTGATGTTCTACACCACCGGCCTCGACGCCCTCGTGGTCGAGGATTGGCTGGTGGTGAAATGAAAGGCCTGTTCGAGGCTTGGACATCGCTGTCCCCGGCATCGCCGCCGTCGCCCGGATCGAGACCCGGCCTACCACCGCACGCGCCCGGGACGATCCGTCCCTCTTCGGTCTCTTCGCTTTCTTGGCGCGAAGGCGACAGCCCGGCCCGCAGGGGGACGGAGAAATGCGCCGCCTTCCCGAGCCCTTGACGCTCAGCTGAGCCGCATGAGTCCGAGATCCGCAGGGACGGAGAGGGCGCGGTGCCGTCTCCGCCCCTTACGGACCGCGACAGGGGGAGGGGTCTCTCAGCGCTCCAGCCGCGCCACGAGGCTCGACGTGTCCCAGCGGTTGCCGCCCATGGCCTGAACCTCGGCGTAGAACTGGTCGACGAGGGCCGAGACCGGCAGCTTCGCGCCGTTGCGGCGGGCCTCGTCGAGCAGGATGCCGAGATCCTTGCGCATCCAGTCGACCGCGAAGCCGAAGTCGAACTTGCCCGCATTCATGGTCTTGCCGCGGTTCTCCATCTGCCAGGAGCCGGCGGCCCCCTTGGAGATCACGTCGAGCACCGCCTCCACGTCGAGGCCGGCCCGCTTGGCGAAGTGGACGCCCTCCGACAGGCCCTGGACCAGACCGGCGATGCAGATCTGGTTGACCATCTTGGTGAGCTGGCCCGCACCCGCCGGGCCCATCAGCCGGCAGGCCCGGGCATAGGCGCCGATCGCGCCCTCGACCTTGCCGTAGGTCGCCGCGTCGCCGCCGCACATCACGGTGAGCACGCCGTTCTCGGCGCCGGCCTGGCCGCCCGAGACCGGGGCGTCGATGAAGCCGAGCCCCTTGGCCTCCGCGGCCGCGGCGAGTTCCCGCGCGACCTCGGCCGAGGCCGTGGTGTGGTCCACGAAGATCGCGCCGGGCTTCATGCCGGCGAGCGCCCCGTCCGCGCTCAGCACGACGCTGCGCAGGTCGTCGTCGTTGCCGACGCAGGCGAACACGATCTCGGCGCCCTCGGCGGCCTGCCGGGGCGTCGGCGCGAAGGCGCCGCCATAGGTCTTCACCCAGGCTTCCGCCTTCGGCGTGGTGCGGTTGTAGACGGTGACGTCGTGGCCCCCCTTCTTGGCGAGGTGGCCCGCCATCGGGCCGCCCATCACGCCGAGACCCAGGAATGCGACCTTCGCCATTGTGCTCTCCTCGAACAGGATCCAGGCGGGCTCAGCGGCCCGCCGCGACGGCCGGATTCCGGCCGCCCAGGGTCAGCACCGCGTTCACCACCACCGCCACGACGATGTTCACGGCGAGCGCCAGGAGCCCGGTATAGAGCGTGAGCTTCGCGTCGCCGACGGTGAGCGTGTGCAGGGGCTTCAGCCCGTCCGACCACGCGATGAGGCTGCCGGTCACGAAGCCGACCGCCCAGCCCGCCAGCAGCGCCGGCGCGCGGAACCACGAAACGTAGAGGCCGAAGACCAGGGCCGGCAGGGTCTGCAGGATCCACAGACCGCCGAGCAACTGCAGGTCGAGGGCGAACTGCGTCGGCAGGACCAGGATCGCCACCAGGGCGCCGATCTTGACCAGCATCGAGGTGATCTTGGCGACCTGCGCCTCGCCCGACGGGGTGACGTTCGGGTTGACGTAGGCCTTCCAGACGTTGCGCGAGAACAGGTTGGCCGCGCCGATCGACATCACCGCCGCCGGCACCAGGGCGCCGATCGCGATCGCCGCGAAGGCGAAGCCCGCGAACCAGCCCGGGAACAGGGTCTTGAACAGGGCCGGCACGACGTCGTTGTTGCTCGTCACCTTCAGGCCGGCCGCGTGGCCCATGTAGCCGAGCATCGCGAGCAGGCCGAGGAGCAGCGTGTAGGCCGGCAGCAGCACCGCGTTCTTGCGGATCGTGTTGCTGCCCGAGGAGGCGAAGATGCCGGTGAGCGTATGCGGGTACATGAAGGCCGCGAGCGCCGAGCCGAGCGCGAGCGACGCGTAGGGCAGGATCTGCGCCGGGCTCAGCAGGATGCCGCCCGAGCCCTTGGCCTTGAAGGCGGCGTCGGCCGCGTCGAACACCGCGCCGTAGCCGCCGAGCTTCGAGGGCACGATCGCCACCGCCACCAGCACCACGACGTAGATCATGATGTCCTTGACGAAGGCGATCAGCGCCGGCGCGCGCAGGCCCGACGAGTAGGTGTAGAAGGCCAGCACCAGGAAGGCGAGGATCAGCGGCACCTCGCCGTGCAGCCCCAGCGCCTTGATGGCCACCTCCATGCCGATCAGCTGGAGCGCGATGTAGGGCATGGTGGCGACCACGCCGGTGAGCGCGACCGCGAGTTCGAGCGTGCGCGAGCCGTAGGTGCCGTACACGACGTCGCCAGCCGTGACGTAGCCCTTGTCCTTGGCGGCCTGCCACAGGACCGGCATCACCGCGAAGACGAACGGATAGACGATGATCGTGTAGGGCAGCGCGAAGAAGCCGTAGGCGCCGACCGCGTAGACGAGCGCCGGCACCGCGATGACCGTGTAGGCGGTGTAGAAGTCGCCGCCGATCAGGAACCACGTGATCCAGGTGCCGAATTTGCGCCCGCCCAGGCCCCATTCGTCGAGATGGGCGAGCGTCTCGGGCCGGCGCCAGCGCGCGGCCACGAAGCCCATCACGGTCACCAGCAGGAAGAAGAAGACGAAGACCGACAGTGCCGGAATGTCGAGATCAGCGGTCATCGCGCACGGCCCGGTAGACGACGTAGAGGATCAGCGAGGTCAGCGGCACCCAGGCCAGCTGGTACCAGTAGAAGAACGGAAAGCCGAACAGCATCGGATCGTGCTGGTTGTAGAACGGCACCCAGAGAAGCCCCAGGAAGGGCAGCAGGAGAAGCCACATCAGCGGCGAGCGGCGTCGGGTTTCCATGATCCGGCCCGGTGAGGAGAACAGGTCCGTGACGAATGTCCGCTGTTACAGGCAGCGGTCATCGTGCGGTCTGGATCGCTGCATCACAGCTCAGATCGCTTGCGTCAACGGGAGGTGAATAGGATAAACTGAAGCTGTCGCACGGGATCCACGAATCCCGGCCGGGGGCTCGGGGGAGCCGCCCGAGTCCAAGGCGGCAATCTGGGAGGAAACGATGGGTACGGCGGTCAGCAGGCATGGGCCCTGGGCCCTGGTGGGCGCGCTCGGCGCCGCGGCACTGGCGATCGTGGCGAGCCAGCGGGGCGAGACGATCAACGCCCTCTGGATCGTGGTCGCGGCCGTCTGCGTCTACCTGATCGCCTACCGCTACTACGCGAAATTCATCGCCGACAAGGTGATGCGGCTCGATCCCAAGCGCGTGACGCCGGCCGTGCGCCACAATGACGGGCTCGATTACGTGCCCACCAACCGCGGCGTGCTGTTCGGCCACCATTTCGCGGCGATCGCGGGGGCGGGCCCGCTGGTCGGCCCGGTGCTCGCGGCCCAGATGGGCTACCTGCCCGGCATGCTCTGGATCCTGGCCGGCGTGGTGCTCGCCGGCGCCGTGCAGGACTTCATGGTCCTGTTCGTGTCGATGCGCCGGGACGGCCGGTCGCTCGGCGAGCTGATCCGGGCCGAGCTCGGCACGATTCCCGGCATCATCGCCCTGTTCGGCACCTTCCTGATCATGGTGATCCTGCTCGCCGTGCTGGCGCTGATCGTCGTCAAGGCGCTCGCCGAGAGCCCCTGGGGCACCTTCACGGTGATGTCGACGATCCCGATCGCCATGCTGATGGGCGTCTATTCCCGGTCCATCCGCCCCGGCCGGATCGGCGAGGTCTCGATCCTCGGCTTCGTCCTGCTGATGCTGGCGATCGTGGCCGGTGGCTCCGTGGCGTCGAGTCCGGTCTGGGGGCCGGCCTTCACCTTCACGGGTCCGCAGCTCTGCTGGATGCTGATCGGCTACGGCTTCGTCGCCTCGATCCTGCCGGTCTGGCTGCTGCTCGCCCCGCGCGACTACCTGTCGACCTTCCTCAAGATCGGCACCATCGTGGGGCTCGCGCTGGGCATCGCCTTCGTTGCCCCGCACGTGCAGATGCCGGCGATCACCAAATTCGTGGACGGCACCGGCCCGGTCTGGGCGGGCAGCCTGTTCCCGTTCCTGTTCATCACCATCGCGTGCGGTTCCGTCTCGGGTTTCCACGCGCTGATCTCGTCCGGCACCACGCCGAAGCTGATCGCCAGCGAGGCGGATGCCCGCTTCATCGGCTATGGCGGCATGCTGATGGAATCCTTCGTGGCGATCATGGCCCTGGTCTCGGCCTGCGTGATCGATCCGGGCGTCTACTTCACCATGAACGCGCCCGCGGCGCTCATCGGCACCACGCCGGAGACGGCAGCCGCGGCCGTGACCAAGCTCGGCTTCGCCACGACGCCCGAGATCATCACCCAGACCGCCGCCGATGTCGGCGAGCGCACCATCATCTCCCGCGCCGGCGGCGCACCGACGCTCGCGGTCGGCATGGCCCACATCATCTCGTCGGCCATCGGCGGCAAGGCGATGATGGCCTTCTGGTACCATTTCGCGATCCTGTTCGAGGCCTTGTTCATCCTCACGGCCGTGGATGCGGGCACCCGCGCCTGCCGGTTCATGGTGCAGGACCTCGTCGCGCTGGCGGTGCCGTCGTTCAAGAACACCACGTCGTGGGGGCCGAGCATCGCGGCCACCGCCATCTCGGTGGGGGCCTGGGGCTACTTCCTGTACCAGGGCGTGACCGACCCGCTCGGCGGCATCAACACCCTGTGGCCGCTCTTCGGCATCTCGAACCAGATGCTGGCCGCGGTGGCGCTGACGCTCTGCACGGTGGTGATCTTCAAGATGAAGCGCGAGCGCTACGCGTTCGTGACCATCATCCCGACCGCGTGGCTGTGCCTGTGCACCCTCACGGCGGGCTGGCAGAAGATCTTCTCCGCCGACCCGAAGATCGGGTTCCTGGCCCATGCCGAGCGCTACGCGGGGGCCGCCGCCGAGGGCAAGATCCTGGCGCCGGCCAAGAACGCCGACCAGATGAGCCAGATCATCCTCAACGACCGGATCGACGCGGTGCTGGCGGCCCTGTTCATCGGCCTCGTCGTCGCCATCGCGGGTTTCGGCATCGCGGCCTGCCTGAAGGCGTGGCGCGCCGATCGCTGGACCGCGCTGGAGACCGAGCCGCGCCTGGTCGCGGCGGAATAGGCGCATGCTGCAGCCGTCGAACCTGCGGGACCGCCTCCGGACGCTGTCCAAATGCGTCTGCGACGGCGCCCGGCTGATGGTGGGCCAGGGGGATTACGCGGCCTATGCCGAGCATATCCGCCGCACCCATCCCGACCGGGCGCCGATGACCGAGCTGGAGTTCTTCCGCAATCGCGAGAATGCCCGCTTCGGGGTCGGCAACACCTCGGGCTTCCGCTGCTGCTGATCCGGACCCGATCGGCCCCGGTCGGCGTTTGTCACGCCGGGGGCCATCAGCCCTCGCGAGACGCGGAGGGCCGATGGCCGACGAGAGCGTGCAGGAACCGGCCGAGCCCAGGGCCGTGAACGTCGCCCATGCCTGGGAGCGGGCCTACTGGGCGCGCCGGTTCATGGTGCCGGTGGAGCAGGTCGAGGCCGCGGTGGCGGCGGTCGGCGACGATCCGGCCCGCGTGGCGGCCCATCTCGGACGGGACTGGCCGGGGCACGAACCCGCCACCTGAGACCGGCATCCCCGATACAAGCTCGGCCACATCTTGACTCGGCGGCCACAATATCCGCCATTTCCGACCGGACGGGAGTCGGCATGAGCATTTTCCAGGACGCCATCCTTCGGTTCGGCCGCACGATCATGTCGTATGCGGGCGACGCCGTCTTTCTGCAGGCCGCGGTCTCGTCCGCCGCCAACGTCATCGTGGCGGATGGCGACGTGGCCGAGGAGGAGATCGAATCGGCCATCAGCGGGATCCGCGCCAACCCGATCCTCGAGAAATCCTACGACACCCTGCGGGTCGAGCAGGAACTCTACGAGGCGATCGCCCGGGCCAAGACCCGGGCCGGCCGGCTGGAGAACCTGCGCCTCGTCGGCGCCATCGCGGAGCGGCCGATCGAGCAGCGGCAGGACGTGTTCCTGATCGGCGCCGACGTGGCGGACATCGACGGGATCAGCGCGGTCGAGCATACGGCGCTCGACGAGATCGCCGGGGCGCTGCAGGTCGACAAGTCCGCCCTGCTGCGCTGATCCGCCCGCCCCCGCGACGCCCTGCGGCGTCACGGCCCGCACCTTGCCTGCCCGGACGTGATAGCGAAACAGTCCGGGTGTAACGGCTCGCCGGTACACAACGCGGAATTGCCGGCCCCGTGCCGGCCGGCGGAGACCGCATGGGCCTCGTCCTCTACGCCCTGAAGTTCCGGATCACGACCTACGTGCTCGCGGTGCTGATGATGCTGGGGGGCATCGGCGCGATCATCGTCACGCCGAAGGACGTGCTGCCGGTGGTCGACATCCCGGTGGTCGTGGTCGTCTGGACCTATACCGGCCTGTCGGCGCCGGAGATGGAACAGCGCATCACCACCTATGCCGAGTACGGCATCTCCAACAACGTCAACAACATCCGCCGCGCCGAATCGACCACCCTCCAGGGCACCGCGGTCCAGCGGATCTACTTCGACCCGTCGGTAAGCCTCGATCTCGCGATCGCCCAGGTGGTCTCCTCGACCAACTCGATCCGCGCCGTGATGCCCCCCGGCACCCAGCCGCCGGTGATCGTGCGCTACTCCGCCTCCTCGGTGCCGGTGATCCAGCTCGCCCTGACCTCGGCCAAGCAGAGCCTCAACGAGGTCTACGACTACGCCCAGTACCGGATCCGCCAGACGCTCGCGCAGGTGCCGGGTTCGACCCTGCCGGCTCCGTTCGGCGGCGCGCCCCGGCAGATCATGGTCGATCTCGACCTCAACGCCCTCCAGGCGCTGGGCCTCACGCCGCTCGACGTCACCAACGCCATGACGGCCCAGAACCTGACGGTGCCGTCCGGGCTCACCAAGATCGGCGAGCAGCAATATCCGGTCCAGCTCAACGCCACTCCGCCCTCGATCGAGACCCTGAACCTCGCGCCGATCAAGGTGGTGGCCGGCCAGCCGGTTCTGGTGCGCGACGTCGCCTATGTCCGCGACGGCGGCCCGCCGCAGATCAACGTGGTGAGCGCCGACGGCAAGCAGGCCGTGCTGATGCAGGTGATCAAGAACGGCACCGCCTCGACGCTGAACGTCGTGAACAACGTCAAGGCCGCGATGCCGACGATCCGGGCGGCGGCGCCCGAGGGCCTGTCGATCCAGCAGCTCTTCGACCAGTCGGTCTTCGTCTCGAACGCCATCGAGGGCGTGCTGCACGAGGCGCTCACCGCAGCGGCGCTGACCGGCCTCGCGATCCTGCTGTTCCTCGGCTCCTGGCGCTCGACCATCATCGTGCTGATCTCGATCCCGCTCTGCGTGATGACCTCGCTGGCGGTGCTGGCGGCGCTCGGCGAGACCATCAACGTGATGACGCTGGGCGGCCTCGCGCTCGCGGTCGGCATCCTGGTGGACGACGCCACGGTGGCGATCGAGAACACCTACCGGCTGTTCGAGGAGGGCGAGGCGTTCCGCGAGAGCGTGGTCCACGGCGCCGCCGGCATCGCGAAGCCCGCCCTGATCTCGACCCTGTCGATCTGCGCGGCCTTCACGGCGGTGTTCGCGCTGACCGACACGCCAAAGTATCTGTTCACCCCGCAGGCGCTCGCGGTCGTGTTCGCGATGCTGACCTCCTACCTGCTGTCGCGCACCCTGGTGCCGCTGCTGATCGACGTGATCGTGGCGCCGGAATACCGGCAGAAGCACGCCAGGGATCGGGAGCGGCAGGAGCCGCCCCGCCGGGGCCGGATCGCGCGCGCCGTCGGCCTCGCCGGTGCTCCGCTGATGCGCCTTGCGGGCCGCATCCACGGCGGCTTCGAGCGCGGCTTCGCCCGGTTCCACCGGGGCTATGTCGGCCTGCTGCACGCGGTCCTGCGCCACCGGATCGTGACCCTCGGCGTCGTCGGCGGGGTGCTCGGGATGACCGGATTGCTGTTCGTCTTCGTCGGCCAGGATTACTTCCCGCAGATCGAGGCGAGCCAGATGACCATGCATCTGCGCACGCGCACCGGCATGCGCATCGAGACCACGCAGCAGGTCTTCGCCGAGATCGAGGACACGGTCCGCGACGTGATCCCGGCGGGGGAGATCGAGCAGATCCTCGACAATATCGGCCTGCCGTCAATTAACTACAATTTCGCTTTCTCGGACGGCTCGTTCGTCTCCTACAACGACGGCCAGATGCTGATCAGCCTCAAGGAGGGCCACGGCTCGGTGGCGGGCTACACGAAGCGCCTGCGCGCGGAACTGATGAAGCGCTTCCCCGACGTGACGGTGTATTTCCAGCCCGCCGACATGATCACCCAGATCCTGAATTTCGGCGTCATCACGCCGATCGACGTGCAGGTCTCCGGCCGGCACAAGGAGAAGGATCTGGAGGTCGCCCAGCGCATCGTCCAGCGGCTGAAGCACACCAAGGGCCTCGTCGACGTCCATCTCCAGCAGATCGTCAACGAGCCGCAATTCTACGTCGACGTCGACCGGCGTCTCGCCTCCGAGCTCGGGCTGACCGAGCAGCAGGTGGCGCAGAACATGAACATCTCGCTGTCCGGCAGCTATCAGGTGACGCCGAACTTCTGGCCCGATCCGAAGACCGGCATCCCCTATCAGCTCTGGGTGCAGACGCCCGAATACCGCAACAGCTCCCTGAACGACCTGCGCAACACGCCGATGTTCGTGCGCGCCGCCGCGACCTCGGGCTCCGGCCCCGGCGTTCTGACCCTGCTCTCCAGCCTCGCCGACCTGCGCCGGACGCCGACGCAGACCATGATCAGCCACGTCAACATCCAGCCGACCTTCGACATCTTCGCCTCGGTGCAGGACCGCGACCTCGGCTCGGTCGCCCGCGACATCGATGCGATCGTGCAGGACGAGCAGACGAATCTGGAGGCGCCCGACAGGATCGCGGTGCGCGGCCAGATCGAGAACATGCGCTCGGCCTTCTTCCGCCTGGAGATCGGCCTCGGCATCGCGCTGATCGCCGTCTACCTGTTGATGGCAGTGAACTACCAGAGCTGGGGCGACCCGTTCGTGGTGATCGCCGCCCTGCCGATGGCCTTCTGCGGCATCACCTTCGCGCTGTTCATCACCGGGACCGCCTTCTCGATCCCGTCGATCTTCGGGGCGATCATGTCGGTGGGCATCGCCTCGGCGAACTCGATCCTGCTCGTGACCTTCGCCAAGGAGCACCGGGAGGCGACGGGCTGCAGCGCCGTGGAGGCGGCGATCACCGCGGGCGAGACGCGGCTGCGCCCGGTGCTGATGACCGCCTCGGCGATGTTTTTGGGGCTGATCCCGATGGCGCTCGGCACCGGGGAGGGCGGCGAGCAGAATGCGGCTTTGGCCCGCGCCGTGATGGGCGGCATCGCCTTCGCGACGCCGGCGACGCTGCTGCTCGTGCCGTTCCTCTACGTGCTGATGCGTAACGGCCCGGCGCAGCCGGTGCAGGATTACCTGGAGCCGGAGGGCCAGCCGGCGGCGGCATAGGGCGATACGGCGTCCGCGCGTCTCCCTCCCCCCTCTGCGGGGGAGGGTGGCCCGCGAAGCGGGTCGGGAGAGGGGAGCGACGGCGCAGAACGAGGCGCTGACCTTCATGAAGGGCGCCCCACATCCGGAAGCCGGGTTCCCCTCTCCCGACCCCTGCTGACGCAGGGGCCACCCTTCCCCGCAAAGGGGGGAGGGGGAGCTCCTTTTGCTCGCTCAGCCCTCCTTGAAGCCGTATTCCGGCGTCTCGTCGTCGTTGCCGTAATACTTGTACGGCAAGAACTTGCCCGACATGGTGAGCCGCACCCGGTCGCCCTTGTTGTTGGCCTCCCGGGCCATCTCCATGTTGAAGTCGATCGCCGACATGATGCCGTCGCCGAACTCCTCCTGGATCAGCTCCTTGAAGGTCGTGCCGTAGACCATCACCAGCTCGTAGAAGCGGTAGATCAGCGGATCGGTGGGCGGCATCGACGGGATCGAGCCCCGGTAGGGCGCCTCGTTCAGCATCCGCTCCTCGGCCGCGGAAAGCCCGAACAGCTCGGCGGCCCGCTTGGCCTGGGCCTTGGGCAGCTTCATCTGGCCCATGCAGGCCGCGGTGATCAGGAACGGCGACAGGCCGCCGATCGCGTCGTGGATATGCTTCCAGCTCCAGCCCTTCTCGCGCTTGATGTCGAGAAGCTTCTCGGTGAGGTCCTCACGCTTCATCGTTTCCTCCCTGCTTGATGGTTCCGCCGGATCGGGGGCCCGGACCGGCGGTGCGGCCGCGCCCCCTCGGCAAGCCGTATGCCAATCGGGACGGCCAAAGGCCCGCGAGCGTGCTTTCAATGCACCGGATGGGCGGGAAGCGCACAACCGCGGCCGGAAACCCTTGCATCCGGAGCGTGTTTTCGGACCATGCGTCTTCGGGTCTCGGAGGCGGGTTTTGGGCGGAGACGATCGGGACGGGCAGAGGGCCAGCGGCCCGGCGGACGCATCTGCGCTGCCGGCGCCGTGGGAATTCGTGCTGCCGGAGGAACCCGCCACCGAGGATCTCGGCCTGTTCCTGTCGGAGTTCCTGCTCCCCGGCGACATCGTGGCGCTCTCTGGCGGCTTAGGCGGCGGCAAGACCACGCTGGCGCGGGCGATCATCCGGGAACTCGCCGGCGATCCGCGCCTGGAGGTGCCGAGCCCGACCTTCACGCTGATCCAGCCCTACACCGCCCGGGACGGGCGGCCGATCATCCACGCCGACCTCTACCGCCTGCGCGACGCCGACGAGCTGGTGGAGCTCGGTTTCGACGAGATGGCCGAGGAGGCCGTCACCCTGGTCGAGTGGCCGGACCGGATGCCGCCCCGCGACGGCCCGGTTCTGACCATCGATCTCTCCCTGCGGGCGGAGTTCGGCCCCGGGGCGCGGCTCGCCCGGATCGACGGCTCCGGCGGCATGCGCGCCCGGCTCGACCGGGCCCGGGCGGTGCGCCGCCTCCTCGACCGCAGCGGCTGGGACATCGCCGAGCGCGTGCTGATGCAGGGCGACGCCTCCTCCCGCGCCTACGAGCGGCTGACCAAGCCCGACGGCACCAGCGCCGTGCTGATGATCGCGCCGCCCCGGCCGGACGGGCCGCCGGTGCGCGACGGCAAGCCCTACAGCGCGATCGTGCATCTGGCCGAGAGCGTCCACGCCTTCGTGGCCCTCGACCGGGGCCTGCGGGCGCTCGGCTTCTCGGCGCCGAAGATCTACGGCGAGGATCTCGCCGAGGGCCTGCTGATCCTGGAGGATCTCGGCAGCGAGCCCGTCATCGAGGCCGGCGCCCCGCGGCCCGAGCGCTACGCCGAGGCGGTGCGGCTGCTCGCCAAGCTCCACGCCACCCCGCTGCCCGCGACCCTGCCGGTGGCGGACGGAATCGACCATGTCCTGCCGCCCTACGATACGGAGGCGCTGCTGTTCGAGGCGGAGCTGATGCCCGAATGGTACGCCCCCGCGATCCGGGACGTCACCCTGTCGGCTGAGGCGCGGTCGGACTTCGTGGATCTGTGGCGGGCGGCGCTCCAGGGCGCGATCCCCGAGCGGCCGACCTGGACCCTGCGCGACTACCATTCCCCCAACCTGATCTGGCTGCCCGAGCGGGACGGGCTGGAGCGGGTCGGGCTGATCGATTTCCAGGACGCCGTGATGGGCCACCCGGCCTACGATGTCGCCTCGCTGCTGCAGGATGCCCGGGTCGATGGCAGCGCCGAGTTCGAGCTGCGGCTCCTCGGCCTCTACGCGCGGGAGCGGCGCGGCCGGGACCCGGCCTTCGATGTCGGCGCCTTCGCGACCGCCTACGCGCTGCTGGCCGCCCAGCGGGCCACGAAAATCCTCGGCATCTTCGCGCGCCTCGACCGGCGCGACGGCAAGCCCGGCTATCTCGCCCACCTGCCGCGGATCGAGGGCTACCTCGCCCGCAACCTCGCCCATCCGGCACTTGCCGGGCTGCGGGCGTGGCACGCGCAGCATCTGCCGGGCCTCGTCGCGCCGGCCCCCGAACCCTGACCACCGGATCCGTCCCCGCATGAGCGACCCCGAGCCCGCCGTCAGCCGCGCCTTCGTCCTGGCCGCGGGCCTGGGCAAGCGCATGCGGCCGGTGACCGCCACGGTGCCCAAACCCCTGGTGGAGGTGGCCGGCAAGGCGCTCCTCGACCACGCCCTCGACCGGGTCGCCGAGGCCGGGATCGGCACTGCGATCGTCAACGTCCATTACCTGCCCGACCTGATCGAGGGCCACCTCGCCCGCCGGGCCGAGCAGCCGGGCCGCGGGCCCGTCACGATCGTATCCGACGAGCGCGCGGCGCTGCTGGAGACGGGCGGGGGCATCCGCAAGGCGCTGCCGCTCCTCGGCGGCGCGCCCTTCGCGGTTCTGAACTCGGATTCGTTCTGGCTGGAGGGTCCGGCCTCGAACCTGCGCCGGCTGATCGAGACCTGGGACGGGTCGCGCATGGACGGCCTGCTGCTGGTTGCGCCGACCACCACCAGCCTCGGCTACGAGGGCGCAGGCGACTTCGTGATGGAGGCGGACGGGCGCCTGGAGCGCCGCGGCGAGCGCGCGGTGGCGCCCTTCATCTACGCAGGCGTGGCGATCCTGAGCCCCAGCCTGTTCGCCGACACGCCGGAGGGTGCCTTTTCGCTGAACCTCCTGTTCGACCGGGCGATCGCGGCCGGGCGGCTGTTCGGCATGCGCCTCGACGGCCAGTGGCTGCATGTCGGCACGCCGGAGGCGATCCGGGCCGCGGAGGAGCGGGTGAAGGCGAGCGCCCGGGTGCTGTAGGAGGGCGGCCGATCGATGCGGTTTGAAAGTCTTGCGACGGGGTGTCTTGCCAAGCCCGATCCGAGCCTCTAGAAGCCCCCTCACACCGGCGGGCCAAGACCCCGCCGCCGTGTCAGGCGCCCGTAGCTCAGCTGGATAGAGCACCAGACTACGAATCTGGGGGTCAGAGGTTCGAATCCTTTCGGGCGCGCCATTTCCGCACAGAACAGCGAACACCGGGCGTAACGACGCCGCCTGAGCGGGCCAGGGCAGTATCCAGATTCGTTTTGTCGGCGACGATGCGGATCACGTTCATTTCAGCCTCGACGCGATCAACGATCGCCTGAAGCCACGCCTTTTCGCGCGGGATTGCACGCGACGCCACGTTCTCGCGTAGCAGGCGACCGAACCGCTCAATCAGTTCGGAGCGCGTGTCGAAGCTCCTCTGCCCACATCGATCCGATTCGTCGGCTCGACCCCGTCGGTCTCCTCCGCGACGCGCTCCACCTCGGTGATCTCGACGCCGCTCAAGCCCTTCAAGCCCTTGGCGGCCTGAGCATGGCTTGGTGATAGCGATAATCGTCCCTCGGGCCGACAGAGATGATGCCGACCGTGAGGCGTGTGGCGGCTTGCACCCAGAACTGAGTGACGGTTCCAAGGCCAACGCGGGCCACCGTGCCCAGCAAGCGCCTGCGCGTGACGGGAGGACGTGCCACCCGCAGGTCGCCTCCAGCCGCCCGGCGGCGGCGACTGGAGGCGAAGTGTAGGTGGAGACTCGCCAACCGCGACGCCGAGATTTTCGGCAAACGCGTCGGTCCATCTGCGAAGCAGTCGTCTAAAAGCGCCCGATAGGCGACATCAGCATGGCCAAAACTGAGCCATGCCGCCGTTACACGCGACACACACCTGCGGAGACTGAGGCCAATCCGTTCAAATCACGGCCTCAGCGCAGGCCGCCGGCCCGCTGCGGCGTGTGCGACCGGCTCACGGAGCCTGTCGTCAGGTCACCGACCGAGACCTCAACATTCGTGCCATAGGCACTCACGTTCCGCGCGGCCGCCAGATTCGCCGCAGCCGCCTGACCTTCGAGGCCGCCGGGCGCCGTCACGGCAGGGATTCCGGCCGGGGCGGTGTAGCTCTGTGCTGATGCGGCTGTCGTCAGCGCGAGACCGAGGGCGGCGGTGGCAAGGAAGCGGGAGATCATCGAACTCATCCATCGAACAGGGCGGCCCGCCAAACGGCCGAGCCGAGCGCCCGTTCCTATAGATTGGGCACGCATGCCTCCCGATCCAACAGGATCAGCTTACTCTTTGTGCGGATTCACACGACGTGATCGACGGGCCTCGGATCGACATGCCGCAGGGCGGCGGCGATCCGTCAAAAAGAACACTCTTCGCAATGGCTTGACAAAAACAGCCGCTTCCGTCCGCTTTCGGAGCGCATGGCACGGATTTTTCCCGGTGGTTCCGCTCGGTCCGGATCGCTGCACCTGTGCCAGGCCGCCGTGATCCGCGCCGCGACGAGATACGCCGGCCGGTCCAGAGCGGATTGTGCCCGTTGGGTCAGCGCCATCGCCTGGGTCACCGCCGCGGCATTCCGCAGCGCGACCGCGCTCAGGCGACGCGGCCGATCGTAGCCTCGATCTGGCCGTGTGGCTCGTCGGTCGGCAGGAATACGGTGCCGGGATTGTCGAGGCCGAAGGGCTGGAGGTCGATCGGGATGTAGTGCTTGTTCGGCATGGCGAAGGCAATCTCGGCGACCTCAGGCATCGCCGCCAGCACCGCCTCGCCCATCCGGTACATGCTGTCCTGCACGCCGTAGCTGTAGGTGCTCCCGAACACCGCGATCAGCGTCTCCAGGATACGGGCATTGGCCTCGCCATAGTCGGCCGGCGTGCCGGACCACGTCCAGGTGGCGTCCATGCTGGTCGCGGCGATCCGATCGGTCGTGTCCGGCAGCGTCCGATATTGATCGTCGACGAAGTCAGACCAGCCCGACTGCGTGGTCTTCATGAAGGTGAAGCCCCGCAGGCCCGAGCGGAGCTCGGCCCCGTCCCGGCCGGCCACGAGGCGGACATAGCCGACGCCGTTGCCGTCGAGCGTGAAGGTGTGGCCGTGCGGCGCACCGGCGATCGCGTGGCGCAGCCAGCGCGTCTCGGTGGCCTCGATCGTCACGGTCTCCACCTGCGGGTAGGTGTCGAGGATGACCCGCGCCACGGCCCCGACGAACGCCTCCTTGTCGAGGGAGACGTTCCGGGCCGCCGTGACGTTGACGATGTTCTTGACGCTGTCGGTGGCCACGCAGGCGCGGTTGTCGCCCTCCGTCCAGGCGGCGTCGAAGCGACCTTGCATGAGCACGGTCAGCGTCAGTTCGCGGGGCGTGTGGTGATCGCCGTCCCGGGTCAGACGCATCACCCGAACCCGGCTCTTGCCGTATCGCGAAGCCATCAGGGCCATATGCATCTCCGGGTTGGGACGGGTTCAGTGAGCTTCGGCGGCCCGGGCCTGCCGGACGGCGTCCGCCCGCGCTGCGCCCACCGTGTCGAGACCATTGAAGAACAGGTTCAGGATCACGGCCGAGAGGGCGCAGAGCAGGATGCCCGATTCGAGCAGCGGGTGCAGCGCGCGCGGCATCTCCTTGAAGAAGGCGGGAGCCACCAGCGGGATCATGCCGAAGCCGACCGAGACGGCGACCACGAACAGGTTGTTGCGGTTGCCGGCGAAATCCACCGTGCCGAGGATGCGCACGCCGGTGGCGCCGACCATGCCGAACATCACGAGACCCGCACCGCCGAGCACGCATGGCGGGACCGCCTCGACCAGGGCCGCCAGCTTCGGAACGAGCCCGAGCCCCAGCATGATCACGCCGCCGACGACCGCGACGTAACGGGTCCGGACGCCCGTCACGCCGACGAGGCCGATGTTCTGCGAGAACGATGTGTAGGGGAAGGTGTTGAAGAGGCCGCCGATCACCGTTCCGAGCCCGTCGCCGCGCAGGCCCTGAGTCAGGCGCGTCTCGTCGACCGGGTCCGCGCAGATCTCGCTCAGCGCGAGGAACATGCCGGTCGACTCGATCAGCACGACGATCATCACGATGCAGAGCGTCACGACCGAGACGGGATCGAAGGTCGGCAATCCGAACGCGAAGGGTCGGACGAGGTCGAACCACGGTGCGCGCGCGACGTGGCCGAGGTCGACCAGCCCGAAGAACCCGGCCACGGCCGTCCCGATCACGATGCCGATCAGGACCGAGGCCGAGTTGACGAAGCCGGTCCCGAACCGCGTGATGGCCAGGATCACGCAGAGCACGAAGGCCGCGATGGCGAGGTTGAGCGGCGCTCCGTAATGGGAATTGCCGATCCCGCCGGCCGCCCAATTCACGCCGACGCGCATCAGCGAAATGCCGATCACGAGGATGATGGTGCCGGTCACCACCGGCGGGAACAGCGGCAGCAGCCGTCCGATCAGCGGCGCCACCGCCAGCGCGAACAGGCCGGCCGCGATCACGGCGCCGTAGATGCCCGTCAATCCGATGTCGGGGCTCGCGCCCATGGCGATCATCGGCGTCACCGCCGCGAAGGTCACCCCCATCATCACCGGCATGCGCACGCCGATACCGGGCAGGCCCCAGCTCTGCACCAGCGTCGCGAGGCCGCCCGCGAACAGGTCCGCGCTCACCAGCATCGCGACCTGATCCGGGGGCAGCTTGAGCGCCCGGCCGACGATCAGCGGCACCGCTACGGCGCCGGCATACATCACCAGCACATGCTGAAGGCCGAGCAGGCCGAGCGCGAGGGGGCCGACCTGGGTGATCGGCGCCGTGGCGGCTTCGAGCGGGACGGAGCCGCCTACCAGGGCCGCGTCTGGCCGGGGACTCGCGGGAGCCTCGGATCGGGTGGCGCTCGGCATGGCGGGATCTCTCCAGCGGGCGGGCCGGTCGACCATGAAGACCGCAGATCCGCGCGCCACAGCGCCGATCGCGCAAGGTATATGCCAAGTGTTGGTTGCGGCGTCCCGGAGACATCGCAAGAGTGTCGGGCGCCGAAGCGGGCGTCGCGCTGGAATCAATCCCCGCGCGGAGGTCGGTTGGCCTGTTGCCTGCAACCGCGAACAGGCCGGGGACCGGCGTCGATTCGGCGTGGTCCCGGTGCCGGTGAAGCGGCCCCAGGACGGGGCATGCCGAAGAACGGGGTGGCGATGAAAATCCCTCTCACGGACCTCAACACCATGCCGGAGGCCGACTTCGTGGCGGCGCTCGGCGCCGTCTTCGAGCACGCGCCCTGGGTTGCCCGGGCCGCGGCCCAGCGCCGGCCGTTCGACACCGTGGCCGCGCTCCACGCGGCTTTGTGCGCAGCCGTGACGTCGGCGCCCGACGATCTGCGCCGCGCGCTGCTGACCGGGCACCCGGAACTCGCGGGTCGTGCGGCCCGTGATGGGCGGATCGCCGCCGACTCGATCGTCGAGCAGGCGGCGGCCGGCCTGGATCGCCTCTCCGACTCGGAATACGCCCAGTTCGAGGCCCTGAACGCGGCCTATCGCGGCCGCTTCGGCATCCCGTTCATCCTCTGCATCGGGCGCCACGGCCGTGCCTCGCTTCTGCGGGCGTTCGAGGAGCGCCTCGGATCCGATCCGGAGACGGAAATGCGTACCGCGGAGGCCGAGGTATTCCGCATCGCCGCGCTCCGCCTCGGCCGCGCGGTCGAAGCGGACGGGACGCTCCGCACCACCGGCCGGATCTCCACGCATGTGCTCGACACCGTGCTCGGCCGGCCGGCCGCGGGCGTTGCCGTGGAACTCGTCGAAGCCGTCACCGAGGCCGAGGCCGTGTGCGTCGCGCGCGCCGTCACCAACGCGGACGGGCGCACCGACGTCCCGCTGATCGCCGGGCGGCCGGTTCCGATCGGGGTCTACGAGATCCGGTTCGCCCTCGGCGACTATCATCGAGGCCTCGGGATGAGCCTGCCGCAGCCGCCCTTCCTCGATGTCGTGCCCCTGCGCTTCGGCGTGGCCGATCCGGAGGCGCATTATCATGTGCCGCTGGCGGCGACGCCCTGGAGCTACCAGACCTATCGCGGCAGCTGAGACCCGCAGCGGGTGATGGGCCACGTGACTTGCTGCGGTTCCGGCGGCCGTTCCGGATCGCGGGGGAGGGTGAGATGCGCTGCGTCCGGGCCGGATGGATCGCCGTTCTGGCTGTGGGCGCGTCGCCGGGCCTCGGGGCCGGGTTCACGGGCGGGCGACTCACCGTTCCGATGCGGGCGGCCGCGCAGGGCACCGTGACGCCTCCGGCCGGTCAGCCTCGTGTCACCGCGCCGGGCGGTCTGCGCGGTCGCGCGGCGCGCCGGCATCGCGGGATCCACCGGCCTCGTGGACGGCGCTCGGTGTCGGTCTGACGAGAGCCAGGGGCAAAGGCGGCGTCGAATGAGCGATACTGCCGCATCGTCCTCATGGAACTTGTGGGCGTCTCCACCATTCGATCCGCTTACTGATGTCTCGACGATGGAGCCGCGATGCCACGGACGTTGATGGTGGTCATGGCCCTGGGCGGTCTTCTCGGCACGGCGGCGACCGCACAGGCCCAATCCTACAGTGCCCCTGCCGGCCGCGACCCCGCCACGGCCCCGGGCGGAACGGAGGGCATTGCCGGTCCTCGCAACGAATCGGAGGCGATCCGCTCGGGCGACGCGGTCGTGGTATCGCCACGAGGAGACGGCATCCCGGTTCAGGAACCGCCCGCCCCGCAGCCCGGCGGGCCGGCAGCACCGCTCGGCCGATACTGAAGGGTGCTGCCGGCCCCCTTTCCGCACCGTGCGGGAGATCGGCCGCGGAACCCTATTGCGGCAGCGTGTCGTCGATACCCTTCACGTACCAGTTCATGCCGAGGATCATCGGGTCCGGCGCGATCTCGCCCGCCTTCACCGCGACGCTCCCGTCCTGCTTCGTCACGGGTCCGGCGAAGGGGTTGACCTTGCCGGCGGCGATGGCCTTGACCGTATCCTCGGCCATGGCCTTCACGTCGGCGGGCATGTTGGTGAAGGGCGCCAGCACGACCATGCCGTCCTTGATCCCGCCCCAGGTATCGTGGCTCTGCCAGGACCCGTCGAGGACGGCCTTGGTCTCGCGGATGACGTAGCCGCTCCAGTCGTCCACGACGGCGGTCAGCTGCGCCTTCGGGGCGAAGCGGTACTGGTCCGAGGACTGGCCGAAGGCGAGCTTGCCCTGCTTCTCGGCCTCCTGGAGGGGCGCGGCGGAGTCCGTGTGCTGGGCCAGGATGTCGGCCCCCTGGGCGAGCAAGGCCTTGGCGGCTTCGGCTTCCTTGCCCGGGTCGAACCACGTGTTCACCCAGACGATCTTCAGCTTGACGTTCGGGTTGACCGACTGCGCGCCCAGCATGAACGCGTTGATGCCGCTCACCACCTCGGGGATCGGGAACGACGCGATGTAGCCGATCGTGCCCGTTTTCGTGAGCGTGGCGGCGATCTTGCCGCAGACGTAGCGGCCCTCGTAGAACCGCGCCGAGTAGGTCGAGACGTTGGCGGCGCGCTTGTAGCCGGTCGCGTGCTCGAACTTCACCTTCGGGAATTTCCGGGCGACCTTCAGGGTCGGCTCCATGAAGCCGAACGACGTGGTGAAGATCAGGCCCATCCCTGAGCGGGCGAGCTTCTCGATCGCCCGCTCGCTGTCGGATTCCGGCACGTTCTCGAGGTAGGTGGTCTCGACCTTGTCGGGCAGCGCTTCGGCGAGCGCCCTGCGGCTGAGGTCGTGCTGGAACGAGTAGCCGTAATCGGCGACGGGCCCGACATAGACGAAGCCGACCTTGAGCTTGTCTTCGGCGTGCGTCGGGGAGGCGAGGAGCAGAAGGGCGCCGAGACAGGCGCCGAGGGTGGTTCGCAGCATCCGGAATGTCCTCTGGGTAGCCGCACCGCTAGCGGTGCGGGGTGAAGTCGCGCCCGAGCGCGGCGGGGGCCAGCGAACCGCCCCGCCTCCGGCCGAGCGAGAGCAGGACGAGTGCCAGGATCGTCGCGACGTAGGGGAGCGCCGAGAGCAGCTGCCCGGGCAGGCCGATGCTCGCGGCCTGGGCGTGGAGCTGCAGCACGGTGGCGCCGCCGAACAGGGTCGCCCCCGCCACCACCCGCCCCGGCCGCCAGGAGGCGAAGACCACGAGGGCGAGCGCGATCCAGCCGCGGCCCGCGGTCATCGCGGGCGCCCAGAACGGCGTATAGGCGAGGGACAGATAGGATCCGGCCAGTCCTGCGCAGGCGCCCCCGAAAAGGACCGCGAAGAAGCGCACGCCGCGGACCGGCAGGCCCAGCGCGTGAGTCGCGGCGTGGTCGTCGCCGACGGCCCGCAGGATCAGCCCCGCCCGCGTCCGCCACAGGAACCACGCGATGCCCGCCGCCAGGCCGAGGCCGGCATAGACGAAGGCGTCCTGCCCGAAAAACAGGCGGCCGATCCCCGGCAAGTCGCTGAGCCCCGGCACGTACAGATGCGGGGCCGGCTCCCGTTTCTGACCGACATAGCCGGCCCCGACGAGGCCGGAGAGGCCGAGCCCGAGGATCGTGAGCGCGAGGCCGGAGGCCACTTGGTTGGCCGCGAGTCCCACGGTGAGCAATCCGAACACGGCCGCGAGCCCCATGCCGGCACCGGCACCGGCGAGCGCGCCCAGCAGGGTCGAGTTGGTCTCCACCGCGGCGGCGAAGCCGAGCGCCGCGCCGCACACCATCATGCCTTCGACGCCCAGGTTGAGGACGCCCGCGCGCTCGACCACGAGTTCGCCGAGGGCCGCGATGATCAGCGGGGTCGCCGCCGTCAGCACCGTGACCAGCACCATCTGGATCATGTCGAGGCTCATCGCGCCGCTCCGGAGACGAGCCGGATCCGGAAGCGCGTGAGCACGTCGGCCCCCAGGACGAGGCAGAGCAGCAGCCCCTGGAAGGCCCGGGTCAGGTCGAGGGGGAGCCGGAGATCGATCTGTGCCGCCTCGCCGCCGATGGTGGTGATCGCGATCACCAGGGCGGCGGCCAGGATGCCGAGCGGCGAGAGCCGTCCCAGGAAGGCGACGATGATCGCGGTGAACCCGTAGCCCGGCGAGATCGTCGGCTGGAGCTGGCCGATCCGGCCCGCGACCTCGGCGACGCCGGCAAGACCCGCCGCGCCGCCCGAGATCGCGAAGGCCGCGAGCGTCAACCGAACCTCGCTGAAGCCCGCGAACCGGGCGGCACGGGGGCTTTCGCCGACGACGCGCGTCGCGAACCCGAACAGGCTGCGGCCCAGGACAAGGGTCGCGATCACCGTCGCGGCGAGCGCCAGGAGCACGCCGGCATGCAGGGTCTCGCCCTCCATCAGGTACGGCAGGCGCGCGGCCGCGTCGAACGCGACGCTCTGCGGGAAGTTGAAGGCCGCCGGGTCGCGCAGCGGGCCGCGCGCCATGTAGTCGAGGAGCAGCTCCGCCACGTAGACGAGCATCAGGCTCGTCAGGATCTCCGAGACGTCGAGTTGGACCCGGAGGAGGGCCGGGATCATCGCGTAGGCGATGCCGGCGAGCGTCCCCGCGAGCAGCATCGCGGGCAGGATCCAGGCGGTGGAGCCCGCGCTCCCCTGGGTCGCGACCGCCACCCAGCCGCCGGCGAGTCCGCCGACGACGAACTGGCCCTCGGCCCCGATGTTCCACAGGTTCGCCCGGTAGCAGAAGGCGAGGCCCGTCGCGATCAGGGCGAGCGGCGCCGCCTTCACGGCGATCTCCTGCAGCGACCACAGCTCGGAGAGCGGGGTCACGAAATAGACGGCGAAGGCCGCGCCCGGCGAGACGCCGAGGAGCGAGACCGCCACGCCGCCGATCAGCACGGCCGTCACGAAGGCCAGGACCGGCGACAGGGCTTCGGCCAGGGGCGAGCGCCGCGCGCGCGGCACGAGATCAAGGCGCATGGGCAATCTCGGCTCGCGCGATGGCACCCGTTGGGTCGACGGGGCCGTCCTGCCCGCTGGGGAGCCCGCTCGATCCGCCCATCAGCAGTCCCACCGCCTCGCGCGTCGTTTCGGCCCGCGGCGCGGCGGCCGACAAGTGTCCGGCGTGCAGGACGGCGATCGATCCCGCGATCTCGAACAGCTCGTCGAGATCCTGGCTGATCACCAGGACCGCGCACCCGCGCGCGGCGAGGTCGATCAGAGCCTGCCGGATCCGCGCGGCCGCGGCGGCGTCGACCCCCCAGGTCGGTTGATCGACCACCAGGATCCCAGGCTCGGCCTGGATCTCGCGCCCGACCACGAACTTCTGCAGGTTGCCGCCCGAGAGCGTGCCGGCCGCCGGATCCGGTCCCGCCCCGCGAACGTCGAAGGCGTCGATCACCCGGGCCGCCAGCGCCTGGGCCGCGGCGCGGCGCACGAGGCCGAAGCGCGACAGCGGCGCCGTGGCCCGGCGCGTGAGGACGACGTTCTCGGACAGGCTCAGGCCGGGCGCGGCGGCGTGGCCGTTGCGCTCCTCCGGCACGAAGGCGGCGCCGAGCCGGCGGCGCGCGTTGATCCCGAGATGTCCGACGGAGGTCCCGTCGATCCGCACGGCCCCCGCCTCCGGCGCCGGGATTTCCCCGGACAGCGCGGCGAAGAGTTCCGCCTGACCGTTGCCGGCGACGCCGGCGATGCCCAGGATCTCGCCGCCGCGGATGCCGAGGCTGATGTCGCGCAGGGCCGTGGCGTGCAGGCCCGGAGCGGGCAGCGACAGGCGCTCCAGCCGCAGGCGCTCGTCCCCGCCGGGCGCGGCCGGGCGTGCGGCGACCTCCCGCACCTGTGCGCCGACCATGAGCGCGGCCAGCGACGCGGCGGTCTCCGAACGCGGGTCGCAGGTGCCGACGACCCGGCCGCCGCGCAGGATCGTGGCGCGGGCGCAGAGACGGCGCACCTCGTCGAGCCGGTGCGAGATGTAGAGCAGCGCCCGGCCCTCGCCGCGCAGGCGCTCCAGCACGGTGAACAGCAGCTCCGCCTCACCCGGCGTCAGCACCGAGGTCGGCTCGTCGAGGATCACGAGCTTCGGGTCCTGGAGCAGGCATCGCACGATCTCGATGCGCTGGCGCTCGCCGGCCGAGAGGGACCAGACCGGCCGGTCGGGTTCGAGCTTCAGGCCGTAGGTTTCCCCGAGCGCCGCGATCCGCTCCGCGAGCGCTGCGCGGCGCAGGCTCCGCTCCATGACCAGGGCGATGTTCTCGGCGACCGTGAGGTTCTCGCAGAGGGAGAAGTGCTGGAACACCATGCCGATGCCGAGCCGGCGCGCCGCCTCGGGGTTCCGCAGCCGGACCGCCGCCCCCCGATGCGTGACGACCCCCTCCGTCGGCTCGAGCAGGCCGTAGAGGATCTTCATCAGCGTCGACTTCCCGGCCCCGTTCTCCCCGAGCAGGGCGTGGATCTCGCCGGTGTGGATCTCGAGGTCGATGTGGTCGTTCGCCGTGAACGTGCCGAAGCGCTTCACGATGCCATAGGCGCCGAACAGAGGCCTCGGATCGTTCGCCGGCCCTGCCGATCCGGTGCCGCCTGCCATGGTCCGCCCGCTCCGCGATGCCTTTTGAGGGTCAGAAGCGATCAGAAGACGTGGAAGGCGAAGCCTGCGAGGAAGCTCTTCTCCTCGGTGCCCTTGAAGCTCGCGGTCTCCACGTTGCCGAACTTGTTCAGCCAGTACTGGAACCCGATGAAGACATCGACCCTGTTGGGTTGGTCGTAGATCAGCTTGCCGAGGTCGAGAACGAGGTTGGTGCGCGAGAGAAACTCCAAGCCGCGCTTGGGGTTGAAGGCGAAGTCGGCCACGTTCTGCACGCCGCGCCCCTTGGGCAGCACGATGTTGTTGAAGCCCGTGAGGCTGAGCGGGAGGTTGGTGAAGGCCAATGGGAAATTGTAGACGATCTCGAATTCGGGGACGACGTCGAAGCTCTGATCGCGATCCGGCTGAACGTTGAAGCCGTTGCGGTTCCATTCCTTGTAGGCGTGGGTGCTCAGGTTGAGGAAGCCCGCCGGAACGTCGAAGGCGAAGTTCAGGCCGCCGACGACGTCACGCTTCTTCGAGCCGAACGCGTCGTTCTGCGAATTCGCGTCGAAGCCGAAGGCGAGCGACACGTCCTTGACGAAGCCGGGGATCGCGAAGGCCTTCGAGTTTGTGAGCGCGTTCAGGCTGAGGGTGCCGCGATAGAGGCCGTAGGCTTCCGTGTTGCCGTAATCGGAGAAGGCCGGCGAGGCGATGCTCCCCGGCGGATTCGTCGTGCCGGCCGGGAGTTGGGAGCCCGACTTCAGGATGTCGAGGGCGAAGAAGTTCGTGCCGTAGGCCCAGGCATCCGCATGGGTGATGCCCAGGATCTGCTTGGGCGATTCCCGCGATACGAAGCTTCCGTCGGGCCGCCGGATCTGCACGCCGGGCGCGACCGCCGGGAATTGATAGCGATAGCTGATCTGGGTGTCCGAGAAGAGGAAGAAGGACGCATCCTTCACCGGCACGGACTCCGGGGCCTTGTCCGTCTTCGCGGTTTCCAGGTCTGCCGCGGATGCGGCCGCCATCGCCCAGAGCGACAAGGCCGCCGTCACCAGTACCCGCCCGATCATTGCGCCGTCCCCCCAATCCTGCTTGGCCGGATACAGAGCAGCAACCGTTATGCCAGGGCGCTGGCGAGCGGCGTCGACTTGAACGTGAGTCGCAAAAACACAACACCCTCGCGTGGGTGCGGACCGGTATCTTCGACCGTGCGGAAGCTGCAGGCGGCCGATTCCGTCGTCCAGCCTGTCCCCGCGGCGGCGCGCCGGTCGCGGTTCGCGCCCCAGAGGGCGGATCGATGCGGCAACCCTGACCGGTCTGAGCGATCTTGATCCCGGTGCCGGTCAGGCTGCACCGCGAATACGGTTTGCGCGCGCTCGGCGCCGGGAGCCGCGCATGGACTTTTCCGGCGGCGCCGGGATCATCCGCGCGCGGGCCTTCGGCGCGGCAGGTCTGCGGCAGGCATATTGCGTCGGGTGTCCGGCGCCGAACCGTCTGACGAGGGGGCATGGACTTCAACACGATCGAGACCGTCCTCCCGCCCCGCGGCCGGGCCGATCGGCCGGATCGGGCGGACGGCGATGCGTTCCTGGCCGGCGGGACGTGGCTGGTCCCTGTGCTGCGGCCTGGAGCATGCCGGCTCGTCGACTTGGCGGGTTCCCGGCGGGTGCCCGCACACGGTCGACGCGCATGGTCTGACGCCCGCAGCGACCTGCACGGCAGCGACCTGCACGATCGCGCGACCCGACCGGCTCGAACTGCCGGGCGACCGGATCGCCCCGCCTCTCGTCGCGCAAAGCTGCCGGGCACCCACACGGTGGCGGCGTGGGCCTGCCGCGGCTACGGCCGGAGCCAGACCATCTTCGCCCTCGCATCGGCCCTGGATCCGTTCGCGCTGCGCCGCCGGAACGCGGTGAGAACCCGGGACGCGCGGGTGGCGAGCCGCTTGAAGCCGCACGACGTCGTCGGCAGCTATGGGCTCGATCAATGCCTGACCCCGGCGGAGTTCGGCACCGGCACGGTGCATCGGCAGGGCGCGGCCGCGGCGCTGCCCGTCGCTCCGGCGTGCGTGCGCATCGTGCACGCGGCATGTCTGTGAGGCCCGACCCCACGCCCAAGCCCGCGGGATCGGCGTGCCGCGCCCTGCGCGGCCGCGCGGCGAGCCTGTCCGGAAACCCGTTCCTGGCCGAGGGATGCCTGGACCATGTCGAGGACGCGCTCATCCTGATCGAGGACGGGCGGATCACGAGTTTCGGATCTTACAGCGACACGGTCGATCGGGTTCCGCCCGGCGTCCCGATCACGCATTACGAGAATGCCCTGATCCTGCCGGGGCTGATCGACACGCATGTCCACTATCCGCAGCTGCAGATGATCGCCTCGTACGGCGAGCAGCTGCTCACCTGGCTCAGCAAGTACACTTTCCCGGCCGAGCTGGAATTCGCGGATCAAGTCCACGCGGAGCGGGTTGCGAAACTGTTCTTCCGCGAGATCCTGGGGGCGGGGACGACCACTGCGGTGGTCTACTGCACGGTCCATCCCGGTTCCGTGGAGGCCTTCTTCGCGGAGTCCGAGCGTTTCAACACACGGATGATCGCCGGCAAGGTCCTGATGGACCGCAACGCGCCGGAGGCCCTCCTGGACACGGCGCAGCGCGGCTACGACGAGAGCAAGGCGCTCATCGCGCGGTGGCACGGTCGCGGGCGGCAGCTCTACGCGGTCACCCCGCGCTTCGCGCCGTCCTGCACGGCGGCGCAGCTCGACGCCGCCGGTGCGCTCCTGCGCGAGCATGACGGGCTCTTCCTCCAGACCCATCTGTGCGAGACCACCGACGAGATTGCCTGGGTCATGGACCTGTTCCCGGACCGGGCGAGCTACCTCGACGTCTATGCCCAATCCGGCCTCGTCGGTCCGCGCAGCGTCTTCGGCCACGCGATCCACGTGAGCGAGGACGATTTCTGCACCTGCCACGCCGCAGGCGCGGCGATCGCCCATTGCCCGACCTCCAACGGATTCCTGGGCAGCGGCCTGTTCCGGCTGTTCGATGCCCTCGATCCCCGGCGGCCGGTGCGCGTCGGCCTCGGGACGGATGTCGGCGCCGGCACGACCCTGTCGCTGCTCAAGACGCTGGGCGACGCCTACAAGGTCGCGGCCCTGCGCGGGACCAAGCTCGACGCGCTGCGCGCCTTCTGGCTCGCGACGCTCGGCGGCGCCGAAGCCCTGCGCCTCGACGACCGGATCGGGCGCATCGCCGACGGCTTCGAGGCTGATCTCTGCGTCCTCGACCTCGCGGCTACCCCGCTGCTCGGATTTCGGACCGGAAGCTGCCGGGACATCGAGGATCTCCTGTTCGTGCTGATGACGCTCGGCGATCATCGGACGGTTCGGGCGACTTGGGTGGCGGGCGAATGCGTCTACGACGCACGCCGTCCGAACGATCCGCTCCGCTACCCCTGACGAAGCGCCGAGGCCCGGCCTCCCGCGCGCAACGCGGCGCCGGGCAAGCGACACTGGCGCGACGATTGCTTGGCCATAACCAGCATGCGGAGGGGTATGATGCGTCGGCTGGGTCTTGGGTTTGCTCTATCCGTTGCGCTGTCGACGACGGGTCTTGCGCAGAGCTACACCGCACCCTCTCCGACGGACGTGCCGTCCACGGGTACCAAGGAACTGAACAAAGCCGACCGCAAGATGGCCTGCACGCAGCAGGCCGACCGGCGCAATATGCACGGTCTCTCGCGCCAGCAATTCCGGGCCGCCTGCCGCGGACGTCCAATTCCAAAGCGCGTCAAGTCCTGATCACGCGTGTGCGACGAGTCGGCGTCTCGGCTACCCGGGTGCCGTCCGCCCATCTTTCGGAAGGGGGACAGGCGATCTCATCGCAGGCCGCGCAGGTGGCGAACTGGCGCAACCGGATCGAAATCCTGCGTGCCAGGATTCGCAACAGATTACGCTCGGATCCGAATGCCGCGTCGCAGAGCGTTGTTTTTGGCGGGCGCGGGCGCGAGGCGCGCATGCAGGGCAGTATCGGTTGGTCAACCTGAGCGATGATCCCGCCGGCATGTCGTCGGTCCGGCGTGAGTCGGGCCGCGATGTCATTGCCGCAACACGACACCACAGCTGATGTCCGCTTTCGAGCGTGATCGGTGGAGTTGGAGCTGACCCGGTCTCGTGGAGCCCTGCAGGCTTTCGGCACGAGGTGCGCTCCATGCCTCAGACACGCCCACCCTGCGCTCCCGAGTTCCCCCGCCCAGTGGTTGAGTTGTCCGCGCTGGACGCGACCCAACCGACCTCACCCGCGCCTTCGATCCCTCCGCCCAAGCCCGCCGCTTCATCGCGGGCATCTCAAACCCCGTGCGCCTGCCCCCCGCGCTCGGCTATCGCTCACCGGCCCGCTACGACCAGGAGAGGCTCGCCGAACCCTGACCCGCAACCGTTCCACCGCTCCACCAGAGCGGGACAACTCCAACGCCGTCCCGGCGAAGTCTTCGCGCTTCTTCGTCGGTTCCCGATCCCCGCGTGACGGTGGGGCAGCCGGCCGCCACGGCGGGCCGGCTGCTTGGCTTGGGATGCTGACCGTCAGGCCTTGGCCAACTGCTCCTTGCCGGCGTCGTTCACGCTGTAGGAGCGGGCGCCGACGCCAGCGAGCTTGCCGCCCTGAACGATCAGGTACTCGTCGCGGATGGGACGGCCCTCGAAGTAGCATTCGAGGATCTCGCGCGTGCCGGCCGCGTAGCGCGCCTGGGCGGAAAGCGAGGTGCCGGAGATGTGCGGTGTCATGCCGTGATGCGGCATGGTCCGCCAGGGATGGTCCTTCGGCGCCGGTTGCGGGAACCAGACATCGCCGGCGTAGCCCGCGAGTTGACCGGACTCGAGGGCGCGCACGATCGAATCGGTGACCGTGAGCTTGGCGCGAGCGGTGTTGACCAGGTAGGCGCCGCGCTTGAACAGCTTCAGGGTCTCGTCGTTGATCATGTGCTCCGTCTCCGGATGGAGCGGGCAGTTCAAGGTCACGACGTCGCAGACACCGTACATCTCCTCGCGGCTGGCGTGCCACGTCAGGCCCAGTTCCCGCTCGACGCTCTCCGGCAGCCGATGGCGGTCGGTGTAATGCAGGTGCATGTCGAACGGCTTGAGGCGCTTGAGCACCGCGAGGCCGATGCGGCCCGCGGCGACCGTGCCGACATGCATGCCCTCGACGTCGTAGGAGCGGGCGACGCAGTCGGCGATGTTCCAGCCGCCCTTCAGGACCCACTGGTAGGAGGGGATGTAGTTGCGGACGAGTCCGAGGATCATCATCACCGCGTGCTCGGCGACGCTGATCGAGTTGCAGAAGGTCACTTCCGCGACCGTGATGTTGTGCGCGTTCGCGGCATCGAGGTCCGTGTGGTCCGACCCGATGCCGGCGGTGACAATGAGCTTGAGCTTCTTCGCCTTGGCGATGCGCTCCTTCGTCATGTAGGCCGGCCAGAACGGCTGAGAGATTACGATCTCGGCGTCGTGCAGATGCTGATCGAGGACGGAATCCTCCCCTTCTTTCGAAGAGGTGACGATCAGCTCGTGGCCAAGCCCTTCGAGGTAGGGGCGCAGACCGAGTTCACCTGAGACGCTGCCGAGCAAGTGCCCCGGCTGGAAGTCGATGGCCTTCGGGGTCGGCAGTGTCTGGCCATCGGAGTAGCGCTCGATCTTCGGCAGGTCGTCGCGGGCGTAGGATTTCGGCATTCCATCGATGGGATCGTCGTAGAGGACGAGAACGATCTTGGCCATGATGCTTCCCTCTGCTCGAAGAAAAATGAGGACGACCGGCGAAGCGGCTTGAGGCCGCTTCTTCGCAGATTCGATGAGACCGGACTTTTCCCCGCACGCACTTCGTGAGAACGATTCTTGTCTCGACTGCAGCGGTGCAGAGACATCTGCCCGTTCGACCCAAGTCGAAGCAAATTGATTTTCCGAATTGCATGATCGAAACAGTCGATCATGCATTCCAGGCCCGGTCGGCGCCGGATGTCCGCCAATCGGGCGCGCTGCCAGACGGAATTGCGTTTGCGCTCAAGGCCTGGCCAGGGCGCGAAGATCTTGTGGTCTCGCCAGCGGATCCGCCAGATACTGTCGCCCGAGGCCGGGGCTTGCCTGCCTTCGGATCTTGAAGGCCGCATACAGGCGGCCATCATCCGGCGCGCGTCACGGTCAGGATCCTGTCCCGCACAGCCGTGATGTCGCGCTCGATCGGTTCGCGTTCGGTCTGAAGACGTCCTTCACGACGGTTCGGAGAGGTCCGCCAGGGCCATGTCGCAATCCGCATCGAGGACGATCCGAAACAGGGCGGCGGCCATGGGTGGCAGCGGGTCGCGCTCGGACAGGACGAGGCCGACCGACTGGCGGTGTGCGGGCTCGACCAAGTTGCGCATGACGAGGTCGGCCGTCCCGCCGAACAGATGGCGGAAGGTGTGCGGGACGATGCTGGCGAAGCCGCCCTGGCGCAGATGCGCGCAGATCCCGAGGAATGAATTGCTGGTCACCGCCGGCATCAGCCGAAGGCCGAGGGACGCGGCGAGGCCGTCGAGGATGCGGCGGTTCTGCATGTCCTCGCTTAGGAGGCAGAGCGTGCATCCGGCGGCATCGGCCCAGGTCACGGTTTCGCGCTGGGCGAAGGGGTGGTCGGCGCGCATGGCCAGGACGTAACCCTCTCGGTAGAGTGGGACACGCCGCACGCGTTCCAGAGGTTCGTTCTCGAGATAGGTCAGCCCGGCCTCGATCTCGAAAGTGTCGAGCGCGCGCTGGATCTCGCGCGAGGAGAGCGACCGGATCTCGACACCGGCCTCCGGATGGAATTGCCGGAACCGGACCGTGAGGAGGCCGACCGCACCCATCGCCGCCGGCACGACGCCGAGGCGCAGCACGCCGCGCAATCCCCCCCGCAGGCCGGAAAGGTCCTCGCGCAGGCTGTCGTAGTCGATCAGGATCTGCCGGGCCCAGGCGAGCAGATGTTCGCCCTCGACCGTGAGGCCGAGATAACGTTGGCTGCGCACGACCAGCGGAACCTGAAGATCTTCCTCCAGCTTTCGGATCGCGGCCGACAGGGTCGGTTGTGTGATGTTACAGGCCTGGGCGGCACGGGCGAAATGCTTCTCGCGGGCGAGCGCCACGAAGAAGTGAAGATGCCGCGCGAGCATGGAACGCCGCCTCCTCTTCCGTGCCAAGTCAGTTCACGAACTCGGCCGTCCGCGCGCTGGCGGTGAGGAATGTGCGCCCCGACTCCGCCAGCCGATCGCGCGCGAGATCGAAAGCCAGCGCCGGCGCCCCGACGCCGAAGACCGGGACGGGCCCGTCGCGCTCGTCGCCGCCGAGGGTGATGAGATCGACGGGGAGGATTCGGGCCGACGCGAGGGCCGGCGCCTGGTCCGAGCCGCGGCGAGTCAGAGCCTGTGCGCCCAACGCGATCAGCAACCCGGCCACGGATTGTACGTCGTCGCGGCACAGGACGATCGCGTTCACCTCATGATCGTCCACGATGATCTGGAGGCGGATGCGGTTTCCGTCCGCGCTCGTATCGCCCAGCACCTGCGTCACGAGCGGCATGTGACTTCCCCTCGGCCGCCGATCTCCGCCGGCACCGGCCCATGTCGAGCGGCAGATCGTCGGCAGGCGACTGGGTGATCCGGACCGCACCGATCGTTATATCCGATGTGATACATCGATCAACCATGAGGCCGGCCGAAAGCCGGCGCACGGACGGGCGTAGGGCACCGCTCGGCCGGGGAGGCGTTCAGGCCCCGCTGTGCGCCGATAGGGCGATGCGCGCCAGAAACGGCGCCGCCGCCCGCTCGGCCGCCCGCTCGATCGCGCGGTAATGCGCGACGAGATCGGCCCCGAAGGCCGACAGCCGGGCGCCGCCACCGGCCTTGCCGCCGATCTGCGCCTCGACCACGGGCTGACCAAACCCTTTGTTCATCTCCTCGATCAGCAGCCAGGCCCGGCGATACGACATGCCGAGTGCACGCCCGGCAGCGCTGATCGAGCCGTGCTCCGCTATCATCTCGAGGAGTTGCACCTTGCCCGGGCCGACGCGGTTGTCGGGTGCCAAGTCGATCCGAATGCTGAGCCGGGCCATCACGTCCTTCCTCGATCGCACCGCGTGCCTACCAACCCCCGTGCGCCACCCACATGCGCAAACGCGGTTGCCCCTCGCGGAACCGGTATATCCGATTTTATACACCGCACAGAGGCGGCGGCCTCGCGGCTTCGCCCTCGCTCCGGTCGACGATGAAAACGGGAAGACACCGAGCCATGAACGTCCGAGCCGACATTCCGACCATCCCGCCCACCATGAGGACATTTTCCGCCCGCGGCCCCCTGCTGTTCCGGATCGGAGACCTGATCCTGGAGCATGCCGATGCGCTGGCCGCGCTCTGGAGGCCATCGACAACGGCGAGCCCAAGGTGGTCGCCAAGGCGGTCGTCAAGGCGGCAGACCTGCCCCTCTCGGCCGATATGTTCCACTCCATGTCCGGCTGGGCCACCAAGATCGCGGACCGTTGCGACCCTTGATCGCTCACCTGCGCGCGCCATTCGAACCGCTCGCGCAGCGCGGGGGAAAACGGGCTCGTTCTCTTCGTCGCGGCTCCATCCTCTCAGAAATTGGAGCCTCCGGGAAACCCGGAGCGGTTCACAGACGACGATCGAGCATCACCTGACCAAGCCGCGCTGCCCATGGACGAACGGCGACGTCGAGAGGATGAGCCGCACCATCAAGGGCGCCGTGGTCAAGCGCTGCCATGACGAGCTCCCGCTGCACCTGCAACTGTTCGCGGATGCCTCCAACGCCGGCCGCCGGCTCAAAACCCTGCGCGGCCTCACACCCGACGAGTTCATTTGCCGGACCTGGACGAAAGAGCCCGAACGCTTCAGGTTCAATCCGTCACACCCCACACCGGGACCGAACACGGATTTTTCCACCCCAGGTCAGTCCCCGAAGATCACGTTGCGGAAGCGGGCGAGCGCGACCGTGAAATAGACGCTGCCCAGCGCCGCGAGGGCGAGCAGTGGCGGCCATACGATGGTGAGATCGGCGCCGCGGTAGAGCACGCCTTGGGCGAAGGCGACGAAGTGCGGCGTGGGGCTGACAATCTGCACCACATACTGAAGCCAGACCGGCATGCTTTCCATGGGCGTGCTGCTGCCCGATAGCAGTTGCATCAGCAGCAGCACGGGGATCGCAAGCAGGCCGAACTGCCCCATGGAGCTTGCGATGGTGCCGAGCAGGATGCCGAGCGCCGCCACGGCCAGGGCGTAGAGGCCGGTTCCGACCAGGAAGAGGGCGAGAGAGCCGGCAATCGGAACTCCGAGCCACCATTCCACGACGAGCACCAGTGAGAGTCCCGCCGCGACCAGGATCACGAGCCCGTTGGCCGCCACCTTGGCGAGCATGATCTCGATAGGCAGAAGCGGCATTACGAGCAGATGCTCCACGGTGCCCTGTTCGCGTTCCCGGATCAGCGCCGCCCCGGTCAGAATGACCGTGAGGAGCGTGATGTTGTTGATGACCTGCGTCACGGAGGTGAACCAGCTCGACTCGAGGTTCGGGTTGAACTTGGCGCGCATCACCACTTGCATCGGAGCAGAGATCGGGAGGTCGCGGCCGGCTGCGAATTTGGCGACCTCCTGGGCTATGATGGATTGGATGTAGACCGCGCCGTTGCCGGCCTGGGTCATGGCGGTGGCATCCACTTCGAGCTGAACGGCGGCCGGCCGGCCGGACAGAAGGTCCATTTGCAGCTGCGGTGGGAAGTCGAGCACGAAGACGATTCGGCCGGAATTCATGGCCGCGTCGACTTCGGCGGGTGCGAGGGACACGACCTGTTTGAACAGCGGCGGCCTGAGGGCGCTCGCGATCTGCCGCGACAGATCGGACCGATCCTCATCCACCACGCCGACCGTCAGGTCTCTGGCTTCCATGGGTACGTTCGAGGACACCATGTAGATGGCGAGCGAGAAGGCATAGATGACCAGGAACAGCATGACCGGGTCGGCCCGGATGCTGCGCAATTCCTTGATGACGAGGCGAACCACGTTTCCGGCATGGGTGCTGAACCGTGAGCGGAACAGCGGGGTGACGGCCGAGGCAGCCCCAGCGATCTGGGTCATCCTATGCCTCCTGCTTGCGCAGGAGGATCTGCGACAGGATCAGGAACAGAAGCGCGAAGCCTGTCAGCACCAGCATGTTGGGCCCGAGTTCCAGGAACGACAGCCCCTTGGCGAGGGTGCCGGTCGTGACCGGCTGGTACCAGGCCGGCGGCAGCCCGAGCCCGATCAGCCGCGCTCCTCCCGAGAGCGATGAGACCGGAACCAGAAGCCCGGAGAAGTTCACAGCCGGGATCACCGACAGGAGCGCCGTCGCGAAGACGGCCGCGACCTGAGTGCGCGTGAACGTCGAAATGAGTTGGCCGAAGCCGGTTGTCGCCGCGGCATAGAGGAGCGTGCCGAGAACGAGGGCGAGGAGCGACCCCTTGACGGAGACATCGAATATGAACCGCGAGATCAGCGCCAGCAGTACAAAGCTGATCATGGCGATGCCGATGTAGGGCAGCTGTTTTCCGACGAGGAACTCCAACTTGGTGACGGGCGTGGACCGGAAGTTGGCGATCGATCCGGTTTCCTTCTCGCGCACGACCGCAACGGCGGACATGACGGCGGGGATCAGGACGAGCAACAGCATGATGATGCCGGGCACCATGGCATTGACGCTTTTGAACGCTTGATTGTAGCGGAATCGCGTCTCCACGTTCACGCTGGCGCCGGCCGATCGGGTCTCCCGTCCGTCGCGGGACAATTGGTCAAGGTATTGGGTCGCCAGCCCGGTGACGTAGCCTCTGGTCGTCTCGGCCCGGAACGGCATCGCGCCGTCGAGCCAGATGGCGACGTCCGGCACCCGGCGTGCTTGGAGATCGGCGCCGAAGCGGGGGGGGATCTCCACGGCGATCTGGACGCTGCCGCTGCGGAAGCGCTGGTCGAGCTCGCCCTGACTGTGGATGAGCGGCTGCGCGCTGAAATAGCGCGAGCTGGTGAAGGCGTCGATCAAGTGCCGGCTTTCCGGACTGTTGTCTTGATCGAAAGCCGCAAAACGCAGGTTCTCGACATCGAAGGAGATGCCGTAGCCGAAGGCCAGCATCAGCATGACGGGGCCGATGAGCGAGAAGGCGATGCGGATCGGGTCGCGCAACAGCTCCATCGTCTCACGCCGCGCATAAGCCCAGAGCCGACGCGGATCGAATCCGCGCCGGTGCGGCGCGATGCGGGCCGGAGGTGGGTTGGTCGTCGTCTCGGCGGGCGCCTGCCGGTCGATGCCGGCTGCCTCGGCCAAGTAGTCGATGAAGCAATCCTCGAGCGACGCGCTGCCGCGCGCCCGGACCAGCTCGGCCGGGGTACCGACGGCCAGGACCTTGCCGGCATGCATCAGCGAGATGCGGTCGCAGCGCTCCGCCTCGTTCATGAAGTGGGTGGACAGGAAGATGGTGACCCCTTCGTTGCGCGAGAGATCGATCAAGGTCCTCCAGAACGCGTCGCGGGCGATGGGGTCGACGCCCGAGGTGGGCTCGTCGAGGATCAGCATGGCCGGCCGGTGCAGCACCGCGACCGCCAATTGCAACCGCTGCTTGATCCCGAGCGGCAGGCTCTCGGGATGCGCATGACTCACCGGGCGGAGTTCGTAGCGGTCGAGGAGCTCCGCAATCCGGACCGGGATGTCCTGCGGCGGCAGATGGTAGAGCTGAGCATGCAGCTCGAGGTTCTGCAGGACCGTCAGCTCGTTGTAGAGCGAGAAGGCCTGCGACATGTAGCCGACGTTGCGGCGTGTCTCCATGTCGGTCCCGCCGACGGGGCGGCCGAACAGGCGCGCGGTTCCCGCCGAGGCGGGCAGGAGACCCGTGAGCATCTTCATGACCGTGGACTTGCCGCAGCCGTTCGAGCCGAGGAATCCGAAAATCTCGCCACGGCCGATCCGGAAGCTGACGTCGTCCACGGCCGTGAAGCTGCCGAAGCGCCGGGTGAGGTGCTCGGCCTCGATGGCCGGCGCCGTGCCGTGTTCGGGCGGCCGCGGGCGCAGCACGACGGGCTGGTGCTGGGATTGCTTCTCGGCCGGCAGAAGCGCGATGAAGGCGGCTTCGAGATCGGGCTTACCGGTCTTGGCGAGGAGTTCCGCGGGGGTGCCGGAGGCGATGACCGTGCCGCCGTCCATGGCGACCAGCCACTCGAAGCGCGAGGCCTCGTCCATATAGGCCGTCGCGACGAGGACGCCCATGCCGGGCCGCCGCGCCCGGATCGACCCGATCAGGTCCCAGAACTGCCCCCGCGAGAGCGGATCCACCCCCGTGGTCGGCTCGTCGAGGATCAGAAGGTCGGGATCGTGGATCAGCGCGCAGCAGAGGCTGAGCTTCTGCTTCATGCCGCCCGACAGTTTCCCGGCCGGGCGATCCTCGAAGGCGCCAAGTCCCGTCGCGCTGAGCAACGCGGTGATGCGCGCGCGCCGCTCGGCCGAACCTTGGCCGAACAGCCGGCCGTGGAAGTCGATGTTTTCGAGGACGCTGAGGGTCGGGTAGAGATTGCGGCCGAGACCCTGCGGCATATAGGCGATGCGCGCGCAGGCGGCGCCGCGGTGGCGCGCCTCCGCCATGTCGCCGTCGAGCGCCAGCACGCGGCCCTGCTGGATCCGGCGCACGCCGGCGACGAGCGCCAGCAGCGTCGACTTGCCGACGCCGTCGGGTCCGATGATTCCCACCATGCGGCCGGCAGGCAACGACAGCGACACGTCGTCGAGCGCGACCGTGTCGCCGTAGCGATGCGAGACGCGGTCGAGCCGGGCGGCGGCCTCCGCCGTCATGGCAGCCTCACGGCGAGGTCGTCCGGCCATGGCACGTCGGATCGGGTCCGGACGAAGCCCATGCCGCGGACGCCCGTCTTCACGCGGTCGTGGTAGGTCTTCAGAACTTTCGGGTCGATCTGAAGCTTGACGCGGAAGGTGAGCTTCTCGCGCTCGTCCGCGGTCTCCACCGTCTTGGGCGTGAACTGGGCATCGGCCGCCACGAAGCTGATGGTCGCCGGCACGACATAGTGCGGGACCGGATCGAGGATGAGGCGGGCTTCGTCGTTCAGCTTGAGCGGGCCGGCCTGGCCCGCCGGCAGGTAGATCGTCATGTAGACGTCGCTGAGATCCAGGAGCGTCAGGATGCGGGTGCCGGCACCCACCACCTCGCCCTCCTGCGCGAGCTTGTACTGCACGCGCCCATCGCGCGGCGCCCGCAGCACGAGATCCACCAGCATGGCTTCCAGCCGCTGAACTTCGGCCTCCGCGCTCTGCACGGAGGAATCGGCCTGTTCGCGCTGCGCCACGGCTGCATCGAGCCCCGCCCTGGCGGCGTCCGCCCTGGCCTGGCGCTGGTCGAAGATCTGTTTGGTCATGAAGCCCTTGCCGACCAGCTCCTTGCCGCGATCGAGGTCGGCGGCGGCGAAGATGAGGTCGCTGTTGCGCTGAGCGATCAGAGCGACGGCTTCCGCGCGGCTCTGCTTGGCATGCAGAACCTGGGCCTGGGCGCCCCGCAACTGTGCCTCCGTCTCGGGCGCCGAGATGACGGCGACGACCTGGCCCGCCCGCACCTCGTCGCCCTCGTTGACGAGCACCTTGGACAGCCGCCCTGCATACTTCGCCGCGACGTCGACCTGGGTCGCCTCGATGCGCCCGTTGGTCTTGGCGATGCCCTCCGGCATCGTGGCACCGCGCAGCCTGTCGATCAGCTGCATGAGGCGCGATTGTCCCAAGGCGGGCAACGGGGGCGATGATGTGCCGGCGGCGACGCCGGCGGCGAGCACGATCGCGCAGAGTGGGCTGGTCCGGCTCATGCCACCGCTCCTGGTGCGCGCCGCATCGGTGGGCGCGTCGTGTGCCTCGCGTTCATGGGCTCTTCTTCGATGGGAGATGACCCGGTTCCGCCCCCGGTGCCGGCTGCGTCGATCCTTGTCAGGCCGGCGCGGTTCGCTTCATTGATCAGGATCAATCCGGCCCGTGAAGGGAGGACGCCGTATCCGCCCGCCGCACGCGCGCGTCTCTGTGCGGGAGCCGGTCCGTGCGCAGGGCCGTGGCGGTCCCGGCGGCGTTGCCGGGACGACCATCCGCGGATGTCCGACAGCGCCGCCCGCCCACGTCGCGGCGATAGCCGCCCCGCGCCTGACAGCATACGGCGCGGAGGTCCGGCAGATCGGAGGGCTCCCGAACGGGCGGCCGTTTGATCTCCGTCAAGGCTTTGCCTCGGGCGGACGCCTATCGGATCGCCGTCAGCCACGAGGGATCGCACCAGATGGACGATGGCGGCCACCCTTCCCAGCGGGATACCGCGCCGATCGAGGTCGCAGGCCCGGATGTCCCAAGGCCGCTCGGACGAGCGTTCGATGCCGCCGCTATCGCTGCGGGCATCGTGCCACCCGGCCTCGCTTCATCATGCGCCGCGTTGGACCGCCCCTTCCATGCCGCGGAGGGTCGGCTGACCCAGGGTTGCTCGCCCAACGCGCTGTGGCTGGCCTCGGTGGATTGGGCCGTGCACATGGCCAATGCCCCCTTTCACCGGGTGGAACTCGCCTCCGACGCTGCCAGAACAGTGCTGCGATTCTGGACAGGCTTGTTCGGTGACGCGGCGGTGCAGCCCGGTCCGGGCGATCACCGCTTCGCCGACCCGCAGTGGAAAGCGGCGCCCTTCGCCGCCTTGGCGCAGGCCTTCCTGCTCGCGCAGGGCTGGGTGGAACGAGCCACGACCGGGCTGCAGGGGGTCAGCCCGGAGAGCGAGCGCATCGTGAACTTCGCCGCCCGCCAGTGGATGGACGTCTTCGCCCCGTCCAACCTGCCGTGGACGAACCCCGAGATCCTGACGGTCACGCAGGCGAAGCGCGGCAGCAACCTCGTGGACGGGGCCGGCAACTATCTGCGCGACCTCGCGAAGCTCTGTGGTTGGGCGGCTGAGGGCGGTGACCGCGGCCTCAAGGTCGGCCGCGACCTGGCGATCACCCCGGGCAAGGTCGTGTTCCGCAACGCGCTGATCGAACTGATCCAGTACGCGCCCCAGACGGAAACGGTTCATCCCGAGCCGGTGCTGATCGTGCCGGCCTGGATCATGAAATACTACATTCTCGACTTGTCCCCGCACAACTCTCTGGTCCGATATCTGGTCGAACGGGGCTATACGGTGTTCTGCATCTCCTGGCGCAACCCCGGCGCGGAGCTGCGCGACACGGCCTTCGATGCCTATCGGTCGAACGGCCTGATGGCGGCGCTCGACGCGGTCAGCGCGATCCGGCCCGGCGCGAAGGTTCACGCCTGCGGTTACTGCCTCGGCGGCACGCTGCTCTCTGTCGCCGCAGCAGCGATGAGCCGCGACGGTGATACCCGGCTGAAGGATGTGACTCTGTTCTGCGCCCAGACCGACTTCACGGAAGCCGGCGAGCTGCAGCTCTTCACCACCGAAGACCAAGTGTCCTTCCTGGAGGACGTCATGGGTTCCAAGGGCTACCTGGATGGCAGGCAGATGGCCGGCGCATTCGAGCTTCTGCGCTCGCGCGATCTGATCTGGTCGCGGGTCGTGAGGAGCTACTGGCTCGGCGAACAGGAGCACGCCAACGACCTGATGACCTGGAACGAGGATGCCACCCGCATGCCTGCGCGCATGCACGCGGAGTATCTTCGCAAGATGTTCCTGCGGAACGAGCTGGCCGAGGGCCGCCTGCTTGTGGCGGGTGCCCCGGTCTCCGTCGGAAACATTCGGCTCCCCTTCTTCGTCGTCGCGACCGAGACCGACCACGTCGCGCCCTGGCGCTCGGTCCACAAGATCAACCTCCTGAACGAGGGCGAGATCACCTTCGTGTTGACCACGGGCGGCCACAATGCCGGCATCGTCAGCGAGCCCGGCCACCCGCATCGGAGCTTCCATATTCAGCGGCGCCCCGCCGGTGGCCACTATGTCGGCCCCGAGCAATGGCTCGCCTCGGCCGAGCGGCGGGAGGGATCCTGGTGGCCCGCGTGGCTGGCGTGGCTCGACGCCCAGTCCGGTCCCCGAGACCAGCCGCCGCCCGCCATGGGTGCGCCGGAGCAGGGCTACGCGCCCCTTCAGGACGCCCCCGGCACCTATATCCTGGAGCGCTGAGCCTCATGACCTCCGCCGCCGATGATACTTACGTCGAGAACCATACCTTCGACGAATTGAAGGTCGGCGACAGCGCCGGCATCACCCGCACCGTCACCGCTGACGACGTGCAAGTGTTCGCCGCTGTTTCCGGCGATGTGAACCCCGCTCACCTGGATCCCGCCTTCGCCCAAAGCGACATCTTCCACCGGGTGATCGTGCACGGCATGTGGGGCGGCGCCCTGATCTCCGGCGTGCTCGGCGTCAAGCTGCCGGGGCCGGGCACGATCTACCTCGATCAGAGCCTCAAATTCAGCCACCCGGTGGACATCGGCGACACCATCACGGCCACGGTCACGGTCGCGGAGAAGAAGCCGCCCCACCAGATCGTGCTGCTCGACTGCCGCTGCACCAACCAGCGCGGCGAGGAGGTCATCAGCGGTCAGGCGGTGGTCAAGGCCCCGACCGAGAAGGTCCGCCGCCCGCGCATTGCCCTCCCGGAGGTGCGCCTGACCCGCCACGACCGTTTCCGCACCCTGCTGGCGCAGGCGCATGCCGGCGGAGCGCCGGCGGTGACGGCGGTCGTGCATCCCTGCGACGCCACGGCCATCCTCGCGGTGAGCGACGCCGCCGCGGCCGGCCTGATCGCACCCGTCCTGATCGGGCCGGAAGCGAAGATCCACGCGGCAGCCGAGGCAGCGGGCGTGGATATCGGCGCCTTCCGGCTGATCGCGACCCCCCACAGCCACGCGGCGGCGGCCCAGGGCGTGGCGCTGGCCCGCTCCGGCGAGGCCCAGCTCCTGATGAAGGGCTCGCTGCACACGGACGAGCTGATGTCGGCGGTGGTGGCGACGGAAGGCGGCCTGCGCACCGAGCGGCGCATCAGCCACGTCTACCTCATGGACGTGGCGAGCTATCCGCGTCCCCTGCTCATCACCGACGCGGCGATCAATATCGCGCCGGACCTGGAGGCCAAGCGCGACATCGTCCAGAACGCGGTGGAACTGGCGCACGCCATCGGCACCGCCACGCCGCGGGTCGCGATCCTGGCGGCGGTGGAGACCGTCAATTGCAAGATGCGCTCCACGCTGGAGGCCGCAGCTTTGTGCAAGATGGCCGACCGGGGCCAGATCACCGGCGCGATCCTGGACGGTCCCCTGGCCTTCGACAACGCCGTCAGCCCCGAAGCCGCCAAGGAGAAGGGCATCGTCTCGCCCGTGGCCGGCCAAGCCGACATTCTGCTCGTGCCCGACCTGGAGGCCGGCAACATGCTGGCCAAGCAACTGAGCTTCCTCGCGGGGGCCGATGCGGCTGGCGTGGTCCTGGGCGCGCGCGTGCCGATCATCCTGACCAGCCGGGCGGACTCGGCGCGCACCCGCATCGCCTCTTGCGCCCTCGCCGTGCTGGTGGCACGCGCCGGGGTCGCCGCCGCGCCGGGCGGCCTTCAGACCGATGCGGTCGCCGCATGAGCGACGCTGTCCTCAGCCTGAACGCCGGCTCATCCAGCCTCAAGTTCGCCCTGTTCGAGGTTGCGGCCGCCGGGGATCCCCAACCCACGGTCCGGGGTGAGATCGAGGGGATCGGCACCGCGCCGCACCTCGTCGCCCGCGACCATACCGGCCGCGTCCTGACCGAGCGGCGTTGGCCGGACGGCGCGAGCATGGCCCACGAGGCGTTCTTCGGCGCGTTGTTCGACTGGATCGAGCATCACCTGGGCGGTGACGAACTGATCGGAGTCGGGCACCGGATCGTGCATGGCGGCGCGCGGTTCGATGGCCCCGCGCTGGCCAGCGATGCGGTCATGACCGAGCTTGCCGCGTTGTCGCCCCTCGCGCCTCTCCACCAGCCGCACAACCTGGCGGCGGTGCGCGCCGCTCAAGCCGTCCGACCGCACCTGCCCCAAATCGTAGCCTTCGATACGGCCTTCCACCGCACCCAACCGGTGGTCGCCACCCGCTTCGCCCTGCCGCGCGCCCTCACGGACGCGGGCGTGCGGCGCTACGGTTTCCACGGCCTGTCCTATGAGTATGTCGCCCGCACCCTGGCGGGCCTCGATCCGGAGATGGCCCGGGGACGGATCGTCGCCGCACATCTCGGCAATGGCGCCAGCCTCTGCGCGCTGTCCGGCGGGGTGAGCCTGGACTCCACTATGGGCTTCACGGCTGTGGACGGCCTCGTGATGGGCACGCGCTGTGGTTCGCTCGATCCGGGTGTCCTCCTCTATCTGATCCAGAGCCACGGCTACTCGGGCGAGGCGATCGAGGATCTGATCTACCGCCGCTCGGGCATGCTCGGCGTCTCCGGCCTGTCCAGCGACATGCGGACCCTGCTCGCGAGCCACGATCCGCACGCCGCCGAGGCCGTCGAGCTGTTCGTCTATCAGATCGGCCGCCAGGCGGCCGCACTGGCGGGCTCGCTCGGTGGTCTGGACGGCCTGGTCTTCACGGCGGGGATCGGCGAGCACGCGGCGGCGATCCGGGCGGCGGCCTGCGCCCGGCTCTCCTGGCTCGGCGTGGAGATCGCCGCGGACGCCAACGCCGCGGGTGCGGCGGTGATCAGCGCCCCCGCGAGCCGGGTGAAGGTCCGCGTCCTTCCCACCGACGAGGAGCGGATGATCGCGATCCACACGCTCGAAATCCTCGACAACTCCGAATTGCGGCAGATCCGATGACGCCTCTGTTTGACCTCACCGGAAAACGCGGGCTGGTGGCCGGCATCGCCAACGCGCACAGCATCGCCGCCGGCTGTGCCCAGGCCTTCCACACCGGTGGCGCCCAGCTTGCGGCCACCTATCTCAACGACAAGGCCTTGCCCTATGTGCGGGCGGTCACCGATCCCCTCGGTGTGGATCTGCTCGCGCCCTGCGACGTGCGCACGCCCGGCGAACTCGAAGCCGTGTTCGCGCGCATCCGGGCGGAATGGGGCGGCCTCGACTTTCTGCTGCACGCCATCGCCTTCGCGCCGAAAGAGGACTTGCATGGGCGGGTGACGGATTGCACGGCGGCGGGCTTCGCCACCGCCATGGAGGTTTCCGTCCATTCGTTCATCCGCATGGCCAGATTGGCGGAGCCGCTGATGCCGAATGGCGGCTGCCTCCTGACTGTCACCTTCTACGGCTCCGAGCGCGTGGTCGAGCACTACAACCTCATGGGCCCGGTGAAGGCGGCCCTGGAGAGCGCCACCAAGTACCTCGCCGCGGAACTCGGGCCCAAGGGCATTCGCGTCCACGCTGTCTCGCCCGGTCCGATCCGAACGCGAGCGGCCTCGGGCATCGACCGCTTCGACGCGTTGATGGAGCGCGCTGCGGCCTCCGTCCCCGAGCATCACTTGGTGGACATCGCTGATGTCGGGGCGCTGGCCGCCTTCCTGGTCAGCGACGCTGCCCGCCGGATCACCGGCACGGTTATCCCTGTGGACAGCGGCCAACACCTGGGCGCCTGATGACCCACGGCCTCACGCCCTCGGCGGTGACGGGCGGGCCGGTGGCGCGGAGAGCGATGACCCGCTTCAGGGCGTAGGCCAGGCTGTGCGGGCTCATCCCGGTGGCCCCGTTTCTCAGGCGCCGCGTCTGGAAGTGCGTCGCGCCCATCCAGGCTTGATCGTCCCGAACACAGGCTCGACGGTTTGCCGCCGCACCCGCATCGCCGCGGGATCCACGTCGGGACGGCGTCGCGCCCTGTCCCGTGCTCCCAGCGCGTCACCCGTCGATCCGGGGCCGGCATGCCGCGCGCCTTGATCGCACACCTCCCGCAAGCCGTCTGCCGCCTCGCAACCGATCCCCGCCTGCGGCGCCTCAGCTTCACCGCGGGCTTGGCGGCCGGCAAGGAACCGACGGCGCTCTGCGCGGGCTTGATGAAGCGCATGGTGAAGGACCTCGCCGGTCATCGCCTCGTCATGGCCGACACGGATGCCGAGGCGATGGCCGCCAGCGCCGTCACTGCGCCATACCGGAATACCGGGCAGGTCTGCCTTTCGCCTGCCTGCTTCCTCGTCGAGGCGTCGGCCTATGACCGGTTCGCCAGGGTGTTTCAGGCGGCTGCCCGGACAATCGCCGTCGGCGAAGCCTTCGACGCCGGCACACAGAGGGGTCCGCTCCGGAATGGCCGCCGCGCCGCGATCGGCGCGCCCGTGGAGGAGGCCCGCGCCCACGGCACGGTCGTGGAAGGCTCTGCCCCATCCGGCCCGGGCTCCTGGCACGCATCTGCCGTCCTCACCGGGCTCGCCCCCGCTGCCCGCGGCGGGGACGCGGAGCCGTTCGGCCCCGTGGCGCTGATCGAGCCCGTCATGGATCTGGAGGCCGCCATCACCGAAGCGAACCGGCTGAGCTTTGGGCTGGCGGCCTACGCCTCGACCGGCAGCCCGCGTCGTCCGAGCCGTTATCCGACGATGGGTTTGTGAGAGGCGTTTCGGAACGCGGCTGCCCGCGAAAAAAGGCGCGTTCCGACTGGAAAGGCCTTGCTGAAGCGGCCGCAGCACGCTACCAATTCGTCAGTTCGCGAACCGGGGAATTTACGGTGCCGTTTGCTTGAGCAATTCAAAGCGCTGTCCAACGACGTAAGGCTCCAGATTCTGGAGTGGCTCAAGGAACCAGCCAAGAACTTCCCGCCGACGCATGCGCCCAATGGCTGGGTTGAAGGCGTTTGCGTGACGCATATCCAGCAAAAGGCCGGGCTGTCGCCGTCCACCGCGTCCACGCATTTGGCGGTGCTGCAGCGGGCCGGTCTCGTACAGTCGAGCCGCATCGGCGGCTGGACCTACTACCGGCGCAACGAGGAGGCGATCGCGGCGTTTGCGAACCGTGTCGGTCGCGAACTGTGACCTTTTTTCGGCTCTAAAATTTCGCAGTTTTGCGAAATAGAGAATACACGAACGATGACGAGCGAGGTATGACCTTGACCGAAGATGTCCTTTTCACGCCTGTCCAATTGGGCAAAATCGACATCCGAAACCGGGTCGTCATGGCGCCCCTGACTCGCAGCCGCGCCGACGATGCCACCGACATGCCCTCGGAATTTGCGGCCCAGCACTACGCACAGCGCGCCAGTTCCGGCCTGATCATCACCGAGGCCACGCAGGTCAGCCTCATGGCCAAGGGCTACGTCGCCACACCGGGGATCTACAGTTCCGATCAGGTTCGCGCCTGGGCGAAGGTGACCGATGCGGTTCACGCCGAAGGCGGCAAGATCGTCATACAACTCTGGCATGTCGGGCGCAGCAGCCATCCCGATGTGCTGCCCAACAAGGCCTCCCCCGTCGCGCCCTCGGCCGTTCGCGCCGAGTCGATCGTCTTCACCGCCGATGGGGCCAAGCCGTGCGCGGTGCCGGTGGCGCTCGACCATGCCGGCATCCGCGAAACGGTCGCGGACTTCGCCAGAAGCGTCGCCAACGCGCGCGAGGCCGGTTTCGACGGGGTCGAGATCCACGCCGCCAACGGTTATCTGATCGATCAGTTCATCCGCGACCGCAGCAACCGGCGGACCGACGAATACGGCGGCTCCGCCGCCAACCGCGCGCGCTTCGCGTGCGAGGTCGTCGAGGCGGCTGCGCAGGCCTGGGACGCCCAGCGCATCGGGATCCGCCTGTCGCCCTTCGGCATCTATGGCGACATGGGCGACAGTGATCCGGAGACCACCTTCAGCACCCTGATCGGACGCCTCAACGGCTTCGGCCTGGCCTATCTGCACATGGTGGAAGAATTTCCCTTCGCCAACATCCAGATGGATTCGGGCCGTCCGCCCGACGAGCGCCAGCGCGCGGTCTTCGACCGCCTCCATGCGCTGTGGAAGGGCGCCTACGTGGCCAATGGCGGCTTCACCGCCGAGAAGGCCCGGGATTATCTGCAGCGGAATCGCGCCACCGCGATCTCCTTCGGGCGGCCTTTCATCGCCAATCCCGATCTGGCGGAGCGGCTGCGCCATGGCTGGCCGCTGGCGAGCGCCGACAGCTCGGTCTACTATGGTGGCGGCGCCAGGGGATATACGGATTTTCCGACGTATTCTGCGCCGTGATGTCCGGGATCGCGCGCTGAGCGATGGCGCGGTGTTCCAAATCCGCCGACACCCGCTTTCGGGGGCGGCCGGGCACGTGCGAGCGGCTTGAGCGGTTCCGGCAAGGCCGCTCGGCTGCCGCACGGGCAATCTTGGTTTTAATGCCTGTAGACAACTCGTCCGTTCGCTGCCATCCTGTGCAGATCATGAAAAGACTGCATAGCGGCTATGATGTAAGGCAGCACATCATAGAAACAGCCAAGGAAATCATCGGCGGAAAGGGATTTTCCGCAGTCGGCTTGAACGAGATTCTCTTGTCGGCAGGTGTTCCCAAAGGCTCATTCTATCACTACTTTGCTTCGAAGGAAGCCTTTGGCGAATCGCTGCTGGAGGCGTATTTTTCGGATTACATGCAGCAGCTCGATCTGCTACTGACGCAGCCGAATCTGTCGGCTGCGGCCGGGCTGATGCGCTATTGGGAGAACTGGCGTGAGGTCCAGGGCGATTGCGATCCCAAGGGCAAGTGCTTGGCGGTCAAACTGGCCGCCGAGGTGAGCGACCTGTCCGAAAGCATGCGCGGCGTGCTCCGGCAGGGCACCGACAGGATCGTCAGGCGATTGGCCCGGTGCATTGAGGAGGGCGTGGCGGAGGGCTCCTTGCCGCCGACGCTCGAGGCCAAGTCCACCGCGGAAACGCTGTACCAATTGTGGTTGGGGGCCAGCCTGCGGGCCAAGATCACGCGCGACAGCGTCCCACTCGAGCAGGCCTTGGTGTTCACACGCCAGTGGCTGGCGATCCCGTCGTAGGGTGAGGCATGACCACAGGCGGTCTCACTGTCGGCGGGAACTATACGACCGGTCTATTTATGACCGTAACGTATTGAAGGATATGGAGTTCATGACGGCCAACACGCCGAGGTTCGTGTCGGGTGCCCAGCCGCACGGACTTGCCCGACCCGGCGACGTCCGCCTCGAAGTCGCCACCCTGTCCCGGCCTGCCAAAGGCCGGGGGACGTTGGGTCCGTTCTATCCTCCCCAGGCTTTCGGCCCGCGCCGAGATCCGGACCACGCCGTGGCTGATGCGTTCCCCATCCCCGCCGGCGCTCACGTGTTCGCCGGCGACGCTTCGGCGATCGAGCCACTACGGGCGTCGCGATGATCGACGACATGTTGATCGGCTCTTTCACCGAGGACCCGCCGGTCTGCCGTGTGGGGCATTCCAGAACGAGTGCCGACCAAGGCAGCCCGGGTTTCCGGCGCTCCGGCGATGCCGTCGAATCGGCGGCCCGGAGTTCAGATGCCGCCTTCAGCCCCGCGTTGCGCGCACCGTGGGCCGAGAGGCGCACAGCCGGTGCGGCGTGGCTCGCCGAAGGCGCGGCATGAGCTTGTCGAAAGCGGTGCGCGGTGCGCCGCCCTTCAGCACATGAGAGAGAGAACCATGCGATGAAGATCTTCTACAAGACTCGCGCCACCGCCATCGGCGGCCGTTCTGGCCGTACTGCGCTGGATGATGGCAGCTTGGCGCTGGATCTGGCTCTGCCGGGGTCCGGCAAGAGCGGCGCAAATCCCGAGCAATTGTTTGCGCTGGGCTTTGCCGCCTGCTTCGACAACGCATTACCGGTGGCGGCCAAGCAACTGAAGCTGGAACCCACCGCCACCAAGACTTCGGTCGAGGTCGGTATCGGTCAGACCGACGCCGGCGGCTATGCCCTGGACATCGACCTGTACGTGGAAGTCCGGGGCCTGAGCGAGGGCGACGCTCTCAAGCTGGTGGAGGCCACGCACCGCGTCTGCCCGTACTCCAATGCCACCCGCGGCAACGTCGACGTGCGTCTGCACACCAGCGTCGCCGCCTAGAGCCGAGCCCGATCGCGCTGCCATCCAGCGCGGCTCCAAACCTTCGTTTCAACGCGCGCTCTTGCGCCGAACCGGCCTCCGTTCCGGCAGAGAGCGCCCCAACAGCACGTCAGAGCAAGGAGAAGACCATGACCGTGAAAGCTTATGGCACCCGCGCCGCCGACACCCCGCTGGGCGCACTCGAGATCACCCGGCGCGCGCCGCGCGCGCATGACGTGAAGATCGACATCGCCTATTGCGGCGTCTGCCATTCCGACCTGCACCAGGCCCGCAACGAGTGGGCCAATACGGTCTATCCCTGCGTCCCGGGCCACGAGATCGTCGGCCGTGTCTCGGCGGTCGGCAGCGCCGTGACGAAGTTCAAGGTCGGCGATACCGTCGGCGTCGGTTGCCTGGTGGACAGCTGCCACCATTGCCCGGCCTGCAACGCCGGCTTGGAGCAGTATTGCGACGACGGTCTCGTCTGGACCTACAACGGCCCGACCGAGGATGCGCCGGGCCACACCCTGGGCGGCTACTCGCAGCAGATCGTGGTCAGAGACGACTTCGTACTGAAGATCTCTCACCCCGAGGCGCAGCTCGCCGCGGTGGCGCCGCTGCTCTGTGCCGGCATCACCACCTATTCGCCGCTGCGCCGCTGGAAAGTGGGGCCCGGCATGAAGGTGGGCGTGGTCGGCATCGGCGGGCTGGGCCACATGGGCATCAAGCTCGCTCACGCGATGGGCGCGCACACCGTCGCTTTCACCACCTCGGAGGGCAAGCGCGGGGCCGCCAAGGCCCTGGGTGCCGACGAGGTCATCGTATCGCGCAACGCCGAGGAAATGGCCGCGCATGCCAACAGCTTCGACTTCATCCTCAACACGGTCGCGGCCAGCCATGACCTGGATGCCTTCACCAGCCTGCTCAAGGTGGACGGGACCATGACCCTGGTCGGCGTGCCCGAGCATCCGCACCCGTCGCCGAACATCGCCAACCTGATCTTCAAGCGCCGTTCGATCGCGGGTTCGCTGATCGGTGGCATCGCCGAGACCCAGGAGATGCTGGATTTCTGCGCCGAGAAGGGCATCGTCGCCGACATCGAGCTGATCCCGATTCAGAAGATCAACGACGCCTACGAGCGCATGCTGAAAAGCGACGTGAAGTATCGCTTCGTGATCGATAACGCGAGCCTGGCGGCCGCTTAGAGCGGGGCCTGTTCGGTTCGCGACGCGTTCTCATCCGACGGGTCGGTGGGCTGATGAGCCTGCCGACCCGTCATCCGTGTCGATCGATCTGCGCGAGCGCGTTGCCGCAGAGTGGGCCTCCTGCCACGGCTCGGCGGCCCCGGCGAGCCGCAAGGGGAAGCTCAACGCGGTCGACCCGTCCGGGGCCTCGACGCGTGCGGCGGTGGGCAAAGGCGCCCCGCCGGTCCGAACCCGACTTCCAGGACGGTTCCCTCCCTGGCGATGCGGACGTGAACGTCGGCGGTCCGGGTTTTTCGCCTCCCCGGCACCACCCTGTCCGCCATTCATGCCCGGGCGGCGGCGACGGCCTCCCTCGCAGAGCCCGAGGTGGTCAGGCTGGCAAGGCATAGGATGACTGCCAAGGTCCGTGCCGGCTTGGGTCCGGACCCATCCTATCCGATAACCCGATCGGTTCCGCATGGCACTTCCGGGAGCGTCATCCCGGCGGGGAGGGTCGTACGTCTCGGGCCGTCCGGAGCGGTCCGCATCGGGGCCGTGGCGGCCGTAATGGAACTGTTGGTTTTCTTTAACGTTCCCGGTCAGTCCCGACCCGCGGCGAACGCCCGACCTTTCGTCAAGCAGGAACGATATAATGGCGAAGCTCCCTTTCCACTGCGGCCTGGCGCTGATCGTCCTCGGCGCCGGCCTGACCTCTGCCCAGGCCGGCGAAGAGCAGCAGGCGGCTTTGTGCCGCGACGACGTCATGCGGCTCTGCCTGACGTCGATACCGGACCGCGGTCGGATCGTGAGCTGCATGAAGGCCCAGCGGGCCAGCCTCAGCCCCGGTTGCAGGGCCGTCTTCGACGGCGGCTCGCGGGGCGGCGACGCGCGGCGCTCGGCCAGCCTGCGCTGAGTCTCCCGTCCGCCGCGTAGCCGGAGGCCCCGATCGAGTTCCGTTGATCCGGAGACAAAAAGCTGATGACCCGATTGCCCCTCGTCCTCGGACTCCTCGCGACGTTCGCGGCGCCGGCACTCGCCCGGGAGGTGCCCGACGCCGGGCGGCCGGCGCTGCTCCTGCACGGCAATTATTGCGGCCCCGGGAACAGGGCGCCCGCCGCCCCGACCGACGCGCTGGACGCGGCCTGCGCCCGCCATGACGTCTGCACGCCGGATGGGGGCCTGCCGTCGAAGGCGTGCAACATGCGGCTGCAGGCGGACGCCGAGCGGGTGGCCTCCGACCGCGACCAGCCCGAGGATCTCCGCATGATGGCCGGGCTCGTGGCTTCCGGTGCGGCCCTGATGCCGTCGGCCCCGGCCGCCCCCGTCGCGGCCGTCGGGGAGTGATGCCGACCCGACGCTCGCGGCACGGACAGGGAGCGGACGGGCGAGCCGTTCGGCGACCGGAGGCGGACGCCTACGCGCGCCGCGCCATCCGCGAGGCGCTCGAAATCGGCTTCACGACCGATGAGCTCGACCACGTCCTCGGGCCGCACGGCCTCACCGATCTGGTCCGGCCCTATCGTGGCGAGGACGTTCCGGAATACGGTCGCCGGGCCGCCGGTGAGATCATGGTCCGCTATCTCCGGTCGTGAGCGGGCCCGCACGGAGGCGAGGCCCGGTCGTGGCGCGTCCGCCGAAGCGCTCTCCGCCAAGGTGGGCACCGGTCCAGCGCAAGAGAGCGCGCCTCAAGAACTTGGAGCCGTGCCCGATTGCAGCGCGATCGGGCACGGCTCTAGAGCGATCTCCGCCGAGGTGGGCGCCGGTTCGGCGCAAGAGAGCGCGTTGAAACAAAGGCTTAGAGCCGTGCTCGATTGCAGCGCGATCGGGCACGGCTCTAAGCGCGCCCCCGGCAGGCCGCCATGAAGAAGTCGACGGACCGCTTCAGGGTCTCCCGCTTGACGTGCGACAGGCCGGGGCGCTCCAGGCCGAGCTCCGCCTTGTCGATGAAGCCGCGGAGGGTGAGGCTGACGAACATCTCGCGGGCGTGCGTGACGTTCTCGACCGCGATCTCGCCCGAGGCGTTGCCTTCCTCCAGACACCGCTCGATCAGCGGGGCGACCCGGGCGACGCCGAAATCATGAAGCAGCCGGGCAAACTCGGGGAAACGCACGGCCTCCGCGATGATGATGCGGCGCACCGCGATGCCGTCCCCCGTGAGGGCGACCTCAAGCATGGCCAGCGCGATGCGGTGGAGCCGCTCGCCGACCGGGCCGTCCTGGGCGGCTGCCTGCTCGACGGCGGGGACGTTCTCCTCGATGAACCGGACGATCACGGCCTCGAACAGGTCCTCCTTGGACGCGAAGCGCGCGTAGATGGTCTTCTTCGAGATGCCCGCCGACCCGGCGATGGCATCGATGCTCGCCAGCTCGTAACCCTCCTTCAGGAAGATGGGCTTGGCCGCCGCCAGGATGCGCAGCGTCGCCTCGCCCTCGGAGCCGCGTGGCGGCCGGCCGAGGCGGCTTGGTGGCCGCGGCGGCGTTTCCTTGCGGTTCACTGCGGCCTCGCGGCTTTTTGGAAACTCGTTCGGGCTATTATGCACGAAACCGCAGCGCGAGCATAGGCGCCGGGGATACACCCTGTGCGAACCGCCGTGACAGCGCCCGGGTCCCGCATTGCGGCCCTTCGACGAAGCATATAAGGAACTGTCCGGTTTCCTTGTTGGATCGGCCCGGATGGCACGCGCGGAAGAGGATGAGAGCCGGGCGCCAGCCGGCGGGGCCGAGCCCCAGGAGGACAGCGCTTCCGATGCGGGCCGCTCTGAGGGGGGCGAGCGATCCGGCGAGGACAGAAAGCCCTCCGCGCTGAAGAAGCCCTGGGTGAAGGGCCTGCTCGCCATAGCCGGCATCGCCGTGCTCGTCGGGGGCGGGATCTGGGGTTGGCATTACTGGACCGTCGGGCGCTTCATCCAGGAGACCAACGACGCCTACGTGCAGGCCGATCAGGTGGCGATCTCGCCCCAGGTCTCCGGGTATCTCGCGACGGTGCCGGTCGCAGCCAACCAGATCGTCGCCGCGGGGCAGGTTCTCGTGACGGTGGACGACGGGCAGTACCGTGCCAAGCTCGCCCAGCAGCAGGCGCAGGTCGACGCCCGGCAGGCCGATCTGGCGCGGGCGGAGGCCGAGGTCGTCCGCCAGCAGGCGCAGATCGACCAGGCCAAGGCCCAGCTCGCGGCCTCGCAGGTGACCGCCAAGTTCTCCGCCGAGCAGGTCAAGCGCTACAAGCCGCTGGCCGCTTCGGGCGCCGACACGGTCGAGAAGCTCGACCAGTACAAGAGCCAGGCCGAGCAGAATCAGGCTCAGGTGGAAGTCAACGACGCCCAGGTTCAGTCCGCCCAGAAGCAGGTCGCGTCCCTCAAGGCCGCCGTCGCACAGGCCAAGGCGGCCGTCGACCAGGCCCGGGCCGGGGTCGCGCAGGCCCAGCTCGACCTCGACCACACGGTCGTGAGAAGCCCCATTGCCGGCCGCGTCGGCGACCTCACCGCCCGCATCGGGCAGTACGTCCAGGCCAGCACCCGGCTGATGGCGGTGGTGCCGGTCGAGGATCTCTACATCGAGGCGAACTTCAAGGAGACCCAGATCGGGCTGATGCGGGTCGGCCAGCCCGTGACCGTCAGCGTCGACGCCCTGTCGGGCCACGACCTGAAGGGCCGCGTCGCGAGCTTCTCGCCCGGAACGGGGGCGCAATTCGCCCTGATCCCGCCCGAGAACGCCACCGGCAACTTCACCAAGATCGTCCAGCGCGTGCCGGTCCGCATCCGCTTCAAGGCCGGCAGCGAGGCGCGCAAGGTCCTGATCCCGGGCCTGTCCGTCGTCGTCTCCGTCGACACCCGCGGGGCCCGGGACGACGGCGACGGCGAGGACGAGGATGCCGACGAGCCGAAGGTCTCGGAAGCCGGACCCGGGGCCCAGCCGGTCGAGCGGACGCGCAGCGCGAGAGCCCGTCCATGAGCGCGCGCACCCCTTCCTCGCGAAAGCCGCAAGGGGGCGAGAAGGCCGACGCCGCCGCATGGCTCGCGGTCGCCGCCGGCACCATCGGCGCGCTCATGGCGACGCTCGACACCTCGATCGTCAACGCGGCGCTGCCGACCATCCAGGGTGAGATCGGCGCCTCCGGCTCGGAGGGGACCTGGATCTCGACCGCCTATCTCGTGGCCGAGATCATCATGATCCCGCTATCCGGGTGGCTGGAGAAGGTCTTCGGCCTGCGCAGCTTCCTCCTCGTGATGACGGTGCTGTTCGTCGGCTTCTCGATGCTGTGCGGCGTCTCGGGCAACCTCGGCACGATGATCGTCGGACGCGTCGGCCAGGGCTTCACCGGCGGCGCCATGATTCCGACCGCGCTCAGCATCGTCTCGACGCGGCTGCCGCCGGCGCAGCGCCCCGTCGGCGTCGCCCTGTTCGGGCTGACGGCCGTGCTCGGCCCCGTTCTCGGACCCCTGATCGGCGGCTGGCTCACCGAGAACGTGAGCTGGCACTATTCGTTCTTCCTCAACCTGCCGATCGGCATCGGCCTCGTCGTGCTCCTGCTCGTCGGGCTCCCGCACAAGCCGGCGCAGCTCTGGCGCATCGCGCAGGGGGACTGGCTCGGCATCGTCGGGCTGGCCGTCGGGCTCGGCTGCCTGACCATCGTGCTGGAGGAGGGGCAGCGCGAGCAGTGGTTCGAATCCTCCTTCATCGTCTGGTTCAGCGTCGCCTCCGCCTGCGGCTTCGTGCTGATCGTCATCGGTCAGGTGACGGCGCGCGAGCCGGTCATCGACATGAGCATCCTGTTCACGCGCAGCTTCGGCAGCGTCTTCCTGATGAGCTTCGCCATCGGCGGGGCGCTCTACGGCATCCTGTACCTGATCCCGCAGTTCCTCAGCGAAGTGCCGCACTACAATTCCGAGCAGTCGGGCTACATCGTCCTGATCTCGGGTATCCCGACGCTGGCCTTCATGCCGTTCTTCCCCCTGCTGGTGCGGCTCCTCGACATCCGGGTCGCCATCGGCTTCGGCATCCTCTGCTACGCCGTGAGCTGCTTCATGGAATCGGGGCTCACCACCGAGGATGCGGGCCAGCAATTCGTCGCCTCGCAGCTGCTGCGCGGGGTGGGTCAGGCCTTCTCCCTCCTGTTCCTCAACCAGGCCGCGGCCACCGCGGTCGAGCGCGACAAGGCCGAGGACGCCTCCGGCCTGTTCAACGGCGCGCGCAACCTCGGCGGCTCCTTCGGCCTCGCCCTGATCTCGACCCTGCAGCAGCGGCGCGACGACTTCCACAACGCCCGCCTGGAGGAATCCGTGCGGGCGAACTCGGTGATCGTCCAGGACCGCATCGACGCCATGGTCGGGTCCGGCGGCCCGGAGGCCATGCGGCTGGCGCTGCGCGGCTTGAAGCAGATGATCGGCGCACAGGCGACCGTGATGACCTTCTCGGACCTGTACCTCGTGTTCGGCTGGATCCTGCTCGCGGTCCTGCCGCTCGTCCTGTTCCTCCGCCCGTCGCCGAAGGGCGGCCCGGTGGCGATGCACTGAGGCCGCGCGATGCTCCCCCTCACGCCTCGCCCCGGCCTCGCGCTGGTGGTCGCCGGATTGCTCGGTGGCTGCGTGGTCGGCCCCGACTACGCCGGACCGCCGGTCGCCGCGCCGCGCGCCGAGACCGGTGCTCCCTTCGTCCGTGCGAACGCCACGCGCACGGTGCCGGTCGACCCGCCGGCCCGGTGGTGGACGTCGCTGCGCGACCCCATCCTCACCGAGCTCGTCGAGGAGGCCCTGGCGACCAACACGAACGTGCAGGTCGCCGCCGCCCGGCTGCGCCAGTCGCGCGCCATGCTGAGCCAGCGCACCGCCGACCTCGCGCCGAGCATCTCGGCCAATACCGTGGCCCTCAACAACCAGTTCCCGGTCAAGGACTTCATCGGGAGCGGGCTCACCCGCGGCCTCGGTGCCGCCGCGGCTTCTTCCGGCGCCGTGACGATCCCGAAATCGGTCAATACCGACCTCTACGACGCGAGCTTCGACGCGACCTGGGAAATCGACATCTTCGGCGGCAAGCAGCGGGCCATCGAGCAGGCGGCCGCGCAGGGCGAGGCCGCGGAGGCCGCGGTGGCGGACGCCCAGGTCCAGGTCGCCGCGGAGGTCGCGCAGGCCTACGTGACGCTGCGCGGCGCGCAACGCCGCCTGGCCCTGACGCTGCGCGCCGCCTCCCTCCAGCGCGAGGCCGTGAACCTCAGCCAGCAGCGGCTCGCCCAGGGGGCGGCCTCGACCCTCGACGTCGAGCGCCTGCGCACGCAGTTCGAGACCACCGCCTCCCAGGCGCCGGCCTTCCAGGCGCAGATCGACCAGTCCCTGAACCAGATCGCCGTCCTCGTGTCGCGCGAGCCGGGGGCCGTCGACGCCTTGCTGAAGCCGCCGCGCGCGATCCCGGTGCCGCCGCCCACCCTGGCCGTCGGCGACCCGGCGAGCCTGATCCGCCGCCGTCCCGACATCCGTCGCGCGGAACGTCAGGTCGCCGCCGCCAACGCGCAGGTCGGCCAGTCGGTGGCCAAGCTGTTCCCGAAGGTGACCCTGCTGGGCAATGCCGGCTGGGTGTCGCCGAACATCGGATCCATCGGCACGCTCGCGGCCTCGACCTATTCCGTCGGCCCGACCCTGTCGTGGAACATCCTCGATTTCGGTCGGACGCTGGCGCAGATCCGGCAGTCCGAGGCCGGCACCGACGAGGCGCTGGCGCAGTACGAGCAGACCGTGCTGCAGGCGCTGCAGGACGCCGAGACGGCCCTGTCGCGCTACGGACACCAGCGTGCGACCGTCGCGCGGCTCGCGCGGGCGAGCGCGTCGGCGGGCAAGGCGTCGATGCTCACCGACCAGCGCAACACCGCCGGCACGGTCAGCACCATCGACGTGCTCGACGTCGAGCGCCAGCGCCTGCAGGCCGAGCAGGGCCTCGCCCAGGCGCAGGCCGAATACACCAACGACTACGTCGCGCTCCAGAAGAGCCTCGGTCTCGGCTGGGGCCTGCCGGACGAGCGCGTCGCGATGGTCCGGCGATGAGCCGTTCCCCCGCCCCGACGAATTTCCAGGATCGCGCGAGAGTTCCCTCATCGCGCGGTGCGACGGCCGGTCCGATCCTTCCCGATCAACATCGGGCCGGCCGCTTGCCATCCGCGGGGTCTTCCCGACCCCGGCAGGACTCACGACAGGACCAGATCCGATGACGGCGCCACAGCGGTCCATCTCGCCAGCCAGGGTCTTCATGCTGGCGACGACACTGGCATTGGGCGCATGCGCCTCGGTGCCCAGGCAGGCCTACACGGCCGCGGAGGCGCAGGTCGCGGAGATACCCGGCATCCCGAATGCCCGGGTCTTCGCGGATGCATCGACGGAGGCGTTGTCTGCCCTCATAGCGGCTCCCGCCACGCGCGCCCGGCCGTTGTCGTACCTCGCCCTCTCGGGCGGCGGCGGTGACGGCGCCTACGGCGCGGGCGTCCTCCGCGGTTGGTCGGAGACCGGGACGCGGCCGGAATTCAGCCTCGTGTCGGGCGTGAGTACGGGCGCCCTGACCGCGCCCTTCGCGTTCCTCGGCCCGGCCTACGACCCGGTGCTGGAGGATATCTACACCAGCGGCGTCGCCGCCACCTTGGTGAAGGATCCGAGCCTCGTGAACGTCGTGTTCGGGTCGGGGCTGTTCGGGGACGGGCGCCTGCGCGATCTTGTCGGGCGCTACGTCACCCCGGACCTGCTGGCGGCGGTCGCGGCGGAGCACGCCAAGGGGCGCCGGCTGCTCGTCGTCACCACCAATCTGGACTCGAAACGGGCGATGATCTGGAACATGGGCGCCATCGCGGCGAGCGGCGCTCCCGACGCAGCGGCGCTGTTCCGCGACGTGCTCACGGCCTCGGCCAGCGTGCCTGCGGTCTTCCCCGCGCAACTCCTCGACGTCCAGGCGGCCGGCCACGCCTTCCAGGAACTGCACGTCGACGGCTCGGTGGTCACGCCGGTCTTCACGGTCCCGCAGGGCATGATCGCCAACGGTCGCGGCCCGAGCGCGGCGCCGCCGAAGGCCGACATCTACGTGCTGATGAACGGACGGATCGAGCCCGATTTCGAGTTGGTCCAGAACGACACCCTGTCCATCGTCGAGCAGACGGTCGCGACCGGCAGCCAAGCCCGCAGCCGCGCGAGCCTGGCCGCGACCTACGCGTTCGCCCGGGCGAACCGGATCGGCTTCCACCTCGCCTACATCGACGACACCGCCCCGCGCACGACGACCGCGAAGGGGTTCGACACCGCCTATATGCGCAGCCTCTACCGGGTCGGCTACGAAAAGGCCCGCGCGGGCGCCGCGTGGCAGGGGACGGTCCCGGTCGCGCCGGCCGTGGCGCGGACCCTCGCGTCGCGATGACCGGGGCCGGAGGCATGGGGAGGGGCCGGGCCCCCTCCCGGGCCCTGCCGGCGTTGCTCCTTGCGGGCTGCCTGGCAGGCTCCCTGGTCGGCTGCGCCGCCATCGACGAACGCACGGCGCAGGCGGCCAAGGTCGATCTCGTGGGGATGTCGGCGCTCGACGTGCAGACGTGCCTCGGCCTGCCGGACCAGCGCCTGGTGAGCGGCAAGACGACGTTGCTGACCTACTTCGCCAATTCCACGCGAACCTTCGGGATGTCGGCTGGCTTGGTCAGCCTGTCGTTCGGCGGCTATTGCCACGCGACCGTCCGCATCGAGGGCGGCCGGGTGGCCGGCGTCACCTTCAGCGGCGACACCTCCTCGCTGATGAGCCACGACGCCGCCTGCGCGCCCATCGTCCGGAGTTGCCTGCGTCGCGTGCCCGAGTAGCGGACTTCCGGTCTCCCGCACGCGAAGAGGACCCATCGATGAACGCAGGATACGTCTCCGCGCTCGCCGCACTGGCCGGCTCGGCCATCGGGGCCCTGGCGTCCTTCGCCACGACGTGGATGACCCAGCGCTTCCAGGACCGTGCCCAGCGCCTGTCGCAGACGCTCGCGCGGCGCGAACGCCTGTATGGCGACTTCATCGACGAAGCCTCCCGCCTGTTCGGCGACGCGCTCACACACCAGCTCGAGGACCCGTCGAAGATGGTCGCGCTCTACGCGATCCGGAGCAAGCTCCTGCTGTTCGCCTCGCCGCCGGTCATCACGGAGGCCGACCGGGTGATGGAGCGGATCGCCAAGGCCCACCACGCCGACCTCGACGAGCTCGCGGCGGCCGAGCAGGCCGCCCGCGACCGGCTGGACGTGCTTCGCGGATTCGCGGAAGCGTGCCGCGAAGAGCTTTCCCTGGCCTGAGCAGGGAAGGGGGCGCCATGCCGGTGACATGGACTGACGGCGGTTCGTTCGACGCCTCGGAGCTGATGCGCAACGTCGCTGACGCTCAACGTCGTCGCGACGGCGACACCGCTGGCCACGCAGATCGAGGTGCCCGATCCGGACGACAAGCTCGATCCTGCCGGTCCATCCGGGCGTGGCCGCCTAGCTTCCGGTGCTCCGCCTGCGGCCAAACCCCAGCCGGACCCGGCGGCTCGTGAGTGCCTGCGGAAAAGCCTTCGCGTTGCGGCCGTAAATCTAGACCTTCCAAAGCGCAAGACTAATGAACTGGCTCGCCACGAGGGCCATGAACAAAAACAAGAGCCCGTAAGACGCCCATACGGCCAGCCAATCAAATATATATGTCGTGACGTCGCGGGCTGTCATCAATCCGCAGGATAGACATAAGGTCGTTCCCATGTCGATTTCGCGACCGCACTCCTGACAGACACAGAGCGGCATCGATCGGCTCCGATGTATCTCCAGTGAATATAGGCTTCAGACAGGATTTTGCCCCGTCTGAAGTATGCATAATGGGGTTTTGGAGCCTTGGTCAAGCCGATAGACTGTCGATAATTGCACATTCAAAATGTTGCGCGGGCCTGGGCGGCAATCGAGCCATGCGACGCATGTCCGTTCTGATCGGAGACCGGTGAACAGGTCGATCCCTCTTGCATGTCTGCCGAACGCCCCTGCGTTCGCCCGTGCCCGCTATGGAGGTGGCGTCCGGGGCTGATCCGGTGTGGGGGGCTTGCGAAGATTTCACTCCGCCCTGTCGCTGTCCGGCAGCATATGTAACGGGCGCATCGCTGAGCGTTGAAGTCGAACCGGGATTGTTCTCGGCCGTTGCATTTTTGGTCCTGTGCAACGTGCGATTTAGTGCATTCAGTGTATGCAAAGCCGGGTCGCGGAGCGTAACTGGCTCACGGGTAACCCCATTCTCTCGCCCGCCGAAATGGTGACGCGGTCATGATCGATAAGAAGAGTCTGCCACTGATCAGGCGGCGAAGAGTGCTGCGCGCACTCTGGCAAGCGTCAGTCTCCACCATGGCGTCAGCTCCGCTAACCATTCGGTCTCTTGCTCTTATCGTTTGGACCTTAATTTTGACAGCATTCTCTTACGCTTTGGCGGTGCTTGTTCTGAATTAAAGCTATTGAATAGACCTCATAAGGTTTGAGACATCGAACTGCGCCGGGCTGAATTGCCTCTTTCCAGGCGCGTTCAGCATCCGTAGTTTCATCCCAAAATGATTCGCCCTGGGGGGGATGGGGATATGGTTTTTATCTTGGCCGCAGCGATGGGACTAATAACGGCGCGCTGGTTGGGCTGGGGCAGCGTTGTTGTCATTGCCCTCATTCTCGCCGTCGCGGTGGGTCTGGAGGGCGCAGTCGAGTCGCGAACTCTGTTCAAGGTCATGAAGCGAGGGCTGGAGATCAATTCGACCTTCCAGGGCAGCTACCTCGCGATGCTGTGCGTGCTGCACGGCAAACGGCTTCTCGATGCACGGAAGTAAGCTTGCCGGCGTGTGATAGTGAGCGTTCGCCGAAGGGCGCAATGCCGTTGCTTTCTGTCGGCCCCACCTGCTCTCGAGGCCGTGACGCCGCCCCGGTCGAACAGCGAGGCCACCGTCACGCGGACGGAAGCTTCGTGCCGCCTTCGGTGGATCCGGCGGCACTGCCGGGTTCCATGCTGGGGCCACGGCGGGTCGCCTGCTCGTGGCCCATGCCCTGGTCGAGCCCGCGGCGGCGGGGCGCCTGCGCCCGCTCATCGAACGGTTGCTGCACGAGGTCACCATCGCGCGCCGATCGTCGGGAAACGCCGGTGCAGACCGAGACCGGCCGTATCCGGGCTGTGGCCAGCGCGCGGTCATCGGCGCACAGGGCGTCCGTCCGCTGAGCCCGAACGCGCGCAGATGCGCGGTCAGGAGCGGGTGCAGCGCGCCCGCCGCGACCGCCTCCCGTGGCTCCGGGGCGCGTCGGGTGATCTCCAGCGGGAGCGGGGGGGCACCGCATGCGCGGCCGAGGGAGGCGGAGATGTGCCGCCATGTCCACGCGTCCCGTTCGACGCGATCCCCGAGCCGGGTTTGGTCGCTCAAAGATCCGGCCGGGCCGCCCCAGGCTCCTGAAACGGAGGGGCTACCGGACGTGCTGCCGGCGCCTATGTCGCTGACAAAGGAGCTGTCCCACCCATGATCATGATCATCATCTGCTTCCTGGCGCCCTGGCTTGCCATGTTCCTGCGCGGGAAGGTGCTTCAGGGCATCCTCTGCATCATCCTCCACCTGACGATCATCGGCTGGATCCCGGCGACCATCTGGGCGCTCGTCGTCACGCGGCGGGAGGCTGCCTGAAGCGCGCTCATCCGAACGCGAGGCCGGTTCGGAGTCATGGGGCGCGACGAGACGAGCCTTCGCGCCGTGCATGGCATTCAACGCGTGGTCCCGCTGTCCGACCCGGGACCACCGTACCGGTCCCGGGGAGGACGGCTTGACGGATCTTCATGCGATCAATTCCATCGCGCGCGATTTTTCTCTTGTTTTTCTGTAGCAATTTGTTTGTAAAACGAGCGGGTTATTGCCTGTCTTCAGGGTTTTTTAAGATCGGGAACTGTATTTGAGATAAGGTATGATGGGAGTTCGCGCAGTGAAAAACGCCATCCTTCGTCTGATCATCGAAGAAGACGGTGCCACAGCTATAGAATATGGAATGATCGCCGCTCTTATAGCGGTCGCCATCATCGCCTCTCTGCAACTCGTCGGGTCCTCGCTGAGCACGAAGCTTTCCGCGGTCGCCGGCAACCTGAACTGAAGGCTGTAGCCCGGTTCATCAGGACAGGGGCCGCCAGCCCGCGCGGTCGAGGGCAGCCTGTGTCAGTGGGCGCCGTGCTGCGGGCGCCCGCCGGGCAGCGCTGTGATCGAGATCATGAAGGGACAGTCCGGCTCCGGCGATCCGAGGCCGGACAGGGGCAGCGCCGCGCCATGGGCGCGCGGGTCGCGGGTCCGGCGGCCAAGGCGCTGAACCGCGATCCGGAGCGTCTCCTCGTAGGCGGCCTCCGCCGTATCCCCCGCAGACATGTCGGCGCACAACTGGGCGAAGGCGGTACGGAGATCGAGATCGGGCATGGGCACATCCAGGTGAGGCGCACATGCAGAGGAAGGCGGCGTGGTTAACGGAACGTTAATTCGCCCCCTGGGGCCGCGTGACGGCGGGCTACGCCGCGCAGGCCCGCGTTCCGCGCGCTCGGTCACCGAGTGACGCGCATCGGGGCATCGGCTCACGTGTCGCCTGCAGGCGGATCCGAAGAGTCTTTCTTAAGGGGCCGCCCACATCCTTGGCAGCCCGATGTCGTCGTGGGCGTCCCTCGGGCGCCGGAGTCTCCGACCCCATGGCCTTTCTCAGCGCAATCTGCCTGTTCTCCGGTGTGACGCTCGCCGGTATGGCCCCGCAGCGCCCGGTCCGTCAGGCGACGTTCGAGGGCGCGGGCGGCGGACTGATCATGCTGGGCCTCGTCATCATCGGCGCCGGGCTGCCGCTGTTCCGGTAACCGCACGGAACCGAATCCGCATCGCGCCCGGGAACAGGATGGAGCGTAAGCCGCACCGGGCCTGTGAGCCGGACGAGGGGCTGCAAGCCGGTTCGAAGGCCGCACGAACCGGCGCCCATTTCGGCGGAGGCCGCTCTAGCCGGTTCCCTCATCCGCGCAGGCCCGGACGGCGGCGACATCGGACCGGATACCGTCCAGCGCGCAGCGGACCTGTTCCAACGCGGAAGAGACCCGTTCGGCGGCGTGAGAATCGACGGGGTCCTGCGCCTGAAGGGCGAACCCGTCGCGCAGGTAGGGCATCATCTTGCCGTGAAGCGCCGCATAGGCGCCGGGGTTGGACAACTCGTAAAAGACCGCGAGGGCATGGTAGGCCCGGACCAGCATCTCCAGCGCGACATCCGCAATGCCTGCGGCCCCCTCACCATCGTCGCTGTTCATGTCGCGCTTGTAACTTTATTGCTGTCCAAGCGCCAGTTAACATGCCCTGTTAAGACTGTCGACGTTCCGAGCTATTGTTATTGCGGCGCTTCAAGGCGCGGGAACATTTATCGGGGGCTTATGGCTCGACTGCAACACGTGCTGATGCCCGCAGTCGATATCAAGTCACGATCTGGCTTCGCCCGTGTCGGGAGGGCCGAATCATCGTGGCGATCTTGTTCTCCGCCTCGGACAGGACGCTGTTCACAAGGTGAGCCGCACTTTCGACGGTCCCGTCGGCGAGAGTTCCGCTCCGGCTGGTTTCCTGGGCAATGCGGAAATTGTCCTCGACGAATGAGCGGATCTTTCGCTGAACATCGTCGAACTCGCCCGGGTGGGCCATTTCGTAGAGAAGTGCAAGGGCCAAGTAAGCGCGGCCGACCATGTCGAGTGCCAGATTCACGCTCGTCTCGGAACTTATGATCTCGGTCGACGCCACGGCAGATCAATCCCTGTCAAGTACATGCGCTCAGGCTAGCACAGCGTGGATGCGTTGCAATCAGCCAAGTTGTACCCTGATGGTGTTTCCTGAGATATCTTAACTCTGCCCTTGGGGTTCTGATTCCATCAGGTTGCCCACCGGCGGACGGTCGGAATGACTGGCGGGCCGTCCCCGGGCTTCGATGGCGTGGCTGTCTCGCCCACGGCATCGGCGCGGCTGCGGCCCTTGAAGGCGGGTCCCCGCGCGCCGAACCGTCACCCGCCTCGGCAAAGCGCGTCCCTGCGTCATCGACGCTGTCAGAATCCGGACGCTTTCATCGGGCCATGGCTGGATCCGTCCCCGCGGCTGTGGCCTCACGCGGCCAAGCCGACTATCGACACGCGCGAGGGGGGCGGCCTCGCCCGGCCCGCAGGATCCGACCGCGCGTCGGACGTCCAGGAGAATCAGAATCGTGCCCGACAGTACCCCGCGTCCCGTGATGCTCGTGATCCTCGACGGCTGGGGCCTCCGGGAGGAGAGCGCCGACAACGCCGTCCTTCAGGCCCGGACGCCGGTCTTCGACGGGCTGATGCGGGAGCGGCCCCGGGCGCGGCTCAGGACCTTCGGCGCCGATGTCGGCTTGCCGGAGGGGCAGATGGGCAATTCCGAGGTCGGCCACCTCAATATCGGCGCGGGCCGCGTGGTGCTGCAGGACCTGCCCCGCATCGACGCCGCGATCGCGGACGGCTCGCTGGCCACGAACCCCGCCTTGGTCCGGTTCATCGCGGCGCTGCGGGCCTCGGGCGGCACCTGCCACCTGATGGGCCTGCTGTCGCCCGGCGGCGTCCACGCCCATCAGGACCACGCGGTGGCGCTGGCGCGCGTTCTGGTCGAGGCCGGCATCCCGGTCCGGCTCCACGGCTTCACCGACGGGCGCGACATGCCGCCCCGCTCCGCCGCCGCCTGCGTGGCCGCCGTGGAGCAGGCGCTGCCGCAGGGCGCGCGCCTCGCCACCCTGTGCGGACGCTATTTCGGGATGGACCGGGACCGGCGCTGGGAGCGCGTCCGGATCGCCTACGACGCCCTGACCGAGGCGCAGGGGACCCGCTTCGACGGGGCCGGGCAGGCGGTGGCAGCCTCCTACGCGGCGGACGTGTCCGACGAATTCATGAAGCCCGCCATCGTCGGCGACTATGCCGGCATGCGGGACGGGGACGGCCTGCTGAGCTTCAACTTCCGCGCCGACCGGACCCGGCAGATCCTGGAGGCGCTCCTCGATCCGGACTTCTCCGGGTTCTCCCGTCCGCGGACGATCCGCTTCGCCGCCGCCCTGGGCATCGTCCAGTACAGCGTCGAGATCGACGCCTTCGCCGACACGCTGTTCGGCCCCCTCGACCTGCCGAACGGTCTCGGCGAGACCGTGGCGCGGGCCGGGCGCACGCAGTTGCGCATGGCCGAAACCGAAAAATATCCGCACGTCACCTACTTCATGAACGGCGGCCGCGAGGCTCCGTTCGAGGGCCAGGACGCGATCCTCGTGCCCTCGCCCAAGGTCGCGACCTACGATCTGCAGCCGGAGATGTCGGCGCCGGAACTCACCGACCGCGCCGTCGCGGCGATCGGCTCCGGGCGCTACGACCTGATCATCCTGAACTTCGCCAATCCCGACATGGTCGGCCATACCGGCAGCCTCGCCGCGGCCGTAAAGGCGGTCGAGACCGTCGATGCCTGCCTGGGCCGCGTGGTCGAGGCGGTGATGGCGCAGGGCGGGGCGCTCCTGGTCACCGCCGACCACGGCAATTGCGAGACGATGCGCGACCCCGAGACCGGCGAGCCCCACACCGCCCACACGCTCAACCCGGTCCCGGTGACCCTGGTCGGCGTCGATCGCGTGTCGCTGGCCGATGGCCGGCTCGCCGACGTGGCGCCGACGCTCCTCGACCTGATGGGCCTCGACCAGCCGGCCGAGATGACCGGCACGTCCCTGATCCGCCGGGCGGGCTGATGATCCGGCATGGCGGCTGCACCGGTCGGGCCGTCATGCCGCAGGCCCCTGCCATACGTCCCGCCGCGGGATTGGACCGTGCCAGGGCGGGGCGGGGCGCTTCCCGGTCCCGCGCTGGGTGGGGCAGAGTCTGGCTCGGTCCAGACACGCGTGCGCTCCCTCCCCCCTCTGCGGGGGGAGGGGGCGTCGCGCGTCCGGCGCTTCTGCTGATCGGGCGGAAACCTCCTCCACCCATCCGCTCGCCCCGGTGCCGGTCATGATCGCCCGGCACAGCCTGATCTATGTCGGCTCGCGCGGTTTCGCGGCTGCCCTGAACATGGCCTCGGTGGCGGTGTTCACCCGGCTCGCGCCGGCGGCGAGCTACGGCACTTACCTCTACGTCCTGTCCTGGGCGCTGGTGCTCTACGGGGCGACCTGCCAATGGCCGAAATTCGCGTTCTTCGCCCTCTACGACGAGGCCCGCGAGCCGGCCCAGGTCGGCACCGTGGTGCGCATCCTGGGGGGCACGCTGCTGCTTGCCGGGCTCGGCAGCGCGCTGGCGGCGGGGCTCGGCCTCATCCCGGGGCGGATGGCCGCCGCCATCCTGGCGCTCGCCTGCGGCACCACCCTGTTCGAGGGCGCCACCGAGATCGCCCGCACCCGCCTGCGGGTCGGGGCGGTGGCGGCCTCGGTGATGAGCCGGGCGATCCTGATCCTCAGCCTCGGCAGCCTCGCGCTGCACCTCTCGGGCGATCCGCTCGACCTCGCCTTCGCGGTGGCGGCCGCCAACGCGGTCGCCGCGCTGCCGGCCGCCGCCACCATCGCGCCGATGATGCCCGGGCGCGGCAGCCGGGCCGAGGCCCTGCGCCTGTTCACCTATGGCTGGCCGCTGGTGCTCTCCTTCGGCACCGCGGCCCTGGCCCAGAGCCTCGACCGGCTGATCATCGCCAAGACCGTGGGGCCGGCGGGCCTCGGCGCCTACGGGGCGCTCGCCGACTTCCTGCGGCAGAGCTTCATCGTGTTCGGCGAGGCGATCGCCCTGTCGCTGATCTCCCTCGCCAAGCGCGAGGCGCGCCTTGGCGGCATGCCGGCGGCCGAAGGCGTGCTGAGCGATGCCGCCCGCGCCATGACGCTGATCGCGGCCTTCGGCGCCGTGTTCTTCCTCTGCTTCGACGACCTCGTGGTCACGGTGCTGCTCGGGCCCGACTACCGGGCCGAGGCGCGCCACCTCGCCCCGGTGCTGATCCTGGCGAGCATCCTGATGATGTTCCGCGCCTATTATTTCGGGCAGGTGATCTACTTCACCCGGACCAGCGGCCTGGAGGCGGCGGCGGCCTTCGCGACGCTCGCGACCGTGGCGGCGCTCGCGCTCCTGCTGATCCCGACCTTCGGCGCCCCCGGGGCGGCGCTCGCCTTCGCGGGGGGGCAGACGACCGCCTGCCTCGTGCTGGTGTTCGGCGCCCGGCGGGCGGGCACGACGATGCCGCTGCCGCTGGCCGACATGGCCGGGATCGCGGGGATCGCGGCGGCCTGCGGCGCCGTGAATGCCGGGATCGGGCTGATGCCGGGGGGCTTCATGGTGCCGGGGCAGGTGCTGCGCATGGTGCTGCTCGCCGCCGGGGCGGGGGCGGCGGCCTGGCGCTACAACGTCCTCGGCTTCGCCGGCGCGATCCGCCACCGGCTCGCGGCCTGACGGGCTCGCCGTGCCGGAGACCGCCACGCTCCCGCAGGGCCTCGTCGCGGCCATCCGGCCCCTCGATCCGGCGGCGCCCTGGATCCCGGCCTGGCGGGCGCTGGGACCCGCCTCCGCCATCCCGAACCCGTTCTACGGGGCGGGCTACGCGCTCGCCGCCCGGGACGCGTTCGGCGCCGGGGTGCGCCTGCTGATCGTGGCCGACTCGGCTCCCGAGGCGCCGGGAACGCGGTTCCTCGCGGTCTGGCCGTTCCGGGTGTCGCGGCGGCGCTGGGGCCTGCCGCTGCCGCTGCTGATGGGCTGGACCCACGGCTACGGCCCGTTCGGCGCGCCGCTCCTCGACGGGGCCGACCCGGCGAGGGCGCTGGCGGCCCTCCTCGCGGCCCCGCGGGCGCTCGGCCTGCCGCCGCGGCTCCTGCTGCCGAACGCCCCCGCGGACGGGCTCCTGCCGGATCTCCTGGCGGCGCGGGGGATCGCCCGTGCCGCCTACTGGCCGCACGCGCGCGGCCTGCTCGACCTGAGCGCCCGCCCGCCGGAGGCGCGGGCGGGCTATCTCGGCCACCTCTCGGGCCAGCGGCGGCGCAGGCTGCGCCGCGCCCGCACGCGCCTGGGGGCGGCGGGTGCCGTGGCCTTCGAGCTGCTCGACGCGCCGGCCGATCTCGACCGGGCGCTCACCGAACACGTCGCCCTCGAAGCGGCGGGCTGGAAGAGCCGGGCCGGCACCGGGCTGGGCCAGCGCCCGGCCGAGGTCGCCTTCCTGCGCGCCGCCCTGGCCGATCTGGGGGCGGGGGGCGGCGTGCGGATCGCGCGCCTGCGCCGGGCGGGCCGGACGCTCGCCTCCCTGATCCTCCCGGTGACCGGCTCCGAGGCCTGGGTGCTGAAGATCGCCCACGACGAGGCGGAGCCCGAGGCCGCCCCCGGGATCCAGCTGGTCCATCGCCTGACGGAAGCGGTGGTGTCCGGTGAATGGGCGATCGACCGGATCGATTCCTGCGCGCCGCCGGATTTCGCCCTGGGCTCGCTGTTCTGGACCGAGCGGCGGACTATCGCCCACCTTCTGGTCGCGGCGGAGCGCGATCCCCTGTTCCCGCTCGCCCGCGCCCTGGAGCGTGCCCGGGAGCAGGTCGCCCGCATGCGCCTCGTCGGCCGGCATCTTGCCAGCCGAAGCGCGCGATCGGCGCCGGCCGCGCCTGCGTCCGCGTCCCGTCCCATGACGGCGATGCGGCCGGACAGGTCGTAGCAGGTGGGGAGCTGAGCCAGGGGAATCCCGCCGTCGCGGGCGCCCGCAGCCGCCTCAATCCCCCTCGTCGAATCGCGTGCGATAGAACACCTCGCGGCCGGCCCCGTCGATCACCCGGACGGCCGCGGCCGGCTCGCCCGCGCGCTGCGGCACCCGGGCGCGCGCGAACAGGCGCAGCGCCCGCTCCTGCGCGCTCTCCAGGCTGGCGACCCGTACCGAGATCCGCGTCTGGATCTCGTCCGGCTCCGGTCCGAGGACTTCGATGTGGAAGGTCTCGCGCAAGGGAATCCGCCTGATCGAGGGTCTTCAACCGCCGGATGATGCGTTCCGGCCCGGGCGCCATAGCACGTTCCCGCGCCGTGGCGGCCCGGTTTGCCGCGCTCCGACCGCCAGGATCGGCGCAGCACGACACCGTTATCGGAGCGAAGTCCAATTGCTCCCCGCCCGGCCGCGGCTCTATGAGGGCTGCTCCACCCGAGGAGACACCGCCGGAGAAACCCCGTGGACCCGCTCAAGGCCGCCGCCGCGACGCTGCTCTGCCTCGCCCTGTTCTGGCTGGCCTTCCGGCTGACCCGGCGGCTGGTCGATCTCGCCATCGCGGGGGGCTACGCCGAGGAGCGCCGCCGGCTCGCCGAGGAGGAGGCCGCTCAGGCCGAAGCCGTGCCGCAGGCCTCGGCCATCCGGGCCATATCGGCGAGCTTGGCCTCGAACAGGGACCAGTCGTCGGCCTCCGCGATCGGTGCCCACAGCCCTTCGACCTCGTCGATCAGCAGGGTGCAGGGCGCCGCCGCGAAATAGGGGTGGTCGAGCCTCGCGCCGGGCGCGGGCGCGACGGGCTCCAGGGCGGCCCGCACGGGCGCGAAGGCCTCGGTCGCGTAATGGCCGGCGGATGGGCTGGCCTGCGCCCGCCCGGCGCTCGCGAGGCCGCCGTACCAGTCGAAGAAGAACCGCTCGAAGGGGGCCCGGCTCTCGCCGAGGAACCGCCAGATTGCGGCGACCAGGCGGTCGGTCTCGGGCCGCGGCGCCGGCGCGAGGCCGAGCCGGCGGAACAGGGCCTGCGCAAAACCCTCCTGCAGGGCCGGACCGAACCCTGAGAGGGCCGCTTCCAGGCGTGCCTGGGGCGCCAGCGCCAGCAGGCAATCGGCCAGCCGGGTCAGGTTCCAGAACAGGGCCTCCGGCTGGCGCCCGAAGCTGTAGAGCCCGGTCTCGTCGAAATAGGCCGCGGTGAAGTCCGGGTCGAAATGCGGCAGGAAGCGCCAGGGTCCGTAATCGAAGCTCTCGCCGGTGACGTTGATGTTGTCGCTGTTGAGCACCCCGTGGACGAAGCCGGCGGCCGCCCATTGCGCCCCCATCCGGGCGACGCGGACGACCACGTCCTCCAGGAAGGCGACCCCGCGATCCTCCAGGCTGTCGCGCCAGAGCTCCGGCCGGTGGGTCTCGATCGTGTGGTCGAGGAGCCGGGCGATGTTGTCGGGCTCGCCCAAAGCCAGGAAGCGCTGGAAGCTGCCGATGCGGATATGCCCGTGGGACAGGCGCACCAGCACCGCGGAGCGGGCAGGCGACGGCTCGTCGCCGCGCACGAGGTCCTCGCCGGTCTCGATCAGGCTGAAGCTCTTGGATGTATAGACGCCCTGCGCCTCCAGCAGTGCGGTCGCCAGCACCTCGCGCACGCCGCCCTTCAGGGTGAGCCGCCCGTCGGCGCCCCGGGAATAGGGCGTGGTGCCGCTGCCCTTGGTGCCGAGATCGAGAAGGCGCCCGTCCTTCAGATCGCGGAGCTGCGCGAACAGGAAGCCGCGGCCGTCGCCCAGTTCGGGGTTGTACGAGCGGAACTGGTGGCCGTGGTAGCGTAGCGCCAGCGGGGTCTCGAAGCTGCCGGGCAGGGGCTCGAACCGGCCGAAATGGGCGATCCACGCGGCTTCCGTGAGCCCGCCCAGGCCGACGCGCTCCGCCCAGGCCTGATTGCGGTAGCGCAGGATCGTCCGCGGGAATCGCGCCGGGGTCACGGGATCGAAGAAGGCCGGTCCGAGCTCGGCATGGCGCCGGGAGGGCCTGTAGGCGGTGTCGTCCATGCGGCGCGTCTCACGAGGCGGGGATGAGCCCCCGCCGTACCAAGCTTGCGGGACGGGATCCGTTGCCCCGGTCCCGCCCTTGCGCGCGGGCGGACGCCGCGGGCGCGGCAGAACCACCCCCGACTTGGCGCCGCATGGCGGTCAGGCGGCGCGAACCGTGGCCAGAAAACGCGCGATCTCCGCCGTGAGATGCTCGGATTGGCGCGACAGCTCGGAGGCTGCGCCGAGCACCTCGCTCGCTGCCGCCCCTGTTTCCTCGGCGGCCCCGGCCACGCCGGCGATGTTGCCCGTTACCGCGCTCGTGCCGGTCGCCGCCTGGGCGACGTTGCGCACGATCTCCTGCGTGGCCGCCCCCTGCTGCTCGACCGCCGCCGCGATCGAGGTCGCCGTCGCGCTGATCTCGCGGATGCGCCCCGTGATCCCGCCGATCGAGGCGACGGCCCGCCCGGTCGAAGCCTGGATCTGGAGGATCTGCCCGGAGATCTCGTTCGTCGCCTTGGCGGTCTGTTCGGCGAGCGCCTTCACTTCGGAGGCGACGACGGCGAAGCCCTTGCCGGCCGCCCCGGCCCGCGCGGCCTCGATCGTCGCGTTGAGCGCCAGGAGGTTCGTCTGCCCCGCGATGGTCGAGATCAGGCCCGCCACGTCGCCGATCCGCGCGACGGCGGCGCTCAATTCCTGAACCAGTGCGCCGGCCTGATCGGCCTCCGCGACGGCGTGCCGGGCGAGCTCCGCGGAACCGTCGACCTGACGGCCGATCTCCTGCACGGACGAGCCCAGCTCCTCCGCCGCCGCCGCGACGGTGTTGACGTTGGAGGCGGCCTCCTCGGCGGCCGCAGCCACGGCCGTGGACTGGCTGGCGGTCTGGCTGGCCGTCGACGTCATCTGCTGCGCCGTCGCCTGCAACTCGGTCGCCGAGGACGACACCATGCCGATCACATCGCCGACCGCCGCCTCGAATCCGTCGGCCATCTCCCGCACGGCGCGCTTGCGCTGCTCCTCCGCCGAGGCGCGGGCCAGGGCAGTCTCCTCCTCGAGCTTGCGGGTGCGGACAAGGTTGTCTTGGAACACCTGAACGGCGGCGGCCATCTCGCCGATCTCGCTGCGTTCGCCGGCATTCGGCACCACGAGACCCGTCTCACCCCCGGCCACCCGCTTCATGACGCCCGCCATGCGGCGGACCGGAACCGAGATCGTGGAGACCGACATCCAGCTGATCGCCAGCGTGAGCGCGACGACGACGGCGAGCACCACGGCGATGCCGGTGCGGGCGCTCTCGCCCAGCGCGGTGGCGGTGGTGACGCTCTGCTTGCCGTGCGCATCGTTGAAGGCGATATCGGCCTTCAGCGCCGCCCGGGCCGCGTTGAGGGCCGGGAGCATCCCGTCCAGCAGGTAATCGGTCGCCGCCTTGGTCTCGCCCGCTTGGATCCGGCGCAGGAATTCCTCGCCCATCTGCGAATAGGCGGGGACCGTCGCCGTGATGGCCTTCCAGAGGGCCTCCTCGCCATCGCTGACGTAGGGCACGTATTCCTTCAGATCCGCCTCGATGTCGCTCATGCTCGCCCGCAGGCGCGGGAGGGACTGGGGTCTCCGCTCCTCGCTGGAGAGGAGATAGGCGAGCTGCCGGCTGCGCAGGGCTTCGAAATTCGTGGCCAGACGGCTGATGATCCGGGTCGACGGGAGGGCATTGCCGCCGAGTTCGTCGACGGACACGCTCAAGGCGTTCAGCCGCGCGTAACAGAAGCCGCCGAGGCCGAGCGTCAGGGCCAATAGGACCAGGAGTGACGTGATTAAGCGGGAACGCACGGAGAAGTTGAATTGCATGATCACACACACGGGTCGCACGACCAGCGTAGATTAGCATGCGCGTGTTAAAATTATGTTTCGAGACGTATTGCGCCAGTAATTTGAAACTGCTTTAGCCTATGTAAATGTACGGTATCGGGCGGGCCATGTATTCATGGAATGATTTAATCATCGCGGTCCGCGGTGCGCGAATCGCAATATCGATGTCCGCTTTTGAGCATCCTGCGGAGGCGCGCTGTCGCCGTCCCCCGACGCATGTCGCCCGTGTCGTGACCCTTTCGCCGAACGCCGGTCCTAAACGTCCAGCCGCGCCGACCCCGCCACCTGCCGCAGCGCCTCGCCGGTGATCATCGCGGCTGCCACCGCCACGTTGAGGGAGCGTAAACCGGGTCGGATCGGCACCACCACCCGGGCATCCGCCGCCGCGTGCACCGCCTCCGGAACGCCGGCGGATTCGCGCCCGACCATCAGGCAATCGTCCAGGCGGAAGGCGAAATCCGTGTGGGGCAGGGCGCCGGCCGTGGTGGCGAGCACAAGCCGGATCCCGGCCTCGGCCCGCCACGCCTCGAAGGCCGCGAAGGAGCGGTGCCGGGTGATCGCCACGTGGTCGAGATAGTCGAGGCCCGAGCGGCGCAGGTGCCGGTCCGAAACGTCGAAGCCCGCGGGCTCCACGATCTCGACGGCAAGGCCGAGGCAGGCCGCCATGCGCAGCATCGTGCCGGTGTTCTGGGGGATGTCGGGCTGGTAGAGGGCGAGGCGGAGCATGGCCGGCCCCTTGTGAGGGCCGGCCGCTGCGCCGTCAAAGGGCCGCCGCGCTGATGCTCAGCCGGCAAACCGCCACGCGTTCGGCGACGCCCGGCAGATCGTGCGGAACTTAAGCTCCGCCAGAGCCTTATGGCGGCGCCACCCGCGTCCGCGGCCTTCTTCGAAAGACCTGATCCGATGCGCAAACCGCTCCTCGCCTCGGCCCTCCTGCTGGCCGGCCTCGCCACCGCCTCGGCCCAGAATGCCGGCCCGAATTCCGGCAGCGCCGCGGCCCCGGTCCCGGGGCAGCCCGCCACCATGGCCGACAACCTGCGGCCGACATTCGTGGCCCAGAATCCCGACGACCGGGTCGCCAGCAGGCTCATCGGCACGAGCGTCGTGAACGGCGCCAACGAGACGATCGGGCAGATCGCCGACATCGTCCTCGACGAGAAGAACACCGTGAAGTCCTGGGTGATCGGGGTCGGCGGCTTCCTGGGGCTCGGCTCGAAATATGTCGCGGTCGACCCGTCCGTGCTCACGCTCAGCCGGACCGACGACAAGACGCTCCAGGCCCGGATCGACACCACCAAGGATCAGCTCCGCGCCGCGCCCGAATATATCTACCTCGGCAAGGAGCCGCCGAAGGGGGCCGCCCCCGCAAGTCCCGCGGGCGAGCCGGCCAACAAGAAGCCCTGACGGCAGCCCTGACGGGCGCGGCGCCCGGGCCGGCGACACCCGGCCCGCTTGCCTCCGCGCGCGGTTCCGTGCTGTGCCAGCCTCCGTCCTGAGGTCGGAGTCCGACACGATGCGCCGCGCCCTCATCCCGCTCCTCGCCTTCTGCCTCGGCCTCGTCGGCATCACGGGGGCGGCGGTGTTCGCCTTCATGCCCGAGAAGGCGCCGGTGGGCGTGCCCGGCGTCGGCGGCCCGTTCACGCTGGTCGATCAGGACGGCCGCACCGTCACCGAGCGCGACTTCGCGGGGGCGACGCACCTCGTGTTCTTCGGATTCACCCATTGCCCGGATGTCTGCCCCACGACGCTGCAGCAGGTCTCGGACGTGCTGGCCGCCCTCGGGCCCAGGGCCGAACACATGCGGGTAGCCTTCGTCACGGTCGATCCCGAGCGCGACGACCCGGCGAGCCTGAAGGCGTATCTGTCGAGCTTCGACCCGCGGATCACCGGGCTGACCGGCACGCCCGAGCAGGTCACGGCCGCCGAGAAGGCGTATCGCGCCTATGCCCGCAAGGTCCCGGCCAAGGACGGCGACTACACGATGGAGCACACCGCCATCGTGTACGTGATGGACGCGCAGAACCGCTTCCTCGGCGCCCTGGACCTCTCCCGGCCCGCCGCCGAAACCGCGGCGCAGCTCGCCAAGAAGATCTGAATCGGGAAATTCCAAAGGGATCATCCCTTTGGCGGGGTCTCGGGGCAGGCCCCGAGGATCTTGTCCTCAAGACCTGGAGCGAAGTCCGGCAGTGGCGCCGCCTACAGCGTCATCCCGGCGTGGAAGCGGTCGGCGGAGAGCGGCAGCAGGAACTGCACGCCGAACCCGCCCTCGAAGTAGCGCACCAGCCGCCCCGGCGTGCTGCCCACGGTCACGGCGATTCCGAGCGGCAGCGTCATCGGGCAGGCGATCGCGGCGCCCGAGAGGGAGATGTCGATGAGCCGCGCCTGGATCTCCTGATGGCCGTCGATGCGCAGGGTGACCCCGGGTTGCGTCGGCACGAGGCGTTCGTGCGAGCGCCCCTCCGGCAGGCCGAGCATCTCCCGGTTGGCGAGCCACGTCAGCTGGGAGGCGAGCTTGTCGCGCTTGCGCGGGGTGGCATTGAGCTGGACCGCGAACCCGTCGCTGCAGCGGCGGGCGATCCGTCCCTCGATCCGGCCGATATGCTCCAGATAGAGAACCACCCGCTCGCCGACCTCGCCCAGGACCGCGCAGGTCAGGCGGACGCCCCCCGGCGACATGTCCACGGTCTGGCAGGGATATTCGCGCCGGTCCGCCAGCATGTAGCGGCCGAGCACCGAGACCCGCACGCGCTGGTGCCGGCGCTCGTCCGAGGCGCTCCGCACCGGGCCGGGCACAGCCCGCGGCTCCATCTCGGCGGTGAGGTCGACCGCGATCATCCCGGGATTGATCCTCCTCCGCGATCAGCAGAGTCGGAGACTAGACCGGGACCGTTACGAAACCCTTTTTTCCTCCCGGCGTTGTGGTCCTCTTCTATTAACGCGCGTCGGGTGACCAGACTTGAAGAGTCTCGGTGGGCGCCTCAGACGCCCCGTCCGCCGGCATGGACGAGGAGGTGGCCGCGGCGCACCGGCACCGGGTAGCCGGCACTCGACCGGACGGCCGGGCGCGGCGGCGGCAGGGTGTCCGGCCGGCGGCTCGGCAGGATGCGCAGCGAGGTGGTCTCCGCCGTCACGAGCGGGCGCAGGCCGATCCAGGGGGGCGTTCCGTCGAGGCTGAGGGCGCCGAGGGCGCGGACCTGCGTGCGGCCGCGATGGCGCAGGGGCAGGAGCAGGAGTTCGAGGGCGGCCGCCTCGCCGGCCGCGTTGGTGCCGTGCAGGCCCGCCACGACGCCGAGGGTGTCGCTGGCGACGATCTCGACGATTCGCCAGGGGTCGGCCCCCTGGGCCCCCCACAGGACAGAGAAGGGGTGCCCCTTCAATTCCCGGCCGTACAGGGCGCAGACCCGCGTCCCCGCGAGCCGGATGGTGGCCGTGCAGGCCGCCATGTCGAGTTCCAGGATCAGGCTGTCGGCCAGAAGGTGGCGGATCTCCCCGGGCTCGATCTCGCCCCGCTCCGGCGCGGCGCGCTCGCCGCGCAGGCGCTCCCAGTAGGCGTGGAGCATACGGCTGGTGGGATGCTTCATCGGTGTCCCGACTCTAAACGCCTGTGGTTCATCCCTGGATCGTTCTGGTACATCCGCGAGGCTGTAGCCGGCCGTTCCGGGCGCTCACGGCGTCCCGGCGCACGCGCCGTGCCGGCGGTACCGCTTCGGCGCCGGGGAGACAATCGCAATGCGCGGCATCGCGGGCCGGCGGGCAAACGCAGTCGGAACCGCCGCGTGGGGAACGATCAGATCTGCGCCCGTCTCTACAGGTAAACTCGGCGTCACCTCGGGCGGTGGGCCGGTCCTCGTTCTCCGGATTCGATACGTCGCCGGGGCTTGCCCACCCGCCCCGAGCCCCGACATGGTGCCGCGATGGATGCCTCCCCCGAATTCCCGCGGCAGAGCCGCGTCCCGGTGTTCAACATGCCGGGGATCGTCACGCTCTCGATCGGGCTTCTGCTGGCGATCCAGGCGGTGCGCGAATTCCTTCTGCCGGACACCTGGGACATCAGCCTCGTCCTCGATCTCGCGCTGGTGCCGGCCCGCTGGACCCTGTGGTTCGATCCCGGTCAGGCCGCGGAGGTGATCCGCGCGGCCGGTGATTCGGGCGATCCGGGCCTCCAGGCGGCGCGCGAGGCCTTCGCGCGCTACATCGCGGGCGAGCACGCGGTCCAGCCCTGGACGCTGGCGACCTACGCGCTGCTCCACGGATCGTGGATGCACGTGATCTTCAACAGCGTCTGGCTCGCCGCCTTCGGCTCGCCGGTCGCCCGCCGCTGCGGCGCCTGGCGCTACGGGGTGATCGCGCTCGCGGGCACCGCGGCCGGGGGCCTGCTGCACGTGCTGGTCGATCCCCTGAGCGCGGGGCCGCTGGTGGGCGCCTCGGCGGGAATCTCGGCCCTGATGGCCGCCGCCGCCCGGTTCGTGTTCCAGCCGCCGGTCTCGGGCTACGCCGGCCCGCCCTGGCAATTGCCGCCGCGCCGGCCGGTGGAGACCATTCCCGAACTCCTGCGCAACCGGACGGCGGTGTCGTTCCTGGCGATCTGGCTCGTGACCAACCTGCTGTTCGGCCTCATCAGCGTGCCGTTCGTGGGCCAGAGCGCCGCCATCGCGTGGGACGCGCATCTCGGCGGGTTCATCGTGGGCTTCCTGATGTTCCCGTTCCTGGATCCGCGGGAGGCGGTGAAGGCCTGAGCACCTTGCCAACGGGGCGAAACGGCCACACACTCGCCGCATTGTGAAGGAGCCGGGGCCAACCCGGCCGACAGCGTAATCCAGGCGCCGCGGGCTGACGGCGCACCGGACGCGTCACAAGGGAGAGAGCCATGACCGTCGCACGCATCCTGGCCGAGAAGGGCAGCTCCGTCGTCACCGTGAGCCCGGACAAGACCCTCGAGGAGGTCATCCAGATCCTCGCCGACCGGCGCATCGGCGCCCTGGTGGTCGCCCATGCCGACGGATCGGTGGCCGGCATCATCTCCGAGCGGGACATCATGCGGGCGCTGGCCCGGCACGGCGGCTCGGCCTTCGACGCGCCGGTCTCGGCCCACATGACGGCAGACGTCACGACCTGCGGTCGGAGCGCGACGATCGAGGAGGTCATGACGCTGATGACCGACGGACGCTTCCGCCACGTCCCAGTCTGCGAGGACGGGCGCCTGATCGGGCTGGTCTCGATCGGCGACGTGGTGGCGCGCAAGATCGCCACCGTGGAGGCCGAGCATCAGGCCCTGCGGGATTACATCACGATGGCGTAGGAGGGCCGACTCTCCCTTCCTTTGGCCAAGCGGATTCACGCTTCGTGCGCCGAGATGCTCTCTCCTCCCCGCAAGGGGGAGGGGAAAAGCGTCCCTTCACGCCTTCACGGGATCGAGCGTCACGTGCCAGAGATCCGTGTCGGCCGCGTCCTTGAGCGTCACCGTCATCTGCTCGGTCCGGCCGTCGACCGCGACATGGCCGAAGAACTGGTAGCCGGCGGCCGGTGACAGGTTCACCTGCCCCTTCTCGGGCGCCTTCACGAAGCGCAACTGCGGCCCGAACGTGTTGTCCAGCGTGTTCGGCCCGAAGGTGCCGGCGTGCAGCGGCCCGGACACGAACTCCCAGAACGGCTCGAAATCCTGAAACTGCGCCTTGTTGGGATCGTAGTAGTGGGCGGCCGTGTAGTGCACGTCGGCCGTGAGCCACACCGTGTTGCGGATCCCCGCATTCTTGATGAAGCGCAGCAGGTCGGCGATCTCCAGCTCGCGCCCGAGGGGCGGCCCGTCGCCCTGCGCCACCGCCTCCGAGCCGAAGTTCCGATCGACGTCGTACGTCACCACGAGGCCGAGCGGCATGTCGGCGGCGATCACCTTCCAGGTCGCGCGGGAGTCCAGCAGCGCCCGCTTCAGCCACGCGATCTGCTGCGGCCCCAGGAAATAGGAATCCGGCCCGTACGCGGCCTGCGTGTTCTCGCCGTTCGGCCCCCGGTAGGAGCGCATGTCGAGCATGAACACGTCGACCAGCGGGCCGTAGCCGATCTTGCGGTAGACGCGGCCGGGCTCGGACGGCTCGAAGCGCATCGGCATGTATTCGTGGAACGCCTTCGCGGCGCGCAGCTGAAGGGCCAGGACGTTCGGGTCGGCGTATTTCTTCTTCAGGTGCTCGGCGCGGGTCAGCGGCTCGCCCGGCCACCAGTTGTTGGTGACCTCGTGGTCGTCCCACTGCGCCAGGATCGGCACGGCGGCGTTCATCGCCAGCACGTTCCGGTCGGTGAGGTTGTACTTGTGCCGGCCGCGGAATTCTTCGAGGGTTTCGGCGGGCTTGGAGACCGCCTCGGTCACCCGGTTCCGCCAGAGGCTGCCGTCGGGGAGCTTCACCTCGGACTGGATCGGCCCGTCGGCGTAGATCGTGTCGCCGGAATGGATGAAGAAGTCCGGCCGGTTCTTCAGGATGGCGGAATAGATCGTCATGCCGCCGCGGGCCTCGTCGATGCCCCAGCCCTGGCCGGCCGTGTCGCCCGACCAGCAGAACGACACCGAGCGCCGATCCGCCGGCGCGGTGCGGAACCGCCCCACCTGAGCCGGACCGACGATGGTCGGCGCGGCGCTATCCTGGAGGCGGACGCGATAAAAAATGTCCTGGCCCGCCGGCAGGCCGGTCAGCGCCACCTTGACGGTGCCGTCGGTCTCCGGGAGTGCGTCGGCGAAGACGCCCTGGATGTTGGAAAAGCTCTCGGTGGTGGCCCATTCGATGATCGCCCGGGCGGGCCGGTCGGACCGCGCCCAGACCACCGCCGAGTCGGTGCCGACATCGCCCGATTGGAGCCCGTGGGTCAGGAGCGGCCGGTCGGCGGCGCGGCTCAAGCTGGGGCGGGTGAGGCCGGAGGCCAGCCCGACGAGGCCCGCGCCTCCGGAGAGCAGGATCTGACGGCGACTCGCGGACATTGGAACCCCTCCAAATGGTGGGGCGCCCATGGCAGGTCGGCGCGACAGGGGGATGACGGGGGCGGTCTACGACCCGCAGCCTCATCCTGATGTTTTTCGATTCAGATATTTGCGTTGGAGAAGATGGGCCTCCGGCTCCGCGTCTCTCCCTCCCCCCTCTGGGGGGGAGGGCTATTGCACATGAGCAAAGGCATTGAAGAGGAAGTCTTTGCTCCAAGAAGCCTGCTTTATTTTCTTGCGGATCGGCAGGTCGGAGGGATGTGCTTCCCAGATGTTGCGGGCCAGCCGCCGCAGCAAAGCGAGGTTGTCCGGAGCGTTGTTCTTGCGCGATCGGGCGTCGTCCTCGTGGAAGATCACGTCGAGCGGCCAGTGCAGGTGGTTCTCGATGCCCCAATGCGCCCGCACCAGCAGGGCCAGTCGGCTCGGCGCCAGCCGGCGCGACAGCGCGAACAGGCGCGTGTGCTCCTCGCTCCGGCCATCGGCGGTCTGGCGCAGGCTGACGATCTGCCCGAACGCGGCCAGCCCCGGCAGCAGCGCCCGAGCCTCGGCCGGCGCCGCCACGACGCGGGCCGCACGCCGCACCAGCCGGCCATGACCCTCGTCCTGGTCGGCGTAGCCCGGCCCGGTCCTCGCCCGGGCGAAGCTGGCCTGGGCGAGGGCGTACAGCTTGGGCTGGTTCGTCTTCAGGCCGAGCACGTAGTCGGCGCCGGCCGTGCGGATCACCGCGGCGGTGTCGGGCCGGCAGTGCAGCGCGTCGGCCGTGACCGTGCAGCCCTTGGCCGTGAGGCTGGCAAGCAGGCGGCGGGCCATCTCGGCCTCGCCGCCGGCCTCCGCCCGGCCCTGGGCGATCGACAGGCGGGTGAAGCTGTCGAACACGCTCACCATCACCGGCGGCCTGTGGCTTTGGCCGGCCTCGTAGGCGCGCCGCAGCGTCTTGCCGTCCACCGCCAGCACCCGCCCGGCGCGCAGATGCCGACCCAGGGCCGACAGGCAGGCACTCAGGGCGCCCTCCAGGGCGCGCCGATCGAGCAGGCGCAGCACCCGAGAAACCGTATCGTGGCTGGGCGTCCCGTGGCGCAGCGGCAGAACCTCGCCGAACTCGGCCGCGTGGGCTGCGGCAAAGTCGGCGATGTCGACGCAGGTCTTCTCCCCGCACATCAGCCCGCACAGCGCCAGGAACAGCAGTTCGCCCAAGTCGTGACGGGCGGTGTAGTCGCGCGGGTCCCGAACCGCGCGCAGGATGAGCAGAAGATCCTCGACCATGACCAGTCCCTCCCAGGGGGAAGACGTGGTCAGAGTCGATCGCCGATGACAGAGCAACTGCCAATCTACTCATATGCAATCGCCCTCCCCCACAGGGGGGGAGGGA
>NZ_VUOK01000061.1 GCF_009806555.1 Methylobacterium sp. 2A | reverse complement strand
AAGGCGGTGCTCTTTCAGGATGTTAGAGCCACGACTTGCGATTTTCGCAGCTAGCCCAAACACCTTAAAAGGGCTGGGGCGAGCCCTTTCGCGGGTCCAGGGCGGAGCCCTGGTCTCTGGGGCTCCGCCCCCGAACCCCCGCCCAAGGGCTCGCCCTTGGGAAACCTCAAACTCGAATCACGAAGGGCCGCGTAGAGCCGTTGTCGGCCTCCGCGGAGCGGGCTCAGCGCCGCCGCGATTCGTCCTGCGGCAGGTGGCGGCCATAGGTCTCCTCCTTCTCCGCGCGCTCGCGGATCAGGTCGGCGTAGGCCTGCCGCATCTCGGGGGAGACGCTGACGCTCTTGCCCTTGGCGGGCTTGCGCTTGGGCGCCTTCTTGAAGGTGTTGCTCGTGTCGGTCATGCCGGGCTCCGCGTCGAACCGTGGCGGCATCGCGTGGCCGGAGGGCCGATCGGGCCGTCCGGCCGCCGCCCCGGACCGGACATCCGTCCTGTAGCGCATCCCGGCGGTGGGCGCACGGCGCCTGATGCCGTCGTCGGAGGCGATCTGGTCCGTCGCGGCCGCCTCTGCCAGATTCCGGGCGGGGAGGGCGGTCATGGATTCGGGTGCGTCGCGGTGGGGTCGCCGGCCGGCTGCAATTCTGCTGGCGCTGCTGCTCGGCTCCGGACCCGCCGCCGCGCAAAGCCAGCTGCGGCCGGCGCCGTCCCCTGCGGCACCGGTCGATCCCGCCTTCGAGTCTGCGAAGGCGACGTTCGAGGCCCTGCCCGAGCCGGACCGGAAGGCGATCCAGGACGCCCTCGTCTGGACCGGCGACTTCAACGCCGTGGTGTCGGGCGCATTCGGGCGCCGGACCTTCGAGGCGCTCAACGCCTATCGCGCCCGCACCCCTGGCGCCGATCCCCTCGATCCGCGCGGCCGGTCGGCCCTGCTGGAGGCGGGCGCGGCGGCCCGGAACGCGGCGCGCTTCCGGATCGCCCCGGATCCCGGCAGCTTTACGGTGATGGGCGTGCCCGAGCGCCTGCTGTCGAAGCGCACCACCCTTGCTTTCGGCACCCGCTGGCAGAGCCAGGACGGGCGCGTCACCCTGGAGACCCGCGCCTACCCGCCGGAGACCGAGACCCTCGACACGCTGTTCGAGAAGGCGACCGCCCCGCGGCCGAATCACAAGGTGACCTACAAGCTGCGGCGGCCCGACCTCGTGGTGGTGACCGCCGAGACCGGGGCCGGCCTGTCCTATATCCGCTACGCCGCCGGGCCGGCGGGCGTGCGCGGCTTCCTGTTCGGCTACGACAAATCCCTGGCGCCGGAGGTGGATCGTCTGGTGATCGCGGTGGCGAATGCCTTCGTGCCGTTCCCGGAGGCAGCCGCGCCGCCCGGTCCGGTCGCCGCGATCCCCTCGGCGCCTCCGGGCCGCCCCGAGACCGGCGCGGTCGCGACGCAGGATCCTGAAGTCGCGGGTGCCGGCCTCACGGTGGCGCCGGGTCGGGTGCTCACGGCCTCCGCGGTGCTGGCGGGCTGTGCCGCGCCCCGGATCGGCGGGGCGCCGGCCCGCACGCTCGCTGCCGACCCGTCCGGCCTCGCGCTTCTCGATGCGCCCGGGGGCCCCGCACCCTTCCGGCCCGCGGCGCGGGCGAAGCCGGTCGGCGCAGAGGAGGGTCTGATCGCCCTGGCCCCGGGCGCGGACGGGATTGTGGCCGCCCCAGGCACCGCCATCGCGGGCGATGTCGTCGCGGCCCTTCAGCCGGGCTCGGCCGGTGCGCCGGTGCTCGACCGATCCGGACAGCTCGTCGGGCTCCTCGCCCGTTACCCGGCGACGCCGCGCCGGGTCGCCGGGATCGTGCCGCCCGGGCGCCTGCCGCTGGTGCCGGTTCAGGCGATCACCACCTTCCTGATCGGCCAGGGCATCGCCGAGCCGAAGACGCCCCCGGATGGCGGCCCCGCGGCCCTCGCGCGGGCAGTGGTGGGGATTGCCTGCCGCTGAAGCCGATTGTCGGGCTGCGCCCGAAGACCAGGGCTCTGCCCTGGCAACCCGCCAAAGGGCTGGAGCCCTTTGGAATCCAGCGATCACATCTGACGACAGCTCATCGCCAGGGGCTCTCGTGCATCGCCCTGGGAGTCTGGCCCAGGACGATGCGCCGATATCCGTGGCTTAAAGCCGGCCGGTGACCAGCAGGACGATCAGGACGATCAGCAGGATGCCGCCGAGGCCGAAGCCCGGACCGCGATAGGCGCCGCCGCCCAGGAAGCCGCCGCCGCCGAAGGCCAGGATGATGAGGATGATGAGCAGAATAGTGACGAGGGACATCTGGCGAGCACTCCGAACGGTCGCGCTGGTGCGAGCGTGACCGTTCAAACGCTGCGACAATCCGTTCCGTTCAATATCCGCCCAAGCTTTTCTTGGAAAAGTGCGGATGGCCCCCGGCCGGTCAGGCGTGCCAGTCCGGCAGCGGATCCTGCGGAGCGTCGAGCCAGCCTGGAACCGGCAGGTTGCGCTCGGTGAGGAAGGCGGGGTTGAACAGTTTCGAGGCGTAGCGCGCCGCCCCGTCGCACAGGATCGTCACGATGGTGTGGCCGGGCCCGAGCTCCCGGGCCAGCCGGATCGCCCCGGCGACGTTGATCCCCGACGAGCCGCCGAGCGACAGCCCCTCTTCTCGCATCAGGCCGAAGACGATGTCGAGGGCCTCCCGGTCCGGGACGCGGAAGGCGTGATCCGGGGTGAAGCCTTCGAGGTTCTTGGTGATGCGTCCCTGGCCGATCCCCTCCGTGATGGAGGATCCCTCGGCCTTCAGGGTGCCGGTGGTGTAGTGCGCGTAGAGGGCCGAGCCCTCGGGATCCGACAGCGCGATTGTCACCTGCGGATTGCGGGCGCGCAGGGCCTCGGCGGTGCCGGCCAGCGTGCCCCCGGTCCCGGCCGCGCAGACGAAGCCGTCGACCCGGCCGCCGGTCTGCGCCCAGATTTCGGGGCCGGTGCCGTCCACATGCGCCTGCCGGTTGGCGACGTTGTCGAACTGGTCGGCGAAGAAGGCGCCCGCCGGCTCGGTGGCGGCGAGCTTTTCGGCGAGGCGCCGGGCGACGTGAACGTAGTTGTTCGGATTGGCGAAGGGCACGGCCGGCACCTCGACCAGACGCGCGCCCGCCAGCCGCAGGGTCTGCTTCTTCTCCTCGGACTGGGTGACCGGGATGACGATCAGCGTCCGGTAGCCGCGCACCGAGGCCACCAGGGCGAGGCCGATGCCGGTATTGCCGGCCGTGCCCTCCACGATGGTGCCGCCCGGCCGGATCAGGCCCTTCGCCTCGGCGTCGCGCACGATCGAGAGCGCCGCACGGTCCTTCACCGACAGGCCGGGATTGAGGAACTCGGCCTTGCCGTAGATGGCGCAGCCGGTCTCCTCGGAGGCCCGGCGCAGGCGGATCAGCGGTGTCTGGCCGATGGCGGCGAGGATGTCGGGGGCGGGTTCGCGACTCGGTGCGGTCATGCGTGGAAGCCTAGGATGCTGCGCTTTCGCTGACGAGCCTCACCCGAACACATGCCCCCCGTTGATCCGCAGCCCGACCGGGTGCCCGGCGGCGTAGCGCACGCCATCGGAATCCTCCACCGCCAGCACGCGGCCCTCGGCGTCGGCCACCTCGATCCGCTGGCGCCCCTGCGTCCGGTAGGAACTCCGCACGGTGCCGGATAGGTGCGCCGATTCGGGCTCGGCGAGCTGCAGCTGCCAGGGCCGCACGTAGAGCTTCACGGGGCCGATGGTGCCGGCCGACGCGATGACCGGCGTCTCGCGGCCCCGCACCAGCACCCGGCCGCCCTCGGCGATCGCCTCGACCTCGACCGAGTCGCCCAGGAACTTCATCACCGTGGCGGAGGCCGGATGCTCCTGCACCTCGTCCGGCGTGCCGACCTGCTCCAGGCGACCGCGATCCAGCACCGCCACCCGGTCGGACAATTCCAGCGCCTCGTCCTGGTCGTGGGTCACGAAGATCGTGGTCTGGCCGGTGCGGTCGTGGATCTCGCGCAGCCAGCGGCGCAGGTCCTTACGGACCTGGGCGTCCAGCGCGCCGAAGGGCTCGTCGAGCAGCAGCACCCGCGGCTCGACCGCCAGCGCGCGTGCCAGCGCCACCCGCTGGCGCTGGCCGCCGGAGAGCTGCGACGGGTAGCGGTCGCCGAACCCCGAGAGCCGGATCAGGTCGAGCAGGTCGCCAACCCGGCGCTTGATCTCCACCTTGGCCGGCCGGTCGGCGCGGCGGCGCGCGTTCAGACCATAGGCGATGTTGTCGGCCACGCTCATGTGCTTGAACAGGGCGTAGTGCTGGAACACGAAGCCCACCGCCCGCTCCTGCACGGCGAGCCCAGTGGCGTCGTCGTCGCCGAACAGGATCCGGCCCCGGTCCGGCCCGTCGAGCCCGGCGATGATGCGCAGCAGCGTCGTCTTGCCCGAGCCCGAGGGGCCGAGCAGGCCGATCAGCTCGCCCGCCCGCACGTCGAGCGACAGGTCGTGCAGCACCGCCGCCGTGTCGAAGGTCTTCGAGACGTTCTCGACCCGGATCGCCGTGGAGGTGCGATCCAAGGGGCTGTCAGTGCGCCCGGCCGTGCGCGAGCTCGCCGGCGAAGCGCCATTCGAGGAAGGATTTGAGGACGAGGGTGATGAGGGCGAGGACGGCAAGGAGCGAAGCGACGGCGAATGCGGCGACGAAGTTGTACTCATTGTAGAGGATCTCCACGTGGAGTGGGATGGTGTTGGTCAGGCCGCGGATGTGGCCCGACACCACCGACACCGCTCCGAATTCGCCCATCGCCCGGGCATTGCAGAGGAGCACGCTGTAGAGCAGGCCCCAGCGGATATTGGGCAGTGTGACCGTGCGGAACGCGTGCAGGCCCGAGGCGCCGAGCGTCAGCGCCGCCTCCTCCTCGGCGGTGCCCTGCTCCTGCATCAGCGGGATCAGCTCGCGGGCGACGAACGGGAAGGTCACGAACACCGTCGCGAGCACGATGCCGGGCAGCGCGAACAGGATCTGGACCCCGTGGTCGATCAGCCAGGAGCCGAACAGGCCCTGCGAGCCGAACAGCAGCACGTAGATCAGGCCGGAGACCACCGGCGAGACCGAGAACGGCAGGTCGATCAGGGTGATCAGCAGGGCCTTGCCGGGGAACTCGAACTTGGCGATCGCCCAGGAGGCCGCCAGCCCGAACACCACGTTGAACGGCACCGCGATCGCCGCCACGGTCAGCGTCAGGCGGATCGCGCTCCAGGCGTCGGGCTCCCGGAACGCGTCCAGGAACGCGCCGAGCCCCTTCGAGAAGGCCTGGATGAAGACCGCGAACAGCGGCAGGACCAGGAACAGCGCCAGGAACACCACCGCGATCCCGATCAGGACCACGCGGGTGGCTGCGCCCTCGGAGGCGGCCGAGGCCGGCTTCGAAGCCGGCACGAAGGCGGGCGAAAAGATCTCAGACATAGCCGAACCGCCGCCGTGACCAGGCCTGGATGAGGTTGATGGCGAGCAGCGTCAGGAACGAGATCCCGAGCATGATCGTGGCGATGGCCGCCGCGCCGCCGTAATCGAACTCGGACAGCTTGATGACGATCAGCAGCGGCGCGATCTCCGAGACGTAGGGCAGGTTGCCGGCGATGAAGATGATCGAGCCGTACTCGCCGACCCCCCGGGCGAAGGCGAGGGCGAAGCCGGTGAGCACCGCGGGGATCAGCGGCGGCAGCACCACCTTGGTGAGGGTGGCGAGCCGCGTGGCGCCCAGCGTCGCGGAAGCCTCCTCGATCTCCTTGTCGATCTCGGCGATGAGCGGCTGCACGGTCCGTACCGCGAAGGGCAGGCCGATGAACACCATGGCGATGAAGATGCCCACCGGCGTGTAGGCCGCCTGGATGCCGAGCCGCGCGAGCGGCGCCCCGAGCAGCCCGTCCGGCGCGTAGAGCGAGGCCAGCGCGATGCCGGCCACCGCGGTCGGCAGCGCGAAGGGCAGGTCCACGGCCGCGTCGACGAGCTTGCGGCCCGGGAAGCGGTAGCGGGTCAGCACCCAGGCCACCAGGAAGCCGAAGGCCGAGGCCACGAGCGCGGCCAGCGCCGAAACGCCGAAGCTGATCCGCAGGGCGCTCGCCACCCGGGGATCGGTGGCGACATTCCAGATGCCCGACAGGCCGAGCCCCGAGGCCTTCACCACGAGGCCGGCGAGCGGCAGCAGGACGATCAGGCCGAGGCAGGCCAGCGTGTAGCCGAAGCTGATCCCGAAACCCGGGATCACGCTCGGCCGACGGAATGTCCTTCTGGGACGGGGCGTCTCGACCATGGTTCGAGTCTCAGCGGCCGGCCCGGCTCAGACGGTCGAACAGACCGCCGGCGTCGAAGTTCCGCTTCTGGATCTCGTCCCAGGAACCCTGCAGGTCCTCGATCTTGAACAGCTTGATCTCGGGCAGCTGCGCGAGATCGGCCGGGGCCGCCGCCTCCCGCTTGATCGGCCGGTAATGGTGCTTGGCGAAGATCGCCTGCGCGCGGTCGGTGTAGAGGAAGTCGAGATAGGCCTGCGCGGCCTTCGTCGTTCCCTTGCGCTCGGCATTGGCCGCCACGAGGGCCACCGGCGGCTCGGCGTAGATCGAGCTCGGCGGCGAGACGATGTCGAATTTTTCCGCACCGAACTCCTGGAGGACCAAGTAGGCCTCGTTCTCCCAGGTGGGCAGCACGTCGCCGAGCCCGCGCTGCGCGAAGGTCACGGTCGAGCCGCGGGCACCGGTGTCGAGCACCGGCACGTTCTTGTAGACCTGCCCCACGAAGGCGTCGGCCTTGGCGGCGTCCTTGTCCTGATTGTAGGCGTAGCCCCAGGCGGCGAGGAAGTTCCAGCGCCCGCCCGCGGACGTCTTCGGGTTCGGGGTGATCACCTTGACGTCGGGCTTCACGAGGTCGGCCCAGTCCTTGACGCCCTTGGGGTTGCCCTTGCGGACGAGGAACACCACGGTCGAGGTATAGGGCGTCGCCGTGTTCGGCAGCTTGCTGCGCCAATCCTCCGGGATCTTGTGGGTGAGCTTGGCGATCGCGTCGATGTCGGACGGGATGCCGAGGGTGACCACATCGGCCTCGACCCCGTCGATCACCGTGCGCGCCTGCGCCCCCGAGCCGCCATGCGAGGCCCGCACCGTGATCGCCTCGCCGGTCTTGGCCTTCCACTCCTCCGCGAAGGCGGCGTTGATATCCCGATAGAGTTCGCGGGTCGGATCGTAGGAAACGTTGAGCAGCGCTGTCTCGGCGCAGGCCAGACCCATGCCGGCCCACAGCCCGGCGCCCGCCAGCAGCGACAGGCCGATCGCCCGGACACCTCGCCCACGCGCGGCAGCGTTCTTCATCACGTTCGATCCCCGGCCAGTCGCAGTGCGTCACAGGGCAGAAAGACCCCGGAAGCAAACGAAATCGTTCTTTCTACCGAACGATGTCAAGCTGGGGACGCGCTCTTGCTGAGCCTGCCGTCCACCGCAAGATCGGCGGAACCGGCCGGAAAGCAAGCACCATCAGCACCCTAGGCCGTCGGAATGCATGGATCTTCTCCCGTCGCCGCCAAGCGGGGAAGAATCTCAGCGTCCCAGGAAGTTTTATAGAACGAACGATCTGATGTGCGCCAGCACACGTCGAGCGCGGCCCGGCGCCGCGATGGCGGCGACCGGAAAGCCAGCGGTCGCAGCCCCGATCAGCCCTTCGGCTTGGCGAGCTGCGCGATGAGGGCTTCCAGGCGCCGGCTCACCGGCGCCGCGAGGGAATCGGCGTAGTGGGAGCGAAGGGTCCGTCCGAGATGGCGGCGGATGCCTGCGGCCAGGGGCGGTGCGTCGGGTCTCGATTCCGCAGGAGACGGACGCTCGGGATGCGGCTTCGACATGATGAGACATCCCCGCGGCGGTTCTGCGCGAGAGTCGCAGAGCGTGGTTAAGGACCCGTCACTGCGCCCGGTGCGAATCGGATCCGCCTCGCCCGGGCGCTGGGATCTCTGACGCGGCTGTCGCAGGCCGGAACTGGCGCGGCGGGGGATACGTTGCCCGCCCTTGAGACAACCCAGCTGCCCGGAGCCTCGCGTGTCCCGCCCGATCGCCTTGACGACACTCGCCATCCTCGCCGTGACGATGGCCGCTACGCCGGGATTCGCCCAGACGAAGCCGGGCGAGATCAAGGGTGTCGACGCGATGGGCGATAAATCCAGGAGCGCCCAGGACGGCTGGAGCCAAGCTCCGGTTCCGCGGGAGCAATCGGCGGCCAAGGATGCTCCGAATCCCGGCGGCCAGTCGATCAAGGAGAATGCGGATCGCCCGGTGCCCAACGCCAAGCCCGGGGGCTCGTCGGCAACGGAGCCCCAGGCGCCCCTCGATCACCGCACGGCGAGCCCATCCGGGGCGAATCCGGCCGCACCAAGCAAGTAAAGACCCCGTTTCCTAAGAGAACGACAACAAGACGAGCGAACGTGCTGCGCTGCGCGCAACACAGGCCCTGACGCGTGTCAGGTCTGTGGCACGCAACCGCACTTGCCTTGCGCACGCTTTTTTGGGACACCCTGGAACTATACCAGATCGCTGTTACGGAGCGAAGATGACGGTCCAGGTCTCAAGGCGTGGCCTGCTCAAGGGGGCCGGGGCCGGCCTCGCGGGCGGCTCGCTGGGCGCACTCGGATTCGGCGGCCTCGAGCCCGCCATGGCCGCCGCGGTGCGGCCCTTCAAGCTCGCGCAGATGCGCGAGACCCGCAACACCTGCCCGTACTGCTCGGTCGCGTGCGGCGTCATCCTCTACAGCCTCGGAGACCGTTCGAAGAACGCACGCTCCTCGGTGATGCATATCGAGGGCGATCCCGACCATCCGATCAACCGCGGCACGCTCTGCCCGAAGGGCTCGGCGCTGCTCGACTTCGTGCACGCCGAGACGCGCACCAAGTACCCGCTCTACCGCGCCCCGGGCTCCTCCGAGTTCAAGCGCGTGTCCTGGGACTTCGCCCTCGACCGCATCGCGCAGTTGATGAAGGAGGACCGCGACAAGAACTTCGTGGCCAAGAACGGCGACCTCACGGTCAACCGCTGGACCACGATGGGGTTCCTCGGGGCCTCGGCCACCACCAACGAGACGGCGTGGCTGACCTACAAGACAGTCCGAAGCATGGGGGCCCTGGTCTTCGACAATCAGGCCAGGGTTTNACACGGTCCGTCGGTCGCCAGTTTGGCGCCCTCCTTCGGACGCGGTGCGATGACCAACCTCTGGATGGACATCAAGCACGCGGACGTGATCACCGTGATGGGCGGCAATGCCGCCGAGGCGCATCCCTGCGGCTTCAAGTGGGTCGTGGAGGCGAAAGCCCATAACAATGCCAAGCTGATCGTCGTCGATCCGCGCTTCACCCGCACGGCGTCGGTGGCCGATCTCTACTGCCCGATCCGGCCGGGGACCGACATCGCGTTCCTGTCGGGTGTGGCCAAGTACCTGATCGACAACGACAAGCTGCAGCACCGCTACGTCTCCGCCTACACCAATGCCGGGTACGTGGTCCGCGAGGGCTACGACTTCCAGGACGGGCTGTTCGCGGGCTACGACGCGGACAAGCGCGACTACGACAAGTCCACCTGGGACTACGAGATCGGCCCGGACGGCTACGCCGTGGTCGACGAGACGATGCAGCACCCGCGCTGCGTGATGCAGCTCCTGAAGAAGCACGTCGCGCTCTACACCCCGGAGATGGTCGAGAAGATCTGCGGCTCGCCCAAGGAGACCTTCCTGAAGGTCTGCGAGCTGATGGCGACCACGGCCTCCCCCGAGAAGTCGATGGCCTCGCTCTACGCGCTCGGCTGGACGCACCACTCCAAGGGCTCGCAGAACATCCGCTCGATGTGCATCGTGCAATCTCTGCTGGGCAATCTCGGCGTGCTCGGCGGCGGCCTGCAGGCCCTGCGCGGCCACTCCAACATCCAGGGGCTGACCGATATCGGGCTGATGAGCAACCTCATCCCCGGCTATCTGAACATCCCGGTGGAGAAGGAGCCCGACTACGCGAGCTACATCGCCAAGCGGCAGTTCAAGCCGCTGCGTCCGGGACAGACGAGCTACTGGCAGAACTACAACAAGTTCTTCGTCTCGTTCCAGAAGGCGATGTGGGGCGATCACGCCACCAAGGAGAACGACTGGGCGTACGATTACCTGCCCAAGCTCGACGTGCCGACCTACGACGTGCTGCGCGGGTTCGAGCTCGCCAAGCAAGGCAAGATGACCGGCTACATCATCCAGGGCTTCAACTGCCTGATGACGTTCCCGAATCGCGCCAAGATGACGGAAGCCTTCTCCAAGATGAAGTTCATCGTGGTGATGGATCCGCTCAAGACCGAGACCGCCCGGTTCTGGGAGAATCACGGCGAGTACAACGACGTCGATCCGACCAAGATCCAGACCGAGGTGTTCGAGCTGCCGACCACCCTGTTCGTGGAGGAGGAAGGCTCGCTCTCGAACTCCAGCCGCTGGCTGCAGTGGCACTGGCAGGCGCAGGACGCGCCGGGCGAGTGCCGCTCCGACATCGAGATCATGTCGGAGATCTTCCTGCGCATGAAGGCGGCCTACAAGAAGGACGGCGGGGCCTTCCCGGACCCGATCGTCAATCTGAAGTGGGACTACGCGATCGCCGAGTCGCCCACGCCGACGGAACTCGCCCGCGAGCTCAACGGCTACACGCTGGCGCCGACCCCGGACCTCAACGGGACGATCATCCCGGCGGGCAAGCAGGTCGACGGCTTCGCCCAGCTCAAGGACGATGGAACCACGGCCTGCGGCTGCTGGATCTACTCCGGCTGCTACACCGAGAAGGGCAACATGATGGCCCGCCGGGACAATACCGATCCCGGCGACCGCGGCATCGCCCCGAACTGGGCCTTCGCGTGGCCGGCCAACCGGCGCGTGCTCTACAACCGCGCCTCGTGCGACCCCGAGGGACGTCCGTGGTCGGAGAAGAAGAAGCTCATCGAGTGGAACGGCAAGCAGTGGATCGGCTTCGACGTGCCGGATTACGGCGTCACCGTCGCCCCCGATAAGGGCGTCGGCCCGTTCATCCTGAACCAGGAGGGCGTCGCCCGCCTGTGGACCCGCGGCCTCATGCGCGACGGGCCGTTCCCGACGCATTACGAGCCCTTCGAGTCCCCGGTGCAGAACGTCGCCTTCCCGCGGATCAAGGGGGCGCCGGCGGCCCGCATCTTCAAGGACGACCTGGCCGATCTCGGCGACGCGCAGGAATTCCCCTACGCGGCGACGAGCTACCGCCTGACCGAGCACTTCCACGGGTGGACCAAGCACGCCCGGATCAACGCGATCCTCCAGCCGGAGCCCTTCGTGGAGATCTCGGAGGAGCTCGCCAGGGAGAAGGGCATCGCCAAGGGCTCGTGGGTCCGAGTCTGGTCGAAGCGCGGCTCGCTCAAGGCCAAGGCCCTGGTGACCAAGCGGATCAAGCCGCTGATCTGCGACGGCAAGCCCGTCCACGTCGTCGGCATCCCGCAGCACTGGGGCTTCATGGGCCTGACCAAGAAAGGATGGCACCCGAACTCGCTCACGCCGGTCGTGGGCGACGCGAACACCGAGACGCCGGAGTTCAAGGCCTGGCTCGTGAACATCGAGCCGACCACGCCTCCGTCGGACGCGGTCGCGTAAGGGGGAGCGGCAGACATGGCTGACTACAGCTCCCTCGACATCCGCCAGCGCTCCGCCTCCACGGAGACGCCGCCGGAGATCCGCCGCCAGACGGAGGTCGCCAAGCTCATCGACGTGTCGAAGTGCATCGGCTGCAAGGCCTGCCAATCGGCCTGCGAGGAGTGGAACGACCTGCGCGACGACATCGGTGTCAACACGGGCACCTACCAGAACCCCCACGACCTCACGCCGAAGTCGTGGACGCTGATGCGGTTCACCGAGTACGAGAACCCGGAGACCAATCACCTCGAATGGCTGATCCGCAAGGACGGCTGCATGCACTGCACCGAGCCGGGCTGCCTCAAGGCCTGCCCGTCGCCCGGCGCGATCGTGCAGTACTCCAACGGCATCGTCGACTTCATCGAGGAGAACTGCATCGGCTGCGGCTACTGCGTGAAGGGCTGCCCGTTCAACATCCCGCGCATCAGCCAGACCGACCACAAGGCGTACAAGTGCACCCTGTGCTCGGACCGGGTGGCGGTGGGGCAGGCTCCGGCCTGCGCCAAGGCCTGCCCGACCGGCTCGATCATGTTCGGCACCAAGCAGGCCATGATCGATCAGGCCCAGACTCGCGTCGAGGACCTGAAATCGCGCGGCTTCGAACATGCCGGCCTCTACGACCCGGCCGGCGTCGGCGGCACGCACGTCATGTACGTGCTGCACCACGCCGACCAGCCGAGCCTCTATGCCGGCCTGCCGAACGACCCGAAGATCTCGCCGCTCGTCGCCTTCTGGAAGGGCGGGGCCAAGGTGTTCGGCCTCGCCGCGATGGGGTTTGCGGCGGTCGCGGGCTTCTTCCACTACGTGACGGCCGGCCCGAACGAGGTCGTGCCCGAGGAAGAGGAAGAGGCGGTCGAGTACGATGAGGCCAAGCGCCGCGAGACCGGCGGCGGCGAGGCCCGGCCGCACTGAGACGCGACGGCCGCTCCCCCTTTCGCGGGGAGGGCGGCCCGCGGAGCGGGTCGGGAGAGGGGAGCGACGGTGCAAAAGGAGGCAAGAGCCTTCATGCAGGTCGCCTTCTCTCCGGAAACCGTGCTCCCCGCTCCCGCCCCCTGCTGACGCAGAGGGCGCCCATCGGGCCACCCTCCCCCGCGGAGGGGGAGGGAGAGATGTGGGGCCGGAAGCGACAGGATGGAGACGGCACGGCCGTCCCACCCTATCTTGAGTTTCAGAGCCACCTCCGCCGCGCGGGGTCGGCACCGCATCAGGCGCGAGAAGGCCGATGACGATCCACAGCGACATCCGGGACGGCGATTCCCGCCCCCTCCACCACGCCAAGTCGGAGGCGCCGGAGGTGATGTACGTCCCGCGCTACTCGGGCGTGCAGCGCGTGAACCACTGGATCACCGCGATCCTGTTCTCCCTGCTGACCCTCTCGGGGCTGGCGATGTTCACGCCCTACCTGTTCTCGCTGACCGGCCTGTTCGGCGGCGGGCAGGCGACCCGCACGATCCACCCGTGGCTCGGCGTGGCGCTGGCCGTCAGCTTCTTCTTCCTGTTCGTGCGCTTCTGGAAGCTCAACATCCCCAACAAGGACGATGTCGAGTGGACCAAGCGTATCGGCGACGTGGTCACCAACCGCGAGGACCGGTTGCCGGAACTCGGCAAGTACAATGCCGGCCAGAAGGGCGTGTTCTGGGGCCAGACCGCACTGATCGGCGTGATGTTCGTCAGCGGCCTCGTGATCTGGAACACCTATTTCGGCGGGCTGACCTCGATCGAGACGCAGCGCTGGGCGCTCCTCGCCCACTCGCTCGCCGCCGTGGTCGCCATCGCCATCATCGTGGTGCACATCTACGCGGGCATCTGGGTGCGGGGCACCGGCCGGGCCATGGTCCGCGGGACGGTGACCGGCGGCTGGGCCTACCGGCATCACCGCAAGTGGTTCCGGCAGATCGCCGGCGGCAAGGCGCGCCACGGCTCGGTGGACAAGCGCGGATCCTGATTCGTGGCCAATTTCTTCAAGCGGAAACCCGCGGCCACGGACAAGGCTGCGACGCAAGCCGAGGCGCCCAAGCCCCGCCGTCGCGACTTCAACGAGCTGAAGCCCGATCCCGACAAGATCGGGATCTCCGGCTCGGTGCCGTTCGTGCGCCTGCCGGATCCGACGACCCTGTTCGCCGACCGCGCGGCGCGCCTGGACGAGGCCGCCCCCGGCCACCCGCTGGAGGCCTATCTCCGGTTCGTGGCGGCGGTCGCCCGGGCACAGGATAAGATCCAGGCCAAGGTCGCGCTCCCGCCGCCGCCGGACGGCGCCGATCTGGCGCTGCGGAGCGAGCACGGGATGCCGCCCCTGTCGCGGCACAGCCTGGAGGCCGATTCCGGCTTCGACGCGTCTCTGCTGGCGCTGCTCGACGCTCTGGATCTCACGACCGCGCCCGAGGCCTCCGCGGCGGCGCGCGCCTTCTTGCGGGCGGCGTCCCGGGAGGACCGCTTCGACCTCGCCCTGCAGGTCTTCGAGGGCGCGCTGCCGGTGGACCGCATCGCCGAATGCGTGTTCGTCTCGGCGGCGCTGCAGGTCCGGCTCGCCGAGCAGGCCGCGCGGCTCGACACCAAGACCCTGAAGCCGGTGGCGGACGGCGTCTGCCCGTGCTGCGGCGGCGCCCCGGTGGCGAGCGTGATCGTCGGCTGGACCCCGGCCGACAAGGCCCGGTACCTCAGCTGCTCGCTGTGCGGCACGTATTGGAACCACGTCCGGATCCGCTGCACCGCCTGCGGCGCGGGCGAGGGCGTCAGCTATTACAGCCTCGACGAAGTCTCGAAGGACATCCAGGTCGAGACCTGCACGACCTGCCACAGCTACATCAAGCACCTGCACCAGCACCGGGCGCCGAGTCTCGACCCGGTGGCGGACGACATCGCGTCCTACGGGCTCGACCTCAAGATCGCCGAGGAAGGGTTCCGGCGGGCCGGGCTGAACCTGCTGTTCGTGATCTGAACGCCGGGGCCGGCGTCGTTCAATCGCCGATCCGGTGCAGGGCGAACCGGGGAGCCCCGGCCGGTGCTGCGTACTCGGGATCGGGCAATCGCCGCCGTTCTGCTGCGGGAACCGGATCGGGAGCGTCGTCGCGCGTAGCCCTGCGGTCCCGCAGACGCTCCGCGACGGCCGCGAACCCGGCTTCGTCGAGGCGGTCGGCCCGCGGCACCCCTCCGTGCGGTCCCGGGGATCGCGCCGGAGCCCGGCGCGCCCCCGGGGACGGCTCAGCGGTAGCCGTACCGGCTCTTGGCGGCGGCCAGGAGATGCAGGGCCTCGCCCGACTTGCCGGCCGAGCATTCCGCGGCGGCGTGGGCGAGGTCGGCGTTGAAGCGATCGCCCACGGGCTTGTTGAGATTCCCGGTGGCCACGTCGCTGTCGACGATCGCCTTGGTGCGCGCGATCTCGGGGCCGCAGCCGCTGCCGGTCGGCAGGGCCAGCGGGGCGGGGATGACGGGCGCGGGCTCCGTGACCGCCGGGGTGGCACGCTGCTGGCAGGCCGCCAGCGCAGCGACCGCAAGGGCGGCGAGGCTGAGGCGCATCGGGAGACGGGACGCGGGCACGGCGATCATCCTGTTGCGGCGCGGGGGCTGCGCCGCCCGGGTTTTGGGCCGAGCTTGGCAGTGGGTCAATCGCCGCCGCGACACGCCGTGGCGGTTTACGACGCGGGGCAGGGGATGCCGCGCCTGCGGGATTTTGCTGTCATGGGAGCGGGTTGGCGCGCGCGGCCACCATTCCGGTTCAACGGCGCGCGCCGGATCGTGAGCGCGCCTACTTCGCCTTGTCGGCGAGCGCCTTCAGCCCGGAATCGTAGATGCCCTGGATCGCATCGACCGCGACCGTGTCGGGGGCGCCCTTGGCGTTGAACGTGCCGGTCCAGGTCACCTTCGAGCCGGAGCCCGCGGGGGCGACCGAGAGGGTCGACTTGTAGTCCGAGACCGGCAGCGGGCTCTCCAGGATCGTGTAGGTGTAGCTCATCACCTTGTCGTCCCGGGAGACCTGCTCCTCCTTGATGGTGCCGCCACCCTTCAGGCTCAGCGTGCGGACCTTCATGCCGTCCTTGTCGGACAGGACGCATTTGTCGATGGCCGGGTGCCAGTCGCCGATGCCGCAGAACTCGCCGATCGTCTGCCAGACCTTGGCCGGGGGGGCGGCGATGTCGGCCGAGCGCGTCACCTCCAGGGCATAGCCCGGCACGGTGGCCGCGGCCAGCGCCAGGACGGCGAGGGGGAGGGACCGGCAGAAAGCGAAGGGCATCTCGGGGTGTCTCCGTCCGTCTCAGGTCGCGGCAGGGGCCGCGCGGGCTCTGATGGCCGCGGAGGAGCTAGGCCGGGATCGCCGTCTCGGCAATGGCTCCGGACCACGGGGGGTGATTTTCCTCCCGCCGTCCTGCCGAACCGGTGCGGAGCGGGCCGCCGGTCTCACCCGAAGTCGAGCACGATGCGGCCCTGGATGTCGCCCTTGTGCATCCGCGCGAAGATCGCGTTGATGTTGTCCAGGCGGTCGGTCGCCACCGTGGCCTTGACCTTGCCGGCGCCCGCGAAGTCGAGCGCCTCCTGCAGATCGAGCCGGGTGCCGACGATCGATCCCCGCACCGTGACGCCGTTGAGGACGGTGTCGAAGATCGAGAGCGGGAAGTCGCCGGGCGGCAGGCCGTTCAGCGACACCGTGCCGCCCCGGTCGACCATGCCGAGCGCCTGCTGGAACGCCTTGGGCGAGACCGCCGTGACCAGGACGCCCCGGGCGCCCCCGACCTGCTTCCGGACGCCGGCGACCGGATCCTCCGTGCGCGCGTTGATCGTCACCGCCGCGCCGAGGTCCCGGGCCAGGGCCAGCTTGGCGTCGTCGATATCGACCGCGACGACGTTCAGCCCCATCGCGGTGGCGTACTGGACCGCCAGATGGCCGAGGCCGCCGATGCCGGAGATCACGACCCAGTCGCCCGGCTTCGTGTCGGTGACCTTGAGGCCCTTGTACACGGTCACCCCCGCGCACAGGATCGGCGCGATCTCCACGAACGGCACCGCGTCCGGCAGGTGCCCGACATAGTTCGGGTCGGCGACGACGTATTCGGCGAAGCTGCCGTTGACCGAGTAGCCGGTGTTCTGCTGCTCCTCGCACAGGGTCTCCCAGCCGCCCAGGCAGTGCCGGCAATGGCCGCAGGCGGTGTAGAGCCACGGGACGCCGACCCGGTCGCCCTCCCGGACGTGCTTCACCCCGGCGCCCACCGCGGCGACGTGGCCGACGCCCTCATGGCCGGGAATGAAGGGCGGCTTCGGCTTGACCGGCCAGTCGCCCTCGGCGGCGTGCAGATCGGTGTGGCAGACGCCGGTGGCGGCAATCTTGACCAGGATCTGGCCGGCGCCCGGCGTCGGCACCGGCACCTCCTCGATGGCGAGGCGCTCTCCGAACGCGCGGACCACGGCCGCCTTCATCGTCCTTGCCATGAAACTCTCCTGTGCCTCGCCGCGATGGCGCCCGTCAGAACCGCGCGTCGATATCGACGGCCGCGATCAGCTTGTGATTGACGAATTCCTTGAGCCCGAGCCCCAGCAGCTCGCGCCCGTAGCCCGACCGGCGGATCCCCCCGAAGGGCAGGTCCGCCTCGACCTTGGTCGGGTGGTTGACGAAGACCATGCCGGTCGAGATCTTCCGGGCGACGTCGATCCCGTGCTGCGGGTCGCCGGTGAAGACCGACCCGCCCAGGCCGTAGGGCGAATCGTTGGCGATGCGGATCGCCTCGGCCTCGTCGGCGGCGCGGAACACCATGGAGACCGGGCCGAAGAACTCCCAATCGCGCGCCGGGTTGTCGGGCGCGATCCCGGTCAGGATCGTCGGCTGCATGAAGGCGCCCCGGTTCGGCACCGGCGGACCGACCGCCTCGGCCCGGGCGCCGTGATCCACGGCCTGCCGGACCTTCTCCCGGAGCTCGTCGGCCGCCCCCTGCGAGGAGAGCGGCGCCAGGGTCGTGCGCGGATCGAAGGGATCGCCGGCGACCAGTCCGGCCACGCCCGCGCGGTAGCGTTCGAGGAACGCGTCGTAGACCGCATCGACGACGATCATGCGCTTGGACGAGACGCAGACCTGGCCGGCGTTCCAGTGCCGGCCGATCACCGCCCAGCGGGCGGTCTTGTCCAGATCCGCGTCGGCCAGCACCACGAAGGCGTCGGCGCCGCCGAGTTCCAGGGTCGACTTCTTGAGCGCCCGCCCGGCCTGGACCGCCACCGCGGCGCCCGCGCCCTCCGAACCCGTCAGCGCCACGCCGCAGACGCGCGGATCGTCGATGATCGTTTCGAGCTGCGCGCGCGTGACGTAGAGGTTCGTGAAGCCCCCGTCCGGAAGCCCGGCCTCGCGCAGGAGCGTCGCGAAGGCGGCCGCGCATTGCGGGACGTTGGCGGCGTGCTTCAGCAGCACCGTGTTGCCGGCCGAGAGCTGCGGGGCGGCGATCCGGGCGACCTGATAGAAGGGGAAGTTCCACGGCTCGATGGCGAGGAGCACGCCCAGGGGCTCGTGCACCAGGATCGCCTCGCCCTCGGCCGGGTCGGCGACCGTCAGCCGCTCGGGCTGAAGCAGCCGTTCGGCATGGTGGACGTAGTATTCGAAGATCTTCGCCGACAGCTCGATCTCGGCCTTGGCCTCGGTGAACAGCTTGCCCATCTCGAGCGTGAGCAGCCGGGCATGGTCGTCGGCCCGCGCGCGGAGGAGGTCGGCCGCCCGCTGCAGGATCGTGCGGCGCGTGGCGAAGGAGGTCTCGCGCCAGGCGAGGAACGCCGCATGGGCGGCGTCGAGGGCGTGCGCGACCCCGTCGTCGGTCAGCGTCGGAAAGGTCGCCAGAACCTCGCCCGTGTAGGGGTTGGTGGTCGTGTAGGTCATGAGGCCGGGGCTTTCGCGCTTGGCGGAGGGAGCGGGATTCGCGGGCGGGTGTCGTCGGGGGCACGCCCTCCGGCCGGGGCCGAAGGGGCCGCGTGGCAGCCGTCGGGGCCGCGTCAGAGCAGGGGCCGCGGGGTGGGGCGCCGCGACCGGGGCGCTCCGCCGGGGGGCCGGTCGGCGCCCGCGCGCCAGCCGACGGCGCCACCGGGCATCAAGATCTTCGGTATCCGCGGCACAGTGAAGGGCATGGTCCGGCGCTCGATCGGCCGGTCGCGCATGTGCGGTCCCCGGCTCTGGCTACGCACGCAGCCTTACGGCGCAGATCTCCCGGAGCCTTGATGTGGATCAAACCGGCCCATCGACCCGGCAGCTCCGGGAGTGCGACTGGACAATACGCTGGGTTCCCGCCGGCGCGCGCGGAACCACTTGGAGCCATGCCTGATCGCGTTGCCCGCAGTCTGCGAAGGCCGGGAAGCCCCCGCCCTTTCACGGTGTTGCGGAAGCACCGGGACAGGGGCCGAGCGCGCGCTCCTCCGTCTTGTGGGGAAGGGAAAAGGCGGCGCCCGCTCGGGACTTCAGAGCCACGAATCGCGATCCTCGCAGCCAGCCCGAACGCCTGAGAAGGGCAGGCCGGGATGCCGTGGACCGGCCGTCCGATCCCCCCTCATCCTGAGGTGCCGAAGCGGAGCGGAGCCCTCTGGCCGTGCGATCCCTGGAGCCCTCCTTCGAGGCCCGCTGACGCGGTCACCTCGGGATCGGGAGGTTGGTTGGCTTGCCCTGCACCGAGCACTGCCGTGTACCGTGGGCCTTGCCATGGCGCAGGGCTCGAAGCCCCTGTTGGGCCGCTTTTTATGCCGAACCGGTATCCGCTTCGCCGGAGCGCGTTCTGGCGCCTCTCCCGAAGCGCCTGTTGCGCCGATTTCTACCAGTTTTCCAGCGCATCGAGGTCGGCCGGGTCGCCGTAGACCACCGCCGGCGCGTAGGCGGGCGGGGCGATGGGGCGGCCGTAGACCGACAGCGGCCGGCGGCCCATCTGGTCGCCATCTGCCTGCAGCGCGTCCCCATAGGGGCTGCGGTGCCGGGCGATGCGGATCCCGCGCGGACCGCCCTCGGCCACCGGCATGTCGGCGCCCTCGATCACCACGCGGGTCCGGCCCATGCCCTCCGCCTTCACGAGGTTGAACAGGGTGGCGGCGTTGCGCACCGACAGGCGCACGCAGCCGTGGGAGGCCGCCCGCCCGAGATTGCGGACATGGTTGGTGCCGTGGATGGCGTGGCCCTGATTGGTGAAGAACATCGCGAAGGGCATGGGCGCGTCGTCCCACTCCTTCGAGAAGTGCGTGCGCTCCATCCGGAAGGGGCGGTAGGACCCGGAGGGGGTGTCGTAGCTCTCGACGCCGGTCGAGACGGGCCAGGAATAGCGGGGCTGCCCGTCGACCGTGACCTCCATGCGCTGCGTGCTCTTGTCGACGTTGATCAGCACGTCGGCGGAAGCAGGGACGGCGGCCCACAGGAGCAGGCCGGACAGGACCGAGACCAGACCGATACGCATGTGCGACTCCGACTGCGAAACCGCGATGGTTTGCCGTCACGCTAAACCTTTGGCAACGCCAAGGTTCCGGCGGATCCCGCCCCTGCGCAGTCACGCTTTGCTGAGCGCCCGCCCGGCCCCCCCTGATCCAGGATCGGGCGGGCCGGCACGAACCGTGCTGTCACCAACCGCCGGTTGACAGCGGCCCGGGCCCGGGCGCCTCCTCCGGCCGAAACGGTTCGGAGTTCCCATGGCCCTCGACCCCACCCTCGCCGCCGAGATCGAAGCCTCCGTGGCGGAGGGTTTTGCCGATCAGGTCGCGCACACGCAGGCGCTGGTCCGGTTCGCCTCCCTGCGGGGTGAAGAGCATGCCTGCCAGGATTACGTGTTCGACCAGTTCCGCGCCCGGGGCTACGCCACCGAGCGCTTCGCCATGGACCGGGACGCCATCGCGGCCCATCCGGGCGGCTCGAAAATCGACGCCGCGCACCATTCGGATGCGCCGATCGTCGTCTGCCACCACCGGCCGGCAACCGAGACCGGCCGCTCGCTGATCCTGCAGGCCCATGTCGACGTGGTGCCGCCCGGCCCCCTCGACCTCTGGACCCATCGGCCCTTCGACCCGGTGATCCAGGGCGACTGGATGTATGGCCGCGGCGCCGGCGACATGAAGGCCGGACACGCCGCCAACCTGTTCGCTCTCGACGCGCTCGCCCGCCTCGGGCTCCAGCCGGCGGCCTCGGTGACGGTGCAGTCGGTGGTCGAGGAGGAATCCACCGGCAACGGCGCCCTGATGACCCACCTGCGCGGCTACCGGGCCGACGCCGTGCTGATCCCCGAGCCGGAGGACGAGAAGCTCGTCCGCGCCAATACCGGCGTGCTGTGGTTCACCGTCGAGGTGCGCGGCGTGCCGGTCCATGTCCGCGAGATGGGGGCGGGCGCCAACGCGATCGACGCCACCTATCGGGTGATCGGCGCGCTGCGCGCGGTCGAGGCCCGCTGGAACGCCGAGAAGGCGGCGCATCCGCATTTCGAGACCGAGGACCACCCGATCAACCTCAATATCGGCAAGATCGAGGGCGGCGACTGGGCCTCCTCGGTCCCCGCCTGGTGCCGGATCCATTGCCGGGTCGCGCTCTATCCGGGCGTGAGCGCCGGGCAGGCCGCCGCCGAGATCGAGGCCGCGGTGGCCAGCTTCTCCCGCACCGACCCGTTCCTGGCCAACAGCCCGCCGCGCGTGGTCTTCAACGGCTTCTTCGCCGAGGGCTACGTCCTGGAGGAGGGCTCCGAGGCCGAGGCGGTGCTCGGCCGCGCCCACGAGCGGGCGATCGGCGCGCCGCTCCAGAGCTTCATGACGGCGGGCTATCTCGATACCCGGGTCCACGCCCTCTACGACCGGGTGCCGGCCCTCTGCTACGGCCCGACCTCGCAGAACATCCACGGCTTCGACGAGCGCGTGAGCCTCGCCTCCGTGAAGCGGATCACGACCACCATGGCGCTGTTCGTGGCGGAGTGGTGCGGGACGGAGCGCAAGGCCGGGTGATCCGTCGTCCTTGCGAGCGGAGCGAAGCAATCCAGGGTCGCGCACGGATTGAAATCGCGCACCGCCCTGGGGCGCCTTGCTGCGCTCGCGATGACGGCGTGGTCTTCCGTCAGGGAATCAGCCGGTCCGCGCGGAGCTGGGCGAACAGATCGTAGAACGCGTCGTCGGTCGGCTGATACGCCGTGAAGCCCAGCCGCCGGCTCTTGCTCATGTCGGTGACGACCTCGATCGGCCGGCCGAGATCGGCATCCGTGTGCCAGGGCGACGCGAGCTTTTCGAGGTCCGGCTCGGCCAATCCGTAGCGCTGCGCGATCTCCGCCCAGGCCGGGCCGTCCTGCGCCATCCGGGGCTCCAGCGGCCGGTGCGTGCCGTCGAACGGCACCGGCTCGATCCCGAACCACGCGGCGATCCGGCCCCACATCCAGCTCCAGCGGAAGACGTCGCCGTCGACGACATTGAACGCCTCGTTGGCGGCCTTGGGCTCGGTGGAGGCCCAGAGCAGGTGACGGGCGAGCAGCCGCGCATCGGTCATGTCGGTGAGCCCGTTCCACTGTGCGGCCGAGCCCGGGAAGATGAAGGGCCGCCCCAGCTCCCGGCACAGGGTGGCGTAGCAGGCCAGCGTCGTGCCCATGTTCATGGCGTTGCCAACCGCCTTGCCGATGATCGTGTGCGGGCGGTGGACGCTCCAGGTGAAGCCGTCGCGCGCGCTCGCCGCGAACACCGCATCCTCCTGCGCGTAATAAAAATTCTCGATGTCGAGCCGGCCCTGATCCTCGCGGAACGGCGTCTGCGGCAGGGTGCCTTTGCCGTAGGCCTCGAACGGGCCGAGATAGTGCTTCAGCCCGGTCACCAGGGCGACGTGGCGCACGCGCTTCTTCGGGCGGAGCGCATCGAGCAGGTTCTCGATCATCGCCCGGTTGACGCGGATCATCTCCGCCTCGGTGGGCCGCCGCTGCCAGGTCGCGAGAAACACATGGCTCGGCGCGATCTCAGCCAACGCCCGCTCCAGCGAGGCCGGATCCTGCAGGTCGCCGGCCACCGGCTCGACGCCGTCCTGCGGCACCGGGTGGCGCGCGAGGCCGGCGACGCGCCAGCCCTCCTGCTGGAGCAGCGCCGCGGTGGCGCTGCCGACGATCCCGCTGGCGCCGACGATCAGGGCGGTGTTCGACATAGGAAACCTCGTTCCCGACTGGAATCCGGGTCCGGGGCAGGTGGGCCTGGGTGGCATCGCGACAACCCCACCGTGTAGGGCAGGCACCTATGCGGCAGGCTCACGTCATGGTTTCGAAAGGGCGAGCCCTTTCGCGGGTCTAGGGCGGAGCCCGGAAATCCGTCAGGGCTTTGCCCTGACAACCCACCAAAGGGCTCGCCCTTTGGAAACCCCGATCCAAAGCCCTCAGGCGACCCGGTCGATCGCCGCGCCGAGGATGTCGACGATCTCGCCGATCTGGCCGCGCTCGATGATCAGCGGCGGCGAGAGCGCGAGGATGTCGCCGGTGACCCGGGTGAGCAGGCCGCGCTCGAAGCAATCGACGAACACGTCGTAGGCGCGCTTGCCCGGCGCGTCCGGGCGCGGCGCCAGCTCGATGCCGGCCACCAGCCCGATGGTGCGGATGTCGATGACGTTCTTGCGCCCGCGCAGGTCGTGGATCGCCGCCGCCCAGTCGTCGGCGATGTCGGCGACGCGGGTGAGCAGACCCTCCTCCCGGTAGATGTCCAGCGTCGCGAGGCCCGCCGCGCAGGCGATCGGGTGGCCGGAATAGGTGTAGCCGTGGAACAGCTCGATCCCGTCCGGACCCTGCATCAGCGCGTCGTGGACCGCGCGGCTCGCGAAGACCGCGCCCATCGGCACGGTGCCGTTGGTCAGGCCCTTGGCGCTGGTCACGAGGTCGGGGACGACGCCGAAGAAATCGGTCGCGAAGGGCGCGCCGAGGCGCCCGAAGCCCGAGATGACCTCGTCGAAGATCAGCAGGATGCCGTGCTTGGTGCAGATCTCGCGCAGGCGCTCGAGATAGCCCTTCGGCGGCACCAGCACGCCGGTGGAGCCCGCCACCGGCTCGACGATGCAGGCCGCGATGGTCTCGGCCCCATGGAGCGCCACCAGCCGCTCCAGATCCTCGGCGAGTTCCGCGCCGTGCTCGGGCTGGCCCTTCACGAAGGCGTTGCGGGCCGGATCGTGGGTGTGGCGCAGGTGGTCGGTGCCGTTGAGCTGCGGGAAGACCCGCCGGTTCGATACGATGCCGCCGACCGACAGGCCGCCGAAGCCGACACCGTGATAGCCGCGCTCGCGGCCGATCAGCCGGGTGCGCGTGCCCTGGCCGATCGCCCGCTGGTAGGCGAGCGCGATCTTGAGGGCGGTGTCGACCGATTCGGAGCCGGAATTGGTGAAGAACACCCGGTCGAGGCGCTTGTCGGGACCGCCCGGGGCGATCTCGGCGAGGCGCTCGGCGAATTCGAACGCGATCGGGTGGCCCATCTGGAAGGTCGGGGCGAAGTCGAGCGTCGCGAGCTGGCGCTCCACGGCCGCCGCGATGCCCCGCCGCCCGTGGCCGGCGTTGACGCACCAGAGGCCCGCGGAGCCGTCGAGGACTTTGCGGCCGTCGTCGGCGGTGTAGTGCATGCCCTCGGCCGAGACGAGCAGGCGCGGCGCCGCCTTGAACTGGCGGTTGGCCGTGAACGGCATCCAGAAGGCGTCCATCGCGGGCGTGTTGCGGAGCGGATGGTCGGTCATGGGGAGCTCTCCGGAGGCGGGCGGCGCGGTTCGGGCGACCGGGCCAGGGGACACCCTCGCCGATCGGGCAACAAGTCCTTTTCTGGTCGCCGCCAAGCCCTTGCAGGAACGGGGCCGCGGGTGGCACCGTTGCGGGATCCGCAACACCTGAAACGGGCCTTCAGCCGGATGAGCATCGATGTCGGCGCGCGGCTGCGCTTCGTGCGCGCCCGCCACGGCCTGTCGCAGCGGACGCTCGCCAAGCGCGCCGGGGTGACGAATTCCGCGATCTCGCTGATCGAGGCCAACCGGGTGAATCCCTCGGTGGGCGCCCTGAAGCGGATCCTCGACGGGGTGCCGATCGGCATGGCCGAGTTCTTCGCCCTGGAACCGGAGCCGGAGCGCAAGGCGTTCTTCGCGGCCGAAGAGCTCACCGAGATCGGCCGCCGGGCCGCCAAGGGGGCGATTTCGTACCGTCAGGTCGGCGACAGCCTGTTCGGGCGCAAGCTCCAGATCCTGAAGGAGCGCTACGAGCCCGGCGCCGATACCGGCCGGGTGCCGCTCTCCCACGAAGGCGAGGAGGGCGGGATCGTCCTCTCCGGGCGCCTGGAGGTCACGGTCGATGCCGAGCGCCGGATCCTCGGCCCCGGCGACGCCTACAGCTTCGACAGCCGCCGCCCGCACCGGTTCCGCTGCGTCGGGCCGAACCCGTGCGAGGTGGTGAGCGCCTGCACGCCGCCGAGTTTTTAGATGGCCGTTGTCTCTGGCCGCCCCTCCCGCCGGATCAGGACGGGTTGCCGAGACGCTCTCTGATCCAAGCAATGCCGCCCCGATCGAGGCGGGTGATCCAGAGCGTGTTCCCGCAGAACCGGTTGCCGGTCCTGAAGTCATCTTCGCCCGCGCTGGCGAAGCCGATGAGATTCTTGGTGCTGTTGATCTCGGCGAATACGGCAGAGCCCGAGTCGCCCTGGCACACGGATTCGTCTTCGGGCACCGGCAGCGAGTCGGCCGGCGCCCGCACAAGGTGTCCATCGTCGTCGAGGACGACGTCGCGGGGCAGGTCGGACGGGACACGAAGGACGAACTTGAGACGCGTCTCCATTGTCCCCCGATAGGTCAGCCCAAGCACGCGTCTCCGCGTGGAGGGGGGACCCTGCTGATCGGTGAAGGGGCCGCTTCGCTGTTCCAGATAGGCATTTTCGGCATGTCCAAGATGCGTGACGATGGGATGCTCGCTCAGGCTCAGGATCCCATCCGCGTCGGGCGCGAGGTCTTGCTCGATCCGGACCGCGCCGAGATCCAGTTCAGAACCGGACCCGCTCCTGCGCGACGGGAACTGGAAGGCGGGGGCGGCGAGATCCACGCGCTTCACGGCGCCGTGCGACAGATAGAGGATACTCATCTGGGCCGGGCCCTTCTTCAGGCAATGCGCGGCGGTGAAGAGCGTTCGGTCGATCACGATGCCGTGGCAGAAGGGTCTTTGGCCGGAGACCAGAATAAGGTTGGCGTAAGGGACAAGGTCAATGGCGCGCGCGGCACTGGTCGAGATTATCATCGACACGATGACGGGCAAGATCAGATTTTCGACGGTCCTGGCCATTGGATTTCTTGTACGTTGACGCAGAAGATTTGATGATCAGCCGTTAAGTCGCAGAATAATTTTCTATATCCTGCGCGATCTCACCAATCCTCGAAATTCGACTCATCGTAGTCAACACTCCGGTCTCGTAAAGCAACGATAAGTAGGAGCTTCGATCCGACAAGCGCGTAGCAACGGACCTGTCGTCCTTGTCACCGGCCGGCACCCTCAAGGGTGCCGTTGGCGCGTGCCGGAGCCGTGAGCCGCGACGCCGCGTCGGTTCGGCCACGATCGTTGGCGCTCGGGGATTTCGCTGCCGGTCGGTTCGGAGAGGCATCGACAGTCAGTCGCCCTCCCTCACGGACCCTTTACGCCACCCTGATCCTGGCCCATGCCAGGGGCACTTCTGAATTCAAAATACCGACGCGCGAGGATCGATGGCCGTCACCAGAGCCGCCCCGGCTGCCGGATCCGGAACGAACCAGTCCGCCCGGGCGGCGCTCGCGGCCTTCGTGGGCACCACGATCGAGTGGTACGACTTCTTCATCTACGGCACCGCGGCGGCTTTGGTGTTCGGTCCGCTCTTCTTCACGGCGGAATCGCCCTACATCGCGACGCTCTCGGCCTTCGGCACCTTCGCGGTCGGCTTCCTGGCCCGGCCGCTCGGCGGCCTGATCTTCGGGCATCTCGGCGACCGGTTCGGGCGCAAGCGGGCGCTCGTGGCGACGCTGGTGATGATGGGCATCGCCACCTCGTGCATCGGGCTCCTGCCGACCTACGCGTCGGTCGGCCTGTGGGCGCCGGTGATGCTGGTCGTCCTGCGGCTGATCCAGGGGCTCGCGGTCGGCGGCGAATGGGGCGGGGCGGTGCTGATGGCCGCCGAGCACGCGCCGGCCGGGCGCAACACCTTCTTCGCCTCCTTCGCGCAGCTCGGCAGCCCGGCCGGGCAGATCCTGTCGCTGCTGGCCTTCCGGCTCGCCGGCCTCCTCGACAGGGAGAGTTTTCTGACCTGGGGCTGGCGGGTGCCGTTCCTGGTGAGCATCCTGCTGCTCGCCGTGGGCCTCGCGATCCGCCTCGGCGTCGCGGAATCGCCGGCCTTCGAGAGGGCCCGGGCCGCGGGCGGCCCGCCTCCGGCACCGGTGCGCGAGGTGCTGACGACCTGTCTCAAGCCGGTGCTGCTGGCGGCGGGGGCCAACACCTTCGCGATCGCCTCGGTCTATCTGTTCAACACCTTCATGATCGCCTTCACCACCCAGTATCTCGGCATCGAACGGGCGACGATCCTCGACGCCCTGCTTATCGGCGCCGTGGTGCAGCTGGTCATGACCCCGGTGGGCGCCCGGATCGCGGAGGCGATCCGCAACGAGCGGCTGTTCCTGCAGGGCACGCTGATCTGGGCGATGCTGGCGCCCTACCCCCTGTTCCGGCTGGTCGAGACCAAGTCGGTGCCGCTGATCGTGCTCGGCCTCGCCCTGAACGTCATCGGCAGCGCGACCTTCTACGCGGTGATCGCCGGCTATCTCGCGGGCGCCTTCCCGACCCGGGTGCGCTACACGGCGATCTCCATCGCCTACCAGTTCTGCGGCGCGCTGGCCGGCGGCCTGACGCCGATCGTCGGCACCGTCCTGGCCGAGCGGTTCCAGGGCCATTGGTGGCCGATCGCCGTGTTCGGCACGGTGCTGGCGGGCGTGTCCTTCGTCTGCGTCACGCTGATCGGCGGCTACCGGGCGCGCCAGCGCGGCTTCCTCGACGGGTGAGTGCGGATCGCTCGAAAACCGTGGATCCAGGTAACGCCGGGTTCAGGCGGGAGGCCTAGCCTTCGCGCATGGATCCCGTCTCCGTCACCACCGCCGTCCAGATGCTGGGCGCGGCCCAGAACCAGCAGATCGGCGTGGCGATCGCCCGGCAGCAGTTCACGAGCGACAAGGCGGTCGCCGGTCTGGTGGCGGAGGGCGCCCAGAACGCGGCGAATGCCGGCCCGCCGGCGCCCCCCGGCCAGGGTCTGAGCGTCGACCTGCGGGTCTGAGCGCCTGTCGGACGGGGAAGTACACCGTTTTCCGCAATGCGGACCGGCTCAGTCCTGGTTTCGAAAGGGCGCGCCCTTTCGCGGGTCCAGGGCAGAGCCCTGGTCGTGTCTCAGGGCTCCGCCCTAAGAACCCGCCAAAGGGCAGGCCCTTTGGAAACCCGGGATCTGGCGGGTCAGACGGGATTCAGCGCTTGCGCACGAACTCCGTGCGCAGGACCAAGCCCTTGATGGTGTCGTGGCGGCAATCGATCTCCTCGGGATCGTCCGTCAGGCGGATCGACCGGATCACCGTACCCTGCTTCAGGGTCTGGTTCGCGCCCTTGACCTTCAGGTCCTTGATCAGCGTCACCGAATCGCCGTCGGCGAGGAGGTTGCCGGCCGAATCGCGCACCGTCGGCTTCTCGGGCGCCGCGCCGGCCGCCCCGGGCGGGAGCCACTCGCCGGTGGCCTCGTCGTACACGTAAGTCTCGTCGTCGCCGGTCAAATCCCAAACCCCTGGTTCGGATCGGGGCCGGGTCCGTCAGGATCTCTCGTGCCCCGCATCCGTGCATCCCTCCGCACCGCACCGGTCACCGATTCGGCGGGGGACGGCCGAGCTTAGCCGATCGGGCCGGCCCCGCGCGAGGGCGGCGGGGCCGGGGAGGGGCCTTTGGATGGGCCCTTACCGCTTGAGCGGCCCAGCCTCGATCACGTCCTCGACGGTCCGCAACCCGGCGCGGGGCGAATTGACCAGGCAGGCCATGTTGCCCGGCGGGTGCTGGTTCTTCCACATCTTGGTGTGGGCCTGGGGGATCTTGTCCCAGGGGAAGACCTCGCTCATGCAGGGGTCGATCCGCCGGTCGAGCACGAACTGGTTGGCGGCCGAGGCCTGCTTCAGGTGGGCGAAGTGCGAGCCCTGGATGCGCTTCTGCCGCATCCAGACGTAGCGGGCGTCGAAGGTGATGTTGAAGCCGGTCGTGCCGGCGCAGAACACCACCATGCCGCCGCGCTTCACCACCAGCGCCGAGACCGGGAAGGTCGCCTCGCCCGGATGCTCGAACACGATGTCGACATCCTGCTTGCCGGTGATGTCCCAGATCGCCTTGCCGAATTTCCGCGCCTCCTTGGTCCAGGCGTGGAATTCCGGCGAGTTCACCTTCGGCAGCTGGCCCCAGCAGGCGAAATCCTTGCGGTTGATGACGCCCTTGGCGCCGAGGCTCATCACGTAGTCGCGCTTCGACTCGTCCGAGATCACCGCGATGGCGTTGGCGCCGGACGCCGCGCAGAGCTGCACGCCGAACACGCCGAGGCCTCCGGAGGCGCCCCAGATCAGCACGTTCTGGCCCGGCCGGACCGTGTGCGGCGCGTGGCCGAACAGCATGCGGTAGGCGGTGGCGAGGGTCAGCGTGTAGCAGGCCGCCTCCTCCCAGGTGAGGTGCTTGGGCCGGTGCATCAGCTGGCGCGACTGCACCCGGCAGAACTGCGCGAAGGAGCCGTCCCCGGTCTCGTAGCCCCAGATCCGCTGGCTCGGCGAGAACATCGGGTCGCCGCCGTTGCACTCCTCGTCGTCGCCGTCGTCCTGGTTGCAGTGGACGATGACCTCGTCGCCGACCTTCCAGCGCTTCACCTTGGCGCCGACCTTCCAGACGATGCCCGACGCGTCCGAGCCCGCGATGTGGTACTCGCCCTTGTGCACGTCGAAGGGCGAGATCGGCTCGCCGAGGCCGGCCCAGACGCCGTTGTAGTTGACGCCCGCCGCCATGACGTAGACCAGCACCTCGTCGTCGCCGATCTCCCAAACCGGCAGCACTTCGAGCTGGTGGGATTGCTCCGGGGGTCCGTGGCGCTCGCGCCGGATCGCCCAGGCATACATCTTGGCCGGCACGTGACCGAGCGGCGGGATCTCACCCATCTCGTAGAGGTCCTTGACCTCCCCGCCCGTCGGACTGACCGCAGCGCTCGCCGCCATCTCGCTCTCCTCTCGTCCCGCGTGGTTCTCACGGCCGCGGTTCTCCCCCGCGCTATAGCGGCGATGCGAAGGGCCTCCAAGTGGGTCGAAAGTCGAAACCCAGAGGTTTTCGCCGTGAAGACGCCGCCGGCACAGGGGCGGCGGTGACGTATTCAAATTCGGCTTTCGGGGACACAAAGTATTATTCCGCGGCCTCCGGGTCGGCACCGGCCCCGAGACCTTGCGCGACGCTGCGGCGGCCTCTCAGGTAGACTTTATACCAGATATCGAATGAGGCCCGGCCGGTGCCCTGGATGGGCGCTCTCAAATTCCGCCGACCCGGCGCACAAGTTTTTTAAGGCCCTCCCTCCACGCGCGGGCGCCTCTTGCACGTCCGTCGCGGATGACGCGTGCCCAAGCCTCCGCTACGGTGGCGCCAAGGTTGCGCCTTGAGCGCGCATAGAAAGATCACATGGAGGCGAGGATGGGCGCGAGCGTCGCGGAGACCAAGAGCGACAAGTCGAGCCGCGACAAGCCCTGGATCATCCGCACCTATGCGGGGCACTCCACTGCGGCGGAGTCGAACACGCTCTATCGCGGCAACCTCGCCAAGGGGCAGACCGGCCTGTCGGTGGCCTTCGACCTGCCGACCCAGACCGGCTACGACCCCGACCACGAGCTGTCCCGCGGCGAGGTCGGCAAGGTCGGTGTCTCGATCGCGCATCTCGGCGACATGCGGACCCTGTTCCAGGACATCCCGCTCGCTCGGATGAACACCTCGATGACGATCAACGCCACGGCCCCGTGGCTGCTGGCGCTCTATCTGGCGGTGGCCGAGGAGCAGGGCGCGCCGATCGCCGCCCTCCAGGGCACGACCCAGAACGACATCATCAAGGAATACCTGTCGCGCGGCACCTACGTCTTTCCGCCCGCGCCGTCGCTCCGGCTCACCAAGGACGTGATCCTGTTCACGACCCAGAACGTGCCGAAGTGGAACCCGATGAACGTCTGCTCCTACCACCTGCAGGAGGCGGGGGCGACGCCGGTCCAGGAGCTGTCCTACGCGCTGGCCATCGCCATCGCGGTGCTCGACACGGTGCGCGACGACCCCGAATTCGACGCGGAGAGCTTCCCCGAGGTGTTCGGGCGGATCTCGTTCTTCGTGAATGCGGGGCTGCGGTTCGTCACCGAGATCTGCAAGATGCGGGCGTTCTCGGAACTCTGGGACGAGATCGCCCGGGAGCGCTACGGCATCGACGACCCGAAGAAGCGCATCTTCCGGTATGGCGTGCAGGTGAACTCCCTGGGGCTCACCGAGCAGCAGCCCGAGAACAACGTCCACCGCATCCTGATCGAGATGCTGGCGGTGACGCTCTCGAAGCGCGCCCGCGCCCGCGCGGTGCAGCTCCCGGCCTGGAACGAGGCGCTCGGCCTGCCCCGGCCCTGGGACCAGCAATGGTCCATGCGCATGCAGCAGATCCTGGCCTTCGAGACCGACCTCCTCGAATACGACGACATTTTCGACGGCAGCCACGTGATCGAGGCCAAGGTCGAGGAGCTGAAGGCGCAGACCCGGGCCGAGCTGGAGCGGATCGGCGGCATCGGCGGCGCCGTCGCGGCCGTCGAGACCGGGGCGCTGAAACGGGCGCTGGTCGAATCGAACGCCCGGCGGATCTCGGCCATCGAGGCCGGCGAGCAGATCGTGGTCGGCGTCAACAAGTGGCAGCAGGGCGAACCCTCGCCGCTCACCGCCGGGGAGGGGGCGATTTTTTCCGTGTCCGAGACCGTCGAGATGGAGGCGCAGACCCGCATCCGCGAATGGCGCGGCCGCCGCGACGCGCAGGCCGTGGGCCAAGCCCTCGACGCTCTGGAGCAAGCGGCGCGCTCCGGCGCCAACATCATGCCGCCCTCGATCGCGGCGGCCAAGGCCGGCGTCACCACCGGCGAGTGGGGCGCGCGCCTGCGCGCGGTGTTCGGCGAGTACCGGGCGCCGACCGGCGTCACGGTGGAGACGGTCTCGTCCGGTGCGGCCGAGGAGGCCAAGCTGCTGATCGCCGACCTCGGCGCGCGGCTCGGCGAGACGCCGAAGCTCGTGGTCGGCAAGCCCGGCCTCGACGGCCATTCCAACGGCGCCGAGCAGATCGCTTTGCGAGCCCGGGATGTCGGCTTCGACGTCACCTATGACGGCATCCGCCAGACCCCGGCCGAGATCGTCGCCAAGGCGCGTGAGACCGGCGCCCACGTGGTCGGCCTGTCGATCCTGTCCGGCTCCCACGTGCCGCTGGTGCGGGAGGTCCGTGCCAAGATGCGCGAGGCGGGTCTCGACCACATCCCGGTGGTGGTCGGCGGCATCATCTCACCGGAGGACGAGCTGGTCCTCAAGAACATGGGCGTGCGCGCCGTCTACACGCCGAAGGACTACGCCATCGACCAGATCATGGTCGGGCTGGCCAAGGTGGTGGAGACGAGCCTGGAACGCCGGGATGGAGCGTCGAACCAGCCGCACGCGGAGGCCCAGGTCTACTAAAAAATTTCTACGCCTCTTCGATACCAAATGCCGTCCCAAGACGACACCGTAAGCGATGGTATATTTGATTTCTGCGCTATAAAATCTCCGAGACGAGATTTTAGTCCATTCACCTTTCAGGTCCGGGCGTATCACAGATTTCACACGTCGTGAAATCTGTGATACGCGGCGCCTGCTTCGTGCGAAAGCAATCCGATACTCTACCCTGAATTGAGTTCACGACGTCATGCGCGCCGGCATCACGATCGCGACCAAGCTCGGCCTCAGCCTGGCCGCGCTGGTCCTCCTCATCGTCGCGACCTACGTCCTGGCGCTGGCGGAACTGCGCAGCGTCAACACCACCGCGGCGGAGATGCGGGACGTCCGCCTGCCCGCGACGGATACGCTGGGGCGGATCGGCATCCTGGTGATGCAGTTACGGGTCAATGGCGGGCGCCTGATCACGGCCGACACGGATGACCTGCGGATTGCGGTGAAGGCTAAGATCGCCCAGCGCACGCAGCAGCTCTCCGAGAACTTCGCCCGCTTCGAAAACCTGCCGCTGTCCCAGCCCGAGCGCGACAGCTTCGCCAGCCTGCGCCGGCACATGGCGACCTATGACGCGGAGCAGGCCCGCGCCATGACCCTGGTCGCGGCGGGCGACGCTCCTGCGGGGCTCCACCACTTCAACGCGACGATGTCGGACCGGATCAACGACGTCCTGACGGATTGGGACCACCTGGTGGAGCTGAATGCCGCCGGGAGCAAGGCGAGCGGCGTCGAGCTCGCGCAGACCTATCAGCAAGCCAATCTGTCGATGCTGGCGCTCGCCGCCATCGCCCTCCTGGTCGCGGCCGGCGCCACCGTGCTCGTCATGCGCGGCGTCAGCCGGCCTCTCGCGTCCATCACGCGGGCAACGCAGCGTCTGGCCGGCGGCGACATGGAAGGGGCGATTCCCGAGCAGCAACGCAGCGACGAGATCGGCCGGCTGGCCGGCGCGGTCGTGATCTTCCGCGACAGCCTGATCCGGACCCGCACCCTCGAGGCCGCCTCGGCCCAGGCCCAGATCGACAGCGAGCGCCGCGCGACCACGGCGGTGATGGCCGACGCCTTCGAGCAGGCGGTCGGCACGATCGTCGGCAGCGTCTCCACCTCCGCGGCCGCCCTGGAGGCGACGGCCCGGTCCCTGACGGCGAGCGCGGCGAAATCCTCCGGGCAGTGGAGCTCGGCCGCTTCCGCGGCGGGCGAGGCGGCGGCCAACGTCAACACCGTGGCCGCGGCGGCCGAGGAGCTGGGTTCCTCCGTCGAGGAAATCGGCCGCCAGGTCAGCGGCTCGGCGCAGCTCGCCCGGACGGCGGTGACCGAGGCCAGCGAGACGGCGGCGTTGGTGCAGGATCTGAGCGCCGCGGCTGCGACGGTGAGCGACGTGGTCGCGCTGATCTCCGGGATCGCCGCGCAGACCAACCTGCTGGCGCTCAATGCCACGATCGAGGCGGCGCGCGCGGGCGCGGCGGGCCGCGGCTTCGCGGTGGTGGCCAGCGAGGTCAAGGCGCTCGCCGAGCAGACCGCGAAGGCGACCGAGGAGATCACCGGACAGATCGGCCGGATTCAGAGTTCGACGGGGCGGGCGGCGGCGGCGATCGATGGGATCGGCCAACGCATCCGCGAGATCGACGGCGTGGCGACGCGCATCGCGGCGGCGGTGGAGCAGCAGGGGGCCGCCACCCAGGAGATCGTCCGCAACGTCGCGCAGGCGGCGGTCGGCACCGGCGCCGTCACGGGCACGATCGCAACCTTCGCCGAGGCCGCCGAGGAGACTGGCACGGCGGCCGCCCAGGCGCTCGGGGCCGCCACGGAGATGGCGCGGCAATCCGACCATCTGGCCGCCGAGGTCAGCCGGTTCCTGGCGACGGTACGGGCGGCCTGAGCGCGGCCTCGGAGACGCCGGCCAAGCTGGACCGTGCCGTGACCCTATGCGAGAAATCCTGATCGCGTCCCGAGTCTGATCGCTCGGCGGACCGAGGGGGTATCGGCATGCGCAAGGGCTTCTCCATCGCGGCCAAGCTCGGGGGATGCGTCGCCGCCCTGATCCTCGTGATCGCCGCGACGAGCAGCCTGTCGCTGACGGAGCTGAACCGGGTCGCCGCCACGGCGGGCGAGCTGCGCGATGTCCGCGTCCCCGCGACCGACACGCTGGGCTGGATCGGCATCAACATCATGCGGCAGCGGGTCAACGGCAATCGCCTGATCACCGCGGACACGCCGGCGCAACGGACATTGGTCGAGAGCCAGATCGCCAAGCGCGACGCGCTGCTCGCCGCCCAGATCGCCCGCTACGAGGCCTTGCCGCTCTCCAGGGCGGAGCGCGAGACCTACGCGGAGTTCCGGCGGCACCTCGCCACCTATGCCGACCAGCAGCGGCAGGCCGTGGCCGCCGCCGTGGCGGGCGACGTGCCCGCCGGGCAGCGGATCTACAACACGGCAATGTCGGACAGCATCGCCGCCATCATGGCGGACTGGGAGAAGCTCGTCGGTCTGAACGCGGCCGAGTCCCGGACCAGCGGCGTCCAGATCGATGAGACCTACACGAACGCGGTCCGGAACACGCTGGCGCTCGCCGGCCTCGCCCTCGCGGTGGCCCTCGGCGCGATACTCCTGATGACGAGGGGCGTCAGCCGTCCGCTGCGGGCGATCTCCGCGGTGACGCAGCGGCTCGCCGCCGGCGAGACCGAGACCGACATCCCGGGACGGGCACGTCGCGACGAGATCGGCGTCCTGGCCGGCGCGCTGGTCGTGTTCCGCGACGCCCTTATCCGCACCCATGCCCTCGAACGGGAGACCGCCCGCGCCCGCGCGGACGCCGAGGCCCAGCGCCGGTCGACGACCCGATCCATGGCGGACGCCTTCGAGCGGGCGATCGGCGGGATCGTCGGCAGCGTGTCGGCGGCCGCGACGGAGCTCGAAGCGACCGCCCGGTCCATGAGCGGCAGCGCAGCCGATTCGGCCACGCAATCCGGCACGGTGGCGGCGGCCGCGGGCGAGGCCTCCGCCAACGTCAGCACCGTGGCGGCGGCGGCCGAGGAGCTCGGTTCCTCGGTCCGGGAAATCGGCCGGCAGGTCGGCGGCTCGGCGGAACTCGCCCGCACGGCGGTGACCGAGGCCAGCGAGACGGCGGCGCGGGTGGATGATCTCAGCACGGCGGCAGCCAAGGTGGGCGACGTGGTGGCGATGATCGCCTCGATCGCCGCGCAGACCAACCTGCTGGCGCTCAATGCCACGATCGAGGCTGCGCGCGCCGGCGAGGCGGGGCGCGGCTTCGCGGTGGTGGCCGCCGAGGTGAAGGCGCTCGCCGAGCAGACCGCGAAGGCCACCGAGGAGATCACCGGCCAGATCAACCGGATCCAGGCCTCGACCGGCGAGGCCGCGGCCGCGATCGACGGGATCGGCCGGCGCATCCGGGAGATCGACGGCGTGGCGGCGAGCATCGCGGCGGCGGTGGAGCAGCAGGGGGCCACGACCCGGGAGATCGTCCGCAACGTCGCGGAGGCCGCGGCCGGCACCGGTGCGGTGACCGGCACGATCGCGAATCTCGCCCGGGCCGCCGAGGAGACCGGCGCGGCGGCCGCCCAGGTGCTCGATGCCGCCGCCGCGATGTCGCGGCAATCCGAGCATCTCACCGCCGAGGTCGGCCGGTTCCTGGCGACGGTCCGGGCCGCGTGAACCGAGCATCATCCTGCAGGTGGCCTCCCGCTCTCGGGACAATGCACAAGCAGGGATTTCGCAAGGATCTCGAACGTCGCGTCTGTTCCAGGGGCCGATACGATGCTCTAAAACGGGGGTTGGAACGGGGGTGAAATAGACGCGGCCCCCATCGCCGGGCATATCGGATTCGTGTCCATTTGCCTGCGGCCGCCCAGCCGTGCCTTGGCGGCGCGTGCCTTGGCGGCGCGTGGATCGGAGGGCGGCTGCCATGGCCTTGAGAGAGACGATCGAGCGCCTGAAGGATCCACGCGGATACCGAGAAGAGCCCGCTGATATCGTCGCCAAGTGGAAGGCAGCGGTATCCAAGCTCTACGATGATATCGCCACGTGGCTGAAACCTTACCTCGATGACGGCAGCCTCGTCCTCAAGCGAGTCCCGAAGCCGGTACACGAGGAGGCCACAGGGCCTTACGAGATTGACGTGCTGGACATTGAGATTGGGGCAGAAACCGTGCGCCTCGACCCCAAGGGCACGGTCGTTATCGGCGCCCTTGGCAGGATCGATATGTCTCACCTGGGTAGCGGCGATCCGTTGTTTCTGGTGCTGACTGGGCCTCCAGACCAGCCGATCTGGAACCTCGTCAAGCCTTCGGAGCGCAGACGGGCGACCGTTCTGACGAAGGAAACCTTCGAGGCGACGCTGGACGATCTCCTCGCGGCCTACAGCCTGCAATCGGGGCCCGGGATTTGAGTGGGCGCCAGCTCGACGCCTCGTATAGCGCCCTCCAATCTCAGCTGGGGGCGCATGCCTTTGCCAGGCAAGCCGCGCTGCGGCCGAGTGCCTCGGTGGAATTCCTCGGCCGTCTCGGCGTCCCGGTCGGCGACGTCGTGAAGGATCGCCGGAAGGGGATCCAGGAGCACTTCGAGCGGGTGGGGCGGCAGATCCGTCGGCAGGGCTTCACGGACCTCGTGTCGTCCTTCGAGGCGGATCTGTTCCGGCTGCTCCAGATGGCATCGAGCAAGGTGCGCCATGTCCTGAACAGGCATTACGAACCGAACTTCCCCTTCTCCGCCCACCGGGAGGATCTCGCTCGGACGACGGCGGACTTCTCTAACCTCGGCGGCTACAGGCGCCTCCTGGCGGTGACATCCGGGAGCCGCGCCGATCCACGCAAGGACCTGTGGGAGGTCATCGCGTATCGCGATTTTCTCGCCCACGGAGAGCGTTGGGCAGCCCCAGCGGCCCCGCCGACGATCGACTTCGCGTATGCGACGCTCGTGAACGAAATCCATCGCGTCGAGGCCTCAGGCCATTGAAGGCCGCGCGTGGGAAAGTGGCCGCCGGCCCCTTTACGAGGCGCCGGCCGAATATCTTGTCCGCGCTGCCACCTTGTCCGGTTCCTGACACGGGGACGGCGCTCTCGATCCTCCGGACCACGCATCCGATGCCCTCGGCGCCGGGCGATCCCTCCTATCCGTGACGGCGCATACAGCTATGGACGCCCTGCCCACGATTCTCCTCCTCGCCGTTCCGCTCGCCGCCGGCCTCGCGGCCGGGCTGATCCTGCGCCTGTTCCCGCTGCTGCAGCGCTACGCCCTGGCGCGGCCGAACGCCCGCTCCAGCCACACGGTGCCGACCCCGCAGGGCGGCGGGATCGCCGTGGTGACGGCGCTCGTCACCATCTCGGGCCTGCTGATCGCGGCCCCGGAGATCGGCGGCCGGCCGGACTGGATCTGGCTCGCCGGCTGCACGCTCGCCCTGGCACTCCTGGGGGCCGTGGACGACGTGCGCCCGCTGCCGGCCGGCCTTCGGCTCGTCGCGCAGGCCGTGGCGGTCGGCCTGCTGGTCTGGCACCTGGACGGAAGGCTTCTGCCCGGCCTCCCGCTCGGGTTCGAACGCGGCCTCGCCCTCGTCGCCGGCCTGTGGTTCGTGAACCTCACGAACTTCATGGACGGGCTCGACTGGATGATCGTGGCGGAGATCGTCCCGGTCTCCGGCGCCCTCCTTCTGTTCGGCCTCGCCGGGCTCCTGCCGCCGCTGCCGGCGCTGGTGGCGGCCTGCCTACTCGGCGCGGTGTTGGGTTTCGCGCCGTTCAACCGGCCGGTGGCAAAACTCTTCCTCGGGGATGTCGGCGCGCTGCCGATCGGGCTCGTCACCGCGTGGCTGCTCTGGCATCTCGCGGTGGCGGGGAACCTCGCGGCGGCCCTGCTGCTGCCGCTCACCTACCTCGCCGATGCCAGCCTGACGCTCGCCGCCCGGGCCGGCCGGAGGGAGCGGATCTGGGAGGCGCACCGGAGCCACTTCTACCAGCGGGCGACTGTGAACGGCCTTGGCGTCCCGGGGGTGGTGGGGCGGGTCTTCGCGGTCAACCTCGCGCTCGCGGCGCTCGCCGCCGCGACCTTGTTTTGGCCGTCCTGGCCGGTCACCCTCGCGGCGCTGGCGGCCGGGCTCGCCCTGGTCGCCCTCCTGCTCCGCCGCTTCGCCCGCGCCCCGGCGCCGGCCTCCGAAGGTGCCGCCCACCCGTGACCGGACTGATCGCGCTCACCGGGGCGACCGGCTTCATCGGCCGCCACCTGCTCGCCGACCTCACCGCCCGCGGCTACCGGGTGCGGGTGCTGCTGCGCCGGCCCACCGCCCTGCCGGAGGGCGCCGCCAGCGCGGTGGTGGGTGACCTGACGCGCCCGATCAACATGGCCGCCGCGCTCGCCGGCGTCGACGCGGTGGTGCATTCGGCGGGCCTCGCGCATGCCATGTCGGGCGCCCCGGAGGACGATTACCGCACGCTCAACACCGAGGCGACGCGCAAGCTCGCGGAGGCGGCGGCGCGCGCAAAGGTGCGCCGGTTCGTGTTCCTGTCCTCGATCCGCGCCCAGGTCGGCCCGAGCGCGCCGGGCGCGGTCGGGGAGGGCGATCCCGCGGCGCCGACCGACGCCTACGGCCGCTCCAAGCTGGAGGCCGAGCGGGCGCTCGCCGAGACCGGACTCGACTGGGTCGCCCTGCGCCCGGTCCTGGTCTACGGCGCGGGGGTGAAGGGCAACATGGCCGCGCTCCTGCGGCTCGCCCGCAGCCCCTACTGGCTGCCGCTCGGCGGCCTCGCGGCCCGGCGCTCGCTGATCGCCCTGGAGAGCCTGTCGGCAGCCGTGGACACGGTCCTGCGGGCGCCCGGCCCCTTGAACAGGGCGCTGATCGCCGCCGACCCCGATCCGCTCAGCCTGCCCGAGATGATCGCGGCGCTCCGCGCGGGCCTCGGCCGCGGGCCGGGGCTGATCCCGGTGCCGGCCGGCCTGCTCAAGCTGGCCTGCCGGATGACCGGCCGAGACGAGCAGTTCGCCCGCATCGCCGAAGGGCTGGTGGCCCGCGCCGACGGGCTGGTAGCGCTGGGCTGGCAGCCGGCTGGATCGACCCGGGACGGGTTGGCGCGGCTGGCGCAGGCGGGCGGCTGAGATTCCAAAGGGATCATCCCTTTGGCGGGTGCCGGGCAGAGCCCGACGAACATTCCAGGGCTTTGCCCTGGACCCACGAAAGGGATGATCCCTTTCGAAACCCGGTCACGCGGCCGCCGGCGCGGCGCGTTCCACCGGCCGCGCGTGGCGCTCGCGAAAATGCGGCACCGCCGCCTCGAACACCGCCTCCGCGGCCGCCCGGTCGTCGGCCGCCACCGCGGCGCGCAACTCGGCCACCCAGGCATCGAGCCGCGCCCGGTCGGCGAAGATCGGGCGCGCCGCCATCACGCCGTCGATCCCGGCGAGCGCGACGCGCGGCTCCTCCCGGGCGAACAGGATCTCGTTCAGCCGCTCGCCGGGCCGCGCGCCGGTGAAGGCGATCTCGATCTCCGTCCCGGGCTCGAAGCCGGCCAGCCGGATCATCCGCTCGGCGAGGTCGGCGATCCGCACCGGCTGGCCCATCTTGAGCACGTAGACCGCGGCGCGCTCGGAATCCGGCGCGGTGCGGGCCTCGCCATCGGCGTGGGAGGCCGCCGTCAGGACGAGGTCGCAGGCCTCGCGCACGGTCATGAAGTAGCGGACCATCTCGGGATCGGTCACCGTCACCGGTCCGCCCCGGGCGATCTGCGCCTTGAACACCGGCACCACCGAGCCGGCCGAGCCCAGGACGTTGCCGAACCGGACGGCGATCAGCCGGGTGGGGTGACCCGGACGGGCGGATTGCTCGGCATCCAGCGCCTGCGCGACCATCTCGGCGAAACGCTTGGTGACGCCGAGCTGCGAGACCGGTTCGATCGCCTTGTCGGTGGAGATCATCACCAGCGCCCGGGCGCTGGCCGCCACCGCGGCCTCGGCGACGTTGATCGAGCCGAACACGTTGGTCTTGATGCCCTCCTGCCAGTCCCGCTCCAGGTAGGGCACCTGCTTCAGCGCGGCGGCGTGGAGCACGTAATCCGGCCGGAACTCCGCGATCACCTGATGCGTGCGCGCCCGGTCGCGGATATCGGCCAGAACACCGGTCACCTCGGCCTCCGCGGCCAGGATCGCCGGGTGCGTGAGGATGCCGTGCAGAGCCGGCTCCGAGGCGTCGAGCACCAGCACGGCGGCGGCCCCGAATGCCACGGCGCGCAGGCAGATCTCGGAGCCGATCGAGCCGCCGCCGCCCGTCACCACCACCCGGCGGCCGGTGAGGAACGCCTCCAGGCGCGCCCGGTCGATGGGCACGGTCGGGCGCAGGAGCAGATCCTCGATCTCCAGCGGCGCCAGTTCCGGCCCCTGCGCACCCTCGCCGAGGCTGGCCACCCGGGCGAGCGGCAGGCCGAGCCGGCGGGCGCGGGCGATCAGGTCGTCGGGCGAAGCCTCCGGCACGAGGGCGCTCGGCGTCGCCACGAGGCGCCGCACCGGCTCCCCCCGGGACGCGAGCTCGGCCACCACCCGTTCCAGATCGGGGAAGCCGCCGAGCACCGGCACCCCGCGCATGAACTGGCCGCGCTCGTCCGCCCGCGGCGAGAGGATGCCCCGGGGCGCGAGCTTCTTCACCGAGCCCGCCTCGATCGCCCGGATCAGCACGTCGATATCGGCCCCGCGCCCGAGGAGCAGTGTCGGCACGGTGGCGGCCCGGGCGCTCGATTGCCGGGAGCGCGTGTCCTTGAGGTAGCGGAACGCGAGCCGCGCGCCGCCGAGGAAGAAGATCTGCAGGACCCAGTAGAGCAGGATCGCGATCTTGCCGAAGAAGTAGAACCCGTAGAGGTCGGCCGAGACCAGGACCCAGTCGGTCACCAGCAGGGCGAGCGCCAGCACGCTCGCCGCCCGGACGATGCCGGCCAGATCCTGCAGGGAGGCGAAGCGCCACTTGGTCCGGTAGAGCCGGAAGCGCCCGTAGACGAGGCCCGCGAAGACCAGGAACGGCGGCAGCAGCAGGGGCAGGGCATGCAGGCGCTCGTCCAGCATCCCGCCCTGGAATCGGAACAGGAAGGTGAGCACCACGGCGGCGGCGGTCGCCGCGAGGTCGTGGGCCACCATCACCGCGGTCTTGTAGTGGCGCTGCTGCATCGGGGGCCGGATGGGGTGCCGCGGGGTATCCGCCGCGGCACCGCTCCTGTCAACGCACCGCGGCCGGAGCGCGCCAGAGGGACGCGCGGCGGGCTGCCGGTCTACTTGACGAGCGCGCCGGAGAAGCCGGTCTTGAAATTCTTCTGGTAAACCCGGCCCTTGACCGGATCGAGCTTGTCGACGAGCAGCAACCGGACGCGCTCGTTGAAGTCTTCGGTGGTCACGGTCTGTGCCCGACCGGTGATCAGGGTTCTGGCCATCATCGCCTCCGCATCGTCGCCCAGGGCACAGGATTGCGCGGAGGGTTGTCTGGACTTGGGGTGGGAGCGGGCGATTGCAATCGCAACGGGTGACAGACGGCCGGCGTCAGGTCAAAGCCCGGGCTGCGGCGCCGGCCGCATCGTCGACCCGGTCGATGTCCGGGGCCACGATGTGCCGGTAACGGGCCTGGATCAGCCCGAAGGCCCCGAAGGCGGCGTGGCCCGCGGCCACGAGCCCGAGCAGGATCGCGCCGTAGGGCTGGGCGCGCAGCAGCGCGAAGGCCTCGCCCAGCCCCTTGGCGTCGGACGAGCGCTGATGCCACGCCGCCGCGACGAGGAAGCCGCCGATGATCAGGAAGGCCAGGCCCCGCGCCGCGTAGCCGAAGCGGCCGATCGGGCCGGCCCAGCGCGCGCGGGCCTGGGCGTCGAGGGCGAGCCGGTCGGTGACGTCCCCGCGCCACGCCTTGCCGAGGAAGCCGAATCCGCCGCCGACCACCGCGAGGCCGGCGAGCGCCACCAGCCAGCGGCCGAAGGGCCTGGCGAGCAGCCACGCGGTCCCGTCATGCATGCCGTCGCCGCCGCTCGTGCCGAGCCCGAGGCTCAGGGAGGCCGCACTGGCGGCAAGGCCGAGATAGAGCGCGGCGCTGATGAGATGCGCGCCGCGCACCGCCAGGCCCTTGATCCCCGTGCCCCGCCGATCGGCATCCGTGACGGCCTCGACGAGGCGCCAGAGCGCGAAACCGGCGAGCCCCAGGGCGATCAGGCCGACAAGTGCCGCGCCGAAGGGTCCGGCCAGCACGGCGCGGAGCGCATCCTTGCTGTCGCCGGCCCGACCGCCATGCCCGAGCGCCGCCAGCAGGGCGAGGCCGCCGACCACGAGATAGACCACGCCGCGGGCGCCGTAGCCGAAGCGGGCGACGCGCTCGATCGTGTTGCGGCCGCCGGGGAGGGTGCTCATGCCGGGATCCGGGATGCGGTGAAGCGGAACCGGTCAACGCCCGGCGCCGCACGCCCGATCCGTTGCCGGCGCAGGGACCCGCGCCGCCCTACATCGGCGTCCGCTCGGCCCGCCCGGCCAGCGCCACGTAGAAGCCGAGCCCGTCCTGGGCCGGCAGGGTCTGCAGGCGCTCGATCAGGCCGCGGCGCTTCGCGTCGAGGAGCAGCCGCCCGGCCGGCTGGAACAGGGTCTCGCCGCCGCCCTCCGGGGGCGGATCCAGCCGGATCGCCACGGTCTTGCCCTTGGCGAAGCGGCTGCGCTCCAGCATGTCCTTCAGGGAAGCCTCGGCGGTCGCCCGGTTGGTGCCGCGCAGGTCGAGCACCGATTCCGCGTCCGTCACACCGAGGGAGCCGCGCAGCTTGGCCGCGTAGAAATCTTCGAAATGGGGCAAGTCGGTGCCTTGGTGCTCTGCCGGGCCGGGGAACCGGCCCTTGAGTCGGGTGCGGCTCAGGAGGTGAGCCCGCGATAGATGTCGCGCACCGGCACGGCGCCATCAAGCTCCGGCAACGCTACGGTGCCATCGAGCCCGAGCGCCGTGACGCCCCAATCCCCGCCCGCCCGCCGCCAGACCTCGACCCGGGCCTCGTCGGAATAGACGATCAGCAGGACTTTGAGGCTCGGCACCGTCCGGTAGAAGTCGATCTTGCGTCCCCGGTCCACGTTCATCGTCGAGGGCGACAGCACCTCGCCGACGAGGAGCGGATCCGCCGCGTAGCCGTCCGGCAGGGGCGGGCCGCAGCGCACCACCACGTCGGGGATCGGCGCGAAATCGTCCAGCGCGTCGCTGAGAATCGCCAGACCCGGCATGGCCCGGCAGCCCCGCGGCTCCGCCAGCGCATCGAGGCGTCCCGCGAGGTTCATGACAATGCGCTGATGCCGCTCCCCCGGGGGCGCCCTGAGCACGGGTTCGCCGTCGAGCAATTCCCAGCGCTCGTGCTGCGGGCGGGCCTCCACCCACAGCCGGAACGCGGATACGTCCATCCCCGAATCGCGCTTCACGGCCAGAGTCATCGCCGACCTCCGATCCGGTTCGAGATTAGCATCGGCGCGGCGGCCCGCACCAGCGCCGGTTCAAAAGGTCACGCGGTCGTAGATCTCGGCCACCGGCAGGGTGCCGCCCAGCTCCGGCAGATCCACGACATCCTCCGGTCCAACCACCCGCATGGTCCAGTCGGCATCGCGGCGCCAGATCTCGATCCGGGCCTCGTTCTGGTAGACGATCAGCAGGGACTGCAGACTCGGCACGGTGGCGTAGAAGGCGAGCTTGCGCCCCCGATCGTTGGTCATGGTGCCGGGCGAGAGCACCTCGACGATCACCAGGGGGTCGTCGACGAAGCCGGTCGGCGGCATCGGCCCGCAATGGACCACGACATCCGGGTAGGGCGCGTAATCGTCCATGGCCGCGCTGAGGATCGCCAGACCCGGATAGGCGCCGCAGCCGCGTTCCCGGGCGAGCGCGTCGAGTCGCTGGGCGATGTTGAGCACGATGCGCTGGTGCCGGGCGCTCGGGGGCGCCATCAGCACCGGCTCGCCGTCGAGCAGTTCCCAGCGCTCCTCGTCCGGGCGGGGCTCCACCCAGTGCCTGTATGCGGCGACGTTCATGCGCGCGTCGCGCTTCACAGCCAGTGCCATGGCGGCCTCCGATCGCGACTCGGAGGTTAGCACGGGGCGGCCCGCGCGACGACGGAGTCAGTCGGCGTCATGCTGCGCGCGCGTCGCGCCGGCGGCCAGGAAGCGCTGCGGATCGACCGGCACGCCGTCGATGCGGGTCTCGTAGTGCAGGTGCGCCCCGGTGGAGCGCCCGGTCGAACCGACGGAACCGACCGTGTCGCCGGCGGCGACGCGCTGCCCGGGATAGACCGCGATGCGGGCGAGATGGCCGAACCGGGTGGTCAGGCCGTGGCCGTGGTCGATCTCCACCATGTTGCCGTAGCCGCCCGCAGCCTCCGCGGCGATCACCCGGCCGGGGGCGGTGGCGCGGGCGGGTTCGCCGTATTCCGCCTTGAGGTCGAGCCCGGTATGGAGCGCGAGGCCGCGCGTGAACGGGTCGAGCCGGCTTCCGAACGGGCTCGACACGATCGCCTCGCCCCGGATCGGTCGGCCCAGGGGCAGCCCGGCGGTGGTCCGGCGCAGGCGCTCGCCGTCCGCCAGGGCCCGGCGCGCCAGCGCGAGGCTCGCCTCGAAGCCGGCGCCGTCCAGGACGCGGCTGTCGAGGGGGACCAGCGGGCCGCCGACACCCGCTTCCGGCGCGTCGAACCGCCCGGGATCGAGCCCGGTCCGGAGGATCAGGCCGCGCAGCCGCCGGATCTCGTCACCGGCCCGCGCGGCCAGGCCGGCGAGGCGCGCGCCCTGCGCCGCCTGCAGGCCCTCAAGGCGAGCCTCCAGCCGGATCAGCCCGGTCTCGACGTCGAGGGCGCTCCGGCGCGGCAGGGCGCGGGCGGGCTCGGCCCCGTCGCCGGAGCGCAGGTCCAGCTCATCGTCGACCGGCGCGGAGCCTATACCGGGGCGCCGCGCCAGCGCGCCGGTGGCGACCGGGTCGGGGGCCGTTTGCCGCGCGACCTCGGCCAGGGACGCGGTGCGGCGCTCCAGCTCGGCCTGCCGCGCCAGCGCCGCCGCGACGCGGTCCGCCAACCCGGTCTCGGTGCCGGCTTGGTCGCGCCGGTCGCGGTCGAGGCGGTCGCGCAGCTCCGCGAGCTGCGCCTCGTAGGCGTCGCGCAGTGCCGCCTGCCGGGCCACGAAACCGGCCAGCACCTCGTCGTGGAAGACGATGAGGTAGGTCGCGCCCAGCGCCCAGAGCAGCGCGAGCGCGAGGGCCGCCGCCAGCCACGGCGTAGCCCGGAGCGACGGAAGGCGCGAAGAGATCTTCGAACGATGCATCGGGACGGCCCCGCGAGAGCCGTCATTCAAGACTGGGTAAGGTTAAGGATCCGTCGAGAGCTGTATCGGCGCGGCTCGTCTTGCCTCAAGGAAGCGCCTGCGCGGCCGCCAGCACCGCCTCGGCATGGCCCGGCACCTTCACCTTCGGCCAGATCTTCGCGATCCGCCCCTCGCGGTCGACCAGCACGGTGGTGCGCTCGACGCCCATGTATGTGCGCCCGTACATGCTCTTCTCGACCCAGACGCCGTAGGCTTCGAGCACGCCCTTGTCCTCGTCGGAGGCGAGCGGGAAGGCGAGGCCGTACTTGCCGCAGAACTTGTCGTGGCTCTTCACCGGGTCCGGCGAAAGCCCGATCACCTTGGCGTCGGCCGCCGCGAAGTCCGGCAGCAGGCGGTTGAAGTCCTGCGCCTCCAGGGTGCAGCCGCTCGTGTCGTCCTTCGGGTAGAAGTAGAGCACGACTTTGTGACCCTTGAGCGCGGACAGCGCGATCCGGCCTCCCGCAGAGGCGGGCAGGTCGAAATTCGGGGCCGGATCACCCTCTGACAGCGGCATCGTGCCTTCCTTTCGGCCGAATGATGATGTGCAACCGATCCCGTGCCCGGCACCACGCTAGCGCCGCGCACGCCCGAGCCAAAACCGGAGTCGCGGCCGCTGTAAAGCGCGGGCGCGCTTCGATCCACCGGCCGCAGCGCCTGCGGGCTCTGCGGACAGAGTCCCCGGAACAAGGGTCCCGATGGCGGACGAGACGACGTCGGCATGCAGGCCCCGGGGGAGGGCACGGCGCGTAGGCGGGTTCTGCCTCGTGAGCGCGCTCGCCCTGGTGCTGGTCCTCGGCGCCGGGATCGGCCTCGTGGCCCTGCGCCTGTCGAGCGGGCCGCTGCAGATCGACGGCCTGTCGCGCCGCGTCGCCGCCGCGGTGGCCGAGCGGATCGGTCCGGGCTGGAGCATCGGCATACGCGGCAGCAGCCTCGAACTCGACCGCGAGAATGCGCTGAGCCTGCGCTTCTCCGGCCTCGACATCCGCAATCCGCAGGGCGACCTCGTGGTGCGCGCGCCCCTCGCGCTCGTCAGCCTCGATGTCTGGGGCCTCCTGCGGCTCAACCTGCAGCCGCGCTCCATCGAGTTCCGCGAGACGCAGACCACCGCGCTGCTGCACCGGGACGGCTCCATCGCCTTCGCGGCCTCGGAGGCCAACCATCCGGTCGACATCCAGCCGCACACGCCGCCGAGCGTGGATGCGGTGCGCGGCAGCGTGTCGCCGCTCTCGGCCGCCCTCGCGTCGATCTTCGGCGTCGTGCTCGATTCGAGCGGGGTGGTCGGCGCCCTCGACCGGGCCCGGATCACCGATGCGCGCCTGCGGCTGATCGACGAGGACGGCCACGAGCGCGCGGTCTTCGCCCGGGTCAACGGCCTGTTCGGCCGCGATCCGGTGACCGGGACACGCAACTTCGAGCTGCGGCTCGACGGGCCGCACGGCGAGTGGCGGTTCGGCGGCGCCCTGCGCGACGGCGGCGAGGGGCAGATGCGCTCAGGGATCATCACCCTCGACGACCTGCCGGTGACCGACCTGCTGCTGCTCTCGGGCCAGTCGGGCCTGCCGCTGACCACCGACCTCAAGGTCTCGGCGCGCGCCGACGTGAGCCTTGCGGCCGGGCGCATCCAGGCGATGACCGCCAAGGTCCATACCGGCGACGGGACCTTTCTGATCGAGGAGAAGGACTTCAACCCCGTCACGGTCGAGAGCCTCGACGCGAATCTGGACTGGGACGAGGCCGGCCGCGTCATGGCGCTGACCGGCCTGGATTATCGCGGCGCCGGCAACGCCGTGCACCTCACCGGCGCGTGGACGGGCAGCCCGGCGGACGCCGCCACGACCTGGACGGCGCGGCTGACGAGCCGGGACGCGACCCTGCGCGGGGCGACGCCGAAGGATGCCCCGGTGAAGATCGACGCGCTCGACGCGCAGCTCTCCGGACGCGACGGCGGCATCGCCATCGACGCGCTCACCCTCTCGGCCCCGGGCGTGACCGGGACGATCACCGGGACGATCGGCACCACGGCGGACGAGGGCGGCCTCAACCTCCACATCGTCGGCCATGACGGCGAGGTCCGGACGGGCCTGCGCCTCTGGCCGGAGCACATCGCGCCGCCGGCCCGGACCTATCTGGTGGACCAGCTGCGGCGCGGCCGGGTCGATTCCGTCGACATCCGGGTGAAGATGTCCGGGACCGTGCTGGCGGCCGCGACCCGGGGCGAGCCGGCACCGGACGACGCGGTCCATATCGACTTCCACGTCTCGGACGCGGCGATCGACGTCACCGCCGACGCGCCGCCCGTGACCAAGGGCAACGTCGTCGGGACCATCACCGGGCGCTCGACCACGATCCGCAACGTGACCGCCGAGGTCCACGGGCCGGACGGGCGCGGGCTGGCGATCACGGATGGCAGCTTCGTCATCCCGCAGATCACCCCGGACCGGGTGGTGGCGCAGATCGGCATGCGCCTCTCCGGGGGCGCCGACGGCATGGCCTCGGTGCTTCAGGCGAAGCTGTTCAAGAGCGTGATGAGCGTCGATCTCGACCCCGCCACGATCAAGGGCAGCGCCGATCTGCGGGTCGATTTCCCCCTCGATCTCAAGCACATTCCCGACCTGCCGGACCTGCCGGTGACCCTGACCGGCACGCTCAATGACCTCGCGGTCGACAAGGTGATGGGCAAGGACCGGCTGGAGGCGGGCCGCTTCTCCCTGGCGTATGATCGCGGCGCCTTCACCCTGAAGGGCGACGGCCGGGTCGCGGGCGCCCCGGTCTCGGTGGACCTGCGCCAGCCGAAGGTCGGCCAGCCGGGCGAGGCGGTGGTCACCCTCGCCCTTGACGACGCGGTGCGGGGCCGCAAGGGCCTGCCGACCGCGCCGCTGCTCAGCGGGACGATCCCGGTCCGCGCGGTGGTGCCGATCGGACGGCCCGGGCCCGGCAAGCCGCCGATCAAGGTCGAGGCCGATCTCGCCAAGGTCGGGATCGACGGGCTGCTTCCGGGGCTGACGAAGCCCTCCGGCAAGCCGGGACGGCTGACCTTCACCCTGGTGGATAGCGGCCAGGGCCTCGAACTGCGCGACCTCGCCCTCGACGCGGCGCCCGCGACCGCCCGCGGCACCGTCGCGATCACGCCCGAGGGCGGCCTCGAACGGGCGGAGCTGACGAACGTCAAGCTCTCGCCCGGCGACGACCTGCGGGTCAGCCTCGACCGGACCGGCAGCGGCTACAAGGTCGTGGTCCGGGGCGCGGTGGTGGATGCGCGTCCGTTCCTGAAGTCCCTCGGCGGACCGGACGGGAAGGGCGGCCGGGACGCGAAGGAGGCGAGCCCGAAGGACATCGACGCCGACATCCAGGTTCCGATCGTCACGGGCTTCAACGACGAGGCGCTGACCGGTGCCAATCTGCGGCTGTCGCTGCACGGCAAGACCCTGCGGGCCGCCACCATCAATGGGCGCTTCCGCGCGGCGCCCTTCGCCGCCAGCGTCACCCGGGGCGAGCGCGGCGTGCCGACGCTCGCGGTGGATTCGGCCGATGCCGGCGCGACCCTGCGCTTCGTCGACATCTACCGGCGGATGCATGGCGGGCGGCTCAATGCCGGGATCGGGCTCAACGACGGCCCGCAGGCGGGCGTCGTGCAGATCCGGGACTTCACCCTGCGCAACGAGCCGGCCCTGTCGAGCATCATGGCGCAGGGGCCGGAACCGGCCGACACCGACGCCGCCCGCGGCCGCCGGATCGCCCCGGGCCGGGCGGCGGGCGACGTCACCTTCGACCGGATGCGCGCCAACTTCGTGCGCACGGGCAGCCGGGTCGATTTCAGCGACGCGGCGATCTCGAACGCCGCCATGGGCTTCACCCTGTCGGGCTGGCTCGACACCGGCCGCGAGCGCACCGACATGACCGGCACCTTCGTGCCGCTCTACGGGCTGAACAACGTGGCCTCGCAGCTGCCCCTGCTCGGGCCCCTGCTGGGCGGCGGCCACAACGAGGGGCTGTTCGCGGTCAATTTCCGCGTGGCCGGCAAGCTCGGTTCGCCGGACGTGAGCGTGAACCCGCTCTCGGCCATCGCCCCGGGCTTCCTGCGCAGGCTGTTCAGCGCCGGGGGCGGCCCGTTCGCCGACGGGATGCCGGCGCTGCCGCAATAGAGTCTGATTTCGAAAGGGCGAGCCCCAGCCCTTTTAAGGTGTTTGCGGAAGCAACGAGACAGGGGCCAAGCGCACTCTCCTCCCCCTTGTGGGGAGGAGTTGGAGGTGGGGGTGGTGCAGACGGCACCGCTGCGCCTCATCCTGCACCACCCCCACCCCTGGCCCCTCCCCACAAGGGGGAGGGGAAAAGGCGGTGCTCTTTCAGGATGTTAGAGCCACGACTTGCGAGTTTCGCAGCTAGCCCAAACACCTTAAAAGGGCTGGGGCGAGCCCTTTCGCGGGTGCAGGGCAGAGCCCTGCTGTCGAGCTTCGCTCAATGTCGGGCTTCGCCCTGACGACCCACCGAAGGGCGTTGCCCTTCGGAAACCCGTGACACGCCCATCGCGCGCTGACAGGTCGGATCCGAGGGCTGCCCCCTCAGGTCAGGGGGCGGGCAGCCCGAAAGAGCCGCCCGCCCCTGTCTCAGCCGCGGATGAAATCCGCGATCACGGCCGGCGCCGCCGCGTCGAAGCCGACCACGTCGAGCATGCCGGGATCGTCCGGGTCGGCGATGCTGAAGCCGTTGGAGACTAGCCCCACGACCACCAGCTTCGCCGGGATCCCGGTCTTCTGCCGGTACGCCCGCAGCGCCTGGACCGGGTGGACCGGCCCCGCCCAGGTCTCCGAGTCCGTGTAGACCACGAACGCGTCGGCCTTGACGCCCCGCTCCAGCGCCCAGCGCATCGGCAGGGAGCAGTCGGTGGCGCCGAACGGCAGGTCGGCGGTCGCCTGCACCGCCTGATCGAGCCGCATCGACGGCCCGATCGTCAGCGGCGTCAGCGCGCTCCCCTGGTTCCAGGCCCGGCCGGACTCGGCCGTGAAGCCGAGCACCTGCCAGCGCTCCTCGGTCGCCGCGGTGACGAGCGCCATCGCGGCGGCGGCCTCCCGAGCCGTGAGCGTCGAGCCCGCGACCCAGCTGCCGCCCATCGAGCCCGACACGTCCAGCGCCAGGACGAGGCGCTTGCCCGTCGGCTCGACCGCGCTGAACGCCGTGTAGAACGCGGCGTTCAGCGCCTCGACGATCGCCCCGACCGGCTCCCAGGCGAGCTTGCCCCGCTGACCCCGCCCGGAGGCGTAGGTCTTGAGGGCCAGCAGCAGCGCCATCGGGTGGAGGCGCGCCCGGAGGATGCGCCCCCGGTCCGACAGCACCGCCCGGACACGCTCAGTGCCCTCCGAGAAGGGCGCGAGCGCCCCCGCGGCGGTCAGGCGGCCGAGCTGGCGCACGAGGGCACCGACCGGCATGCGCGCGATCAGGGCCTCGTTCACCGCGCGGTTCCCCATCAGCCCGGTCGGCAGCGCCTCCCAGGGCAGACCGTGGGTCCGCACCAGCGCGGCCGCCACCGCCCCGTTGACGCCCTGCGCCTGCACCTGCGCGAAGGCGTGGACGATCTCGGGAACGGCCTCGGTCACGGTGCCGCGGCAGATCCAGTCGAACAGCGCCTTCCGGGCCGGTTCATCCGTCTCCGGATGGGCCAGCCGCAGGAGGTCGCGGTGCGACCAGCCCTGGCGGGTCCGGTACTTCACCGCCTGGAACGCCAGGGCCTCCACCGGCTTGGCGCAGTACCAGTCACCGACCGCCCGGCGTAGGCCTCGGCCCCAGCCGCGCATCGCCTCGACGGCGTCGGCGAACTGGAACAGGTGCGTGCCGGTCCGGCAGACCCGCGGCAGGGCCGCGAGTGCCGCCCGGCGCGTCGCCAAATCCGCCGACGCGGCGGCCAGCGCCAGGGCGAAGATCGCCGGATCCTGCTTCGGAGCCCGCCCGCCCTCGCTCACTGCCACGATCGTGGCGACCGCCCGGGCGCCGTCCTGCCCGATGCAGCGCTGCACCGCGACCGCGTTCTCGACGGTCAGCGCGCGCGGGCTCGCGTAGTACGAACCGCCCTCGGAGCCGAGTACGAGGAACCGGTCGAGGCGGGTCCAGTCGCTGACCGCGAAGGCATGGCCTCCGGCGGAATTCGGCACGGTGCCGGGGATCGGCTCCGCCTGCGGGGTGGCGCGGAGCCGGAACATCTGTGCAAACTTCATCATCGCGGGCTCCTCTCGTTCTCTCCTCTCTCCAGCGCGGCCGTTCGCCGGCCGGTGGCTCGTGACGGCGCGCGGGATCGGGCGGGCACGAAGGCGAGCGCCCCCGTGCTCCGCCGCGTCCAGGGCGGCCGAGATTCGGTCTTGTCAGGGACGGCCGGCGGGCGGCCGTGCGGTCATGGGTTTGGAACGGGGTACGCTCTCCCGGCTCGCGCCGACCGAGCGGCAGGCCTCACGGCCCGCGGGATTCGAACCCAAGTTTCCAGATAACCCGTTCCTGTCGGCCCGCACGGCCGTGTCCCGCCGGTTGATCCGATCGCGTACCCGGCACGGGCATGGTGGCGGCGAAGGGTTTGACCGATGCTCTGCTTGAGCTACGGGCCTCACGGCCCGGCGGGATTTGCACCCGCACCCCTCGGATCATCGATAACCTTCGCCGTCCGGCCCGTGTCCGGGCGATGCGGTCGTGGTGTGAGGAACGGTGTTCGGTGCTCTACCCGCTGAGCTACAGGTCTCACGACCCGGCGGAATTCGAACCCGCGACCGCCGCCTTATCGAGGTAACCGTTCCTCTCCGGCCCGCATCGCCCGGATTGTCTGCACACGATCGCGGGCGATGGCCCCCGCGGGCATGATGTCGGAGACGGAATTCTGAGCTTCAGAACCTCGCGGCTCTGGCGGAGATCGAAACCGCAACCTCCACGGGACAAGCCCGTGGCGCTCTGACCGTTAACCGTCCCCTGCCGGCCCGCAGGGTTCTCGCGCTGATTGGATCGTGCGGCAGCGACTCGGCGCGCCGCCCCAGGACGAGCCTCAGCCTCTCGGGCTGATGCGTCCGAGATATGGCCTCAATGGCCGCATCAGCCCGGGACGGGCGAACGCCGCGACGCCAATGCCGTCGTGCTGTTTCATGCCATGCTCCGTCCAAACGGGGCTTCGGATGACGCGGGCTTGTCGATGACGACTCGGGAAGGTTCGGTACAAGGATAACCGAGCGTCTCCGGCCCGCGCCGGTGAACTTTGACGGTCTGCCGGTCATGAACGATCGAGGTGGACTGGGCATTTCACCCCCGCGGCCTGCCAGCCGCGAACGTCCAGGTTGGTGCGGTAACCTCAGATCACCGGCCCGGCAGGCCGATGGCGCGGTTGATATGGCTGCGCTTCGACTGCGTCAACAGGAAACTTGAAGATTCTTTCAGTTCGGGCGATCCCCTGCGCATGATCACAGCCGCACAGATCCGCGCCGGCCGCGGACTTCTCAAATGGACGCAAGGGGTTCTCGCGAGCCGCGCCGCGGTGTCCGTCGTCACCCTGAACATGATCGAGAGCGAGCAGGTCCAGCCCCGCAACCGGACCCTGGAGGCGATCCGCACGGTTCTCGAAGGGGAGGGGGTCCGCTTCATCGGCGACGCACAGGAGGGGTTCGGGGCGCTGCTGCGGCCACCCGCCAACCGAACCTGAGAAGGGACGCCAGGGCGTCGCCCCGGCACCCCACCAAAGGGCGAACGCCCTTTGGAAACCCGTTTTGAAGCCGCTCTGAACAGGCCGGGCGCGTGCTTCGATCCCAAAAACCTACTTCTCGACGAAGGCCTTCTCGATCACGAAGTGACCGGCCTCGCCGTGGTTGCCCTCCTCGTAGCCGCGGGAGGTCAGAAGCTCCCGGGTGTCGCGGATCATGTCGGGGCTGCCGCAGAGCATGAAGCGGTCGTTCTCGATCGACATCTCCGGCAGGCCGATGTCCGAAAAGAGCTTGCCCGAGACCATCAGGTCGGTGATGCGGCCGCGGTTGCGGAATGGCTCGCGGGTGACAGTCGGGTAGTAGATCAGCTGGTTCGAGATCATCTCGCCCAGGAACTCGTGCTTCGGCAGGGTCTCGGTGATGGTCTCGCCATAGGCGAGTTCCTGCACCTGCCGGCAGCCATGGACCAGCACGACCTTTTCGAACCGGTCGTAGGCCTCCGGATCCTTGATGATCGACAGGAACGGCGCCAGCCCCGTGCCGGTGCCGAGGAGGTAGAGGTTCTTGCCGGGCAGGAGGTTGTCGAGCACCAGCGTGCCGGTGGGCTTCTTGCCGACGATGATCGGGTCGCCGACCTTGAGGTGCTGGAGCTTGGAGGTCAGCGGCCCGTCCTGGACCTTGATCGAGAAGAACTCCAGCTCCTCCTCGTAATTGGCCGAGACCACCGAGTAGGCGCGCAGCAGCGGCTTGCCCTCGACCTCAAGGCCGATCATGGTGAACTCACCGTTGCGGAAGCGGAACGCCGGATCACGGGTGGTGCGGAACGAGAACAGATTGTCGGTCCAATGGTGGACTGACAGGACGCGCTCCTCGTAGAACTTGCTCATCGACGGATCAGTCCTCGAATCCTCTGATGCCCGGTTCGGCAGATCCCCGCCGTCCCGCTGGACGGGGGCGGATCCATGCGAGGCGGCCCGCCGGGATCCGGATGTCAAACATACGCGCGCCGTTTCTTTCGCAGTTGCAGCACGCCCGTCAAGGCGCGCCGGGATCACACCCGCGAAAGAAGTGAACGGCCTGGAATCGTTCGAAGATTTAGCGTCTTCGCGGCACCGGCCGCAGCTGCGCCGTAGACATGGGAGGGTTGCCGCCGGGTGCGGCGCTCAGGCGACCGGTCCAGGCCGGAGCGGCTTCAGGCCCGCCTCGATCTCGGCCCGGCGCGGCTCCAGGAACGGCGGCAGGGCGAGGCGCTCGCCCAGGGTCTCCAGCGGCTCGTCGGCGGTGAAGCCGGGGCCATCCGTGGCGATCTCGAACAGGATGCCGTTCGGCTCGCGGAAATAGAGGCTGCGGAAGTAGTAGCGGTCGACGGGGCCGCTCGTCGGCACCCGGGCGGTCCGGAGCCGGTCGGCCCAGGCTTCGTAATCGGCATCCGGGATGCGGAAGGCGACGTGGTGCACCGCCCCCGCGCCCTGCCGCGCCGGCCCGGAGGGATCGGCCAGGAGCTGGATCTCCGCGGCCGGTCCGCCCGGACCCATGGCGTAGACCTCGACCGGTCCGTCCTGCGTCTGGAACGCCCGGTCCCGGCGCATGCCCAGCACCCCGGTGAGCACGGCGGCGGTGCGCCCCAGATCCGGCACCGCGAGCCGGATCGGTCCGAGGCCGCGGATCTGGTAGGCGGCCGGCACCGGCGAGCCGGCCCAGGGATGCTCCGGCCCGGTGCCGCCATCGTCGACCAGGGCGAGGCGCTGGCCCTCCGGATCCTCGAAATCGAGGGTCAGGCGTCCGTCACGCAGGGTCGGCTCGGCCTCCACGATCCCGGCCTCGCGCAGACGCGCGTGCCACCACGCCACCGCGGCCTCGCCCGGGACGCGCAGATGCGTGCGGGTGATGCTGTTCGAGCCCCGCCGCTCCCGGGGCGCCGGCCAGTCGAAGAAGGTGATGTCGGTGCCGGGGCTCGCCAGCCCGTCCGCGTAGAACAGGTGGTAGGCCGAGACGTCGTCCTGGTTCACCGTCTTCTTGACGAGGCGCAGGCCCAGCGTGCCGGTGTAGAACGCGACGTTCTCCGCCGCGCGGGCGGTCACCGCGGTGAGATGGTGGATGCCGGTGAGCTGCATGGGGGTCCGTGGGTTGGCGGCGATCCGGCTCAGGTGGGGATTGGAGTTCGGGTTGCGAGGGCCATGGCCGGCGTACCCGGACGCACAGCCTGTCTCACGCTTGAAGAGCGTGTATCATTACGCGATACATTTCGAGTCGCGCACGAGCGGCAGCCATGCCGATCCAGAGTTTCGCGGATGAGATGACGGAGGCCGTTTTCCACGGCCGGCATCCAAAAGGCCTACCGATAGCAATCCTTCGGACCGCACGGCGGAAGCTGCGCCAGATCCATGCGGCGGCCTCCCTTCACGATCTCAAAGTGCCGCCGGGCAACAAGCTTCATCCCCTGATCAAAGATCGCCAGGGGCAGCACGCCATCTGGATCAATGACCAGGATTATCACTGACTGGGGCAGCGCCCTACGCCGCAGGGAGACATGTCCATGACCATCGCGTACCAGACCGAAACCGTACTTCCCCCCTTGCATCCCGGCGAGGTGTTGCGGGAGGAGTTCCTGATCCCTCTGGGTCTGTCGGCCGGTGCGGTGGCACGCGCCTGCCACGTCCCGCGGACCCGGATCGAGCGGATTGCCGCCGAGCAGATCGGGATCTCCACCGATACGGCCCTGCGCCTGAGCCGCTATTTCGGGACGAGCGCGGAGTTCTGGCTCAATCTCCAGCGCCAGTTCGAGCTGGAGACGCTGAGCCGCACCCTTGGGCCTGAGATCGAGCGGATCGCCCCTCTGACGAGAGAGGCAGCTTAAGGTTAGCAAAACAGGCTTGCCACGGAGCATCAGACCCCGAAAAGGCTAATGCTCCGACCGAATCGACATTCGGCCGTCAGTCATTATGACTTGTCTACGCCCGATACCGGCTTGCGGGCTGCGTGGCGAAACCGCTGCACCACGATCTCGTCGTCCCCGACGAAATAATCGATGAGGTAGGGATAGGGCGTCAGGAAGAGGCGCCGCACGCCGGGCATCGACGTCCGCGCCCCCACGTACGGATGATCCCGCACGACTGCGATGAGCGCCGTCAGCCGGGCTTCAACGTGAGCCGCGCCTTGCGGGGACTGCGTCGCGATGTGGCTCAGCGCGCGATCGATCTGCTGCAGGGCGCGCCGCTGAACGCGAAACTTCAAAGGCGGTACTTGGACAGGACGGCCTCGACCTCGGCCGTTGGTGCAAAATCCCCGCGCATCCTCTCGGCCTGCGCCTCGACGAGATCAGCGACTTCATCAGCCGTGAGTTCGATCACCGCCTCGTCCCGGCCCGCATAGGCCAGCACGAGGCGAGCAATCTCATCCTGCATCTCGGGCGACAGCGCGCGGGCGGTTTTCATCGCCCGATCCAAGAGGTCGGTCATACCTTCAGTATGCACCGATCGCCGCCCGAGAGAAGCGGCCCTGCCTCTCAGAGCCCGACCGGCCGGCCCGCGGCGACCACCAGCATCTTGCCGTCCGCGAAGGTGCGGGCGGCGGCGCGGCGGATATCGGCCTGCGTCACGGCCGCCACCAGGGCGTTGCGCCGGGCGATGTAGTCCATGCCCAGCTCCTCGAAGGCGATCTGCACCAGCTGGTGGGCGATCTTGGTCGAGGTGTCGAAGCCGAGCGCGTAGGAGCCGGTGAGATAATCCTTGGCCTTCTGCAGCTCGTCGTCGTCCGGCCCATCCGTGATCAGGCGGCCGATCTCGTCGCCGATCACCGAGAGCGCCTCGCCGACGCGCTCGTTCTTGGTGGCGGTGTAGCCCCAGGTCATCGCGGCCGAGCGGTGGCTCACCAGCGAGGTGCCGACCGAGTAGGCGAGGCCGCGCTTCTCGCGGACCTCCTGGAACAGGCGCGACGTGAAGGCGCCGCCGCCCAGGATGTGGTTCAGCACGTAGGCCGGGATGAAGTCCGGATCGCGCCAGGGCACGCCCGCCATGCCGAAGCGGATCACCGATTGCGGCACGTCGAGATCGACCACGATGCGCCGGCCCAGATCCTGCACCTCGGTGCGCGGCACCGCCTTCAGCTCTCCGGCCTCCGGCAGGGCTCCGAAGGCGCGGTTGAGACCCTCGGCGAGTTGCTCGGCGCCGATCGCGCCGACCGCCGCGACCTTCACCCGGCCGCGCCCGATGATGCGGGCATGCATCGCCAGGAGGTCGTCCCGGGTGATCGCCGCGACGCTCTCGACCGTGCCCGAGGAGGGGCGGGCGTAGGGATGGCCGGCGAAGGCCTCCTTGAAGAAGCGGCGGGAGGCGAGCACCCCAGGGTCGTTCTGCTGGTAGCGCAGGCCGGCGATGATCTGAGCCCGGACGCGCTCGATCGCGTCCGGGTCGAGGCGGGGCTTGGCCAAAGCCAGGGCGAGCAGCCCGATCGCCTCGTCGGCGTGCTTGACCAGCATCTTCAGCGAGCCGCCGATCGCGTCCGGCCCGGCATGGAACGAGAGCTCGATCGCCCGGGCGGCCAGCCGCTCCTGGAACAGGTCGGAGGTCAGGTCGCCCGCCCCCTCGTCGAGGAGCCGCGCCAGCATCTGCGCGCAGCCCGACTTACCGGCCGGGTCCTGCGCGGCGCCGCCCTCGAAGGTGAAGGCCAGGGCGATCATCGGCACGACGGGGGATTCGACGTGCCACGCCTCGATGCCGGGGGCGGTGACCACCGGCAGCGCCGTAGTGGGCGAGCTGGCGGGGGTTGCGGTCTCGACCAGGGTCTCGGTCAAGCTCATGGGAACCTCGTGTCTCTATCTCGGGCGACGGCGGAGCGGGCCAAGGCTCCCGGACGGCACGCCCCGTCGCGGCCCCGAGCAGGGCCGCCGGGACGCAGCCGCGGTTACTCGGCGGCCATCGCGACGGGGGCGTCGGGATCCTGCGCCTTGGTCAGGTAGCCGGTGATCGAGCGGGCCGGGGTCAGCCAGCGCTCGGCGGCGCCCTTCAGCCGGTCCTGCGTCACCGCCTCGATGTCGGTCGGCCAGCGGCGGACCTCCTCGATGGTCTCGCCGATCGCCAGCGCCGAACCGTAGATGCGGGCCAGCGACGACTGGCTGTCCGAGGAATAGACCGTCTCGGCGACGAGCCGGGTCTTGGCGCGCTCGATCGCCTCGGCGTCGAGGGCCTCCGCCGGGGCGCGGCGCAGCACCTTGTCGACGGCCTCCTCCAGCTTCTCCAGGGGCACGCCCTCGGCCGGCACCGCGTAGACGGAGAAGCGGGTGTCGTCGATCGCCGAGCCCATGTACCAGGCGCCGGCATTCACCGCGAGGCCGCTCTCCATGACCAGCTTGCGGTAGAGGTAGGAGGTCGAGCCGCCGCCCAGCACCTCGGCCAGCAGTTCGAGGTCGTGGCAGCCGCCGTCGCGGGCGGTGATGCAGGACGGGGTCAGGTAGAGGCGCTGCAGGGTCGGCTGCTCGACCTTCGGGTCGGCCACCGCGACGCGGCGCAGCGCCTTCGGCTCCGGCTCCCGCGCCCGCACACGCTCGGGCCGGGCGCCCTGGGGCGCCACGCGGCCGTAGGTGGCCTCAGCGAGACGGCGGACCTCGTCCGGGGTCACATCGCCCGCCACCACCAGGATGGCGTTCTCGGGGGTGTAGAAGCGCTTGTAATAGGCCAGCGCGTGCTCGCGGTTCAGGCCCTCGATCTCGTGCATCCAGCCGATGATCGGGATCCCGTAGGGGTGATGCACGAACAGGCCGGCCGCCATCGCCTCGGACAGCTGGGCGGAGGGGTCGGTCTCGACCCGCATGCGCCGCTCCTCCAGCACCACGTCGCGCTCGGGCGCAACGACGGCGTCGTCGAGGACGAGGCCGCTCATCCGGTCGGCCTCGAATTCCATCATGGTGCCGAGATGGTCCCGGGCGACCCGCTGGAAATAGGCGGTGTAGTCGTAGCTGGTGAAGGCGTTCTCCTGGCCGCCGAGGCCCGACACCGCCTTGGAGAAGGCGCCGACCGGGTGCTTCTCGGTGCCCTTGAACATCAGGTGCTCGAGGAAGTGGGCGATGCCCGACTGACCGAGCGGATCATCGGCCGAGCCGTTGCGGTACCAGATCATGTGGGTGGCGACGGGGGCGCGATGGTCGGGCACCACCACCACGTCGAGGCCGTTGTCGAGGGTGAAGGCCGTCACCTCCGGTCCGCCCGCCTCGGACCGCCCGAACGGCGCGGCGTCGCCCCGGCCGGCGCTGGCGCCGAAGGCCGAGCCCGGACGCAGCGGGAAGAGGGGGGGCGTCGCCGTCCTGAACAGGTGCATTCCGCTTTCCTTCTGCCGGCCCGATACCCGACGCCGCGCGTCGGGACGCCTGTGCGGATCGGGGCCGTCCTGGTCGCCGGCGGGCAAGAACCGCACCGGGACGATCATGTCATGTTGCCATGCCGTGGCGCCGTTGCAACAGCGACACGGCGTTCCGGTTACTGCTGCGCGCGCTGGCGGAGGTAGGCCCCGGGATCGGACTCCTCCTTCTCGCGGCTGGCATTGTTGATCGGTTCGTTCGACGGCGGACGTGCCAGCTTCTTGGGCGACTGCCGGTAGCCGGTCGGCGGATCCGTCAGCACGTCGCGGCTCGGCTCCACGTCGGAGGGCTCGGCATTGGCGCTCTTGCCCTTGAGCAGTTCGAAGGGGCTGAGCAGGCTGTCGTCGCGGTTGTTGTCGCCGGGCTTGCGCTCGGCCTCGGTGGTCAGGCTCGCCCCGGCGCGGCGGCCGCTGCGCATCTCGTCCACGGAGAGCGTGGCGTTGTTGTCGTCGTAGCGGCCCCGGGCCTGGGTGCCCTTGGGATTGCGCCGCTCGACGGCCGCGCGCTCGCGCTCGGCGATCTCGGGATCCTTCGGCCAGGCGGTGCTGGTCGAGCGGGCCCGGGGCTGGGGCAGGGCCTTGCCGTCGAGCTTGGGCGGCATCACCAGAGGCGGGCGCTCGTGATAGTCGATCGGATCCTGGCGCTTCTCCAAAAGGCCGATCCCCGACAGGGCGTCGCGCATGAACTCGCCGCGCTCCTGCGCCTGGGCGCAGACCGACAGCAGCGGCGTCAGGGCGAAAGCGGCGGGGAGGAGGAGTCGAAGCCTGCGATGCCCGGTCATGCTGCCTCACGGGTTCCGGCCGGCGGGTCCGGCTCGAGGATGGCCGCGGCGCGGCCTGATCCGACGGGTCCCGGCCTGAGACCGGTTTCCGGCGATCGTATGGCGCCTTGACCACGGCAAGCGCGCGTGGGGCTGTCGCCCGGCCGCTGTGGTGCGCGCATCACAGCGGCGCCGCCGGATCGCCGGGCGTCGTTTCCCCCCGGCGCCGACCGGCCGGGACCAAGCTGTCGAGGATCAGGCCGATCACGCCGGCCACGATCGCCGCATCGGCGATGTTGAACACGTACCAGGACCAATGGCCCGCGTGCAGGTGCACGAAGTCGAACACCGCCCCGTAGACGGCCCGGTCGATGGCGTTGCCGAGCGCCCCGCCGACGATCAGCCCGAGGGCGACGGCCAGCAGCCGGGAGCCCGCCCGGCGCATCCAGAGCCCGAGGCCGAGGGCGGCGGCGAGCGAGAGGACCACGAGGAGCCACCGCCCGAGCCCGCCTTCCTGCTGGAACAGGCCGTAGGAGACGCCCCGGTTCCAGACCACCACGAAGTCGGCAAACGGCGCCAGCCGCCAGGGTTGGGTCAGCACGAGGTCGGTGCCGAGATAGAGGCCGAGCTTGGAGGCTTGGTCGAGGAGGAGGGTGAGCAGGAGGGCCGTGAGGCCGGCGCGGAAGGGGGTCATGCGGCGACCGCGCGGACGAGGGTGGAAACCCCCTCTCCCCGCGCGCGGGGAGAGGGCTTCGGCGACCTTGCCGTCGACGAAGCAAGGCGGCAGCCGGGGGTGAGGGGGCTTGGACGGAAGAGACTCATCCGGAGCCGCCCCCTCACCGCCGCTCCGGCTGCGCCTCCGCTTCCCGCCCGGACGACGCGGTCCGGGCGGGCCTCTCCCCGCAAGCGGGGAGAGGGGGGTGCTGCGGCGGCGGTGAGCACAGCCCTCACGCCGCGCTCGCCTCCGGATGCGCCGCATCCCACTCGCGCAGGGCCTGGGCGTCGCGGGGGGTGACGTCCGGATAATCCGGATCGCTGCCCACCTCCGGGCTGACCCGCCAGGAGCGGGCGCATTTGCGACCCTCGGCCGGGCTCGGCACCACGGCGACGCCGCGCACCTCGTCGAGCCGGAACGCATCCGCCGGGCCGTCGCCCGCCACCACGGTGATGGCGGAGGTGATGCAGGTATCGGCGAAGTCGCAGCCCTCCAGCGCCGCCAGCAGCTCCGGATCCGCGACATAGACCGTCGGCGCCGCCTCTAGGCTCGCGCCGATCCGCTTGGCCGCCCGCTCGATCTCCAGGGCGCCGGTCACCACCCGCCGCACCCGCCGGATTCTTTGCCAGCGCTCCGCGAGGGCGGGGTCGAGCCAGGCGGCCGGCGTCTCCGGCAGGGTCTGGAGATGCACCGAGCCGTCCTCGGACGGGTAGCGCTCGAGCCACGCCTCCTCGGCCGTGAAGGCGAGCACCGGCGCGAGCCAGATCGCCGCCCGCCGGAAGGCCTCGTCGATCACCTGAAGGGCCGCCCGGCGGCGCACCGAGGAGATCGGGTCGCAGTACAGGGCGTCCTTGCGCACGTCGAAGTAGAAGGACGACAGGTCGCCGGTCATGAAGCCGTTGAGCAGCGCCACCACCCGCTTGGTGTCGAAGGTCGCGTAGGCCTCGCGGATCTCGCCGTCGAGCTCGGCCAGCCGGTGCAGGATCAGCCGCTCCAGCTCCGGCATTTTTTGGAACGCGACGTCGTCGCCCGGTACGCGATGCGCCAGGGAGCCGAGCATCCAGCGCAGGGAGTTGCGCAGCTTCCGGTAGGTCTCGGCAAACGTCTTGATGATCTCCGGCCCGATGCGAAGGTCGTCGGTATAGTCGGAGGCGGCCACCCACAGGCGCAGGATGTCGGCGCCCGAATCCTTGATGACGCTCTGCGGCGCGACGACGTTGCCCTTCGACTTCGACATCTTCAGGCCCTTGCCGTCGAGCACGAAGCCGTGGGTCAGGACGATGTCATAGGGCGCCCGGCCGCGGGTCCCGGAGGATTCGAGCAGCGAGGACTGGAACCAGCCGCGGTGCTGGTCCGACCCCTCCAGGTACATGACCCGGTCCTGCCCGCCATCGCGGACGCGCGTGACGCCGGCGAGCCCCGGGAAAGCCTCCGGATCGTCCAGCACGAAGGCGTGGGTCGAGCCCGAATCGAACCAGACGTCGAGGACGTCGGTGACCTTCTCGTAGGCGGCCGGGTCGTGCTCGGGCGCCAGGAAGCGCTGCGCCGCATCGTCCCGGAACCACGCGTCGGCGCCCTCCGTGGCGAAGGCGTCGCGGATGCGGGCGTTGACGGCCGCGTCCTTCAGGATCTCGCCGGTCTCCCGATGCACGAACACGGTGATCGGCACGCCCCAGGCACGCTGGCGCGACACAACCCAGTCCGGCCGGTTGGCGACCATGCCGGTGATGCGGTTTTTGCCCTGCGTCGGCACCCACTGGGTGTCGTCGATGCCCTGGAGCGCCACCTCGCGCAGCGTCCGGTTGCCGAGCGAATCCACCGGCCGGTCCATGGCGATGAACCATTGCGGGGTGTTACGGAAGATGACCGGCTTCTTGGAGCGCCAGGAATGCGGGTACTGGTGGCGCAGCACCCCGCGGGCGACGAGCGCCCCGGCCTCCGTCAGCGCGGCGATGACCGCCTTGTTGGCGTCGCCCTTCTCGCCCTTGTCGGTGAGGACGCGTCTGCCCTCGAAGCCGGGGGCGGCCTTGGTCAGCGCGCCGTCGGCATCCACCGTGTAGGGGATGGTCGGGTCGATCCCGCGCTCGGCGAGCAGGCGGCCGCTCGCCATCCAGAGCTCGAAATCCTCGCGGCCGTGGCCCGGGGCCGTGTGGACGAAGCCCGTGCCGGATTCGTCGGTGACGTGGTCGCCGTCGAGCATCGGCACCGCGAAGCCGTAGCCGAGCGCCGCCAGGGGATGGGCCAGGGAAAGGCCGGCGAGCACGTCCGGGCGCACGTCGCCGACGCGCTCGAACGCCTCGACCCGAGCAGCCTTGAACACCGTGGCGGCAAGGCTGTCGGCGAGCACATAGGTCTGGCCGGGGGTCGCCCAATTGTCGGCCGGCGCCTCGGTGACCCGGTACAGGCCGTAGGCGATCTTCTTGGAATAGGCGACCGCACGGTTGCCGGGGATCGTCCAGGGCGTCGTGGTCCAGATCACCACGCGGGCCTCAGCGAGGTCACCCTCGGCGCCGGACACGATCGGAAACGCACAAAAGATCGTGTCGCTGACGTGCTCCTCGTACTCGACCTCGGCTTCAGCGAGCGCGGTCTTCTCGACCACCGACCACATCACCGGCTTGGAGCCGCGATAGAGCTGGCCGTTCATCGAGAACTTCATCAGCTCGTCGGCGATCACGGCCTCGGCCGGGTAGGCCATGGTGGCGTAGGGGTGGTCCCAGTCGCCGGTGACGCCGAGCCGCTTGAACTCTTCCCGCTGCACGTCGAGCCACTGGGCCGCGAAGGTCCGGCATTCCTGCCGGAACTCGATCACCGGCACGTCGTCCTTGTTGCGGCCCTTGGCGCGGTACTGCTCCTCGATCTTCCACTCGATCGGCAGGCCGTGGCAGTCCCAGCCCGGGACGTAGTTGGCATCGAAGCCGAGCGCCCCCTGGGAGCGCACCACCACGTCCTTGAGGATCTTGTTGAGCGCCGTGCCGATATGGATGTTGCCGTTGGCATAGGGCGGGCCGTCGTGGAGCACGAATTTCGGCCGTCCCTGGCCGCGGGCGCGCAGCTTGCCGTAGAGGTCGATCCGCCTCCAGCGCTCGAGGAAGAGCGGTTCGCGGACCGGCAGGCCGGCGCGCATCGGGAACTCGGTCTGCGGCAGGAACAGGGTCTTGGAATAGTCGCGGGTCGGCGCGGTCTCGGCGGTGGTCATCGGATCTCGCATCGGCGGTCGGGCCGGCAGCGTCGGGCCGGCGGAATCGGGTCGGGCGGCAGGAGGATCCCGGACCTCCGCGCGGCCACGCTGGAGCGGGCCCTCAGGCGGAGGCCGGGCCGGTAATTCGAATCGGGCGGCTGAAGCCGCGCAGGGCGCGCGAAGCGGGCATGTGGCGTTCTCTATCAGCCGCCCCGGCCCGAGGCCAGCGGCAGCGCGGATCACGCGCCCGTGACTTTGGATGGGACCAATCGCCGCCTGAACCGTTGACCGACACACCCTCCGCCCGCCGAGGCGGAGCCGACCCAGATCCAGCTCCGGGAGGAGACCCATGAAAAAGCTTCTGATCACGACCCTCGCCCTCGCGCCAATCGCCTTCGCGGGCGCCGCCCAGGCCCAGGGCACGGTGCGGGGTGCCCAGCGCGGCGTCGAGGACGGCTCGGCCGCGGCCGGCCCGGTGGGCGGCGTCGTCGGCGGGGCCGTGGGCGCGGCCACCGGCACGGTCGGCGGCGTGCTCGGCACCGATCCGGATCCGGCCCGCCGCGCCCGCGAGAACCGCCGCGAGGAGCGGATGGAGCGCCAGGAGCGTCTCGGCCGCTAAGCGTTCAGGCCGGTCGCCTCAGGCGGCCGGCCGCGCCTCCCGGCGGATCGTCTCCTGCGCCAGGAGATAGAGCCCCGAGCCGACCACGATCATGGCGCCCGCCACGGTCCAGCGGCTCGGCAGGTCGCCGAACAGCAGGAAGCCGAAGGTCACGGACCAGAGCAGCTGCGTGTAGATGAACGGCGCCAGCACGTTGGCCGGCGCCCTTGCATGGGCCAGCACCAGCAGCCAGTGGCCCAGCGTTCCGAACAGCGCGACGCCGATGAGCAGCGCCCAATGGCTCAGGCTCGCCGGGCTCGTCCAGATCCAGGGCAGGAGCGGGGCCATCAGCGCGAGGCCCGCGAGCCCCGTGTAGAACATGGTCGTGGCGGTCGAATCATAGGCCGCGAGCTTGCGCGTGATGATCGCGTAGAGGGCGTAGACCACGACGTTGGCGACGCAGAGCAGCACGGCCGGATGCATCCCGCCGACGCCCGGCCGCACGATCACCAGCACGCCGAGGAAGCCGACGCCGATCGCCATGAGCCGCGCCCGCGACGACCACTCGCCCAGCAGCGGCCCGGCGAGCAGCGCCACGGTGAGCGGCGCGGCGAACTGGATCGAGATCGTCTCGGCCATCTGCAGGTAGCGCAGGGCCAGGAAGTTGAGCGCCGTCGAGGCGAACAGCAGCAGCGAGCGGACGATCTGCAGCGGGAGGCGCCGGCTCTTCACCACGCCCGGGGTGCGCACCGGGTTGATGAACAGCGAGATCATGGCGACGCTCGCCGCGTAGCGCATGAAGGTCGTGACGAGCGGATCGACGCCCGCCCGCGCCAGCGTCTTGCCGCAGGCGTCGAGGCTCGCGAAGAACGCCACCGCCCCGCACATCAGCGCGATGCCGACGAGCCGCCGCCGTCCCGCCAGATCGGCCTCCGGGGCGGCGCGCGCGCTGTCATCGGTGACGGATGTCGCGACCCGCGTGCTCATAGCTGCCAAACCTCGTGGAGGCCGAGAGTCCTGCCACGCTCAAGCGCGCCCGGGTATCGGCCGGCGCGCAGGGGGACCATGCAGCCGGCACGACCTTCCGTGCCGGGCTGCCGCCGTGCGCGGCTCAGCGCTTGATTGCAGCCTTCTCGATCGAAGAGGCCGCTGAGGCGGTCTTGGTCGTCGCGACCTTGGTCGCCGGCTTGGCGGCCTTCCTGGGCGGCGCCGCACCCGCCATCAGGGCGGCGAGATGCGTCTGGTCGAGCCCCGAGGCCGGGCCGATCCCCGCTGTCGGCGCAGGCGCCGCCGGCGCGGGCGGCGGGCTCGCGGCCGCGAGCGGACGTTCGACCCGGCGCGGCTCGATCGATCCCGTCGCGACCGGGTCGGGCACGGCGGCCGCGGCGACGGAGATGGCGGATTCCCGCTGCACGCGCAGGGTCCAGTGGGCGGCGGTGGAGAGCACGGCGACCGCCAGGATCGCCTTGATGCCGCCGGTGAGCAGGGCTCGCATGGTCTCAGGCCCGAATGAACGCGGTTACGCCGGACCGGATCCCCGGCCCCAGCGCATCATCGCGCCGGAGCGTGAATGAAACCGCAATCGCCGGGAGGCACCCCGTCCCGGAACGGGTCAGTGTCAGACGGCCAGGGGCCATATTGATATGTGGGCCATGCGCCGGATCCGCGGTTCCTGTTCCCCGCGCGCCCGACACTCCTGCAGCGACTCGGCCCACTGAGCCTCACAGGAACGGTCCAGAGAACTGGTCCGGACCACCCCGTCACTGCCGGCCCCGCTGCCATGCAGGCCCGAGCGGGCTCGCGAAACCTTCAGGCGCATCGGCGGCCGGGGACAGCCCGTGTAGAGGGTGACAGCCGAGCCGGCAACAGAGGCAGGCCCGTTTCGAGCCCCCCGCGGCGATCAGCGCGCCGCGGCCTCCGCGGCGAAGCGTATCAGCGCGGCGATGTCGGTCTCCCCCGCCTCCCCGGCGAGGTGTCGGTAGAGGGCGGCATAGCCGGCAAAGACCTGGCGGCCGGCCGCGTCAGGCCCGAGGAAATCGGCGATCTCCTCCATCTCGGGCGCCCAGCGCGCGGCCTTCGGCGCCATGTCGGGCAGGCCCCTGGCGAAGCGGGCGAGGAGCGCCGGCTCGTTCTCGGCGAGTTCGGCGAGTAGGGCCTCGCCGGCTCCCGCGCGCCCAGCGGCCAGGATCATGATCGCGGCGAGCGCCGTCAGACCCTTGTTGAGGCCGGCATAGCTCATCTTCAGGCTGGAGGCGGCGCCGACGTCACCGGGGCAGACGCGCAGGTCGAGGCCGAGGTCGCGCAGGATCAGGGCTGGGGCCGTGTCGGAACCCGAGACGTAGACGCGCGGCCCCTTCGCGCCGGGCTTCGGCGGCAGGCCCAGGATCGCCCCGTCGAGGAACGGCGCGCCGGTCGCCGCGACGATCGCCGCGATGCGGCCGACCGTCTCCGGGCTGACCGCGTTGGCGTCGATGTAGACGGGCTTTTTCGCGGCGGCGGTGAGGGCGGGTGCGAGCCGGCGGGCCAGCGCCTCCGCGTCGGCGGGCGGCACGATCGAGAGCAGGAGGTCTGCGGCGGCGAGGTCGGACTCCGCGGCGTGGACCATGCCGGCAGCCTCGGCCCGAGCCCGGCTCGCCGCCCCACGCCCGTCGAGGGAGGTCAGCACCCGGGCGCCGTGCTCGGAGAGCCGGGCTCCGATGGCGCTGCCCATGGCGCCGGGGGCGATCACCGCGATGGTGGGCATGACGAGGCTCTCCAGGGCACGTGATACCACCATGGTAGTCAGCAAGGCCGCCAGAGCCTAGGATCCCGCACGATCGGATCCCCCGCCCATGACCCAGACCAAGCCGAGGGAAGGCTCACCGAAGGCCCTGCGCTATCACCGCATGCCGCAACGCGACGGCATGAAGCTCGTACGCCTCTGGGTGCCTGATCCGTCGAGGCCGGACTTCATCGAGGAGGCCGCCCGGCAAGCCGCGATTCTGAGGGGAACCCCCGAGGAAGCCGAAGCCCTCAACGTCATCGAATCCGCGTTCGACTGGCCCGAGCCGTGACGCGCGGTGATATCGTCACCGTCTCGCCGCCAGGAGCCTACGGCAAGCCGCGTCCCGCCGTCGTCGGACAATCCGACTGGCTCACCGGGACCGACAGCATCCTCGTCTGCCTCGTCACGAGCACGCTCCGCGACGCACCGCTCTTCCGGCTGACCGTCGAGCCGAGCCCCGCCAACGGCTTGCGAAGCACCTCGCAGATCATGGTCGACAAAGTTATCGCGTTGCCGCGGGCGAAATGCGGTGCCCTCATCGGCCGACTTGAACGCGACACCCTCGCAGCCCTGAACCGGATGCTCGCCATCGTGCTCGGCCTCGCCGACTGACGCAGCGATCTGGTTCCGCACACTCGATCCCGCGGGCGTGGAAACGCTCCGCGGGATGACCGACAGCGGGGCTCCTGCTTCTACCGCAGCGAGCCGCAGAACCGCTGGATGCGCCGGCAGGCCTCCTCCAGCACGGCGTTCGAGGTGGCGTAGGAGATCCGCAGGTTCGGCCCGAGCCCGAAGGCCGAGCCGTGCACCGCCGCCACGCCCTCGGCCTGCAGCAGCTCCATGACGAAGTCCTCGTCGGTCTCGATGGTCTTGCCGCCTTCCGTCTTCTTGCCGATCAGCGCCGCGCAGGACGGGTAGACGTAGAACGCGCCTTCGGGCGTCGGGCAGGTCAACCCGTTGGTCTGGTTGAGCATCGACACGACGAGGTCGCGCCGGCCCTGGAACGCCGCCCGGAACTTCGCGAGGTGATCCTGCGGCCCGTCGAGGGCGGCGACCGCGGCCCATTGCGCGATCGTGCTCGCCCCGGAGGTCTGCTGGCCCTGGACGAAGTCCATCGCCTTGATCAGCTTCTCCGGCCCGGCCGCGTAGCCGATCCGCCAGCCGGTCATGGCGTAGCCCTTCGAGACGCCGTTCATGGTCAGCGTCCGCTCGATCAGCTGCGGCTCGACCTGGGCCGGGGTGACGAATTCGAAGTCGCCGTAGGTCAGGTGCTCGTAGATGTCGTCGGTCAGGATGTGCACGTCCGGATAGCGCAGCAGCACGTCGGTGAGCGCCTTCATCTCGGCGCGCGAATAGGCGGCCCCCGACGGGTTCGAGGGCGAGTTGAGGACGATCCACTTGGTCTTCGGGGTGAGCACCCGGTCGAGCTCCCCCGGCTGGAGCTTGAAGCCGTTGGCCATGTCGGTGTCGGCGAAGACCGGCGTGCCGCCGCACAGGCCGACCATCTCCGGGTAGGACACCCAGTAGGGGCGGGGGATCACCACCTCGTCGCCGGGGTTCAGGGTGGCGAGGAAGGCGTTGTACAGCACCTGCTTGCCGCCGGTGCCCACGATGGTCTGCGAGACCTTGTAGTCGAGCCCGTTCTCGCGCTTGAACTTGCGCACGATCGCCTCGCGCAGCGGCACGATGCCGGAGACCGGCGGATAGCGGGTCTCGTTGCGGTGGATCGCCTCGATCGCCGCCTGCTTGATGTGCTCGGGCGTGTCGAAATCCGGCTCGCCCACCGACAGGCTGATGACGTCGACGCCGGAGGCCTTCAGGTCCCGGGCCTTCTGGGTCATCACGATGGTTGCGGACGGCTTCACCCGCGAGAGGACGTCGGCGAGGAAGGCCATGGCGTGCGGTGCTCCGGATTGTCGCGCTCGGGCGCCGCGGCTTTGCGGCGCGGCGGACCCTAGGCCGGGGACGCTGAGCCGGCAAGCGTGAGAGGCCGCGGCGGCGCGCCGGAGAGCGGTTTCTGCTATGATGCTCAGAGGCGGGACGGAACGAGAGGCCCTGCCGATGGGCGAGACGATCAGCATCACCCTGGCGCCGGACACGCTCCGGGCCGTGCGCGCCCTGCAGCGCCAGCGCCGGGAGACTGCCGAGCGGCTCGATGACATCCGCGCCCGCATCCGGCGATCGTTGGACGACCCGCGGCCGTCACGGAGCCTCGAAGAGGTCAGGGCGCACATCGACGCCCTGCATGCCGAGACTGTGAAGGCTCACCGGGATGCGGCGTCTTGAGGTCGTCTTCGGAGCGGAAGCCGAGACAGACCTGCTTCAGATCTATCGCTGGGTCTATGATGCGAGCCGCGATCCGAACGTAGCCGGTTTCTGGACAGGCTAATCGGCCGGTGTGAGCGCATCGGTGATGCGCCCCATGGCGGGCGCCCGCGCCATGATCTGGAGCCGGGCCTCCGAACCGTGCCGTTCGAGCGATCCGCCGTCAGTGCCTATCGGGTCGAAGCCGACCGGGTGACGATCACCAACGTGTTCTACGGCGGCCGTGGTTTCGAAGCGCTGTATCAGACCGCCGGGCCGGACGACGAGCCCGCACCGTGACGCGTCCGGACGGGCGCGGATCGCCATGCCCTCGCGCCGGCCGGCTCACACCCCCATCTCTCCCGCATGACTCCGCTCTCCGTCCTCGACCTCTCCTTCGTCAGCGCCGATTCGACCCCGGCGCAGGCACTGCACGACACCCTGGCGCTCGCCCGCCATGTCGACGGGCTCGGCTACCGGCGCTACTGGCTGGCCGAGCACCACGCGCTCCCGAACGTCGCGAGCCCGGCCCCCGAAATCATGATCGGCCAGATCGCCGCCGCGACCCGGAACCTCCGGGTCGGCTCGGGCGGGATCATGCTGCCGAATCACGCGCCGCTGATGGTGGCCGAGCGCTTCCGGGTGCTGGAGGCCCTGTTCCCGGGCCGGATCGACCTCGGCCTCGGCCGGGCGCCCGGCACCGACGGCCTCACCGCGCGGGCGCTGCGCCGCCGCGAGGCGCCGGGGCAGGGCGGCGGTGACGACTTCCTCGACCGCCTGCAGGAATTGCTGTTCTGGGATGGCGGCTTCCCGGAGGGGCACCCGTTCGCCCGGATCGCGGCGAGCCCCGCCGGCGTGCCGCTGCCGCCGCTCTTCCTGCTCGGCTCCTCGGATTACAGTGCCCGGCTCGCGGCCGAGATCGGCTGCGGCTTCGGGTTCGCGCAGCACTTCTCCGGCATGCCCGCCGAGCCGCCGATGCTCGATTACCGGAACCGGTTCCAGCCGACGCGCCTCGGCACGCAACCCCACGCGATCCTAGCGGTGGCGGCGATCTGCGCTCCCACGGACGCCGAGGCCGAGCGGCTGGCGTCCAGCGCCCGCCTCGCGACCCTGCGGCGGGAGCGGGGCGAGTACCGGCCGCTGCCGAGCCTCGCCGAGGCGCTGGCCTATCCGTATTCCGACGCCGAGCGGATACAGATCGAGCGCGGCCGCGATCAGCTGCATGTCGGCGGCCCGGAGACCCTGCGGGCCCGCCTCGCCGACCTGGTGGCGCGCACGCAGGCCGACGAGCTGATGATCGTCTCGGCGATCCCCGATCAGGCGGCGCGGCACGAATCCTACGCGCTGCTGGCGCGGGCCTGGGGTCTCGCCGCCACGGCACAGGCGGCCTGACGGCGGAGGGTCCGGGTTTCCAAACGGTTTCGGCCCTTTGGCGGGGTCATCGGGGCGGAGCCCCGATCTCGGGCTTCGCCCGACGATCGGGCGCAGCCCGACAGCATGGCTCCGCCCTACACCCGCAAAAGGCCCCGGCCTTTTGATACCGGGACGTCAGCGCCCGAACAGGCGGCCGAGCCGGGCGAGGAAACCGCCCCCGTCCGCAGGCTTCGCATCGGGCGTCGCCGCCTTCGGCGCTTCCGCCCTCGGCACCAGCACCAGCCCGAGCGCCGCCGTATCGGTGGTCTCGCGGTCGATCAGGATCAGGCTGCCGGTCTCGCGGTTCTCCGCGTAAGGATCCACCGCCACCGGCCGGTCGAGGCGGAGCGCCACGTCGGCGATGTCGTTGGCCGACAGGCGCTCGGCCGGGCCGGGCTTGCCGGTCTCGGGGTCGATGCGCGAGACGATCCGCTCCACGGTCGCGGTGACCGTGGCGGTGCCGATCTTCGCGAACAGGCTCGCACCCGGGCTGAGATCGGTCTCGGATGCCCAGAACAGGCGCGCGTCGAGGGTCTCGGTGACCCGCATCGGCGCGTCCGTCGCCACGATCACCTGCCCGCGGGAGGCGTCGATCTGGTCGGCCAGAACCAGCGTCACCGATTCGTCCTCGCCGGCCTCGGGCAGGTCGCCGTCGGCGGTGTAGATCCGCGCCACCGTGGAGGTCCGGCCGGAGGGCTGGACCGTCACGGAATCGCCCGGCCGCACCCGGCCGCTGGCGATCCGGCCGCTATAGCCGCGGAACTCGGAATTGGGCCGGTTGACCCACTGCACCGCCATCCGGAACGGCGCGTTGAGCGCCTCGGCGTGGACCGGCACGGTCTCCAGATAGGCGAGCAGGGGGCCGCCCGTGTACCAGGGTGCCGCGACCCCGGCCTCCACGACGTTGTCGCCGTTCTTGGCCGACAGCGGGATCGCCTTGACCTCGGAGAAATTCAGGCCGCGGGCAAAGTCCGAAAAACCCGCCACGATGCCGTCGAACGTGCCCTGCGCCCAGCCGACGAGGTCCATCTTGTTCACCGCCAGCACGACGCGGCGGATCCCGAGATTCGAGACCAGCAGCGCGTGGCGGCGGGTCTGGCGGGTCAGGCCCTGTCGCGCATCCACCAGGATCACCGCCACGTCGGCCGTCGAGGCGCCGGTGGCCATGTTGCGGGTGTACTGCTCGTGGCCGGGGGTGTCGGCCACGATGAAGGAGCGCTTGTCGGTGGAGAAGAACCGATAGGCGACGTCGATGGTGATGCCCTGCTCGCGCTCGGCCTGGAGCCCGTCCACCAGCAGCGCGAGGTCCATCTCCTGCCCCAGCGTCCCGTGCTTGCGGGAGTCGCGCTGCAGCGCCGAGATCTGGTCGTCGAAGATCTGCTTGGTGTCGTGCAGGAGCCGCCCGATCAGGGTCGACTTGCCGTCATCCACCGAGCCGCAGGCGATGAAGCGCAGCACCGCCTTGTTGCGGTGGGCGGTCAGGAACGCGGCGTAGCCGGCCGCGCGGTCGCCGAAGGCGTTGGGGGCCTGATGCACCGTCATCAGAAGTAACCTTCCTGCTTCTTGCGCTCCATGGCGCCCGCGCCGTCCTTGTCGATCACCCGGCCCTGGCGCTCCGAGGTGCGCGCCGCCAGCGTCTCGCCGATGATCTCGGGGAGGGAGGCGGCGTCGCTCTCCACCGCACCGGTCAGCGGGTAGCAGCCGAGCGTCCGGAAGCGCACGAGGCGCTGCTGCGGGGTCTCGCCGGGCGCGAGCGGCAGCCGCTCGTCATCGACCATGATGAGCTGGCCCTCGCGCTCCACCACCGGCCGCTCCTTGGCGAAGTAGAGCGGCACGATCGGAATGTTTTCCTGCTCGATGTAGAGCCAGATGTCGAGCTCGGTCCAGTTCGACAGCGGGAAGACCCGCAGGGATTCGCCGCGCTTCTTCTTGAGATTGTAGAGGTGCCAGGGCTCGGCGCGCTGGCGCTTGGGGTCCCAGCGGTGCTGCGCGGTGCGCAGGGAGATGATGCGCTCCTTGGCGCGGCTCGCCTCCTCGTCGCGGCGGGCGCCGCCGAAGGCCGCGTCGAACTTGTGCTTGTCGAGCGCCTGCCGCAGGGCCTGCGTCTTCATCACGTCGGTATGGACCTCGGAGCCGTGGCTCACCGGCCCGATGCCGCGGGCGAGCCCGTCCGGGTTGGTGTGGATCAGGAGGTCGAGGCCGAGTTCCTTGGCGCGGGCATCGCGGAAGGCGATCATCTCGCGGAACTTCCACGTGGTGTCGACGTGGAGGAGCGGGAACGGCAGCCGCCCGGGCGCGAAGGCCTTGAGCGCCAGATGCAGCAGGACCGAGGAATCCTTGCCGATCGAGTAGAGCATCACCGGATTCTCCGTCTCGGCGACGGTCTCCCGGAAGATGTGGATGGCCTCGGCCTCCAGCCGCTTGAGGTGGCTGAGGCGGTCGGCGGGGGCAGGGGTGCTCGGCTGCACGGCGGCGGCGAGGGCGGCGCTCATCGGGCGAACTCCGGCTGGCGATGGGTCTCGGTCTTGATGGTCTCGAACGCGGCGGGCTCCAGGACTGCAGGCTCTTGGCCCGGCTGCACCGACGCCGCAGAGTGTGCGACTTGGCGTCCGACGTGCAGGCCGCATTCCTTCTTGTCTTCCTGCTCCCACCACCAGCGGCCGGCGCGCTCCGGCTCGCCGAGCTTCACCGCCCGGGTGCAGGGGGCGCAGCCGATCGACGGGAAGCCGCGATCGTGCAGCACGTTGTAGGGCACGAAGTTCTCGCGCACGAAGCTGTCGACCTGCGCCCGGGTCCAGTCGGCCAGCGGGTTGAGCTTGATCAGGCCGCGCGCGGCGTCGAACTCCGCGAGCGGGGTCTCGGCGCGGTTTGCCGACTGGCCGGCGCGCAGCCCGGTGAGCCAGCCGCTCGCCCCCTCCAGGGCGCGACCCAGGGGCTCGACCTTGCGGAAGCCGCAGCAGGCCTGCCGGGCCGCCACCGAGCGCCGGAAGCCGTTGATCCCCTCGTCGCGCACGAATTCCTCCGCGGCCGCGCGCTCGGGCGCGTAGGCGGTGATTCGGATCCCATAGGCTGATTCGGTCTCGGCCCAGGTGTCGTAGGTCTCGGTGAACAGGCGGCCGGTATCGAGGGTGACGATCTCGACGCGGCCCTTCGCCTGCCCCGCGGCGAGCTTGGCCATCGCCAGGGCGTGGGTGAGCGCCTGATCCTCGACGCCGAGGCTCGTGGTGAACACGAGCCGGCCGGGAATCTCGGCGGCGATCAGGTTCAGGCGGCTGGTCAGGTCGAGCCCGGACAGCCGTTCCGCTAGGGCTTCGGCCGTCTGTCGGTCCGGACGGGTCATCGCGACGGTCCCGGGTTGGATGGTGGAAACGGCACGGACGGAGCCGCACCCTGTTGTCGAACGGTCGAGATGTTCGCTATACCGAACGAAGTCAAGGCGCTTCGGTGCGTTCGTCGGGTCGGGAGGCGGGGTTCGGCGTGCGGTTGCGCACAGCGCCCTTCCGGAGCCGGCGGCGTCCGGATGAAAGAATCTTCTTAACGCCCCCTGAGAGACCCTATACCGGACGCGGGTGGATCCGCGTGGACGGCCCCTACGGAGACAGTCTTGGACGCGATCGATCTCAAGATTCTCGCCCTGCTGCAGACGGACGCGACGCTTTCCATCGCGGCGATCGGCGAGCGCGTGGGCCTGTCCCAGACGCCGTGCTGGAAGCGCATCCAGAAGCTGGAGGCCGACGGGGTCATCGACCGGCGCGTGGCGGTGCTCGATCCGGTGAAGCTCGGCCTCGGGCTGACGGTCTTCGTCTCGATCGAGACGGCCGACCACTCTCAGGATTGGCTGCAGCGCTTCGCCGCAACCGTGTCGGCCATGCCGGAGGTCTTGGAATTCTACCGGATGGCCGGCGACGTGGATTACATGCTGCGGGTCGTCGTCGCCGACATGCAGGCCTATGACAGCTTCTACAAGCACCTGATCGCAGTGCTGCCGCTCAAGAACGTCACATCCCGCTTCGCCATGGAGAAGGTGAAATCCACCACGGCCCTGCCCCTGCCGGCGCCCCCGAAGAACGGGCGGCACCTGCCGGGGACCGGCCCCGTGCTCGCGGTTGTGGGAGAATAGTTTTCTCTTCTTCCGCGCCGCAACGAACGCGATGTCCTACGCTCCGCCCGTTCTGCAAAACGAACGTTTCTCGATTGACACAGGCCCTTCAGGCCCCGACATGGTCCCGTGATGTCCCGCCCCAACCTCCTTCCGCGCACCGCCCCGTTCGGGGATGGCGAGCGCGCCAGCCTCGATGCGGTCCTCGGTGCCGCCAGCCCCACCCAGCGCGCGTGGCTCGCCGGCTTCCTGGCCGGGCTCGATGCCGCGGGCGGCCAGCCGGCCGCGGTCCCGGCGGCGGCGCCGAAGGCAGCCGCGCCGCTGACGGTGATCTACGCCAGCGAATCGGGGAATTCCGAAGCGCTCGCCGGCAATGTCGCGAAGCTCGCGCGCAAGCAGGGCTTCAAGCCGAAGGTCGTGGATTTCGCCGATCTCGACCTCGCGACCCTGCCCAAGGCCGGCAAGCTCATCGCCATCGCGGCCACCTGGGGCGAGGGCGAGCCGCCGGCCCGGGCCGTCCGGGCCTATGGCGAGCTGATGGGGGAGGGCGCCCCGCGCCTCGACGGCGTCGAGTTCGCGGTCCTGGCGCTCGGCGACACCTCCTACGCGGAGTTCTGCGCCATCGGGAAAGCGCTCGACGCACGCTTCGAGGCCCTGGGCGGCAAGCGCGCCGCCGAGCGGGCCGATCTCGACCTCGATTTCGAGAAGCCGGCCGCCGACTGGATCAAGGGCACGCTGAAGGCGCTGGCCCCGGCGGACACGTCCGACAACGTCGTGGCCGTGGATTTCGCCCGCGCCGCCGTGGGCGAGGACGACGAGGCCGAGCCGAGCCGCGAGCCCCTGGTGGTCGAGGTCGTCGAGCACGTGAACCTCAACTCCTCGCGCTCCGACAAGGAGACGATCCACCTCGCGCTGGCCTTCGAGGACGGTGCGCCGGCCTACGAGCCGGGCGATTCGCTGGAGATCTTCCCCGAGAACGATCCGCGTCTCGTCGACGAGATCCTCAACGCCGCCGGGCTCTCGGGCGACGAGGCCCTGCGCAAGGCGCTGCTCGCCGAGCGGGACATCACCACGCTCTCGGCCGCCACGATCGAGCGCTTCGTGAAGGCCACCGGCCACACCGACGCGCAGAAGCTCATCGAGAGCGGCGAGGCCAAGGCCTGGATCGAGGGCCGGCACCTGATCGACCTGCTGGAGACCTACCCGGCCAAGCTCACGCCCGAGCATATCGGCACCATCACCCGGCCGCTGCCGCCGCGGGCCTATTCGATCGCCTCCTCGCGCAAGGAGGTGGGCGACGAGGTCCACCTCGCCATTGCGGCGGTGCGCTACGAGACCCATGGCCGCGCCCGCTCGGGGGTCGCCTCGGTCCACGTGGCCGACCGCATCCGCGACGGCGCCAAGCTGCGGGTGCGGCTGAAGCCGAACCGCCATTTCCGCCTGCCGCAGGATCCCGCCACCGACATCATCATGGTCGGGCCCGGCACCGGCGTCGCGCCGTTCCGCGCCTTCGTGCAGGAGCGCCGGGCGATCGAGGCGGAGGGGACCAAGACCGGCCGGTCCTGGCTGTTCTTCGGCGACCGCCACTTCCTCCACGATTTCCTGTACCAGCTCGAATGGCAGGAGGCCCTGGAGGACGGATCGCTCACCAAGATCGACGTGGCCTTCTCGCGGGACCAGCCGGAGAAGATCTACGTGCAGGACCGGATCACCCAGCACGCGCAGGAGTTGGTCTCCTGGCTGGAGGGCGGTGCCCATCTCTACGTCTGCGGCGATGCGAAGAACATGGCCAAGGACGTGCGCGCCGCCGTGGTGAAGGCCTACGAGACCGCCAAGTCCTTGAGCGCCGCCGAGGCCGAGGCGCAGGTGGCGGCGCTGGAGCGCAGCCACCGCTATCAGCAGGACGTTTACTAACGGACCGGCCTTCCGAGGCCGCAGGATCGAGATTGCAGCGGAAGCAGGACGGGGCGCGGGTCCCCTCTCCCGTGGGAGAGGGGCGGGGTGAGGGATCAGGTCTTTCCGGTGAGGGCGCATCCCTCGCCCCAACCCTCCCCCGCACGGGAGAGGGGGACCGTCGCGGATCCCGCCCATTCCGTGGACCGGCCCGCCTCCCGCTCGGCACCCATCCCTGACGCGAGGGGTGGGAGACGCGTTCAGACAGACGGATTTACCCCATGGACGACCACAGCCCCCGCGACACCGCCGAGACCCCGGTCCCCAGCTCCACCTCCGCCCCGGCCGGGCGCGTCTACGAGACCCCGCCGACCGAGCGGCCGATCACCGACGCGGAGGCCGCCCGCGCGGCCCAGCTCGCCGCCAACGAGCACATCAAGATCGCCAGCGGCTACCTGCGCGGGACGCTCGCGGACGGCCTCCTGAAGCACGCCACCGGGGCGATCTCGGAGGATGACGGGCAGCTCGTGAAGTTCCACGGGATGTACCTGCAGGACGACCGCGACCTGCGCCCCGAGCGGACCAAGAAGAAGCTCGACAAGGCCTACAGCTTCATGATCCGCCTGCGCATCGCGGGCGGCGTCATCACGCCGAAGCAGTGGCTGATCCTCGACGACATCGCCCGGACCTATGCGGGCGGGGCGCTGCGCGCGACGACGCGCCAGACCTTCCAGTATCACGGCGTGATCAAGTCGAACCTGAAGCGCACGATGGCGGCGATCGACAGCGCGCTCCTCGACACGATCGCGGCCTGCGGCGACGTCAACCGCAACGTCATGGCGGCGACGAACCCGGCCCAGGCCGGCGCCCACAAGGCCGCCTACCAGCTCGCCAAGGACATCTCCGACTCGCTGCTGCCCAAGACCAGCGCGTGGCGTGAGATCTGGCTCGACGGCGAGCGCGTGGTCGGCGGCGAGGAGGAGGCCGAGGTCGAGCCGGTCTACGGCAAGACCTACCTGCCGCGGAAGTTCAAGACCGTCATCGCGGTGCCGCCCTCCAACGAGGTCGACATCTTCGCCCACGATCTCGGCTTCATCGCGATCCTCGACAAGAAGAACCGCGTCACCGGCTGGAACGTCACGGTCGGCGGCGGCATGGGCATGACCCATGGCGAGCCCGACACCTTCCCGCGCACCGCCGACGTGATGGGTTTCGTGGCTCCCGAGGACGCCATCAAGGTCGCCGAGGCGGTGATGACGGTCCAGCGCGACTGGGGCAACCGCAAGAACCGCAAGAACGCCCGGCTCAAGTACACGATCGAGCGCTACGGCCTCGACGCCTTCCGGGCCGAGGTGGAGAAGCGGATCGGCAAGACGCTCGGCGCGCCCAAACCCTTCGCCTTCACCAACAACGGCGACCGCTACGGCTGGGTCGAGGGCGATGACGGGCGCTTCCACCTCACCCTCTACGTGCCCGCGGGCCGGATCAAGGACATCGCGGACGGCCCGCAATTCCTCTCGGGCCTGCGCCGCATCGCGGAGGTCCATCAGGGTGATTTCCGCCTCACCGGCAACCAGAACGTGATCATCGCCAACGTCCCGGCGGAGAAGCGCGCCGAGATCGACGCGCTGGTCGACGAATACGGCCTCACCCGGGGGGCGAGCGCGCTCCGGCGCAACTCGCTGGCCTGCGTCGCCCTGCCGACCTGCGGCCTCGCGCTGGCCGAGAGCGAGCGCTACCTGCCGGATCTGATGACCGAGCTGGAGCAGAGCCTCGCGTCCCACGGGCTCGCCGAGGAGGCGATCACGATCCGCTCGACCGGCTGCCCGAATGGCTGCGCCCGGCCGTTCATCGCCGAGATCGGCCTCGTGGGCCGCGGCCCCGAGCGCTACCACCTCTATCTCGGCGCCGCCCATGACGGCTCACGGCTCAGCAAGCTCTACAAGGAGGACGTGGCGGCCTCCGAGATCCGCGACACGCTCGACCCGCTCTTTGCCGACTACGCGAAGGGCCGGCAGCCGGGCGAGCATTTCGGCGACTACCTGATCCGGGCCGGCCACGTGGCGCGGACCACCAACGGCCCGGATTTCCACGCGCGCACCGGCGCCCTCAAGCCGGCCACGCGGGGTTGATTCGATCTGCACGGGCGGCCCATCGCGCCGCCCGTGCAGACGAAGGCCACCGCCCTGGAAGGATCATGACGGTCGAGCACCGGCCGGCACCTTTTAGGTGTAGATCTTCAGCATTTCTGCACGTCCCGGTCGTAAACATCCGGAAAAATTACATTATTCCAATGTGATCATGTGGCCACCCCGCCACGTTCGGGAAGTTCCAACCGAATCCGGGCTGCGCCTTGTGCCCGCGCATTGAAAAAGCAGAGCCGTTCCCCTCAAGGATCCGTCTGCCCTGGCGGTACTGATCTTCTTGAGAGCGATTATAAACAATGTCGGGGCACGGCGGCCGCAGCCTTTCCAGCACGGCGAGCGCACGCAGCAACAGTCTATCCCTCTTCACTGCACTGGCGACATCACTGCTCGCGGCCACGACACCTCTGGCCCGTGCGGAAACCGGCAGCTCAACCGATGAAATCACGCTCTCGGAACTGAGCGTCACCGGCAACGGCGCCGCGGTCGAGCGGGCGGGCGGTCCGGTGATCGGCTACCGGGCCACGCGTTCGGCCACCGCGACCCGCACCGACACGCCCCTGCGCGACACGCCGCAATCGGTGCAGGTGGTGCCGCGCGACGTGCTGGTCGATCAGCAGGACATCCGCCTGAGCGACGCGCTGCGGAACGTCAGCAGCGTCCAGCCCGGGGGCACGCTCCAGGGCCGGAGCGACACCTTCATCATCCGCGGGTTCAGGACCCAGACCTACGCCATCGACGGCGTGCTCCTGAACCAGGCTGGCAACTTCTCCGCGGTGACCCGCGATCTCGCCGACGTGGAGCGGATCGAAGTGCTGAAGGGACCGGCCTCGGTGCTGTACGGGCGCGGCGATCCGGGCGGCCTCATCAACATCGTGACCCGGCAGCCGACCTTCGTGCCGTCCGGCGACATCGACCTGCAGGGCGGCAGCTTCGGCTTCCGGCGGGTGCAGGGCTCGGTGTCGAGCGCGATCGAGGGCGTGGAGGGCTTGGCCGGCCGCCTGAGCTTCGCCGGCGAGTCGGACCCGACGTTCCGCAATTTTTACGGCCGGGACAATTCCCGCAGCTTCGTCGCCCCGGCCTTCACCTGGAATCCGGGCCCGGACACGCGCGTCACCTTCCTGGGCGAGTTCACCCGCGTCGACAACCAGTACGACGAGGGGCTGATCGCCCGGAACGGCCGCGTGCCGCTCGACACCATCGCGCGCTATTACGGCGAGCCGTTCTCCCGTTACAACGGCAACGCCAATTTCGGCCTGCTGAAGGTCGAGCACGACCTCAACGCCAACATCACCCTGCGGGAGGTGCTCAACGCACAATGGGGCGGGTTCGATCTCCTGGCGACCCGCGCCATCGGCCTCACGAACCGGAACACGCAGGTGACCCGGCGCGAGACCGCGGTCTACTCGACTTACGCCGCCGTGGACAGCCAGACCGAGATGGTGGCGAAGTTCGACCTGCTGGGCTTCCAGCACACGGTGCTGACCGGAATCGAGTACACCAACGGCTATCGGCGGGCCTACACGACGCAGAGCACGAACTTCCCGTCGGTGAGCTTCCTCAATCCCGCGCCCGGCGCCGCCATCGTCGGCCTCGCGTTCCAATCGGATCTGAAACAGAAGAACGAGCTGACCGGGCTCTACGTGCAGGACCAGATCGATCTCGGCTTCGGCCTGCAGATGCTGGTCGGTGTCCGCTACGATACGGGCACGCAGTACTATTTCAGCCGCGTCCCGACCTCGCGCACCATCCCGCCCGACCAGCAATTGTCCGGCACCTCGCCGCGGGTCGGCCTCGTCTACCGGCCGGTGGAGCCGCTGACGCTCTATGCGAGCTACGCGACCTCGTTCAAGCCGCAGACCGACAGCGTCTACAACGCCGTCAATCCGCGTCCCGAAACCGGTGAGCTCTACGAGATCGGAAGCCGGCTCGACATCAGCCCGGACCTGACCCTGTCCACGGCAGCCTTCCGGATCATCCGGAACAACGTCTCGGCGGCGGATCCGGTGAACACGGGCTTCTCGGTGATCACCGGGCAGCAGCGCTCGGAAGGCGTCGAGGCCGACCTTGCCGGCCAGATCCTGCCGGGCTGGAAGGTGATCGGCGGGATCAGCTTCCTCGACGCACGGATCACCAAGGACACCACCTTCGCGGTCGGCAACCGGCTGGTCGGGGCGCCGGCGTTCAGCGGCAGCATCTGGTCGACCTACCAGTTCCAGGAGGGCTTCCTGCTCGGCTGGAACGTCGGCGCCGGGATCACCTATGTCGGACGGCGCGCCGGAGACCTGAACAACAGCTACTCCGTCGGCGGCTACGCCCGGCTCGACGCCGCCGTGTTCTACGACTTCAACGAGCACGCCCGGTTCTCGATCAACCTGCGCAACCTGACCGACCGGCGCTACATCGAGCAGCCGTTCAACCAGTTCAACAACCAGCCCGGTGCGCCCTTCTCGGTACTGGCGACGATCACGGCGCGGCTGTGAGCCCAACAATCGGGCGCCGCCCGATCGGCCAGGGCTCTGCCCTGGCGGCCCGCTAAAGGGCTCGGCCCTTCGGGATCCCGCCGTTTCGTTCCGGCGTAGCGCTCAGGGCTTGGCCGCGCGCAGGGTCGCCGACACTGCCTCTGGCTGGCGCCGGGCGGCCGCACGGCGGCGCAGGACGTAGAGCGTGAGGCCGGTCGCCGCGAAGCCCGGCAGGGCGAGCGCCGCGAGGCAGAACAGCAGGGCGAACAGGTTGCCGAAGAAACGGCCGCGATGGACCTCGAGGATGTTGTCCATGAGACGCTGGCCCAGCGGCTCGTCGGCGGCGCGCCCGGCGGCCAGCAGCGCGCCGGTGGCGGCATCGTAGCGGGCCTCGTTGCGGGCGCTCAGACGATCGATCCCCTTCGGCAGCCAGCGGATCCGGATCGCCTTCGCGTCGGCGTCCGGCAGGGTCAGGATCGCGGTGCCCGCCGCGCGCCCCTCGCCGGCCCGGAACGCCGCCCAGGCGCGGTCGACGGCCGACGGCCCGGATGCGTCGGCCGGGGCCTCGGGGGCGGCCTTGCCGCCGGCGGCACGCATCGGCTTGGCCGCGTCCCGCTCACCCACCAGAAGCCACGTGGCGCCGTCCTTGAAGGACGGGTAGGACCAGGTCAGCCCCGTCAGCGCCATGACGAGGTAGACCGGCATGAGCCATGTCCCCGCCACGGCGTGGAGCGACCACCAGCGTGCCCGGCCCGGTCGGGACAGGCTCGGCTTCAGCCAGATCCGCCAGCGGTGGACCTTGGGCCAGCGCAGGTAGAGGCCGGTTCCCAGGAAGACGAGGAGCGCCAGCACGCAGGCGCCCGTGATCGTGCGGCCCCAGCCCCTGGAGCCGCCGGGGATGAGCAGCCAGCGGTGCAGGTCCCGCACCGTGGTGAACGCCCCCTCCAGCCGCACCGGGCCGAGCACCGCGCCGTCATAGGGGTCGGCGTAGACCGCAGGCGGCCGCGCGCGGGTCGCGGGATGCCGGGCGAAGCGGACATGGACGCTCGCCGCCGGGTCGTCCGACAGGGTGAGGACGTTCACCGGAAACCCGGCCTGCGCCGAAACCCGCGCCGCGAGGATAGAGGGCGGCAGCGCCTGCCGGTCGCCCGCAATCACCACCAGCCGATCGCGGTTGGCGAAGGCGGTGACCGCCTCCTCGTAGCTCATCAGCGCCCCGGTCAGGCCCATCAGCGCCAGGACGAAGCCGGCCGTGAGGCCGAGCGCCCAGTGCAGGCGGAACAGGACGGTCCGGAGAGAGGGAATCACGAATGGCATTGCAGTGGCGGTTGCCTAGCAGAGCCCGGCCAGGCTGACGACGCCGCGGGGCCCCTGCGCGCGCGTCTCAGGTGATCGGCGCCGGGTTGAACAGGGTCAGGTCGTTGAACAGGCCCCACTGGTCCGACCAGGGGCGCTTGCGCCCGCTCGCCACGTCGAGGATCAGATGGAACAGCTCCCACCCGACCTGCTCGATGGTCGCTTCGCCGGTGGCGATCCGGCCGGCATCGAGGTCGATCAGGTCGGACCAGCGCTCGGCGAGTTCCGTCCGGGTGGCGACCTTGATCACCGGCGCTTGGGCCAGCCCGTAGGGCGTGCCGCGGCCGGTGGAGAAGACCTGAAGCGTGATCCCCGAGGCGAGCTGAAGCGTGCCGCAGACGAAGTCGCTCGCCGGGGTCGCGGCGAAGATCAGGCCCTTCTCGCGCACCCGCTCGCCCGGGGCCAGCACGCCGGAGATCGCGCTCGTGCCGGACTTGGCGACCGAGCCCAGGGCCTTCTCGACGATGTTGTTGAGGCCGCCCTTCTTGTTGCCCGGCGAGGGGTTGGCCCGGCGGTCGGCCTCGCCCTTGGCGAGGTAGGCATCGTACCACGCCATCTCGCGGATCAGGGCCTCGGCGACCTCCGGGGTCCTGGCGCGCGGGGTGAGGAGGTGGATCGCGTCGCGCACCTCCGTCACCTCCGAGAACATCACGGTGGCGCCGCAGCGGACCAGCAGGTCGGCCGCGAAGCCCAGCGCCGGGTTGGCGGTCACCCCCGAGAAGGCATCGCTGCCGCCGCATTGCAGGCCGACCACCAGATCGGAGGCCGGGCAGGTCTCGCGGGTCCGCCGGTTCAGCACCTCCAGGCGGGCCTCGGCCATCGCCAGGATGCTGTCGATCATCGCGGAGAAGCCGCGGTGACGCTCGTCCTGCAGCCGCACCACCCCGTCGCCGGCCGCGCCCGCATCCGGCAGCAGGCGCTCCGAGACCAGCTTCTCGCAGCCGAGGCCGACGACCATGACTTCGCCGCCGAAATTCGGGTTCTGCGCGAGGCTCTGGAGCGTCCGGATCGGCACCACCGCCTCCGGGGCGTTGATGGCGACGCCGCAGCCATAGGCGTGGGTCAGGCCGACCACGTCGTCGACGTTGGGGTAGCGCGGCAGCAGCTCCTGCTTGATTCGCCGTATCGCCACGTCGAGGGTGCCGGCGACGCATTGCACGCTGATCGAGATCGCCAGGATGTTCTTGGTGCCGACCGACCCGTCCGGATTGCGGTAGCCCTCGAAGGTGTAGCCCTCCAGCGGGGGCAGGGGGGCCGGCACCCGGGTGGCGCGTTCCAGGGCGTCGAGGGCGGGGGCGACCGGCGTCGCGACCCGGGATTCCTCGACCCAGGCGCCGCGCGGGATCGGTTGCGTCGCGATGCCCACCACCTCGCCGTAGCGGCGGACCGCGCCGCCCTCCGGGATGTCGGCGAGCGCCACCTTGTGGCCCTGGGGCACGAACTCGACGAGTTCCAGCCCGTCCGGAAACACCGTGCCGGCCGGCAAGCCGAAGGCGTTGACCACGATGGCGACGTTGTCGTGGTCGCTCAGGCGGATCGTGCGCGGCACGTCGCCGGATGCCCGGGGGCGGGTCGGGGCTTCGATCTCGGCCTGCATCGGCGTCCCCTTCAGGTCGCGGAGCGGAAGCGCCCGGCCAGCGCCTCGGCGTTGCGGGCGAGCAGGCCCAGATCCGAGCCGACGGCGGTGAACCGGGTGCCGGCCGCGATGTAGCGCTTGGCCAGTTCCTCGCTCGGCGTGAGGATGCCGGCATGCTTGCCGGCTCTCACGATCCGGCCCACGGCCTCCTCGATGGTGCGGACCACCTCCGGATGGCCCTGCTGGCCGAGATAGCCGAGGCTGGTGGAGAGATCGCCGGGCCCGATGAACACGCCGTCCACGCCCTCGACCGCGGCGATCGCGTCGAGATTGTCCAGGGCGCGGCGCGACTCGACCTGCACGATCACGTAGATCTCGGACTCGCAGCGTGTGTGGTAGTCGGGGATGCGGCCGAACCGGGCGGCCCGGGGGGCCTGCGAGAAGCCGCGGATGCCCCGGGGGGCGTAGCGGGTCGCCGCGACCACCCGCTCGGCCTGCGCGGCATCGTCGATATTGGGGATCATCAGCGACTGCGCGCCGGCATCCAGGATGCGCTTGATGGTGATCGGATCGTCGCTCGGGACCCGCACCACCGGGTTGGTGGCGTTCTCCATCATCGCCTGAAGCTGGAAGTAGATGTCCCGCAGGTCGTTGGCCGAGTGCTCCATGTCGAGGAGCAGCCAGTCGAACCCGGCCCCGGCGACGATCTCGGTCGAGATCGGGCTCGCGAGGCTGCACCACAGGCCGATCTGCTGGCGTCCCTCGGCGAGGGCGGCCTTGAAGCGGTTGGTCAGGCTGTCCATCGCGAATCCTTCCCTGCGGCTCCGGGCGTCTGCGCGCCGTCCGCGCCATCACGCGCAGCCTTTGACCGCAAGGTCAAAGCCAAAGTCTGGATCGATCGATGCGCGTGCTGCATCGATCGGCCGGTGTGCCTCAGCTGGGTGGCAGGTCCGGCAGGATTGCGCGCAGTTGCGCGATCAGGGGATCGTCCGCGTCGCGCCGCCAAGCCAGGTGCAGCTCGACCGGCCGCGGCGCGGGTAACGCGAGCGGGCGGAACACCACGCCCTCGAACCGCAGGCGCTCGGCCGCGGCCGGGACCAGGGCGCTTCCCAACCCGGCCCGGACGAGGGCCAGGATCGCGTGGATCTGCGTGAGCTGCTGGACGATCGGCGGCTGGATCCCCGCCTCGGTGAGCAGGCCGAGGACGAGATCGTGGAAGTAGCGGGCCTCGTTCGGTGCGTAGGCGATGAGGGCTTCGCCGCCGAGGTCGCCGGGCCCGAGGCGGTCGCGCCGGGCCAGGGGATTGGCCGCCGGCAGCGCGACCACGAGGGGCTCGGCGAGCGCCCGGACGGCGCACAGGTCCGGATGCGTCACGGGCGGCCGCACCAGGGCGGCGTCGAGGCTGCCGGCGCGCAGCGCCTCGATCTGATCCCGGCTCACCATCTCGCGCAGCGCGAGGGTGACGTCCGGCAGGGCGCGGCGCAGTGCGATGACGAGGCGCGGCAGGAAGTCGTAGGCCGAGGCCGCCGTGAAGCCGAGCTTCAGGATGCCGCCGCGCCCCGCCGCGACCTGCCGGGTCACGTGGGTCGCGCTCTCGGCGAGCCGGAGGATGCGCTGGGCCTCCGGCAGGAAGCTGCGCCCGGCCGCGGTCAGGCGGACGGAGCGGCTGGTGCGCTCCAGAAGCTGCACGTCGAGGATGCGTTCCAGCACCTGGATCTGCCGCGACAGCGGCGGCTGCGTCATGTTCAGGCGGGCGGCGGCGCGCCCGAAATGCAACGCCTCCGCGACCGCCGCGAAGCACCGGAGCTGGCTGAGATCGAACATGGGGCTCCCGCGCGCCGCGACGCCGGGGAGCATAGGCCGCGATCGGCCGCCCGTCCCGACAGACGGCTGTCCGTCGACATGCGGCTCCGCCGCGAGCCGATCCCGATTGCATTGCAGGGGGGAACGGCCCCAGGCCCTGGTTTTGAACGCGCCGCCTTCGCCGAGCCGGCCCCCCCCCCAGCCGAACCCGTTCGTCCGGACCAAGTCGGCCGACGATATCCTCGCCAGCGTCAAACGCGTCGGCCACCGAACGTCCAACCCGGACCCTGCAGACCGCAGCTTCGGCCGAACGGTCTTCGGAAGCCGGCCCATAGCCGGGCCGGACGGTTCACGGCAGGGGGTCGACAAGCCAGGATGTTCATCTCCGCCTCGGCCGGCGCCGACGCATGCTCCTGACGAGGGGCCCGCGACACCCGGCGAGACCGCGTTCACCCGGATTCCGGCGGCGGCGTCGTCCAGCGCCATGGCGCGGGTCAGGGCGGCGCGGGTCAGGGCGTGGATCGCGCCCTTGCTGGCAGGCATGGCCCTGCGCCGAGGAGAGGTTGATGATCGCGCCGCCGCGCTTGATCGTCCCGGGGATGCCGTAGGCGATCGGGAGTGGCGTGACAGCCTCGCGGTCAGCCACGAATCCGAGACCGACAGGATGTCTTACGAGAGGCGGTCCGAACTACTTCGAGTCCAGCGCGTGGAATTTCATGCTTTCGATCTGTGACAATAAGGTAAAATTGTTCATTGACGAAAGACTGTATATGGATATGCTCGCATGAACAATCGACATTAGATTTTCAGACATGCCGCTATATACACAAATAATGCACCGAATCGTTCTATCGATGAAATGAATAATCTTCAAACAACAACAAACAAGGCATTTGTGTTTCAAGTCAAAATCACGGCAACAAGATATCTCTGACGATATTTCAGATCAACGCTGTCGTGTTCATGTCGTGCCCTATTCGGGCCGCTGGACATGCTCGTTCGAGGCACAGGCTCATAGAGGTACGACGCCCGCATGTCGCGCACCATCCGCTTCAACGCCTTCGACATGAACTGCGTCGGCCACCAATCGCCGGGCCTGTGGGCTCATCCGCGCGACCGGTCGTGGCAATACAAGGATCTCGAATACTGGCAGGATCTCGCCCGGACGCTGGAGCGCGGGATCTTCGACGGGATCTTCATCGCCGACGTCGTCGGCTATTACGACGTCTACAAGGGTTCGAACTGGCACGCCCTGCATCAGGCGACGCAGATCCCGGTCAACGATCCGCTCCAGCTCGCCGCGCCGATCGCGCTGGCCACCGAGCATCTCGGCATCGGCATCACGGCCTCGACCTCGTTCGAGCACCCCTACACCTTCGCCCGGCGCCTCTCGACCGCCGACCATCACACCAAGGGCCGGGTCGGCTGGAACATCGTCACCTCGTATCTGGAGAGCGGCGCGAAGAATCTCGGCCAGGAGGGCCTGAAGCGCCACGACAACCGCTACGAGGTCGCGGCCGAATATGTCGAGGTGCTCTACAAGCTGTTCGAGGGCAGCTGGGAGGCGGGCGCGGTCCTGCGCGACCGGGACCGGCGGATCTTCACCGACCCGGCCAAGGTCCACGAGATCGGGCATCGCGGGCGGCACTTCACCGTGCCGGGCTACCATCTGTGCGAGCCCTCGCCGCAGCGCACGCCGGTGCTGTATCAGGCCGGCGCCTCGGGGCCCGGCAAGGCCTTCGCGGCCGCCCATGCCGAGTGCGTGTTCGTCGCCGCGCCGCTGAAAGCCATGCTCAAGGCCTACGTGGCCGACGTGCGCGCGCAGGCCCAGGCCGCCGGCCGCGCGCCCCGGGACGTGCTGGTCTACAACCTCACCACGATCATCGTCGCCGAGACCGACGCGGCCGCGCAGAAGAAGTTCGAAGAATACCAGTCCTACGCCTCCTATGACGGCGCGCTGGTGCTGCTGTCGGGCTGGAGCGGGATCGATTTCGGCCAGTACGCGCCGACCGACCTCGTCCGGAAGGTCGAGACCAACGCCATCGTGTCGATGGTCGAGCATTTCGCGGCGCCCGAGACGCCCTGGTCGATCGCGGAACTCGCCCGCTGGGGCGGGATCGGCGGCCTCGGCCCGGTCTTCGTCGGCTCGCCCACGACCGTGGCCGACATCCTGGAAGAGTGGGTCGCCGAGACCGATGTCGACGGCTTCAACCTCGCCTACGCGGTCACGCCGGAGAGCTTCGAGGATGCCGTGAACCTGCTGGTTCCCGAACTCCAGCGGCGGGGCGTCTATCCGAAGACCTACCGCCCCGGGACGCTGCGCGACAAGCTGTTCGGCCGCGGGCCGTACCTGCCGGAGACCCATCCGGCCCACGGTTTCCGCGATATCGAGGCCGTGAAGGCGCGCGAGGCGGCGCTTCGCCCCGCCGCCGCGGCCGAGTGAGGCCGCCCGTGTCCGACACGATCCTCGAACTCACCGACGTCACGCTGGCGTTCAAGGGGCTCACGGCGATCAACGGCCTGAGCTTTTCGGTCCGGCGCGGCGAGATCTGCGCGCTGATCGGGCCGAACGGGGCGGGCAAGAGCTCGCTCCTCAACATCCTCAACGGGGTGTACCGGCCCCAATCCGGCACGATCGTGTTCGAGGGGGAGCGCTTTCACCGGATGGAGCCGCTGAAGGCGGCGCGGCGCGGCATCGGCCGCAGCTTCCAGAACAACGCGCTGTTCTCGGGGATGAGCGTGCTCGACAACGTGATCGTCGGCCTGTCGCGGCGGGCGCGGGCGTCACTGGTCGAGGAAGCCCTGCGCCTGCCGCGCGCCCGGGCGCAGGAGGCCGCGTTCCGCGAGCGGGCCCGGGCGGTGCTGCGCCTCCTCGACCTCGAATCCCGGGCCGGCACGGCGGTCGGCACGCTGCCCTACGGCATCCAGAAGAAGGTCGAGCTCGCCCGCGCCCTCGTGGCGGAGCCCTCGCTCCTCCTGCTCGACGAGCCGCTGGCCGGCATGAACGCGCGCGAGAAGGACGAGATCGCCGCGCTCATCGAGCGGCTGAACCGCGAGCTGGCGCTGACGATCGTGCTGATCGAGCACGATCTCGGGATCGTGCTCCGGCTCGCCCACCACGTCGTCGTCCTCGATTACGGGCGCAAGCTCGCCGACGGGCCGCCTGACTCCATCCGCAACGACCCGGATGTTATCGCGGCCTATATCGGCGCCGGCCCCGCGGCGCTGGCCGCATGAGCCTGTTCCTCGAAACCCTGATCGGCGGCGTGCTGGCCGGCACGCTCTACGCGCTGGTCGCGATCGGCTTCGTGCTGATCTACAAGGCCTCGGGCGTGTTCAACTACGCGCAGGGCTCGCTCCTGCTGTTCGGCGCCCTCACATTCGTGTCCCTGAAGGAGACCGGCGTTCCGATCGCCGCCGCCCTCGCGGTCACGGCCGGTCTCCTCATCGTCACCGCCGTCGCGATCGAGCGGTTCCTGCTCAGGCCGCTGACCAACCGCGGTCCCCTGACGCTGTTCATGGCGACGCTCGGGCTCTCCTACCTCGTGGAGGGCGTCGCGCAGGGCCTGATGGGATCAAGGGTGCGCGCCCTCGATCTCGGCATCGAGGATCTGCCCCTGTTCCTCGGCGACATCATGATCAGCCGGTTCGATCTGGTCGCGGCCGGCGTGGCCGTGGTGCTCGTGGTGGCCCTCGCGCTGCTGTTCCACCGCACGCGCATCGGGATCCAGCTCCGCGGCGTCGCCGACGACACCCGGGCCGCGCTGTCGCTCGGCATCGACATCCACCGCATCTGGCAGATCGTCTGGGCGGTGGCGGGCCTCGTCGGGCTCGTGGCCGGGCTGCTCTGGGGCGCCCGCCAGGGCGTGCAGTTCTCGCTGTCGCTCGTGGTCCTCAAGGCCCTGCCGGTCCTGATCATCGGCGGCTTCACCTCGATCGCGGGTGCCATCGTGGGCGGCATCGTCGTGGGGGCCGGCGAGAGCCTGGCCGAAACCTATGTCGGCCCGTTCCTGGGCGGCGGCATCACGTCCTGGTTCGCCTACGGGCTCGCCCTGGCTTTCCTCCTCGTCCGCCCGGCCGGCCTCCTCGGCGAGCGGCCGATCGAGAGGGTCTGACGCCATGGCCGGCCTCTCTTCGCGCTCCGGCGCGCAGCCCCTGCCCCTGGTGATCGCGCCCGGCATCCTCGTCCTGGCGGCGGTCACGGCTCTGGTGCTCGCGGTCCCGTTCCTGGCGAGCGAATACTGGGTCAACGCGATCATCGTGCCGTTCCTGATCCTGGCGCTGGCCGGGCTCGGGCTCAACCTGCTCACCGGCTTCGCGGGTCAGCTCTCGCTCGGCAGCGGCGCGTTCATGATGGTGGGCGCCTACGCGACCTACGCGCTGCAGCTCCGCGTGCCGGGGCTGCCGCTGCCCGTCGCGCTCCTCCTCGCCGGCCTCCTGGCCGGGGCGGCGGGCCTGCTGTTCGGGCTGCCCGCGCGGCGCATCAAGGGCTTCTACCTGATCGTCAGCACGCTCGCGGCGCAGTTCTTCTTCGAATGGCTGTTCCTCAAGGTGCCGTGGTTCTACAACGGCAACCCCTCGGCCACGATCGCCCTGCCGCACGGCCTCTCGGTGTTCGGTCTTTCGGCCGAGAACCCCCACGGGCGCTACTGGCTGACGCTCGGCACGGTCGCGCTGCTCACGCTGCTGTCGGCGAACCTCGTCCGCGGCCAGACCGGCCGCACCTGGACGGCGGTGCGCGACATGGATGCGGCCGCCGCCGTGGTCGGCGTGCAGACAAGGAGCGCCAAGCTCCAGGCCTTCTTCGTGTCGAGCTTCGTCCTCGGCATCGCGGGGGCGCTCTGGGCCTTCTGCTATCTCGGCTCCGCCAGCGTCCAGAGCTTCGGCCTCGCGCGGTCCTACCAGATCCTGTTCATCATCATCCTCGGCGGCCTCGGAACCATCCGGGGCGCGTTCCTGGGCGCCGCCTTCGTCAGCCTGCTGCCCCTGATCCTCGACTGGCTGTTCCAGCACCTCCTGTCCGGCCACGTCGATGAGGGCCTGCGGCAGAACATCCAGAAGGCGATCTTCGGCCTCCTGATCATCGGGTTCCTGATCAAGGAGCCCGAGGGACTCGCGCGCCTCCTCGCGTGCCTCTTCGCCGGGCCGTCCGGGGGCCGACCGCGCCGCCGCAACCTTCGTGATCTCAATCAGGAGACGAAACCGTGAGACGATCGCTGTTCGCCGCGCTTCTTGTGGGCACCGTGTTCGGGGTCGGCGCGCCCGCCGCCGCCGCGGAGGTCGGCCAGTACATCCCGCTCCCGACCTACCGGGTCGGCGCCTACGCTTCGTCGGGCGAGCTGTGGTGGGCGGGGGAGCGCGACTATTTCCGCTACATAAACGAGGTCGAGGGCGGGATCGACGGCATCAAGCTCAAGGTCGAGGAGTTCGAGACCGAGTGGAGCCCCGACCGGACGGTCGAGGTCTACGAGCGGGTCAAGGCGGGCAAGGACGGCTCGCCGCTCGCCTTCTTCTTCACCCACGGGACGCCGGCGAGCTACGCGCTGCTCGATAAGGCGGCCGCCGACAGGATCCCGCTGATCGATCCGGCCGGCGGCAGGACCGAGAGCGTCGACGGGTCGGTGTTCCCTTACGCGTTCCCGCTGCTGTTCAGCTATTACAGCCAGGCTTCGACCGGCATCAACTACATCGCCTCCAAGGTCGGCGGTCTCGACAAGCTGAAAGGCCTGAAGATCGCGACCGTCTACCACGACAGCGCCTACGGACGGGCGAGCCAGCCGGCGGTCGACGCGCTGGCGAAACGGTACGGGTTCGAGAACATCCAGATCCCGGTGGCCGATCCGGGCAGCGAGCAGTCGCCGCAATGGCGCCAGGTCCGCGAGGTGAAGCCGGACTGGATCTTCCTGCGGACCTGGGGCGTCTCGACCGTCGTCGCCCTGAAGACCGCGCAGCGCTTCGGCTTCCCCGCCAACCGCATCATCGGCGACGTGTGGGCGGGCTCGGAATCCGACGTGATTCCGGCCGGCGCCGCGGCGATCGGCTATTCGGCGCTGGCCCCCTATCCCGGCGGATCGGACTTCGAGATCCACAAGCGCCTGAAGGCCGCGATCCTCGATACCGGCAAGTCCGACCTGCGCGACCCGAAACTGTTCGGCGCGGTCAACTACAATGTCGGCCTCGTCAACGCGGCGCTCGCCGTCGAGGCGCTGCGCACCGGCTATCGGCATTTCGGCGCCCGCCCGCTGACCGGCGAGGAGGGCCGCTGGGCCTTCGAGCACCTGACGATCGAGCCGGCCCGGCTGAAGCAGATCGGGTTCGACGGGCTGCTCCAGCCCATCGCCATCACGCCCACCGACCACGAGGGCGGCGGCGCGGCCCGCATCCAGAGCTGGGACGGGTCGCGGTGGGTGCTGCAGACGGACTGGATCAAGGCCGATCATGCGCTGCTGAAGCCGCTCATCGAGGCGGGCGCGAAGGCCTACGCCCGGGAGAAGGGCATCGTGCCCCGCGCGGCCGAATCCGCCGAGGCGGCGGCCCAATGACCTCCGTCGGCCGAATCTGACGGCGATGGCCGATCCGTTTCTCGAGGTCGAGGCGATCGAGGCAATCTACGGCGCCGCGATCCTGGCCCTGCACGACGTGTCGCTGCGCGTCGACCGGGGCGAGATTGTCGCCCTCGTCGGCCCCAATGGCGCCGGCAAGACCACGACGCTCCGGGCGATCTCCAACCTGCTCGGCGCCGAGCGCGGCGCCCTGCGCCGGGGCGCGATCCGCTGGCAGGGCGCGGCGACCGGGCGGCTCGACCCGGCCGAACTCGTGGCCCGGGGCGTCGTCCAGGTGCTGGAGGGCCGGCACGTCTTCGGGCAGCTCACCGTGGAGGAGAACCTGCTCGCCGGCGGCTATCTCCGACGACCGAGCCGGCGGCAGCTCGCGGCGGATCTGGAGCGGATCTACGGCTGGTTCCCCCGCCTCAGGGAGCGCCGCAACGCCCGGGCCGGGCTGACCTCGGGCGGGGAGCAGCAGATGGTCGCCATCGGCCGGGCGCTGATGACCCGGCCGACGCTGCTGCTCCTCGACGAGCCCTCGATGGGGCTCGCCCCGATCGTCGCCGCCGAGATCTTTTCGATCGTCGCCCGCCTCAACCGCGAGGAGGGCCTGAGCGTCCTCGTGGCCGAGCAGAGCGCCAACCTCGTGCTGGAACACGCCCACCGGGCCGTCGTGCTGGAGAGCGGGCGCGTGGTCGCGACGGGCTCCGGTGCCGAGCTCGCCGCGAGCGGCCGCCTCGGCGCGCTGTATCTCGGCGGCGCCGGGACGCTTCAGTGACGTGAACCGCCGGCGCTCCGGCGCCGGCCTCGATCCGATCTCCCATCCATCGAAGGGGCTGAACCCGATGACCCTGTCGAACCACGCGCCAGCGCCCGACCTGGGCACGAGTGCCGAATCCGAGACGATCGGGGCCGCGGAGGCCGCATCCTGGCCCCCCGAACGCGCCGCCCGGGGCGCGCCGCCGAGCCCCCGCTACGCGGCCCTCGAGGCCCGGTTCCGGCCGATCTTCGCCCGGATCCGCGCGGGCGCCGCCGCCCGCGAGACCGAGCGGATGCTGCCCTACGACGCGATCGGGCAGCTGAAGGCGGCCCGCTTCGGCGCCCTGCGGGTGCCGGAGGCGGAGGGCGGCCTCGGCGCCAGCCTGCCGGACCTGTTCGAACTGCTCGCCGAATTGGCCCAGGCCGATTCGAACCTGCCCCAGGCCCTGCGCAACCATTTCGGCTTCGCGGAGGATACGATCGGCAGCCCCGACGATCCGCGCCGCCGGCACTGGATCCCGCGTCTGGCCGCCGGCGACCTGTTCGGCGGCGCGTGGTCGGAGACGGGCTCGGCCGTCGTCGGCACGTTCGAGACCCGCATCCACCGCCAGGGCGACGGCTGGGGCCTGACCGGCCGGAAATACTACACCACCGGCTCGCTCTACGCCGATTGGATCGACGTGGTCGGCACCGGCGAGGCCGGGGAGGAGACCTCGGTGGTGGTGGCCGCGAAGGGGCCGGGCGTCACGATCGAGGACGATTGGGACGGGTTCGGCCAGCGCCTGACCGCGAGCGGCACCGCCACCTTCACGCAGGCCCCGGCCATCGGCGCGCCGCTGCCCACGGCTGTGCGCTTCCCCTACGGGACGGCCTTCTTCCAGGCGGTCCATCTCGCGACGCTCACCGGCATCGCCCGGGCGGCCGCCGACGCGGTGACGCGGGCCGTGCGCGAGCGGGCGCGCACCTATTCCCACGCCTCCGGGCCGCGGCCGAGCGCCGACCCGCAGGTCTTGCAGGTCGTCGGCCGGGTGCACGCCCTCGCCTACACGGCCGGCGCCCTCAACCGGCAGGCGGCGGAGGCGGTGCAGCGGGCCTACGAGGCCCGGATCGGGGGCCTGCCGGAGGCGGAGGCCCAGGCGGTCAACGTGGCCTCGGAGATTGAGCTGGCTCAGGCGCAGACCGTGCTGACGAGCCTCGTGCTGGAGGCGACCACGATCCTGTTCGATGCGCTCGGCGCCTCCGCCACGAGCCGGAGCCACGCGCTCGACCGGCACTGGCGCAATGCCCGGACGATCGCGTCGCACAACCCGCGGATCTTCAAGGATCGCATCGTCGGCGACTTCGCGGTCAACGGCACCGAGCCGCCGTTCCAGTGGAAGATCGGGCGGGTGCTGCCCGCGGCATCCTAGGAGCAGGGGAAGCCATGGTCATGCGTCTCGGTCTTCGTGCCGCCGTCGCGGCGCTCGGCCTCTCGACGGCCGTCTGGGCGGGCGGCCTCGCCGGTGCGCCGTCGCCCTTCGACCGCGGCGGCGTCAAGGTCGCGCTGGTCCGATACCTGTCGGCCGGCGATTTCTATCAGGCCTACGAGGCGGGCGCGCGGGCGCAGGCCAAGGCGCTCGGCATCGATCTGCGGATCCTCCCCGGCAAGCAGGACGCGGCCCTCGAACGCGAGCAGGTCGAGCAGGCCATCGCGCTGGGCGCCCAGGCGATCGTGATCGATCACGGCCTGCCGGAATCGCTCAAGGACGTCGCCCGGAAGGCCGTCGAGGCCGGCATCAAGGTCGTGGCCTTCGACGTGAACCTCGACGATCCCCGGATCCCCCAGGTCGAGCAGAGCGATCAGGCGCTCGCCCGGAAGGCGCTGGACCAGATCGTGCAGGAGAACGGGACCAGCTTCCAGGCGGCCTATGTCTATGTCGCCGGCTTCGCGCCGCTCGATCGCCGGGACGCGGTCTGGACCGCCTTCAAGCCCGCCCATCCGGGCGTTGCCGAGAAGGCCCGCTTCGGCGTCGTCAGCGACACGACAGCGAGCGCGGTCGCCGACCAGGCCAAGGCGGCTTTGCGGGCCAATCCGGGCATCACGGTGATCTTCGCGCCCTATGACGAGTTCGCCCGTGGTGCGAAGCTCGCGGTGACCGAACTGAACCTCGCCGACCGGGTGAAAATCTATTCGGCCGACATTTCGACCGCCGATATCGGCGAGATCACCGAGCCGGGGAGTCCCTGGGTCGCCACCGTGGCGACCAACCCGGCCGTAGTCGGCGCCGTCTCCATCCGGGCGGCGGCGCTCGCGCTGGCCGGCCAGGATGCCGGGACCCGGATCACCGTCGAGCCGGTCCTGCTGACGCAGGGGGCGCTCCGGGAAGGCGGCGTGCGGACCGTGGCGGACCTGAACGCCCGGATCCCGGCCTTCGGCCGCTCGGAGGCCGCCAGCGCCCCCTGGATCCCGCAGCCGCGCTGATCGAAGCCGGTCAGGCCCGTTGCATCAGGCCCTTCTGGGCGCGAGGCCGTAGGTAACGGCCAGGGCGCCGATCAGCACGGCGCCCTTGACGAGATCCTGGAGGTAGTAGGGGGCGTTCAACATCGTCAGGCCGTTGAGCAGGACGCCCACGAAGACGGCTCCCACGACCGTCCCGAGGATGTTCGGCCGGTTGGCCCCGAGCACGGCATGGCCGATCAAAGCCGCCGCGACGGCGTCGAGCATCAGCCCGTTGCCGGCCGAGACGTCGCCGCGGCCGATGCGGGCAGCCAGAAGGATGCCGCCGATGGACGCCACGGTCGCCGAGATGACGTAGGCGGCGACCCGGTAGAGGCGCGTTGGCGCTCCGGCGAGCCGGGCCGCGAGTTCGTTGCCGCCGATTGCGTAGAACACCCGGCCGAACCGGGTCCACGCCATCACGAGCCAGAGCGCGGCCGCCACGACGGCGAGGACCAGAACCGGGACCGGCAGGATGTCCCAGACCCGATGCCGGCCGAGCGCCAGGAAGCCGTCGGTGAAGGTGCCCTGTGCGGTCGATCCGTCGAGCAGGATCAGGCCCGGCGCGATCGAGCGTCCCCCCGTCGGGACCAGCTGGAGGCCGGCCAGCAGGAACAGCATCCCGAGCGTCGCCAGGAGATCGGGGATGCCGAGGCGGACGATCAGCACGGCATTGCCGAGGCCGACCAGGATTCCGAGCCCGAGGCAGAGCAGGATCGCGCTCCCGGTCGAGCCGTCGAGCACCACGAGGCTGTAGGCGGCCGCCATCTGCACGAAGGCGGCGAGCCCCCCGACCGAGAGATCGAACCCGCCCGCGATCATCGTGACGGTCACGCCCACGCCGAGCAAAGCCACGATCGCGACGGCCTGCAGGATACTGAACAGGTTGTTGACGCGCAGGAAGGCGGGCTCGGCGACGGCGAAGACCGCCACGAGTCCGGCGAGCAGGATCAGGAGCCCGTAATCGATCGCGAGCCGGCGCGGGGACAGGGTCATGGTCGAGGCGGGCGATGGCATGGCGGGGCTTCGGCGGGACGGAGTGGGTGAGGGTCGCCCGCGGCCGCCGTGCCGGGCTCGGCGAAGTCGGCGGCCTCTTCGACCACGGCATGCTCCGCCATGGAGACGACTCGGTCGCCGACCGCGAGGGCCTCTTCGAGATCGTTGACGAACACGATCGTGGCGCGCTCCCGCGCGGCGGACCGGATCGCCCGGACGATGTCGTCCCGGGCGCCGACGTCGATGCCCTGGAACGGCTCGTCGAGCAGCAGCAGCCGCGCCGGCTCCGCGTGCCAGCGCGCCAGGACGACCTTCTGCTGGTTGCCGCCCGATAGCGCCGAAGGCAGGTCCCCGGGGCCGCGCGTCCGAATGCCGAATTCGGCGATCCGCGCCGCCGCCGCGCGCCGCTCGGCCGCCCGCGCGACGAGGCCGGTCCGGCTCCAGCGGTCGAGGAAGGGAAAGCTGATCGTGCCGGCGATGTGCGCGAAGGGCACGGTGGCCGGAAAGAAGGTGGTCCGCCAGCGGTCTTCGCCGGCCAGGAACACGCCGTTCCGGATCGCGTCCCGGGGCGAGCGCGGCCGCCAGGGCCGGCCCGCAAATTCCATGTCGCCGGCCGCGAGCGGCCAGAGTCCGAAGAGCGCGCCGGCGAGCGTCGATTTCCCCGCGCCCACGGGTCCGGTCACCGCCAGAACCTCGCCCGCATGCACGATGAGATCGAACGGCGTCGCGCCCGGGGCGAGCCGGGTTCGGGACAGGCGCAGGACCGGCGCGGTTTCCGGCCTCGGACGGTGGGGCGTTGCCTGCCCGACCGCGCGGCCGAGCATCGCGTGGAGCGCGGCGCCGAGATCCAGCGGGCGCCCGAACCGCCCCGCGACCCGCCCGTCCCGCAGCACGACGATCCGGTCGGCGATGCGGCGCAGATCGCCGGTCCTGTGCGAGATGTAGAGAAGCGCGACGTCCCGGCTCTTCAGCCGGTCGAGGATTGTGAACAGGCGCTCGGCTTCCGGGGCCGAGAGGCTGGCGGTCGGCTCGTCGAGGATGAGGACGGCCGGATCGTGCGCCACCGCGCGGGCGATGGCCACGAGCTGGCGCTCGGCGAGCGAGAGCGTGCCGAGGGTGCGGGACAGGTCGAGGTCGAGGCCGATGCCGGCCGCGATCGCCGCCGCCGCGCGCCGGCTCCCGCGGCCCCCGACCCAGACCGGGGCATGCCCCGTGCAGACGCTGTCGAGCAGGAGATTGGCGGCGACCGACAGGGTCGGGACGCCGATATCGGCGACCGACTGATGCACGGCGACGATCCCGTGCGCCCGCGCCTGTCCCGGCGATGCAAACGTTACGGCCGTCCCGCCGACCGTGATGGAGCCCGTATCGGCCCCGTGGACGCCGCAGAGGATCTTCACCAGGGTCGACTTGCCGGCGCCGTTGGCGCCCATCAGCGCCAGCGCCTCGCCCGCGGCGAGATCGAAGCTGACGTCGGCGAGCGCCCGGGTCGATCCGAAGCTTTTCGTCAGACCGCGTACCGCCAGCGCCACCGCCGCGCGCCCGCCCGATGCCGGTTCGACGTTTCCCGACACCTCAGCCCACCCGTTCCCGGCCCGCGAAGGCCAGGATCAGGGTCAAGAGGATCAGCACGCCGGTCCCGACCTGCTGCCAGTAGAAGTTCCAGCCGATCAGCAGCAGGCCGTTGGTCATGAAGCCGAACAGCGCGACCCCGAGCAGCGTGCCGGGGACGTTGGCGCGCCCGGTTCGGCTCAGCGCGGTCCCGATGAAGGCGGCGCCGATGCTGTCGAGCAGGTAGGCGTTGCCCGCATAGGGGACGTAGGCGTTCACGTGCGCCGAGAGCAGGATCCCGGCGAGCGCCGCGATCGTCCCGCTCGCGATGGAGATCAGCGCCAGGATGCGCCGCACCGGCAGCCCCGAATAGAGTGCCGCCGGCGCCTGGATCCCGACGGCCAGCACCTCCCGGCCGAAGCGCGTCCGCGTGAGCAGCAGCCCGATGCCGGTGCTGAGCAGCAGCACCAGCCATAGCGACAACGGGATGCCGAGGCAGCTGCCATGCCCGATCAAGGCCAGCGCCGGGGTGATCCGGCCAGCCGGCACGTAGACCGGATTGCCGCCATCGGTGGCGAGCTGCTGGAGGCTGTGGCCGATGAACAGGGTGCCGAGCGTCGCCAGGAACGGGGTGACCCCGAGCCGGGCGATCAGCAGCGCGTTGAACAGCCCCGTGCCGATCCCGGCCAGAAGTCCGAAGAACACCGCCAGGGCGACCGGCTGGCCGGCGCTCACCGCCGCGATGAAGGCGAGGCCGCCGAGATCGACGGCGGTGCCGACCGAGAGATCGGTCCCGCCCGAGGCCACGGCCAGCGTCATGGCCAGCGCCACGATCGCGTTCAGCGCCACGCTGTTGACCAGCACGCCGGTGACGTTCGCCACCGTGAGAAAGCCCGGCGCCAGGGCGGAGAAGACGGCGAGCACCAGGGCCAGCATGGCGGGCAGCCCGAACCGCAGAAGCTCCGCCGCCGAGATTGATCGGGACGGCCGTGCTTGCGCGCGGCTCATGCGGCGCGCCCCCGAACGCGCCCGGCCCCGACCACCGCGAGGATCAGCGCGCCCTCGATCCCGTTCACCCAGTAGGTCGAGACGTGCAGCAGCTGGAAGCCGTTGGTCAGGCTGCCGAGGAACAGGGTTGCCAGCAGCGTGCCGGTGATCGTCGGCACGAAGCGGCGCGAGACCATGAAGCCCAGGAAGGCGGTCGCCACCACGGGCAGCAGCATCTCGGACGAGCCGCCCGTTGCGCCGTTGAGGAAGGCCACCGACACGATCCCCGCGACCCCGCCGAGCAGCCCGCTCGCGATGTAGGAGCCGGCGACGTAGCGCCCCGTCGCGATGCCGGCCGCCCGGGCCGCCGCCGGATGGCCGCCGACCGCCTCGGCGCGCAGGCCGAGCGGCGTCACGCGCAGCAGCGCGGCGAGGCCGAGCGCCAGGGCGAGCAGGAGATAGCCCAGGACCGGGATGTCCAGCGGCCCGGTGCCGCCCAGCGCGTCGATCAGCGGCGAGGCGGCCGGGATCGTGCTGTTCTCGGTCACGACCAGCTCGAGCCCGGCGCAGATGTTCATCACCGCGAGCGTCGCCAGGAGCGGCGGGATGCGCAGAAGCAGGATCGCACCGGCATTCACGAGGCCGACCGCGAGGCCCGTGCCGAGGGCGGCGGCCGCGCAGGCCGGATCGCCGAAGCCCGCCTGATTGAGGCCCGCGAAGACGGCAGCCGAGAGACCGAGCGTCCCGGCCAGGGAGAGGTCGATGCCGCCTGCGATCACGTCCGTCCCCCCGGTGATCAGGACCAGGGTGAGGCCGAGGCTCAGGATGCCGAGCACCGCCGATTGGGACAGGATGAGCCCGAGATTGGCCGGATCCAGGAAGGACGGCGCCCGCACGGCGAAGACCGCCAGCACGGCCAGGATCAGCAGAAGACCGCCTGCGCCGCGCAGGCCGGCGGTCACCCGGATCGCCCGGGCGATCCGCGATACGGGCGGGGCTGCAAGGTCAGGCGCGGCGAGAACCGTGAGCGCGCTGGAGCGCTCTCCGCCGAAGCGGACGCCGGTTCGGCGCAAGAGAGCGCGTTGGAACAAAGGCTTAGAGCCGCGCTCGATTGCAACGCGATCCGGCACGGCTCTAGGCGGCATGGGCGGGCACCGTCGAGGCAGCTCCAGCGGCGCCGCGACCACCGGTCAGGGCGGCCTGGAGCAGGGTCCCGGCGTCGGTCCCGGCCGCTTCGTGCTCCGCGACGATCGTCCCGCGGAACAGGACGAGGATCCGGTCGCACAGGCCGAGCAGCTCGTCGGGGTCGGCGGACAGGAGCAGGATGCCGGCCCCGCGCCCCGCGGCCTCGGCGATCAGCCGGTAGATCTCGGCCTTGGCGGCGATGTCGACCCCGATCGTGGGCTCGTCGAGGATGTAGAGATGCGCCTCCCGGGCGAGCCACTTGCCCAGTGCCACCTTCTGCTGGTTGCCGCCGCTCAGCGTCCGCACCGGCGCATCCGGCCCGCCGGTTTTCACCTGGAGCTCGCCGATGAGGTCCAGCGCCCGGCGCCGCTCCGCTTCCCGGTCGAGCCAGCCCCAGCGGCTCAGGCGCCCGAGGCTCGCCAGAGTCAGGTTCTCGCGGATGCCGAGATCGAGCGCGACCCCGTGCGCGCGCCGATCCTCCGGCACCAGGGCGATGCCCCGGCGCACGGCCTCCGTGGGATTCTTCAGGCGCGCGGCCTGCCCGTCGACCGTCACGGTGCCGGCCGTGATCGGCGCGAGGCCGAACAGCGCCCGGACGAGGTCCTTGGCGCCGGAGCCGAGCAGGCCCGTGAGACCCAGCACCTCGCCGCGGCGCAGGGTGAAGGAGATGTCGCGCACGCCCGGGCCCACGCCGACGCCCGCCAGCGCCAGCACGGGTTCACCGGCCGCAGCGCGCTGGCGCGGGTAGAGCTCGGTCACCGGGCGGCCGATCATCAGCTGGGCGAGGCCGCCCTCGGGGACCTGCCGGGGATCGACATGGGCGACGTCCCGCCCGTTGCGCATCACCGTGACCGTGTCGCAGAGCTGCTCGATCTCCGCGAGGTAGTGGGAAATGTAGAGCGTGGTCAGGCCCTGCGCCTTCAGCCGGCGGATGGCCGCGAACAGGTGCTCCACCTCGCGCTGGGCGAGCGCCGCCGTCGGCTCGTCGAAGACCAGGATCTTCGGATCGGCGAGCAGCGCCCGGGTGATCTGCACGATCTGCTGCTGCGCGGTCGAGAGGTCGCGGATCAGGGCGCCCTTCGGCAGCGTCACGCCGAAGACGCGCTCCAGCGCCGCCTCCGCCCGGCGCCGCAGGCTGCCGCGCCGGATCCCGAAGCGGGAGCCCGCCGATTCCCGGCCGAGGAACAGAGCCTCGCCGACGGTGGCGGTCGGCACCAGCAGCCGCTCCTGGTGGATGAAGGCGATGCCGAGCGCCTCGGCGCGCCCCGGCGTCATCCCGGTGACCGTCGCTCCGTCCAGCGCGATGGTCCCGGCCTGCGGCGTCACCAGCCCGGCCAGGACCTTGATGAGCGTCGACTTGCCGGCGCCGTTATGGCCGATCAGCCCGTGGATCGTCCCCGGGGCGACCGTGAGGGACGCGCCGTCGAGCGCCCGGGTCGGCCCGAAGGTCGCGACGAGCCCGCGCATCGCGAGGGCCGGCGGCACGGCGGAGGTCGTCATGCGCGAGTCTCGGGCCGGGCGATTCAGGCCTGCCCGAGCTGCCGCTGCACCTCGCCGGCATTCGCCTTGTTGGCGATGATGGCGGGCACGAAGGTCTGGGACGGCAGGTTCGTCTCGCCCGCGAAGTAGCGGGCGACGTTGAGCACCGCCGTGCGGCCGATCACGGAGGGCTGCTGCGCCGCCACGGCGCCGGCCGGCGCCTTCGGGTCCTTGACCAGCGCCAGCACCTCCGGCGTGCCGTCGACCCCGTAGGTGCGGATCTCCGTCCGCCCGGCCGCGATCAGGGCCTGGGTGGCGCCGAGCTGCGGGATGTCCCAGGCCGACCAGATCGCCGCGATCGAGCCCGGCTCGGGATACTTGGCGAGCAGCGCGGTGATCTGCGCGTAGGCGTCCTGCACGGTGTTGGGGATCACGTCCCGCAGCTCGGGCTGGATGATCTTCGCCTCCGGATAATACTTCAGCACGGTCCGCAGCTGCGTGTAGCGGATCTCGCAGACCGGAACGCCGGAAAACCCGTTGAAGGCGACGATGTTGCCCCGGCCGTTGATGTCGGACACGAGCTGCAACGCCAGCTGCGCGCCGAGGGAGAAGTTATCCGAAGTCGCGGTGTTGATGACGTTGGCCGAGGGCAGGTCCACCGAGAAGACCGGGATCCCGGCCTGCCGCAGCTTCTTCAGCCACGGATCGACCACCGTGAGGGTCCCGAGCGTCTGGATCACGGCGTCGGGCTTCTGGGTCACCAGCGTCTGCAACTGGCTGACCAGCGCCTTGTCGCTGCGCCCGGCATCGAGGCCGATCGGGGTGCCGCCCAGCTCCTTCACGGTCTCGACCTGCGCCTGATAGGCCTTCAGGTCGAAGAAATGGTCCGTGCCGGCGACGCTGATCGCGATGGTCTTGCCCTTCAGCGACAGGGTGCCGGCGGCCGGTGCAGCCTCCGCGGCCTGTGCCGCCCCGGGCAACAGGGCCGCCGTCCCGAGGGCTACTCCCGCATGGAAGAGGCCGCGCCGCGACAGGGACGAAAACGCATCGGCCATGAATGCTTTCCGAAAAGCCGCCGATCCAGAGCGGCTCCGGAAGATGTCCTGATGTCGTCTGAACGATCAATAGGCTTTTTGCGCGGCTTCATGGAAGCGGTTTTCCGAACCATCCGCAATCAGGATGCCGATTTTCTCCGATCGTCCGTTAGAGTTGCAGCGCGTTCGGATATTCATCTTCCGATCAGAGACCGGATCTTGGGCCGGCGTTGACTTGGTGGCCGGCTTGCCGTCGCTTGAGCGGGCTAGCCTGCCGCGGGGCCTGTTCCGGCACGGTCCCGACGCCCCGCCCTCACCGGAGCCGCCATGACGACAGCCGCGTCGCCGACATCCGCGCCGAAGCCCCACGCCCATCGCATCGCCACGGAGGCGGAGGCGCTGCGGATCGCCCACGACCTCGCGGCGGATTTCGCGACCGGCGCCGCAGAACGGGACCGCGATCGGCGCCTGCCGGTGGCGGAGCTCGACCGCTTCTCGAATTCGGGCCTCTGGGGCATCACGGTGCCGAAGGCCTATGGCGGCGCGGGCGTCGGTTTCGCCACGTTGGGCGAGGTCATCGCGCTGATCTCGGCCGCCGATCCGTCGCTCGGCCAGATCCCGCAGAACCACTTCGCCGCGCTCGACGTGATCCGGGTGACCGGCTCCGAGGCGCAGAAGCGGCTGTGGTTCGACCGCGTGCTGCAGGGCTACCGCCTGGGCAACGCCTTCTCGGAGAAGAACAGCCGCCATGTCGGCGCCTTCGAGACCACGCTCCGGCCGCAGGGCGACGGCTTCGTGGTCGATGGCGACAAGTTCTACGCGACGGGGGCGCTGTTCGCGCACTTCATCCATATCGGGGCGGTCGACGCGGAGGGCCGCGTCCATCTCGCGATCGTCGATCGCAACGCCCCGGGCCTGACGGTCACCGACAGCTGGTCCGGGTTCGGCCAGCGCACCACGGCGAGCGGCGATGTCGCGCTGCGCGGCGTTGCGGTCGCGCCCGAGGCGGTGATCCCGGCCTGGAAGGGCGGGGAGCGGCCGTCCTCGAACGGTCCCGTCTCGCAGTTCATTCAGGCGGCCGTCGATCTCGGGATCGCGCGCGGCGCCTTCGACGAGACGATCCGCTTCGTCCGGACGCGGTCGCGGCCTTGGATCGACAGCGGGCGGGAGCGGGCCTCCGAGGATGTCCTGACGATCCGCGAGGTCGGCCGGCTCGTCGTCGCGCTGCGGGCCGCCGAGGCCCTGCTGGCCCGGGCGGGCCGAGCGATCGACGGCATCCTGGACGATCCGACCGAGGCGGAGGCCGCCGAGGCCGCGGTCGCGGTGGCGGAAGCCAAGGTGCTGACCACGGAGATCGCCCTGTCGGCCGCCAACAAGCTGCACGAACTCGCGGGCACCCGCTCGGTCCTGGCGGAGGACAACCTCGACCGGCATTGGCGGAATGCCCGCACCCACACCCTGCACGATCCCGTGCGCTGGAAGTCCTTCCACGTGGGCAACGCCGTGCTGAACGGGGTCGCGCCGCCGCGGCACGCCTGGAGCTGAGCGTCCCGACGCGGGACGCTGGGATGGTGGTGAGCCGATCCGTCCCGGCGAAGGCCCGATGATCTCCGGGATGCGCTCGCGCGACTTTCTAGGGTGCCAGCTCGTTGCCGGCATAGTCGATCTTGCCGTCGGCCCCCTTCTTCCAGGCGTACATCACGTAATCGGGCCGGATGAGATCGCCCTTCTTGTCGTAGGCGATCGGGCCGACCACGGTCTCGATCGTCTTGCCCTGATGCAGCCAGTCGGCCAGCACCCGGCCGTCGCTGGATCCGGTCTCCACCACGGCCCGGGCGAGCACCTGCACGGCCGCGTAGGTGTAGAGCGTGTAGGCGTCGGCATCGATGGCCTTGGCCTTGAACGCCGCGATCACCGTTTGGGCATTCGGGTTCCTGCGGGCATCCGGCGAGAAGGTCATCAGCGTACCCTCGGCGCCGGCGCCGGCGATCTGCACGAACTCCTTCGGAGAGAGGCCGTCGCCGCCGGCCAACAGCGCGTTCAGGCCCTGATCGCGCATCTGGCGCAGGATCAGACCGGCCTCGGTGTGGAAGCCGCCGTAATAGACCACGTCGACGTTGGCCGATTTCAGCCTGGACACGAGGGCGGAATAGTCCTTCTCGCCCGGATTGATGCCTTCGAACAGCACGTCCTTGCCGCCCTTGGCCTTGAACGTGTTCAGGGTCTCCTGGGCCAGACCCTTACCGTAGGCGGACTTGTCATGGACGAAGGCGATCCGCTTGCCCTTGAAGTGGTCGGCCAGATAGGCACCGGCGACCACGCCCTGCTGGTCGTCGCGGCCGCAGGTGCGGAAGGTGTTCCACATCCCGCGCTCGGTGAACTTCACGTTGGTGGAGGATGGGGTGACCTGGATGATGCCGGCGTCGAGAAAGACATCGGAGGCCGGGATCGACACGCTGGAGGCGACCGCACCCACCACCATCGTCACGCCGGCGGCGACGAGCTTGTTGGCGACGGAAACGCCCTGCTTCGGGTCCGACGCGTCGTCACCGTAGACCGGCTCGAATTTCCGGCCGTTGAGTCCCCCGGCCTTGTTGATGTCCTCGATCGCTTGGCTGGCTCCGTTCTTGAGCTGCACGCCGAAGGCCGCATACGGCCCGGTCACGCCGGCGGAGACCCCGATCCTCACCGGCGCGCCCGCCTCCTCGGCGCGCGCGCCGGCGACGAGCAAGAGCCCGGCCAGGCTGCACATCAGCAGTCTTCTCATCGTCCCCCCGAGATATCGACGATCAGATCGCGGGTGCAGGCCGACTTCCGCGAGTCATCCGCAGATCGCCGCAGGTCGAGTCGCGGATTCGGCGAGAGCTGATCATGTCGACCACGCTCAGCAGGGTCAAGCGTGCTGGGACGGACGCGACTTCTTGCGAGATCCGGAGGGACAGATCTCGGCAGGGGCGGCCCGGAGCCGTCCGAATACGGCTCGCGGTGCCGGCGATATCGGACAGGCGCCCGACGGCGTGGCTCTCGACCAGTCCGCGGCCAGGCCCGGCAGGGCGGCGCCTCGGGTGATCTTACCCGCCCCCTCATCCTAAGATGGCCGCGAAGCGGGCCTTGCTTCGGGACCTCAGGATGAGGGGCTGGCTGGGACATCCGGCCCGCGGCCGTCCCGGTCTCGTTCGTGGGCCATGGGCAACGCGTCCGGGTCCGGCTTCAGCCGGCGATCAGCAGGTCAGGCGCCGGCCTTCCTTGCGCCCGAACACGCGCCAATGCGCGGCGCCGGACTCCATCTGGCCGTTGGCCACGGCACGGCGGACATCCGGATTGCAGCGGAGATACTCGCGCTCGTCGAACCCGTAGGTGGCACGCCCGCGGTAATCGTCCCGGTCGCGGTAGCCGCGGTCCCGGTCGTCGTCATCGCGATCCCGGTAGCCGCGGTCGCGGTAGCCGTAACCGTCGTCATACGGGCGGGGCTGCGCCGTGACCGGGCCAACCACGCTCAGAAGGCCGATGCTCACCGCGGCCGCCGTCAGAAGCACCTTCATCGTTCCAATCCTCCCATCGGTCGGCTGAAACGCGTTGCGCCGGGAATGGTTCGATCGGCTCGGCCGTGCGGACGCATCCCGGTGCACGCCGCGTCCGCGCCCGGATGCGACCGGCCGCGACGCCGACGAGGCCCGCGCGAACCCACGTCATGCGGATCATGGCCACCAATCATCCGTATCGTCCGCCCCCTTCCAAGCCGAAAACAGCAATATATACGCAAACATCCTTGCTATATTTGAGCAGCATCAAGATCGTCTCAGACTCGGTTCGCTTTTTGACCGATAATTGAACTTGAATGATTTTAGATCTTAAAGAAATTCATTGACTCGATGCTTCATAAATTCGAAGCGATCAGCCACCCCCACCACGCAAAACGGCTGATCGATGCGCGCCAATCTTTGGGCCGGTACAGGGGTCCTGCATGACCTTTTGCGGGAGCAGCCTGGAGTCCGCCCCGCGGCGCGGGCCGTGATCGCCGCCCTGGTGATCGCCGCGACGGGCACCGCGGCGCGGGGACAGGTCTCAGCCGCCCGGCCACCGGGGGCGGGCTCGTCCGAGGGGGCGCCGGTCGCGGCGGCAGGCCCGACCCAGGGGCCGGGCACCGCCCGGACCGGGACACCGGCCGGGTCCGGAGCCGGCCGGTCCCCGTCACCGGACGTGGTGGTGCTCGACGCGTTGTCGGTGGAGACCCAAGGCGGCGCAGGAAAGCCGGGATTTCCGCCGCCCACCGGCACGATCGGGCAGCCGCCGGCGGCCTTCGCGGGCGGCCAGGTCGCGGGCGGCGGCCGGGTCGGTTTTCTCGGCAACCGCAGCGTGTTCGACACGCCGTTCACGCAGGCCAACTACACCGCGGAGCTGATCCGCAATCAGCAGGCCCAGTCGGTGGGCGATGTCCTGGCCAACAACGCCTCCGTCCGGGAGACGCAGCCGCCCTACAGCGCCCAGCGGAACATCATCGTCCGCGGCTTTCCGGTGAACGCCAAGGACTTCGCCTTCGACGGGCTGTACGGCCTCGTGAGCGTCCACCAGCCTGCGCTCGACGGGATCGAGCGGGTGGAGGTGCTGAGCGGGCCCGGCGCCTTCCTGTACGGCTTCCCGCCCTCCGGGAGCGCCGTGGGCGTCGTCAACCTCGTCCCCAAGCGCGCGACCGAGGCGCCCCTCACCCGCGTGGAAGCCCAATTCCTCTCGGCCGGCACGGTCGGCGGGGCCTTCGATGTCGGCCGCCGGTTCGGGGACGGCAACGCCGTCGGGATCCGGATCAACGGCGCCTATCGCGACGGGGCGACGCCGATCGATCATCTGAATCAGGGGGCGGGCGCCCTGACGCTCGGCCTGGATTACCGCGGGGAGGCCCTGCGGCTCAGCCTCGATGCCGGGTACCAGCACCTCGACTTCGACGCCCAGAACAATGGCTTCACCGTTCTCCCGGGCTTCCGGATCCCGAGGGCTCCCAAGCTCAGCCTCAACGTGCAGCAGCCCTGGGAACGGGCCGAGATCGACCAGGGCTTCGGCGTCCTGCGGGCGGAATACGACCTCACGCCGGACGTGACGCTGTTCGGCGCCGTCGGCGGATCGCGGGCGGATCGCGACTTCTTCGGATCGAACGGCACGGTCACGAGCGGGGACGGCGCCGTGCAGTTGCAGACCGGCCGGATCGCGGGCGCGTATACGCAATGGTCGGGCGAGGCCGGCCTGCGCACGCATCTCCCGACGGGACCCGTCGATCACGAGCTGGCCGTCGTCGCCACCCATTACGAGAGCAACGAGCCGTTCTACCGCACCGGCATCGACTTGCTCCGATCCTCGCTCTACGCGCCCGCCCTGTATCCACCGCCCATCCGGCCGGCCCGGAATCTCACGGTCACGACCCGGTCCGACCTGGATGGCGTGGCCGTCACCGATACGGCCTCGATCCTCGACGGCCGCATCCAGCTGATCGCCGGCGGCCGCTTCCAGGGGATCAAGCGCGACCTCGCTTTGCCGCAGGGGGGCTTCCAGTCGCGCTACGACAAGTCGGCCTCGACCCCGGTGGCGGCCCTGATCGTGAAGCCCTGGGACCGGCTGTCCCTGTATGCCAGCTACGCGGAAGGGTTCGGCTTCGGGCCGTCCGCGCCCGCCCAGGCCGTCAACGCCTCCGCGACGCTGCCGCCGGCGGTCACCAGCCAGATCGAGACGGGGGCGAAGCTCGACCTCGACCCGGTCGGGGTGACGCTCGCGTTCTTCGAGATCAGGCAACCCTTCGGCACCCTCGAACCCCGGACCCGGGTGTTCGGCCTGAACGGCGAGCAGACCAATCAGGGGCTCGATCTCAACGTGTTCGGCGCGCCGGCGGAGGGCGTCCGCGTGCTGGCGGGCCTGACGCTGATCGACGGGCGCCTCGCGAAGACGGCCGGGGGCACCTTCGACGGGCACGTGGCGCCCGGCGTGCCGGCCGCGCAAGCCAATCTCGGCGGCGAGCTGGATCTACCCGCTTGGCTCGCCAAGGGCGCAACCCTGACCGGGCTCGTGATCTACACGGCGCCGCAATATTACGATCAGGCCAACAGGCAGAAGATCCCGGATTACACCCGTCTCGATCTCGGCATTCGCTACAGCTTCGAAGCCAATGGAACGCCGCTGACGGCGCGCTTCAACGTCGAGAATGCGGCCGGCGCGCGATACTGGGCGTCGGCGGGGGCCGGAGTTCTGAGCTACGGCACACCGCGGACATTTCTGGCCTCGCTCACCGCCGACTTCTGAGCCCCCGGCCTTGGCGGCGGCTTCGACGGGCTTGGCCTCCGAGCACCATTGGGGCCGGCTGCCGCCGCGGGACCGGTATCCGTCCGGTCCGCGGCGGCATCGACTCACATGCGGTGCATCATGCGGTGGCGCATCTCGCGCCGCATCATGTGGCGCTCCATCCGGTGGCGCATCATCCGGCGCTCCATCCGGCGGCGCATCATGTGACGCTCCATCCGGTCCATCTGGACGGTCGAGACCATGCCGGCCGGCGCGGCGACGGCGCCGGGCGCGATCGGAGCGGCGGATGCCGGGAGCGCCAGGGTCCCGCCGAGGGCGGCGAGCAGCGCGGCGGTGATGAGCGAATGACGCACGGGAAAAATCCTCTCTCGCCGGCCCGATAGGGTCGGACATTCTCCACGAAGCCGCGACGGACGGAGATCCTGCCAGGGCCCGCCGAGGAAGCCGTGGGCCGACAGGATGGTTCCCAAGGTTGAGGCCGCAACACGGATATCACTTCAGGGCGAAGGGTGATGCCGGCCTGCATCACCCGTCGCCCGCGTCACCCGAAGCCGCATCCCGGCCCGGCACCCGGGCCGGCGGCCAATCGGATCTGCATCGGAATATCGGACGCCATCACCTTTATTCGCGCAGAATATCATCTAAAATGAATTAGAAACACCTTCTGTTTTTCATGTATATCAATTTGTATTGATATCATTTTCGGTCATAACAATATTTTTCAAATCGAACGAAACGCCGTAGAGCGGACATCCTGCGCGCTCGCTGGGGCGAAATCGGTCAAAGGCACAATTTTTACATCATATTAACCAAAACACTGCATCGAACAGTTGCTCGCGGGGTGAAGACGACGCGCGATCGGGGTTACAGAATGCAGCGCACCGTGGGTTCAGGACTTCTTCTCGTCCTCCTGTCGCAGACCGCCCTCGCGGCGGATCTTCCCCGCCCGTCCCGGTCGGATCCTGTCCTGCCGCCGCCCTTCACGTGGTCGGGCGCCTATGGCGGCCTGTTCGCCGGCTACGGCGCCCTCGGCAGCGACACGCGCTTCGTCTGCGTGGACCAGGCCGGGCGGCCGGGTGACGCCTGCCCCGTTCTCCCGTCGCGAAAAGCCTCGGACGGCAGCTTCATCGCGGGCGGCGAGGTCGGCTACAACTGGCAGGCCCCCTTCGGCCTCGTGGCCGGCGCCGCCGCGGATTACCAGTTCACGCGGCTGTGGGGCTACGGCCGGCAGCAGGGCGACGTCTCCACCGTCAACGGCTTCACCTTCCCGAACAGCGTCGCCAATTCCGGTCAGCGGCTGGACGATCTCGCGACATTCCGCGGCAAGCTCGGGTTCGCCCTCGACCGGACCTTCGTCTACGCGACCGCCGGTCTGGCCGTCGGCAACGTCCGGATCGACAACAACCTGTCCCTGAGCCTGGGAGGTGATCAGCGGCCGACCTTATCGGTGTTCGACGGCCGCGGCGGCGCGGTGCGCCTCGGCTACGTGGCGGGCGCCGGCATCGAGCACGCCTTGAGCGAGCATCTCTCCGCGAAGGTCGAGGGGCTGTATTACGATCTCGGCTCCCGGGCGGTCGTGCCCGAGCAGGCATCCGGCATCCTGCCCGGCTATCGCGCCGGCACCCGCGTGGCGACGGACGGCTTCCTGGCCCGGGCCGGCCTCAACTACCGGTTCGGCGCCGGGCTACCTGATGTGCCGGCGGCGGGCGCGGCCGGCAGGTCGGGCAGCGCCGCGACCTGGGCGTTCGAGGGCGGGCTGCGCTACTTCTACAGCTCCGGCAGCCCCCGCGAGACGCTGAACGACAACCACCGGCCGGGGCAGGCGAATTCCCGGTTGATCTACGGCGGTGCGCAGGCCCATGCCGGCGAGAGCTTCGCCCGGCTCGAGCACAATCCCACGGGCCTGTTCGTCAAGGGCTTCCTCGGGGCGGGCGGCGTCACGGACGGACGCCTCTCGGACGAGGATTTCCCGCCCGCCCTCAACCCGTATTCCCGGACGATCTCGACGATCAAGGACGGCGACATCAGCTATGGCGCGGTCGATTTCGGCTACAATCTGCTGCGCCGGGACGGTTTCAAGCTCGGCGGCTTCTTCGGATATCAGTTCTTCTCTGAGCTGTATAACGGGTATGGCTGCCGGCAGGTCGCCGAGAATGACGGCTGCGTCCCGTCCTATCCGGCCAACCTCAAGGGCCTCGGCGAGAACATGCAGTGGAACGCCCTGCGCGTCGGCCTGATCGGCGAGGCCCGGTTCGACCGGGTCCGGTTGAGCCTGGAAGGCGCCTACCTGCCGGTCGTGGCCGTGGACGGCGTCGATCGCCACTGGCTCCGGTCGGCGATCAATCCGGGGGCCGAGGGCGGACGGGGCGACGGCTATGTCCTAGAGGGCATCATCGCCTACGACCTGACGCCGTCCGTGAGCGTCGGCGTCGGCGGCCGCTACTGGCGGATGCAGGCCGACAAGGCGCAGACGACGTTCCCGCTCTCGTCGCCGAGCCCGATCAGGTTCGAGACCCAGCGCTACGGCGGCTTCGTGCAGCTCTCCTACCGGCTGGCCGATTTCGGCCTCGGCGGTGCCGATCCGGTGACCGCCCTGGTCCGCAAGGACTGAGACTGCACCGGTCGGCGCCCCCTTGCCGCGGGTCGCCGAATCGTATCCTGGCAGGCCGAGCGGTCCCGGCCACCGGGCCACGGCGCGACAGTCGAGACACCCGATCCGAGGATGCGATGATGCCGTCCCACCCGCCGCAGCGCCGCGCCGTCCAGCTCGCGGCCGGTCTCGGAATGAGTCTCGGAATGAGTCTCGGGCTCGGCCTGATCCCGGGGCTTGCCATCGGCCCCGCCCGGGCGGAGCCCGCTCCCGACACCACGGTCGTCTGGCACTGCTACCGCAATGCCGCCGCGACGGTGCTGGCGACCGAGAAGACCGAGTCCGTCGGCAGCCGATACCTGCTGCGCAAGACCACCGCCGATCTCAAGGCCGATTGCGCCGTGGAGCAGCGGCCCACCGACCGTGTCCTGGGCGAGGACGACCCGACCAACGCGAAGGGCTGGAGCGCCTACAATACCATCGGCCTCGTCCAGGGGCTCCTGATCCTCGACGAGGGCACCAGCCCGGACCGGAGCCTCGTGATCGTCGAGGTCCCGGCCGGCCGCAAGATCCTCGATGTCGGCTATTCGGTGCAGGAGGGCTGCAGCCCGAGTTCCGGCTGCCAGAGCGAGGAGTTCCGGTTCGACGACAAGGAGCTCACCTTCTGGCGGCAGCTCAAGGAAAAGCCGACGCCGAAAAACTGCCAGGGCTATGCCGGCTTCATGAAGACCACGGGCTCGGCCGCCCTTGAGGAGCGGTCGGTGTTCACCTTCGCGACCCGCAAGGTTGCGGGGAGCGGCACGAAGCGGTGTACGGTCCGCCAGTAACGACGGGCGCCCATGCCGCAGGCGGGCGGCAAGGAATCCGCAACCATCGGATGAGAAAGCTGCGGCTCAACAGCACCGCCGGTGCTTTGGGGGCGCGGTTCGCGCCGGTCGAACGGATTCGCCCGCGCCGATGCAGACAGACGCGCCTCCCCCGGCCGCGCCCCCGGGCCCCGTCGTGGCCGCCTCTCAACGCGATCCGGAGACCTGGGCCGGCGCCGCCGGCTTCGGCCAGTGGCGTCTCGATCCGTCGACCCGGCGCGTCACCCGCTCGGCCGGGCTCGCACGCCTCCTCGGGGTGCCGGACGCGCGCGACCTCGCGTTCGAGGACCATTTCGCCTGCTATCATCCGGACGACCGCCCCGGCGTGGTCGCGCGGGTGGAGGCGATCCTGTCCGGCGACCGGCCGGCGGGTCCCTATCAGGGGCGCGCCCGCGTCGTGCGGCCGGACGCCACCGGCCTCGACGCGATCATCCAGGGCGTGCCGGAATACGGGGCCGACGGCGCCCTCGTCGCCCTGCACGGCATGCTCCTCGACGTGAGCGACCTCGTCCGGTCCGAACGGCGCGCCCACGAGACCGACCGGCTCCTGCACGGGACGCTGGACAGCATGGACCAGGGCCTCGTGGTGCTCGATGCCGCGCAGCGTGTCCGCGTGTTCAACCGCAGCGCCGCGGAGCTGCTCGATCTGCCGGGCGACGTGCTGCGCGCGGGCGTCGCCTTTCCGGACATCCAGGCCTACCTGCGCGCCCGGGGCGACTTCGCGGCGGCGGAATCCGGCCTGCGGCTCGGGCTCGCCGGCCGCGACCCGGGGGCGCTCCCACCCTCGTTCGACTGGCGCCTGCCCACCGGGATCACCCTGGAGGTCCGCCACTCGGCCCTCGCGGATGGCGGCGCGGTCCTGACCTTCACCGACGTGACGCAGAACCGGATCGCCGAGCGCGCCGTGGAGGAGAGCGAGCGCCGCTACCGGCTGCTCACCGAGAACAGCACCGACATCGTCCTCTGGTCCGACCTGAGCACCTGCCGCCGCTACGTCTCGCCCGCCATGCGCACCGTCCTCGGCTACGATCCGGAGGACGTGATCGGGACGCAGCCCCTCGACTTCGTCCACCCCGACGATCTGGCGGCCTATCGCGCCGTCCTCGACGGGCTGACCAGCGGCCGGACCGCGCAGGCCCTGACCTGCCAGCGCTACCGGCACCGGGACGGACGGTGGGTCTGGCTGGAGATCTCCTTCAGCCTGACCCACGACCGGGCGACCGGGGCGGCCGACGGCTACGTCGCCACCCTGCGCGACGTGAGCGCCCGCAAGGCCGCCGAGGACGCCCTGCGCCTGAGCGAGGCGCGCTACCGGGCGCTCGCGGACGCGCTGCCGCAGCTCGTCTGGATCGCCTCCGTGGAGACCGGGGCGGCGACCTACGTCAACCGGCGCTTCGAGGATTATTACGGCCCGATCGGCCCGTCGCGGGCCGCGCGCCTCGCCCGCAACCACCCCGAGGATGCGGAGCGGATGGAGCGGCTGTGGCGCACGGCGCGCGCGCAGCGGACCGGCTACGAGGTCGAGGGGCGGCTGCGGCGGCACGACGGCGCCTATCGCTGGCACAAGGTCGTGGTCCTGCCGATCTGGCAGGGCGAGGCGATGGTCGGGATGCTCGGAACCGCCCTCGACATCGACGAGACCGTGACGGCCCGGCGCACGGTCGAGGAGGCGAGCGGCCTGCTGCGCCTCGCCCAGCAGGCCGCCGAGGCGGGCACGTGGCAGATGGACCTCGCCAGCGGCCGGATCACGTGGTCGGCCGAGAGCGCGCGTTTGCACGGGATCGAGACCGATCGGGAATACGGGCTCGACGCGCAGACCTGGCTGACCCTGATCGACGGCCAGGACGGCGTGCGCGCGCTCGAAGCCGCCGCGGCGGCCGCCGAGACGGGGGAGACGTTCTCGATCGAGTTCCGGGTCCCGAAGCCGGAGGGCGGGGTGCGCTGGATCAACGGCGTCGGGCGCGCCGCGCCTAAGCCGGACGGGCGCTCGCGGCGGATGATCGGCCTCAACATCGACATCACCGCCCGCAAGGCCGCCGAGGCCGACCTCCTCGCCGCCAAGGCCGCCGCGGAGGCGGCGCGGCTGGAGGCGGAGCGGGCGAGCGCGGCCAAGAGCGAGTTCCTCGCCGCCATGAGCCACGAGATCCGCACGCCGCTCAACGGGGTGATCGGCTATGCCGACCTGCTCCTCGACGAGGCGGATCTCGGGCCGGCGGCGCGCCGGCACGCCGACCGCATCCGCACCGCCGGGGCGGCGCTCCTGACGGTGGTCAACGACGTCCTCGACTTCTCGAAGGTCGAGGCCGGGCAGATCGAGATCGTGCCCCGGCCCTTCGCCCTCGAAACCCTCATCGACAACGCGGTCTCGATCGTGCGCCCCTCGGCCGAGCGCAAGGGCCTGGCGCTCGCCATCACCCGCGGGCCGGACCTGCCGGCCTGGGTCGAGGGCGACGAGGACCGCCTGCGTCAGGTCCTGCTCAACCTGCTCACCAACGCGGTGAAGTTCACCCCGGCGGGGCGCATCGGCCTGACGGTCGCGGCCGCCCCCGGCCGCCTGCGCTTCGAGATCCACGATACCGGGATCGGGATCCCGGCGGACAAGTGCGACCGCCTGTTCCGGCGGTTCTCGCAGATCGACGGCTCGATCAGCCGCGAATATGGCGGGACGGGCCTGGGCCTCGCCATCTCCAAGGCGCTCGTCGAGCTGATGGGCGGAACGATCGGCGTCGCGAGCGCCCTGGGATGCGGCTCGATCTTCTGGTTCGAGGCCGCTTTGCCCGCCGCGAAGCCGGCCATGTCCATCGCGGCGCCGTCCGCCGCGATCGCCCGGGCGACCGGCAAGCGCCTGCTGCTGGCCGAGGACGTGCCGCTGAATCAGGATCTCGCCCGGACGATCCTCGAACGGGCCGGGCATGCGGTCGACGTGGTGGGCGACGGGGTCGCCGCGGTGGCGGCCGTCCAGGCCCGGGCCTACGACCTCGTGCTGATGGACGTGCAGATGCCCGTGATGGACGGGATCGCGGCGACCCGGCGGATCCGCGCCCTGGGCGACCCGCGGGGCCGCCTGCCGATCGTGGCGATGACGGCGAACGTCCTGCCGGAGCAGGTGGCCGAGTTGCGCGCGGCCGGCCTCGACGACCATGTCGGCAAGCCGTTCCGCGCGCAGGCCCTGCTCGCCGTGATCGACCGCTGGACCAACGCGCCCGCGGAACCGCCGCGCCCCGCCGGCACGATCGACCGGGCGGTCCTCGACGAGATGACCGAGATGGTCGGCCGCGCGCGGATGAACGACCTGCTGGCGATGCTGGCGAAGGAACTCACCCAGCGGTTCGGTGCCGCCGCGCCCGAGGCGAGCCGCGACCGGCTGATGCTCGACGCCCACGCGATGGTGTCGGCGGCCAGCATGGTGGGCTTCGCCGGGCTCGCCGAGACCTGCCGGGCGGTCGAGGCCGCCTGCCGGGCGGGGGAGGATGTCACGCCGATGCTCGGCACGCTCCGGGCCCGCACGGCGGTCACCCTCGCCGAGATCGAGGCCCTGCGGGCGGCCTGAAGCCGGACGGCCCCGCGCCTATGCCGGCGATGCCGGGACGTGTTGAACGGCGCGGACCCGGCGGCGGTGGTGATGCCGGCGCCATTTCAGCACCGCATACCGCATCCGGCTGTAATAGGCGTAGAGCCGCGACCGGTGCGGGCGCCGATGGGCGAGATGGACGCGGGCGGATCGTGCCGGGGCGACCGCACGGCTCGCCACGACCGTCGATGCGACGGAAGCGGGCTTCGCGTTCAGGACGGCGACCGGATCCACGTAGTTCACCCTGCGCACGGCCGAGGCCCCGCTCAGGACCGCGCTCGGGGTCCCGCCGCAGCCCACGCACAGGGAGCCGTTAAGCCGGCTCCACATGCGCTGCTCCCGCTCCAGGCCACGCCGGTCCCTCACGTCCGACAGCTCGACCGGCGACCGCAACAGCGACGCGCGGCTTCCGAAATTCGGCTTCTTGAGGATGAGGCCGAGATCGTCGGGCACCTCCAGCATGGGCAGCCGGACCTGCTTCGGCTTCGCGTCAGCCGTGACCGGGAAGACGACCGTGGACGCCAGCAGCGACAGCACTGCGGATTCGAGCGCTAGACGGCGCATCCTGGTCTCCGATCTGCGTGGACGCCTTCACATAGCCCTAAATCGACAGGTTCCCTACACCTAATTTTCAATCTGAATATCCGAAATCATCCTCCAGTGCCGCAAATTCACCGTCGGCAACAATAATATGGCCCCGCCTCGGTAGCGAATGCGGAGATCAGTCAGGCACAGGCCTTGCTCACGGGCGGCCGTGACCCGTCCGAACCCCGGCCACCGACCCGATCAACGCGCGAAGACCAGAGCCACCGCCAAGCTTTGCCGGATGACGGCCGCCCGGTGGTTGCCGCGGCGTCGCGGGCCGGGAGGGTCCCACATCCCTGTCGCGCGTCACGCGATCGGCGACCATCCGCGCGATCGGCGACCATCCGCGCGCCCGACGCCGCACCCGCGGGCCGGATGCAGGGGCGGCATTCACCTGCTGTAGACACGATGTGCCCGACCACCGATCTCCGGTTGAAGATACCGGGGGAGCGGAAGATATCGAGGGGCGCTTGGGCGACGCGGCGATGGGCAACACGCCGCGGGACGGCCCGGTCGGGGAGGAACGGTTCAGATGGATCAGGCGGCAGACGACGTCGTATCCGAGGCGGCGCTGGCAGCAGCCCTCGAGGCCTCCGGCGGCGTCGGCTTCTGGATGTGGGACATCCGCGCGGACGTAGCGCGCGCCGATCCGGTCAGTGCCCTGCTGTTCAACATCAGCCCCGCCCGGTCGCGGGCCGGGGTCAGCCTGGCGGAGATCCTGGCGGCAGTCCATCCGGACGACCGGGCGCATATCTCGCAGGTGATCCTGGACTGCGTTCAGTCCGGCGGCTCCTACACGGCCGAGTACCGCGTGCGCTCGCCGGAAGGTCGGCAGCGCTGGGTCTTCACCCGCGGACATTTCTATCACGACGAACATGGTCAACCGACCACGGGCCGGGGTGTGATCGTCGAGATCTCGGACAGCAAATCCGCCGGCACGGCGTTCGCGCAGCGCGACGGAACCCGGATCGATGCCCTCAACCAGGCCGCGGACCTGTGCCTGTCCCTGCACAACGCGCTCTCGCAGTTCGGGGACGCGCCCATGCTGGAATGGACCGAGACCCTGCTGCTCGAGATCGGCCGGCACTTGGCGGCGCAGCAGCGGATCGCGCGCGGCTACGCCCTGCATTGACCGGCCCTGACCGGCCTCAGAGTTCCCGGATCTTCCGCTCGATCCGGGCGGCCTCGGCCTCGTCGACCTCCACCGGCCGCCCGGTATCGTTGGGCAGGCCGCGCCCGGTCTGCGCGATAGTCTCGTCGCGCGGGCGGCCGCTCTGCCCGTCCGAGATCGGCGGCTCCTTCGACAGGTCGCGATCCTGATCCATCGGCTCCTCCTGGCGCGCGACAGCGTCGCACCAGCTCAACCCGCCGGGCGGCGGTCGGGGGACCGGGTGCTGTCCGCCGAGGGGGAACCGCGCAGGCCCGGTGAAGATCCGGGCGCCGGTCGGCGCTGTTTCAGCCAGCGCCCGAAATCCTGCACCGCCGCCACGACCGTCTTCAGCCGCATCCCGTCCTCGGTCAGGGCGTATTCGACCCGGACGGGCGTCGTGGGGTAGACGGTTCGGCTGACGAGGCCGGCGGTTTCGAGGGCGCGGAGATCCAGCGTCAGCATCCGCTGCGAGATGCCCGGCAGGATGCGCCTGAGTTCGTTGAAGCGCTTCGGCCCGTCGATCAGGAAGGACACCAGAAGCAGGCGCCAGCGCCCGCCGAGCAGATGCATCGCATGCTCCACCGAGCAACCCGTCACCGTGTCCTTCATCGGCTCCACCCAGATCCAGGCCGGTATAACTTCTGTACCCAGCGCTCAAAATAGTGCGTTCTTACATCATCCGGTCGATTCTTTTACTCAAGAATCGCTCCGCTTTACACGCTCCGTGCGGCGGTCCCTTTGTCGGGAGATCGATCGTGAAACTCTACTACATGCCGGCGAGCTGCGCCCTCGCCCCGCACATCATCGCCCATGAACTCGGCCTCGATCTGGAGCTCTGCCGGGTCGATCACACCCGGCACGTGACGGAGGCGGGGGCCGATTTCCTGTCCATCAACCCGCACGGCTACGTGCCGGTGCTGGCGCTCGACGACGGGAGCCTGCTCCGGGAAGGGCCGGCCATCCTGCAATATCTGGCCGATCTGAAGCCCCAGCACCGTCTCGCGCCGCCGAACGGCTCCCTGGAGCGCTACCGGCTCCAGGAGATGCTGGGCTTCCTGAATTCCGAGATCCACAAGGGCTTCATCCCGCTGCTCTACGCGCGGCTCGCGGGCCGCTATGTCGAGACGGTCCGGCCGAAGCTCGAAGCGCGCTATGCCTGGATCGATCGGCTCTTGGCCGACCACGCCTTCCTGATGGGCCCGGACTTCACGGTGGCGGACGCCTACCTGTATGCCCTCACGGGCTGGGGTCAGGCGCCCTGGCTGACCTCACACTACAGGGCCGACATCCACTTCGACGCCCTGCGCCATCTGGAGGCCTGGTACGGCCGCGTGGGTGCCCGTGAATCCGTGCGGCGCGCGCTCCGGGAGGAGGGGCTGGCCGCGGGGCTGGCGGAGCCCGCCGGCCCCGGCCTTCAGAACGGGTAATAGCGCAGCGACGTCAGGCCGGTGACGAGATGGTTGGAGGGTGCGATCCCGAAGGCGCCCCGGAAGGCATCGCGCTCCGTGTAGGAGACCTGGGCGCCCGCCACGAGGCGGCCGTAGCTGCCCTTGTAGAGGTCGTGCCAGAAGCCGCCGGTGATCTGGCGGATATCCCGGGTCTCGGCTTGGCAGGTGCCGCTCGCCGCCCCTTCCACGTTACAGCCGGTCACCACCAGGGTCGGCGAGCCGTAGCCCGTCGCGTTGAGCGCGCCGGCCCGGGCGGCATGCTCCCAGCCGGCATAGACGTAGACGTCGGTGCCCGGCTGGACGTGGGCGACGGCGCCGGCCAGCAGCTGGAAGGCCGGGATCGGCGCGATCGAACCATCGGCCTTCAGGGCGAAATCGGGCAGCTGCGCCGAGCCGTAGCGGCCGATACCCTGGCCGACGAGGCCGCTCACCTGCAGATCCAGGCGCTTGTCGATCACCGGCAGGGTCGCGGCACCGCCGATCCCGTAGCCGACCGCGGTGTTGGAATGGCCGGGCAGCCGGGTCGTGGCGGTGAGGTTGGTTGGGCTCAGCCGGTCGTCGAAGAACCGCGCCAGACCTTTGAGCTCGAAATGCCCGAAGCCGGGCTCCAGAGCGACCTTGCCGATGATGTCGGGGGCGCTGTTGTTCGAGTAGGTGGTGGTGGTGTTGAGCTGGCCGATCGGGTCGCCGGTATTGCTGACGTTGACGAGGCCGGGCGCCGCGAAGGGGCTCGGCGGCAGCACGCTCTGGGGCGATTCCGCCGACAGGCCGACCCACAGACCGGGCGCCACGTCCTTGACCACACGCAGCTGCGGACTCCGGCTCCAGTTGAAGCCCGGCACGTACTGCACGTCGATGGTGAGCGGGATCTGCTCCTTGAGCGGCGTGATGCCGGACAGATCGGTGGTGAGCAGGCTCCAGGCCTGTCCGGCGAGCACGTGCCAGCCGGTGTCCAGGGCATCGACGGTCGCAAAGATCTGCCGGATGCGGGGGTTGTAGCTGTTGCTCTCGCGCGAGTTGGCGTTGGTGGCCGCCCCGAGGAAATCGATCTCGTAATAGCCCGAGATCTGGAGCGTCGGCTCGACCTTCGCGGTGAACAGGCCGCTCAGGCGGCTCTGCCGGGCGGAGAAGCGGAACTCGTTCTCCCGCGAGCGGGGATCGTTGCGGAACGGGATGCCGCCGAAATCGGTGTCGATATCCGAGACCAGGTTGGGATGGCGGGCGATGCCCGCCAGTTCGACGAAGCCGCCCGGCGTGAAGCAGATCGCCGGCCCGAAGGCGTAGCTGCCGGCGTTGCAGGCGAGGTCGTTGGCGAGGATGACGGGTGTGTGCGCGCTCACGGCCGGGCGCGCCCCGCCGGGGCCGCCGACCTGCGCCACGTGCTGCTGATGCTCGGTCCGCGCGGCCAGGCGCGCCTGCTCCCGCGACAGGACCCGGCGCTCCCGGGCCTCGCCGGCGATCGCGGCCTTCTGCGCGCCGGATTGCCGGCGCAGGGCGGCGAGTTCCTGCTGCATGGCCTGCATCTGGCGCTGCATCGCGTCCATCCGGGCCGCCATCTCGGCGACGCTCTGAGCCTGGGCCGGCTGGCCCCCGAGGCCGAGGGCAAGTCCGGTCGCGGCCGCGATGGCGCGGGTGCTCGGCAGGGTCAGGCGCGGCATGGGCACTCAGCCAAGGGGTTGGGACCCCCAGGCGGGATCCTCGGCGAACACCCCAAGGTTGCGGGATGCCGGAGACGACACTCGCATGGCGATGCGCCGCGGGGTAGTCCGGAGGCCGGGGGAACCGGCGGCCGGCCGCCAGCTCCGACGCGATGTGGCACAGCCGCCACGGCAACTAACTTCTTGTGCTGACATGCATTAATTTTCATTCGGCTTCGGTCTTGCGGCGGGCCGTGCCGGTTCCCCGCTGCCGGGGCATCGCGGTGACGGTGCCCGCGACCTCCTGTCCGGGCTGCGCCGCCAGGAACTTGGCCGTGCGGCGCCCGCGTTCCCTGTCTGAACGGGCCCGAGAGCCCGCAACGGAACAGAGGTGACCACCATGGCCACGGACGCGCGCGAGATTTACGTCACGGCCCTCAAGAACACCCATGCCCTCGAGATGCAGGCGCTGCAGATCATGGAGCGGCAGGTCGAGCGCCTGGAGCGCTATCCGGAAATGGAGCAGGCCCTGCGCCGCCATATCGAGGAGACGCACGGTCAGCGCCAGCGCCTGGAGGAGGCTCTCCAGAGCCTCGGCGACAGCCCCTCGGCCCTCAAGGAGGGTTTTCTGGGCTTCGTCGGCAACATGATGGCTCTGGGCCACGCCCCGGCCCAGGACGAGATCCTGAAGAACACCTACGCCAACCACGCCTTCGAGAACTTCGAGATCGCGGCCTACGAGTCGCTGCTCGTCATCGGCGACGCCGCCGGCCAGCAGGGGCACCGGACGGCGTTCCAGCAGTCGCTGAAGGAAGAGCAGGGCATGGCGGAGGCGGTGCGGCGGCTGATCGGTCCGACCACCGAGCGCTACCTCCAGCTGACAACCTCCGGCGCGAAGGCCGACCGGTAATTCTCCACCGGCGCGGCGCGGACGAGCCCGTCGCTCCGAGACTTCAGGACGCGCCCGGTCGCCCTGCGATCGGGTGCTGTCGTTTGAACGCCTTGGCAGCCGGTGCGCCCGCGCGGCGCCCTCCATTCTGCCGCGGGAACTCGCCCCGTCCTGCCTGATTGCGCGGTCATGGGAACTGGAAACGCTCAATCGACGGACAGCCGCGCTCAGGAGGGCCGGTCGTCCGCCAAACCCTTCGGCGACGGATGCGTCCACCTCTGCGTGGACATGCAGCGCATGTTCGCCGAATCCACCGACTGGCAGACCCCGTGGATGCCGCGGGTCCTGCCGCATGTCCGCCGCCTCGCCGAGGCGCATCCGGAGCGGACCATCTTCACCCGCTTCATCCCGGCCGCCCGGCCGGGCGAGGGGCGCGGCACCTGGGCGACCTACTCGCAGCGCTGGGCCGACATGACCCGCGAGCGCCTCGATCCGGACCTGATCGACCTCATCCCGGATCTCGGCCGGCTCGTTCCGCCCGCGGAAATCCTCGACAAGGACGTCTACTCGCCCTGGCTCGACACCGATCTCGACGCACGCCTGCGGGCACGGGGGGCCGACACGCTGATCGTCACCGGGGCGGAGACGGATGTCTGCGTGCTGGCCGCGGTGCTCGGCGGCGTCGATCTCGGCTACCGCATCGTGCTGGCCACCGACGCCCTGTGCAGCTCCTGCGACGAGGCGCACGACGCGCTGCTGCTGATGTACCGGATGCGCTACGGCCATCAGGTCGAGACGATGACCACCGCCGAGATTCTCGATCGCTGGCAGTGAGCGGAGCGGCCCGCTCGGCGTGAAGCCAGTTACGGCCAAGCTCAGGCGAGATCAGCGCCGGTCAGGTCCGCCGCCCTCCGATCTCCGAAGGCGCGAGACCTCTGGAATGGGGCACGAAAAACAGTCCCCCTGCGCGAACCTGGGGCCGGCGTGACCGTTATGTCTCCAAACACCGTACCGGAGGACAGGTTATGGCCAAGCACGAGATCCTCGGCTACTTCGAGCACCGCCGCGACGGGGCCTGGGTCTGCGTCCGGCCCTTCACCCTGACGACGCGGGATGCCAGCATCGACATCCGCCAGGGCATGCGCTTCGATTACGGCAAGCGGGTCGGCGGCGTCGACCTCGCCGAGTACCTCGAGCGTCTGGGCTCGCAGTTCGGCTCATAGGCTGAAGCCGGACGACGACACGCGCTCTCAGGCGAGGCGCCGGACCGGGTCCGGCGCCTTTCCTCGTTCAGGCCCCGCCCCACTGCATCGTCAGCCCGCCATCGACCACCAGGGTGTGGCCGGTCACGTAGGCGGAGGCGTCCGAGGCGAGGTAGAGGATCGCCCGGGCGATCTCCTCCGGCTGGCCGGCCCGGTGGAACGGGATCCGCTCCAGGGACTGGTCAAGCACCTCCGGCTTCTCGAACCGGTCGGCGGTCATCGGGGTCTCGATCAGGCCCGGGGCGACGTTGTTGACGTTGATCCGATCCTCGGCGAGTTCCCGCGACAGGGACCGGCACAGGGAGCCGAGCCCGGCCTTGGACATGCCGTAGGGCGCGCTCTCCGGGGTCGGCAGGTGCTGGGCCACGGAAGAGACGAACACGATCTTGCCGTTCCCCCCGTGCGCCTTGCGCATCCGGATGAACGGGCGGGCGCAGAACAGCGGGCCCATCAGGTTCACCCGCAGGATCCGCTCCAGCAGCGCGTCGTCCATCTCGGCCACCGGCACGCCGCCCATCGCCTGCCCGGCATTCGCCACCAGGATGTCGAGGGTGCCGAACTCGCTGCCGATCCGGTCGAAGGCGGCGTTCACCGCCGCCGGGTCGCCGATATCGAGCTGGAGCACGAGCGCCCGGCGCCCGGCCGCCTCGACCCGGGCGGCGGTCTCGCGGATGCCGGCCGCGTCGGTGTGGTAGGTGATCGCCACGTCGGCGCCCTCCCGGGCGAACAGCTCGGCGGTCGCCTGCCCGATGCCGGAATCGGCGCCGGTGATCAGGGCCCGGGTATCGGTCAACGTCATGGCTCATCCCGCGCGAGGGGCCGCGGCCGCGGCCGGATGCCGGGGCAATGGATGCCGCCGGACCCGGTTCCGCGCGGCGCGCACCGGCCGCAGGGAACCTGCATCGGAGCGGCATCTTTGACGCTCCGCGCCCGCATGCCCTAGTGAGGATGCATGTCCCTGGCTGACACGATTCCCTGCCCGACGCAGGAGAGCGCGCCCGACACGCGCAGCCGCATCCTCGCGACGGCGGACGCCTATTTCCGAGAGATCGGCTACCAGAAGACGACGGTGGCCGACATCGCCCGGACGCTCAAGATGAGCCCGGCCAACGTCTACCGCTTCTTCGACTCGAAGAAGGCGATCAACGAGGCGGTGCTGGAGCGCCTGATCGGCGAGGTCGAGGCGCTGATCTCGGAGATCGCCGACCGGCCGGGCCTCGACCCGACCGAGCGATTCGTGGCGGCGATCGAGGCCCTGCACCGCGACTGCACCCGGCGCTGCGAGGCGTTTCCCCGGATGCACGAGATGGTCGAGGCCGCGATGGCGGAGAGCTGGGAGGTCTGCCGCCACCACGTCGCCCGGATCACCGCGGGGTTCGAGCGGATCATCCGCGACGGCGTGGCAAGCGGCGTCTTCGAGGCCGCGGATCCCGACGAGGCGGCGGCCTGCGTCCACGCCGCAATCGCCCGCTACACGCACCCGGTGCTGGTCGGGAAGTCGCCGCTCCAGCCCATGCCGTCCGTGGAGGCCATGACGGCGTTCCTGCTGCGGAGCCTGGCGCCCGTGCGGCGGTGAGCGCGTCAGCGACTTACTCGGACGCGGCCCCGGCCTCCGGCGCGGGCTCGGAGGCGGTGGGCTGCGGGCCGTCATAGCCCTCGATCACCAGGATCTCGGCCTCGACGCCGCCGCGCTGCTTGGCCTTGGCCGCCTGATAGAGATCGGAGTTCCAGCAGGCGAGGGCGTCGGCGTAGCTCGGGAACTCGATCACCACGTTGCGGGACCGGGCCGGGCCCATCACCGCCTCGTGGGCGCCGCCGCGCACGAGGAAGCGGCCGCCGAACTTGGCGAAGGCCGCGCCGTTGGCCGCCACGTAATCCTTGTAGGCCTCCGCGTCGCGGACATCGACCCGCGCGATCCAGTAGCCCTTCGTCATGCTGCATCTCCTTGTTCGGGTCGAAGTGGGTCGGGGCCGCGGGACGGCCATCCCGATCAGGCCATCTCGGCCACGATCGCCCGCGCCACCGCGCGGGGGTCGGCGGCACCGGTGATCGGGCGCCCGACCACGACGTGGTCGATCCCGGCCCGCCGAGCCTCGCCGGGGGTCATCACCCGCTTCTGGTCGCCGGCTTCCGCGCCCGCCGGGCGGATCCCCGGGGTGACGATCAGCCGGTCCGGCCCGACGATCGTCCGGACGCGCGTCGCCTCGGCCGCCGAGCAGACGAGGCCGTCGATCCCGATGACGGCGGCCTGGGCGGCGCGCTGGGCGACGAGATCGGTCACCCCCAGGGCATAGCCGGCCTCGGCGGCGTCGGCATCGTCGTAGGAGGTCAGCACCGTCACGGCGAGGATCTTCAGGCCCGCCCCCCGGCCACGGACCGCCGCCCGCATGGTCTGCGGATAGGCGTGGACCGTGAGGAAGGTGGCGCCGAGCCCCGAGGCCGCGCGCACCCCGGCCTCGACGGTGTTGCCGATGTCGTGGAGCTTCAGGTCGAGGAAGATCTTGAGGCCGCGGGCCGCCAGACGCTCGGCGAGCGCCAGCCCGCCCGCGTAGCCGAGCTGGTAGCCGATCTTGTAGAAGGTCGCAGCGTCGCCGATCCGGTCGATCAGCGCCTCGGCCTCGGCCACGCTCGGCAGGTCCAGGGCCACGATGAGGCGGTCGCGGGGGTCGGGAATCTCGGGCATCGGGCGTCCTTACGGGTCGCGGCACCGATCACGGCCGGGCGAGGCCTGTCAATGCGCGGCCGGCACCCGGGGTTGGCGGCGACCCATCTCAGCGGATGACGCCCGGCGCCGGACCGCCCACCCGCGTCGGGCAGCAGGCTTGGCAATCCCGACGTGCCGCGCATCCTCCCTCGCCCCTGTGCGGGCTTGCGGATTCACACATCGAGTGTGGCAACACGGCTGCAGGACGAAGCGCAGGTCCCCTCCCGACCCCCTTCGGGGGCCACCCTCTCCCGCAGAGGGGGGAGGGAGACGCGCGGAGCCGCCTTCGCCTTTCCAAGGGTGATGTGCGAACATCGTAGCTTTATGGGGGAGGGAGATCACTGCCCGCGTTTCGAGTCTCCCAGACCCCACGGTGTAACGTCGGCTGCCAGCCCATGGAACCGCCGATCCAGATCCAGGCGGTCACGGAGTCGAGGGGGCCGGGCCGCCCCGGAGGGTGGATCAGAAGTCCGCGCCGGCCGGCGCGGGGAGCGCGGGCTTGTCCTTCGGGCGCTCGGTGATCAGGGCCTCGGTGGTGACCAGCAGCCCGGCCACGGAGGCCGCGTCCTGCAGGGCGGTGCGCACCACCTTGGCCGGATCGACGATGCCGGCCTCGATCAGGTCGCCGTAGGTCTCGGTCTGCGCGTCGAACCCGAAGGTCTCGGAGCCGCTCTCGCTGACCTTCGCGACCACGATCGAGCCCTCGACGCCCGCGTTCTGGGCGATCTGCCGGATCGGGGCCTCAAGGGCCTTGAGCACGATGCTGATCCCAGCCTTGACGTCGGCGTTGTCGCTCCGGATCGCCGAGACCACGGCCTTGGCGCGCAGCAGCGCGGTGCCGCCGCCGGGCACGATGCCCTCCTCGATCGCCGCGCGGGTGGCGTTGAGGGCGTCGTCGACGCGGTCCTTCTTCTCCTTCACCTCGACCTCGGTCGCGCCGCCGACGCGGATCACCGCGACGCCGCCCGCGAGCTTGGCCAGACGCTCCTGCAGCTTCTCGCGGTCGTAGTCCGAGGTGGTCTCCTCGATCTGCGCCTTGATCTGGGCGATCCGGCCCGCGATGTCGGACTTGTCGCCGGCGCCATCGACGATCGTGGTGCTCTCCTTCTCGATGCGCACGCGCTTGGCCTGGCCGAGCTGGGGCAGGGTGACGTTCTCGAGCTTGATGCCGAGATCCTCCGAGATGGTCTGGCCCTTGGTGAGGATCGCGATGTCCTCCAGGATGGCCTTGCGGCGGTCGCCGAAGCCCGGCGCCTTCACGGCGGCGATCTTCAGGCCGCCCCGCAGCTTGTTCACCACCAGGGTCGCCAGCGCCTCGCCCTCGATGTCCTCGGCGATGATCAGGAGCGGCCGGCCGGATTGCACGACGGCCTCCAGGATCGGCAGCAGGGGCTGGAGCGAGGAGAGCTTCTTCTCGTGGATGAGGATGTAGGGGTCTTCCAGCTCGGCGATGAGCTTCTCGGCGTTGGTGACGAAATACGGCGAGAGGTAGCCGCGGTCGAACTGCAGGCCCTCGACGACGTCGAGCTCGGTCTCGGCGGTCTTGGCCTCCTCGACCGTGATCACGCCCTCGTTGCCGACCCGCTGGACCGCCTCCGCGATCAGCCGGCCGACCTCGGCGTCGCCGTTGGCCGAGATCGTGCCGACCTGCGCGATGGCGTCGGAGGCGGTCACCTTGCGGGCGCGGCCGGTGATGTCCTTCACGGCGGCCGTCACCGCGAGGTCGATGCCGCGCTTCAGGTCGAGCGGGTTGAAGTTCGCCGCCACCGCCTTGGCGCCCTCGCGGACGATCGCCTGGGCCAGCACGGTGGCGGTGGTGGTGCCGTCGCCGGCCAGATCGTTGGTCTTCGACGCCACCTCGCGCACGAGTTGGGCGCCCAGGTTCTCGAACCGGTCCTCCAGCTCGATCTCCTTGGCGACGGTGACGCCGTCCTTGGTGATGCGCGGCGCGCCAAAACTCTTCTCGATCACCACGTTGCGGCCCTTCGGACCCAGCGTGACCTTCACGGCATCCGCCAGGATATCGACGCCGCGCAGCAGACGTTCGCGCGCATCGCCCGAGAATTTGACGTCCTTAGCAGCCATGTCCTGTCTCCCGTTTCCAGATCAGAGCGCTCTCCGCCGAAGGGGATCCGGTTCGGCGCAAGACAGCGCGTCACAACAAAGGCTTGGCGCCGCGCCCGTTCAGGCCGCGACCACGCCGAGGATGTCGGATTCCTTGAGGATCAGGAGGTCTTCGCCGTCGACCTTGATCTCGGTGCCGGACCACTTGCCGAACAGGACGCGGTCGCCGGCCCTGACGTCGAGCGGCACGACCTTGCCGGTCTCGTCGCGGGCGCCGGCCCCCACGGCCACGACCTCGCCCTCCTGCGGCTTCTCCTTGGCGGTGTCCGGGATGATGATGCCGCCCTTGGTCTTCTCCTCGCTCTCCAGGCGGCGCAGCAGCACGCGATCGTGCAGGGGTCGAAGGCCCATCGGTTCGAAGCTCCAGTCTGAACATCCGCCGGCCGGCCGGATTCGCGGCGCGCCGACGACCGTCAGGGTGTCGCCGGCCGTTCGATATGTCAACGAGATCGTTCTTTTAAAAGAACGCAGCGGAGGGGAACGATATCTGCCCGCCGGCGGCCCGGCTTGAAGGCTTTTCGGATCGCGCCTGAGGCCGTGCCCGGGCGCGTTGCCCGCCGGACACGACGGCATCGTGCCGACGAACCTCGCAAGCGCGACCGGCTCCCTCTCCCGCTCGGGAGCAGGTCGCGCTTTACTGGCGGCGATGGTGCCAGCGTCGTGTCCCGTGCTCGCTGCGATGGGGCACGCTTCAAAGACTGTGCAGGGACGCGTTCTTTCGCGCCGAACCGGTGCCCCGTTCGGCGCGGAGCGCTCTCGCCGTGCGCGTCCGGTCCACCCGGCTCGCCGTGCCCGGAGGCTGCTCTCAGTGAAGCAGGAAATCGCCCGACACCGCGCGCAGCTCGGCCGGCTTCAGGAGTTGGCAGTGCATGACCTTCACGGAATGCAGCGGGCCGTCGAGCCTGCTCTGCCAGAAAGCCAGGAATTTCCGCAGCTCCGGCAGCTGCGGGAAGAGATCGTGCTGTTGCCAGACGAAGGTCTGCAGCAGATGCGGGTAATCCGGCAGGTGGTAGAGAATTTCGGCGGTGGTCAGGCTGTAGCCTTCGAGCCACGCGCGGCGGCGTCTCGCATCTGGCATTGATCAACCCACTCCGAAGGTCCGGCTGATGCAATATCCTGTCTCAATAAGCCGGCTCACTCAAGGGAATGCTTCGCCATAATCCACCGCCCCGGCGGATGCTTCTGCCCTGTGGCGCCGCTGCTGCCGTGGCGTTCTACCCGGGACGAGCGCCGGGGCCCCGATCACCCGGCCAGCACCCGCGCCACCTCCGCCTTCAGCACCGGCAGCAGCTCCGCCTCGAACCAGGGCTCGCGCTTGAGCCAGCCGTTGTTGCGCCAGGACGGGTGGGGCAGGGGCAGCACCCGGGGGCGCCGGGGCTCGGCAAGGATCGCCCGCCAGCGCCGCACCGTGCCGGTGAGCCCGCCCTCCATCCGGCCGAGATGCCATCCCTGCGCGTACTGGCCGATCACCAGGATCAGCGCGAGGTTCGGAAGGCCGGAGAACAGCTCCGCCCGCCAGCGCTCGGCGCATTCCCGGCGCGGCGGCCGGTCGCCGCCCTTGGCGTCGAGGCCGGGGAAGCACGCGCCCATCGGCACGATGGCGACCTTGGCGGCGTCGTAGAACCGCGCCTCGTCGAGGCCGAGCCAGGACCGCAGCCGGACGCCGGAAGGATCCAGGAACGGCATTCCGGTGCGATGAGCCCGCGTCCCGGGGGCCTGGCTGGCGATGCAGAGGCGCGCCGTGGCCGAGCCCTGGACGATCGGCCGGGGCTCCTGGGGCAGGGGCGGGCCGTAGAGCGGGCTGTCCCGGCAGAGGCGGCAGGCACGCAGGCGGGCGGCGGTGTCGTCGAACGGCATGCCCCCGAGATGGCGCCGGGCGGCCCAAAAAAGAAACGGCGCGGTGTCGCGCCGCGCCGTTGTCAGTCGTGTCTCTTGCCTTGGGGGAAGACCCTCTCGTCCTACGCCGATGCGCGGCGGCGGGCCGTGCGTTTTCTCACGCGCCCTTCACGCCCGAGAGGTCCAGCGGCAGGGAGCGCAGGCGCCGGCCGGTCGCGGCGAAGACCGCGTTGGCGATCGACGGGCCAAGGCAGGGCACGCCCGGCTCGCCGATCCCGGTGGGCGCCACCTGGCTCGGCACGATATGCACCTCCACCTTCGGCATCTCGCTCATGCGGGTCGGCTCGTAGGCGTCGAAATTGTGCTCCTGCACCTGCCCGTCCTTGAGGGTGATGCGGTTCCTCAGCACCGCCGACAGGGCGAAGCCGACCGCGCCCTCGACCTGCGCCCGGATCACGTCGGGGTTGACCGGAACGCCGACATCCACCGCCGCCACGATCCGGTTGACGCGGATCCCCGCATCCTGCGCGGTCACGTCCGCCACCATGGCGACGTAGGAGCCGAAGGATTCGTGGACCGCGACACCGAGGCCGCGCCCCGGCTCCCGGGGCGCCGCGCTCCAGCCGGCCCTGTCGGCGGCGAGCTTCAGCACGCCGGACAGCCGCGGCGCCTGGGTCAGGAGGGAGAGCCGGTAGGCGACCGGATCGACGTTCGCGGCGTGCGCCAGCTCGTCGATCATCACCTCCATCACATGGGCCGTGTGGGAATGGCCGACCGAGCGCCACCACAGGACCGGCACGCCCTCGCGGCCGTTATGGACGCCGAACCGGTAGGCCGGGAGCGCGTAGGGCGTGTCGGAGGCGCCCTCGACGGTGGTCGAGTCGATGCCGTTCTTGACGAGCATCGCCTCGAGGGGCGAGCCGATCACGATCGACTTCCCCACCATGACGTGGTCCCAGGCGACCACCGCGCCCTTGGCGTCGATGCCGGCCCGGACCTTGTGCAGCACGGTCGGGCGGTAATAGCCGCCGGCCATGTCGTCCTCGCGGGTCCAGACGAGGTGCACGGGGGCCTTCTCGCCCGACGCCTTGAAGACGGCGGCGGCTTCCGCGAGGTAATCGGCGGTGGGCGTCGCCCGGCGCCCGAAGGAGCCGCCCGCCCAGTTGCAGTGGAGGCGCACCCGGTCGGGCGTCACCCCGAGGATCGCCGCCATGGTGGCCTGCTCGATCGTCTGGAACTGGAAGCCGGCATAGACATCGTAGCCGCCGTCGGCCGCCTTCTCGATCGTGGCGTTCAACGGCTCCATCGCCGCGTGGGCGAGGTAGGGGAAGGTGAATTCGGCCTCGATCACCGTGGCGGCGTTTTTCAGCGCCGCCTGCGGGTCGCCGCGCTCGGAGGCCGTCAGGCCAGGACCCTTGGCCCGCTCCCGGTACTCGGCCAGGATCGCGTCGGACGAGCGGGTCTCGGCGGTGCTGTCGTCCCAGGTGACGGTGAGCGCCTCGCGGCCCTTCATGGCCGCCCAGGTGTCGCGGGCGATCACCGCCACGCCGGTCGGCACCTGCACCACGTCGAGCACCCCGGCGACCTTCCGGGCGGCTGCGGCGTCGAAACCCTTCACGGTGGCGCCGAAGCGCGGTGCCCGGGCCACCACGGCGGTGACCTGGTTCGGGCGGCGGATATCCAGAGAATAAACCGCCGTGCCGTTGGTCTTGGCCACGGAATCGAGGCGCGGGATCTTTTGGCCGATCAGCCGCCATTCGCTCGGATCCTTGAGCCGCGGCTCGGAGGGGACCGGCAGGGAGGCCGCCGAGGCGGCGAGCTCCCCGAACCGCGCCTGCCGGCCGGACGGCGCGTGGCGCACGATCCCGTCCGTCACCGTGATCTCGGAGACCGGCACCTTCCAGCGGAAGGCGGCCTCGGCCATCAGCATCTCGCGGGCGGCGGCACCGGCCTTGCGCAGCTGGAACCAGGAATTGGCGATCGCCGTGGAGCCGCCGGTGCCCTGGATCGGGCCCATCAGGCTGTTGTTGTAGAGCGTCGCGTCGGCGGGGGCGAACTCGGTGCGGACTTGTCGCCAGTCGGCGCCGAGCTCGTCGGCCAGGATCGTGGCGAGGCCGGTCGTGTTGCCCTGGCCCATGTCGAGGTGCTTGATGATCACCGTGACGGTGTCGTCCGCGCCGATCCGCACGAAGGCGTTGGGCTGGGCCTTCACGTCGGCGAGGTTCGGGCCGGCGGCCGCGCGGGCGGATTTCGGAGCGAGCCGGAACGCCACCACGAGGGCGCCGGCGCCCGCCAGCAGGCCGCGGCGGCTCGGACGGACGGGGAGGGGATTCGGTCGACGGGCGTTCAGCATGGCGGCGAGGCTCCGGTCGGGACCGCGGGGAGGGCGGGAAGGTGGGGGCCGGGACGGATCAGGCGAGGCTGCGCGCGGCTTCGTGAATCGCGGCGCGGATGCGCTGGTAGGTGCCGCAGCGGCAGATGTTGCCGTCCATGGCGCCGTCGATCTCGGCGTCGCTGGGCTTGGCATTGCCCGAGAGCAGGCCGATCGCCGACATGATCTGGCCGGACTGGCAATAGCCGCACTGGACCACGTCGAGCTTGCGCCATGCCGCCTGGACGGCCTCGGCCACACGGCCCGACACGCCCTCGATGGTGGTCACCTGCGCGGTGCCGACATCGCCGAGCCTCGTCTGGCAGGCGCGGACCGGCTGGCCGTCGAGATGGACCGTGCAGGCGCCGCATTGCGCGATGCCGCAGCCGTACTTGGTGCCCGTGGCGTCGAGCCGGTCGCGCAGCACCCAGAGCAGCGGCATGTCGGGATCGGCGTCGATGTCGTGCGCGACGCCGTTGACGGTGAGCTTCGGCATGAACGGCGATCCCTCATCGACGGGTGAGCCCGACCATCGACCGCCCGGTCTTAGCGAGCGCGGCCGCTGGGACGATGTGCGTGAGCGCACACGGAACCGGACGGCCGGTCAGCTTCGCCACAGCCAGGGATGTTTAAGATCTGAGCGACACTGGCAGCTGCTTCTTAACATATCCGCCGCATCCTTCAGGAGCGATTCCCGGCCGACACCGTCCTTTCTCGAGTTTCAGTGCGCGTATGTCCGATCTCACCGTCGAGATGGTCCAGCGCGGTCGCGGCCCCTCGACGGAGGAGGCCGCCCGCCGCCTCGGGGTTGCCCGCGAGATCCGCTCGGCGCGCGAGAAGCTGACTTCGCAGACCGGCCTGGAGCGGGCCTTCGACTACGAGCTGCTGCGCCACTACGCCCAGTACCGGGCCGGAGCGGGGATTGCGCTGGCGGGATTCGCGGCGGTGCTCGCCGCGGCGGCGACGTTCTGGATCACGCCGCCGGTGGCCGCGGCCTGGGCGCTCGGCGTCTTCCTGATGATCGCGCTCAACACGACGCTGAGCCGGCGCTTCCTGAACGCGGAGCCCGAGACGATTCCCCTCGGGCGCTGGCGCCGCCGCTTCCTGACCGGCGAGGTGCTGCAGAGCCTGTCGTGGTCGGCCATGATCGGGCTCGGCGCCACCGGCGGCTGGACCTTCGCGCTGATCGGCCTCGTCATCGCCTCGGCGGTCACCACCATGCTGGCCGCGACGGTGCCGCTCGCGGCCGTCGCCGCCCTGGTGCCGCTGGGGCTCGCCACCGCATCGCTGGCCGCCTTGTCCCGCGAAGTGGACGGGCTGCTGCTCGTGATGATGGCGGGCGGCGCGCAGCTGTTCTTCCTCGGCCTGTCCCGCCGCCTCTACGCCGCCACGATCAGCGCCCTGCGCTCGCGCGCCGAGAAGGACGCGGTGTTCGGCGAACTGGAGCAGGCCAAGGCCAATTCCGACGAGGCCCGCCGCCGGGCCGAGGAGGCGAACCTCGCCAAGTCGCGCTTCCTCGCCACGATGAGCCACGAGCTGCGCACCCCGCTCAACGCGATCCTCGGCTTCTCCGAGGTGATGAAGAACGAGGTGTTCGGCACCCACACCGCGCCGTCCTACCGGGAATACTCCAACGACATCCACGATAGCGGGCTGCACCTCCTCAACCTGATCAACGAGATCCTCGACCTCTCGCGGATCGAGGCGGGGCGCTACGAGCTGAACGAGGAGCCGGTGCAGCTCGCCCACGTGGTCGAGGAGTGCCGCCACATGATGGGCCTGCGCGCCAAGGCCAAGAACCAGACCTTCCACGACCTCGTGGACGACGCCCTGCCGCGGCTCTGGGCGGACGAGCGGGCCTTGCGCCAGATCGTGCTGAACCTCCTGTCGAACGCCGTGAAGTTCACGCCGCCCGGCGGCGCGATCTGGCTGAAGGTCGGCTGGACCGCCTCGGGCGGGCAGTACGTCTCGGTGAAGGACAGCGGGCCGGGCATCCCCGAGGACGAGCTCGGCACCGTCCTGTCGTCGTTCGGACGCGGCTCGCTCGCGATCAAGACCGCCGAGCAGGGCTCGGGGCTCGGCCTGCCGATCGTGAAGGGGCTGGTGGAGCTGCATGGCGGCCAGTTCCAGCTCACCTCGAAGCCCCGGGAGGGCACCGAGGTGGTGGTGACCCTGCCGGCCTCCCGGGTGATGGACACGCTGCCGCCGGTCGAGATCGGCGCCGAGCCTGCGGCGCCGGCCCGGGGCGCTCTCAACCGGGCGGCTTAGGCGCCTCACGAAACTCCCGAGCACCGGGAGTTCTCCCTCTGGCCGCGGCAGCACAGCGGGCGTTTCGTGAGAGGCTCTTAGCTCGACTTTGGCCCATCATGCGGCGTGGCAAAGGGCATAGGCCCAGGGCGCGGGCAAACGGAAGCGGGGTTTCGTTCGGGGGTGTCGGCGCGGTGATGTTGCCAAAGTCCGCTCGCGCCAGATTGCAGAGCGCACGGCGGCCAGGGCATCGGCGAAGGTCGGACGCGGTTTGGGATACCACGCAGCCGCCGCGACGCGTCGTCGTTGGCGGGCCGGAAGGCGTGCGGCCAGAAGCGTGACGATCGAGAACAGGGCAAGCAGGCAGGGCGTGGTGCGGGTGATCGCGGTGTCGGACCACTGCCGCTGCGTCTCGACGCCCAGATGGGCGCGCGCTTCCTGGAACGTGACCTCGACGGTCCAGCGCCGCACGAACCACCCGACGATCGACGCGGGCTCGCGTGTCGGATCGGTGCAGAGCAGGGCCTGAGGCGGGAAGCGCGCCTCGGGATCGCGGATGAGCACCCATCGGATCGGCACGACGGGCAGGCCCCCGTGCCGCCACACCGCGG
>NZ_VUOK01000052.1 GCF_009806555.1 Methylobacterium sp. 2A | reverse complement strand
CACGCCAGGTCTCTCGACCCGGCCGCAAGGACAAACGCCGCCCGCGTCTCCCTTCCTCAATCACAACTTGTCAAAGATCAGTAATCACTCTCGTAATTACCTTTCGAGGAGAAGTCAAGCACCTTGGCTTTCGCCAGATCTACTTTTCTAAACCTCGGGAAGTCCGTCCGACCCGGGCCGTTTTGCTTCGGCACCGCGTCGGGAGGCGCCGTATAGGCTGACCCCGACCCCCCTGTCAACCGACCTTTTCCCGGCGAAGGAACCGCCCGCGGCAGCCCCTCGGAACAAGGTCACTCCCGCCAAACACGACAGCGCGTCCCGAAGGCCGGCTGCACGTGCTTCGATGAGAGGCATCCATCCCTCCGCCGCACCTGGATCAGGCTCCGGCACGCCGACGCCCCGCCGGAGCGGGTATGGTCGACTGAAGGGTTGGAGGTTTCGGCGAACGGCGTTCCGTCGCTGCCGATGGACCCGATATGGCGCAGTCGAACCGATTCTGCAAGGCTCGGGATGTCGCGGGGCTGTCCCATGCGTGCCAGGGCTGGCTGCCCAAGCGCCGGCCGTGACCGGGCCGCCACCTTCGGTCGAAGGCCCCGGGTCCAGCTGTCTCGCGGCTGCCGCGATCGCCCGGCTCCGGCGACCGCTCGCCGGCAATACTCGAAACCGGACGGCTCTTTACCCCGGCTAACCTATGTCAGGTTGATCAGCACCGGTAATGAAACCGGAAGTTAGGATCTCTGACGATAGAACCGCTGGGTTCTCCGATCACGGGCCCTGCCCGGCAGACCCAAGGCCTCGTGCATGAGCGCGGATTTTCAGCCCGTCTCCGCTGCCAGCCGGACCACGGGGCTCCCGGGCCGTCCGGATCCCGGGGGGCGCGACACCCTGCTTCGCTATCTCGATGCGGTCCGGCAGGGCCTGCTGATGATCGACCGATCCGGCTCGGTCGTCGTGGCGAGCGCGTCGGCGCGGCAGATCCTGTCCAGCCTCAACGTGGCTCTGCGGGAGAAGGCCCCCGCCCTGCCGCTCCTGCGCCTCCTGCGCGGCGAGACCCCGCAGGCCCGCCGCGCGATCCTCGATACCCTGCGCCACGCTCTCGACCAGCGGCAGCCGCGCACATTGGAAGTCCGGTGCGCCGACCACACGGTGCAGGCGGAGCTTCAACCCGTGGCGGGCGGAAGCTGGGTGGTGACGCTGGAGGATGTCAGCACCCGCAAGGCGAGCGAGGCGCGGGCCGACGCGATGGCCCGCCTCGATCCGCTCACCGGCCTGCCGAACCGGCTGCTCCTGCGCGAGCGCCTCGCGGAGGCCCTGGCGCGGCTGGTCCGGACCGGCGAGGCCTGCGCCCTGCTGCTGATCGACCTCGACCGGTTCAAGCCGGTCAACGACACGCTCGGCCACCCGATCGGCGACGCGCTGCTGGAGAAGGTGGCCGACCGGCTGCGCTCCACCGTGCGGCCGACCGATACGGTGGCGCGGATCGGCGGCGACGAGTTCGTCATCCTGCAGGCCGGCGTGCGCGATGCCGCCGGCACGCAGGCGCTGGCCCGCCGGATCGTCGACCTGATCGGCCGGACCTACATGGTCGAGGGCCACCTCCTGACCATCGGGGCGAGCGTCGGCGTGGCGCTGGCCCCCGAGGACGGCGCGGATGCCGACAGGCTGCTGAAGAACGCCGATCTCGCCCTCTACCGGGCCAAGCTCGACGGGCGCGGCACCTACCGGTTCTTCGAGCCCGAGATGGATGCGCGCATGCAGGCGCGCCGCAAGCTCGAACTCGACATGCGCCAGGCCCTCGCGCGCCGGGAGTTCCAGCTGCACTACCAGCCGCAGCTGCAACTCGAGAGCGAGAAGCTGATCGGCTGCGAGGCGCTGATCCGCTGGCGCCACCCCGACCGGGGGCTGGTCTCCCCCCTCGACTTCATCCCGCTCGCCGAGGAGATCGGGCTGATCGTCCCGATCGGGGAATGGGTGATCCGTCAGGCCTGCCGGGACGCGATGACCTGGCCGGCGCACATGTCGGTGGCGGTGAACGTCTCGCCCGCGCAGTTCAAGAGCGACCGGCTCGTGGAGACGATCATCTCGGCGCTGGCGAGTTCGGGGCTCCCGGCCCGGCGGCTGGAGGTGGAGATCACCGAGGGCGTGCTGCTGCAGGAGAACGACAAGACGCTCCAGACCCTGCACCGGCTGCGGGAACTCGGCGTGCGCGTCTCGATGGACGATTTCGGCACCGGCTACTCGTCGCTCAGCTACCTGCGCAGCTTCCCCTTCGACAAGATCAAGATCGACCGCTCGTTCGTGAAGGACCTCGCCACCAAGCCCGACGGCGAGGCGATCATCCGCGCCATCGCGGGGCTGGGCAAGAGCCTCGGCATGACCACGGTCGCCGAGGGCGTGGAGACGCCCGAGCAGATGCAGCGCATCCGCCTGGAGGGCTGCACCGACGTCCAGGGCTATCTCATCAGTCGCCCCGTCCCCTCCGAGGACCTGCTCCAGGTCTTCGCCGCCTATCCGCAGGCCTGATCCCCTTCCCCGGACGCATCGCCATGACCGACCTCTACCGCCTCGTCTACGCCAGCAAGAACCTGCTCCGGGGGCCGGAGGCCGAGGTCACCGCCGAGGTCCGGCAGATCCTGGACGCCTCCCGGCGCAACAACGAGGCGGTCGGCGTCACCGGCGCGCTGATGTTCAACGGGGGCGCCTTCGCGCAGGTGCTCGAAGGCCCGCGGGCCGGCGTCGAGGCCACCTTCGAGCGGATCCAGCGCGACCTGCGCCACAGCGACGTGACGGTCCTCCAATGCGGCCCGACGGAGAGCCGCGGCTTCGCGAATTGGTCCATGGCGTTCGTCGGCCAGTCGGCCGGCGGGCAGGCCCGGTTCAGCGGCCTCGCGGCCGAGAGCGGGTTCGACCTGTCGCGCCTCGACGGCGACCGGGTCTTTTCGATGCTGCACGGGCTGGTGATGGAGGAAGAGGGCCTCCCGGCCCCGGCGGCCGCCCCGCCGGCTGCGGCGTCGCGCACGGTCGCGGCGCTCGACGTGGTGCAGGTGCGCGCGGAGATCGCCCAGCTGCGGCCGGAGGCGGTGGCACAGGCGCCGGTGCCCGCATCGGCTCCGGCCGCGGCCCCGATCCGCGCCGCCGCGCCACGGGATGGGACCGAGGCCGCCCTCCACGTGCTCAAGGCGGCGCTCGCGAGCGAGCGGGCGCGCACCACCGAGCTGCGGGCCGAGATCGACGCCCTCCGGATCGCCCTGGCCTCGGCCGAGGAGCGGATCGGTGCCGTGCGCGGCGAGCGGGACCTCTGGGCGGGGCGGGCGCGGCTTCTCGCCGACGCCATCGCACGGGAAGCCGACGATGTCCGGGCCGCAGCCCATGGGCCGGTTGCGACGCGGGACGGGGCTCGTCCCGGAACCGGCTCCGACAACATCGCCGCCTGATCGCCCGGACGCCGAGACCGGGATCGTCGATCGGGCGGATCGGTTCCAGCGCGGATGTTCGGCCGCCCCGCGCAGGCGCGACGGCCGGAGCCTTTGTCGTGACGGCCACGCCTCAGAAGCGGTACAGGAACGCCCCCTTGACGGCATGGTCCTGGGATGCCGTGCCGATCTGCCCGGTATAGGAGATGCCCAGCGACGTGGCGGTCGAGACCTGCAGATCCACGCCCGCCGAAGCCACAAGCGCGTCGCGGGCGATCGGAAGGCCCGCGGTGACGAAGCCCGGCCCGGTCGCGAAGGCCACCCGCGCGGCTGGGATCACGTCGCCGAACGCACGCCGGTAGCCGATCAGGCCGTGCAGCAAGAGGGGCGATTCGGAAGCCTGGTCGAGGCTCGCCTCGCCCCGCAGGCCGGCGGTCAGCGTCGGAATCCCGGCATTCCGCGCGGCCCCGGTCAGCGCCGCGCTGCCGCCCGTCTCGGCGAAACGATCGCGCGCGATGTCCACGTAGGCGCCGCCCACGAAGGGTTCGAGGGCGGCCGAGATCGGCGCATTGAAGACCGGCGGCAGGGCGCCGAGCGCGATCCGGTAGCCGAGTTCGCCGAAGCCCTGGATTGTCGAGCCGCCGTAGCGCGCGGCCTCCGTCTCCGTGAAGCCCGGGACCGCGACGGTGCGGCGCAGGTTCAGGCCGTCCGCGGCATAGGCCGCCCCGACACGCAGGGCGAACGGACCGGCCGCGTAGCCGCCGTAGACGCTGCCGAAGCCGCCCTCGATCGTCCCCGAGACGCGCTGGCCCGCCGTGTCCAGGCTGGTCGAGATGTAGCCGGCCGCGACGCCGAACGTCAGGCCGTTCTCGCCCCGCATGTCCGCGCCGAAGGCCAGCCCGGCCCTGTCGCGGCCGAGGCTGGCCGCGTTCCCATCCGTTCGGGTTCGGCCGAAGCTGCCGAAGCCCTGGCCCCACAGTCCGAAGGCCTGCGGGTCGAGGATGCGCATCGGTACCGGCGTCACGGCAGCGGGCCGGCCGGGCAGGTCGGCGGTGTAGCTGGCGGCCAGCGTGCCGAAGTCGCGCGCTGCCGGGGCGGCGTTGCGCAGCCGGTCGAGAACGGTCTCGCGCAGGAAGGCCGCGGTCTCGTAGGCGGCCGAAACCGTGCTGGCGTGGACGTCGCCCGACAGGGCGCCGAAGGCCGTGGCGGCCTCGTCGGCGCTGAGGCCGATGGTGCGGGTATAGGCCGGACGATCCGGGCCTCCGGCCTGGATCGCCGTCGCGGCGGCGGCCTGGTTACGATTCCGGGCGACGCTGGCGAAGGGCAGGTCGTTGCGCGTGAGGATGAGATCGACCTCTCCCGGGTTGTAGCGCAGGGTCGGGGTCAGGAAAGCGAAGTTCGAGGTGACGCCCGCGAACTGACCCTGAACACCGCCGCGGGCCGTGAGGATCGGGTAGAGCGTGCGCGGCGCGTAGGTGCCCTGGGCCGCCAGGACCTGAACGGTACCGCCCGCCAGGCTTGCGGTGTCGGCGGCGACGATCCGGTCGGACTGACCGGCCGCGTTGGCCTCGATCCGGACGGTCGACCCGGGCGCGAAGGCGACCGGCCCGGTGGCCGTGAGGGTGCCGATGGAATTGCCGGGGGCGACGATGGCGCCGCCGAGCGCCTGGATGCCGCCGACCGTGCCCGATCCGCCGAGGATGGCGCCGGGGCCGACCGTGACGACGGAGTTCGCCAGGGAGCCGTTGACCCTGAGCATGCCGCCGAGCACCGTGGTCGGACCCGAGAGGCTGCTGGTGCCGGTGAGCGCCAGGGTGCCGGCGTTGATCTTCGTGAGCGTGCCGGTCCCGCCGATGGCGTTGGCCATGCTGGCGTCGGTCGCTTGGTCGAGGACGAGGTTGGCGTTGTCGGTGATCGGACCTGAGCCGAAGGCCTGGGCGTGCCCCACCAGGGTGCCGCCCGCGACGGTGGTGCCGCCCGCGTAGCTGTTCGTGCCGGTGAGGACGAGGGTGCCGGTGCCCGCCTTGGTGAGCGAGCCGGCTCCACCGATGTCGTTGCCGAAGCTGTCGAGGGCCGAGAAGCCGCCCTTGGCGGCATCCATGGTGATGGTGACGGGACCGTTGAACGCCCCGTAGCCGTCCGCCGCCGCGAACAGGTTCAGGCGCGCCCAGCCGGTGCCGGTGTCGAGGGGCTGGCCCGACGCGATCTCGGTGGTGGCCAGCACGTCGCGGCGCTGCGCGGCTGTGAGGTAGGGGAAGCGGGTCGCGAGCAGCACCTCGGCGCCTTCCGGCACGACCGGCGGCAGGTCGGTGCGGCCGACGGGCGCGAGGCCGTAGGTCAGGCTCGCCGTATAGGCCGCCTTGTTCCGGGCCTTGTCGCTGTAGGCGCTCGGGTTGGCGTTGGCGCAGTCCAGCAGGCTGACACCGCATTGCGCCTGGATGAACGCGTGCAGCGCCACGGCACCGTCCGAGACCCGCTTGGCGAAATCCTCCCCGGGCTGGAGGTAGCCCGGCGTGTTGTTGAGGAGATGGACCACCTCCTCGGTCGCCAGGATCCGGCCGGCGATCACGTCGAGGGCGTAGTGCACGCCCAGGATGAGGCGGCTGTTCTGCGATTCCGCCGAGCGCGCCAGCAGCGGCTGATAGAGTTCGGGCGCCATCACCGCGTAGAGCAGTGTCTGGACGTTCGCGTTCATCGCGTGGCCGCTCGGGTAGGATCCCGAATTGTACGTGCCCGCACCATAGCGCGGATCGAGGTGGATCTGGTCGTTCACCTGATACGGCCGCGGGTTGCCCTGCGGGTTGGGGACGCCGGGCGTCGTCAGACCGAACACGCTGCCGTAGGTGTTGATCTGTCCATAGTAGATCCGCAGCCAAGTCGTGTCGTTGCCGACCCGGGTTGAGCCCATGCTGTCGACGAAGCGCACGACCCCGTAGCCCGGCGACGCCGGATCGTTGAAGGCGCGGAGCATCAGGGCGTTGATCTTGGTTCCGAAGCCCGCATAGTCGAACAGGGCGGCATCGTAGACCGCCTGATCGAGCCGTTCCTTCGAGGGGCTTGCGTTGAACCCGACCGTGACCTGCAGGGCCTGCTGATAGGTCGATCGCGGCAGGTTCAGGAACCCGCTCAAGACGTCGATACCATCCTTCTGCGGGACGGTCTGGGCCAGCGCCGTACTCATCAAAGACATCAGGCTCACGAGGGAGCCAACCGCGATCTGCCTACGCATCGTCCAAGCTGTACCGTTCGGCGAATGGAATGCCCTGCGCCCGCGCGTCGCCCCCCGTCTCAGTTATCACCCAAATTACCGATCGATTGATGTGCTTAAATCCAGACGAACCTCGAGTCTTACGTCGATATTATTTGGTTCTCTGCGGTCTCTGTGGCAATTCGGGAAAAGACAGCGCCTCATAGTTCGGTACCAATAACAAAAATATGACACTCTCAGATAATTAACTCTAGATATATTCGGCGTCTTGCGCTGAATAAAAACAATGCGCCCAGATATTCAGAGTTAATTGCGTCTTCGAGAAAAAATTGAGATTATTTATTCCATCACGCCGTTATATCGACCGCAGAAGAAAAATTTTTCTCGCCGAGGCACCTATATTATTTGCGATTCATCCGCCGCCGGTCCGTCAGCTCAGGTTGAGCCGGGCGACCCAGCGGCCAATTGGCTGCTTCGGCGCCGGCAAGGCGTGGTATGCCTCGCCCACCGCATTTCTCCACTGGAGAGGCGCGACCGCATGTCGTTCTCTTGAAAGACGGATACGTCCTGTTTAAAGAACGGCCCGCGACCCGAGGCAGGACTCGGGGCCGCGGATCGGCCTGGAGGAAAGTCGATGTCAGACGGATTCGCGGCTCGCACCGTCGCGGCGGCCAACGGCGTGGCCCAGGATACGGCCTTCGGGGCGGTCATCGCGCCGATCCACCTGTCGACCACCTTCAAGTTCCCGGCCTTCGAGCAGCCCGGCCCCTACGATTACTCGCGCCTCGGCAACCCGACGCGGGACGCGCTGGCCGACACGATCGCCAAGCTCGAAGGCGGCGCCCGGGCCGTGATGGTGGCGAGCGGCATGGCGGCGCTCGACCTCGCGCTGTCGAGCCTGCGGCCCGGCGACCTGCTGGTCGCGCCGCACGATCTCTACGGCGGGACCCATCGCCTGCTGAGCTTCCGCGCCGCAAGGGGCCATTACCGCGTCGACTTCGTCGATCAGACCGACCCGGACGCCCTCGCGGCGGCTTTGGCCAAGCGGCCGAAGGTCGTGCTCGTCGAGACGCCGAGCAACCCGCTGATGCGGGTGGTGGATGTCCGGCGCGTCACCGCCGCCGCGAAGGCCGTCGGCGCGCTGGCGGTGGTCGACAACACCTTCCTGTCGCCGGCCCTGCAGCAGCCGATCGCCCTGGGGGCGGACCTCGTGGTCCATTCCACCACGAAGTTCCTCAACGGCCATTCCGACGTGATCGGCGGGGCCGTGATCGCGGCCGACAAGGCGGTCGGCGAGGACCTCGCCGCCTGGGCGAACACGATCGGCGTCACCGGCTCGCCGCTCGACGCCTACCTGACCCTCCGGGGCCTGCGCACCCTGTTCGTGCGGGTCGAACAGCAGCAGCGCAACGCCGGTCGGATCGCCAGCTTCCTCGACGCGCATCCGGCGGTGAGCCGCGTCCACTATCCGGGCCTGCCGTCCCATCCCGGACATGCCCTCGCCAAGGCGCAGCAGGCCGGCTTCGGCGCCATGCTGAGCTTCGAGCTCGCGGGCGGCCTTGAGGCGGTGCGGGCCTTCGTCGGGGCCGTGCGGGTCTTCACCCTCGCCGAGTCCCTCGGCGGGGTCGAGAGCCTGGTCGCCCATCCGCCGACCATGACGCATGCCGCGATGGACCCGGAGGCGCGGGCGATCGCCGGCATCACCGATGGGTTGCTGCGGCTGTCGGTCGGCCTGGAGGCCGAGGACGATCTGCTGGCCGATCTATCCCGCGGCCTCGCGGCGGTGGGCGGCTGAGCGGGCCGCTCAGCCCTCCTCGATCACGCTGAACCCGGACTCGTCCTCGATCACCCGGAAGCGGGAGAGCCGCAGGGTCTGGGACCGCTCCGCGGCCTCGTCCCGGCACTTGAGGACGTGGACGGCGCGGTTGACCACCTGGAGATTCGGCGCGCCCCAATAGGCGAGGAGTTCCGGCCAGGGGCGGGTGCGGTGCTCCCGCCAGACTTGGTAGAGCGGCAGGGCATGGTCGACCTCGGCCGTGCGCAGCAGCCGCTTGCCGGAGGTGGCGCAGCGATGCCGCTGACGGAGCTTCAGCGCCCGGACCTGCGCGTGCGGGGCGAGCCAGAACTTCCAGGCCGCGACACAGGCCGCATGCCAGCCGGCCCGGGCGTTGGGTGCGCCGCCGCCCCAGAGATCCCGGTGCCAGCCGAACCGGTAGACCGGCTGGCCGCAGATGCAGCAGGCGCCGCGGCCGCGGGCGAAGGCGGGATCGCGATAGGGGGCGGGCGGCGTCCGGAAGCTGCCGGCGCGCCCCTCACCCGAGCCATTGCGGTCGAGCTGCCACGTCCAGCCCTCCGGCGTGCCGGAGCGGGCCGCCAGGGCGCGGGCGAGCCGGTCGGCCCGGAGGATGTGGTTGCGCCAGTAGCTCTCGACGGCGAGCCGTGGCGTCGGCGGGATCAGGGGTCGCGACAGGGCGTGCCGGAGGACCGGAGCCGGGAAGATCGGCGGCAGCGCCCGCTCCAGCCGCGCCCGGGCCTGCCCGTTCCGTAGGGTGCGCCACTGCGATGTCGTCATGCCGGGCCGGTGCTACCAAGCGGCGGCCCGCGTGGCGATGACGCCGCCGCCACAGGATCGTGCGGGCCGGAGCGCTGTGTTTCCCGTGAAACACCGGCGACGACCGGGGCAACCGCCGGATCGGCACCAGCCCTCGATATGGGGCCGTCCAAAAATCCGCCGCAATGTATAACAACTCTTCTCTCTACGGTGGATCACCGCCTAACACTCTTTAACATTTCAAAGATTCGCGGCCGATCGGCCTGTTCTACTGGTGGAGAGCGACATGGCATCGTTCGGGCGGGTGGCGATGGTGCCGCTCTGGGTGGCGCAGCTCGCCACGGGGGCGAAGTCGTTCGTCGACAACCCGATCCTCGGCTCGGAGCGGCTCAACCGCGCCGGCCTGCACACGCTGCGGGTGCGGCTCGCCCATGCCATGGCGGGCCTGCGCCGCCGCCAGCTCGCCCATCTGGTGAGCGCCCAGGACCGGGCCGACTTCGCCCGCGACGGCTTCATCAAGCGGGCCGACTTCATGCCGGCCGACCTGCACAGGGCGGTCTACGCGGAGGTGACCGGCGCACGGCCGAGGGCCGCGAGCAGGTGCAGGGCGACACCGTCACCCGCCGCATCCCCCTCGATCCGGAGACGCTGAAGCGGATGCCGGCCATGCGCCGTCTCCTGGCGATGCCCGAATGGAAGAACCTCCTGCGCTACGTGGCGAGCTTCAACTGCGAGCCGATCCTGACCGTGCAGACGATCCTGTCGCACGTCACCGACGCGCCGCCGGACCCGCAGACCAACTTCCACATCGACACGTTCCACCCGACCATGAAGGCGTGGCTGTTCCTCACCGACGTCGCCGCCGACGAGGGGCCGTTCACCTATGTGCCGGGCTCGCACCGCCTGACCAAGCGGCGGCTCGCCTGGGAGCGGCGCACCGCGATCAACGCGGCGAGCGGCCTCGACCGGCTCAGCGGCCGGGGTTCGTTCCGGGCCAGCCCCGCGGAGCTGAAGCGGATGGGCTATGCCGATCCGGTCGCCTTCGCGGTCCCGGGCAATACGCTGGTGGTGGGCGACACGGTGGGCTTCCATGCCCGCGGCCCGTCCCTGCGGCCGGCGGTGCGCATCGAGGTCTGGGCCTACGACCGGCACAACCCGTTCCTGCCGCTCGCCGGGTTCGATGTCTGGTCGCTCATGGGCCTCGCCCGCTGGCGCACCCGGATCGAGTGGTGGCTCCTCGACCGGCTGGAGCAGCTCGGCCTGCGCAAGAACGTCTGGCGCCCGGTGGGGCCGCTCACCGCCGACGCCCCGCCGCGGATCGTCTGAACGGCCTGAGGGGTTCCGCTCGACGCGCGGCCGGCATGGCGGGAACGCCCGTTGCCTCGGCGCAGGGTCGGTCCTAGGACGATCGGGTTCCCAGCGCTCGAACCCGGCCTCCCCGGTCGGCCAAGGATACCCTGCCCCGTGATCACCGGTCCGTGCCTCATCGTCCAGCCGATCCATGCGGCGGGCCTCGACCGGCTGCGCGCGGCCGGTCTGGAGCCGCGCCCGGCCCGCGGCACCGACGCCGAGACCCTGGCCCGCGACGTCGAAGGCTGCGTCGCCGTCATCACGCGCAACACCGGCTTCCCGGCCGAGGCCATCGCGGCGGCGGCGGACCTGCGGGTGATCGGCGTGCACGGCACCGGCACCGATCACGTCGCCAAGGCGGCGGCGACCGAGGCGGGCATCGTGGTGGTCAACACGCCCGGCGCCAACGCCGTCTCGGTGGCCGAGCAGACCCTGGCGCTGATCTTCGCCCTGGCGAAGGCGCTGCCCGGGGCCGACCGGTCGGTCCGGCAGGGCGACGACAGCTTCAAGTTCACCGCTCGTCTGGTCGAACTCGCCGGCCTCACCCTCGGCCTCGTCGGCTTCGGGGCGATCGGACAGGCCACGGCCCGGCTCGGCGCCGCTCTGGGCCTGCGGGTGCTGGCCTACGGGCCGAGCCGCCCGGAGACGGATTTCGCCACCGTGGGGGCCCTGCGCGCCACCTCGGTGGAGGCCGTGCTGGCGGAGGCCGACATCGTCTCGCTGCACCTGCCGCTCACCGCCAGCACCAGGGGATTGATCGGCCGCGAGCAGCTCGCCCGGATGAAGCGGGGCGCCTTCCTCATCAATACCAGCCGCGGCGGCCTCATCGACGAGGCCGCCCTGGTGGAGGCCCTGGAGGCCGGCACGATCGCCGGCGCGGGGCTCGACGTCACCGCGCAGGAGCCGCTGCCCTCCGGTCATCCCCTCGCCCGCCAGGAGCGGGTGATCCTGACCCCCCATGTCGGCGGCTCCACCGAGGCCGCCCTGATCCGCACGGCCGAGACCGCCGCGGCCCGGGTGGTCGACGTGCTGGCCGGCCGGCACCCGGGCGGGCTGGTCAATCCGGAGGTCTGGGATCAGCGGCGCGGCGCGTGAGGCGGCGGGCGCCGGCATGACGCCAGAGCATGGAAGCCATGAAAATGCGCGATGCGCCTGTCTTCCAGCGCATCACGCCATTGCCTACCGCATTGCGATATCCTATCTGTGCATTGCGGGACGGCGATGGCGTCGCCCTCCCGCTGCCCTTCTTGGGCGTTTCCTCCCTAGACTTCGGGCCGCTCCTTCGGGAGTGGCCTTTTTTATTTTCGGATCGCGGCCTGGCGACGGCGCGTCGTCAGAACTCGCCACAGCAGTCAAGCGGAACCGGGAGCTTGACCGCACGTTTTCCCGTCATGAAATACGCTCGCTCTGCCCTCGCAACCACGGTCCTTGCCGTATTCGGGCTGGGCGTGGCTGTTCAGAATCTGCATTCGCACGATCGCGACGGGCAGGTGCGGTCCGCCGCGGCCGCCGCATCCCTGGTCACGCCGGTGGCCTGGACCGATCCGCCGGCGCGCCGCACCACCGAGACGACCGGGACGCTCGCGTCGCCGTCGCCGGTACTCCTGCCCACCGCGACTCCGCCGGCTCCCGCTTCGGCGACCGCCGAACTGCCCCGCAGAAGCACCGCGCTCCATCGCGGGAAGGGGGCGGAGCGGAATCGATCCCGGGTCGCCCGCCTGCATCGCTCCGCCCGGGCCCACACCGCCGCGGTCGATCCGGCCGCGATGCCGCAAGCTGCGCCGCAGCCCGCATCGGAGGCCAGCCGGCGGATCGACCCGATCGGCGACATCCTGCGCGGTCTCGGATTCGGCCGCGACAGCTGACCCGAGGCGCCCAGTCCTTTTCGTGATCCCATCCCGATCCGCAGGCCGGCGGCCATCGTTCGGGATGAGGCTCTACTGAACGTGGATGGTGAGCTTCATCTTCGGATGGATGCCGCACTGGATCACGAAATCCCCGGGCTCGACCAGCGTCAGCCGCGTCTCGGTACCGGGCTCCTGATCGCCAGCGTCGAACGAGAACCGTTCCGCCTCGATGAAAGCGTGGTGGGTCAGGCTGTCGTCGCCGTTGCGCAGGGTGATCGTATCGCCCTGGCGGAGATACAGGTCGGTCGGCGCATAGTGCCGCCCTTTCTGCAGCACGATCCGGACTGCGCTCGACAGGGTCGCCCGCGCTATTTCCGGTGCCACGCTGGAGCCCGCGAGGGTCAGCGTGCCGACGATGAGGAGAGAGCGCAGGCACCTGCGGCGAGGAGGCATGATGGCGTCCGCGATGGTCTTGAACGGCCCCGACCGACCCGGATCGCTCACGGGGTGTCGGGCTTGTTGCACCGCATGGTGACGGACGCCCACCAACGAAATGATATCGCCATCGCTATCATTTTATCGAATTTCTAAAATCTGTTGCCTCATTATTTCATGTGTTTGATCATAGACAGTATTGGCGCCTAAATCCTGGGCTCGCGCGTGCAGTCGTAGACTGCCAGGGCGGCGCTCACGTGGTCGCGGAACACCCGGACCCGGGCCGGCAGGTCGCGCCCGGCCAGGGTGACGGCGCGCAGGGCCGCGCCGCGGCTCGCCCAGGGCGCCAGCACCCGCCGGAGCTGGCCCGCCGCCACGGCGCGGGCGGCCACCAGGGTGGGGAGATGGCCGATCCCGGCGCCCGCCAGGGTCAACCGGTGCGCGGTGGCGAAGTCGCTGACCCGGATCGCCGGGCTCACGGAGAGCGGCTCGGTGCGGCCCCGTCCGTCGGTCAGCGCGAGGGCCGCCGTGCCGAACCGTTCGCGGGCGAGGATCAGGTCGTGATCGTGCAGGGCGGCGAGGTCCGCCGGGGCCGGCCGGCGCAGCAGGTAGGCGGGGGCGGCATAGAGGCCCGCCGCGAGCGTCGCCAGGACGACGGCCCGGTAGCCGGTCTCCTCGGCGCTGCCGAGCCGCAGGGCGAGGTCGATCCGGTTGGCCGCCAGATCGAGGCGCGCATCGGTGTTCAGCATCTCCACGGTGATCTGCGGATAGGCTTCGCGAAAACTCGCGATGATCTCGGGCATCACCTCGATGCCGAAATCGATCGAGGTCGTGATCCGCAGGTGCCCGGCCGGCACCGTGCGGGCGTCGCGGGCGGTCTCGGCGGCCTCGTCGAGGAGCGTCAGGCTCTCCTGCGCCTTGGCGTAGAAGGCGAGTCCCTCGGCGGTGGGCGAGACCGCCCGGGAGGTCCGCGCCATCAGCCGGGCGCCGAGCGCCCGCTCCAGCCGGGAGATCCGCCGGCTGACACTGCCCTTGGTCTCCCGCAGGCTGGCGGCGGCCGCCGTCACGGTCCCGAGATCGACGACCGTGCAGAAGGCCCGCACGTCGTCGAGTCCTCCGCGAAACGTTTCCGTTCTGGCAACCATGGGGTTCCGGATAGCAGGCTCAACCCTGGCCGTGAACGGCGCTACAGGGCTCCGACGGCGCGCCGAATCGCGCCCGACCGTTGCTCGTGTGGGAGATCCCCGTGAAGTCGCTTCTCGCCTCCGGCCTTCTGGCCCTCCTGATCGCCACGCCCACCCTGGCCCAGAGCCCCGCGACGCGTGACCCGGCCCAGATCCAGGCCGGCACCTACGCGGTCGATCCCAATCACACCCAGGTCGGCTGGCGGGTGTCCCATATGGGCTTCTCGAACTACGCGGGCGGCTTCTCGGACGCCTCCGGCACGCTGGAGCTGCAGCCGAAGAACCCGGCCGCCGCGAAGCTTTCGGTGAAGATCCCGGTGGCCTCGGTGACGACCACCAGCGCCAAGCTCACCGACGAGCTGAAGGGCGACCAGTGGCTCGACGCCGCGAAGTTCCCCGACATGACCTTCGTGTCCACCAAGGTCGTGCCCACGGCGAAGGACCACGCGAAGGTGACGGGCGACCTGACGCTCCACGGCGTGACCAAGCCGGTGACGCTCGACGTCACGCTGGTCGGCGCCGGCGTGAACCCGCTGAGCAAGAAAGTCACGGTCGGCTTCGAGGCCACCGGCACGCTCAAGCGCTCGGAGTTCGGCGTGAAGACCTACGTGCCGCTGATCGGCGACGAGCTGCACCTCACCATCGCGGGCGCCTTCGAGAAGCAGGATTGAGGGCGGGCTGACGGCCGCGGACGGCTGCTGTCCGGAGCCGTTGCGCGGGCGTCCTCTGCTTTCGAGAACCAGGACGAAGGCCCCCGCCTCTCCCTCCCCCCTCTGCGGGGGAGGGAGAGGCGCGGTGCCGTCCTGCCTTTTCCAAGGAAACCGGCCCCAGCAAAGACCAGCCGCGCCAGCGGCGCAACAGTCCCCTACCCCGGCCGGTCCTCCGACCCCGTGCCCAGTGCCCGCTGGACCATCACGCTGTCGGCCCAGTGGCCGTACTTGAACGCCACCGCCCGCAGGTAGCCGACCCGCTCGAAGCCGCAGGCCTCGTGGAGGCGCAAGGAGGCCTCGTTCTCGGCATCGATATAGCCGATGATCTGCCGGTAGCCGCCCGCCGCGCAGGCCTCGATCAGCGCCGGCAGCAGCCGCCGGCCGATCCCGGCATGCAGGTGGTCGGGATGCACGTAGATCGAGTGCTTGAGCGTGTAGCGGTAGGCCGGGCGCTTCCGGAACGGCACCGCGTAGGCGTAGCCCGCCACCACGCCGCCGCGATCGGCCACGAGATGCGGCAGGCGCTTCTTGCGCATCGACTTGCGCCGCCGCTTCAGGTCGTCGGGGAGCAGACGCGCCTCCTCGAAGGCCCCGACATCGCCCACGCCCTTGCCGATATGGTGCTCGTAGATCGCCACCATCGCCTCGAGATCCGCGTCCGAGGAGGCGCGGATGACGATGTCGGGGCAGGGCCGGGATGGGAGCGGGCCGGGGGCCTCGACCTCGATCTCCATCAGGCCCCCTCGCGCACGACATAGGTGTGGAAGCGGATCCGCCCGTCCGGATCGACCTCGCGGTAGACGCCCTGGATCTCGGCCTCGAAGCCCGGGAACAGGTTGGCCGAGGCCTCGAACATCTTGAAATAGTCGAGCATGGGCTTGGCCCGCTCGTCGAGCCGCTCGCCCGGCAGAACCGTGCCGATGCCCGGCGGATAGACCAGCATCAGCGTGGTGGCGATCCGACCCTCGGCCTCGGCGATCGGCACGTAATCCACCTTGTTGCGGGTCAGCATCTGGGCGGCGCGCTTCGGGGGCATCACCATCTCGGGCAGGTGCTCGGGGGCGAATTGCCGCCGCTGCAGCGTGGAGGTGCCGGCCTCCCGGTGGAAGGCGTGGAACTCGCCGCAGAGGTCGCGCAGGCGCACGCCCCGGTAGCGGTTCGGCCGGCGCGCGACGAATTCCGGCATGGCCTCCTCCAGCGGGACGTTGTCGTCGTGGAGCCGCTTGAAGGCGACGAGGCCCGAAATCAGCGTGCCGGCCTTGGAGGATTCGACCCCCGGGGTCAGCAGGAAGAGCAGCGAGTTCAGGTCGTTCTTCTCGGCGACGATCCGGTTCTCACGCAGGTATTGCGCCACGATCGGTGCCGGCACGCCGTGCTCGGCATAGGCCCCCGTCTTCCGGTCGAAGCCCGGGGTGAGCACGGTCAGCTTGTTCGGGTCGGTGATGGCGTAGCCCGGCGCCACATGGGTGAAGCCGTGCCAGCGCGCGCCGGGCTTCAGCTCCCAATGGCGCGGCGTGGCGGCGAGTTCGTCGGTCGGCACGCTCTCCCAGGGCACCTCATCGCCGTCGGCGTCCTTGGTCACGTCCGGCACGAAGGGGTCGAAGAACCAGCGCCGGGCCGGATCGCGCTCGTTTTCCTCGAATTCCCGCCGGATCGCCCGGACCTTCTTGCGCCACTCGATCCCGAGCCGGATCGTGTCGTCCCACAGGATCATGCCCGAGCGCCCCTTCATCATCTGGGCGCCGACATCGAGGGAGGCGAACAGGGGATAGAACGGCGACGTGGAGGCGTGGACCAGAAAGCTCTCGTTCAGCCGCTTGTGCTCGACCCGCCGGGTCTGGCCGCGGATATGGCCGTCGCGGGTGTGGATCTGCGAGGCCTGGCTGAAGCTCGCGAGCTGCTTGTGGGTCGATTGCGTGGCGACGATGCCGGGCGAGGTCTCGTCGAGCCCGGTCAGCCCCATGGCGAAGCGGCGGGCGTAGAGCGGGTGGAACTTCATGAAGCCCGCCCAGGCCTCGTCGAACAGGATGTAGTCGCAGAGATGGCCGATCTTCTCCAGGATCTCCTGGGCGTCGTAGATCGTGCCGTCATAGGTGCATTGCTCGATCACCGCGACGCGGAACGGCCGCTCCCGGCGCCACGCCTCCGGATCGGTCACCAGCGGGTTCCGGCGGATTTTTTCGCGAATCCGCGTTTCGTCCAGGGCCTCGTGGTAGATCGGGCCGATCAGCCCATAGGCATTCCGATCCGTTTCCAGAAAAATCGGGATGCCGCCGCCGAGGAACAGGGCGCCGTGATGGGCCGCCTTGTGGTTGTTGCGGTCGAACAGGACGAGGTCGTCCTCCGCCACCAGGGAGGACAGGACGATCTTGTTGGAGGCCGAGGTGCCGTTGAGGACGAAGTAGGTCTTTTCCGCCCCGAAGATCCGGGCGGCCTCCTTCTGGGCCTTCAGCGCCGGACCCTCGTGGGTCAGGAGGTCGCCGAGATCGAGGACCGAATTGTCGAGGTCGTCGCGAAAGATCGCCTCGCCCAGATGCTCGACGAAGATCCGGCCGATCGGCGAGCGGTTGTAGAAGATGCCGCCGTTGTGGCCGGGGCAGGTCCAGAGCTGGTTACCCTTCTCGGCGTAGTCGACCAGCGCGCCGAAGAACGGGGTCTTGAGCGTCTCGGCGTACTGCGTCACCCGGCTGACGAGGCCGCGGGCGATGAATTCCGGCGTCTCCTCGGCGAGGAAGATGTAGCCGTCGATGAAGTCCAGGAGCTCGACCGGGATGTCCTCCAGCCGCTTGCGGCGGACCATGATGACGATCGGCATCTCCAGGCCGCGCTTCCTCATCATGTCGATCAGGGCGGCGGCCTTGCCGTCGAGGCCGCGCTTGCCCCAATCGACCACGAGGCAGCCCACCGCCGCGTCGGTCTGGACGGCGATGGCCGCGTCCTCGACCCGCCGGGCGCGCACCACCTCGAAGCCGCGGCTCTCCACGGCCGCCACGATCTGATTGACGCGCGCGCCCTCCAGGTCGTCCGGATCGAAGGCCGGCGTGCACATCAGGACCGTGAAGCGACGGTGGAAGTCCATGGAGCCCTCTCTGCCGGGGATGCAGCGCGAGGCTTTCTGGCCGGCCCGTGACGATTGGATGACAGCGCTGGGCCGGGGCGCGGAATCGGCGGATCAGGCCCCGCCCGACCGGCCGTCATGCCCGATCAGCCGCTCGACCTCGGCCAGGGCCACGGCGCGCGCGGCGTGCTCGGAGGCGTGCGGACGGTACGAGCCCCGGACCAGCTTGCCGCGATCCCGGATCGCCCAGGTGAAGCGACCCGGATCATGCCGGCTCGGCCTGACTTCAACCGTGTAGAGATGCCCGCAATTCGCACCCATGGGCTGAATGTGCGGGAGACCGCGCCGCCGGTACAGGGGGTGCGACCGTGAGCGGCAGCAGGCGACCTATCGGACCCGCCTCACCCGGCCGGCGACGGCCTGCGCCGGCGCATCGTGAGCCGGCGCGGCGAAATTGGCGACCTTCGTCCCGAGCCAGACCACGTGCTTGGGCCCGCTGCCCCGGCCGCTGGCATGGACGCGCTGCTCGTCCACCGCGAAGCCGGAGCGTTGCATCCGGCTCTTGAACTTCCGGTCCGGCGCCCCCGACCAGACGCCGAGGATCCCGCCCGGCCGCAGGGCCCAGCGGGCGCGCTTGAGGCCCCAGGTGTCGTAGAGCCGGTCGTTCGACCGGAGCATCAGGCCCTCCGGGCCGTTATCGACATCGAGCAGGATCGCGTCGTAGCGCTCCGGCCCCGCCTGGATCAGGCGGTTCACGTCGGCCTCCTGCAGGTCGACCCGTGGATCGTCCAGGCAGCCGGCGAAGACATGCGCCAGCGGACCCCGCGCCCAGGCGATCACCGCCGGCACCAGCTCGGCCACCACCACCCGCGCCTCGGGGCCGAGATTCGCGAGCGCCGCCCGCAGGGTGAAGCCCATGCCAAGGCCGCCGATCAGGATCCGGGCCCGGGGCCGGTCGGCGAGCCGGGCGCAGGTCATCGCCGCGAGCGCCACCTCGGAGCCGCTGCGGCGGTTGTTCATCAGCTCGATCGTATCGGCCAGGATCGCGAACTCGTCGCCGCGCCGCATCAGGCGCAAGGGCGTGCCGCCGCCGGGCACGGATCCGGTGTCGAGATGAACCCAGGGTATCACGGGCAGCGTCCTCGTCTGGCGCGGGAGTGCCGCGGGGGCGCGGCCTTTGCGCGCCGCACGCCCCCCGCGCGTCGCAGCGGCTTGCCGCGACCAATACCGGCGGCGTATCAGCACCTATGGCCAAGCGTATCAAGTCGAGACCGCAGGAGCGGGGCTTCGTGATGTTCGATGTCGTCTATACCGACGGCTCCCGGGCCTCGAACCGGCGGGTGCCGATGGAGATCCTGGGGGGGCTGGACGGCGACGAGCCGGCCCGGCAGCTCATCCTCGAGCAGGAGGCGGAGATCGCCCTGAAGGCGGGGCGGCCCGGCCGCGAGATCCAGAGTCTGACCCGCTCGCCCATCGTCAAGCCGAAGCCGGTCGACTGAGCGGGGCCGCCGGTCAGGCCGTCTCGGCCGTCCGGCGCGCGACCTCGTCCCGCAACGCCGCGTTCATCTCGGCGAACCGGGCCTGCATGCGGGCCCGCAGCCAGGGGAACAGCACGGGGGCGAGCCAGCCCGCGAAGGTTTCCGCCTGGACGAGGTCGACGCCCTGCCGGGTCTCGGCGATCCGGAACGCGTGCGTGCCGATGATCAGGGGTGGCGTCGCGATGCCGCCGCGCCAGGTCAGGCACCGGCCGGGCTCCCAGCCGGTCACCTGCACGCACACCGTCCGGTAGGACCGGCCGTTCAGGGTCAGCTCCAGGCGCCAGCGCGCGCCCGCGCGCCGCTGCCCCTCGGCCTTCCGGATGAACGGATTCCAGTCCGGATAGGATTCGAGATCCGTCAGCACCGACCAGACCATCCCGGCCCGGGCGGGAATCGCGATCGTCGTGCTGCTGACCCGGCCGGCCGGGCGGTCCTTGCCGGCTGCCCCCTTGTCGACGGTTCTCTTGTCGACAGTCCTCTTGCCGACCGTCATGCGTCCCTCCCGCGCCTGTCGTGAAGAACACCCCTGGACCGAAAACGGTGCGGCTCAGATCGCGCCCTCGACCACCTCCAGGGCCCGCAGGACCGCGAAGCCGATCCGCTCGGCCTCTTCCTCCGCGCCGGCGGTGGCCGGCAGCAGCGCCACGGTCTCGACCTCGGGTTCGTCCTCCAGTCCAACGACGATCCGGAAGACCTCGCCCTCCTGCGCGGACGGATCCCGGATCAGGCCGACCCGATGGCCCGCCCCCGTGCCGAGAACGCGCAGGGACGGCTGGTCGGCCGCCTCCGGCCCGGCGGGCTCAGGCCGGCGCGGCGTGCCGAAGGCGGGGCGGATGACGTTGTCGTCGGGCATGGCGGGAACCTCCCTCTGCGAGCCGCGTGCCGGACACCGGGATCGGCCCGGGCTCCTCCCTTGCGGCCCGTGGAGGCGGCCGACTTGTCCAGTCTTATCGGACATCCTACCCTATCGGCAGGTCGGTCGCGTTGGCCTATCGATTCCAGCAGGATGTTCCGCAGTCGAGCCTTCGGGACCTCGACGATGTGGTGCTGCTCGCCGACACCGTGAGCGATGACGGCGAGCTCATTCCGAGCGGGCGTGAAGGCACGATCGTCAGCGTCCACGGCGAGGGCGAAAGCTACGTCGTCGAGTTCGCCGAGCCGCCCGGGGCTCTCGTCTCGGTCTTCCCGCATGAGATACGCCGCGTCGAGCATCCAGCCCTTTGACCGATGATCGCGCGCCGGTCACATGGCACATCGATGCGCATAAGATTTCCCGCTACCTGACCGACTTGGCGCATCCGGTCGGCGGCCCGAAGGCGAAGTACCTGATGCGCTTCGGCTTCACGCCCGCCGAGCCCGCGATCCTCGCGAATGCCCTCGTCCTGCACGCGACGGGCAACCTGTCCGGCAGCCCTCCACGACGCGCGTCGGCATGCTGGCCGTCGTGTTCGAGGGAACGGTGTTGGCACCTGATGGCCGGGACACGCCCCTGCGCACGGTCTGGGAACCGCGGGATATCGGGTCCGTGCGCGAGATGCACTTCGTGACCGCGGTTCTCCTGACGCGCCGTCGCTCAAAACCCGGACCGTAGTGAGGTCTCTCACCCTGCCTTCCTGGCGCCCAAGCCCGCCGTCGCGAGGACCGCGTCGGCCAAAACCTCCAGACCGGCCCCGGCCCAATCGGGCGTGATGCTCTCGGCCTCGTTGTGGCTGATGCCGCCATGGCAGGGGCAGAACACCAGGGCGGCCGGGACCGCGCGGGCGCAGTAGACCGCATCGTGGTAGATCGCCGTCGGCATCCGCGTCCAGGCGTGGCCCCTTGCCTCGGCGGCGGCCTGGATCCGGTCGACCAGCACCGAGTCGAACGGGGTCGGCGGCGCGCGCCAGAACTCTTCGACGCGGATCGCGACGCCGCGCTCCGCCGCCAGGGCGTCAGCCCGGGCCTGGATCCGCCCCCGCATCGCCTCCAGCTGCTCCGTGTCGCCGTGGCGCGTGTCGAGGCTGAACCAGACCCGGCCCGGCGTGATGTTGCGGCTCTCCGGCTCGGCCTTCAGCACGCCCACGGTGGCCCGCCCGCGCTCGCCGCCGGCCCCGACCGCGTCCCGCGCGATGCCTTCGAGAGAGGCGATCAGCGCCGCCGCGGCCATCAGGGCGTCGCGCCGCCCGTCCATGGGGCTGCCGGCATGGGCCTCCTCGCCCTGCACGGTGATCTCGTACCAGATCTGGGCCAGCGCCCGGTCGACCACTCCGATGGTCAGGCCCGCATCCTCCAGGCGCTTGCCCTGCTCGATATGCAGCTCGAAATAGGCGCCGATCCCGCGCAGGGCCGCCGGATCGGCCTCGCCCTGCCAGCCGATCCGCCGCAATTCGTCGCCGAAGACGAGGCCCGCGAGGTCCCGGGTCGCCAGCACTTCGGCCTCCGGGACGATCCCCATGGCGACGCCGCTGCCGCTCATCGGCGGCGGGAAGCGCGACCCCTCCTCGTTGCACCAGTTGATCAGCAGGAGCGGCGCCTCGGTCTCGAGGCCGGCCTCGTCCAGGGCACGCATGATTTCGAGCCCGGCGAGCACGCCGAGAGGGCCGTCGAATTTGCCCCCGGTGGGCTGGGTGTCGAGATGGCTGCCGATCGCCACCGGCTTCAGGTCCGGATTCCGCCCCGGGCGGCGGAAGACCATATTGCCGACCCGGTCGACGGTGAGGGTGAGCCCCACCGCCTCGCCCCAGCGCCGGAACAGGGCGCGCCCCTCGGCATCCCGATCGGTCAGGGTCTGGCGGTCGTTGCCGCCGTTGGGCAACGCCCCGATCCCGGCGAGTTCCATGAGGCTGTCCCAGAGCCGGTCCCGCGAGAGCGGGAGGTTGATGCGATCCATGGCTGCGATGCCTCTCTGTCGAAGGCGTACCGGATGCGAAGGTTAGGCCGCGATCCGGATCGGCACCAGGGCGGGACCGGGATCGGACGTCCGGAGCCTGCAGGACGGCGGACGGTCCCGCCACGGGGCGGGCAGCGCCAACGGGCAGAGCCAAGACAGGCGCCAAAGTTCGACGATACGTTTTTGTATAAAACTGCACTTAGTTTTGGACGTTCTATTTTTGCCAAATATTTGACCCATGCAATGGTTTATGAGATCCTGATCAGCGTCTCGAATGCCCTGATGCTTCTGCGCCGTCCGGACTGCGCCGCCGCAGATACTCGTCGGATGGTTCATCCGGCCGCGGAACGCGGGCCGGCCTCAGGCGGATAGGGGTTCTCATGCTACTGGCCTCCACGGCCGCACCAGCCCTGCAAGCCGCGGGATTCATCGGCACCTGGGACACGGATGTTCCCGCCGGCCGATCCGTGCTCGACCTCGGCGCCGCATCCGTGCTGGCGGGGAATCCCGGGCTGGTCGGCAAGCCTCTGCCCCTCGATGTCGCCCTCGGGCGGATCCACCCGGAGGATCGCGAGCGAGTCTTCGGGACGATCCAGGCCCTCCACGCGGTGGGCGGACCGGTGGCCATCGAGTTCCGCATCCTGACCGGGACGGGCGAGACCCGCTGGATCCTCGACCAGGGCCTCCTGGCTCCCGACGAGGCCGGGCGTCTTCACGGGTGCGGGGCCTATATCGACATCACCGAGCTGTACCGGCGCTGGGCGTCACCGCGGGAGGACAACACGACGCCGACAGAGCATCTGGACGCCGCGGCCGACCATTGCATCCAGGCCCATACCGCCCTGGAGCGCCACGGCGATACTGCCCTGCGCCAGTTGTCGGGCATGCTGCTGCTCGGGATCGGACGCGCGCTCGCGCAGCGCGCGTCCTGACCGCCCGTTACGTTCGCCAGGGATGGGCCGGCAGTTCGGTCCGACCGATGGCCTTGGCGCCGGCCTCCGCGACCGTGTGGTCGTTCTCCACCGTGGAGCCGCTGACGCCGATGGCGCCCGACATCACGCCATCGGCATCGACGATCGGAATGCCGCCCGGAAAGGTGATCAGCCCGTCGTTCGAGTGCTCGATGCCGTAGAGCGGACCGCCGGGCTGCGACAGCTGGCCGATCTGGCCGGTCATCATGCCGAAGAACACCGATGTCTTGGCCTTCTTGTGGGCGATGTCGATGGAACCGACCCAGGCGTCGTCCATGCGGTGGAACGCCTTCAAGTTGCCGCCGGAATCCACCACCGCGATGCACATCTGGGTGCCGAGCTCGATCGCCTTCGCCCGGGCGGCGGCAATGGCCTTTTCGGCCTGCTCAATCGTGACGTGCATGTGGCGCTCCCGTTCGCAGTTTCTGATCGACAGGCTGTGACCCTTTGAAGCGCCGGGCGCAAGTTCCGACAGGCTCAGCCGGCGCGCTCCCGGGCGGTGCGGACACGCTCCAAGAGTTCGCCCGCCAGCGCCGCGCAGGCGTCCGCGTCGGGACAGGGCCGCTTCCAGACCACGCGGCCCTCGCGCAGGATCACCCCATCCGTCACCGGCAGGGCGGGCAGCGGCCGGTCCGGCCTGAGATCAGCCGCGACGCCCTGTGGGCCGCCCCGGAGACGCGCGACGCCCAGTTCGCAGCAGGCCGCGCGCAGCCGCGCCAGATCGAACAGGGCGCGCATCGAGGCGGGGGCCGCGCCGAACCGGTCCTCCACCTCCCCGGCCAGGGCGTCGATCGCCTCGGCCTCGCGCAGGCGCAGGAGCCGCGTGTAGAGGCTCAGGCGGATCTCCGGCTCCGGCACGTAATCCTCGGGGATCCGGCTCGGCAGCCCGAGCTCGATCTCCGGGCTCCAATCCTCGGCGCGGCCGCCCTTGGCGGCGGTCAGCGCCAGCTGCAGCAGGTGCTGATAGAGGCCGAGCCCGACGAGCTTGGCGTGCCCCGCCTGATCCTCGCCGACGAGGTCGCCGGCTCCGCGCAGGTCGAGGTCCCGGGCGCTGACCGCAAAGCCGGCGCCGAGCCGGTCGAGCGCCTCCAGGGCGCGCAGGCGCTGGAGCGCGGCCGGCGGCGGGGGCGCGGCCGGGTCGCTCAGCAAGTGGACGGTGCCGCGCCGCTGGCCGCGGCCGACGCGGCCCCGCAGCTGGTGGAGCTGCGCCAGCCCGAATTTCGCCGCCTCCCAGACCAGCATGGTGTTGGCCCGGGGCACGTCGAGCCCGCTCTCCACGATGGCGGTGGCCAGCAGCACGTCGCCGTCGCCCTCCGCGAACCGGACCATCACCTCGTCCATGGCGGAGGGCTTGAGGTCCCCGTGTGCCACCAGGATCGAGAGATCGGGCACGAGCGCGCGCAGGCGCTCGGCCATGGGGGCGATGTCCTCGATCCGCGGGCAGACCACGAAGCTCTGGCCGCCGCGCCGATGCTCGCGGATCAGCGCCTCGCGCACGGCCTCGGGATCGTAGGGCGCCACCACGGTGCGGACCGGCTGGCGCAGCGCCGGCGGCGTCGCCAGGACGCTGAGGCTCTGGAGGCCGACGAGCGCCGCCTGGAGCGTGCGCGGGATCGGCGTGGCGGTGAGCGTCAGCACGTGCCCGCCCTCGGCGAGGCGGCGCAGATCGGCCTTCATCTTCGCGCCGAAGCGCTGCTCCTCGTCGATCACCGTCAGGGCGAGGTCAGCGAAATGGACGCCCTTGCCGGCGAGCGCATGGGTGCCGACGACCAAGCGGATCGAGCCATCGGCCAGCCCGGCCTTGACGCGCCTGGCCTCGGCCGGCGCCACGAGACGGGAGAGCTGCGCGACCTCGATCCCGAAGCGGCCGAAACGGCGGCGCAGGGTCTCGGCGTGCTGCCGCGCCAGCACGGTGGTGGGGGCGATGAGCGCGGCCTGCCTGCCGGAGAAGATCGCGGCCGCGAGCGCCCGCAGCGCCACCTCGGTCTTGCCGAAGCCGACATCGCCGCAGACCAGCCGGTCCATCGGCCGGCCGGAGGCGAGATCGGCCATCAATTCGTCGATGGCACCGGCCTGATCCGGGGTCGGCGCGAAGCCGAAGCCGGCGGCGAAGCGCTCCATCTCCCTGGCCGGCGGCGCCAGGACCGGCGCGTCCGTCTCCCGGCGGGCGCGGGCAGCCTCCAGCATGAGCCGGGCGGTGCGCGCCATGGTGGCCTCGGCCTCCAGGCGGCGGCGGGGCCAGGTGCCGCCATCGAGCTTGTCGAGGGTGACGGCGTCGGGCTCCGGGCCGTAGCGCCAGATCCGGTCCGCCTGGGAGACCGGCACCATCAGGATCGCGTCGCCGGCAAAGCGCAGGCGCAGGGCCTCGGAGGGGTCAGCGCCCTGCGTGGCCACCGGCTCCAGCCCCTCGAACACGCACAGGCCGTGATCGCGGTCGACCGCGACGTCGCCCGGGCGCAGGTCGACCTCGCCCATCGGCAGGATCGCCCGGGTGCCCCCCGCCACCGCGGCATCCGGCCCGAACAGGTCCGCGGCGGCGATGACGGTCGCGCCCTCGTCGGGCACCCGGAACCCGGCCCCGAGGGGCGCCTCCAGGGCGAGGACGTCCCCCGGGGCGGAAGCGGCGACATCCGCCCAGGCGTCGATCAGCCGGATCGGGCGCTCGGCGATCCTGCCGGCCTGGCGCACGAGCCGCCGCAGCGGCTGGCGGCCGCCGGCCAGGACGATCACGTCGCCGGCCTTCAGCCGCTCGCGCAGCAGCTTGGCGAAGGCGGTGCCCGGCCGGCGCTCGCGGGCGAAGGAGGGCAGCGCCAGCGAGTCCCCGGCCTCCTCGGTGGCGGCGATCCGATCATGGGCCGCCACGATGTCACGCCACGCCTGCGGCGTCAGATAGAGGCCGGCCTCGGCCTGCCCCCGACCGTCGCGGGCGCCGAGCCGGCCCCGCGCCTCCGCCATCTGCTCGAACACGGCGTCGATCCGGGCCTGGGTACCGTCCTCGATCACGAGGCGCGCCTCGGGCACGTAATCGAGCAGGGTCACGAGGCGCGGGTAGTAGCGCTCCAGCCGGTGCTCCTGGCCGGTGAAGGGCTCGAAGCTCTGGCCGGAGCCCGGCTCCAGGATGATCTCGGTGGCGGGATCGATCACGAGTTCGTCCGCCTCGGCGACCGAGCGCTGCGAGATCGGGTCGTAGGAGCGGATCGCGGCGACGCGGCCCTCCATGTGCTCGATCCGGCAGGGGCGGGGCGCCGCCGCGGGGAAGACCTCCACGGTCCGTCCGCGCACCGCGATCTCGCCGGGCTCGTCGACCCGCTCGTCGAGGATGTAGCCGAGGCGCTTGAGGTCGGCGGTCGCGGCCGCGACGTCGAGGGGGTCGCCGACCCGGAGCGTCACCCGGGCCGTAGCCCAGGTCTCCGGCGGGGGCACACGCTGGATCAGGGCCGGGGCGGTGGTCAGCACGAAATCGGGCAGCGCGTCCCGGTCGGTCAGCCAGCGCATCACGGCGGCCCGGGCGCCCATGGTGGCCCGGGACGGCGAGGCGTGGTCGAAGGGCAGGCAATCCCATTCGGGGAAGATCGCGACCCGGGCCTCGGGGTCGAGCGCCCGCAGGGTCGCGGCGAGCTCCTCCAGGCGGCGGCCGTCCCGGGCGACGTGGACGAGGGGCGCGGTCCCCGCGTCGTAGCCGAGGAGCGCCACAGCGAGGGCCCCCGTGGGCATCAGCGGCGCGTCCTCACCGCCGGGCTGCACGCGCGACTTCAACCTGCGATTGGCCATCTCGGTCCGGATCCATATCCCAGCCCCGCCAACGCGGCACGGGCCGCAGGGGCTCCCGGACGCGACAATCCCATCCACAGCGGCGCACCGTGCCGGTCCGGTTGCCGGGTACGCGCCGCCCGGTCGGGCAGCCCCCGGAACACGGAAATGTTACCGCGGGCGGGAACGCGGGAGCGATCAGGGCGGCCCGTTCCCCCCTCCCGTAACCGTAAGAGTCATATCTGCAACTCAAGATAGCAATCCGCCGCGCCGCGGGGGGCGCGGCGATTCGCAGAACCCGCGCAGGGATGAAGGCCGGGCGGGATCCGCCCTGCGCGTTCAGGAGCTTCCCCCCGCGCAAACCCTTTGTTGGTCTTATTGCCGGAGCTGCGTTGCATGGACTCACTTGGGAGGGTCGAAGGCGTAGGCTATGACGCCTCCGTGTCGCGGACCCAGACAATGCCCCGCCCGTCGGGTTTCGAGCCCCAGCATCCCCAGCGCCTCGCGGCCCTGCGAGCCTACGCGATTCTCGACACGCCCCCGGAACGGGCGTTCGACGAGATCGCCGAGATGGCCGCCCTGGCCTGCGGCACACCGATGGCGCATATCAACTTCATCGACGCCGACCGGCAATGGATCAAGGCCGCGGTAGGCCACGCGCAGCAGGCGATGCCGCTCGCCTTCGGCTTCTGCACCGAGGCGATGCGCGCGGACGGCATCCTGATCCTGCCGGACCTGACGGCGGAGCCGGATACCGCCGGCAATGTCCTCGTCACCGGGGAGCCGCATCTGCGCTTCTACGCGGGCGTCGCCCTGGTGACGCCCGACGGCTGGGTGATCGGTACCCTCTGCGTGCTCGACCGGGAGCCGCGCATCCTGACCGACCAGCAGGTCTTCGTCCTGAAGGCGCTCGCCCGGGCGGTGATGACGCAGCTGGAGTCCCGCTGCGCCGAGGCCGCCCTGCGCCGCACCGAGGAGCGCCACCGCTCGCTGTTCGCCTTCATCAATGCCGGCTTCTGCATCGTGGAGTTGATCTTCGGCGCGGACAGCCGGGCGGTCGATTACCGCTTCCTCGAGGTCAACCCCGCCTTCGAGCAACAGACCGGCCTGGCCGGCGTGGTCGGCCGCACGATGCGGGAGCTCGTGCCCGGCCACGAGCAGCACTGGTTCGACCTCTACGGCCAGGTCGCCCTCACCGGGGAGCCGGTCCGGTTCGAGCAGCAGGCCGCCGGCCTCGGCCGCTGGTACGACGTGCATGCCTACCGGGTCGACGGGCCGCTGCGGAACCGCGTCGCGATCCTGTTCAACGACATCACCGAGCGCCGCCGGAGCGAGATGGTGCTGCAGGCGCGGGAGGCCGAACTGCGCCTCGTCGCGGACGCGATGCCGGTGCTGATCGCCTTCATCGATCGCAACCTCGTCTACCAGTTCGCCAACGCGGCCTACGAGACCTGGACCGGCCTGTCGGCCGCCGACGTCGTGGGGCGAACCGTGGTCGACCTCCTCGGCCCCGAGGCCTTCGAGGCCCGGCGCGCCGCCATCGCGCGGGCGCTCGCGGGCCAGGAGATCCGGCACGAATGGGCCTGGACCTTCCCGGACGGCGAGAGCCGCACCGCCGACACGCGCTACCTCCCGCGGCGCGGGCCGGACGGGCAGGTCGATGGGTTCTACGTCTTCGCGCACGACATCTCCGAGCGGAAGCGGATCGAGGAACTCCTCCAATCCCGGGCGGAGCGCCTGGAGGCGCAGGTCGCCCAGCAGACCCGGGACCGCGACCGGGTCTGGACGCTCTCGCCGGTGCTGAAGCTCGTCTCGGATCGCGACGGGCGGGTCCAGTCGGTGAACCCCTCCTGGAGCCGGGCGCTCGGCTGGTCCGAGGCGGAGACCCTGGGCCGGGCCGCCCTGGATTTCATCGCGGAGCCGGAGCGCGAGGCCGCGCGGGCCGCCCTGCGGCCGCTCTGCGAGGACCGGCGGGTCGAGGACGTGGAACTCGCCTGCGTGACCCATTCCGGGGACCGGCGGCGCGTGCTCTGGACGGTCGTCCCGGAGGACGGGCTGTTCTACGGATTCGGCCGCGACATCACCGAGCAGCGCCAGGCCGAGGAGGCGTTGCGGCAGTCGCAGAAGCTGGAGGCGATCGGCCAGCTCACCGGCGGCGTGGCGCACGACTTCAACAACCTGCTGACGATCATCCGCTCCTCCGTGGAGTTCCTGCGCCGGCCCGAGCTGGCTGAGGAGCGGCGGCGGCGCTACCTCGATGCGGTCTCCGACACGGTCGACCGGGCCGCCAAGCTCACCGGCCAGCTCCTCGCCTTCGCCCGACGGCAGGCGCTGAAGCCCCAGGTCTTCGACATCTGCGCCCGGCTGCGCAGCATCGCCGACATGCTCGATTCGGTGACCGGCGCGCGGATCCGCGTCACCATCGACCTGCCGGACACGCCCCGCTACGTGCGCGCCGACGAGAGCCAGTTCGAGACCGCGCTGATCAACATGGCGGTCAACGCCCGGGACGCGATGGACGGGGAAGGCGGCCTGACCCTGCGCCTCGACGGCGATTGCCCGATGCCGCCGATCCGCGGGCATGCCGGCGCGCGGGGGCCGTTCGTGGCCGTGCGGGTCTCCGATACGGGCGCCGGCATCCCGGCCCCGGATCTCGGGCGGATCTTCGAGCCGTTCTTCACCACCAAGGAGGTCGGCAAGGGGACCGGGCTCGGCCTGTCCCAGGTGATCGGCTTCGCCAAGCAATCGGGCGGCGACATCGACGTGGCGAGCGCGCTTGGGGGCGGGACCACCTTCACTCTCTACCTGCCGCAGGTCGCGGCCCCCGCGGCGGCGGCCGAGACCGGCCGCGATGCGCAGCCGGAGACGGAGCCGCAGCGGGGCCTGTGCATCCTCGTGGTGGAGGACAATCTCGGGGTCGGCCGCTTCTGCACCCAGATCCTGGAGGATCTGGGCCACGCCCCGGTCTGGACGAAATCCGCCGAGGAGGCGCTCGCCGAACTCGACAGCACGCCGGACCGCTTCGACGTGGTGTTCTCGGACGTGGTGATGCCCGGCATGGGCGGCTTCGCGCTCGCCCGGCAATTGCAGACCACGCGGCCCGACCTGCCGGTGGTGCTGACCTCGGGTTACAGCCACGTGCTCGCCAAGGACGACGCCCACGGCTTCGCACTCGTGCGCAAGCCCTACTCGGCCGCGCAACTCGCCCAGGTGCTGTACGAGGCGGCCAAGCGGCGCGGCCCACCACGGGCGCTGCGCCGCCTCCCCGTGGAAGGTGCGGCGCAGGAGTGACGGCCCGCGACCGGGGCGGCGGTGTCCTGGGTTGAGCGCGCGGCAGGCGCCCGGGACAGGGTCGGGCCACGGATCGGTGAGCCCCCGCCAATCAAGCCCCGAACCTCAAGAAGCCCGAGCCGGAACAACCTCGCCCCTCTCGGGTTGACGCAGTGCAGCACGACGATGGCGTCGTCGCGCTGCTGCCCCTCGTGGGCGTTTCCTCCCTAGACTTCGGACCGCTCCTTGAGGGCGGTCTTTTTTTGCCCAAGGAGGATCAAGGCAGCCCGCGACGGGACGTTCTCAGGACCCTTTCATCGTTTGCCGGCCGCCATGAGGAGCTGCCTCACGCTTCCAGGGCGAGCAGCGCGAAGGTCGCCAGCCAGTGCTCGCCCATATAGTCGCCCGCCACGTGCGGCAGCCCCGCCGCCAGATGCACCTCGGCCGCCGCGATCAGCAGCGGCCGGCGGGGATCCTCCGGAGGCAGGGCGGCGGCCAGCGCCCGGAAGCACCACGCCCGGCTGAGATTCAGCCCGTCGAGATGGGCGATCTTGCCGTCGCTGCGATCCGTGACCGCGGCCGGGCGGAACAGGGTCGCGGGCCGGCCCGATGCGAGATCGGGCAGGAACCGGTCGAACCAGGGGCCGAACCGCTCCGGCGGCAGCAGGCGGCGCATGCATTCGGCCTCGATCAGCGCGGAGGACAGGAAATCGTCGCCGCCCGGCTCGCCCCAGGCGGGGCACTCCACGTCCGCCCCGTACCAGCGCTCGGCCTTCTGCAGCAGCAGGGCCCGGAGCGCCGCATCGCCCGCGCCTTCGGCGTAGTCGGCGGCCAAGCGCAGCGCGAAGGCGGTGTTGAAATGGGTTCCGACCCGCACCGGGTAGGGGGCCAGCGGCAGGAAATCCCGGAACCGCCGGACCACGATCTTGGCGAGCGGCGCCAGCGCCTCGGCCCAGCGGCGCTCGTCCAGGCGGGCGAGCTCGTCGGCGAGCTTCAGGAGCCACGCCCAGCCGTAGGGCCGCTCGAAGCCCCGGGCATTGGGCCGGCCGAGATAGGCGCATTCCCCGGCAACCTTTTCGGGGGTCAGCTGCGCGTCGAAATGCGCGCGGATCGCGCCCGCCTGCGCGCCCTCCGGAAACAGGCGCAGCACGCGGGCGAGCAGCCAGGTCGCGTGGACGCAGGAATGCCAATCGTAGCTGCCGTGGAAGACCGGATGCAGTTCGGCGGGGGTGCGCGCATCCTCCGGCCCTGCCAGGACATGGCCCGGCTTGTTCGGGTATTCGCGGGTGACGTGGCCGAGGGCGAGCGCCGCGAAGCGGGCGGCGATCTCCGGGGTGAGGGCTGGCGCCATCGCGGGACTCCGGGTTCGGGACGGGCCGGCATAGCCGTTCCCAAGCCCGCCGTCAGGACATCGGGACGCTTTGCCGGCGCGCCGGCAGTTCGGCTATCGAGGCCGCGGGCCGCCTCGCTGGCCGCACCGGAAGCCCCCATGCGCCGCGCGCTGCTCGCCGTCCTTCTCACCACCCTGGCCGCCCTCGTGGTCCCCGCGCCGCTCGCGGCCGCGCCGGATCCAAGCCGCGACATCCTCTGGGCGGCGCTGAAGACCTGCGTGCTCGCCAAGCGCCTCGCCAACCGGACCTTTCCCTGCCTCTCGGTCGATCTGGGCGACGGGGAGCGTCCGGGCACGGCGGTCCTGCGTGCGCCGGGGGAGCCGACCCACAGCGTCATCATGCCCACCGACACGGTGGCGGGCCTCGAGGCACCGGTCCTGCGGGGCCCGCGCGGGGCCGCCTACTGGCGGGCGGCGCTCGCGGCGCGGCCCTACGTGTCGGACGTGTTCAAGGGGAAGCTGTCGCCTGCGGCGGTGGGGCTCGCCGTCAACTCGGCCCGGGGCCGCAGCCAGGACCAGCTCCACATCCATCTCGACTGCCTGCGGCCGGGCGTCCTGGCGGCCCTGAAAGCCCATGGCCGCCAGATCCACCGGAGCTGGAGCCGCTTCCCGGTGCCGCTCGCCGGCGACCGCTACTTCGCCCTGCGCGTGCCGGAGGCGGAGGCCGAGCGCTTCAACCCGTTCGCGGCCCTGCACCGCCTGCCGGGCGCCCGGCCGGACCTGCACCGGACGAGCTTCGCGGCGGTGGCGACGCCGCCGGGCGATCCGGAGCCGGGCTTCATCCTGCTGGCCTACCGGGCCCCGAGCGCCAGCGCCGAGGATGTGCTGGACCACAGCTGCGCCGCCGCGGACCGGGGCGCCTGAGCCATCATCGGCCGCCCGGCATCCGACTCAGGCCTTCCCGCCGGTAGAACCGGGCCAGAGCCTGCGGCGTGTCGAGCCGTAGTGTCGGAAGGCCGGTTGCTCCGAACATCTGCGCGTAGCGTTTCCGGTTCGCCGGTGTAGTGACGACGATGTGGCGGATCATGGACCATTTCACGCTGTCCCGACCGCCTTCGAGGGTGCCGTAGCGGTCGCGCTCGAACCACGTCCGGCGCAGGTAGCGGACGAGGCTGACGGCGGTCGGGACATCGAGCACGATGAGGCCCGTCGCCCGCTCCAGACGCTGCGGCAGGCACCGGGAGTAGTTGCCGTCCATGATCCAGCGCGGGCCCAGGATGGCGGCGTCGTGCAGCGCCTGGAACTCCTCCGCCGGGCGGGGCTCCCAGTCGGTGTTCGGCCGATGGTAGAGCTGATCGAGATGGATCGGCGGCAGATTGCGCGCCCGGCCGATCGCCGCCGCCAGGGTGGATTTTCCGCTGTTCGACGGCCCGATGATGCAGATGCGCGGGCCGAGCGCCTCGATTCTCATGTCGATCGCTCGATATCGTAGGCTGATGGCACGAATCTGATCGATCCCGTCAAGCACATCCGAGCCGTCGGGCCAATCTGTTCTTCGGCAGAGCTTCGCGCGGCGCCGCCGCGTCTTGGGATGAGGCGATCAGGACAGGACCGGCGGCGGCAGCGCACTCAGCAGCTGGCGCAGGAATGCCCGCACCGCCTTCGGCAGCCGCCGGTCGCGCATGGCCTGGACCTGGATGCCGCGGGCGAGACTCCCCCGGGCGCGGATCGGCAGGCTGACCAGTTCCTTGAGCTGCACGGGCGTCTGCACCGACAGCGCCGACATCAGCGCCAGTCCCCGCGAGCGCCGCACGAAGGGCAGCAGCGTCGAGAGGGTGTTGGCGGTCAGGATCGGCTCGACCGCGATGCCCTCCAGTGCGCAGGCGGCGTCGAAGGCCTGCCGCAGGGTCGTGTCCCGGGTCGTCAGCGCGACCGGATACGTCGCCAGATCGGCAAGGCGCAGGGCCGGCGCGCCCGCCAGGGGATGGTCGGCGGCGGCGAGCACCCGCATCTCCACCTGCCCGTCATACAGCACCTCGACCTGCGCGGTGGGCGCGAGCGCGAAGGTGATCCCGAGATCGGCCTCCCCCACCGCAACCGTCTGGGTCACCTGCGCGGGCGGCAGGACCGTCACCTCGAATCGGATGCCCGGATGGGCCGCGTGGAAGGCCGCGATGGCGTTCGGCACGATATCGAGGGCGAATCCCTCGGCGCTCGCCACCCGGATCAGCCCCCGGGCAAGCCCTTCGAGCTCGCGAATCTCCGTCACCACCTGCTCGGCGCGGATCAGCACCTGATGGGCGTGCTGGGCCAGCAATTCGCCTGCCGGGCTCGGCACCATGCCGCGCGGGCGCCGCTCGAACAGCACGCAGTCGAGCTCGGCCTCCAGGTTGGCGATCTGCCGGCTGATCGCCGAGGCCGCGACGTTGAGCTGCGCGGAGGCCGCAGCAATCGAGCCGGTGCGGGCCACGGCCAGGAAGTAGCGGAGGCCCGTCGTTTGCACTATCTTACCTCAGTCCGACAATACAGCCACACCCGTTGCCGATTTGGCAAGGCAGCACTCGCCAAATTCTACTTGTTGCGATCCCAGATGCACAACATCATCGCAGGGTGAAAAAGGCGGCAGACGCGGATTGCTCCGTGGGACCTGTCCGCCGCGCCGTCGGAGCCTCAATGCCGCTACGGAGTCTCACCCGGGCCGCCGCCTTGGCCGCTTCGCTCGCGACCCTGATCGCCGCGCACCCGGCGCTCGCCGGCAAGGCGGACGACACCCTGGTCTACGCCTCCGACAGCGAGCCCGAAAACGTCAGCCCGTATCACAACAGCGCCCGCGAGGGCGTGATCCTGGCCCGGAACTGCTGGGACACGCTGCTGTGGCGCGACCCCGAGGACGGCACCTACAAGCCGATGCTGGCGACAGCCTGGACCTGGGCGGACGACACCACCCTCGATCTCACGATCCGCGAGGGTGTGGTCTTCCACAACGGCGACCCGCTCGGACCGGAGGACGTGGCCTTCACGTTCAACTACGTGCTGACGCCGGAGGCCCGCACGGTCACCCGCCAGAACGTGGACTGGATGAAGTCGGTGGAGGTGACCGGCCCGCATACGGTCCGCATCCACCTCAAGGCGCCGTTCCCGGCCGCGCTCGAATACCTCGCCGGCCCGACCCCGATCTTCCCGGCCGCCTACTTCAAGAAGGTCGGCCTCGACGGCTTCGCCAAGGCGCCGGTCGGCAGCGGTCCCTACCGGATCACCAAGGTCGATAGCGGCCGCGGCGTCAGCATGGAGCGGTTCGACACGTACTGGGCGGGGAGCCCGCTCGGAAAACCGAAGATCGGCAAGCTGCAGTTCCGCGTCATCCCGGACGGCGAGAGCCGGATGGCCGAGCTGATGACCGGCGGCGTCGACTGGATCTGGCGGGTGCCGAGCGACCAGGCCGAGCAGCTGCGCGCCGCCCCCAACATCACGGTGCTGAACTCCGAGACGATGCGGGTCGGCTTCCTGCAATTCGACACGCTGGGCCGCGCCAAGGAGAACTCGCCCCTCAAGGACGTGCGCGTCCGGCAGGCGATCTCTTACGCCATCGACCGCAAGGCGATGGTCGACAACCTCGTGCGCGGCGCCTCGCGGGTGATGAACGCGCTGTGCTTCGTCGACCAGTTCGGCTGCACCGACCAGGGGGTGATGCGCTACCCCTACGATCCCGCCAAGGCCAAGGCTCTGCTCAAGGATGCCGGCTACGGAAACGGGTTCGAGATCGATCTCGGCGCCTATCGCGAGCGCGACTACGCCGAGGCGGTGATCGGGTATCTGGGTGCCGTCGGCATCAAGGCGCGGCTCAACTACCTGCGCTACGCGGCGTTCCGGGATTCGCTGCGGGCCGGCAAGGTCTCGATCGGCTACCAGACCTGGGGGTCGTTCTCGGTGCTGGACGTCTCGGCCTTCGACGGGGTGTATTTCCGCGGCGGCGAGGAGGACCTGACCAAGGATCCGCAGGTGATCGCCGACCTGCAGGAGGGCGACGGCTCCACCGATCCCGAGACGCGCAAGGCCGCCTACGCCAAGGCGCTCCAGCGGATCGCCGCGCAGGCCTACGCGCTGCCGATGTTCTCCTACTCGACGAACTACGCCTTCACGTCGGACCTGAACTTCACCGCCCAGCCCGACGAGGTGCCGCGCTTCTACGCGGCGTCTTGGAAGTGAGGGCGGTGGCCGCATCGCGACGGTCCCCCTCCCCCCTCTGCGGGGGAGGGTGGCCCCCGAAGGGGGGCGGGAGAGGGGAACCCGGCTTCAGGATCCGGCGCAGCCTTCATGAAGGCCGATGTCTCCTCCGGCACCGTCGCTCCCCTCTCCCGACCCCTGCTGACGCAGGGGCCACCCTCCCCCGCAACGGGCGGAGGGAACGCGCACGCCACCGTCACGGCCAAAAGGGAGCCTGAGCCATGCTGGCCTTCACGGTCCGACGCGTGCTGGTCGCCCTGGCGGTGGCCGTCACGGTCTCGGTGGCGAGCTTCCTGCTCCTCCACCTCTCGGGCGACCTCGCCACCGCCATCGCCGGGCCGGAGGCCACCGGGCCGCAGATCGCGCAGATCCGCCAGGATTACGGGCTGGACCAGCCGCTGCTGACCCAGTTCCTCACCTGGGGCTGGCGGGCTTTGCACCTCGATTTCGGCAACTCCTTCTATTTCCGCGAGCGGGTGATCGACCTGCTGGCCGCTCGCCTGCCGATCACCCTCTATCTCGGGTTCATCGCGCTCGCCGTCGCGCTGTTCGTGGCGATTCCGCTGGGCGTCATCGCGGCCGTGAAGCGGGACACCTGGATCGACCGGACGGCGCTCGCCGTCTCGGTGCTCGGCCAGGCGATGCCGAGCTTCTGGTTCGGCCTAACGCTGATCCTGATCTTCTCCGTCAACCTCCGCTGGCTGCCGGTCTCGGGCAACGCCACGTGGAAGAACTTCGTCCTGCCCGCGGTGGCGCTCGGCTACTACGCGATGCCGGCCGTGATGCGCCTGACCCGCAACGGCATGCTGGAGGTGCTGGCCTCGGACTATGTCCGCACCGCCCGCGCCAAGGGGCTGCCGCCGCGAAAGATCCTGGTGCGCCACGCGCTGCGCAACGCCGTGATCCCGGTGATTGCGCTCGCGGCGGTGCAGTTCGGCTTCATGCTCGGCGGCTCGATCGTGATCGAGGCGGTGTTCTCGCTCCAGGGGCTTGGGCAGCTCGCCTGGGAGTCGATCGCCCGCAACGACTTCCCGGTCGTCCAGGCGATCGTGCTGGTTCTGGCCATGATCTATATCGGCCTGACGCTCGCCGCCGACCTCTTGAACGCCTTCCTCGACCCGCGCCTGCGCCAGTCGTGAGGATGGAGCCTGCCATGAGCCTCCCCCCCGATACGGCGGCGCTCGCCGCCCCCGCCCTGCCCCCAGAGACGCCGGTCGCGCTGGCGCCGGTCCCCTCCCCCACACGCCTGATCCTGCGGCGGGGCCTGCGCCACTCCGGCTTCCTGATCGGCGCCGGGATCCTCGGGCTGATCGTTCTGGCGGCGCTCGCCGCCCCGCTCATCGCCCCGCACGATCCCTACGCGCAGGACGTGTCCCGCCGCCTGATCCCGCCGGTCTGGCAGGCCAAGGGCACCTGGGACCACGTGCTCGGCACCGACAAGCTCGGCCGCGACTACCTGAGCCGCCTGCTCTACGGCGGCCAGATCTCCCTCCTGATCGGGCTCTCGGCGGCGCTGATCTCCGGGCTGATCGGCACGACGCTGGGGCTCTGCGCCGGCTATTTCGGCGGCTGGGTCGATTCGGTGGTGAGCTACATCGTCACCACGCGGCTCGCCATGCCGGTGGTGCTGGTGGCGCTCGCCATGGCGGCCCTCGTCGGCGGCTCGCTCAAGGTGGTGGTGCTGGTGCTGGGCTTCCTGCTCTGGGACCGCTTCGCCGTGGTGACCCGGGCCGCCACCCAGCAGATCCGCAATCAGGATTTCGTCTCGGCGGCGCGCGCCGCGGGCCTCACGGACCTGCGGATCATCGGCCAGGAGATCCTGCCCAACATCATGAACGCGCTGATCGTCGTGGCGACCCTGGAGATGGCCCACGCGATCCTGCTGGAGGCCGCGCTCTCGTTCCTCGGGCTCGGCGTGCAGCCGCCCCTGCCCTCCTGGGGCCTGATGATCGCCGAGGGCAAGCAGTACATGTTCTTCCAGCCCTGGGTGATCACCATCCCGGGCGTGGCACTCCTCCTCCTCGTGCTGGCGATCAATCTTCTGGGCGACGGCCTGCGCGACATCACGGCGCCCGAGGCGCGCCACTGACCGCCCGGCACGGGACCTGACGGCCCGGCACCGACATGTTTCACGGGACACACACCATGACGCGAGACGCCGCCATCGCGCGCGCCACAGAGGCCTTCGATTCAGGGGCGTTCCTCGCGCTCCTCCGGGAGGCGGTGGCGATGCCGACCGAGAGCCAGGCCCCCGGCCAGGAGGCGGCTTTGCGCGCCTATCTCGACGCCTTCATCACGCCGCTCGTCGCTCGCCTCGGCTTCGCGGCCCCAAAAATCTTCCCCAACCCGGACGGGGTGCACGGCCCGTTCCTGATCGCCGAGCGGCACGAGGGCGCGGACCTGCCGACCGTGCTGATCTACGGCCACGGCGACACGGTGCGGGGCTATCCCGAGCAGTGGCGGGAAGGGCTCGGCCCCTGGGAGATCGTGGTCGAGGGCGACCGCTGGTACGGGCGCGGCACCGCCGACAACAAGGGCCAGCACGTCCTCAACCTCGCCGCCCTGGAGCAGGTGATCGCGGCCCGGGAAGGCCATCTCGGCTTCAACGTGAAGCTGCTGATCGAGATGGGCGAGGAATCGGGCTCCCCGGGCCTGCGGCCGTTCTGCCGGGAGCAGGCCGAGGCGCTCAGCGCCGACGTGCTGATCGCCTCGGACGGGCCGCGGCTGAACGGCGAGCGCCCGACCCTCTTCCTGGGCTCCCGCGGCGCCTACAATTTCGAGCTGAGCCTCAACCTGCGGGAAGGCCCGCACCATTCCGGCAACTGGGGCGGCCTGCTGCGCAACCCCGGCACGGTGCTGGCCTCGGCGATCGCCTCGATGGTCGACGCGCGGGGCAGCATCCTGGTCGAGGCCCTGCGGCCGCCGCCGATCCCCGAGGGCGTGCGCGCGGCGCTCGCCGATATCCGCGTCGGCGAGGACCCGACCGCCCCGAAGATCGATGCCGACTGGGGCGAGCCGGGCCTCACCCCGGCCGAGCGGGTCTTCGCCTGGAACACGCTGGAGGTGCTGGCCTTCAAGACCGGCGATCCCGACGGGCCGCTCAACGCCGTGCCACCTCACGCCAAGGCGACCCTGCAGCTGCGCTTCGTGGTCGGTACCGACTGGCAGAACCTCATCCGGAACGTGCGCGCCCATCTCGATGCGCACGGCTTCCCGATGATCGAGGTCCGGCCGGCGCGCGCGGCGGAAGTCTTCCAGGCGACGCGTCTGCCCGTGGAGGATCCCTGGGTCGCGTGGGCGCTCCAGTCGATCGAGGCGAGCACCAACAAAAAACCGGCGCTGCTGCCCAATCTCGGCGGCTCGCTGCCGAACGACGCCTTCTCGGAGATTTTGGGCCTGCCGACCCTCTGGGTGCCGCATTCCTACCCGGCCTGCCGCCAGCACGGGCCCGACGAGCACATGCTGGCCTCCGGCACCCGCGAGGGCCTGGCGATCATGGCCGGCCTGTTCTGGGATCTGGCCGAGGCCGGACCCGACATCCTCCGCCGCCGCACAGCGAGGGCCTGAACCATGAGCGAGCCGGTCGTCCGCATCCGCGATCTGACGATCGCGCTTCCCAAAGGCGCCGACCGGCCGCACGCGGTCGAGGGCCTGAACCTCGACCTGGAGGCCGGAAAGATCCTGTGCGTGGTCGGGGAATCGGGCTCGGGCAAGTCGATGAGCGCCTATGCGCTGACCGGCCTCCTGCCCCGGGCGCTCAAACCCACCACCGGCACGATCCTGTTCGAGGGCCGGGACCTCCTGACCCTCGATGAGCCCGCATGGCGCGGGTTGCGCGGCCGGCGCATCGCCATGGTGTTCCAGGAGCCCATGACGGCGCTGAACCCGGTGATGCGGATCGGCGACCAGATCGCCGAGATGTTCGAGGCCCACAACCTGCTCACCCGCAGCGCGCGCCGGGCGCGGGCGGTGGCGCTCGCCGCCGAGGTCGGGCTGCCGAACCCCGAGGAGGCGGTGCGGGCCTATCCGCACCAGCTTTCCGGCGGCCAGCGGCAGCGGGCGATGATCGCCATGGCGCTGGCGCTGGAACCCTCCGTCCTGGTCGCCGACGAGCCGACCACGGCGCTCGACGTCACCACCCAGGCCCAGATCCTCCGGCTGGTGCGCGACCTGCAGCGGAAGCGCGGGATGAGCGTCCTGTTCATCACCCACGATTTCGGCGTGGTGGCGGAGATCGCCGACCACGTGGCGGTGCTCCAGCGCGGGCGGCTCGTGGAATCCGGCACCGCCGAATCCGTGCTGCGCAACCCGCAGGCGCCCTACACCAGGGCGCTGCTCGCCGCCGTCCCGAGCCTCACCCCGCCGCCGCGCGCAGCCCTGGAGGCGGCCCCGGTCGCCCTCTCGGTGACCGGGCTGTCCAAGACCTATTCCGGGCGCTCCGGCCTGTTCGGCAAGCCGCGGGTCGTGGCGGCGGTCAGGCAAGTCTCCTTCGACGTCCGCCGCGGCGAGACCCTGGGGATCGTGGGCGAATCCGGCTCGGGGAAGTCGACCACGGCGCGGCTCGCGATCCGCCTGATCGAGCCCGACGGCGGCACGGTCCGGCTGGGCGACCTCGACTATACGGCCCTGGGCAAGACGGCCCTGCGCGCCAAGCGCAGCCGCATCCAGATGATTTTTCAGGACCCGTTCGCGTCGCTCAACCCGCGGCGCACCGTGGAGCAGATCATCACGGCGGGCCCGATCGCCCACGGGGTCCCGGCCGCCGAGGCGCGGGAGCGGGCGCGCAGCCTCCTCGATCTCGTCGGCCTCGATCCCAGGGCCGCCGCCCGCTATCCGAACGCCTTCTCGGGCGGGCAGCGCCAGCGCATCGGCATCGCCCGGGCGCTCGCCATGGAGCCGGACGTGCTGGTGGCCGACGAGGCGGTCTCGGCGCTGGACGTCTCGGTCCAGCGGCAGGTGCTGGACCTGCTGGAGGATCTGAAGCAGAGATTGTCCCTGGCGATGCTGTTCATCACCCACGACCTGCGGGTGGCGGCCACGATCTGCGACGGGATCGCCGTGATGCACCGGGGCGCCGTCGTGGAGATGCGGGGCACCGCCGATCTGTTTGCGGCGCCGGAGCACGCCTACACCCGCAGCCTGCTGGCGGCCGTTCCGGGCGCACACGCGTCCAAGCAGGCCGATCGGGCCCATCTGGGACGCTGAGACAAGTTTTTTGGACAGAGTTGCCCTGTCCGGGATCGGACCTTTCGGTAGGATGGGCCGTGTCGAGGGTCGAGCGCCCCGACGGATTCACGGCCGAACCCGCTATCCGTCCACGCTCGGCACTTCGAACGTGGACGGGATTTTTCAGCGTGTCGACCTCAGACAAGCCCCAGGACCTCCGGCGAACCGCCAAGCACTCCGTGCCGGCCGTGCCGACCCCGCTTCGTCGGGGTGCCGACAAGCGGGTCGCGCGCCGGATCGGCTCGGGTCAGCACAAGGCAGCGTTGCCGGGTGCCGAGACCATGGGCGCGGGCGCGACGGGCCAGATGATGCCGGGGCAGGTGATGCGGGGCCAGGTCATCAAGCTGAGCTGGGCCGATACCTTCGGCCGTCCCGCCCGCCCCGATTTCGGGCGGTTGTTCCGGTCCGATCCGGTGACGGCCCAGGTGCTGCCGTTCCGGACCCGGTAGGATCGGCGGAGCGCGGCGATCAGCCGTTCGTGCCGGTCCTGCGCTGATCGACCCGGCCGCCGGGGACGCCGAGGCCGATCGCCTTCGCGAGCGCCGAGCGCTGCGCGGCGTAGCCGGGCGCCGTCATCGGGTAATCCTCCGGCAGGCCGTAGCGCTCGCGGTAGAGCTCGGGCGTCAGGCCATGGGCGGTCAGGTGGCGCTTCAGGGTCTTGTAGGACCGCCCGTCGATGAAGCTGGTGATGCCGTCCTGCTGGACCGACTTGCGGATCTGCGCGGGCGTCGGCTGCTCGACCGGCGGCGCGGCCACGGCGGGGGGCTGACCGCCGAGATTGTTCAGCGCCACATGCACGCCTGCCATCAGCTCGGGCAGCGCCGACGGCGGAACGGAATTGTTCGCGACATAAGCCGCAACGATCTCGGCAGCGAGCTTGACGCGTTCGAGGGCGATCTCTGAATTTTTTTCGGGCACGACGCCAGTCCGATCAAAGCTTTTGAGGGTGAGGTCGTAGATTTCAAAAGCAAAAAACATGCATATGTCAAGATGGCCTTGGACGACCGTGCATCGACGAGGGCGCAGCCCGACTCGCACCGTGCACATCCGGCCGCGAATGGGCCTTTCTGCGAGCATTTGAGCAAAAAGCCGCCGTTATTCACGGCACCACGGGATGTGGCCGGCGTTTAATACATCATCCTGCGGGGTACCGACCGTTTTGTACGGTGCAAGACTGTTCCCGGCCGCGATGAAGGGAAGGCCTGTGGATCGCGAAGCGGGGCGATCGGGCTCCGCGGCTGCTGGAGCTGTCGAAGGGGAATCAGCGTCGCGTCGGCGGACAGGGCATCGCCGTCGCGGATCGCACCGTCTCGCCGCGCAGCGCCGGATCCCGGTTCGACGCGGCTCGCCCGCCTCGAACCGGGATCCGCTCGGCCAGACGAGCCCGCGGGAACCGCGTGACCTCAGGCCTGCATGCCCCAGCGGCGGATGGTGCGGGCCTCGATGGTCTGGAAGATCAGGTTCTCGACCACGAGGCCGATCAGGATCACGGTGAGCAGCCCGGCGAACACGTTGGGGATGTCGAGCATGTTCTTGTTCTCGAAGATGAACCAGCCCAGGCCGCCCGAGCCCGACGACACCCCGAACACCAGTTCCGCCGCGATCAGCGTGCGCCACGCGAAGGCCCAGCCCACCTTCAGCCCGGTCAGAATCGCCGGGAAGGCCGCCGGGATCAGGATCTTGCCGATCAGCCGCGGGCCCGACAGCCCGTAATTGCGCCCCACCATGGTCAGCGTCCGGCTCACCGACAGGAAGCCGGAATGCGTGTTGAGCGCGATCGCCCAGGTCACCGAGTGGACCAGCACGAACACGAGGCTGCCGTTGCCGAGGCCGAACCAGATCAGCGCCAGCGGCAGCAGCGCGATCGCCGGCAGCGGGTTGAACATCGCGGTCAGCGTCTCCAGCACGTCCGTGCCGACCCGCGAGGCGATGGCGATTCCGGTGAGCAGGCTCGCCAGCCCGACCCCGGCCGCGTAGCCCATCAGCAGCACCTTGAGCGAGGACCACGCGCGGGCCGGCAGGGTGCCGTCCAGGATGCCGCGGACAAAGGCCTCTACGGTGGCCGAGAAGGTCGGGAACAGGAGGTCGTTGTCGAGGTAGCGCCCATAGGCCTCCCAGATCCCGGCCAGCACCGCCAGGATCACCAGCTTGCGCAGCCAGCCCTGGTTGAACAGCCGCTCGAAGACCGACAGCGGCTTCTCCACCACCGGCGCACCCGCCCCGCCGCGGGCCGGGCCCAGCGCGTGCTCGATCTCGGGCCGCGCCGAAGGCGCCGGGCGGGACGGGGCGACCGGCGCCGCTGTGCGGGCGGGGGCCGCGTCGAGGAGAGGGGCGCTAGACATTCTCGGCCTCCGGGATGTCCTCGGCAAACAGCATGTGCTGGATGCGGCTCTCCAGGGCCAGCGCGGCCTCGGGCGTATCGGCGGTGTTGAGCTCGGCCTTGACCTCGCCCGGATGGGGCGAGAGCAGCAGGATGCGCCCGCCGACCTTGATCGCCTCGGGGATCGAGTGGGTGACGAACAGCACGGTGAAGCGCGTGCCCTCCCACAGGGCCAGAAGCTCGTCCTGCATGCGCCGGCGCGTGAGCGCGTCCAGCGCCGCGAAGGGCTCGTCCATGAGCAGGATGTCGGGCTCCATGGCCATGCCGCGGGCGATGGCCACGCGCTGCTTCATGCCGCCCGAGAGCGTGTGCGGGTAGCTGTCGGCAAACCGCGTCAGATGGACCTTGTCGATATACAGGTCCGCCCGCTCGCGCGCCTCCCGGCCCTTCAGACGGCCGGAGGCTTCGAGCGCGAAGACGACGTTCTGGCGGACCGTCTTCCAGGGGAGGAGCTGGTCGAACTCCTGGAACACCATCATGCGGTCGGGTCCGGGCTGGGTGACGGGCCGGCCCTTGAGGCGGATCTCGCCCTCGGTCGGCGCCATGTAGCCGCCCACCGCCTTCAGCAGCGTCGACTTCCCGCAACCCGACGGACCCAGGAGCACGAACCGGTCCCCGGGAAAGACCCGGAAGCTGACCCGGTAGGTCGCGGTTACCAGATGATCCCGCGTCTTGTACCGCAGCGTGACCCCGTCCACCTCCAGAAGAGGTTGATCCGTACCCATCCATCCTCCCGGGCGCCGCGGCTTGATGCGCGTTTCGCTGAGGGCTCCACGATGGCACGGCCCTCACGGGAAAGTGTATCGGTGCGCCGAAGAGGCTGTAAAGGCCGTTCTTGTATCCGTGTCAGGGTCAGCGTCCTGACGATTTTCTCCCGGCCCGTTACGCCGGGTGCCACCACCGGCCGCGCAGCACCACGCCCTCCGCGGTGATCCGCTGGGCACCGGTCATGTGCTCGCCGCGTGTGTCGACGTAGTCGAACTCCCCGTCGCGGACCGCCAGCACGGTGGCGTCGCCGAGCGCGCCGACCTTCAGGGTGCCGTACTCCATCCGCTTCACCGCCACGGCGGCGTTCACCGTGGAGGCGGCGATCACGTCGGTGAGGCTCATGCCGAGGCAGAGCATCTTCGACATGGTGGTGACCTGATCGAAGGCCGGCCCGTCGATGCAGAGCTGGTGCACGTCCGACGAGATCGTGTCGGGCAGGAAGCCGCCCGCCATCATGGCCCGCGCCGTCTTGAAGGCGAACGAGCCTTTGCCGTGGCCGATATCGAACAGCACGCCCCGCGCCCGCGCCTCGCGCACGGCCGGCTTCACCGCGCCCTGAGCGGTGACGGGGGCGTTCGGGAAGGGCCGGAAGGCGTGGGTCAGCACGTCGCCGGGGCGCAGCATCGCCAGCACCTCCTCGTAGCTCGGCGGCGGCTCGTCGATATGGGCCATCAGCGGCAGGCCGGTCTCCTCCGCGACCTGAAGCGCGATGCCGAGCGGCGCGGTGCCCTGGTCCCCCGAGGAATTGCGCCCGACCCGGACCTTGATGCCGATGATCACGTCCCGGTTGGCCTCGGCGACCTCGACGGCTTCCCGCGGCGCCATCAGGCGCGGATCCTGGCTCTCGCCGACCATGATGGTCCTCGAGAAGGCGTAGATGCCGGCGAAGGAGACGTGCAGGTAGGCGAGGATCCGCGCCTCCGAGCGGTCGATGACGTGCTTGCGGAACCCCGCAAAATTGCCGGGCCCGGCGCTGCCGGTATCGACCGATGTGGTCACCCCGGAGGTGCGGCAGAATTCGTCGGCATCGATGCCGATCGAGGTGCCGCCCCAGTAGACATGGGTGTGGAGGTCGATCAGGCCCGGCGTGACGATCGCGCCTTCCATGTCGCGCACCTGCGTGCCGGGGCCGGCCTGGAGATCGGGGCCGAAGCCCGAGACCCGGCCGTCCGCGAAGGCGACGTCGCAGATCCCGTCATGGTTCTGCGACGGGTCGATGACCCGCGCGCCCTTCAGGATGAGGTCGTGCTGCATGTCTGGTCCCGGTGTGTTTCACGTGAAACGCGACCGTCAGGCCGCCTGCGCGGGGGCGGCCGTGTCGTTGAGATGGCAGGCGGCGAAGTGGCCGGCGCCCACGGTGTCGAGGCCCGGCACCTCGGTGCGGCAGCGGTCGAAGGCGTGCGGGCAGCGGGTGTGGAAGCGGCAGCCCGCGGGCGGGTCGATCGGGCTCGGCACGTCGCCCTTGAGCACGATCCGGGTCCGCCCGGCCCCGGGCTCGGGGATCGGCACCGCCGAGAGCAGGGCCTGGGTGTAGGGGTGCTTGGGTGCCAGGAAGATGTCCCGGCGCGGGCCGATCTCGACGATCGTGCCGAGATACATCACGGCTACTCGATGGGTCATGTGCTCGACGATGGCGAGGTCGTGCGAGATGAACAGCATGGCCAGGTCGAGTTCGCGCTGCAGGTCGCGCAGCAGGTTGACGATCTGCGCCTTCACGGAGACGTCGAGCGCCGAGACCGCCTCGTCGCAGATGATCAGGTCCGGCTCGGCGGCCAGCGCCCGGGCGATGCCGATGCGCTGGCGCTGGCCACCCGAGAACTCGTGCGGATAGCGGCCCAGCGCCTCGCGCGGCAGGCCGACCCGCTCCATCAGGCTGGCGAGGCGGGCCTCCAGATCGGCTTTGTTCCGGGCCAGCCCGAAATTGCGGATCGGCTCGGCCAGGATCGCCCGCACCCGCATCCGCGGGTTCAGCGACGAGAACGGGTCCTGGAACACCATCTGGATGTGGCGCCGCAGGGGCCGGAGCGTCCCGGGCGAGAGGTCGTCGATGCGTCGGCCATCCAGCACCACCTGACCGGCGGTGGGCGCGTAGAGGCGCATCAAGGCCTTGGCGACCGTGGACTTGCCGCAGCCGGATTCGCCGACGAGCGACAGGGTCTCGCCCCGGGCGACCGTGAAGGACAGGCCGTCGACCGCCTTGAGCACGCGCTTGGACCGGCCGAACAGGCCGCCGCCGAGGGAAAAATGCTTCTTGAGGTCGTTGACCTCCAGCAGGGTGCGGGGGGCCGGGTTCATGAGCGGGGCTCCCGATCAAGGTAAGGCGCGCCGAAAGCCGCGCATACCCTCCCCCCTCTGCGGGGGAGGGTGGGCCTCGCGTCAGCGAGGGTCGGGAGAGGGGAGCAACGCTTCAGGAAGGCGCGGAGCAAACGTGAGGGCCGGCGCCCCTTTCTGAAGCGTCGCTCCCCTCTCCCCCCCTGCTGCGCAGGGTACCCTCCCCCGCAGAGGGGGGAGGGAGGGCGCGGGCGGGTGTCGGTCTGATCAGGAAAAGACGTCACGCCGCCAGCGCGTCCTTCGGCGCGTAATGGCAGGCGGCGAGGTGGCCCGGGGCCTTGGGCTCCAGGGCCGGCGCGTAGGCGCGGCACAGGTCGGTCACGTCCGGGCAGCGCCCGGCGAAGACGCAACCCTCGATCCGCCCCTTCAGGCTCGGGACCATGCCGGGGATCTCGGCGAGCCGCGCGTCGGCGCCGTGCTCGACCGCGCCGAGCTTCGGCACCGCCCCCATCAGGCCGCGGGTATAGGGGTGGCGCGGCGCCCGGAACAGGTCGCGGACCGGCGCCTCCTCGACCTTGCGGCCGGCATACATCACCACCACCCGGTCGGCGACCTCGGCCACGACGCCGAGATCGTGGGTGATCAGCATGATCGCGGCGCCGACCCGGGCCTTCAGGTCGCGCATCAGGTCGAGGATCTGGGCCTGGATGGTCACGTCGAGGGCGGTGGTCGGCTCGTCGGCGATCAGGAGCTTGGGCGAGCAGGCGAGCGCGATGGCGATCATCACCCGCTGGCGCATGCCGCCGGAGAGCTGGTGCGGATATTCCCGCACCCGGCGCCGGGGCTCGGGGATGCCGACCAGCGTCAGCATCTCCACGGCCCGCTCCTCGGCCGCGCGCCGGCTCAGGCCCTGGTGCAGGCGCAGCGTCTCGCCGATCTGGCGGCCGACCGTCAGCACCGGGTTCAGCGAGGTCATCGGCTCCTGGAAGATCACGCTGATGTCGTTGCCGCGGATCCTGCGCATGGCGCTGTCGGGCAGGTCGAGGAGATTCTTGCCCTCGAACCTGATCGCGCCGGCGATGCGGGCCGGCGGCTCGGGCAGGAGCCGCAGGATCGACATGGACGTCACCGACTTGCCGCAGCCGGATTCGCCCACGATCGCCAGGGTCTCGCCCGAGCGGATCGCGAACGAGACCCCGTCCACCGCCCGGTTCACTCCGTCGGGGGTGCGGAAATGGACCTGCAGGTTCTCGATCGACAGGAGGGGGGTGCCGCTCATGCTGCCGCTCCTCATCAGACGTCTTTCGCCATGCGGGGGTCGAGGGCGTCGCGCAGGCCGTCGCCGACGAGGTTCACGGCGAGCACCGTCATCGAGAGGAAGATGGCCGGGAACAGGATGATGTAGAACTTCACCTGCCAGAGCGCCCGGCCCTCGGCCATGATGTTGCCCCAGGAGGGGGTGGCCGGCGGCACGCCCGCGCCGATGAACGACAGGATCGCCTCGGTGATCATCGCGGAGGCGCAGATATAGGTCGCCTGCACGGTCATGGGCGCCAGCGTGTTGGGCAGGATGTGGCGCCAGATGATCGCCGGCATCCGGGTGCCCGTGGTCACGGCCGCCTCGACATAGGGCTGCTCGCGCAGGGACAGCACCACGCCGCGCACGAGGCGGGCGACGCGGGGGATCTCCGCGATGGTGATGGCGATGATCACGTTCTGGATCGAGCCGCGGGTCAGCGCCATCAGCGCGATGGCGAGCAGGATCGGCGGGATCGACATCATGCCGTCGACGATCCGCATGACCACGCCGTCGAGCCAGCGCACCATGCCGGAGATGAGCCCGACCGCGAGCCCGGCGATCGAGGCGAGGAACGCCACCGAGAAGCCGACCAGCAGCGAGACCCGGGCGCCGTAGACCACCCGCGAATAGACGTCGCGGCCGAGCATGTCGGTGCCGAACCAGTACTGCGCGGAGGGCAGCCGGGTGCGCTTGGCCGGCGCCAGGGCGGTCGGATCGACCGTGCCGAGCCACGGCGCCAGCACGGCCATCAGGAACACGATGAGCAGCAGCACGCCGCCGACCACGATGGTCGGGTTGCGGCGGGTGTAGGACCAGACCTTGCCCCGGCGCTTGCGGGCCGGGATGACGTCCGGCAGCGGCGCCGCGACCGCGAGGCCGGGCGGCGGCGGTACCTTGGGGGAGGCCCCTTCGGGCGGGAGGCCCGCCGGCGGGGCGTGATCGGAGAAGGGCGCGACGGTCGCGGTCAATAGCGGATCCTCGGGTCGAGCACGGTGTAGAAGAGGTCGATGGCGAGGTTCACGAGCACGTAGACGAAGCTGAACAGCAGCACGACGCCCTGGATGACCGGGTAATCGCGCCGCAGGATCGCATCGACCGTGAGGCGCCCGAGGCCGGGAATGGCGAAGACCGTCTCGGTCACCACGGCGCCGCCGATCAGCAGGGCGATGCCGATGCCGATGACGGTGACGATCGGCACCGCGGCGTTCTTGAGGGCGTGGATGAACAGGACCGGCCCCTGCGCCAGCCCCTTGGCCCGGGCGGTGCGCACGTAATCCTGGCTCAGCACGTCGAGCATGGTGGCCCGGGTCACCCGGGCGATCAGCGCGATGTAGACGAGGCCGAGCGTCACCGCCGGCAGGATCAGGTTGGACAGCCAGGGCCAGAGCCCCTGCTCGATCGGCGTGTAGCCCTGCACGGGCAGCCAGCCGAGCTGGAGCGCGAAGACGTAGGCGAGCACGTAGCCGACCACGAAGACCGGCACCGAGAAGCCCGTCACGGCGAGCCCCATCACGAGGCGGTCGATCAGGCTGCCGGCCTTCCAGGCGGCGACGACGCCGAGCGGCACCGCCACCGCGATGGCGAAGACCAGGGTGACGAGCATCAGCGAGACGGTGGGCTGCACCCGCTGGCCGATCATGGTGGTGACCGGCAGGTTGGTGAAGATCGAGGTGCCGAGGTCTCCGTGCAGGATGTGCCAGGACCATTCCCCGAACCGCACCAGGAAGGGCCGGTCGAGGCCGAGCGTGGCGCGGATGCGGGCGACGTCGTCGGGCGTCGCCTGATCGCCCGCGATGATGGCGGCCGGGTCGCCGGGGGCGAAGTAGAGGAGGCTGAAGACGAACAGCCCGACCACCGCCATGACCGGGATGGTGGCGAGGATGCGCCTGCCGATATAGCCGAGCATGAATCCTCGCTATCGGGTGGCCGGGAGGGCGCGGCGGGCGCCGCTGCGCCCCTTCCCTCCGCTGCGCATGATGACGCTTACAAAGCTCCCTCGAACACAGAGCGCGGCGCCCCCCTCTCCCCGCGTGCGGGGAGAGGCCCGCACGGACCTCGTCGTCCGTGCGGGAAGCGGAGGCGCAGCCGGAGCGGCGGTGAGGGGGCGATTCCGGAAGAGTCTCATCCTGATAAGCCCCCTCACCTTCGGCTGCCGCCTCGCTCCGGCGACGACAGGGTCGCCGGAGCCCTCTCCCCGCAAGCGGGGCGAGGGGGGTGAACCGCGATCGTTGTTGGTGCGACGGGTGACCCGTAAGGTCTCGAACCCGCAGAGGGGGGAGGGAAGGCGCGCGTCCGTCGCCATGACCACCCGCCCCCTCATGCCTTCGACACGCCCCAGGTGAAGGGGATCGGCCCCTTCACGATGCCCGAGACATTCTTCCGCCACGCCTGGTAGCCGAGGAAGAACCCGGTCGGGACGTAGACCACGCCCTCGCAGGCGGCGGCGTTGACCTTGTCGATGGCGGCCTTCTCGGAGGCCGGGTCGGCGGCGTCGAACCACTCGGCGATCCCCGCCTCCACGGGCGGGACGTTGGGCCAGCCGAACCAGGCCTTGTCGCCGTTGGCGCGCACCGCCGGGTAGCCCGCCGGGTTGATGGTGTCGGCGCCCGCATGCCACGTGTGGAACATGTTCCAGCCGCCTTGGGCCGGCGGCGCCTTCGAGGCGCGGCGGGTGCCGGTGGTGCCCCAGTCGGTGGCGACGAAATCGACGTTGAAGCCCATCTGCTTCAGGAGGTCGGCGGTGATGTCGCCCTGCGCCTTGGTGATCGGCTGGTCCTGCGCCACCACGCAGATGACGGGCTCGCCCTTGTAGCCGGCTTCCTTGAGCAGCTTCTGCCCGAGCTTGATGTCGCCCTTGCCGACCTGGCCCCCGCCCGCCTCGCTGTAGAGCGCCGTGCCCGGGGTGAAGAAGCCCGGTAGTTTCTTCCAGAGGCTGTCGTCGTCGCCGACGATCGCCCGCATGTAATCCTCCTGGCTCATGGCGGCCATGACGGCCTGGCGGATCTTCGGGTTGTCGAAGGGCGGATACAGGTGGTTCATCCGGAACGACCCGATATTGCCCAGCGGATCGGCGATATCGACGGTGATGCTGCTGTTCTTGCGCAGGAGCGGCACGAGGTCGGAGATCGGGTTCTCCCACCAATCGACCTCGCCGTTCTGCAGGGCCGCCGAGGCGGTGGCGGCGTCCGGCATGATCACCCACTCGACCCGGTCGACGAGGATGCGCTTGCCCCCGGCGAGCCAGGAATTCGGCTCCTCGCGGGGCTTGTAGCCGGCGAATTTCTCGAACACCGCCCGGGCGCCCGGCACCCACTCGTTGCGGACGAACGTCATCGGCCCGGAGCCGACATACTCGGTGATCTGCGTGAACGGGTCGGTCTTGGCGATCCGCTCCGGCATGATCAGCGCCATCGGGGCGTTGGTCTTGCCGAGCGCGTAGAGCAGCTTCGGGAAGGGCTTCTTGAGGCGCCAGCGGAAGGTCCGGTCGTCGGCCGCCGCCAGCTCGTCCTGGACGCCGCGGATCATGAGGCCGATCGGGTCCCGGGCCATCCAGCGGGTGAGGCTCGCCACCACGTCCCTGGACAGGACCGGCGCGCCGTCGTGCCACGTGAGGCCGGGGCGCAGCCGGAAGGTCCAGGTCAGCTTGTCATCCGAGACCTCCTCGGACTCGACCATCTGGCGCTGCGGCTTCAGCTGCTCATCGACGCCGTACAGCATGTCCCACACGAGGGTGCCGGCGTTGCGCACCACGTATTGGGTGCCCCAGATCGGATCGAAATTGGCGAGGTTCGCCTGAGGGACGAAGCGCAGCACCTTGGCGCCCTGGGCGAGGGCCGGCCTCGCGACCTGCGGTGCGGCCAGACCGAGCGCAGCCGAGCCCTTGAGGAAGGTCCTGCGGTCCATCGTGATCTCCCTGGCGGTGCGGATCTCAGGCACTGATCGCCGGCCCACACCTTGTGGGCGAGTTTGAACAATTCTTAGGCAGGGGCGCAATGGCCCGGCGTGACAACGGGAACGGGACGCGCGCCCGCGCGGCCGCCGGATCGGCGGCGGGCAGGGTGCGACGGAGGGTGGGCGGTACGGTCATCGCGGTCACGGACGGCATCTCGCAAACCCCGCGCCATCCGCATCGATATTGCGTACTGTATTCAAGATGACGGATTGATCGGCCCCGCGCGATGGGGCGTCCAGACGGGGCGATTATGCAGGCGAGCGGCCTTCGCTGGCGCCGATACGAGAGCCGGAGCGCCCGCCTGCAGCCAGGATGGACCGTCCTGTGCTTGTGACCCGCCCCTCGCTTACGGGGCGCGACGCCCTACGCTTTCGTGACTGCTCCGGGAGACAGGCCATGACGGACCCGATCCTCACCGTCCGCGACCTCACGGTCTCCTTCCGCTCGGACGGGCGCTGGCGGGAGGTCGTGCACGGCGTCTCCTTCGCGGTCGCCCCCCGCGAGACCGTGGCGCTCGTCGGCGAATCCGGGTCGGGCAAGAGCGTCAGCGCCCTGTCGGTCCTGCGCCTCCTGCCCCGGGACGCGAGCCGCATCGGCGGGAGCGTGCGCTTCGAAGGCCGCGAGCTGCTGACCGCCTCCGAGGCCGAGATGCGGCGGGTGCGCGGCGATTCCATCGCCATGATCTTCCAGGAGCCGATGACCTCCCTGAACCCGGTGCTGACCATCGGCTTCCAGATCGCCGAGGCGCTGATCCGGCACCGGGGCCTGTCGCGCGCCGCCGCCGAGGCGGAGGCGCTGCGCCTCCTCGACACGGTGCGGATCCCGGCGGCCCGCGCGCGGCTGCACGACTACCCGCACCGCTTCTCGGGCGGCATGCGTCAGCGGGTGATGATCGCCATGGCGCTGGCCTGCCGGCCCAAGCTCCTGATCGCCGACGAGCCGACCACCGCCCTCGACGTGACCATCCAGGCCCAGATCCTCGACCTCATCAAGAGCCTCCAGGACGAGACGGGGATGTCGGTCCTGTTCATCACCCACGACATGGGCGTGGTGGCCGAGATCGCCGACCGGACGGTGGTGATGGTCAAGGGCCGTGCCGTCGAGGCCGGCCCCACCGCGCGGATCTTCTCCGAGCCCGCCGAGCCCTATACGCGGGCGCTGCTCGCCGCCGTCCCCCGGCTCGGCACCATGGCGGGCCACGCCCGGCCGATGCGCTTCCCCGTGATCGACCGGGCCACCGGCGTGGCGGCGGCACCGCTCGACGAGCGCGCCCCCCTGCCCGACACCGTCAAGGCCGCCGAGCGCCCCCTGCTGGAGGTGCGCGACCTGACCACCCGGTTCGAGATCCGCTCGGGCCTGTTCGGCCGCGTGACCGGCCGGTGTCACGCGGTGGAGCGGGTCTCGTTCAGCCTCGCGGCCGGCGAGACCCTGGCGCTGGTGGGCGAATCCGGCTGCGGCAAGTCCACCACCGGCCGCTCGATCCTGCGGCTCGTCGAGCCCCTGTCGGGCTCGGTCGTCCTCGACGGCGAGGACATCACGGGCCTCGACGCCCGCGCCCTGCGCACCCGCCGCCGCCGGATGCAGATGATATTCCAGGATCCGTTCGCGAGCCTCGATCCGCGCATGAGCGTGGGCGCCGCGGTGGCCGAGCCGCTGCTGATCAACCGCCTCGCCTCGCGCGCGGAGGCCCTGCGCCGCGCCGCGGATCTGCTCGCCCGGGTCGGGCTCACCCCCGACATGGCGACGCGCTTCCCGCACGAATTCTCCGGCGGCCAGCGCCAGCGTATCGCCATCGCCCGGGCACTCGCCCTGAACCCAAGGCTGATCGTCGCCGATGAGGCGGTCTCGGCGCTCGACGTCTCGGTCAAGGCGCAGGTCGTGAACCTGATGCTCGACCTGCAGGCCGAGCTGGGGCTCGCCTACCTGTTCATCTCGCACGACATGGCGGTGGTGGAGCGGGTGAGCCACCGGGTCGCCGTGATGTATCTCGGCGAGATCGTGGAGATCGGCCCGCGGGACGCCGTGTTCGGGAACCCGCAGCACCCCTACACGAAGAAGCTGCTGGCCGCCGTCCCGGTCCCTGATCCGGCCCGGCGCCGGGCGCGGCACGCCCTGCCGGACGACGAGATCCGCAGCCCGATCCGGTCCCCGGACTACGAGCCGCCGGAACGTCTGTACCGGGAGGTCTCGCCCGGTCACTGCGTGCAGGATTGGGACGCCACGTGGCCTGTCACGCGGGCTGACGCCGGGTCCGGCGTGGTGGCCGCCTGACGGCAGCGATGGCCTGAACGCAGGGGTCCCGCACCCGGCCTGGTTGGTTGCACCGGAGCCCGCTCCCTGCCGGGCGAATCGCGCTGCCGCATCCAGGAAGAAACCTCAGCGTTGGCGAAACAATCACACATTGTCAAAGTGAAATCGTATAAACTTCTGCGGTAACAGCTTTCCGTTCGAAAATGATGTGTTTCTGATGTCAAGACATGTTCTAGGAGTTGTTATCCAGCAGAATAAATAAGTTTTTGCGTTGTTTATTGTGAGCAATTATCTTTTCGTTCACTCGCGAAATCGTGGATGGTCAGTCATGAGCACTGGCCGTAGGGCGGGATATCCCCTATGTAAGAGCAAAAATGATTACAGGATCGGATCGGATGATGGTGGTTGATGAGCCGGTGCGGCTCAGCGGATCGTGCGGCGTGGGCCGGTGCAACCTCAACGCGCTCGGCTTGGCGCTCCCGCGCAGGCAGAACGCCACCGTGATGATCGGCGGTTGACCCGATGCGGCGCCTGCATTTCGACGCCCTGAAACCCATCTGCCCGACCTGCCGCCGCGATGCCCTGGTGCTGGAGCCGGGCGCGCAGGCGACGAGCAACGCGGTCGTGTCCGGGGTCCTGCGCTGCCTCGATCCGGATTGCGGCGAGCGCTTCCCGATCATCGCGGGGGTCCCGATCCTGGTCCCGGACGTCCGCGGCTGGCTGTCGGCGAATCTTCCGCTCGTCCTGGCGGGCGATGTCGAGGATGCCGCGGTGGAGGCGGTGATCAGCGCGGCGGTCGGGCCGGACTCGGCCCACAACATCACCCGCGCGCAGCAATCGCGATATGCCCACGATCATTACGGCGATCTGTTCGAGGGCGAGCCGGACGGTGCGGAGCCGCCGCCCGGCCACGCCCGGCACTGCCTGGCGGAGGTCCTGAGGCACCTCGGCATTGGGCGCGGCCCGAGGCTCGATCTCGGCTGCGCTGCCGGCCGGACCAGCTTCGACCTCGCGGCCAGCCACGACGCGCCCGTGCTCGGCGTGGACCTGAACTGGCCCCTGCTGCGGATCGGCCGGGGCATCCTCGATCGGGGCCTGCTGCGTTACCCGCTCCGGCACGGTGGCGACGCCTATGAGCGCCGGGAGACCTACCACTTCCCGCCCGAGGCCGATCGGGTGGATTTCTGGATCGCCGACGCCCAGGCCCTTCCCTTCGCGGAGAATACGTTCCGCCTCGTCGTCGCGCTGAACGTGCTCGACTGCGTGCCAGACCCGGCGCGGCTCGTCGCCGAGGTCAGCCGGGTCACGCGGCCGGGTGGCGACGTCGCCTTCGCGACGTCCCTCGACCGGGCTCCTCAAGCCACCTTGCCGTTCGCGTCGCTCGAGGGCCCCGATGCCCTGGCGACGATGATCGCCGCGGCCAACCACGACACCGTGGGCGCCAAGCCTCTGCGGCCGACGGGACCGCCCCGCGACCTCGCCTGGTCCGTCGACCCGCAGGACGCGGGCGCGATCGCCTATCGGTCCAGGCTGATGACGATGACAACCGCGGCGGATTGAGCGCGGCGGACGCGAACAGGCCGGGCCGCATCTCGGCGGTGGGGCTGGAGAGCGTCTGGAAAGGCAGCCCGCCGGCAGAGTCGCGGCCCACGGGCGCGCGGCGTAGCGGGCGGCCTTGTCCGAGAGGAGCTACGGCTTGATGCCGGCGGCCGCCGCCAGGAATTGCTGCCGGCCCCTCCGGCGAGAAGGCATCGCCCGATCACCCCAGACGCTGGATCTGACCGGCCGGCGGCCGCGTGCCGAGATGGCCGCGCAGGGTCCGCCCCTCGTAGTCGGTGCGGACCAGACCGCGGCGGCGCAGTTCCGGCAGCACCAGCTCGATGAAGTCGTCGAGGCCCCCGGGCAGGGTCGCCGGCATGATGTTGAAGCCGTCGGCCCCCTGCGCCCGGAAGCGTTCCTCCATCTCGTCCACGATCTGGGCGGGGGTCCCGACGATCTGCGAATGGCCGCGCGCGCCCGCGATCCGCAGGTAGAGCTGGCGCAGGGTCAGCCCCTCCCGGCGGGCGAGGTCGAACATCAGCTGCTGGCGCGACTTGGCGCCGTTGGCCTCGGGCAGTTCCGGCACCGGCCCGTCCGGATCGTAGCCGGAGAGGTCGAACCCGCCGATCATCCGCTCCAGCAGGGCGAGGCCGACGACGGGATCGATCAGGTCCTGAAGCGCCTCGAACTTCGCCCGCGCCTCCGCCTCGCTGCGCCCGACCACGGGGAACAGGCCCGGCATCACCTTCAGGTCGTCGCGCTCACGTCCGAAGCGACCCATCCGGTCCTTGAGGTCGCCGTAGAACTCGGTCGCCTCCTCCAGGGTCTGGTTGGCGGTGAACACGATCTCGGCGGTGCGCGCCGCGAGGTCCCTGCCGGGACCCGACGCCCCGGCCTGCACCAGAACCGGCTGCCCCTGGGGCGTGCGCGAGATGTTGAGCGGCCCCCGCACCGTGAAATGCTTGCCGCGGTGGTTCAGGGGGCGGAAGCCGTCGGGCTTCGAGAACTGGCCGCTCGCCTTGTCGATGATCACCGCTCCGTCGTCCCAGGTGTTCCACAGGCCGAGGACGACGTCGACGAACTCCTCCGCCCGCTCGTAGCGGTCCCCATGCTGCGCGATCCGGTCGCCGCCGAAATTGGCGGCCTCCGCGTCGGTGGTCGAGGTCACGAGGTTCCAGCCGGCGCGGCCGCCGCTGAGATGATCCAGGGAGGCGAAGCGGCGGGCGACGTTGTAGGGCTCGTTGAAGCTCGTCGAGGTGGTCGCCACCAGCCCGATCCGGCTGGTCACCGCCGCCAGCGCCGAGAGCAGCGTCACCGGCTCGAAATGAGTCGAGCGCGCCGTCCGCTCGCTGGAGCGCAGGTTGCTGTCGCGGATGCCGGTCCCGTCCTCCAGGAACACGAGATCGAACTTCGCCGCCTCGGCCTTCCGCGCCCAGCCGACGTAGCGCTCGAGGACGAGGCCGCCATCCGCCTCGCTGGAGGGATGGCGCCAGCCGGCCACATGGTGCCCGGTGGCGTAGAAGAAGGCGCCGAGGCGCAGCGTGTCGTGTCGCATGAACCGATAGACTCGTGGCGATGCGGGCGGGACGTCGATCCGCCACTGTGAATCAGGCCGGTGGGCGGGATGCAACCGCGACCCGGATCCGGACCCGCAAATGAGATGCGTCTTCTCCCGATTGCCTCCGGACGGAGGGTGATGATGCGGCGGGCGAAGGCCGCGCCGGGCCGATCCGCACGCGAGCCCGGCCACCGGCCCGACACGATCCGCGGGCGGAGACGGGCATCGCGGCAACCCGGTCGGCCCGGGCCCTACTGACGCAGCGGCTCCGGCTTCTGCCCATCCGGGAGGATCTCCCGCAGGTGATCGTGCACCATGTCGGCGGTGAAGGGTTTGCCGATGAAGCGGGCGCCCTCGGGCATGTCGCCCGGCCCCGGCTGCACCTGCCCGGACGCCACCACGATGGCGATGTGCGGCCAGCGGCTGGCGGTCTCGCGCGCCACCGCGAAACCGTTCCGCGAGCCCGGCATCTGCACGTCGGTGAACAGCAGCACGATCGCGGCGTGTTCCCGGCCGAGCAGCGCCATGGCCTTGTCGCCGTCGCTGGCCTCGAAGGTGCGGAATCCGGCCTCCGCCAGGATGTCCATCGCGTCCATGCGGATGAAGCCGTCATCGTCGACGACGAGGGCGTAGGGTGCCGGGGCCTGGACTGATCCGCTCATCCCCCAATAAGTGCTAACCCAAGTGAAAGGTTCGGTTACGCGGCCGACGTCAGTCCTGCTCCGTGATCCCCGCGGGGTCTCCGACCCGGTCGAGCAGATCGTCCAGCCGGAACACCGACCGCTCGGCGATGAAGGCCCGGTGCTCCGCCTGGATGACCCGGAACTCGGCCTCCATGCAGCGCATGACGACGCGCTCGTAGTCCGAAGCGATCTCCGCGAGGGCGCGCTCCAGATCGGCGTTCCGCCGGTCCATCCGCGACAGGTCGGCTTCGAGCGCGCGGATCGTCGCGTCCTTGACGCTGCGCTCCTCGTAGACCTGCCGGAACAACCCGCGCGCCCGCTGCTGGATGACGGCGCGCCACCCCTGAAAGTCGCTGATCTGATCCCCGGCCTGCCGGATGAGCGCCAGGGTCAGGCGCGGATCGATCACGCGGACGGCGGCGTGCGGATCCGGCGCCAGCGGCAGCGCCTCGGCGATCATGTCGGCCTCTCTGGTCGTCGGCTGCGCCATCCGCGCATGGGACCGGGGCTACTCGGTCTCTTCGGGGGCGCTGGCCACGGGGGTGGGCTTGGCCCGATTGCCGAAGGCCTCGATCGCCGCGTCGTGCAGGCGCACGAGCCATTCCTCGGCCTCCGCGGCCCGCGCCTCCGCCAGCCGGACCCGCTCCTCGGAGCGCGCGAGGTTCTGCACGCCCGTGGCGACCTCCTGCTCCAGGCGCCGGATCTCCAGATCGGCCTGCGCGACCACCTGGGCGAGCTGCGCCTCCAGTTCGGCCGCCCGCTCCTCGCCGACCCGGATGGCTTCGCTGGCCTCCCGGATCAGGTCGACGGCCGAGGACCATTCCCGGGTGACGGCAGGGCCGCCCCCGTTCGGGCTGTCGTTGGTCGGGACGGCCCCGTTGCGGTTCTCGAGCCCCATGAAGCTGACCACCTTCTCGGGGGACGCATCCGCCTTCGCCTGCCACGCGCGCATCATCACGTTCGGGCTGCCGGTGTAGGCCGCGTCGATCGAAGCCCTATCGCTCATCGTTGGAACCCCTCACAGGACAGCATCGGATCAACCGGCCGTGCCGGGAGATGCGAACGGGTGCACGTTGCTCGGCTCGTCCCGCTCGGCATGCAGGGCCGGCCCGTGCGGCAGGCCCTCGCCCGCCCCGTCCGGCTTGCGCCAGCCGCGGCCCGAGCGCTTGAGCGCCTCGTACTGCTTCTGGAGCGTCGCCCGGGTCTCGCGGGCGATGTCGAGGGCGCCCTGCACCAGGGCCCGCTCCGAGCGCTCGTTCTGGAGATCCTCGGCGAGGCGCCGGTTGGTGGCCTCGAACTCGATCCGGGCCGCCTCCTGGCGATGGGTCAGCTGCTCGATCCGCTCGGTCAGGGCGGCGTTGCGGGCGCCCGCCTGCTCCAGGGCGGCGTCCTTGGCGGCCAGCGCCTTGGTCAGCATGTCGCAGCGCGCCTCGAGATCGCCGCGGGCGCGCTGCATCTCCACGAAGCGCTCGGTCTGCCGGGCGAGGTCCTCCTGGACGGTCTCCAGGCGCCGCTCGGCGGTGACGCGGGCGATGTTGGTCTCCTTGAAATTGCGCTCCGCGAGCCGGTGGGCCTCGTCCCGGTCGCGCAGCTGCGCCCGGGCCTGGCCGAGGAGCTGCTCGTTCGTGTCCGCCCGGTTGACGGCGGCTTCGAGCTTCATGGCGAGCGCCGAGCGCTCGGTGCGCAGGGCGGCCGTGTCGGTCTCGAACTGGGCCTCCAGGCGGACGCGATTGGCGGTCTCGGCGGCGAGCTGGCCCTCGGCGGCCCGCGCCTTCTGGCGCTCGGCCTCGACCGTGCCCTCGACGGTCCGGCACCGGGCCTCCAGCTCGTCGAGGCGCAGGGTCAGCTCCTCGTTCTGGGTCCGCAGCCGCCGGTTGTCCTGTTCGAGGGCCGCCAGCGTCTCCCGCGCCGCCAGCAGGTCGTGCTCCGTGCGCGTGAGGGCGCTGTCGGCGGCCTGGGCCTCCGTCCGCAGCGCCTTGCCCTCGGCGACCAGCGCCTTGCCCTGCTCGATCTCGGCGGCGAGGCGCCGCTCCAGATTCTCGAAGGCCAGCACGCGGTCCCGCAGCTCGATCGCCTGGGCGGCCAGGGCGGCGTCGCGGGCGTGGAGCTGCTCCTCGGCCCGGGCCACCCGCGCCGAGGCCTCGGAATACTCGTTGGTCAGGACCGAGATGCGCGCCGAGAGCTCGGCGGCCTCCAGCCGGATCGCCTTGCCGGTCTGGAATTCCTGGGCGAGCGAGGTCTCCAGCTCGGCGATGCGCATGCTCGCCCGCGGAAGCTCGTCGCTGATGCTGACGATCGGCTCCAGGATCGACACGAAGTCGTCCTGCAGCGAGCGGATATCCTCCAGCCGGTCGACCATGGCGTCGATGCGCTGCCGCAGCATCTCGTCGCGCTTGCCGATCGCGTCGAGGGAGGAATGGCTCCGATCCGGCAGGGCGGCCCGCTGGGCCGGCGCCTCGGCGTTCAGGCGCGCCCGGGCCTGCGGCATGGCCGGCTCGGTCGGCGGCCGGGATGCGATTTGGGCCTGCCCCTGAGCCGGCGGGTGCGAGTCGGATCCCCCCTCGGTCGAGGAGAGCATGTTACGGAAAGACGTCCACGCCATGAAACGAGCTCGCGCGCGCCCACAATCCGGGCGAATTAACTAGATCTTAAACCTATATCACTGTCGAGCGATATTTTGCTCTCTACTTCGCGGTTCACAGGCCGAGACTGCCGGGGACTCTGCACAGGGCTTCCGGGCGTCCGAAGGACTTCGTGCGACCGGCCCGAGCCGCGTCATCCGGCGCCGTCCGCCGGCCCGGGACGGCGCGTGTTCCACCCTGTCCCACAGGCCGGCGCCGACGGGGCATCGGGCATGCCGCACCTGCCGGAACCGGAGCCGACTCGGCCATTAACGTATCGTTAACGATTTACCCGACGTTAATAAACCAGTCCATGGCCCGATACTGAGAAGCTCTCGATCTCGGGCGCCCGGTGTAGCTTCCGGGTGACGAAAACTGAGTTCAGGGTCCAGGCCCGGTGATGGCCCCGCGGGGCAGCGCGAGGAGGGGTGAGGTGACGGCGATCGTTCTGGCGGGGCCGGCCGTCGACTCTCCGCACGAAGGCCGGCGCTCCTGCGCGCCTCAGATCGTCCTCGTCGCGGGCTGGATCGGCCTGTTCGCCTACTGCGCCGCCTATCTGACCGAGGACATGCCGTTCCGGACGCCGACGCCTCTGACCGTCGGGGAACCGCTGATCGACCAGCCGGAAGATCTGCCGCGCCGCGCCCTGGCGTTCGCGCAGCCCGGGGAACCGGCGGGCGTTCTCATCCCGGCGACAAGCCCCGCGGCCGAGACGCCGCCCGCACCGCCCCCGGCGGCCCTCGCCGCTCCGCCGGCCGGATCGGCCGCGCCATCCCGCCCGAGCGCCGATTATGTCGGGACTTATGTCGGGACCTGGGGGCCGACGGCCGAGGCCTGCGGCGCCCCGTCGCGCCGGCACGGCTACCTGCCGGCCACGATCACGTCCGAACGCGCCAGGGCCGGCGACACGCTCTGCACGTTCCGCGACACGCGCCGCTCGGGCAACGTCTGGACCATGGCGGCCGATTGCGCCGGCCAGGACCGCCGCTGGTCGTCCCATGTCCGCCTCGTCGTCGAGGGCGATCGCCTGACCTGGACGAGCGCGTGGGGCACCGCCGCCTATATCCGCTGCGGGCGCCGCGCCGGATGACACGCACCCCGGCGCCGAGCCGGGGACGGGGTGCGCAGTAATCGGGTGGTTCTCAGCCGCCGCCGTTGCCGCCGGCGCCGCCGCTGCCGATCGAGCCGACCCGGGAGGGCTGATCCTCGTTGCCGGCGGCCGCCGAGTCCGTCTCGATCCCGTCGGCCGCACGGCCGGTCGGCGAATAGGTGGCGGCGCCCGCGTCGCCCGTCGAATTGGTCTGGCGCGTGACCAGGCCGGGCGCCCCGGGGGGTATGAAAACCTGGGTGTCGGTGGGTGTCTCGACGACCTGCGCGAAGGCGGGGGTCGCCAGGGCCGCCATGAGGGCGGTGGCGAGGGTCAAGCGCGTCACTGGGATCTCCTGAGGGAGCGAATGGGCCGGGTGGATCCGGCTGCGTCGGTGAACCCGAGCCGCACGCCCGAGATCCGTAATCGGCATGCAAAGGTATGCAGAACGTGCGCTGCCACACCTCGTTTACTTTCCGAAACACGGAGACGGGATCGGGATAACAGGATCGTTACTGCATTTTACGGTGATCAGATCTGGGAAATATGTTCCGCCGCCCGGACGGGCGATCGGACCCGCCGGCCAACGCTCTCCCGGCGGAGCGCTCCCGCTTCGGGACATATCCGCCGCAGCCCCGCATACGGCCGGCTAACCGCAGCGCAGGATTCTGCCGTCCGATGCGCTCTGGCGGACGGCGCGGCCTGTTATCCGGATATCCCGCACCCAGCGGGGCGACCCACTCCGTCGAGGAGGTATCCGATGGTGGATCCGAACGCGCAGCAGCTCTCGGACGAGGAACTCGACCGTCTGGCCCGTAAGCTGTTTGCGGAGGTTCGGGCGGAAAGCCCCGAGGCGAAGGCCGGTCGAGCCCTTGAGAGCGCCGGCGCAATCGCCGGAGAGGTCATTCCCGGCCTGCCCGACTGGCTCCTGTCGGATGACGGCGACGCGGAGACGAGCGCAGGCGGCGCCTGATCGGCCTCCAACCCCCTTCGCCGGCGGGCCGGGGGAGCGGCGTCAACGCGGATCCTGCGCGCCTCCCGCCGGGCGGAGATCGGGCACGGCACCGGGCCCCTCCAGGCCCCGCGCCGTGAGCACCGCCCGCAGGGCCTTCGCCAGCCCGTCCGCGGTGAACGGCTTGCGCAGGTAACCCGCCCCCATCGGCATCTCCCCCTCGGCCGGCCAGACGAGCCCCGACACGATCAGGATCGCGCGCTCGGGCCAGCGCGCCGCCACCGCCTTGGCGAGGGAAAATCCGGTGAGCGGCGCGCCCGCGAGATCGACATCCGCCACCATGGCGACGAGTTCGGGCCGGGCGGCCAGATGCGCCTGCGCCGCCGCGACGGTGGAGGCCTCGGCCACCGCGTATCCAGCCTCCCGCAGGGCGGCGGCCGCCTCCATGAGCTGCACCGGATCGTCCTCGACCAACAGCACCGCGGGCTGCGGCGCAAACGGGTCCGCCATTGGGATCTCCAAGCGAAAGGTGCCGCATCAACGCGGCCGGACCCGGTCTGTGCCGGTTCGCGTCCGGTCACGTTGCCGTGGCGGGGTGGAGCCGGGCCGTCCGGGCGGCGAACCGGAACAGGGGATCGCGAGTTAGAGCACGTCGCGAAGCAGCCGGGCGGCAGGACGCCCGCCCGGACGCGTTGCGGAGCGGCTCCGCGGGAGCCGGATCGCCGGGGAGTATCAGCATGCGGCAGGTCAAGTTCAGGCTGAACGAGCCGGGCCTGCGCCCGCGCCGCACGCGGCTCGAGATCCCGGGCTGGGCCGGGCAGCCGGAGCCCCGGACGGACGGATCGCAGGAATATGCCTGGCACTGCATCCCCTTCTCGGAGGCCGCCAAGGCGGGGATCGAGCTGTTCTATCCCTACGAGCCCGAGCTGCGCGTCAGCACGCGGGAGGGCCGACTCGTCTTCGAAGGCGATTTCGGGCCGCCGCCCGAGCCCGGCCTCCAATGGCCGCCGTTCCGGAGCTTCGGCGAGGCCTACTACACCTACCAGATCCTCCTCGACCTGAAGGTGGAGGAGGGCTGGGCGATCCGGACCGAACCGCATCCGCGCTTCTACACCGACCGGACCGGGACCGTGCCGGTCGCGGTGCCGGCGCTCCTGCGCCACTGGTGGCCGATGATGTACTTCATGGTGTTCAAGGCCCCCGACGAGGGGCGCACCCATGTGTTCCGGCAGGGCGAGCCGTTCATGCAGATTACCGTCGTGCCGGTGGACGCGGAGTTCGAGCTCGTGCCGATGCCGGAGGACGAGGCCGCCGAGCGCGAATTGCAGTCGCGGCGCATCTACGCGAGCCGGCACACGCTGTCGGCGGATTCGCAATGGACCTCGGCGACCAACACGGTGTTCGATGGGACCTACCGGCGCATCCTGGGGGCGGCCAAGAGCCAGGGCTGACGGCAGGGCTGCGGCGGGGGCCCGGGCGCCCCCGCCGGGCTGCTCAGTACCCGTACGGGACGTAATACCCGTGATGATGGTGGTGATGGTGATGGTACCGCCGGAAATACCGGTGATGATGGTGATGGTGGTGGTAGAACGGCCGGAAGAACCGGTGATGGTGATGATGGTGGTGGTGATAGTAATATTGTGCCTGCTGGACCGTGGCATCGCTCTCTGAGGCGGCCGGCAGGGGTTCGGCCTGCGCCGCCGCGTCGGATTCCTTGAGAAGCGCCACCGCATCGGGAATCGGCTTCAGGAGGTCGGCATAGCTCTCGGCCTGCATCGCCGCCTGCAACCGGACCGGAGCCGGCATTGCGGCCTGGGCCGGATCGACGGCGGCCAGAAGGGTGACGGCCCCGACGAGGCCAGCGACTGTCTTGTCCATTGACGGGCTCCCTGGAGGAACAGCGCACCGGTCTCGCGGACCGCACGTCGTGCGCGGCCGGAAACCCGGTATCCGCCGAAAGCGTTCCGGTTCAGCGGCCACCGAACGGCTCACCACCTTCACATTCCCGGCAGAAGCGGAGGTATTGGCCGCCCTCCGGTCACGATCTGGTGGCGATCGTCTTTTATGACATGAAATTTAGTCTCTCATTCCCGGAGCCGCATTGGCGCCTTTAGCTTGCGCGGCGGGCGCGGATTTGAGCGATATCGGCATCCGTCTCGGGGCGGCTCGAGAGCCGCTTCCCGGAAACCGACCTCGCTCACCCCGTAGGACTACGAGCGACATAGGTTTGATGGATCGGTTTGATGTATCGGCGGGCTCGCGCGCGCTTGAAGGGGCCGGTCCCCTGGCCCAAGCGTTGCGATCTTCACACACCGGAAGTCGGTACCGCGCGTCCCCCTCCCCCGTTGCGGGGGAGGGAGGGCGCGTGCCCAGCGCCTGCCTCCTGCGAACCCGCGTAGGCGCCCCCCGCGATCAGGCCGCGTCCGGCATGCGGTCGATCAGCTTGTCGAGGGTGATCGGATAGTCCCGCACCCGGATGCCGGTGGCGTTGTAGACCGCGTTCGCCACCGCGGCGGCGATCCCCGAGAAGCCGAGCTCGCCCACGCCCTTCGCCTTCATCGGCGAGGACATCGGATCGACCTCGTCGAGGAAGATCACCTCCTGGTGCGGGATGTCGGCGTGGACCGGCACCTCGTAGCCGGCGAGATCGTGGTTGGCGAAGAAGCCGCGCTTGGTATCGACCGCCAGCTCCTCCATCAGGGCCGCGCCCGTGCCCATGACCATCCCGCCGATGACCTGGCTGCGGGCCGATTTCGGGTTGAGGATCCGCCCGGCCGCGCAGACCGCCAGCATCCGCCGCACCCGCACCTCGGCGGTGTCAACGTCCACGCCGACCTCGACGAAATGCGCCCCGAAGGTCGAGACCTGCTGCGTCTTGGAGAACTTGCCGAACTCGATCGTGTCCTCGGCGGCCAGCTCGCCGTCGGACGCGGCCTGGGCCAGCGGGATGGCGCGGTTGCCGGCCCGAACCTGTCCCTCCTCGAACACCGCGTCGGTGGCGTTGAAGCCGAGCTTCTGCGCGACCGCCTCCCGCAGGCGCACGCAGGCCGCGTAGACGCCGGCGGTCGAGGAATTGGCGCCGAACTGCCCCCCGGATCCGGACGAAACCGGGAAGTCCGAGTCGCCCAATCGCACCGCCACCTTGTCGAGGGGCACGCCCATCATCTCGGCCGCGGTCTGCGCGATGATCGTGTAGCTGCCGGTGCCGATGTCGGTCATGTCGGTCTCGACCGTGACCGTGCCGTCGGCGCCGAGCCGCACCCTCGCGCCCGACTTCATCACCATGTTGTCGCGGAACGCCGCCGCCATGCCGAGGCCGACGAGCCATTGCCCGTCCCGGACCTGCCCGGGTTTCGGGTTGCGCTTGGCCCAGCCGAATTTTTCCGCGCCGAGCTTGAGGCAGCCGACGAGGTCGCGCTGCGAGAAGCGCAGATCCGGCTGGGTCGGCACGACCTGCGTGTCGTTGCGGATGCGGAACTCCACCGGATCCATCCCGAGCTTTTCCGCCATCTCGTCCATGGCGATTTCGAGCACGGCCAGCCCCGGGGCCTCGCCGGGCGCCCGCATGGCGTTGCCCTCGGGCAGGTCGAGCCGGGCGAGCTTCATGGCGGTCAGGCGGTTCTGGCCCGCATAGAGGTACTTGGTCTGGTTCACCGCCGTCTCGGGATCGCCGTCCGGCAGGTTGCCGGAAACGCTCTCGTGCGCGATCGCCGTGATGGTGCCGTCCTGCGTCGCGCCGATGCGCACCCGCTGGATCGTGGCCGGCCGGTGCGTGGTGTTGTTGGCGATCAGCGGACGCGTCAGCGCCACCTTCACCGGGCGCCCGACCGCCTTGGCGGCGAGCGCCGCCAGCACCGCGTCGGCGCGCACGAACAGCTTGCCGCCGAAGCCGCCGCCGACATAGGGCGCGTCGAGCCGGACCTTGTCCTTCGGCAGGCCGAGCATCTTGGCGAGGCTGCCATGGCCCCAGCCGATCATCTGGTTGGCGGTCCAGAGCGTGACCTTGTCGCCGTCCCAGGCCGCCGTCGTGGCGTGCGGCTCCATCATGGCGTGGCTCTCGTCGGCGGTCGTGTAGGTCGCATCGAGCGTGACCGGGGCCTGCGCGAAGGCGCCCTCGAAGTCGCCGACCCGCTCCTCGCCGTTCCCGCCGCTGCCCTCGCCGCTATCGGCCGGAACGGGCTCGGCGGTCTTGGCCGCGGCGGCGAGATCGAACGCGCCGTCGTCCGGGGCGTAATCGACCGTCACCAGGAAGGAGGCCGCCCGGGCCTGCTCGAAGGTCTCGGCCACCACCACGGCGATCGCCTGATGGTAGTGCTGGATCACGTCGCCGCCGAACAGGTAGGCGACGTTCATCACGCCGCGCTCGATCCGGGGCGTGTCGAGGGTGGTGACCACGCCGATCACGCCGGGGGCCTGCCGGGCCGAGGCCGTATCGATGCTGCGCACCCGGCCCTTGGCGATGGCGGAGCCGAGCACGTAGCCGTAGGCGGCGTCCGGCGCCACGTCGTGGCGCTCATAGGCGTAGGGGGCGGTGCCGCTGGTCTTGTACTTGCCGTCGATCCGGTCGGTGGCGTGGCCCACGACCTTGAGGCGGTCGATCGGGTTCTGGCCGGCGGGGGAATCGAACTTCATGGCTCAGGCCCTCGCTTGGTTGAGCGCCGCGCCGAGGGTCCGCTCGGCGAGCTTCAGCTTGTAGGCGTTCTCGTGGGTCGGCTTGGCGTCGGCGAAGACCTTGTCGGTCACGGCCTTCGCGCCCTTGGGCAGGTCGGCCTCGGCCGCCTCCACCCGCCAGGGCTTGTGGGCGACGCCGCCGAAGGCGACGTGGCCGGAGCCGTCCTTGCGGAGGATCGCCGCCACGGAGACCAGCGCGAAGGCGTAGGACGCCCGGTCGCGGACCTTGCGGTAGATATGCGTGCCGGCCACCGGCTTGGGCAAAGTCACCGCGGTGATCAGCTCGCCGGGCTTGAGGTTCGTGTCGCGCGCAGGGTCATCGCCGGGCAGGCGGTGGAACTCGGCGATCGGGATGTTGCGCGCGGCGCCGGCGGCGTCGATCGTCTCGACCTGGGCGTCGAGCACCCGCATGGCCACCGCCATGTCGCCCGGATAGGTGGCGATGCAGGCCTCGCTGCCGCCGATCACCGCGAGCTGGCGGCTCACCCCGTCGAGCGCCGCGCAGCCGGAGCCCGGCTGGCGCTTGTTGCAGGCCTGCGCGGTGTCATAGAAATACGGGCAGCGGGTCCGCTGGAGCAGGTTGCCGGCGGTGGTCGCCTTGTTGCGCAGCTGGCCGGAGGCGCCGGCGAGGAGCGCCCGGGCGAGGACGCCGTAATCCTTGCGCACCCGCGGATGGGCCGCGAGGTCGGTGTTGCGCACCAGGGCACCGATGCGCAGGCCCCCCTCCTCGGTCGGCTCCACCGTGTCGAGGCCGAGGCCGTTCACGTCCACGAGGTGGCGCGGGGTCTCGATCTGCAGCTTCATCAGGTCGAGCAGGTTGGTGCCGCCGGCGATGAATCTCGCCTCCGGCGTGCGCGCGACGGCGGCGGCCGCCTCCGCGGGGGAGGTGGGGCGCTCGTACGTGAAGGACTTCATGCCCGCGCTCCTGCCACCTCGGTCATCGCCGCGACGATGTTGGAATAGGCGCCGCAGCGGCAGATGTTGCCGCTCATGCGCTCGCGGATCTCGGCCTCGGTGACCTGGGGCGCGGCCTCGAGGTCGGCGGTCACGTGGCTCGGGATGCCGGCCGTGATCTCCTCCAGCACGGCGACGCCCGAGCAGATCTGGCCCGGCGTGCAGTAGCCGCACTGGTAGCCGTCGTGTTTCACGAAGGCGGCCTGCATCGGGTGCAGGTGGTCCGGCTGGCCGAGTCCCTCGATCGTGGTGATTTCGGCACCCTGGTGCATGATCGCGAGCGTCAGGCAGGCGTTGATGCGCCGTCCATCGACGATCATCGTGCAGGCGCCGCACTGGCCGTGATCGCAGCCCTTCTTGGAGCCGGTCAGGTGCAGGTGCTCGCGCGCGGCGTCGAGCAGGCTGGTGCGGGTGTCGAGTTCGAGGTCGCGGCGCTGGCCGTTCACCGTGAAGGTGACCTTCACGAGGACCGGCTCGTCGGTTCGTGCAGCGGCCGCGGGTGCGGTGGCTCCCACCATCAAGCTTCTCCGGTTCGAATCAAAACTGGGCGGGCGGTGCTTCCCGGTTTCCCCGCGCGGGACGGGGACGCGGATCGACATGAATCGGCTCACCCGCGGAGAAGCATCGACAGCCTAGATTGGCTCCAAGGTAGGCGACAAGCGCGCGACGATCAGGGGGGTGGCGCGAGGCTGGGTCCATCCGGCGCGGCTCCGAGGCCGAGACCCGCGCAAACGAAAGGGCCGACCCGAAGGCCGGCCCCGATCGTCCGTCCGTGCGGGGCGCTTACTCGGCCGCCGTCATCTCGGGGGTGTAGTGGCCGCACCAGTCCGCGGCGGCGACCACGGGCCAGAGGCCCTTCGATTCGGGCGCGGGCTGGCTGACGGGCGGGTTGAAGCGGCACAGGCCGGCATCGTTCTGGGCAACGGCGCCGTTGCCCTTGTGCTCGTCGAAGAACCGGCAGGTCTCGCACTTCGCGTTCATGATCAGGCTCCCGTAGGACCGGCGGCCGCAGGACCGGCCGGGCGTGGCTTCAGAAGACCGCTCGAATCTTAGAAACGATCCAATCTGACGGACCAACGACGGGGCGCTGCCGGGGTTCCCGGCGGGACGGCCGTCCCGGGAGGGGTTGCGTCGCGCCGCCCGATGCGCGCGCTCGTCGGCGGCGCGGGTCCCATCCGGCCGCAGGCCGTCAGATGCAGGCGTCGGCGCGCGTCACGGCGAAGCCCGCGAGCAGCCGCCGGAGGTCGTCCTCGTGGACGAGGCGCGCCGCATCCTCCGGCTTGAACCACCGGAGCGTCCGCTGCGCCTGCTCCGGCCAGCGCGGGTGCTGCACCTCGACCCGCAGCGGGTAGACGCGGACCTTGCAGGGCAATGCGCGCCCCTGGGCGACGCGTTTCTCGTAGCGGTACCAGCCGACCGGATCCGCCGCGATCCGCCCCGTCAGGCCAGCCTCCTCGAACGCCTCCCGCTCGGCGGCCCGGTGGGCCTTGCGGCCGATCATCGGCCAGCCCTTGGGGATGATCCAGCGGCCGGTATCGCGCGACGTGATCAGCAGCACTTCAACCTGGCCATCCGAGCCGACCCGGAACGGCAGCGCCGCAACCTGCTTGAGCGGCTTGCTGAGCGGCTTGGCCTGCGCCTTCCGGACCAGCTTCTTCAGATTCGGGCGTTTCGATTCCGGCTTCAGCGATGAACTCGCAAGTGAGAAGGGGTGACTTTGCCTGAGGCGATTCTGCAATCTCAAGACTCCTGCCGCCTTTACATAGTTGAAAAATTCCTCTCGACATCCCGCCTCAGCGCGCAAAGAGCCATGCTTTTCACGCGATCCTCAGGATCAGCCAAACTGCTTGCCACGCGTCGGTTAGTCGGCGAAAATTCCGGGGTTCAACGACCCTGAGTCGCCGCATGGCTATCGAAATCGAGCGCAAGTTCATCGCGCGCCCCTCCGTGCTGGCGCACTGCCGGTCGGGGACGCCGCTGATTCAGGGCTATCTCTACACCGACGACGCCAACACGATCCGCATCCGCCAAGCGGGCGAGCGCATGCTGGTGACGTGGAAGGGCCCGCGGCGCGGCTGCCGCCGCGATGAGGTCGAGTTCGCGATCCCCCCGGCGGACGGCATGGCGCTGCTGGCGCATGTGCCGGCCAGCCGGCGCCTGGAGAAGACGCGCTTCCGGGTGGAGCATGCCGGGGCCACCTGGGACGTCGACGTGTACGGTGGCGGGCTCGCGGGCCTGATCCTCGCGGAGATCGAACTCGAGCGGGAGGATCAGCCGGTAACTCTGCCGCCCTGGATCCAGCGCGAGGTCACGAGCGATGCGCGATACCGCAATTCGCGCCTGGCCGGAAACGCGATGCCCGAACGGACGGCGGCATAAGCCACCGGTGGGCGCCTTCCGGCGTGATGCGATCCGGAAAGCTGGCGGTCCGCTGTGAGATCCGTGCCCGCGCGCGTCGCACACGGCACACGGAGACTTGTCGGCCGACCGGATCGGCAAGCGCGACCTGCCCCCTCCCCCGCAAGGGCTTCAAGGTTCACACATCTCCCCGCAGAGGAGACAGGACGTTCGTGCGCGTCCCCCTCCCCCCTCTGCCGGGGGGGAGGGACGGGGAGATGTCCGCGCCTGTTCCACGACGAAGATGACGGTGGCGTCACTGTCGTGTCCGGTGCGCGTTGCAATCGAGCCCAGCGCCAAGCCTGCGTTTCAGCGCGCTGTCCTGCACCGAACCGGCCTCCGCTTCGGCGGAGAGCGTTCTCACCGGGCGGCCCGCAATCGTGATACGATCGAATCTGGGTCAGCGGAGATAGGGCGGGAGACGGCGCTTCCAGCGTTCGCCGAGCCGAAGCTCCTTCGTCCGGCGCCACGGTGTGGGCCGCGGCGGCGCATGCGACTCCGGCTCGACCGGCTTCGCCGCCTTCGGCTCCGCCTCGGGCACTTCCGGTCGGACCATGGCCGGACGGATTTCCACCATCGCTTCGGCCGGCTGCGCCTTCCGGACCGTCTGCGCGACGGCGGGGGCGCGCTCACGCCGGGTCCGCGTCCGGCGCGGCGGCGGCTCGATCGCCGCTTCAGGCTCGGGTTCGGCCTCGCCCGTATTCTCGAACATCGGAACGAGACTCGGCAGGACCCGCCGGACCGGGGCATCCGGCTCCTTCGGCCCCGGCCGCGGGGCCGGCGTCTCAAGGGCCGGCTGCACCGGCTTCGGCTCGGCCTCGGTCAGCTCCGGCCAGAGGATCTTGTCGGGCCGCGCCTGCGGCTCGGCATCTCTCAGAGCGGTGCGGGGAGTCCGGGCGTGCTTGACTTCGACCATAAACGGCCGCGCGCTACGGCGCTTCATGTACGATGATCCTTGGAAGCATTCGCGCCGGAACCTCGGCGGCACGAACACTCTTAGGTTAGGCGTGATCTCGTGGATTGTCCAGAAACACGATCGCGGATCCGTCGGATTTCTTTGTTCACAAGGTCAGCGGCGTCAACCACGGCCGGACAGCGCGGTCCCGAGCCGATCACGCGGCCTGCATTACCCCGGGAATCGCCTCGGCCTGCAGCGCATCGACGCGGCCGCCGCCGAACAGGGACTGGTAGAGGGAAGCGGGCGATCGGGTCCGGCCGCTTCCGTCGGTGATCGTCACGTCGGCCATGCCGGCGGCGATCAGGCTCATCCCCTGGTCCAGGGCCGTGAGGATGGAGGCGTGCTGGTAGGCGAACCGGCGCGCGGCGATGCGGGCGGAGACCGTGAAGTTCATGGTGACACTTGGATCCTGGAGGGTCGCGACCGGTCGGGGACCGGCTGGCCGTCGCCGGCCGGATGACGTCCGCGGGACGCCCTGACGGCCGGGCTCGACCGCATCGGCCCTGTGATGGGCAATAAAGTCTTTCTGTTGACAAAACCTTGTTCAAGCGGTCGATCTGAGGACAAACGCTCCTATTACGGCCCGAATAAAGTGCTTCCCGCGCACGTCCTGCCGCGCGCCGGCCGGCTCGGGGGCTGTGAGAGTTCCTGGGCCGTCCTGCCTTTCCTGGTCCGGCTATGATGTTCACGCGACTGCGTCGGGCGGCCGCCTCGGTGACGGAGCGCGACAGGCCCTCTCGCCCGCCCGGCAGAAGCGATCCGCGCCCGGTCCTGAGGCGCATTGCCGGAGCGGATGCGTGAATCCGCAAGCTTGGCCCGGGGCGTGCTAAGGTCCGACCGACCTCACCGGGTGGACAGGCTGGCATGCTCAACAGACGATCCTTCATGGCCCTGTCGGGCGCGGCGCTCGCCGCCCCGGCTCTGGCGCAGGGCACGGCCGCGCGGGTCCTCAAGTTCATCCCGCAGGCCGACCTGACGGTGCTCGATCCGATCTGGACGACCGCTTACGTCACCCGGAACCACGGGCTCGCGGTGTTCGACACGCTCTACGGCACGGATGCCAGCTACGGCGCCCAGCCGCAGATGGTCGCGGGTCATGATGTGGAGAATGACGGCAAGCTCTGGCGCCTCACGCTGCGGCCCGGGCTGATGTTCCACGACGGCACGCCCGTCCTCGCCCGGGATTGCGTCGCCAGCATCGCCCGCTGGGGCCGGCGCGACGCCATGGGCCAGACGCTCATGGCCTATACGGACGAACTCTCCGCCCCCGACGACAAAACGATCCAGTTCCGCCTGAAAAAGCCCTTCGCGCTCCTGCCGGACGCCCTCGGCAAGGTCGGCTCCGCGATCTGCGCGATCATGCCGGAGCGGCTGGCCAAGACCGACCCGTTCACCCAGGTGACCGAGATGGTCGGCAGCGGACCGTTCCGCTTCAAGGCCGACGAGCGGGTGGTCGGCGCCCGGGTCGTCTACGAGCGGTTTGCCGGCTATGTCCCCCGCGAGGGCGGGGAACCGCAATGGACGTCCGGACCCAAGCGCGTGTTCGTGGACCGGGTCGAGTGGAGCGTCATCCCCGATCAGGCCACCGCAGCCTCGGCCATGCAGACGGGCGAGATGGATTGGTGGGAGCAGCCGCCCGCCGACCTCGTGCCGACGCTGGGCGGGCTGACGACGCGGATCACGGATCCGACGGGCCTGATCGGCTGCCTGCGGATGAACGAGCTGCAGCCGCCCTTCGACAACCCGGCGATCCGGCAGGTGCTGCTGAAGGTCGTCGACCAGACCGACTTCATGCAGGCGGTGACCGGCACCGACCCCAAGCTGATCCACGTGCCGACCGGCTTCTTCTGCCCCGGCCTGCCGATGGCGAGCGAGGCCGGCCTCGGCGTGCTCACGGCCAAGCGCGACTACGACGCGGCCAAGACCGCGCTGGCGGCGGCCGGCTATAAGGGCGAGAAGGTGGTGCTGATGGGCGCCTCCGACTTCCCGAGCCTGAAGGCTTTGGCCGATGTCGCCGCCGACATGCTCACCCGCGCCGGCTTCAACGTCGATTACCAGCTGATGGATTGGGGCTCGGTGGTGCAGCGGCGGGCCAAGAAGGAGCCGGTCGCCCAGGGCGGCTGGAGCGCCTTCTGCACCTTCTGGGCGGGGCTCGATCAGGCCAACCCGGCGGTCAGCGCCTTCCTGCGCGGGACCGGCCAGACCGCGGCGATCGGCTGGCCGACGAGCGAAAAGATCGAGGCCCTGCGGGATCAGTGGCTCGACGCCCCCGACACCGCCGCCCGGAAGAAACTCGCGGACGACCTGCAGCGGCAGGCCTTCACCGACCTGCCCTACCTGCCGCTCGGCCAATACTTCAACCAGACCTCGTACAAGCCGTCCCTGACGGGGGTGCTCGACGGCGTGCCGGTGTTCTGGAACGTGAAGAAGGGCTGAGCGCCTGTTTGCACTCCGGTCCTGGGTTTCCAAAGGGCTTCAGCCCTTTGGCGGGTTCTCAGGGTGGAACCCTGAGATCGTTACCAGGGCTCTGCCCTGGACCCGCGAAAGGTCCCGACCTTTCGAAACCAACACCGGGGCTCAGGCCGCCCGGACCCAGACCGCGGTGTCGTGGAAGGCGGCGCCGTCGTTGGGCGCCGCCGGCCTGGACCCGATCAGCGTGTTGATCCCGCCGCCCCCGCCGAACGACGCGCTCGGCCACAGGCTCTCGACCACCACGACGCCCGGCTGCTGCCCCTCGGCGAGGCGGGCGTGCAGCCGCACCCGGCCGCGGGCATTCCCGATCTCGATCGCGTCGCCCGTGGCGATCCCGAGCCGCGCGCCGTCCTGCGGATGCAGCAGGCAGGTGGGCCGCACCTCGCGGCGGAGCGATTCCGGTACGTTGGTGAAGGTCGTGTTGAGGAATTGCCGGGCCGGCGGGGCGATCATCCGGAACGGGTGCTCGGAATCGCCGGGCTCGGCCACCGGCCAATGGTCGGGCAGCACCGGCATCCCGGCCGCGCGGGGGCCCAAAGCCGCCCAGTCGGGGGCGAAGCGGAAGCGCCCGCCCGGATGGCCGAACCCGGTGAGGAAATGGCTCTCGGCGAAGTCCGGCTGCGCGTCGATCCAGCCCGCCGCCTCCAACCGGTCGAGGCCGCCCCAGCCCGAACGCGCGAGGGTGGCATCCGCCAGTTCCCGGGCGCTCAGGCGGAAGCCCGCATGGTCCGCGCCGAGGCGCTCGGCGAGGGCGGCGAGCAGCGCGTGGTTCGAGCGGCATTCCCCCGGCGGCGGCAGGAGGGCGGGTCCCGCCTGGATGTGGCTGTGGCCGCCGGCCCCGTAGATGTCGTCGTGCTCCAGGAAGGTGGTGGCCGGCAGGACGAGGTCGGCGAGCGCCGCGGTCTCGGTCATGAACTGCTCGTGCACGGCCACGAACACGTCCGGCCGCGCGAGCCCAGCCCGCACCCGGGCGCTGTCGGGGGCCGAGACGGCGGGATTGGCCGACTGGATCAGCATGGCGCGCACCGGCGGGCCGCCCTGCAGGGCGTCGGGATCATCGGCCAGGATGGCGCCGAGCCGGCTCATATCGAGTTCGCGCACGCCCGGCGCCTTGGCGTCGAGGCCCTCCGTCAGGGTCTTGTCCCAGTTGTAGATCGCGGCCTGCTGCCAGAGGGCGCCGCCGCCTTCATGCTGCCACGCGCCGGTGACGGTCGGCAGGCAGGTCACCGCGTGGAGGTTCACGGCGCCGTTGCGGCTGCGGGTGAAGCCGAAGCCGCAGCGGATATAGCTGCGCGGCGTCCGGCCGTAGAGCGCCGCGAAGGCCTCGATCTCGGCTGGCGCGAGGCCGGTGATCGAAGCCGCCCATTCGGGTGTGCGCGAGGCGAGATGGGCTTCCAGCGCCGCCGTATCCTCGGCATGGGCGGCGAGGTAGGCGCGGTCGGCGTAGCCGTCGCGGAACAGCACGTGGAGCACCGCGCAGGCGAGCGCCCCGTCGGTGCCCGGCCGGGGGGCGAGGTGGAGGTCGGCGGCGGAAGCGGTGCCGGTGCGGTAGGGGTCGATCACCACCAGCTTGGCGCCCCGGGTCTTCCGGGCGCGGCTGATATGGGTCATCGCGTTGACCTGGGTGCTCACCGGGTTGCCGCCCCAGACCACGATCAGGTCGGACAGCGCCATCTCGCGCGGGTCCGGCCCGGCGATCCGGCCGGTCCCGGCGCTCCAGCCCGCGATGGCGATCGCCGTGCAGATGGTGCGCTTGCGCCGGGAATAGCCCATGACGTGGGTCAGGCGGTGGATCCCGTCGCGCTGGACGAGGCCCATGGTGCCGCCGGAATTGTACGGCCAGACCGCCTCCGGCCCCCAGCGTTCCGCCGTCTCCGTGAAGGCCCCGGCCAGCCGGTCGAGCGCCGCGTCCCAGGCGATCCGCCGCCACTGTCCGCTGCCCTTCGGGCCGACGCGCTCCAGCGGGTGGAGGAGCCGGTCCGGATGGTGGACGCGCTCGCCGTAGCGGCTGACCTTCGCGCAGATCACCCCGGCCGTGTAGGGGTTGTCGCCTCCGCGGACCGAGACGACGCGGCCGTTGTCCACCTGCACGTCGAGGCTGCAGGCGGAGGGGCAATCGTGCGGGCAGACGGTCCGGACCAAGCGACGAACTCCCGTGGCTCGGGCCTTCCTGATGCAAGGGCCGTGCGTTTTTGAGGCGGCTCGGCGGATCCGGAACGGATCGGCGAGCAGTCCCCCGGTTTGCCATCGCGCGGGTGGAGGGGCACCGGTCGCACACTTCGGGAGGCGGTCAGCTCCGGTAGAGGGCACGGCCGGATTGCCCCGTCGCGGTGGCGCGATACAGGAAGGCCGCAGCCACATCGTCGCAGGTGAACCGCCATGCCGGCCCGCCCCCTCATCCTGTTCCCGGATCCGCGCCTCTCGCATCCGGCCGCCCCGATCGAGGCCTTCGGACCGGACCTGTCGGCGCTCGTCGCCGATGTCTGGGACACGCTCCGGGACGTCAGCGCCATCGGCCTGACCGCCCCGCATATCGGGGTGTCCGCGCGGCTCGTGGTGATCCGGATGTCGCCGGAGGCGCAGCGGCGCGTCTACGTGAACCCTGTCCTGCTCTGGGCCTCGCCCGAAACGGCGACCCACGACGAGGGCAGCGTCAGCATGCCGGGGGTGCGGGAGCGGATCACCCGACCCGCCCGGGTGCGGTTCGCCTATCGCGACCTCGATGGCACGGAACACGAGGAGACGGCGGAGGATTTTGAGTCCGCGGTCATCCAGCACGAGATCGATCAGCTCGACGGCGTCTTCTGGATCGATCGCCTGTCCCGCCTGAAGCGCGAGCGTCTGCTCAAGCGATTCGCAAAGACGAAATCAGGCTAGCCCCACGCGGGATGCGGGGCCCCGCGGCGCGGCGAACAGGAGGATGGGCCTGCCCGCTCAGCGCAGGGCCAGCACCTGAACCGCATGGGCGGCGACATCCTGCACCGCCGGCAGGTCGTAGGCGTAGATGCGGCCGGCCAAGATAACGAGGGCGAGCGTCCAGAACACGGCACCGCCGACCCGCCGGGCCGTCCGGTCGCCGGTGGCTTCCGGGCAGGCGCGCGCGACGCCGTCCGTGACGGGCTCGCCGAACGGATCGAAGGCCGTCGGCCGGATGTCGGAACGCGTGCGCATGGCGGTGAATGTCGCCCCGGACCCGCCCTCCGGCAATGGACGCGTCTTTCGAATTTCCCGGCGCGTGGAGACTCTTGTTCTCTATTCTGATCGGCAAGCAAACATCTTCTTCTCGGGCGCCGGCCCGAGCCTGCGAAACGCGCGACGCGTCTTCGAAAGACGGCTTCGCGGCGGGTCGTCAGGTCCCGCCGGAACCGTGCCGCCGCACGGACCGCCCGGCATGTGCCCCGACCTCCTCGGCCCGCATCCGGCCATCCGCGATGGTGGCCCGGGCCGTGTCGATCGCGACGGTGGCCGCCGACAGGACCGGAGGGGCGGGCTCCCGCTCCCGCGTGTAGCGGACCACGTCCATGGCGAGCGCGTCGACCTCGACGGTCAGCGCCTCGATCGCCGCCGGGTCGCGCAGGGCCCGGGCCTGGCCCGCGATCTCCAGGAGCCGGTCGATGAGCGCGTCGATCCGCGCGCCGCGCAGGCTCGCGAGCCGCTGCCGGATCCAGGCCAGCACCGAGACGAGGCCGCCCGCCAGCGCGCCGAGGAGGTAGAGCGTGTCGCCGTAGCGCTCGATGAAGCCATGCGGCTCGCGCTCGTAATAGTCGATCGCGCCGGGATGGATCGGGATGCGCGCGCTGGTGGCCGCCACCGTGGTGTCGTAGGCCGGGGCCTGGACGTACTCGGCCGCGTCCGTGCCTTGCGCGGCGGCGGTGCGCTTCTCGAAGAGCTGCCGGGTCACGTCGGCCACCACCACGCGGCTCAGGGAGGCCCGGGCCATCAGCCGGTAGGAGGCGCCCACGGTCTTTACGTCGTCGGCCGGCAGCTTCGGGCGGCCGCCGAACAGGCCCCCCGGGATGGTCACCGCCTGGAGCCGCGGGAAGCGCTCGATCACGGCGTCGTCGTCCTCGACGGCGACGAACGCGACCCTGCCGCCGCGGGCGAGCCCCTGCACGGTTCCCACCAGGGCGAGGGCCTTCGGCGCCGAGGGCGCGATGATGCTCACGAAGGCGTCGATCCGCTTCTCGCGGAAGGCCTCCGCCACCGCCTCCTGCTCGACCGGCACCAGCAGGACCGTGGAATCCCGCACGGGGCCGGACTCCTCCAGGGTGAGGCCGTAATAGCCGAGGATGTTGCCCAGCAGCCCGAGATCGGCATCCCGGTGGGCCGCGATGCCGAGGCGCTTGCCGGCGAGCTGCGGGAAGCTCGTGATCCCGGCCGGCTCCGGCGAGGCGATGATCATCGCCTGATCGCGCAGGATCGCCACGGTCAGCCCGTTGGTCGGCAGCAGCACGTCGGGGCGGACCACCGCGAGATCGGCGCGGCCCTCCTGCAGGGCGGCGGCGCTCTCGCGCACGTCGTCGAAGGACAGGATCTTCAGGCGGACGCTCTCATGCCCGGCGTCCAGCGCGTCGGCATAGGCCTTGATCAGCTCCGGCTCGGTGCCGTCCCGGGGGGCGACCGCGATGGTGAGCACCGTCGCCTGGAGCAGGGACCACGCCGCCACCCCGCCCGCGCCGAGGAGCGCTGCGCCCGCCAGGAGCAGGGCCTCGCGGCGCAGCAGCCAGGCGGGAAGGGTCCCCATCGCCCCGGGCGATCAGAACAGCGAGATCAGGACGATGCCGCCGACCATCAGGGCGGCCCCGATCAGGCGCGGCGGACCGGCCTTGACCTGCTTCATGCCGAACCAGCCGAAATGATCGAGCGCCACCGAGGTGAGCAGGTTTGCGGTGATCAGGAGCCCGTTGAAGGCGCCCGCCCCGACCTTGTCGACGAAGAGCAGCCCGGCGAACACCGCCACCGCCCCGGTGAGGCCGGCGAGCGGCATCCACCAGCGGACGCCCGCGACGTCCGCCCGGCTCGGCAGGGGCGAGGGACGCAGCAGGAACAGCAAAGCGAACACGAACACGACCGGGACGAACGAGACCAAGGCGGCGAGCCAGGGATTCTCCAGGGCGCCGCGCAGCTGCGCGTTCCACACCACGCCGATCGCCATCAGGGCGCCCGCCACGAGGATGAACGGGTAGAGCAGCTTGCCGCCCATCCCCGTCTCGCCGCCCTCCGTCTTGCCGCCCGAGCGGGCGATGAAGGTCACGCCCACCGCCATCAGCAGGCCGCCGAGCCAGGGCAGCGGCTTGAAGCCCGAGGCCTGCAGGCCGAACAGGCCGAACGCATCCATCGCCAGAGAGGTGAGGATGTTGGCGGTGAGCGTCAGGCCGTTGAACGGCCCGGCGCCGACCTTGTCGATGAAGGCGAGCCCGCCGAACACCGCCACCGCGCCGGCGACGCCGCCCAGCGGCGCGTACCAGGGCATCTTGCTCAGGGAGGCGAGGTTCGGCAGCGGCGTCGGCATCGTGAAGAACAGGGTCGCGAACACGAAGACGATCGGCAGGAACGACACCGTCGCGGCGAGCCAGGGATTGACCAGCTTGCCGCGCAGCTGCGCGTTCATGGCGTTGCCGAGGGCCTGCAACGCGCCGGCCACCAGGATGAAGGGATAGAGCAGGGCAGCCGTCACGCGCGCGGACCTTGGGTTCGGGGGATCAGAGGAGGAGCAGGCCGGCGAGGGCCAGCACGAGGGCCGGCGGCATCACCAGCAGGCCGAGCTTGAGGAAGGTCCAGGCGCCGACATCCTGGCCCTCGCGGCGGATGGCGGTGAGCCAGAGGATCGTGGCGAGCGAGCCCGTCACCGAGAGGTTCGGGCCGAGATCGACGCCGATCAGGATCGCGCCCGCCACCTTCTCGGACACGTCCGCCGCGTGCACGGCGGCCCCCGCGATCAGGCCGGCCGGCAGGTTGTTGACGAGGTTGCACAGCACCGCGATCAGCCCGCCCGCCCCCCAGGCGGTCTCCGCCGGGGCGGCGTGGGCGTAGCCCTTGAGCAGATCGGCCAGCATGGCGAGCACGCCGGTCTTCTCCAGGGCCTCGACCAGCACGAACAGGCCGGCCACCAGCGGCAGCACGCTCCACGACACGTCCTTGGCGACCTCCACGAGGCCGCCGCGCTTGAGCAGCAGCACGACGATGGTCGTGGCCAAGCCCGCCACGAAAGTCGGCAGGCCGAGATCGAGGCCGAGCGCGGAGGCCCCGATCAGCACGCCGCCGGTCGCCACGATGCCGATTCCCGCCACGAGGCCGGTGCGCGAGAGCGCCGCGGCCTCGACATCGGTCGCCACGCTCTGGCCGCGGAGGGTCTTGGCCTGGGTCAGGCGCAGCACCGCATAGGTGGTGGCGATGGCGAGCAGGGAGGGCAGCGCGAACAGGGCGAGCCAGCGCATGAGCGGCGGCATGTGCTCGGCGAAGACCACGAGGTTGGCGGGGTTGGAGATCGGCAGCACGAAGCTCGCCGCGTTGGCGATGAAGGCGCAGATGAACAGGTAGGGAAGCGGGTTCTCCACCTTGGCGGCCTTGGTGGCGGCGTAGACGGCCGGCGTCAGCACCACCGCGCAGGCGTCGTTCGACAGGAACACCGTGACGACGGTGCCGACGAGATAGACCAGGGTGAACAGCCGCGCCGCCGAGCCCCTGGCGGCGCGCACGGCGATCGAGGCCAGCCAGTCGAACAGGCCCTCCTTCCGGGCGACCTCCGACATCAGCATCATGCCGACGAGGAACAGGTAGACGTCGGTGCCCTTGAGGACGCCCTCCCAGGCGGTGGCGGGGGCCAAGAGCCCGAGGGCGACGAGGGCGCCGGCGCCCAGCACGGCCCAGATCGCCTCCGGCCACGAGAACGGCCGCAGGATGACGCCGAGTGTCGCGAGGGCCGTGATCGCCCAGGTCGTGATGTTGGGGGACAGCGTCAGCGCGCCCATCGGTTCCGGTCGTCCTGTATCGGGTGAGTCGGGGAAGGGATGTCTGCAGCGTTTCGGATGGGGCCGGCTACCAGTCCCGACCGTTGCGGTTGGGTCCGAGCTGGTCGCCGCGGATGCCCTTGCCGGGCCAGGCCTCAGTGCGGAACGCGTCGCTGCCCGGGCGCTCCGGGGCGGGCGGCGGCGTGAATCCGCACGAGACGGGCTCGATCGTCTCGGTGTCGGAGCAGCCCGTGCCGTCCGCCGCCGTGACGGACAGGCGGCGCGACCCGTCGGGCCACGGGACCTGCGCCTCGACGATGCGCGGGCCGGCCGGACGCATCGGGTGAGCCGGGCCGCCATCGACGCGGGCCTCGCAGGACCAGGCCGCCTGGGGGGCGTTCGAGAGCACGAGGGCCCGCACGGCGATCGTCCCGCCGGCCTCCAGGGGCTCCGTGGCGAGGCGCCGGTCGGCCGGGCTCGTGATCATGACGAAGGGCAGGTCCTGGTCCAGGGGCTTGAACCGCCAGCTCGTCACGGCCCCGTCGATGGCGGCGACCGCGTAGCCGACCGAGCCCTCCTCGTTCTGTCCGACCGAGCGGGCCGCGGCATAGAGCGTGCGCCCATCATGGGCGAGCTCGTTGTAGTGGGTGTGGCCCATCTCGACGAGGCGGACCTTGTGGCCGCGGATCAGTCCGGCGAGCTCCGCCTTCACCTCCGGGATCCGAAGGTCGTCCGGATAGGTGTGGGCGAAGACCGCGCAGGGCAGGCCGTCCCGTTCGGCCGCCGCGAGTTCGGTCCTGATCCAGGCGCGCTGGTCGGGACCGAGCCGGAAATCGAGGCCGAATCCCTTCTGGCCGTAGCCGGCGCTGATCATGTCGAGGAACAGGCAGCGCACGCCGCCGATGGTCTCGGCGAAGTAATATTGCGGGACGGGATCGGGCTGCCCGGACTTGGACAGGTCATGATCGTGCGCGCGGTGGTGGCCGCCCTGCGGGCTGCCCATCACCTGCGTGAAAAAGGCATCGAAATCCGTCATGCTGCCGTGCTGGCGGTCGTGATCCCCGGCGATCAGGCGGATCGGCAGATCGGGGTGGGCCGCCAGAGTCCGGGTCAGGATCGCGTATTGTGCCGCCAGCCCGTCCTCGGCGAGGTCGCCCGGCAGATAGGCGAAGTCGAGGAGGCCGCGCTTATGGAGGCCGTCGACCTCCGCGAGGATCGCCCGCAGGTCGCCTGCGTTCGGGTCGTCCGGCTGTTGCAAGTGCAGGTCGCCGATATGCGCGAAGGCGAACACGCCCCGGGGCTCGCTCATGGCGCGCCCGCCCGGCCAAGGCCGGCCCGCGCCTGCCCGATCGATCCGCCTGTTCCGCCAGCCATCGCGCCCTCCGGATGGGCCTCCGGGGCGGCGGCCGCAAGCGTTGCGACCGGCCCGACGCCCCGGACGCGGTGAGGTTCCGCGATCGGGCGGCAGGCCTGACCCGGCCGGACCTAATTTTTCGTGATCGCGGCCGGGGCACCGCACAGATCACGGAAAGTGTCGTGAAATCGGACGCCCCGTGTCTGCTTGCGGGACAGAGGCCCGGCATTCGCGACGACAGGGCCGGCGGGTTCGATCTTTTGCCCGCGGGCGGTGCGGATTGCGGGTCCTCGCCCGCAAGACAGGATCGCGGCCTCGATCCGGGGTGGTCGCGTGACCGGGCGGCCCCGGATCAGAGGCTCTCGATCCAGCTGCGCAGGACCGCCCCCGGCATGCGATCCGGCTCGCCCCCCAGACGGAGCGGGCCGGCGACACTGGGAACGAAGCCGAACCGGTGCTTGAACGCGCGGCGGAAGGTGCGCTCGTCCGCGAAGCCGACCGCGTAGGCGACCTGTGCAATGCGGGCGGGCCGCGACCCGTCATCCCGCACGAGCATCCGCATGGCCGCCATCAGGCGGCGGTCGCGGATATAGGCGACGATGCCGTTCGGTGCGAACAGCCGGTACAGGGTCGAGCGCGACAGGCCGAGTTCCGTCGCGATCAGGGCCGGCGTGAGCTTCGGGTTGCTGAGTTCCGCCTCGATGAAGCGGCGGATCCGGATCCGGATGTCCTGGCTGGCCTCGGGGCGCCCATCCGCCTGCCCGCGCAGCCAGCTCGCGCAGAGCTGCACGATCGCGGTCGAGGCCGAGAGGGCCTCGCGCGGGTCGAGCAGCTCGCCGCACGCCACGACATTCGCCAGGAAATTGTGAACCAGCCGCCCGAACGGGTCCTGATCGTGGTCGATGGCGCGGCCGTGCAGGGCCGCCGGGTAGCAGCCTTGGTCCTCCAGCAGGGCGCGCGGGATCAGGACGTTCGTGGCATCGACGGCGTCGGCGACGATGCGCACCGGCTGAGCCAGATCGAACACGATGCACTGCACGTCGGTGACCGGGTTGACCCGGCGATCCGTCTGCACCTCGCTGCGTCCCTTGCGGTAGAATTGCAGCAGGATGTGATCGATGCCCTGCCGGGTGATCATCTCCGGTGTCCGCACCAGGATGTGGGCCGGCGCGGTCACGTCGCCGATCAGGAGCTCGCCGAGGTGATACCCGTGCATGGAGATCGGGATCGTGAGATCGGTCTCCGGGCGGAAGCTCACCTCGAAGATGGGCGCGAGATGATTCTGCCATGCGGGACCGATGGCGTTCGGATCCTGGGGCCGCTCGAAGCGGTGGATCGCGACGCCCGTAGCGGATATCGTGGTGCGGCCCGAGGCTGCGTCCTCCACCGCATCTGAGTCGTCGGGCGACATGCCGGCGCCCCGATCAGCGGGCGCGCTTGGCCGGGGCGATCCGGACCCACCGAGGGACACGTCCAGCGATCCGCGGGAACGAATCGGATGGCGGCTCTCAAGGCTGTTCATGGACGGCACGCGCGGCGAGACAATCCGTCCAAAGTAAAGGCATCGTCGTCTCAAGTCCACTGCGGATAATTTTGGTGGTGGGCACGGCTGTATTCGCGCCACCGGATCTGAATCATGCCAAAACGATCATGTTAGTGCTATGATTCTGGTCCGCTTGTTGAAAACCGGGAACAAAATTAATCAATAAATAACAAATATATTTAGAGAGCACGCGGTCATACCCGTATCAGACACAGATCCTGGGTCGGTACGGGCGGCAAATGCCCGTGATGGCAGATTTCGCCGCCTGCCGACTGGTGACCGACCCGATCGACCGGCACCTGCGCGAGCCGGACGAGCACGCTGGACCGGCAGGCTGAGCCGAGACGCGGCGGTTCTGGGGGTGAGCCTGACCGGTCCGGTAGCGGAGGGCGTGATGCTGTCGCCGAGCTGCATCGGCGACCTGCGCCCCGGTGCCAACGCCCCAGTCGTCTCGATCAGGTCGTCTCGGCCGGGTCGTCTCGGCCGGGTCGCTGGCGGCGCCGGAGCGCCCGAGCCCCTCAGCCGAACAGCGCCCGGGCCACGACCTGCGGGTCGATCGGCTTCTGGCAGAGGGCCACGGCCCCGTGGGGCGGCGGCACGGCGGCCGGGTCGTAGCCGGTGGCGAACAGGTACGGCACGCCGCGCGCGCGCAGCGCGTCGGCCACGGGATAGACGAGCTCGTCCTGCAGGTTGATGTCGAGCACCGCCGCGTCGATCGCGTCCGTGCCGGCGATCAGCGCCAGCGCCTCGTCCACGCTGGGCACCGGGCCGAGAACCTCGGCGCCGCCCTCCTCGAACCATGTCTTGAGGTCGATGGCGATGAAGTAATCGTCCTCGACCAGCAGCACGCGCCGGCCGGTCAGCGCCGTGGTCGAGGTCATGGCAGGCTCCCTGCGGTTTCACCCTCGGGAAGGGGGATGTCGATCGTACACCGGAGCGCCGTCTCGCTTAAGGCATAGTGGGTCCTGGCCTTCAGCGCGTAGGGCAGCGCCCGCTCGATGAGATCGCGCCCGTAGCCGCTCCGCGGAGGCGGGTCCCGGGCCTCCGGCGGGCGGACCAGCCCCTCCTCGACCCAGTCCATCAGGAGGCGGCGCCCCTCCTCGGACTGGCAGATCCGCCACGTCACGCTCAGGGAGCCCTGCGGTGCGGTGAAGGCGCCGTATTTGAGCGCGTTGGTGGCCAGCTCGTGCAGGGCCAGCGCGAAGGTCTGCACGGTCGCCTTGCGCAGGCGCACCACCGGTCCCGCGATCCGGATGCGCGTCTGCGCCGCGGGGGCGTTGAGGGCGGCGAGTTCCGTCTCGATCAGCGTGCGCAGCGTGATCGGCTCCTGGTCCGAGCGGGACAGGAGCCCCTGCACCCGCGAGAGCGCCGACAGGCGGTCGTTGAACCGTTGCTTGAACAGCTCCCCCGGCCCGGTCAGCGCCATGGTCTGCTTGGCGATCGCGCGCACGACCCCGAGCAGGTTGCGGGTGCGGTGCTGCAGCTCGGCGACCATGACCTGCTGCCGCTCCTGGAGCTGGCGCAGGTCGTCGATGTCGGTGGAGGTGCCGAGCCACTCGACGATCCGCCCCTCCCCGTCGCGCACCGGGGCGGCGCGGGTCTGGAACCAGCGCGACCGTTTCCCGGCACTGCACAGCCGGTGCTCGTAGGAGAGCTGCCCGCTGACCGCGGCCTCCTGCCAGGCGGTCCGGGCGGTGGCGACGTCGTCGGGATGGACCGCGTCCAGCCAGCCCCATCCGAGGCTGCGGTCGTCGCCCTGGCCCGTGTAGGCGATCCATTGCGGGCTCACCCAGATGCAGGCCCCGTCGTTCCCGGCGCGCCAGATCAGCTGCGGGATGCCCTGCGCGAGGGTGCGGAACAGCGCCTCGCTCTCGCGCAGGCGCCGCTCGGCGAGCACCCGCTCGGTGCTCTCCACCACGATGGCGATGACGCCCGCGGGCTTCCCGTCCTCGTCGAAGACCGGCGAGTAGTCGAGGTTCATCCAGACCTGCTCGGGCCGGCCATAGCGGTGCAGGGTGAGCTCCTGGTCGCGGTAGGAGAGCGTCCCCCCGGCCAGCCCCACGCGCATCACGTGGTCGTTGAAATCCGCGACCTCCGGCCAGCCCTCGCGCACCTTGGAGCCGAGGAGCTGCGGGTGGCGCCCGCCCGCGAAGCCCGAATAGGCGTCGTTGTAGATCATGATGCCGTCCGCGCCCCACAGCAGCACGATCGGCACCGGCGAGAGCAGCACGGTGCTGGCCGCGAAGATCAGGCTCTGCGGCCAGTCGGCGATCGGGCCGAGCGGCGTGCGCGCCCAATCGTAGGTCCGCACCAGGTCGCCGAGTTCGCCGCAGCCGACCGGAAGCGTCGCGGCCCCGCGCGCCCGGCGGGCGCTCCGCGGGGCCTCGGGATGGGTGGGCGCGGGACGGGCGGCGATGGGCGTGGTCCCGCAATCGGCAGGGGTCGGAATGGGGCGGACGGGATCGGCTGCCGGCCCAGTCCCGCCCGCCGGGATTACTATACGGCCGTCCTGCATGGTAGGGGCGCCTCCGAAACCTGTCCCGGGGCGATGAACTTCCGGGCCGGTGTCGCGCTTTTCCAGCCAAGGCCGGGATCCGGGTTCCGCTGCGGCCGAAGGAGAGACGATCCCCATGCGCGCATCGAGCCTCGCCGCCATCCTGCTGACCGGTCTGGCGGCTTCCGCCCTGGCCGCCCCCGCCGACGCGGCGCCGATCGGCCCGTCCCCGTCGCTGACGGCATCGGACGGCCTGCTGACGAGCGTGCGCGCCCGGCATCATGTCCGCCGGCACCACCGGATGCGCCGGCGCGCCCGGATGCCGGCCGGCGCCCGGTTCAACAACGTCACCCGGGGCGCCATCGGCGGCGACAGCGGCGGCAACGCCGTGACCGGGAGCACGGCGGCCCCGAGCGGCCGGTAGGGATTGTCTGCGGGCCGAGAGCCGAGGATTGCCGCTCGGGACGCGGCGTCAGCCGGACGCGGCGTCAGCCGCCGCGATAGCCGGTCCCGCCATCCCCCTCCGGACCCTCGTGCCGCGGCTTCGCATCGGTGTCGCGCTCGAACGCCCCCATGGCGCCGGGCTCCGACTGACCCGGCGACCGGGGTCCCTGCGGGCGCCCCGACATCGGCTCGGGGAGGTAGGGACGGGCCCCTGCCGGATCCTCGCTCAGCACCGTCCGGGCGGAGTCCGGGGCGGATGGATGCGGGTCGGACTGGTCGGAATCGGATGCGGACATTGCGGGCTCCGGATCTGGGGTGCTCGCTGGAGAGAAGGGGCGGGGGACATCCCGGTTCCCCGCGGCCGAAGAGCCTCTCACGGAACGCCCGCTGCAACCGAAAGGCCGGCCACGCAGTCCGCGATGCGCCTGCCCATGGCGAAGCCTCCCTCGCCCCTGCGCTCCACGATCGGGCGGATGGACCGGCCCGGCCGCCGGGAGAGCCGGCCGAGTCGGCTCGGCGCTTCCGCCGCACCGACCTAGCCGGCCTGCGACCCGCTGGACCGGGTCCGTCCATAGTCTCGCCGTGTTCCGGGCGCCCCCTGGCGTCATCAGCCCCGCGGGGCGGCCCGGTTCCGGACAGACACCCCATGCTGAACTCCTTCCTGGCCCTTCTGACGGTCGTCGCGATCCTGATGGCCCGGGCGCTGCTCAAGCTGCCGCTCCTGCCGTTCCGCCTCGTCGGCCGCCTGTTGCGCGGCCGCCCGGCTGCCGCCTGAGGGGCGTGCTTACGCCGCCGCGTCGATGGTGAAGGCCATCCCGCGACCCGGCCCGTGGTCGGAATAATCGACCAGCGCGAGGCCACGCGCGGCCAGCGTCTCCGCCACGGTCTCCCGCTCCTTGCGGACCATCTGGCCGACCGCGAGCGGCGTCAGCCGCGGGCTCGCCTGCCGCAGCCGGTCCACCCCGATGCGCGCCGGCAGCCCTTCGTCCTCCGCGATCCGGGCCAGGGCGAGACCCAGATCCCGCGCCTTGGTCTCCGCGGCGGATTTCGGCTTGAAGGCCATCCCGTTTCTCCTTCTTCCCAGGATCTTGCCAAGTTCTGCGCCGTTCAGGCGGCCCGCGCATCGACGTTCACGTCGGGGAAGGCCCGGATCCAGACCCGGCGCCCCCGCGCGTCGTAGACCTCGACCTGCCAGCGCGACCAATCGAACCGCTCGACCACCCGCTCCATCAGGGCGAGGGCCACGCGCTCGGCATGGACCCGCATGTGGGCGGCGTTCGGCATCCGGCTGCCCCCGAGGTCGGTCACCAGCTCATGGCCGTCCGTACAATGGAAACGGTAAAGCCGCGTCGGCATTGATGTTTCCCTGATCCATCCACAGCGATCCACCGCAATCCGGGGCGGCAAGCCACCCCCGGTTGAACCGGTCCGACCGATGCGCTTTGTTCATGGAATGTTCTAGACGGATCGGAGCCGCAATGCACGCAGATCCTGCGGAGGTCCCTGTGGAGATTCGTCCCAGGGCGGCGCTCAAGGAGGCCGAGGCGATCGCGGTCGCGTATCATCGCGCGGCTCAGGGTGACGCCTGGGCCGCGCTCGTGGCCGCCATCACGGACGCCCTGATCGATCTCGATGCGGCGGAGCGGCGCATCGCCCGGCAGGATCGGCTGATCTCGCGGGGTTATGCCCGCGGCTGGACCGGTGCGGGGGCCGGGACGCCCGGACCGGCCCGCTCGGGCACGGCGTCGTCAGACGTCTCGGCGGGACGGGAGGCCCGGATCGAGGCGCCCTCCCCCGCGGAAGACAACGGATGCGCCCATCTGCCCGGGAGAGGCGCATGAGCCATCCGGGCGCCCCCCCCGGAGCAACCGCACGGTGATCCCGAACCCGAGATGGGCGAATCTCCGCAGCGCGGGCGCCGGAAACAGGCGGCGCTCCCGCTCAGGCCCTGCTGCGGCCCTTGCGCTCGCGCTCGGCCATGGCGCCGGGCTGGCCGAGGCCGATCGCCTTGGCGAGCGCGGAGCGCTGCTCGGCATAGGCCGGGGCGACCATCGGGTAATCGGCCGGCAGGCCGTAGCGGTCCCGGTAGGTGCGCGGGTCGAGCCCGTGGCTGGTCAGGTGACGCTTGAGCGTCTTGTAGGTCTTGCCGTCGATGAAGCTGACGATCCCGTCGGGCCGGACCGACTTGCGGATCTGGGCGGGGCTCGGCCGGTCGATCTCGGCTTGCGCGGGCGCGCCGGCCTCCGCGGTCAGGGTGCCCGAGACGAGGCCGGCGATGGCCCCGTGCACCCGGGCGATCAGGGCCGGCAGCTCCGCGGCCGGGACGGGATTGTTCGACACGTAGGCGCAGACGAGCGCGGCGGTCATGACCGCGAAGGTCTCGGTCGCCTCATCGTGTGTGTCGGTCATAAGAGGTCCTTCGAATTGCGTTTTGCCTCCCGATCGTTTGGGGACCTCAAGGGTTTAAACGAAGTAAATTTTAGACGATGACCTCCTGAATAGATTGAGCTTCTGCGATACAGCCCGCCTGTACAGGCAGCCCACGGCGTCGTCTCGGGTCGCCCGCGCGGTCTGCCTGCCCAGGTCTTCCGAAGCGGCTCCGGCCGGTCAGAGGTCGGTGGTGGCCGGATAGGTCCGGGTCCGGCCCTGCCCCCCCGTCGTGCCCGCGGGACCGGTGCCCATGGTGACCTGCGGGGCCGTCCAGCCCTCCGCGCGCCAGGCACTTGCCTTCTCGTCGAGGTCGACCGCGCCGTGCCGCTCCAGGATCGCCGTCACCGTCGGGGCCAGCGCGGCCCGCGCCGGGTCGATGCGGATCGTGACGAGGGTTCCACCCCGCCGCACGCCTTCGCCGTAGGCATGCGCGTCCCCTTCGCTCACCCCGGCTCCGGTCAGAGCGCCGGCGAGGCCGCCCGCGGCCGCGCCGATGCCGGCGCCCGTCAGCGTGGCGACGAGCCAGCCGGCCGCGACCACCGGCCCGACTCCCGGGATCGCGATCAGGCCGAGGCCCGCCAGGAGGCCCGCGGCGCCGCCCGCGACCGTGCCGAGGGTCGCGCCCGCGCCGGTGCCGTCCTTCGCGCTGTCCTTGGTCCTGTCCCGGGTATCGGCGGTCCTGTCTGCGCCACCGGGGATGCCGGCATGGCGATCGCCCTCGTTGTTGCTGACGAGGCTGACATCCCCGTGCGGAATCCCGCTGCCTTCGATCTCACCGACCGCGGCGCTCGCATCCTCGTAGCGGTCGTAGAGGGCCGTGATGGTCTGCTGGGCCATGAACATCCTCCTGCGGCGGCGGCCGGCTCACTGCGCCGACACGTTGCCCTTGAAATCGAGGCCGACCTGGACGGATTGGCCGCCCCGCGTGGCGGTGCCGCGCCAGATGCCGTCCGGATCCTTCTTGAGATCCCGGGCATTCATGAAGCCGGCCTTGGCGAGCCGCGCCCGGGCCTCGCCCTCCGTGAAACTGTTCGCGCCCTTCTCGAGCCGGACGCTGCCGGCCGCGCCGGTCCCGGTGCCGTCCGGCGTCATCTTATCGGTGTTCGGCCGGGTCACGCTCTCCTGGCCCCCGGATTGCTGGCTGGTCTTGGCGTCGGGGGCGGCCGGCTTGCCCGTGACCGTGGTCTGGGCCACGGCGCTCGATCCGAGCAGGGTCACGAGGACGAGGGCGAGGGGCGAACGCATGATGGACTCCGTCGGTCGTTTCGGAACGACCAATTCTTCACCGGTACAAGACGTTCCGAAATCCGATCTTTTGTGATGTTCATCTGTCGATCCGGCCGCCATCTGCAGCCGCCCACAGATATCCCCGTCACGCTCAAGGACCTGCGCCGCGAAGGACTTTCGCGGTTGCTACACCGGGACGCTCTAACCCGCGCCGTGGCCGCCCTTGCGGTTGTCCGGCCCGGGCCGGGGCGGCCGGGTATCGTAACCGCCGGTCTCGGGCACGGCCTGGGCTTCGGGAGCGGCGGGGCCCGGCGCGTGCGGGCCGCTGCCGCCGACCGCCGGATCGGTCTCCTCCGCGGGTCGGGCCGGCCGTCCCGGTGGCACTGACCCGAAGGCTTCGCGGGCCGCGTCGACATCCTGTCCCATATGGCCCTCTCGCACCCTCCAGACGGATCGCCAGGCAGCCGTCAGAAGGCCAAGGCCGCAGCCGCGCGCATGTTCCCGGCAGATCGCAGGCTCGCGCGGTGCGTTCGGCCGCGGACGGGATCCGCGCCGGGGCCGTCGGAGGCCGACCGCCCCCCTACTTCCGCTCGCCGGTCGGGTTGGGCGTCGATGAGGTATCGGGCGCGACGGCCGGGGTCACGGGCGTGACCTTCGACCACGTGGCCGCGATGGCCACGATGGCGAGCAACAGAGCGACGAAGATGCCGGCGAGGACGAGGCGCTTCATGGGGAGCCGTCAAACTTCCTACCAAGTCGGGGAAGCCGAAGAACAACCGGGACGGCCGAACGATCCCGCGCCCGGCACAGGGGTGATGCGGCCGGCGGCTCGCGGGCCTCACGGACCGGAGGGGTGCTCCGGCGCCCGCGAGCCGATCGCGTCGGAGAGGAGCCGTATCCGCACGAGGGCGGCCGCGGCCTGCTGGGCCAGCGCCTCCAGGCGGCAGACGGTCGCGTCATCCGGGATGACGGAGGCGCACCAGTAGGCGCCAAGGGCCGCCACGGGGTCGGGGACGCCGATCGGGACCATGACGAGGCTGCGCATCGACGTCATGCGGTAGGCCATTGCGGGCAGCCGCGGATCGGACTCGATGTCCGGCACGATCGCCGTCTCGCCGTTCAGGATGCACCAGCCGGAGATGCAATCCGCCAGCGGGAACCGGCGCCCGCGCCAGAGCGGCTCGATCGCGTCCTCCGCCGCGTAGAAGACGGTGTCGCCCTGGCGCAGAACCACCGCGACCCCGTCGGAGCCGACGATTTCACGCGTGTTCCGCCGGAGAACGGATACGATCTCCTCCAGGGATGCGGCAGCCTCCAGCGAGCCGGCGGCCAACGCCAAGCCCGAATCCGGGCGGAAATGCGTCTCAGCCATGCCGGAGAGATAGGAGACCATCCGAGGCCCGTCCACGCGGTTGAGGCATGCCGGGATTCGGCTCGGCGTCTGGGCAACACCCCCGTGCTTTCGCAATATGCGTGCCCCGGACATGGAAGACGACAACTTGCGATAGGATTTCTCGGGTGCGCGGCCCTCCGGACCGGACATTGTATCGACCTACCCAGAAGAGCGCGCGATCGAACGCATGAACAAAATATAAAGAGTCCGTGCCGCGGCAGAGATCCCTTAATAGTTCCACCTCGTCCAATCGAGTCGGCGCCATGATGTGCTCCAGCGCACTTTTCGGCTGTGGGGTTCGGGGGCTCACCCACGCTGTTGCATTCCTGCACTATCGCCGGAACGCATCCTGACGTTCTTGTCGCCCGGCACACATCCCGCCCAACGGGAGACAGAGGACCCGATGATCAAGAAGCTTCTTCTCGCGAGCGCCGCCACGGCTCTCCTGACCGGCGCCGCCTCGGCCGCCGACCTGCCGCGCCGCGCCGCCCCGCCGCCGGTGTTCACCCCCGTGCCGGTGTTCACCTGGACCGGCGCCTACTTCGGTATCAACGCCGGCTACGCCTTCGACGCCTCCAGCCGCTCGACCGGCTCGAGCTTCGGCGTGCCCTTCCCCTACGCCGCCCCCGGCACCGTCGCCACCTTCCGCGACCGCAGCCAGGACGGCTTCTCCGGCGGTGGCCAGATCGGCTACAACTACCAGTTCACCCCGGGCTCCGGCGTGGTCATCGGCATCGAGGCCGACGCCCAGTACCTCGACTTCGGCCGCAACCGGAACAACGCCTTCATCAGCGGCGCCGTGGCTCCGGGCTACTACGTCACCGACCCGCGCGGCCTGTCGAGCCTCGACTACTTCGGCACCGTGCGCGGCCGCCTCGGCTACGCCTTCGACCGCACCCTCGTGTACGGCACCGGCGGCTTCGCCTACGGCTCGGGCTCCTCGGATCGCTCGTTCGGTGGCTACGCCGGCAACGACAGCTTCCGCACCGGCTACGCGGTCGGCGGCGGCATCGAGTACGCGCTCCCCACCGACTCGTTCCTGAACTTCTTCCGCTCCTCGGCCGTGACGCTCAAGGTCGAAGGCCTGTACGTCAACCTCGACCACAACAACCGCAACCAGGGCGCGTTCGTCATCAACGCCGCCAACAACTTCCCGGTCGTCTACAGCGGCGTCGGCCGTCGCTCCGACGAGTTCGCCGTCGTCCGCGCCGGCCTGAACTACAAGTTCGGCTCGTACTGAGAGCCCCCGACGGGAGCGGCGGACCGGCCTGCCGGTCCGCCGCTCTCCCGGGCTGACGATCGGCGAGGCCGCTTCCGCGAGGGGGCGGCCTCGCTGCGTGTGGATGAGGTCCTATCCCGTCACGGACCGCCCGCGAGGGCGCCCGCCACCACCATGATCAGCGCCTCAAGATCGATCCGACCCGCGATCCGCGCGTAGCCCGGCTCCGACAGATCGACCGTCGGCGCGGGATCCTCCGCCTCCGCCTGGCGCTTCAGCTCCGCCAGGATGGCGTCGCGCACGGTGGTGTTCAGATCCATGACATCGGCTCCTGGCTCGGCCGCGCGGCGGCGACACCGGGCTAACCGGAGGTTCGCCGCACCGGTTCGCGCGGCGATCAGGCCGCCGAGGGCCGGCGGGCGCCCGCCTCCGGCTGCGGGGCGCGGCCCGGCACGAGCGACAGGGCGGCCGAGAGCAGCGCGAAGGCCACCAGGGGCAGGAGGCTCAAGGTGAAGCTGCCGGTCCCGTCCCTGATCGCGCCGATCAGGTAGGGGCCGAGGAAGCCGCCGAGATTCCCGACCGCGTTGATCGCCGCGATGCTCGCCGCCGCGGTGGCGGGGGGCATCTGCTCGGTGGCGAGCGCCCAGAACGGACCTTTCAGCATGTAGACGCCGACCGCCGCCACGGTCAGCGCCGCGACCACCGGCCCGAGCCCGGTGAGCACGGTGCCGCCCGCGAGCCCGAGCGCCAGGACCAGGAAGGAGAGCGCGAGGTGCCAGCGCCGCTCGGCCATCCGGTCGCTGTGCCGCCCCCAGAGGATCATGGCGACCGATGCGAAGCCGTACGGGATGCTGTTCAAGAGGCCGGTCTCGACATTGCCGAGGCCGAAGCTCTTGACGATCTGCGGGGTCCAGAACGAGAGCCCGTAGCTGCTCGCCGTCGAGCCGAAATAGATCGCCGCGAACAGGGCGAGCCGCCGGTCGCGCAGGATCTCCCACAGGGGCGGCTTGGCCGCCTGCCCGCGCTTCGCGTTGCGCGCCGCCTCGGCCCGGAGCTGCCGCTCCAGCCAGTCGCGCTCGGCCGCGGGCAGCCAGGCCGCGTCGCGGGGGCCATCCGGCAGCAGCCACAGGACCGCGACCGCCATCAGCACCGCCGGCAGCCCTTCGAGGATGAACAGCCACTGCCAGCCCGCGAGCCCCAGCCCGGTCACGTTGAGGAGCGCCCCCGAGATCGGCGAGCCGAGGAAGGACGAGATCGGGATCGAGATCATGAAGATCCCGATGATCCGCGCCCGGTAGGCGGAGGGGAACCAGTAGGTGAGATAGAGGATCACGCCGGGGAAGAACCCGGCCTCGGCGAGCCCCAGCAGGAAGCGCAGGCCGATGAACGACCACGGCCCCTGCACGAGCGCCATGGCGGCGGAGATCAGCCCCCAGGTCGCCATGATCCGGGCGATCCACAGCCGCGCCCCGAAGCGCTCCAGCATCAGGTTGCTGGGGATCTCCATCAGGAAATAGCCGAGGAAGAAGATCCCGGCCCCCCAGCCGAACACGGTCGCCGAGAGGCCGACCTCGTGGTTCATCTGGATCGCCGCGAAGCCGACATTCACGCGGTCGAGGAACGAGATGAAGTAGGCGAGGATCAGGAACGGGACGAGCCGCCATCCGATCCGGCGCATCGCCGCGCGTTCCAGGGCGGTCTCGTCCGGGGAGCCAGTCGTCGGGCCAGTCATGGGGCCTGTCCTCGTCACGCGTCGCGGGGTCCGCGCGGATTCGAGGAACGCCGATCAGCGCCGCGACGGCGGCGTGACGGACCTCTCGGGCTTCCTCGCGGGCCGGTCATCTCTGGCGGTGACCTGTGCCGCTCCTGCTTAACCCGGCCCCGGCGCGGCTGGGAAGCGCGCGATACGGTCACGAGCCAGATCTGTTGACGGCTCGGAGGTCTTCGTACGCGGGAAGACCCTCGAAAACCGCCCCGCTGGCAGCCGTGCTCTGTCACGCCTCTGTTGTCGGATGGAGGCGGCGAGCTTGATACGGGCCTCGTCGGCGGTGAAGCGCCATTCGGCCCGGATGGCCGCCATACGCCACCCGCCATCGGACCCGGATCGAGACGTGGTGTTGAACGATTTGGCGCTGTGAGACTTGGCGCTGTGAGACTTGGCGCTGTGAGACTTGGCGCTGAGGCGCGCGCCGGCGATACGCTGTGCTTTCCGAGTCTCGCGCGCCGCACCGGGCGATTGCGCGGCGCCCGCCGGATGTCGGCGGAGGCCGCGTCGCCCCGGGATCAGATGTAGCTCGAGGCCAGCGCCGGTGAGCCCTCCAGCGCATGGGCGAGCCTCTCCAGGCCGTTCGTGATCTGCTGCCGGGTCGAGGGACCGCCGAGGCAGAGGCGGACCGCCTCCGGGGGCGTGCCCGTCACGCAGAAGGGATCGCTGGCGACGACGCCGAGGCCGGCCGAGCGGCCCTGGCTGGCGAAGGCCGAACGCGTCCAGCCCGCCGGCAGGGTGATCCAGGCGTGGAAGGCGTGCGGATCGGCCGTGTAGGCCTCGGGCGGGAGCAGAGCGGCCGCGAGGCGCTGGCGGGCGGCCGATTCGTCGCGGACGAACTGCACGATGGCCTCCGCGGTCCCGTCGGTGATCCAGCGCGTCGTCAGCGCCGTCGCGATCGGCGAGGCCATGACGGTCGCGGCCCGCAGGGCGCCGCCGAGCGGCAGGGCGGCCCGGGCGCTCGGGGCCACGAGATAGGCGAGGCGCAGGCCCGCGCCGAGGCACTTGGCGAGGCCGGCCACGTAATAGGTGATCTCGGGGGCGAGTTCCGCGAAGCTCGGCGGCGGCGTCGGGCAGATGCGCGCGTAGGCGTCGTCCTCGATGATGGTCACGGCGTACCGGCGCGCCACCGCGATGATGGCCTCGCGCCGCGACCGGGGCAGGGTCGCGGTGGTCGGGTTCTGCAGCAGCGGATTGAGATAGAGCGCCTTCGGGGCGGCCTTGGTGCAGGCGGCCGCGAAGGCGTCGGGATCGATCCCGTGCCGATCCATCGGCAGGCCGACGAGGCGCAGGCCCCGATGCGCCGCCATCGTCCGGATGCCCGGATAGGTGATGCGCTCGGCGCAGATCGTATCGCCCGCCCGCGCGACCTGAGCCAGGACGCCGAACAGGGCGCTGTGCCCGCCCGGGCAGATCAGCAGGCGCTCGCGCGTCGCGACGATCCCGCGGCCCCTGAGCCAGCGCAGGGCCGCCCCCTTGTCGTCGTCGGTCCCGCCGAAGCCCTGGTAGCGCAGCAGGTTGGCGAGGTCGCCGGACAGCTCCGCGAACGCATTGCGCATGCGCGCCTGCAGCGCCGGCTGGTCGGGCTCCGGCGGCAGGTTCATGGTGAAATCGACCGGCCCGACCCGGCTCGCCCGCACGGGGCCGGCCGGTCGGGCCGACCGCGCCGGATCGACCACGAAGGTGCCCTGGCCGACGCGCCCCTCGATCAGCCCGCGCTTGTGCGCCTCGACGTAGCCGCGGGAGACGGTGGTGAAGTTCAGCCCGACCGCCTCCGCGAGGGCGCGCTGCGTCGGCAGGCGCATGCCCGGGCCGAGGCGCCCCGACCGGATGTCGTCCGCGAGGGCCTCCGCGATGGCGCGGTAATGCGGTTTGCCCCAGCGCTTGAGATCGGGGGTCCAGACATCCGCCGCACCGGTCCGGCCGTCCGGCTGCCCCTCCTGCCCCGTCGGCTTCATCGGTTCCGCGCCCGTACCATCAAGATGCGATCAAGACTTGATTGTATGGTCTGCAAGCGCCGTACCGCGCCGGTGGTTTCAGGTATTGGCGGAACAATCCATACAATTCATACAATCCGTGGTTCTTATAACGGCAGGTGGCGAGCTACCCGTGTGCAATCCGTGATGATGAAATGAGCGTCCGGGCGCGGATATCGGATCATCACCAGAGGAAATTGCATGGATATTTGTATGTATTCCTGGCCTGAGCATTGAATGCATATTCGCCCGAGATGAATTGGCATGTCGCTTGCCATTACAGGATCCGATCGCACGCAGCTTCCTCTGCCGCGGTCCAACCCATCGAGGAGCGTGAGCGATGCCAGCCGTGAACCGCGAACCGCACAAGAAGGGCGACGTCCTGGTCGATTACGAGGAGAAGGTCTTCGAGGACGTGAAGGCCGAGCCGGGCCAGAAGGCGCTCGTCACCTTCCACACCGTCGCGTTCGAGGGCTCGATCGGCCTCGTCAACCTGCTCCAGGCGACGCGCCTGCAGCGCAAGGGGTTCGAGACCTCGATCCTGCTCTACGGCCCCGGCATCACGCTCGGCGTCCAGCGCGGCTTCCCGCGGCTCGGCGACGAGGCTTTTCCGGGCCATCTCAACTTCAACAACCAGCTCGAGAAGTTCATGGCCGAGGGCGGCAAGGTCTATGCCTGCCGGTTCTCGACCCAGGCCCTCTACGGCCACGGCGAGGCGGCCTTCATCGAGGGCATCCGCATGATCAACCCCCTCGACGTGCTCGACTGCATCCTCCTGCACAAGCGCGACAACGCGGTGATCATCGACACCTGGACCGTCTGACGCGTGCGCATCGCAGCCGGCGGCCGCGCGTGACGCGGTCGCGGTTCCCGCCGGAGGATCATCCATGTCAGAGAGCCGGCCAGAGGCCCGGATCGTGCGGGCGGCCGCAATCCAGATCGCGCCGGACCTCGACCGGCCGGAGGGGACCCTGGAGCGCGTGCTCAACGCCGTCGACGAGGCCGCCGCCAAGGGCGCGCGCTTCCTGGTCTTCCCCGAGACCTTCGTGCCCTACTACCCCTACTTCTCCTTCGTCCTGCCGCCTGCGCTGCAGGGCGCGGAGCACCTGAAGCTCTACGAGCGGGCGGTCGCCGTGCCGGGGCCGGTGACGCAGGCGGTCTCGGCCGCCGCCCGCCGCCACGGCGCCGTGATCGTGCTCGGCGTCAACGAGCGCGATCACGGCTCGCTCTACAACGCGCAGCTGATCTTCGACGCGGACGGCGCGCTGAAGCTCAAGCGCCGCAAGATCACCCCGACCTACCACGAGCGCATGATCTGGGGTCAGGGCGACGGCGCCGGCCTCGCGGTGGTCGAGACCGCGGTCGGCCGGGTCGGAGCGCTGGCCTGCTGGGAGCACTACAACCCGCTCGCCCGCTACGCCCTGATGGCGCGCCATGAGGAGATCCACGCCGCGCAGTTCCCGGGCTCGCTGGTCGGCCAGATCTTCGCCGACCAGATGGAGGTGACGATCCGCCACCACGCCCTGGAGGCAGCCTGCTTCGTGGTCAACGCCACCGGCTGGCTCACCGACGCGCAGGTCGCGCAGGTCTGTCCCGACGAGCGGCTGCGCGGCGCCTGCCGGGGCGGCAACTGCACCGCCATCGTCTCGCCCGAGGGCAAGCACCTCGCCGAACCGCTCGGCCCCGGCGAGGGCATCCTGATCGCCGACATGGATCTCGCGCTGGTGACCAAGCGCAAGCGGATGATGGATTCGGTCGGCCACTACGCCCGGCCCGAACTCCTGAGCCTCCGCCACGACGACCGCCCGGCCGCGTTCGTGCATCAGCCGGCCGGCGCGCAGACAGCCTCCCGGAGCCTCGACCATGAGCAGCAGCCCGTTCCTGACGAGCCCGCCCCCCGCTTCGCCGGTCGCGACGGGGCTGATCGGGATGCCGACGGAGCGGCTGATCAACGCGTTGCAATCCTACGGCGTTAGGCTGGCCGACAGCCGCGCCGGAGCCCCGAGCCGCCGCGGCGGGGCCGGTCCGTCGGACCACAAGGCCATGACGATCGCGGGCCGCACCGTGATGGTGCCGGTCCATACCGCGACCGCCTTCGACTCGCCCTTCCTCGTGCGCCGGCCGGACGCCGACGGGGTCGCGGTGATCGAGCACGAGGGCGTCGTCATCGGACGCGCCACCTTCCCGGGCAAGCCCCGCTTCTACGGGCTCTCGACCTTCGACGGGGTGCCCTATTCCAAGATCGCCGTACTGCACGGGCGCGACGTCCTCGCCACCACGGTGCTGCAGACCTGCATCCGCTACGCGAGCCGGACCAAGACCTGCCAGTTCTGCTCCATTGGCCAGTCGCTCGCCGCCGGACGGACCATCGCGCACAAGAGCCCGGCCCAGCTCGCCGAGGTCGCCCGCGCCGCCGTGCTGCTCGACGGCGTGAAGCACATGGTGATGACCACCGGCACGCCGAACGCCACCGACCGGGGCGCCGCCCTGCTGTGCGAGAGCGCCTTCGCGGTGAAGGAAGCGGTCGATCTGCCGATCCAGGCCCAGTGCGAGCCGCCGGACGACGACCGCTGGTTCGAGCGGATGAAGGCCTCGGGCATCGACGCGCTCGGCCTGCATCTCGAGGCCGTCACCCCCGAGGTCCGGGCGCGGATCATGCCCGGCAAGGCGAGCGTCCCCCTGGAGCGCTACTTCGACGCCTTCGCGGCCGCCGTGCCGGTCTTCGGGCGCGGCCAGGTCTCGACCTACATCCTCGCCGGCCTCGGCGACGCGCCGGAGGCGATCCTCGCGATGGCCGAGCGCCTGATCGGGATGGGCGTCTACCCCTTCGTGGTGCCGTTCGTGCCGATCTCCGGCACGCCGCTGGAGAGCCACCCGGCCCCCGGCGCGGATGTCATGCACGCGATCCTGCAGCCGCTCGCCGCCCTGCTGGGCGCCGCGCACCTGCGCGCGACCGACATCAAGGCCGGCTGCGGGCGCTGCGGTGCCTGTTCGGCGCTCTCCACCTACGAGCGCGCGGGGGCGGCCTGATGTTCGACCCCGTGCCGCCCTACCGGCCGAACAGTTTTCACGTGAAATTAGCGATGGCGTGCTGGGAGCGTCGCGCCTGCGCGGCCCTGCGCCGCCAGGTCTTCTGCACCGAGCAGGGCCTCTTCGACGGTGACGACCGGGATGCCGTCGATGCCGACGCCATCCCGATCTGCGCGCTCTCGACACTGGGCGGCGACGCCGACGCCGTCGTCGGCACCGTGCGCATCCACGAAGTCCCGGAGCGTCCGGGCGCGTGGTGGGGCTCGCGCCTCGCGGTCGCCAAGCCGTTCCGCAGCACCGCCGCACTCGGCACCGGGCTCATCCGGGTCGCGGTCTGCTCGGCCCATGCGCGCGGCTGCACCCGCTTCCTGGCGCATGTGCAGGAGGCGAACGCCCCACTGTTCGAGGCCCTGCGCTGGACGAGCCTCGCCGCTCTCGACCTCCACGGGCGGCCCCACCGCCTGATGGAGGCGGACCTCGCGGCCTATCCGCCGATGCACGATCCCGAGCACGGCCTGATCACGCTGCGCAGGGCCGCGTGACCGCCGGCCCCGACATCCGGGCCCTGGCCCGCCAGATCCGTGACGCACGCGGGGTCGGCCACAAGCGCGACATCGACGCCGTGGTGGCACGGCTCGGGCTGGGGAGCCGGCACGCTGCGGTCCCGGTCGGCGACGATTGCGCGGCGATCCCGGACGGGGAGGGATACCTGCTGCTGGCCATCGAGGGCTTCCTTGAGGGCTTCGTGGCCGAGGATCCGTACTTCGCCGGCTATTGCGGCATCATGGTCAATCTCAGCGACGTCGCCGCCATGGGCGGGCGCCCGCTCGCGGTGGTCGACGCCCTGTGGAGCCGGGATGCCGGGGCGGCGGCCCCGATCCTGGCCGGCCTGTCCGATGCCGCCGCGCTCTACGGCGTGCCGGTGGTGGGCGGCCACACCAACACCCGCGCGACCGCCGGCAACCTCGCGGTCGCCGTGCTGGGGCGAGCGGGCCCGCGCCTGCTGACGAGCTTCGACGCCGCGCCCGGGGACGACCTCGTCGCCGCGATCGACCTGCGCGGGCGGTTTCGCGAGCCGCATCCCTACTGGGACGCCGCGACGGGCGCGCCGGGCGGCCGGCTGCGCGGCGACCTCGCGCTGCTGCCGGGGCTCGCCGAGGACGGCTTGGCCCGGGCCGCCAAGGATATCAGCATGGCCGGCCTCGTCGGCACGGCGCTGATGCTGCTCGAATGCTCGGGCGTCGGCGGCGTCATCGACCTCGACGCGATCCCGCGCCCCGACGACGTCCCGCTCGCACGCTGGCTGACGGCCTTCCCGAGCTTCGGCTACCTCGTGAGCGTGCGCCCCGACCAGACCCAGGCGGTGCTCGCGCGCTTCGCAGCGCGCGGCATCGCGGCATCCCGGATCGGGCGCCTCGATGCGAGCCGGGTCGTCCGGGTGCGGGATTCTTCGCCCGACGAGGCCGTGGTCTGGGACTTCGCGGCCGGCCCGCTGATCGGCTGCGGCCGGGACGGCACCCCGTGAAAAGCCTGCGCGTCGCCATCCTGACCCATTCCACCAATCCGCGGGGTGGCGTCGCGCATGGCCTCGCCCTGGCCGAGGCCCTGTGCGCCCTGGGCCACGAGGCGGTGGTCCACGCCCCCGACCCGTCCGGACGCGGCTTCTTCCGGGAGGCGGCCTGCCCAACCGTGTCGGTGGCGGCGCGGCCGGTCGTGGGTTCGACGGTCGCGCTCGTGCGCACGCGCATCGACGAGTACCTGCGCCACTTTGCGACACCGGCGGCCCGCGACTTCGACGTGTTCCACGCCCATGACGGGATCGGCGGCAACGCCCTCGCGACCCTGACGCGCCGGCGCCTGATCCCGGGCTTCGTCCGCACCGTCCACCACGTCGATCGCTTCGCCGATCCGGTTCTGGCGGATTGGCAGGAGCGGTCGATCCGGGAGGCCGGTCGCCTGCTCTGCGTCAGCCGGCTCTGGGCGGACTGGCTCCGGGACGAGCGCGGCACGGAGGCCGGCATCGTCGGCAACGGAGTCGACCTGTCGGTGTACCGCGAGGCGCCGGCAGAGGCCGACGCCGCCCTGCGCGATCGCTGGGGGCTCGGCCCGGGGCCGCTCGTCCTGAGCGTCGGCGGCTTCGAGGAGCGCAAGAACACCCTGGGCATCATCGCGGGCTTCGCCCGGCTGCACGCCCGCTTTCCGAATGCGCAGCTCGTCGTCGCCGGGGGCGCCTCGCTCCTCGACCACGCGGCCTACCGCGCCCGCTGCCGCGCCGCCCTCGACGCAGCGGGCCTGACGCTCGGCCCGGGCGCGGCCGTCATCGAGACGGGTCCCGTGCCGCAGGACGCGATGCCGGCGCTCTACCGGAGCGCGGATCTCCTGGCCTTCCCCTCCTGGACGGAGGGGTTCGGCCTGTGCGTGCTGGAGGCCATGGCGTGCGGCACGCCCGCGATCGTCTCCGACCGGGCGCCGTTCACCGAATACCTCGCGCCGACCGACGCGCTGTTCGTCGATCCCGCCGCCCCGGACGCCCTCGCCGACGCCATGGCGGCGGCCCTGGTGCCGGAGATCCGCGCCCGGCTGCGCGCGGCCGGCCGCGCCCGGGCCGCCACCCTGTCCTGGCGTGCCTGCGCCGAGCGCCACCACGCGGCCTACACGGCTTGCGCCCGGCGGCAGCCGATTCCCGCCTGAACCCGCCCCTTCGCACGAACCGTCCCGGAGTTGGCGCCATGACCTCCCCGATCCGTCACGTTCCCGTCGCCATCGTGGGCGGCGGCCAGGCCGGCCTCTCGGTCAGCTACCACCTCAAGCAGCGCGGCATCGACCATCTCGTGTTCGAGAAGCGGACCGCCGCCCATAGCTGGGCGACGCAGCGCTGGGACACGTTCTGCCTCGTCACGCCGAACTGGCAGTGCGACCTGCCGGGCCATCGCTACGACGGACCGGACCCGGACGGGTTCATGAGGAAGGACGAGATCGTCGCCTATCTCAAGGCCTTCGTGGCCAAGGTGGACCCGCCGATCCGCGAAGGCGTCGCGGTCACCCGCGTGGTGCGGTGCGAGGACGGCCCGTTCTCGGTCCAGACCTCGGAGGGCGCCTACACCGCCGACGAGATCGTCGTCGCCTCGGGCGGCTATCACACGCCGATCATCCCGCGCATGGCCGAGAAGCTGCCGGGCGCGATCACGCAGATCCACGCGAATCAGTACCGCAACCCGGCCCAGCTGCCGGACGGCGACGTGCTGGTCGTCGGCTCCGGGCAATCGGGCGCGCAGATCGCCGAGGATCTGCACCTCGCCGGGCGCCGGGTGCATCTGGCGGTGGGCGACGCGCCCCGCTGCGCCCGCTTCTATCGCGGGCGCGACGTCGTCACGTGGCTCGCCGATATGGGCTATTACGAGATGACCGTCGAGAACCATCCGCTGCGCGACGGCGTCCGCGACAACACCAACCACTACGTGACCGGCCGCGACGGCGGACGCGACATCGACCTGCGCCGCTTCGCGACCGAGGGCATGCGGCTCTACGGCGTGCTGGAGGATTATGCCGAGGGCGCCCTCCGCTTCCGCGACAATCTCAAGCGCTCGCTCGATCAGGCCGACCGGACCTACAACAGCATCAACGCGGCCATCGACGCCTACATCGCGGAGAACGGGATCGCGGCGCCGGAGCAGGCGCCCTACACGCCCGTCTGGGAGCCGGGCGAGCCCGTCGCCGCGCTCCCCCTCGAAGGCTCCGGCATCACCGGCCTCGTCTGGTGCATCGGCTTCACGCCGGATTTCCGGTGGCTCGACGCCTCCGTGTTCAACGGCGCGGGCCAGCCCAAGCACCGGCGCGGCGTGACCGCCGAGGCCGGCATCTCCTTCATCGGCCTGCCCTGGCTGAACACATGGGGCTCGGGCCGCTTCGGGGCGGTCGGCCGCGATGCCGAATACCTCGCGCAGGTGATCCAGACGCGCGTCGGCGCCGGCGGTGCCGCCATGACGGGCGCGGTCTGAGGTCGGCCATTTCGGCATCAGCCCGTACAGCGCGGCGGCCTGATCGGCTACGACGTCAAGGCCTTCACCGTGCAGGCCTACCTCGCCCGCGATGTCGTGACCGGCGCGCAGTCCACCAACGCATGGGGCCTGAGCCGCGATAACGACTCGACGGATGGCTGGGTGCGGTTCATCATCCCGCTCCACACGCCGCCCGCGGCCGCACCGGCCGTCGCACCGCTGGTGCGCACGGGCTGAGTGACAGGAACACGCGCCGCGGCCCGTCGGGGAGCGCGGCGCCGACGGAATCGAAGTGCAAATCCTTCCCAGGGTCTTCGCTTCGACAGGGGCCGAGCGGCCCGGTCTCAACAGCTAAACCCGCTCGGCCCCGCCTTCCTTGAGCGCATCGCCACGCCGATCTGCCGGACAGCCCGGGTGAGTCGCAGAGGCCGCCGCCGGATAAACGCGGTCGGGCGGGTCCCGGCGGCGTCTGGCCATCGCAGCGCGAGCGGCGCCAGCCGACGTGTTGCATTTCTGCCCGTCGCCCGCCGTTTATCCGGCCGCCGGCCGGCCACGCCGACGATTCATCGCCCAGCACTGTACTGCTTTCGCAATCTTTCATTGCGCACAATACGGATATATTTAATAATTATCCAATCACGATCAATAATAAAATCTATAACTTCGCGCTCATGGTCGTTTTTAAAAGAGTGAAAGAACCTATCGTCGCTCTTTTCAAGCAAGGATACACTTACTAGAAGCCGCGCGCTGCGTCGCAGCATCGAAAGCGAATCGATGTGGCGCCGCTGAAACCGCTGCAGATCCTTGTGATTCCGCCGTGCCGTGCCGCTCCGTGCGGGCCGAGGCGGGGAAGAGGCGTATGGCCGATGTCGTGCTCGCGGGCTGCGTGTTCCCTCGGGATGTCGTGCGGCCGGATTCGGCCATCCACACGGTTCCTGGCAATGTTTGCCCTGGCCGGCGCGCTGGGCTTCGCCCTTCCGGCGCGCGCCGCCGAGCGACCCCAACCTCAGGTGAATTTGGGCGCGGATGGCCGGAACGGGAAGGTCGTCATCGTCGGGCGCAACACCCAGGCGACACCGGGCGGTGCCGGCGGCGACCTGAGCCTGATCGATGTCGATACCGCCTCGGCCGGGCGTGACGCGGCCGCGACGATCCGGATCGGCTCGCAGGGCGGGAGCGGCGGACGAGGCGACGATTTCGGCTCGGGTTCGGTCTTCGGCGCCAATGGCGGGCGCGGCGGGGCCGTCTCGGTCACGCTCTCGGAGGATGTGACCGGGCAGGGCGACCAGATCAGCCGGACCGGCGCGCCGGCCTTCGCGCCGATCCCCCGGTTCCTCGTCTTCTCCCGGGGCGGGTCGGGCGGCGACGCCCAAACGAATTTCGGCGGCGGCGGCGATGCCGGCCCGGTCGCCCTCACCCTGTCGTCCACGGTCTCGACCGGGGGGCAGGCCTTCCTCGGCGTGCGGGTCAGCGCCGTCGGGGGTGACGCCGGTTCGGGGGGCACGGCCGCCGACCAGACCGCGTTCCGGAAGGGCGGCGCCGGCGGTTCGGCCGCGCTCACGGTGATGCCGTCCGGGCGGGTCAGCACCGACGGCATCGGTGCCACCGCGGTGATCGTCGAATCCATCGGCGGCGCGGGCGGTGACCGCGGACAGATGGGCAGCTTCTACAGCAAGCCCCAGGTGACGCAGGGCGGCGCGGGCGGTCCCGCGAAGCTCGACATGGCCGGGACGATCACGACCGCCGGCGACTACGCGTTCGGCGCCCTCGTCCAGAGCGTCGGCGGCCGGGGCGGTAGCCAGGGCGATTCCGGCGGGCGCGACGGGGCCCGGGGCGGGAATGGCGGCACCGTCACGGCGACCCAGCGCGGCACGGTCGTCACGCAGGGCGATTACGCCCTGGGCGTCGTGGCCCAGTCGGTCGGCGGGCCCGGGGGCAAGGGCGGCGGCGGCGTCTTCGGCGGCGGCGACGGCGGTGATGCCGCCGCGGGCGGATCGGTGACGCTGACCAACAGCGGCACCGTGACGACCTCGGGCGCGGGGGCGATCGGCCTGGTCGCGCAGAGCATCGGCGGCGGCAGCGCCGACGCGGCCCTGCCCCTCTCGCCCCTCGCCGTGCGGTCCAAGACGGATGGCGGCGGTGCGGGGGGCAGGACGCTGTGGTTCGGCTCCGGCGGCTCCGGCGGGACGGGCGGCTTCGGCGGAACCGCCGAGATCGTCAACGCCGGCGGCGGAATCGCGACGGAAGGCGCCGCCGCCTACGGAGCCCTGGTCCAGAGCATCGGCGGCAGCGGCGGCAGCGGCGGGGGTGCTTTTACGGCCAGCGCGTTCTTCTCGGTCGGCCTCGGCGGCAGCGGCGGGGGCGGCGGCAATGGCGGCCTCGCCAAGTTCACCGGCCTCGGCGGCACGATCGAGACCGGCGGCGACGGCGCGACGGCGGTCCTGGTCCAGAGCATCGGCGGCGGTGGCGGGGCCGGCGGCGACGTCAAGAGCATAGCCGTGGGCTTCGGGGTCTCGGCCTCCTGGGCGATCGGCGGGAGCGGCGGCAAGGGCGGACGGGGCGGCACCGCCATGATCGAGAGCAGCAGCACCGTCACGACTACCGGACTCGGGGCGGACGGCCTCGAGGCGCTCAGCATCGGCGGCGGCGGCGGCGTGGGCGGCCTGGCCGACGCGAAGGCGATCACCGCGCCCCTCGTAACGCCGCGCGGCAAGACGCTGCCGAGCTTCGCGTTCTCATCCGCGGTCGGCGGCTCGGGCGGAGATGGCGGCGCCGGCGGATTGGCAGAGATCACCAACCGCGGCAACGTCACCACCTACGGCGACGGGGCGATCGGGCTCCGCGCGCTCAGCGTGGGCGGCGGCGGCGGCATCGGCGGCAACGCGACGGCCTACGCGCTGGCCGTCGCACCGCCCGGCGAGATGGCCGTGGCGGCGACCTCCGCGCTTGGCGGCACGGGCGGCGGCGGCGGCAACGGCCGCCGGGCCACCGTGATCAATCGCGGCACCGTGCAGACCTCCGGCGATGCGGCCTCCGGCATCGAGGCCATGAGCATCGGCGGCGGGGGCGGCAGCGGCGGCGGCGCGACCGCGACGAGCAACACCCTGAGCCTGCGCAAGAACATCGCCGTCACCCGGGGTGTCGGCGGGGGCGGCGGGGGCGGCGGCACCGGTGGCCCTGTCGACGTCTTGCAGGCGGGCAGCATCGTGACCGGGGGAGACTCCGCGATCGGCGTGCTCGCGCTGAGCGTCGGTGGCGGCGGTGGCAATGCCGGGTCGGCCTCGACGATCGCAACCTCCGGTCTCTCCTTCGACAAGACTCTCAACGAATTGATCGGCAAGCTCCCCCTCGCCGACACCCTGACGGTGAGCGATACCGTGGGCGGCAAGGGCGGCGCCGGCAACCACAGCGGCTACGTTGTGGTGAACAATCGGGGCACGATCGACACCGGCGGTTCGAACGCCGTCGGCATCCAGGCCCAGAGCATCGGTGGCGGCGGCGGCAACGGCGGCGAGGTGTCGGGTTCGGCCGCGGGCAAGCTGGCCCTTTCCCGGAAGCTCGGCGGAACCGGCGGGACCGGCGGGACCGGCTGGCTCGTCGAGGTCACCAACGAGGCGGGCGCCACGATCACCACCCAGGGCGACGGTGCACACGGCATCCTGGCCCAGAGCATCGGCGGCGGCGGCGGCACGGGCGGCAGCCTCTCGGCCGGGACCAAGGTCAAGCCCGATGCCGTGGGCGAGATCTGGACGCAGATCAAGAAGGCGATCGGCGTCGAGGCCTACCAGAAATGGGCCGCCGACAAGAAGAATAAGGACGACAAGGAAGCCCTCGAACAATTTCTCAAGGACATCAAGTCCAGCGACGCGTATAAGGGTCTCGCCGAAAAGCTGAAGAACTCGGATTTCGGCAAGGCGCTGAAATCCTACACGACCAGCATCTCGAACTATCTGGACGCCCAGAAGAAGACCGCGAGCAAGTTGCCCGATGTCTCGGCAACCCTGGCCCTCGGGGGCGACGGCGCGCGCGGAGGCACCGGCGGCGGGGTCAACGTCTGGAATGCCGGGACGATCGCCACGTTTGGAACCTCCGCCGACGGGATCATGGCGCAGAGTATCGGCGGCGGCGGCGGCCAGGGCGGCGTTTCGTTCGCCGAGGCCGTCAATCAGGCGAACCTGACGGCGACGGTCGGCGGTTCGGGGGGCGATGGCAATACCGGCGGTCCCGTCACCCTTCGCAACACCGGCACGGTCGTCACGCAGGGGGACGCCGCCTACGGCCTCTCTGCGCAAAGCATCGGCGGCGGTGGTGGAAACGGTGTCGGCGCCAGCGTCGCCAGCAAGGCCGCCAAGGGTATCACCCTCAATCTGAATGTCGGCGGGAATGGCGGGTCCGGCGCCCATGGCGGGAACGTCACCCTCGAGAATCGCGGCACCGTCGCGACGACCGGGGTCGAGGCGCATGCTCTGCTCGCCCAGAGCATCGGCGGCGGCGGCGGCAGCTTCGCCGCGCCGGCCGATGCCGGGACTTCGGACGGGACGACCAAGGCCGGCTCCGGGGGGGAGGCCAAGGGCGGCGCCAAGGGCGACACCAAGGGCGAGGCCAAGAGCGAGGCCAAGAGCGAGGCCAAGAGCGAGGCCAAGAGCGACAGCAGGAGCGACGCCCAGGCGCTGACGGATGCGCTGCTCGCGGCGCTCGACATCGAGCGGATTGCGCCGCGGGAGGATCCGAAATCCATCTCGGCGAAATCGGGGAGCCTGACGCTCGGCGGGTCGGGTGCCGTGGCGGGCGATGGCGGCGCCGTGAAAGTCGTTCAGGAGGGCACGGTCGCCACGAGCGGCTTCGGCGCGGTCGGCATCCTGGCCCAGAGCATCGGCGGCGGCGGCGGTCTCGCCTCCGTGGCGGCGGGGCCGGGCGGCCACAAATACACGTTCGGGCTGGGCGGCTCGGGCGGCGCCGGGGGCGACGGCGGCGCGATCACGGTCCGCCTGGGCGTGGGGGCGCAGGTCTCGACCACCGGCGATGCGGCCCCGGCCGTGCTGCTGCAATCGATCGGCGGCGGCGGCGGCTACGGCGGCGCCCATCAGGCGATGGGCTACGCGGTTCCCTACCTCGTGAGGGATGGCGGCCGCGGCAATGGCGGGGCGATCACGGTCAACCTGGAGAAGGACTCGGTGATCCAGACCACCGGCACGAAGTCCCACGGCCTCGTGGCGCAGAGCCTTGGCGGCGGCGGCGGGCTCCTCGTGGGCCTGTCCGGCGAGGCGGCGACGCAGCCCGTGCGCAGCCGCGCCGCGACCGGCGTCGGCAACGACATCACCATCGATGCGTCGGGATCGATCCTCGCGTCCGGCCTGGACGCCTACGGGATTCTCGCCCAGTCCGGCGTCCAGCGCACCGACGGCAGCCTCGAGTCCGATCCGAACCGGGGCGGCGTGATCAACATCCAGGTGAATGGCCGCGTCACCGGCGGCAGCGGTGCCGGTGCGGCCCTGCGGGTGGAAAACGGCGCCAGCACGACCATCACCATCGGGAAGGACGCCGTGGTCAGCGCGGCCTCGGGGCGGGCGATCGTCGGGACGACCTTCGCCGGGTGGATCCGCAACCGCGGCACCGTGATCGGCGACATCGACCTGCTGGGCAGCCAGCAGGGGGGAAGCGTCTTTTTCAACAACGGTTCGGAGACGATCACGTCGGCGATCCTGCGCACCCGGCCCGAAGGCGTCGTCGCGCTGGGCCGGGGCGGCATCCTGGACAACGCCGCGATCCTGGATATCGGCGGCGTCGGGACGGTGGCGCGGGCGACCGTCACCGGCTCCTTCGTGCAGGGCTCAACCGGCCGTCTGCTGGTCGACATCGCGCCGCTGGCACCCGCCGGGTCGCTGCGCAACGACCTCCTGACGGTCACCGGCTTCGCCTCCCTGGCCGGCGTGGTCGAACCCCACATCATCAGCGGCCTGCTGCCGGGCCGCTACACCTTCCTCCAGGCCGGTCAGGTCCAGGCCGTCACCGCCACGACGACCGACGGCGCCCTGCATTCCGGCGCGGTTCCGATCTCGTGGGCGCTGGTCCGGAGCAACGATTCCGTCGCGCTCAGCCCGCAGGCGCATTTCACCACGCCCGTGGGCATCACGCTCACCAGCGACCAGCGCAACGTCGCGCAGGGCCTGCAGGATGCCTGGGACGGCAACACCACCCGGCTCGGCAACCTCTACGCCCGCTTCCTGTCGGTCGACAGCCAGAAGGGCTACGCCGCCGCGCTCGACGAGCTGAAGCCCGAGTCCAATCAGGACACGCTCACCGACCGGACGCTCGACACCCGCAAGGGCCTGCAGCGGGCCATGAGCTGCCCCGCCTTCGTGGGCACCGGCACGCTGCTGCACGAGGGCGAATGCGTCTGGGGCCGCATCACCGGCACCAACGCGCGGCAATTCTCGACCGCCGATGACGGCGGCTATCACCAGAACGCGCTGAGCTACCAGACCGGCCTCCAGACCGAGTTCGCCCCGGACTGGTTCTTCGGCCTGACGGGCGCCTATACCCGCGCGATCCAGAGCGATCCCGACCGCATCACCGGCACGACGAGCGATGCCGGCGACGTCTCGGCCGCGCTCAAGCATCAGGTCGGCCCCTGGCTGTTCGCGGCCTCCGCCAATCTCGGCTACGCCTGGGCCGACAACAAGCGGCTCATCGACTTCGGGGGCGCCCGCGCCACGGCGCGCAGCCGCTCCAACATCCTCAGCGCGGGCGGGCGGCTGCGGGCGAGCTATCAGATCCTGTTCGGCGACTGGTACATCAAGCCCTACGCGGATCTCGACCTGCTCTACAGCTACAGCCCGGGCTATTCCGAGAGCGGCGCTTCGGACTTCAACCTCGACGTCCGGCCCCTCGCCAAGACGCTCGTGGCGTTCACCCCGAACGTGGAGATCGGCGGCCGGATCGATCTCGAGGGCGGGCGCTGGATCCGCCCCTACGGGACGCTCGGCGTGATGGTCCTGTCGGACGACCATTTCACCGGCCGCGCGAGCTTCGAGGGCACCGGCGCGCTCGGGCTGTTCGCGACGCAATCCGCGATCCCCGACCGCGTCGGCGAAGCCGGGCTGGGGCTTCAGCTCAGCCTCGGCAACGGCGTGGAGGTGACGGGCGAGTATCAGGGGCAGGTCGGCGACCACTTCGTCGCGCAATCCGGCACCGCACGCCTGCAGCTGCGCTTCTGACCATCGGGTGGCTCGACGGGCGGCGGGTATCCCCGCCGCCCGTCGCCCCCTACCCGACCCCACCCGGCGCGGCCGGGAGGCGCGGGACCGGCCGATCGACCGGCCCGGGTGCCGTCCGGGCGCGATCAGGACCGCCTCCCGAACACCCGCCGATGCGGATCCGGAAGGCCGATGAGGCCTTGCGCAGCGCAAGGGCCGGCTCGGGGCGGCGTCTCGAATCATCGATCCCGCGGCTCTTGTACTCGCGGCTCTTGCACTCGCGGCCCTTTGTCCCGCGCTTTTGTCTCCCGCCCCCTGCAGGGAACTCTTCGCCACGGCGGGTACTGAATCGGCACGGGAGATCACATCCCGACAGCGGCTCCGGTGCGGCGCAGGGCCGCCAAGCCTCCGGAATGCGGGCGGCGGCCCGGTCTCGAATCCACGGGGGCGACGTTGATTGCTTGATCGGGCGACCGCACGGGCTGCTCGATGGAACCACAATTCAGGAATGTGCTATTTGCAGCTGCAGATGCACTGGACGGGGGGGACGGACAGATGCGAATGTCGGGAGGCGCGCGCGCCCATCCGGGACACGACGAGCTGCAGACGGTTCTCGACGATGCCGATGCGGTCGGGCGCTGGCAGATCGACATGCGCAGGCGCGTCGTCATGGCCGACGCCATCGTGTCCCTCCTGTTCGGTTTCACGCCCGAAGCCGGCGCCGCGGGCATCGCGTTCGAGACGTTCAACGGCGGCGTCCATCCGGACGACCGGGCGCATGTCATGCAGCACATTCTCGGATGCGCGAATGTCGGCGGCTGGTTCATCGCCGAACACCGGGTCTGCTCGGCGGATGGACAGATCCGCCGGATCCTGGCCCGCGGGAAATTCGACCCGGACGTGACCGGCACCGTGGTGTCGGGCCGTGGCATCGTGGTGGATATCACGCAGGGCGACGCCTGCGACGATCCGCTCGTCGCCTCACGGATAAGCCAGGCCTCGCTGCCGCTGGAACACGTCGTCGACCGCGTTCTGGCCAGCTATCACGCCCTCAAGGCTCTGGATGAGCCGAAGGCCCTGGCCTTGACCGAGTCGCTGTTGATGGAACTCGGCTTCAGCTTGGCCCGCGCGCAGATGCGCGCCCGGCTCGCCCAACTGCATTGACCGGGCCGGCCGCGCGGCCCTGATGCATCACGCCGTGCCGACCCGGTATTGCCGGGGCGGCGTCGCCCCCGTGATGGCGAAGGCTCCGACGATCCGGTCCCGGTAGATCCGCGGGTTGTGGGACGCGATGGTCCGCGCGTTGCGCCAGTAGCGGTCGAGGCCGAGCCCCGCCTTCACCGCGGAGGCGCCGAGCGCGTCGAACAGGCTCGTCGTCGCCTGGAGCACGAGATCGCTCACCACGCTCACCGCCTGGTTGACCTCGACATCGGCGAGCGTCGCGGCCCGGTCCGCCGCCGGACCGTCCCCGGCCTGGTGCGCGTCGTAGGCCCGCTGGAGCGACTCCGCGGCCTTCAGCGCGATGGCGCCGGCCGCGTAGGCGTTCCCCCGGACGCGGCCCACCACCGCCTGGATCTGGGGATCGTCCGCGGTGCGCCCGGCATTGCCGTGGCTGTAGACCCGGGTGCGCGCGGCCACGAGCCGGGTCACGTCCTCGGCGGCCGCCCGGCCGATGCCGGCGAGCGTGGCGATGTGCACGAGCTGGAAATACGCCATGGCGTAGGGGAAGCGGGGCGGATCCGGCTTGATCAGGTCCGGATCGAGCACGACGCCCTGGAAGGTCGCGGTGCCGCTGGCGGTCAGCGCCTGCCCGAACCCGTCCCAATCGTCCACGATGGTCACGCCGGGGGCCCGCACCGGCACCGCCGCGGTCACCGCCTCCCCGGCCTCGTCCTCGGCCGCGAGGTGGATGTAGTCGGCAAACAACGAGCCGGTGGTGTAGAACTTCCGGCCGTCGACCACGGGCTTCCCGTCGCGGTGGCGCACCACCGTGTCGAACGCGCCGACCTTGGCGGGCCCGGTCTCCGAGACGCCGCTGCCGATCGTCGCACCCGCGCCGATCCGCTTTATCCAGGCGGCGCGCCATTCGGGCGAGGACGAGCAGAGCGCATCCTCGGTGAAGCCGAAATGCGCCCGCAGCGCGTTGGTGACGTTGGAATCGGCGCTCGACAGCTCGATCAGCAGGGCGAACAGCTCGGGCAGGCTGGCGCCGTGGCCGCCCTCCTCGGGTGCGAGCCGCAGGGTCGTGAAGTTCGCCTCCCGCAGCCAGCCGATCTCGGCATGGGGCAGGGTGCGGGTGCGGTCCCGCTCGACCGCGGTCGCCCGGATCTCGGCGAAGACCGGGCGGAAGCGCTCCGCCAGCGCCTCGTAGCGCGTGCTCGGCCCCGCGCCCCAGCCCGCTTCCGTCTGCGACATGGTACCCATTCCCGATTCCGAACCCCACCAGCGGGCAGGCTTATGGAATCGCGAAGTTCTTTTCCGATCTCAAGAGCCGAACGGGGAGCGATCGAGTCTTTGGAAGCGTCATTCCTCCATGGAGGCTGCCAGAATACTTTTGTCTTCCGCGTGGAGCGTTGAGGGGAAGACAGTTTCCTGCGATCGCCGCGACCGTTCCGGGTCTCGGCATCGGTGACGGCCCCGGGACCCGGATGCGCAACAGCGATCGCCGAAGCGGGTTTTCCGCCGCCGATCAGAATGGCATCGCTGCCGATGCGATCCGATGAAGGATCGACTTCCACGATACGCAGCGAGATCGAAAAACCGTTTCATTGATCCTGAATTCGACCTCGGTCTTCAATGGAAGCGGCCGCCATGCGGTCCGATTTTCGCTGACCTGACGCCGTGACCGCGCCTCCGGTCCCTCACGCCGCCTGACCCGATGACCCCCGAGCGCCCGATGATCGACGCAACCCTGTCCCGGCGCACGCTCCTGCGCACCGGCCTCGGCGGAGCCGCCGCCGTGGCGCTCGGCGCGCCGGCCGTGCACGCGGCCCCGCGCGACGTGAAGATCAGCATGCAGCGCTCCTCGGTGCTGTTCACCGTGCTGAAGGTGAAGGGGACGCTGGCCGAGCGCCTCGCGCCGCTGGGCTTCACCCCGAGCTGGCACCTGTTCACCAGCGTGATCGAGCCGATGACGGCCGGCGCGGTCGATATCCACGCCGACGTCGCCGACGCGGTGCCGATCTTCACGCAATCGGCCAAGGCGCCGCTCACCTTCTACGCCCGCGAGCGCGGCGCGCCCGCCGCCGAGGCGATCATCGTGCCGGCGGATTCGCCGATCCGCACGATCGCGGACCTGAAGGGCCGCACGGTCGGCGTGGCCCCGGGCTCCGGCAGCCACTACGTGCTCGCGGCCGCCCTGAAACGCGCCGGCCTGAGCTTTTCCGACATCAAGCCGGCCTATCTCCAGGCGCCCGAGGGCGCAGCGGCCTTCGAGCGGGGCAGCCTCGACGCGTGGTCGATCTGGGACCCGTTCCTCGCCTTCGCGGAGGCCAAGCGGCCGGTGCGGGTCATCGCCGACGCCACCGGGCTGACGAGCTATCACCGCTACTACCTCGTCAACGACAGCTTCGTCGCCGCGCAGCCGGAGGTCGTCGCCACGATCTACCGGGCGCTGGTCGAGGCCGGCGCCTGGATGCGGGCGAACCCCGCCGAGGCCGTGGCACTGCTCGCCCCGATCTGGGGCGACCTGCCGCCCCCGGTCGTGGCCGCCGCCAACAGCCGCCGCACCTACGCGGTCGAGCCGGTCGAGCGCGCCCAGCTCGGCGAGCAGCAGGCCATCGCCGACGTGTTCTACGAGGCCAGGCTCATCCCCCGCCGGATCGACGCCACCGCCGTGCCGATCTGGCAGGCGCCCGTGGGGCGGGGCTGAGGCCATGACCGACCCGATACAGGCGCCGCGCTTCGGCATCTGGGCCGCCGTCCACGGCTCCCGGGCCGCCCACCACGACCCCGAGGAGCCGGACGACGCCAGCTGGGCGCGGAATCGCGCCCTGGTGCTGGAGGCCGAGGCCCTCGGCTTCGACTCCGTGCTGGTCGCCCAGCACACGATGAACCCCTACGACGCGGAGCGCGACCAGCTCGAGGCCTGGACGGCGGCGGCGGCGCTGGCGGCGCTGACCCGCCGGATCGAGATCATCGCGGCGATCAAGCCGGGGCTCTACCACCCGGTGGTGCTCGCCAAGATGGCGCTGCAGATCGAGCACATCAGCGGCGGCCGCTTCGCCCTGAACCTCGTCAATGCCTGGAACAAGGCCGAGTTCGAGCGGGCCGGCCTGCCCTTCCCCGCGCATGACGACCGCTACGCCTACGGCCGGGAATGGATCGGCCTCGTCGACAGGCTGATGCGCGGCGAGCGCGTCACGTTCGCGGGCGCGCATTTCCGGGTGGAGGATTACCGGCTCCGCCCGGCCGGCACGTATCGGCCGCGGCCGACCATCTATCTCGGCGGCGAATCCGAGCCCGCCCGGGCGCTGGCCGCCGACCATGCCGATGTCTGGTTCATCAACGGCCAGCCACTCCCCGATGTCGCGGCGCTCATCGCCGACGTGGCGCGGCGCCCCGCGGCCAACGGCCCGCTGCGCTACGGCCTCTCGGCCTTCGTGATCGCGAGGGCCACCGACGCGGAGGCGCAAGACGAGCACGCGCGGCTCCTCGCCCTGGCGCAGCGCGACGCCGATCTGCGCGCCGATACCCGCGCCCGCACCGATCAGGCCAGCGTGATGTTCGCCAAGACCGACGCGGCCGCCAGCCGGCATGTCGGCACCAATGGCGGCACGGCCGCCGGGCTGGTGGGCAGCTACGCCACCGTGGCGGAGCGGATCCGGACGTTCCACGCCGCCGGCATCGGGCTGTTCATGCTGCAGTTCCAGCCGTTCGAGGCCGAGATGCGCCGCTTCGCCGAGCAGGTGCTGCCGCGCCTGCGCTGAACCGGGGACCTTCGATGACCGGCCGCACCCTGCATCTCAACGTCAACCTGCTGCATTCCGGGGTCTACCCCTCCGCGTGGCGGTTGCCGGGGAGCCGGCCGGACGCCTTCGTGGACATCGACCATTTCATCCGCGTCGCCCGCGTCGCCGAGCGGGGCAAGCTCGACGCGATCTTCCTGGCCGACACGCCTGCGATCAACGACCGGATCGACTACCGGCCGTTCAACGCCCTCGAACCGACCGTGGTGCTGGCCGCCGTGGCGGCGGTGACCAGCCATGTCGGCTTGGTCGCCACCGCCTCGACGACCTACAACGAGCCGTTCAACCTCGCCCGCCGCTTCGCGAGCCTCGACCTCGTGAGCCGGGGCCGGGTGGGCTGGAACGTGGTGACCACCGCGGACGCCGCCGCGGGCCGCAATTTCGGCTTCGCGGGCGCCTCCGAGCACGGGGCGCGCTATGCAAGGGCGCGGGAATTCACCGATCTGGTCCACGCCCTGTGGGACAGCTGGGAGGACGACGCGTTCCTCGGCGACAAGGCCAGCGGCCGGTTCATCGACCCCTCCAAGGTGCACGCGGTGAACCACCGCGGGACGCATTATTCCGTCGCCGGCCCGCTCACGGTGCCGCGCAGCCGGCAAGGGCGCCCGGTGACCTTCCAGGCGGGCGGCTCTGAGGACGGACGCGAACTCGCCGCCGCCACCGCCGACGCGGTGTTCTCCCTGGCCCAGACGATCGAGGACGGGGTGGCGTATGCCCGGGACCTGCGGGCGCGGGCGGCGCGGTACGGGCGTGGGCCGGACGCGCTGGTGATCCTGCCCGGCCTCGCCACGGTGATCGGCGCCACGGAGGCCGAGGCGCGGCGGCGCCAGGACGAACTCTGGGATCTGGTGCCCCTGGACTACAGCCTCGCCCGGCTCGCCGGGACGCTGCGGATCGATCCCGCGCGGCTCGACCTCGACAAGCCTTTGCCCGACCCGCTGCCCCTGCCGCCGGACGCCAACCACACGATGTTCCTGGGCACGGTCGCGCTCGCGCGGCGCGAGGGTCTGACGGTGCGCCAGCTCCTGCGGGCTTTGGGCGGCGGTGTGGGCCACCGCATCGTCGTGGGCACGCCGGAGGCGATCGCCGACGACATCGAGGCGTGGTTCCGGGCCGGCGCGGCGGACGGCTTCAACCTGATGCCCGACGTGCTGCCGGACGGGCTGGAGACCTTCGTGGACGCGGTCGTGCCGATCCTGCAGCGGCGCGGCCTGTTCCGGCGGGACTATGCGGGCGCGACGCTGCGCGACCATCTCGGGCTGGCGCGGCCGCCGAGCCGCTATGCCAGCGGTGGAGCGTCGCTCTCCGCCTGATCGTGCGGCTGTATGGTCCGCTCCGCCGGATAGACCGCTGTGTCCATCGATCGGATTTGGCTCATCCTCCGATTGCCAGCCATGGCAATCCTGACCTTCCGCGCGCCCTCCCTCCCCCCTTTGCGGGGGAGGGTGGCCCCTGCGTCAGCAGGGGTCGGGAGAGGGGAGCGCGGGTTCAGGAAAAGGCGCGACCTTCATGAAGGCCAGCGATTCATCCGGCGCCGTCGCTCCCCTCTCCCGACCCGCTTCGCGGGCCACCCTCCCCCGCAGAGGGGGGAGGGAGACCGCGGAGCCCTTCTTGTCTGTCTGGGGAAGAAAGACGCGTGAAAACGTCTCTGCCGACCCACCTTACGCCAACGACATGCGCAGCGGCGGCTCGACCTCCGGGGGGAGCGGCGAGACGTAGCCGGCCGCGCCCCGGCGCCGGGCGAGATCCGCCTGGGCGGCCGCGCGCAAGTCAGCATCGGTCAGCGCCCGGGTGCCGGTGGCCGCCATCGCCTTGGCGACCTGCACCATCGCCTTGTGGGCCGCCGGGGTCTTGCCCTGCGCCACCACCTGCCAGGTGTGGAACGGCGTACCCACCGCCACGGTCGGGGCGTGCGCCTGCACGGTCGGCACGACCCAGCTCACGTCGCCCACATCGGTCGAGCCGATCGCGGGGTTGCGCGGCGCATCGAGGGGAACGAGGAAGTCGGCGAGCGGCGCCTCGGTGCGCGGCATGCCGATGGCGCGGAACACGGCGTCGATGTCGCCGTCGCTGAGCGTCGCCCGGATTTTTCCCGCGAAATCCCGGTCGGCATCGTCGAAGGGTGGCGGGCCCAGCTCCTCCATGACGCCGTGCAGCGCCTGCTCCAGCGGCGTGTTGCCCAGAAGGTTCGACACGGCGCTGACGATCCGCACCTCGACCTCGGTCTCGGTCATCAGGGCGGCGCCTTGTGCGATTGTCTTCACCCGCTCCACCAGCGCCAGCATGCCGGGCAGGTCGCGGGCGCGGATCGAGTAGCGCACGCGCGCCCGCGCCTGCACGACGTTCGGCGCGATGCCGCCGGCATCGAGATAGGCGTAATGCACCCGCGCGTCCGAGGGCATGTGCTCGCGCATGTAGTTCACGCCGACGCTCATCAGCTCCACGGCGTCGAGCGCCGAGCGCCCGAGATGCGGTGCCGCCGCCGCGTGGGCGGTGCGCCCCGTGAAGGTGAAATCCGCCCGGGTGTTGGCGAGCGCGGCCGGCGGGGCCACCTCCCAGAAGCTCGCCGGGTGCCAGGAGATCGCGATGTCGGCATCCGCGAAGGCGCCGGCCCGGACCATGAAGGCCTTGGCGGCGCCGCCCTCCTCGGCCGGGCAGCCGTAATAGCGGACGCGGCCGGGGGTGCCGGTCTCGGCGAGCCAGTCCTTGACCGCGGTGGCGGCGAGCAACGCCGCCGCGCCGAGGAGGTTGTGGCCGCAGCCATGGCCGTGGCCGCCCGGCTCGATCGGCCGGTGCTCGGCGACACCCGCCTCCTGCGACAGGCCGGGCAGCGCGTCGTACTCGCCGAGGAAGGCGATGACCGGGCCGCCCTCCCCCGCCTCGCCCATCACGGCGGTGGGGATGCCGGCGACCTGCTCGGTCACCCGGAACCCCTGGTGGCGCAGCTCGGCGACGTGCTCGGCGCACGAACGCGTCTCCGTGTAGCAGACCTCCGGCATGCCCCAGACGCGCTCGGACAGGGCGATCAGGCGCTCTCTATGCGCGTCGACGTGGCGCCACACGGCGTTGCGGTTGTCCATCGTGTCGTCTCCGGGGGTGTACCGTTCGAATCCGCGGCACCGTAGCGGGCGCCTGCATGCAGGGCCGGGGCCATGAGGGCGTCCGGAATGCAGGATCGTCAACACGTTTCGATTGAAGCGTCACTGGCCCGCCCCTTGCCAAGGCCGCATTCGGAATGATGCTGTGCCCCTCACGGCGGCAACCGGGATTGATCATGGACGAGCGGGATCTGCACGGCCTCATCGGGCGTGTGAAGGACGGCCGCCTGTCGCGGCGCGCCTTCGTGCAGCGGATGGTGGCGTTGGGCCTCACCGCCCCCATGGCCGGGCTGATGCTGGCCGGGAACGGGGTCGCGATGGCGGCCGATATCCGGGCCGGCTACAAGCCGGCCAAGGCCGGGGGCGGCGGCGCGCTCAAGCTCCTCTGGTGGCAGGCCCCGACCCTGATCAACCCGCATTTCGCGGTCGGCACCAAGGACCAGGACGCATCGCGGATCTTCTACGAGCCGCTCGCCGCCTGGGATCCGGACGGCAACCTCGTGCCGGTGCTGGCCGCCTCGATCCCGTCCAAGGAGAACGGCGCGCTCGCCGCCGACGGCCGCTCGGTGGTCTGGACGCTGAAGCCCGGCGTGAAGTGGCACGACGGCAAGCCGCTCACCGCCGACGATCTCGTGTTCACCTGGGAATATGCCCGCGACCCCGCCACCGCGGCGGTGACCGCCGGCTCCTACAAGGATTGCACGGTCGAGAAGATCGACGACCTCAGCGTCCGGGTCCTGTTCGACAAGCCGACGCCCTATTGGTGCGACGCCTTCGTGGGCATCGTCGGGATGGTGCTGCCGAAGCACCTGTTCGGACCCTATAGCGGCGCCAAGTCCCGCGACGCGCCCCAGAACCTCGCCCCCGTGGGCACCGGCCCGTACCGGTTCGTGGAGTTCCGGCCCGGCGACATCGTCCGCGGCGAACGCAACCCGAACTACCACCTGCCGAACCGGCCGTATTTCGATACGATCGAGATGAAGGGCGGCGGCGACGCGGTCTCGGCCGCCCGGGCCGTGCTCCAGACCGGCGAGTACGACTATGCCTGGAACATGCTGATCGAGGACGAGGTGCTGAAGCGCCTGGAGACCGGCGGCAAGGGCCGGGTCGACGTGGTGTACGGCGGCAAGCTGGAATTCCTGCTCCTCAACGCCACCGACCCGAATGTCGAGGTCGACGGCGAGCGGTCCTCGATCACCACCAAGCACCCCGCCTTCTCAGACCCGAAGGTGTGCCAGGCGCTGAACCTGCTCGTCGACCGGAAGTCGATCCAGACCTACATCTACGGCCGCACCGGCAAGGCCACCGCCAACACGGTCAACGGCCCGGAGCGCTTCGTCTCGAAGGACACGCACTACGCCTTCGATCCGGCCAAGGCCAACGCGCTCCTCGACGAGGCGGGCTGGACAAAGGGCTCGGACGGCATCCGGGCGAAGGACGGCAAGCGGCTGAAGCTGCTGTTCCAGACCTCGATCAACGCCCCGCGCCAGAAGACCCAGGCGATCATCAAGCAGGCCGCCGCCAAGGCGGGCATCGAGATCGAGCTGAAATCGGTCACCGGCTCGGTGTTCTTCTCCTCCGACCCGGCCAATCCCGACACCTGCACGCATTTCTACGCCGACATGGAGATGTACGCCTACAGCGCCACCCAGGCGGATCCGGCGATCTGGCTGCTCATGTACGCCTCCTGGGAGGTGGCCCAGAAGGCCAACAAATGGCAGGGCCGCAACGTCGTGCGCTGGCGCAGCCCCGCCTACGACGCGGCCTACAATGCCGCCCAGGGCGAGCTCGACCCGGTCAAGCGGGCGGCCCTCCTCATCAGATGCAACGACCTCGCGGTCTCCGAGAACGTGCTGCCGCTGATCCACCGGGCCGAGGTCTCGGCGGTGGGCGCCACGCTGACGGCGCCCCGCAGCGGCTGGGACAACGACCTCGCGTTCCTGCCCGACTGGTACCGGGAGGCCTGAGCGGGAGGCGGAGCGTCCGATGGGCGCCTACATCCTGCGACGGCTCCTGATCGCGATCCCGAGCCTGCTCGGCATCAGCCTGATCCTGTTCACCGTCCTGGCGCTCGCGCCGGGCGACCCGTTCGGCGAACTCGCCGCGAACCCGAACGTGCCCCCCGAGGTCCGGGCGGCGTTGCGCGTCAAGTTCGGCCTCGACGACCCGATCCTCACCCGCTACCTGCACTGGCTGACCGCCATGCTGCACGGCGACTGGGGCTTCTCCTTCGCCAGCCGGGTGAACGTCGACACCCTGATCCTGCAGCGGCTGCCGACGACCCTGTTCGTGGTCGGCTCCTCGCAGGTGCTGGCGCTGCTGATCGCGATCCCGGTCGGCCTCACCGCGGCGCGGCGGCCCTACTCGCTCGCCGACCAGGTGGCCAATACCCTGGCCTTCGTGGGCTTCTCGCTGCCGACCTTCTTCACCGGCCTGCTGTTCATCCTGCTGTTCTCGATCAAGCTCGGCTGGCTGCCCTTCGTCTATCAGGCCGACCTGCCGGGTTCCGGCCTGCCCTGGCTCTGGGCCAACATCCGGCAGGCGATCATGCCGGTGGCGGTTTTGGGCTTCTTCCAGGCGGCCTCCTACACCCGCTACGTGCGCGCCTCGGCGCTGGACGTCGCCCGGCTCGACTACGTCACCACGGCGCGCGCCAAGGGCCTCAGCGAGGGCACGGTGACCCGCCGGCACATCGCCCGCAACGCCCTGATCCCGGTCGTGACGCTGGTGGCGTTGCAGATCCCCGCCGTGTTCGGCGGCGCCATCGTCACCGAGCAGATCTTCCGGATTCCCGGCATCGGCTCGCTGCTGATCGACGCGATGCTGTCCAACGACACGCCGGTGGTGATGGCGGTGACCTTCGTGTTCGCCGGCCTCGTCATCCTGTTCAACCTCGTCGCGGACCTGCTCTATGGCTGGCTCGACCCTCGCATCGCCCTCCGATGAGGCGATTGTGCCCGCCCGCGCGCCGGCCTCGCCGGGGCGGGAGACGTGGCGGCGCTTCCGGCGGCACCGGCTGGCGCTGGCGAGCGTGGCGGTGCTGGCCGTGCTGGTGGCCGGCGTGGTGTTCGGCGGCCTGCTCTGGCCGGTCGCCATCGACGACATCGACTTCGCGGCCCAGCTCCAGGGCCCGTCCTGGGATCACCCGTTCGGCACCGACGATCTCGGCCAGGATCTGCTCGCCCGGATGATCTATGGCGGCCGGATCTCGCTCGCCGTGGGTTTTGCCGCCATGGCGGTGGCGAGCCTGATCGGGGTTCTGGTCGGGGCGCTGGCCGGGATGTCGCGCCGGTTCCTCGACCCCCTGCTGATGTGGCTGACCGACCTGTTCCTGTCGCTGCCGCAGCTGCCGCTGCTGCTCCTCGTGATCTACCTGTTCCGCGACAGCCTGAAGGCCGTGTTCGGCAGCCAGGGCGGCGTGTTCCTGATGATCGTCGCGGTGATCGGGGGCCTGCGCTGGATGCCGGTCGCCCGGCTGGTGCGGGCGCAGTTCCTGAGCTTGCGCGAGAAGGAGTTCGTGGAGGCGGCCCGTTCGCAGGGGGCGACCACCGGCCACCTCGTGCGCCGCCACATCCTGCCGAACGCGCTGGGACCGGTGATCGTGGCGGCCTCCATCGAGGTCTCGGCGGCGATCATCGCGGAATCGACGCTGTCCTTCCTGGGGCTCGGCTTCCCGCCCGACATCCCGACCTGGGGGCGGCTGCTGTTCGACGCCAAGGACCACCTCGACGTGGCGCCGCACTGGGCGCTGTTCCCGGGGGGCGCGATCTTCTTGACGGTGCTGTCGATCAATTTCATCGGCGACGGCCTGCGCGACGCGCTCGATCCGCGGCGGGTTCTGTGACGGGTTGAGGGGTGTCCGGTGACCGAGGTCGCAACGCCGCCGGTTGTCTCCCTCCCCCCTTTGCGGGGGAGGGTGGCCCCCGAAGGGGGTCGGGAGAGGGGAGCGACGGTGCAGAACGAGGCTCTGCACGTCATGAAGGTCGCGCCCTTCCTGAACCCGGGTTCCCCTCTCCCGACCCCTGCTGCGCAGGGGCCACCCTCCCCCGCAGAGGAGGGAGGGTACGCGCCCCGCTCAGCCCACCTGCCGCAGATGCCCGCCCCGCGCGGCCGGCACCGCCTGCATGGCGCGGATGAACGCCGCGATGCGCGGCGCGATCACCGTGCGGTAGCGCGAGCCGTTGAACACCCCGTAATGCCCCACCCCCGCCTGGAGGTGATAGGCCTTGCGTGCCTCCGGCAGGTTCGGCGTCAGGTCGAGCGCCGCCTTGGTCTGGCCGACGCCGGAGATGTCGTCGTTCTCGCCCTCGACCGCCAGGATCGCGCAGCGGCGGATCGCCCCGAGATCGACCGGAACACCCCGGTGCTGCATCTCACCCCGCGGCAGGGCGTGGTTCACGAACACGGTCTCCACCGTCTGCAGGTAGTACTCGGCGGTGAGGTCCATCACCGCGAGATATTCGTCGTAGAAATCCCGGTGCTTCTCGGCCGAATCGCCGTCGCCCTTCACCAGATGGTCGAACATGTCGGTATGGGCGGTGACGTGCCGGTCGAGGTTCATCGCCATGAAACCCGAGAGCTGCAGGAAGCCCGGATAGACCCGGCGCCACGCCCCCGGATAGATCGGCGGCACGAGGCTGATCGTGTTCTGCTCGAACCATGTCTGGCCGCGCTCCTGCGCGAGGCAGTTCACCGCGGTGGGCGAGCGGCGCGTGTCGATCGGGCCGCCCATCAGGGTCATGGAACTCGGCACGGCCGGCTCGTCGGCGGCCTCCATCAGCGCCACCGCGGCGATCACCGGAACCGCCGGCTGGCACACCGCCATGACGTGGAGATCCGGCCCCAGGACCGCGAAGATCTCCTGGAGATAGTCGATGTAGTCGTCGAGGTCGAAGCGCCCGGCGAGCAACGGCACCATCCGGGCGTCGGTCCAGTCGGTGACGAACACCCGGTGGTTCGGCAGCATCGCCTCCACGGTGCCGCGCAGCAGCGTCGCGTAGTGGCCCGACATCGGCGCCACGATCAGGAGCTTCGGCTGCGCCTCGGCGGGGGGCGTCGGAAAGGCGCGGTCGAAGGCGATCAGGCGGCAGAACGGCCGCTCCCACACCACCCGCTCGCTGACCGGCACCGCTTGGCCGTCGACGATCGTCTCGGTGAAGCCGAAGGCCGGCTTGCCGTACTGGCGGGTGACCCGCTCGAACATCTCGCAGCCGGCGCTGACCGCCCGGGCATAGGGCCCGTAGGCCAGGGGATTGCCGGGAATCTGGAGGCCGTAGCGCGTGAGATCGGCTGCAACCCGGGCCGGCGTCATCAGGGCGCGGGCGCCCTCGTAGAGCGAATAGGCCAGGAGCATCGTTACCTCGCGGGTCGTCATCCGGCCAGCGACGCGCCCCGCCAGCCGGCGATGGAACCCCCTGCAACCCGAATCGGCAGGATAATGTTCCACCCTGAACGATAATGGAACATTGCCACAGGGGGACGATTTCCCTGTGACGACGGCGCCTGTGACGATTCGGCCCGGATGGCTGCCGGCCTCCCGCATCCGCGACATCGCCGGACTTGAACGTCGCCGGCGTGGCGAAACTTTCGTACCGGCCCAGTCCGTCCGACGCCCCACCGAAGCAGCGCATGCCCGACACCGAACTCAACGGCCTCGTCCGCGACGCGCGACACCTGCGGCTCGACACCTTCGTCCGCCTGCGCTGGCTCGCCATCACCGGCCAGAGCGCCGCCGTGGTCGGGGCGCAGTTCGGCCTCGGCCTGCCGCTGCCCTTCGGCTGGTGCTTCCTGGTGATCGCCACCTCGTCCTGGCTGAACCTGGCGCTGCGGATCCGCTTCCCGGCGAGCTACCGGCTGAGCGACGATTCGGCGGCTCTGCTCCTGGCCTTCGACATCGTGCAGCTCGCCGCCCTGCTGTTCCTCACGGGCGGGCTGCAGAACCCGTTCTCGCTGCTGTTCCTCGCCCCGGTGCTGATCTCCGCGACCGCGCTGCCGCCGGAGCGGACGCTGGCGCTGGGTCTCCTGGCGGTGGGGCTTGCGACCCTGCTGGCCCTGGTCCACCGGCCGCTGCCCTGGTTCGCGGACGGGCGGATCGAATTGCCGTTCCTCTACGTCTCGGGGGTCTGGACCGCGATCCTGCTCGGCACCGCCTTCACGGGCGTCTACGCGTGGCGGGTGGCGGAGGAGACGCGGCTCCTCGCCCAGGCGCTGGCGGCGACCGAACTCGTGCTCGCCCGGGAACAGCACCTGTCGCAGCTCGACGGGCTGGCGGCGGCGGCCGCTCATGAACTGGGCACGCCGCTCGGCACCATCATGGTGGTCACCAAGGAGCTGATCCGCCAGCTCGGCCCCACGGCCTCGCCCAATGTGGCGGAGGATCTGAACCTGCTGCGCGAGCAGGTCGACCGCTGCCGCGGCATCCTGGGCAAGCTGACCTCCCTCGATGGCGACGGCGCGGGCGCCGGCTTCCTGGAGACGGTCACGTTCAGCCACCTCGTGGAGGAGCTGGTGGCGCCGCAGCGGGCGCTCGGCACCACCCTCGACGTCACGAGCCTCGGAGAGGGGCCGGAGCCCGCCTGCCGCCGCAACCCGGGGGTGATGTTCGGGCTCGCCAACATCCTCGACAACGCCGTGGACTTCGCCGAGGCCCGGGTCTCCGTGGAGGGGCGCTGGACCCAGGAGCGGGTCTGGATCGAGATCCGCGACGACGGGCCGGGCTTCTCCAGCGAGGTTCTGTTGCGCGCCGGCGAGCCCTACGTCACCACCCGCAGCCAGGACCGGCCGCAATCGGGCGGCACCGTGGGAGCGGGGCTTGGCCTCGGCCTGTTCATCGCAAAGACCCTGATCGAGCGCTCCGGCGCCCAGCTCGTCCTGATGAACATGCCCGGTCCGGAGGCCCATGGGGCGGTGGTGCGCGTGTCCTGGGCGCGCCACATCTTCGAGCGCGGGGCAGTCCCGCGCCATTCGCCGGAACTCAATATCCGGCACCCCCTGCCACCGCGCGATGCCGTGCCTATATGAGGACAGACCAAGAACCCGACGACGAAAACCCGAAAGGAGTGCCGGATGCTCACGCAGCCCGGGACCGTGGCGGCGACCGACGCTGCCGTGATCAGCGAATCCGATCCGCTGGCCGCCTTCTCCGACCGCAGCCTGCTGATCGTCGATGACGACAAGCCCTTCTCGACGCGGCTGGCGCGCGCCATGGAAAGCCGCGGCTACCACGTGCAGGTGGCCGACAGCGTGGCGGACGGCGTCTCGGCCGTCGAAGCGCGGGCGCCCGCCTTCGCGGTGATCGACATGCGCCTCGGCGACGGCAACGGCCTCGACGTGATCGCCCGCCTCAAGGAACGCCGGCCCGAGGCCCGGGGCGTGATCCTGACCGGTTACGGCAACATCGCGACCGCGGTCACCGCGGTGAAGCTCGGCGCCTTCGACTATCTCGCCAAGCCCGCCGATGCCGACGAGATCCACGGCACCCTGATGGCCCAGCCCGGCGAGCGGGCCGATCCGCCCGAGAATCCGATGTCGGCCGACCGGGTCCGCTGGGAGCATATCCAGCGGGTCTACGAGCTGTGCGGCCGCAACGTCAGCGAGACGGCCCGGCGCCTGAACATGCACCGGCGGACATTGCAGCGGATCCTGGCCAAGCGCGCGCCGCGCTGACGAAATCTTTGGGATCGGTTGCGCAGGCCGGTCCCGGTGGGTTAGCTGCACGGGTCTCGGACGGTTCCGTCCGAGACCCGTCTTGTTTTCAGGGGTCGATCGCGTGAACGGGCGCAACGCCATCACCATCGTGAGCATGATGGTCCTCGTCGGCACGGAGGTGTTCGCCGTGGCCATCGCGGCCGGTTGGGCCCTCGCCGGGCTGTTCGATCTCGGAGAGCGGGTCGGCCATGTCCTGATGGGCCTGTTCAGCCTGTTCGCCGTCTGGATCATGCTGCAGCTCTGGCGCCGGGCGACCAGCATCGAGCCGCTGCGCGCGGGCCCTGCCGCGGCCCGCCGGTAAGCGGCCAACGTTCGACAGGCTGGCGGCCTTCCTGCTAACAGAGATCCGCGGCATCCTGTGAAACGTTGCCGCAGGTGATGTCTTCTGTTCCTGCGACGCGTGAGACCCGAAGATCCATGAAAGCCCGTATCATCGTCACGCTGAAAAACGGCGTGCTGGACCCGCAGGGCAAGGCGATCGAGGCCGCGCTCAAGTCGCTCGCCATCCAGGGCGTCGAGGGCGTGCGGCAGGGCAAGGTGTTCGACATCGAGGTGTCGGCCACGGATGCCAGCGCCGCCGAGGCGACCCTGCGCACGGCCTGCGAGAAGCTCCTGGCCAACACGGTGGTCGAGAACTACGCGATCGAGATCCTCTGATGCGCGCCGCCGTCATCGTCTTCCCCGGTTCGAACCGCGAGAGCGATGTCGTCCGGGCCCTGCGCCGGTCCGGCGCGCAGGTGAGCCTCGTCTGGCACGCGGACCACGAACTCCCGGCCGGCACCGACCTCGCCGTCCTGCCGGGCGGCTTCTCGTATGGCGACTACCTGCGCTGCGGGGCGATCGCCGGGCGGGCGGCCGCCATGGATGCGGTGCGCGCCCACGCGGCGCGCGGCGGCCTCGTGCTCGGCATCTGCAACGGCTTCCAGATCCTGTGCGAATCCGGCCTGCTGCCGGGCGTGCTGATGCGCAACGTGAACCGGCGCTTCATCTGCCACCGGCAGACGCTCCGGGTCGAGCGCACCGATACCCGCTTCACCAGCGCCTACCGGCCGGGTCAGGTCATCGACGTCTGCGTCGCCCACGGCGAGGGCAACTACTTCGCCGATCCCGAGACCCTGGCGCGGATCGAGGGCGAGGGCCGGGTGGCCTTCCGGTACTGCGACGCTGAGGGGGCCATCACCGTGGAGGCCAACCGCAACGGCTCGCTCAACGCGATCGCGGGTGTCCTCTCGGAGAACCGGGCCGTGCTCGGGATGATGCCGCACCCGGAAAACTTCGTCGAGGATCTGATCGGCGGCACCGACGGGCGCGGATTGTTCGACAGTCTGGCAGCGTGAATTTTTACGAAGACTTGTATTTACTGTCTATTAAGGTTTCCGAGGCATAAAGAGGCATCCAGAGATCTGGATGTCGAGCTGGACATCTCGTCCGCTCTGTTTGATGCCTCCCTGAAGACTCCTCGAAGCCGCTCCCTCCGGGGCGGCTTTTTTCTGTTGGGTCGGGGAGTGGGCGATCATCATACGCGGGCCCCCTCCCCCTTTGGTGCTACCGGATGCACACATCTCTTTCGGAGCGGCGCAGGCGGCTCCGCGCCTCTCCCTCCCCCCCTCTGCGGGGGAGGGAAGGCGCGTGGCGCGTCCGGATTGCCAAGCCTGGCGACGGCACACTGAGCCCGGACCCGATGGGTGAATCCCAAAGGCCCTCTGCGGGCGAGGGAGAGAAGCGGCGCCGGCTCTTTCTCAAAAGTGCGCGGCGCAGCCTCTCCGCTCAGTAAAGCCCGCCCGCCTGCGCGGCCCGGTCGGGATCGGCCGGCACGGCTGCCGCCGCGGGGGCCTGATTGCCGCCACCCGACGGAGCCACGTAGGAATCCGGCGGCGCGGTGCCGGGCTTGAACGCTTCCAGGATCGTCCCCGCCCCCTCGCTCGAACCGGCGCGGGTGCCGCTCGCGAGGTTGATGCGGATCAGCTTGATCCCCGGCGGCACGCGGAACGGCGTCGGCGGCTTGTCCTTGAGGGCGGTCTTGAGGAATTCCAGCGCGATCGGCGCCGCGATCCCGCCGCCGGTGGCACGGTCGCCGAGCGAGCGCGGCTTGTCGAAGCCGACGTAGATGCCGACCGCCAGATCCGGCGAGAAGCCCACGAACCACGCATCCTTGGCGTCGTTGGTGGTGCCGGTCTTGCCGGCGAGCGGCTTGCCGATCTGCTTCAGCAGAGTCGCGGTGCCGCGCTGGACCACGCCCTCCATGATCGACACCATCTGGTAGGCGGTCAGCGGGTCGAGCACCTGCTCGGAATCGTCCACCAGCTTCGGCTCGTCCTGGCCGGACCACTTCTCGGCGTCGCAGCCGATGCATTTGCGGTTGTCGTGCCGGTAGATCGTCTCGCCGGTGCGGTCCTGGATCCGGTCGATCAGGGTCGGCCGGATGCGCCGGCCGCCATTGGCCAGCATCGAATAGGCGGTGACCATGCGCATCACCGTGGTCTCGCCGGCGCCGAGCGACATCGGCAGCACCGGCAGCAGATCGTCGTAGACGCCGAAGCGGCGGGCATACTCGGCGATGAGCGGCATGCCGACATCCTTGGCGAGCCGGACCGTCATCAGGTTCTTCGAGTGCTCGATGCCGTAGCGCAGGGTGTGCGGGCCGCCCGACTTGCCGTCGTAGTTCGAGGGCGTCCAGGCCTCCTGGCCAGGGCCGGCCTCGATGGTGATCGGCGAATCCTGCACGATCGAGGCGGGGGTGTAGCCGTTGTCGAGCGCCGCCGAGTAGACGATCGGCTTGAACGACGAGCCGGGCTGGCGCATCGCCTGGGTGGCGCGGTTGAACTCGGATTCGTCGTACGAGAAGCCGCCCACCATCGCGTGGACGCGGCCCGTATTCGGGTCCATGGCCACGATGGCGCCGGAGACCTCGGGCTTCTGGCGCAGCCGGAACTGGCCCTTCCCGCCCTCGATCGCCTCGACATACACCATGTCGCCGGGCTGGAGGTTCGCGCGGCCGGCCCAGCGCATCCCCTCGGGGGTGATCACGCCGGTCTCCCGGTCCTTGCCCACCTGGCCGGAGGCTTCGCGCTTGGGCTGGAGCCCGATCTGGACGCCGCCGCCGCCATTGCCCAGCACCACGGCGAGACGCCAGGGTGCCACGTCGCCGAGCGCCGGAACCTCGGCGGCCGCCATGCCCCAGTCGCGCCCGGTCAGATCGACCTTGGTGACGGGGCCGCGCCAGCCATGGGCCTGATCGTAGCGCACGAGGCCGTCGACCAGCGCCTTGCGGGCCCAGGCCTGCATCTTCGGATCGAGGGTGGCGCGCACCGAGAGGCCGCCCTCGTAGAGCTTCTTCTCGCCGTAGCGCTCGGAGATCTCGCGGCGGACCTCCTCGGTGAAGTAGTTGGCGTTGGCGGCGTTCGGGAAGGCGACGCGCGGGTTGACGCCGAGCGGCATCTTCTTGGCGGAATCCGCCTCCTCCTTGGTGATGTAGCCGTTCTCCGCCATCAGGCGGATGATCTCGTTGCGGCGGTCGAGGGCCGCCTGGGTCTTGCGATAGGGGTGGTAGTTGTTCGGCCCCTTCGGCAGGGCGGCGAGGTAGGCCGCCTCGTTGATGGTCAATTCGTGGACCGACTTGCCGAAGTAATCGAGCGCCGCCGCCGCCACGCCGTGCAGGTTGCGGCCCGGGACGATCGTGCCCAAGAAGATCTCGTTGAGGTAGAGCTCCAGGATCTTGTCCTTGGAGTAGGCCGCCTCGATCCGCAGCGCCAGCAGCGCCTCCTTGATCTTGCGGTCATAGGTCTGCTCGGAGGACAGCAAGAAGTTCTTGGCGACCTGCTGGGTGATGGTCGAGGCGCCCTGCTTCTTGCCGCTCTTGGCGTTGGTCAGCACGGCGCGGACGATCCCCTCGGGGTCGATGCCGCCATGCTTGTAGAAGTTCTTGTCCTCGGCCGACAGGAAGGCGGCGACCACGATCTTCGGCATGGCCTGGATCGGCAGGTAGAGCCGGCGCTCGCGGGCGTATTCGGCGAGCAGCGAGCCGTCGGCCGCGTGGATGCGGGTCATCACCGGCGGCTCGTAATTGGCGAGCGCCGCGTGGTCGGGCAGGTCCTGGCTGTACTTCCAGTAGAAGTAGGCGCCCGCTCCGGCGGCGAGCACGAACACCACCGCGGCGGCGCTGAACAGGATCCCGAAGAAACGAAGGATCAGACGCATCCGGTGTTCCGCTCGTCGCTGGTCCGGCCGCATGCCGGAATCGGCTCACCCGGCGCGTGACCGCCGCTCACGACGCGGCCGGCCCCCGGATGGTCCCGTGAAGCCCCCTCGGAAGGCCGGTTCGACGGCTGCGAGCGGGCGTTCGGACGGCCCGTATCCACACTTACTCTATGGTAAAACTGGGGCGATGCCGGCCGCGCGACGCGTCATCGCGGGTCGTCCCAGGGTGGCGCGATTGGTGAAGAACAGGTCGATCGCCTTGGCCATGGAGCCGGTGACGCCGGCCCGCCACTCCGGCGATTGCAGCATCTCCAGGTCGTGCTTGCTCGACAGGTAGCCCAGTTCCACCAGCACGCTCGGCACGTCGGGGGAGCGCAGCACCACGAAGCGCGCCTCGCGATGGGGCTTCGTGCTCATCTCCATCACGGGGCTGAGCTGGCCCATCAGGGTCCGGGCGAAGCCCGAGGAGAAGCCGCGGGTCTCCCGCAGGGTCAGTTCCTGCAGGATGTCGGCGATGTCCGGAGGCGCCTCCGCGGCATCGACGCCCGCGGCGGCATCGGCCCGGTTCTCGCGCTCGGCGAGCTTGGCGGATTCGAGGTCGGTCGCCTTCTCGGCATTGGTGTAGATCGTGGCGCCGCGCACCTGCGGGGCCGCCGAGATCGAATCCGCGTGGATCGACACGAACAGGTCGGCCTTGGCCTCCCGGGCGAGGCGGACGCGCTCGGCGAGCGGCACGAACACGTCCCGGTCGCGGGTCATCCGGACCCGGTAGCGCCCCCCCGCCTCCAGCTTCTCGACGAGCGCCTGAGCGAAGCCGAACACGATGTCCTTCTCGAACACGCCCCCCACCGCGATGGCGCCCGGATCGGTGCCGCCATGGCCGGCATCGACCATGATCAGCGGGCGGTGGTCGGCGGGCTCGGGCGCCGCGGCCCGGGCCTGGGCGGGGGCGGGATCGGCCGCGGCCGCCGCCTTGCGGAACGCCTCGCGATCGGCGCGCTGGAGCGGGATCGTGAGTAGCACGGCGCCGTCCCTGGCCCGGGTCGTCGTCTCGATCTTTCCCACCGTGGCGGGGTTTGCGAGGTCGATGACGATGCGCGAGCGCCCGGGGGCGAACAGGCCGTAGCGGAAGGATTGCACGAGGCCGTCGCGGCGGCTGCCGGTACCGGATTCGAGCTGGAAATTGACCTCGGGCAGGTCGATCACCGCCCGGTCGGGCCGCTCCATGACGAAGCCGCGCGCCTCCACGGCCCGGGACAGCGTCAGGGTCAGGCGCGTCGTGCCGCCCTGGCTGGCGAGATCGGCCCCGATGGCGATGGCGGGCTTGTCGCCGGTCTGCGCAGCCGCGGGCGGACCCGCCAGCGCCGGCATGAGCGCCAGAGCGAGGCAGAGGCAGGCGGAACGGATCAGGCGCGCGCAGCTCGGCATCGGTGCGGTTGGGTTTCCCGTGCCCTCCGTCACGGCATGGGACCGATAGGGTTAACGGGCGGTTGCCGCAACCGCCCCGATCCGAAGGCCGACGCCGTCGCGGGGCGACGAACCGGCTTCAGCGGAAGGCCACGACGCGGCTCGCCTTGCCCACCACCGTGACCCAGCAGGTCAGGGAGGCGTCGGCGGCGCGCTGGACCTCGCCGACCTGCAGGCGGATCAGATCGGCGGGCGTGCGGACATCCGACAGGGCCCGGAAATGGGCCAGGGCGGCCTCACCCTCGCTCCGCATGTAGCGGGCGATGGTCGAGCCGATCTCGATCATGTCGATGCGGTCGGGCGCGAACACGATCCGGTTCAGCGCCGAGGGTCCAGCGGCGCGCGGCATCGGGGCGGGGACGAGATCCGGCGGGGGGACCGCGTCGCGTTCCGTCTCCGGTTCCGCGGGGTCGGCCGCATGCGGTTCATCGGGGATGTCCTGATGGGCCTCCGCGTCGCGATCCGCCTCGGGAAAACGCACCGCGTGGGCAACGCTGTCAGGGGCATCGGCTTCGAGCGCGACGTGAGGCTCGACTTGGGGCTCGACTTGGGACTCGACTCGGGACTCAGCCGGAGCGACGAGGCCCATCTCCGGGGCCGAAGCCAGAACCGGCTCGGCCTCCGCGAAGCCGGCGCGCGACAGGGCCGCCACCGACACATCCGACGCGGCCGCCAGCGTCTCGGGCAAGGATTCGAGCGGGGCGGGCATCTCCGGAGCCAGGGGCGGCTTCGGCTGCCCGTTGGAACCGGTCCCTCTCGGCCGACGCGGCTTTCCCATCGCGCGATCTCCTCCTGTCCACTTCAGGCGACCCGCAGGCGCAGCGTCCCGTCGGCTGGCCCCGTCAGGGTCGGACCTGTGACGCTCGGGCGTCGAATCGTGGGGTCCGGCCGGTCCGAAGCGGCCGCCCGGATCTTTGGGAGCGCCCCCGATCGATCGGGTTCGAGGGCGACTCGGCCGACCTCAGCGGGCGGCGTTCTGGGCGAGGGCGCCGTAATCCTTGGCCTGGGCCTGGAAGGCGGCGAACTGGCTGCGGACGAACTCGGACTGCAGCTCGAAGGCCTCGCGCAGGTCCTTGGTGCGCACGAGCTTCTGCGCGAAGTCGAAGGTCGCGTTGGCGTTGGCCTGGGCGTGATCGAACCCCTTCGCGATCACCGCGCTGAAGGTCGACTGGAAGGTCTGGCCCGAGGCCTGGACCTGCTCGGTGGCCTTGACGGCATTGGCCATCAGGGTGCCGACGGCGTTGCGGGCCTGATCGACGCTCTTCTCGGCGAAGTCGCGCATCTCGGTCGGCATCTCGAAATTCGGGGTCTGCATCTGTGTCTCCAGAGCCATCCTTGGAGCAGGACGCCGGCTGCGTCCGCCGTGACGCGCCCCTATATGTTGCACCGCAACAAGAAGTCAAGTGCATAATGGGCGGTCGGCGCGGCCCCGATGGCCGTCGATAAAATTCCGGATCCAGGATCTCGGAAGGTCATCGCACCGGGTCGGCGCTGATGTACCGTAATGGCGGCCAAGCTTCGCCATTTATTGGGACGTGATGGACTGCTACTTCGGGCAGATCCCCCGTTTACAAGAAATCTTCCCCTTGTCCAGAGGCCGAGAACGGATCGTGAATTCTTGGTTGGCCCGACCGATCGAGCCGCCTCAGGATTGTCGCAGCGCGCCCGGCCACGCAGAATGCTGCATTGCACCAGAACCATCCACGACGAGGCCGCCATAGAGCCGTTGGAGGGCGGCCGCATGGGTCGCCAGCGTCATCGGCGCGGCGCGGGCATCCGCACGGGCCTGCGCACCGAGGGTCCGGGCGCAGGCCTCGTCCCGCAGGGCCGTGAACGCCGCCGCCAGAGGGCCGACCTCCGGGGCGACCACAAAGCCGGTCTGCCCGTGCCGGACCTTCTCGGCGGCCCCGGACCGGTCCGAGGCGACCACCGGAATCCCGGCCGCCAGCGCCTCGTAGACGGTGAGCGGCCCGGTCTCGTACCAGCGCGACGGCGCGGCGAGCGCCCGGGCGCGGCGGCGCAGGATCTCCCAGACCGCTTCGGGCGCCTGCCAACCGATCACCTCCACGCCGTCCCGGGCGCGCAGCTCCGCCTCCAGGGGGCCGGCGCCGATGAACAGGGCGGGGAGCCCGGCCTCCCGGGCGGCCTCGGCCACGAGGTCGGCGCCCTTCTCGCGGGTCAGGCGCCCGACATAGGCGATCGCGTCGCCGTGCTCGGGCGCGGCGGCCGGTCCCTCGGCGATCCGGACCGGGTTGTCGATCCGATGGTGGGTGACGGTGGTGCCGCCGAGACGATCGCCCATCCGCCGCCGGCTGGCGTCGCAGACATGGACGACGTGGAGCGGCCGCCCCCGCGTCGCCTGCCGCAAAGCGACTGTCCGGGCGACGCGCACCAGCTTGTGGGCGCGGCTGCGCGCATCGCAGGGCGCCGCGATGCAGGACGCCGAGAGAGGCGCGAGGGTGCAGGGCTCCGCCCGGTCGAAGCGGTAATAGACCCCGTTCGGGCAGGCCAGGGCGTAGTCGTGCAGGGTGACCACGAGGGGCACGCCCGCGCCCGACAGGACCGGGAAGATGGCCGGCGACAGGGCGCGGGTCCATTGATGCAGGTGGATGCAGTCCGGCCGCTCCGGCAGCGCGGCGAGCGCCGCTGCGAGCCGGCGCGCGGCCGCCGCGTGCCAGATCCCGGCGGCGGCCGCCTTCGCGCCGCCGAGCGACCGGATGTCCGGCAGCCCGAGCACGACCCGCCGGATATCGGCGTGGTCGAGCAGCGGGTCGGCCGCGCCCGGGATCGCCTGGAGATAGGTGACCGAGACGCCGGCCTCGGCGAGCCCCCGCGCCGATTCCAGCGCGACCTTCTCGGCCCCGCCGCTGGCAGACGCGAACTCGGCCAGGATCACGACATGCATGGAAAACCCCGGTCGCTGCTGCCGGGATGATGGCAAAAACCAGTTTACGGGGGATCAACCGCGGGTCGTTACAACGCTCAGTCCCGAACGAGAGCCTCGGAAACACGATCGTGCACGTCGCCCTCGTCGCAGACCACGCCTCGATCAACGGCGGCCAGGCCAAGGTGGCGATCGAATCCGCCCTGGGGCTCGCCGCCCGCGGGGTCCGGGTGAGCCTGTTCGCCGCCGTCGGGCCGGTGGATCCGCGGCTCGCACCGGCCGGCATCCGGGTCGTCTGCCTGGGGCAGGACGATATCGCCACGGCGCGCAACAAGCTGGCCTTCGCCGCGCAGGCGATCTGGAACGGCGCGGCGAGCCGGGCGCTCGCCCGGGAACTCGCCGCCTGCGACCCGCGTGACACCGTGGTTCACGTCCACGCCTTCGCCAAGGCGCTCTCGCCCGCGATCGGCACGGCTCTGCGGGCCTCGGGCCTGCCCTGCCTCTACACGATGCACGAGTTCTTCCTGGTCTGCCCGACCGGCGGCTTCTACGCCTACCCCGAGCAGAAGATCTGCCACCGCACGCCCATGTCGGCCTCCTGCATCGTGGCGAATTGCGACGCGCGCAGCTACCCGCGCAAGGTCGCCCGGATGGTCCGCCATGTCGGGCTCGCGCAGGTGGCCCGGCTGCCGGAGCTGTTTTCCCACGTCGTCACGATCAGCGACCTGCAGGAGCGCGTGGTGCGGCCGCTGATGCCTTCGGGAACCGTGTTCCATCGGGTCGACAACCCGATCGCGGTGGCGCGGGCGCCGCTGCGGAGCGGGCCGCCGGGGGATTTCCTGTTCGTCGGGCGGATCTCGACCGAGAAGGGCGCGCCGATCTTCGCCGAGGCGGCGCGGCTTGCGGGGGCGCGGGCTGTGTTTGTCGGTGACGGCCCGGAGCGGGCCGAACTCGCTTCACGCTATCCGGAGGCCGTCATGCTGGGTTGGCGCGCGGCGGACGCCGTGCAGAACCTGATGCGGCAGGCAAGGGCGCTGGTCTTCCCGAGCGTCTGGTACGAGGGCCAGCCGCTCACCGTCTACGAGGCGCTGGCCTGCGGCGCACCGGTGATCGTGAGCGATGCCTGCGCGGGCCGGGAGGCGGTGATCGACGGCGAGACCGGATTCTGGTTCCGCTCGGGCGATCCCGAGGCGCTGGCCGCGCATCTGCGCAGACTCGCCGATAACGGTCTCGCCATCCGCATGGGCCGGGCCGCCTACGACCGCTATTGGGCGGCGCCGCTCAGCCTGGACGCCCATCTCGACCGTCTGGCGCGGGTCTACGAGACGGTGATGCGCGGGGCGCGCGGGCCGGTCGCGGTGCCGGCCCCCGGGCAGACGGTCGCGGCACGGTGAGCCCGTCCGTCCGCGGAAAATCGGAAACACCCGCCGTCCCTCGCGTTGTTCCGCACCGGCACCCTTGCGTGCCCCGTCACGGACGAGCGAGCGATATGGCCGACGAGCAGAAGCGGAACGAGACCAAGCCGGGCTTCCAGCAGGGCAGCGCCAAGCCGGGCGACGACAAGCACCCTGACAACAAGCAGGAGAAACTCAACGAGCGCCTGGACGACGCCCTGGAGGAGACCTTCCCGTCGAGCGATCCCGTCTCGGTGAAGATCACCAAATAGGCGGCCGCCTCTACCAGCAGGCTGAGCCAGTCACCTATCGACCGGAGAACCGCCCTCTCCTCCCCCTTGTGGGGAGGAGCCGGAGGTGGGGGTGGTGCAGGATAGGGCAGAGCGGTGCCTTCTGCACCACCCCCACCCCTAGCCCCTCCCCACAAGGGGGAGGGGAAAGCTCATACACACTCCGTGAACCGCCCGCCCGATCACGCGGCTTCGAGCAGCCGGCGGGCGATCACCTGGGCCTGGATCTCGGCCGCCCCCTCGAAGATCGACAGGATGCGGGCGTCGCACAGGATCCGGCTGACCGGGTATTCCAGCGCGAAGCCGTTGCCGCCGTGGATCTGCAGGGCGTTGTCGGCCGCCGCCCAGGCGACGCGGGCGCCGAGCAGCTTGGCCATCCCGGCTTCCAGGTCGCAGCGCTTGCCCTCGTCCTTCTCGCGGGCCGAGAAGTAGGTGAGCTGGCGGGCGATGTTGATCTCCACCGCCATCATGGCGAGCTTGTCGGCCACCCGCGGGAAGTTGACCAGCGCCTTGCCGAACTGCACCCGCTCCTCGGCGTAGCGCAGGCCGACATCGAGGGCCGACTGGGCGACGCCGATGGCGCGCGCCGCCGTCTGGATGCGGGCCGATTCGAAGGTCTGCATCAGCTGGGCGAATCCCTTGCCCTCGACCTCGCCGAGGAGGTTGGCGGCCGGCACCTCGAAGCCCTCGAAGGCCAGCTCGTACTCCTTCATGCCGCGATAGCCGAGCACCTCGATCTCGCCGCCCGACAGGCCCTGGACCGGGAACGGATCCGCGTCGGTCCCGCGCGGCTTCTCGGCGATCAGCATGGAGAGGCCCTTGTGGCCCTTCTCCTCGGGCTTGGTGCGCACCAGCACCGTCATGATGTCGGCCCGGACCGGATGGGTGATCCAGGTCTTGTTGCCGGTTATTTTCCATGTGTCGCCGTCCTTGACGGCCCGGGTCCGGAGCGAGGCCAGATCCGATCCCGTGTTCGGCTCGGTGAAGACGGCGGTCGGCAGGATGTCGCCCGAGGCGATCCTCGGCAGGAAGCGCTGCTTCTGTTCCTCGGTGCCGCCGCACAGGATCAGCTCCGCGGCGATCTCCGAGCGGGTGCCCAGCGACCCGACGCCGATATAGGCCCGGGACAATTCCTCCGAGACCACGCACATGGCGGTCTTGGGCAGGCCCATGCCGCCGTATTCCTCGGGGATCGTCAGGCCGAAGACGCCGAGTTCGGCCATCTTCTGCACGATCTCCATCGGGATGTAGGCGTTGTTCAGGTGCCATGCGTGCGCCTGATCGACCACCTCGGCCTTGCCGAAGCGGCGCATCTCGGAGCGGATCGCCTCCATGTCCTCGTCGAGGCCCGAGGCGCCGACGGTCGCCGAGCCGCTGCCGTCGCGCATCCGGGCGACCAGGGCGGCGCGGTTCGCGGGCGTGTTGCCCTCGGCGATCAGGGTCTCGACCGCCTCAGTGCGGTACTGGGCCACCTCCTTGGCGGAGAGGCCGAGCGACCCGGTGAGGCGGACCATCTCGCCCTGGCTCATCGGGATGCCGGAGAAGAGCTGGTCGAGATACTCGCCCGCGCCGATCCGCACGAGGAGCGACTCGGTCTCGCCCAACCGGCCTTCGGCCTGGAGGCGCTCGGCGTAGCCGCCGAGTTCGCGGACCGCCTCCGCGTAGGTGGCGAGCCACGCGAGGCCGTGGGCGGCGTGCTGCTGCCCCTCGAACTTGGCCGCGTCGATCCGCCCGTCCGTCCCGAGGATCCGCGTGCGGACCCGGCGCGTGGCCTCGGCGGCCAGCGCCTTGGCGCTCTCGCCGGCGGCCTTGGTCAGGGCCACGAGGTCCTGCGGCTCGGTCTGGATGGCGGGGGATGCGGACATGGTTCTGGCTCGCGTGGCGTTTTTCTAGATCGTGCCTTTTAACCTTTTCGCGGCGCAAGCCGAAGCAGATTTCGTTTGCGGCGTCTTGGACTGAAGTTGAAGACCAGCCCTTTCGGCAAGAGCCCGTTCGACTTGGAATGCCAGATCGCACCGGGGTTTACGCCTCCATCTCCTGGCAAGATTTTGCGGGGGAGGGAGAGAGGCGGCTGCCATTCAGCCTACCCGGTGATCGTCTGCGTCCCCCGCGAGCCTCACCGCTTCTGCTCGCAGCGCGTCTTCACGTAGGCACCGTCCTCGCCCTTGAAGCCGGCATTGGCGGCGAGCACCGGCCCCTGGATCAGGCATTCCTGAAGCGTGTGGGCCGGGCCCGTGACCACGTCGATGGCGGTCTCGCGCGAGCAGTCCGGGGCCTGGACCGAGGCGGCGCAGATGAGCGCGACGACGAGGATCTGGTTCATGAAGCCTCCCGGCTCGGCCCGGCTTCTCGGACGGCGGGCACCGTCAGGCGAAAGGCGCGGGTGCGGGCGCGGGTTCCATCACACCCGTGCGGCCCAATCGGCACCGCCCTCGATCGCCTCCGGGCTCGGCGCGCGGCCCTCGCCCAGCAGGTGCAGGAACGCCGTGAAGGGCTTGTTGCGGCCGACGCTGCAGGCCGCGATCACCCGGCCCTCCCGGACGTAATAGGCGATGAAATCGAGCGCCGCAGGGTCGCCCTGCATGATGATGCGCTCGAAATCCGGCGCGTAGCCGCCGTAGTCGAGGCGCTTGTCGCCCTGGTTGCTCCAGAAGAACGGCGCACCGGAGAAGCCGCCCTGCGCCCCCAGGATCGCCCGGGCGGCGTGGGTGCCGTGCTGCTGCGCGAGGCGCCAGTGCTCGATCCGCGCCGTGACGCCGCTGCCGTGCTCCGGAAAGGCCGCGATGTCGCCGGCAATCCAGACCCGCTCGGCGAGCCTGAGGTCGGCGCCCACCCGGATCCCGCCCTTGTCATCGGGCTCGACTCCGGCGACGAGTCCGGTCTCCGGGGCGGCCCCGGCGCCGATCAGGACGAGGTCGGCCGGCAGGCTCGCGCCGTCCTCGGTCTCGACCGCGGTGACGCGGCCATCGCCGGCGATCCGGGCGACGCTGCCGGTCACGAAGGTGACGCCGTTGCCGGCATGGTAGCGCTTGAGCGCCGCGCCCACCGCCTCGCCGAACCGCTTGGCGAAGGGGATCTCCTCCCGGGACAGGACCGTCACCGAGAGGCCGCGCTTGGTCAGGAAGGCCGCGGCCTCCAGGCCGATGAAGCCCGCCCCGATCACCACGACGCGCTTGGCCTCCTCGGCGGCCTCGCTGAGCCGCACGGCGTCGTCGAGGCTGCGCAGCGTCATCACGCCGTCGCGGTCCTTGCCCTCGAAATCCGGCACCACGGCGCGGCTGCCGGTGGCGATCAGCAGCGCATCGCCGGTGAGCGTGCGCCCGTCCGCCAGGGTGACGCTGCGGCCGGCCGGATCGATCCGGGTGGCCTCGGCCTCGATCCGTTCGACCTGGTGGGCGGCGGCGAAATCCGGCTCCAGCAGGGTCTTTTCCGGCGGCGTGGGCTTGGCCAGGAACTGCTTGGACAGCTTGGTCCGGTCGTAGGGCGGATGCGCCTCGCGGCCGACCATCGTGATCCGGCCCGAAAACCCTTCGCGGCGCAGGGTCGTCACGCAGGCGACGGACGCCGCGCCGGTGCCGACGATCAGGACATGGTCCACCGGTGCCGCGGCGTGCTTGGCCGGGGCCGGTTCGGGGGTGAGCGTCGCCACCGCCTCGCCGCCCTCGATCCGGACGGGATAGCGGGTCAGGGCTTCCAGCGCCGGCGGCTCCTCCAGGCTGCCGTCGGCGAGCGCGAAGGCCGCCTTGTGCCACGGGCAGTAGAGCCGGCCGCCGCAGATTTCGCCCTTGGCGAGCGGCGCCCCGAGATGCGGGCACTTGGCCTGGAAGGCGCGCACGCCGTCCGCGTCGCGCACGAACAGGACCGCGTCGTCGCCCGCCTTGCCCTCGGCCTTGCCGCCGAGGGGAATCGCGTCGAGGGCGAGGCGGATCTCGCGGGGCTTGTCCTGGTCCATGCGTATCGCGCTCGGTGCCGGCCCGGGCCGTCGCGACCCGCGCGCATCAAACCGCGAGGCGGCGAAGGGTTTCCGGACCCTGCGGTCGCAGGCCCCGGTCAGGGTTTCGAAAGGGCGAGCCCTTTCGCGGGTCCAGGGCAGAGCCCTGGGAAACCGAGCTTCAGGGCTCCGCCCTGAAAACCCGCCCAAGGGCTCGCCCTTGGGGAACCCGGGCCGAAGGCTCTCAGCCCCGGCTCGCCACCGCGACCCCGAGGGCGGCCAGCGCCATGCCGGCGCCCTGGAGCGGCGTCAGCACCTCGCCGAACAACAGGTAGCCGAGCACGGCCGCCACCGGCGGCACGAGGAAGAACAGGGCCGCCACCCCCGCCACCGCCCCCCGCCGGATCAGCGCCAGCAGCAGCAGGATGCCGGCCACCGAGTTGATCAGGACCGCCCAGGCGAGCCCGGCCCAGAGGGGCGCCACCGGCTCGAACTGCGCGCTGCCGAAGGCGAGCGCCAGGGGGATCGCGCAGGCCATGCCGCCCACGAACTGGAGCGTCGCCCCGGCGAGCAGATCGACCCCGCCGCCGGTGCGCTTCTGCCAGAGGGTGCCGAGCGTCAGCGACAGGACCGCCAGGAAGCTGACCGCCAGCGCCAGCGGCGGGATGCCCGAGGGATCGGCGGCGCCGAGCTTGGGGGCCAGCACGAGCCCCGCCCCGGCGAAGCCCATCAGGATGCCGAGCGCCCGCCGCGGGCTGACGCGCTCGCCGAGCAGGGGCTGCGCCAGGAGCGCGGTCAGCAGCGGCTGGAGGCTGCCGACGAGGGCCGCGATCCCGGCCGGCAGCCCGTGGCTCACCGCCCAGAAGACGCCCGACAGGTAGATGCCCTGCATCAGGAAGCCCGCGATGACGGGATCGCGCCAGCCCGCCCGGTCCGCCGGCCAGCGCACGCGCGACGCGACCGCGATCCCCGCCAGCACCAGGGCGACCGCGGTGAAGCGCAAAGCCGTAAAGGCCAGCGGGTCCGCGTGCGGCACCACGGCGCGGGCGGAGATGAAGCCGGTCGCCCAGATCGGCACGAACAGGGTCGGGAGGACGCTGGCCGCGCGCGTCGGCGGTCGTGAGGATGTCAGCATGGCCGTATCTAAGGCGCATCCGGCCCGCGAGTCGCAATGGCGAGGCGGCGCGGCCGTGCGTCATCCTGGTCGTGTTCGGGACCGGATCGCGTCGACGGCGTTGACGGGCCGGCCCCGGCGCCGTTCATCGGCGCGCTGTTTCGCCAGAGGATCGTCAGAGCATCGTGAAACCCCTCCGCAACGGATTGCAGGTCATGGGCGTGGCGGCACAGCGCTTCGTCTCCCATGACGGCTGGGCGATCGCGAGCCACATCGCGCTCTCGACCCTGACGTCGCTGTTCCCGTTCCTGATCCTGCTCGCCGCCCTGGCCGGCCTGTTCGGCACGCAGTCCCTCGCCGACGAGGCGGGTGTGCTGATCTTCGACGCGTGGCCGCGGGAGATCGCCAAGCCGATCGTGGGCGAGGTGCACCGGGTGCTCACCGAGCAGCGCCGCGGCGTGCTGACGCTCGGCGCGCTGTTCGCCCTCTACTTCTCATCCTCGGGGGTCGAGAGCCTGCGGGTCGGGCTGAACCGGGCCTATGGCCTGCGCGAGGGCCGGCCCTGGTGGCTGACCCGGCTCGAATCGATCGGCTACGTGATCTGCGGCGCCTTCGCGATGCTGGCCTTCGCGCTGCTCGTGGTGCTGGGGCCGCTGATCTGGCGCAACGTCGTGCTGGTGGCGCCGGGGCTGGAGCCCCTGAGCCTCACCGTGGCGATCGGGCGGATCGCCATCACCGCGCTGCTGCTCGCCGTGATCCTGGTGATCGCCCACAAGTTCGTGGCGGCGGGGCGGCGCTCGATCCTGTCGGTGCTGCCGGGGATCGGGGTGACGCTGGTGCTGTGGTTCTTCGCGGGCCTCGGCTTCGGCTACTATCTCGACCGGTTCTCGAACGCCTACGCGTCGACCTACGGGGGCCTGGCCACCGCGATGGTGTTCCTGGTGTTCCTCTACTGGCTCGCCGCCATGTTCCTGTTCGGCGGCGAGATCAACGGCACGGTGATCGCCGCCCGCCGCAGCCGATTGCAGGCGCGGATGCTGGCGCGCCGGGCCGAAATGGAGGGCAAATGGACGGAATCGAACACCTGAGGATCCGCGCGAACGGGGCGGACCTCCACGTCGCGCGCTGCGGCACCGGGGCGCCGCTGCTGCTGCTCCATGGCTGGCCGGAATTCTGGCTGACCTGGGAGCCGGTGATGGCGCGGCTCGCGGACCGCTACACGCTGATCGCCCCGGACCTGCGCGGCTTCGGCGACAGCGACAAGCCGGCGGGACCCTTCGGGCCGCCGGACCACGCCGCCGACATGGTGGCGCTCCTCGACGCGCTCGGGATCGCGCGGGCCGGCATCGTCGGGCACGATGTCGGCGGGGCGGTGATCCAGGCGCTCGCCCGGGCGAACCCGGAGCTTTGCGCCGGGCTGGTCCTGTTCGATTTCGTCTATCCGGGGATCGGCCCGCGCCTCGGCGCGCCGGACCGCCTGAACGAGATCTGGTACCAGTCCTTCAACCAGATGGATCTGGCCGTGCAGCTGGTCGGCGCGAGCCGCGAGAGCTGCGCCGCCTATATCGGCCACTTCCTGCGCCACTGGTCGCACCGGAAGGACGCGTTCGATCCGGTGCTCGACGCCTTCGTGGATGCGTACTGGAAACCCGGAAACCTCGCGGGCGGCTTCGCGCATTACCGGGCGGCCCATGCCGGGCGGGTGGCGATGCTCAAGGGCGAGGCCCCGCCCCTGCCGCCGATCACGGTGCCGACCTGCGTGCGCTGGGCCGAGCACGACCCGATCTTCCCCTATGCCTGGACCGACCGCCTGGGCGAGACCTTTTCGGACCTGGATCTGGCGCCGTTTTCCGGCGTCGGGCACTTCCCGCATCGGGAGGATCCGGACCGGGCCGCGGACGAGATCGCGGGGTTCTTCGCGCGGATCGGGTTGGCGTAGCCACCGCATTCTGCCGGACGCGATAGGCCCTCTCCCGTGGGGCGACCGGATTGGCACGCCGTGCAAGGCTCAGTGGCAGCCGAATAAGGCGCTGGTCCCCTCTCCTGAAGGGGGGGGGGAACTCGTGCATCATCCTCAAATGCAGGGCTTGCAGCCGGCGGCGATCCTCACGCCGCCAGCGCCAGCCCCTCCTCGTCCTCCGCCTCGGCCGCCATGAACTGCGCTCGGGCGAGCTCGGCGAAGCGGCCGTCCTGGGCCACCAGCTGGTCGAAGGTGCCGGCCTCGACGATCCGGCCCTCGTGGAACACCAGGATCCGGTCGGCATCGCGGATCGTGGCGAGGCGGTGGGCGATCACGAAGGTGGTCCGCCCCGCCATCACCGCCTCCAGCGCCCCCTGGAGCTTGCGCTCGGTGGCGGCGTCGAGCGCCGAGGTCGCCTCGTCGAGGATCAGGATCGGCGGGTTCTTCAGGAGCGCCCGGGCGATCGAGAGCCGCTGGCGCTCGCCCCCCGAGAGCGACCGGCCGCGCTCGCCGATCACCGTGTCGAGCCCGTTGGGCTGGCGCGCCAGGAAGGCGCTGGCCTGGGCGCGCTCCAGGGCGTCGAGCATCTCGGCATCCGTGGCGTCGGGGCAGCCGACCTGCAGGTTCTCGCGGATCGAGCGGGCGAACAGCATCGGCTCCTGGAACACCACGCCGATATTGTGCCGCAGGCTCGCGAGGCCGATGTCGCGGACATCCATGTCGTCGATGCGGATCGCGCCGGAGGCCGGGTCGAAGCTGCGGTGCAGGAGGCCGAGCGTCGTCGACTTGCCCGAGCCGGTGGTGCCGACGAGCGCGATCGTCTCGCCGGGACGGGCCGTGAACGAGACGCCGTCGAGCGCCCGCCGCGTGCCGTCATACGAGAAGGTCACGTCCTCGAAGGTCACCGCGCCCGTGAACCGCGCCACCTGCCGGGCCTGCGGCCGGTCGGCCACCGCCGGGACGGTGTCGTAGATCTCGAAGAACTCGGCGATCTTCGGGGCCTGCTGGAACAGGCCGTTGACGAAGCCGACCACGTGGTCGAGCCGGGCCACGAAGGCGGTGGCGAGGCTCATGAAGGCCACGACCTCGCCCACCGTGGTGGTACCCGCCTGATAGAGCCAGATGCCGGTGACGAAGATCGCCGTCATGGTGATGGTCGCAGACGCCCGGGTCGCCACGTTGGCGAGCGCCCACCAGGACAGGACCGGGATCTGCGCGGCGAGCAGGTTGGTGATGATGCCGCGCATCGCGTCCTTCTCGGCCTTGGCGCGGGTGAAGGACTGGATCACCGCGACGTTGCCCAGCGCGTCCGAGGCGTGGGCGGCGAGCCCCGAATTGAATTCCTCGACCTGGCCCTGGAGCGTCTCGGTCCGGCGCATCACGAAGGTGGTGAGCCCGGTGAAGGCCAGCACCAGCACCACGAGGATCGCGCCGAGCTGCCAGTTGATGAACAGGGTCATCGGCAGCAGCACGCCGAGCGAGACCAGCGCGACCAGATGGTCGCGGAAGAAGCCGAGCCACAGCCACGCCATGCCGTTCGTGCCCTCCAGCATCGCCTTCAGGACGCGGCCAGAATGGTTGGCCGAGTGGAAGGCGAGCGGCAGATCGAGCACGTGCTCGAAGTAGCTCGCCATCGCCGACAGGCGGTTGCGGTGGGCCAGCCGGTCGGCGTGGAGCGCGATGAACACCCCCGCCGCGATGGTGAAGAAGCCGAACGCCACCCAGGCGGCCAGCAGCGGCAGCATCGTGCCCATCGCGTTGCCGCCGCGCTGGAGATGGGTCAGCTGATCGATGATCCGCCCCATCAGCAGGGGCTCGGCGAAGGCCGCGATGGCCAGCACGACGTTGGTCGCCGCCAGGCCGATCGCCAGCCGCCGCTCCGCCTTCAGAAAGCCCAGGACCCGCCCGTACAGACGAACCATCGTACCGCTCCGCCACCCCTGGCGCGGCCCGTGTGACCCGGGTCCTGCGCCATCTCTCAACGGGGCCCGGCCGGCCGGCAGCTTCGCCGTTCCTGCCGCCAAACCCCTCGTACGACAGGTGTATGCCAGCGTCCGCCTGAACGGGCGATGACGGACCGATACAGGCTCCGACGGACCGCCTTAACTGTTCGTTCAGCGCGATTTCCGAGCGCTGGGGTTAGCCTGGCCGTTCCCGGCCCCGGGTTCCGGTTTTTCAACGATTCGGCGTCGTTCATCCGCTCCATGGATCTCGCAACCGCACTCGGCCTGCTCTCGGGCCTCGGCGTCGTGATCGGGCTGATCATGCTCGATGGCGGCCATTTCGGCGCCTATGCCTCGGAGCACGCGGTGGTGGTGGTGTTCGGCGGCGCCACCGCGGCCACGATGATCCGCTTCCCGTTCTCGGTGATCCTGCACGGCCTGCCGATGGGCCTGCGCTACGCCTTCATGATGCGCTCGGTGAAGCCGCAGGAGCTGATCGAGGAGATCACCCAGATCGCCGACGTGGTCCGCAAGAGCGGGCCCATCGCGCTCGAGAACATGGAGATCTCCGACCCGTTCCTGGCTCAGGGAGCGCGCTACATCGCCGACGGCTACGACCGCGAGTTCATCCGCGACACGATGGAGCGGGACCGCGACAACTTCCTGATGCATCTCGACGAGGGCTCGAAGGTCTATCGGGCCTTCGGCGACTGTGCCCCGGCCTGGGGCATGGTCGGCACCATCCTCGGCATGGTGGCGATGTTCGCCAACATGTCGGACCCCTCGAAGCTCGGCCCCGCCATGGCGACGGCGCTGCTCGCCACCCTCTACGGCGCCGTGATCGCCAACCTCGTCACCCTGCCGCTCGCCGACAAGCTGCACGTGAAGCTGGAGGAGGAGGACGTGTCGCGCTCGCTGATCATCGACGGCATCCTGATGATCCGCGACCAGAAGAGCCCGACGCTGGTGCGCGAGATGCTGGTCGCCTACCTGCCGCACAACCATCGCGACGCGCTGATGGAGCAGGCCGCCTGAGATGGCCCGGAGGAAGCGCGGCGGCGCGCATGGCGGCCACGGCTGGTTCGTCACCTTCGCCGACCTGATGGCGCTGCTGATGAGCTTCTTCGTGATGGTGGCGGCGTATTCCACGCAGGACCAGAAGAAGATGCAGCTGGTGGCGGGCTCCATGCGCGACGCCTTCGGCGTCAACAAGGACTCGAAATTCGCCGGCATCATCGAGTTGGAGGGCCTGCCGGCCGCCGACCACCTGAAGAACCTGCGGGACGTGCCCCCCGATCAGGCCACCGACCGGACCACGCCGCCGCGGCGCGACACGCGCAGCGCGTTCGGCCTGCCCGACATGGGCGAGCCGGAGAATTTCGGCCTCGCGGCGGCTTCCCTGCGCCAGGCCCTGCAGAGCATGCCGGACTTCGCCGAGCTGTCGAAGAACATCATCATCGCCCGGACCGAGCAGGGGCTCGACGTGTCGATCGTCGACCAGGACGGGCGCTCGATGTTCCCGGAGGGCTCGACCCGGCCCGACGACCGCACCCGGCGCCTGCTGGAGAAGCTCGGCCCGGCTTTGCGCCAGATGCCGAACCGCATCGCCATCACGGGCTTCACCGCCACCGACCGGCCCGGCCAGCGCCCGGCGGCCCCACCCTGGGCGCTGTCGGCGGGGCGCGCGGTGAGCGTCCGGGAGATCCTGGCGGGGTCCGGGATACCGGACGACCGGTTCGCTTCGGTCACCGGCAAGGCCGACACCGAGCCGATGTTCCCCGACAACCCCTACCTGGCGGCCAACCGGCGGGTGACGGTGACGCTGCTCAAGGAAGCGCCGCCGGTGCCGAACGTGAAGGGGCTGCCATAGGGTGCGACGCTATCGGGCCGTGAGCAGCGCCCAGTAGACCTTGTACTTCGAGCCCGGCGCGTAGGCGGTGGCGATCCCCATCCGGGTCGCCTTCGGGTTGCGCATCGTGGCGTCGTGCGGGGCGCTCTCGCGCCAGCCGGAGAAGGCCTCGGCCAGGGTGTGGTAGCCGGCCGAGAGGTTGGCGTTCACGTCCGCATAGCCGAGCCGCTCCACCGCGGCCTTGACGGTCTGCGCCCGGCTCGGCCGGTCGGCGAGCGCCATCGCGGCCGCCTCGGCCTCGGCCAGCCGCTGCAATTCCGGATCGACGGTGAGCGGCGCCGCGCCGTGGTTGCGGCGGTAGGACGCGATCATGTCCCGGGCCGCCTCCACGTCGATATGCGCGCTGTCGTTGGCGAGCGGCAGGTAGATGCTCGGCAGGGCCGAGGAGGCGGGTGCCTGGGCCGCGCAGGCCCCGAGGAGCGCCGGAACCAGGGCTGGGATCAGGATACCGGCCGCCCGCTCCAGGCCCCGTCTCACGCTTCGTCCGCTCACGCTTCCGAGAATCCCTGCTGCGGCAACCGGCTTGGATGCCCGAGCGATATAGGCAGGGTCGGATCGAACCGCACCCCGTGTCAGAATCACAGGTCGACGTGATATGACATTTGATGTCATACCCGTTCCTGCATCCTCGTCATCCATGGCGCGTGCGCGACTTCTACTCGACGACAAAAAGGTCTTCGCGGATGGTATGATCCTTCAGCTCAAGCTGTGGGAACTTCAGCCTCCCGACCGGGTGCCCGGTTCGGTGCACGGCTTCAAATACTCGCTGTTCTATGACCGTCAGGGTCAGCGGATCCTGGCCTATGACAACGAGGCGGGTAAGGGTGATCACGTCCATCGCGGTGCGGAGGAGACGCCCTACCTGTTCACGACGTTCGAGACGTTGCGGGACGATTTTCTGACCGAAGTCGGAAGGCTGCGTGGAGGTACTCTATGAGCGGCGAGATGAGCGGCGAGATAACGTTCGTCATCGGTGGGTCGGTGGAGGATATGCGGGCGCGTTTCCTCTCGGCGGTGCGGCGCGCGGAGGCCGGCGAAGCCGTGGAGCCCGAACGCGTCGTCACGTTCGAGAATTGGGCGACTTTCCTCAAGACCTTCTCGGCGGCCCGCATCGCATTGCTGGAGGCCCTGGCGGCCGGGCCAGCCGACTCGATCAACGCGCTGGCGGGCGCGCTCGGCCGGAATTACCGGCGCGTGCACGACGACGTGGCGGCTCTGGAAAGGGCCGGCCTGTTGAAGCGGACCGGGACGCGGGTGATGCTCGCCGCCGAGGGCGCGTGCGCACATCTCGACCTGCGGCCTGCCCGGGCGCGCCGACAGAAGGTGCCTTCCTCCTGAGGCAGGGTCGGGCGGATCCGCACCCGCCCCCTCAGCCGCCCGCGCTCCGCAGGGTCCGGTCCCGCTGCGCCCTGGCCCCCTCCCCGGCCTCGGCGGCGGGGGCTGCGGCCGGTGCCGCCAGCCCGAACCGGCTGGCGATCTCGCCCATGGCGCTCTGCATCGTGTCGAGCCCCTGCACGGTCACGATGCTGGAGCCGGGGCCGAGCGGCGGGATGAAGCCCGCCTCCACCAGGGTCGAGAACACGGAAAAGTTCAGGTCGGTCTGGACCTTCAGGCCGAGGCTCACGTCGGTGATCCAGACGAGCAGCTCGAATTCCAGGAACGGGTCGCCGATCTTCCGGAACACCACCCGGGGTGGCGGATCCCGCAGCACGTCGGCATGGGCCTGGGCACAGGCCGTGATCATCTCGGCGGCCCGGACCGGATCCTGGTTGCGCAGGACGCTGACCGTGATGCTCACCCGCCCCGAGCGGTCGCCGCGCACCCGGTTCTTCACCACCCCGGAGATCAGGTTGGAGTTCGGCACGATCACGGCCGAGCGGTCGAAGGTCTGGATCTCGGTGGAGCGCACCGAGATCCGCTTCACGATGCCCTCGGAATCGCCGATCACCACCTGATCGCCGACCCGGATCGGCCGCTCCCACAGGAGCAGCAGGCCGGAGACGAAGTTGTTGACGATCGATTGCAGGCCGAAACCGATACCGACCGACAGGGCACCGGCCACCAGGGTCAGCTTCTCGAGGCTCAGACCCAGATACGAGAAGGCGAGCGCCAGCGCGAGCAGGAAGCCGCAATAGCCCGCCACCGTGGTGATCGAGTTGCGCAGGCCCGCGTCGAGGTCGGTCGCCGGCAGGTAGGTGTTCTCCAGCCAGCGCTGCACGCCCTTGGTGATGAATACGCCGACCACCAGGATGCCGATCCCCAGCGCGATGCTGGACAGCGAGATCGTCACGTCCCCGACCTTGAAGCCGAAGAAGGCCTGCCGGACCGACGACACGATATCGGTGGAATCGAGCCCCCAGGGCGCCAGCACCAGCAGGGCCGCCGTCAGGAACAGCACGACCCGGGCGGCGCCGGTCGCCAGGACCGAGATCTGGTTCAGCGAGCGCTTGCGCAGGCCGGTATTGGCCTGGAGTGCGGTGGCGAGCCGCGTCTCGTCGGACAGCGCGCGGCCGATGAAGATGTCGACGCTCTGGACCAGCAGGTAGAGCAGCACCAGGATGCAGGCGGCCCAGATCAGCTGGTCGATCAGGAAGGTCGCGAAGGCGACGTAGCCCACCAGCGCGCCGAGCCCGATCACGCCGACCGCGGCCCAGCCGAGGAGCCGGGCCGGGCCGCCGATGCCCGTGGTGGTCTTGGTCGGCACGTAGGGGCCGAAACAGGCCTCCTCCTCCTGCTCGGTATCGGCGAAGCGGTGCAGGCCGATCGCCAGGATCAGGGCGGTCGCCACGGCGCCGAGGCCCCGTGTGGCGATCGAGATCGGCAGGGCGGCCGAGATCCCGGAATTGAGCGCCTCCACGGACTTCACCACCGTCACCACCGTGGCGATGCCGACCGCGAGCCGCGTCAGGCGCGTGGCCGCCGCATCGCTCACGGGGGCGGGGCGCCATGCCGGCTTCTCCGGGCTGAGCAGCCCGTCGCAGAGCGCCTCCGCGAAGGCGATGAAGGCGAGGCCCCCGGAGATCGCGGCCGCCACCGGCAGGAGCCGGGACGGCAGGAGGTTCGTGGCGTCGAGGGCGTAGTAGACCGCGTAGGAGCCCGCCACCGCCGGCACAGTCCCGAGCAGGATCACCCGCCAGGCGGCGAGCAGCCGCGCCCGCCGCGACGGATCGGTCTTGCCCACGTCCCGGTGGGCGCCCCGGGGGGCGATGTTGCGCCGCCCGAAATACAGCGCCACCGAGATCCCGAAGGCGAGCCCCAGGAACAGCAGGTTGCCGATGCTGCCGTTGCGGGAGAACAGCAGGCCGATGTCGGAGAGCGCGCTCTGCAGCGCCCGCGTGTCCCGGGGGATGTCGGCCATCACCTTGGCCCAGAGGCCGGGGCCGATCAGCGGCTGGGAGCGCTGGAACAGGTCGCGGGTGAAGGATTCGCGGCGGCGGTTCGAGACGCGGTCGACGATCTGGTCGCCCTGCACCACCAGCGAGCGGGCCAGCCGCTGGGTCTCGTCGATCCGGGTGACGGCGGCCTCGCGCTCGGCGCGCTGCTCGGCGACCTCCGGGCTTTCCTGGACGTCCTTGGGCTTCGGCCCGAGCTGGGCCAGCCGCTCGCGGGCGGCCTCGAGCGGCGCGTCGAGCCGGGTGACCAGGCCGCGGATCTCGTCGGTGACCGTGACGGCGCTGTCGCGGATGGCCGTGAGGTCGGCCACCGTCAGGTCGGTGTGCCCGAGCTGCTTCTCGCGGGCGTCGAGCTCGGCCTTGGCGGCGTCGAGCTTCGCCCGCACCGCCTTGAACTGTTCCGGAACCTCCGTCTGCACCGGGGCCGGCTTCGCCTCGGCGGGCTTGGCGGCCGCGGGCTTGGTTTCGGCGGGTTTGGCGTCCGTCGGCTTGGTGTCGGTGGCCTTGCCGGCCGGCACCTGGACGTGGATTTGGGCGGGGATTTGGGCGGGGCCTTGCGCAGGTCCCTGAGCCGGCGCCTGGGCGCAGGCCGGCAGCGGCGCCGCCATCGAGAGGCCCAGCATCAGGGCGGCGCGCAGGACGGGCAGGCGGCACGGGCAGGCACCGCTCTCCGGCCTGCGGGTACGCGCTGGCGTACGAATCATGGGCGACCTCTCGTCGGGCGCGCCGGACGCGCGGTCGGGATCCGGCATCGGCGAATCGGCGGCGATAGGGGACCGGGCGGCCCTCCTGGCGGCCCGGCGCTCTGGGGGAGCAATAGGGCGAAACCGTGCCCCTGCCCACCCCGGGCCGCGGATCCGGCGGCTCCCCGGCTCCGCGCAGACGGGCCGCGGGTGCGTCCTGTGGGTGCGTCCCTGGGCCCTGCGGGAAAAGCTTCACAAGGGTGTCACGCTGGGATTAGATGAACACCTGATGGACAGGGCCTTTTCGTCATCACGCGGAAGGGCATGGCCGGTGATCGTGCCGGCCCGGCCCGGCCGCGTTCCGGATCTGACCGCCTCGACTGGCGCCCCCGCGCGCCGGCCCGCCGCCCTGTTGTTCCCTCAACCTCTCCCGCCAAGTCTTTCCTCGCCAAGTCTTTTCCCGCCAAGCCGACGCGTCGCGCGCCGGCCCGTCCTGTATCGGCCCCGGGCCGGTTCGGACGGGTCGGCGGGGCGATGGCGCGGTCCTGCGCGTTATCCGCGTCAGAGATAGTCCGAAGAGTCGCGCCGATGATGGATCTCCAAACCCTCGTCCTCAACGCGGATTATCGGCCGCTCTCGTACAATCCGCTCTCCCTGTGGTCGTGGAAGGACGCTTTCACGGCCCTGTTCCTCGACCGCGTCACCCTGGTGGCGAGCTACGACGTCGAGGCGCGCTCGCCCTCGCGCTCGCTGCGGGTGCCCAGCGTGGTGGCGCTGAAGAACTACGTGGCGCTGGCCCGCAGCCCGGCCTTCACGCGCTACAACATCTACCTGCGCGACGGATTCAGCTGCCAGTATTGCGGCCTGCGCCTGCCCTCGGGCGGCCTGACCTTCGACCACGTGGTGCCGCGCTCCCGGGGCGGCCTGTCGAGCTGGGAGAACGTCGTGGCGGCCTGCTCGCCCTGCAACCTGCGCAAGGCCAACCGGACCCCGGACGAGGCCGACATGCCGCTGATGAACGCCCCCCGGCGGCCGACCCGCTACGAGTTGCACCACCGCCAGCCCGAGTTCGACCACCGGCAATATCACCACACGTGGCTCGACTACCTGTACTGGGACAGCGAGCTGGAGAGCTGAGGCGGTAACTGATCCTCGACGCGACGGGGCTCTCGGCCGCACGTGAGGGGAAGCGCTGATCCGCTTGAGATCCCCTCGGCGGGTCTCACCGGCCGGGTCGGCGATCTCTATCAGGACACGCGGTGGCAACCGCGACCGACCCGGAACCCGCGAGCCTGATCGACGCGCGGAACCACGATCGGAAATCGCCGTCACCAAGCCGGCGCGGAGCGGGGCGGCTCGTTGTACAGGGGCACATTGTGGTTGCGCGGCAGGTAATCCCGCACCAGCACGGGCGGCGGGACGACCGGGATGACCGGAACGGGCCGCACCAGGACCCTGTGGCGGAGGACGCGCCGCCCGGGCCGGTCCCCGGTCCAGGCGGGGGATGCCAGGACGGGTCCCGCGACGAGCAGGGCCGCGGTGACCGCGAGACAGCGACGACCACGCATGGACAGGCTCCTGGCGGCAAGCAACGTCGGAACGCGCGGCATCAGAACTTGATGGCTGCGCCGGCCCGGACGGTGTTCAGGTTGACCTTGTGGCCGTCGAAATCGCTGAACAGAACGTACTGATACTCGGCGCGCAGGAGGATGTTCGACGTGATCGCGTATTCGAGGCCGGCCCCCAGCGCCACGCCGGCCACCACCTTCGTCCGCGAGCGCTGATCGTTTGCGATGTTGCTGATCGTGTTGATGTAGGTCTTCGTCCCGGCGAGATTGGCGTTGTACGCGCTGACGTCGAAGCCGGTATCGGCGTAATTGAGCGTCTCCGCGATGCGGGCGCGGCCGATCGCGACGCCACCCGTGACGTACGGCATGAGCGAGTCGATGGCATAGCCGAGGCGGGCGCGCAGCGTTCCGTAATCGTTGATCCGCGTCGCGGACGTCCCGTACATGTTGAGGGTCTCCTGCAGACCCAGCGAATTGGTCTTTGTCAGCCCGATCGTGTTATCGGACCAGCCCATGCGGCCGAAATTGGTGTAATCGCCCTCGATACCGAAAACGAAGCTGTCGTATTGGACGTTGTAGCCCGCATAGGCCCCGAAGCTCATGGCGCCGACGCGCTTTGAGGGCGGACTCAACAGGGACGAGGCGCCGAATTCGGTCTCCGCGGTCGAATTGTGCGAGTGTTGGTAGACCATCGGCGAAAGGGCATTCTTGAAACCCAGCGCCGCCGAGGTGTAGCCGCCATGGCCGCCGACATACACGCCGCTCCAGTCGATCACCCGGACCGGGGCCGGAACCGGATCGTACTCGGCACCGCGCAGGTAATCGTAATCCAGATCGGCGGCCCGGGCGGTGTTGACGCCGCAGAGACCGAGAACCGCCAGCAGCGGAAAGGTGACGGTACGCATCGGGATCGTCCTGGAACTGACGTGATAAGCGGCGGATCGAGCCTCAGCACCGTGATAGTCGAGTAACCTTAATCATCCGTTGCTCGATATGAATTTCCTTGTTTCAATGCTGCTCTATCGGTGTCGTCGTCCAATTCTCGGACGGCATCGATCAACATCGGATATGTCGTCGGCTGCATCCGCATCACCGGACGGTCCCGGAACGCGAAACGGCGCGGAGGGCCTCCGCGCCGTCGCCGTCCGGTGATGAGATCGGGGTGCGATCAGACCGTACGATCAGTACTTGCGCACGAGCGGGCCGGGGACCGGCTCCGGCATCAGCGGGGGCAGCGGGGCCGCCACGACACCGCCGAGGTAGTAGCGCAGGCCGATCTTCACATCGTGCGCTTCGATGTCCTTCACCTTGATCGCCTGCAGGCTGCCGGTGCAGCACGGCACGGTGCCGGCGCCGGTCTCGGCCTTGCCGAGGTTCAGGTAGCGATAGGCCAGCTCGATCTTCAGCGCGTCGGTCACGTTGTAGGCGAGACCGGCATGGAGCGCCCAGGCGAAGCTGCCGCTCGACTTGTCCTTGTAGAACCTGCTGCCGCTGTTGGTGTTGTAGACCGCATTGCCGTTCGCGTCGTAGACCGGCTTGTAGTTGTAAGAGGGCGCTCCGCAACCGCAGCCGTAGATCGGGTTGGCGTAATCGTAGCCGTAGGTCGGGCTGGTGAACTGCTGGTTGGTCGCATAGGACGAGACGTGGTTGAAGGCGTAGCCGACGCCGCCGCCGATGAACGGCGTGATGCCGTACCACGTGCCGAGGTCGAAATACGCGTTGGCCAGCACCACGGCGGAATCGAAGTTGCCGCTCGACTTGTTGACGCCGTAGGAGCCGAGGCCGTCATCGTAATCCGGGCCGCGGTAGTATTCGCTGCCGCGCAGGCCGGTGGCGTAACGGTATTCGCCGGTGATGTCGCCGCGGAAGAACGGGGTGAACTGATAACCGACACCGACGCCCGCGAAGCCGCCGCCGCCGATCTCGTTGCCGAAGGAGCGGTTGGAATCCGGGTAGCCGGTGTAATCGTAGGCCGTGCTGTATTTCGGACGGTTGTAGACGCTGGCGCCCACGTCGCCGCGCAGGTACCAGCCGCCGCCGACCTCGATCGGCTCGGGCGGCGGGGGCGGAGGCGGGGGCAGCAGGTCCGCCGCAGCGGCGAGGCAGGGCGCGCCGACGCTCGCCGCGAGCGTCAGGCTACGCACCAAAGCGTTGAGCTTGGAGCGGGCCATAAGAATTCCTTTACTGAACGCGTGAGCCCGACGCTCCGCGTGCGTGCTCGGGGTGACCCTGTGAAGAATGGGCGCAACGTCTTAAATCCCGCTTAACGTTAAGTCTTAGGCTTGCGAGTCTTCGCTCTGGCGTTGCAAACCGTTGCTCCGCCAATATTTGATTGTCCCCGGGGCTATGTGTCGTCACCCGTTCCCTATCACCCTGCCCGCGGGTGACAGGCTCCGGCGGGACAAGACCGGTTAAGAGCTCCTCACAAAACTCCCGAGCACCGGATATTTCCCTCTGGCCGCGACAGCGCAGCGGGAGTTTTGTGAGAGGCTCT
>NZ_VUOK01000019.1 GCF_009806555.1 Methylobacterium sp. 2A | reverse complement strand
TCCCCGTGAAGATGCGGGGTTCCTGCGGTCAGACGGAAAGACCCCGTGCACCTTTACTGTAGCTTTGCGCTGGCCTTCGTGTCGGCATGTGTAGGATAGGTGGTAGGCTTTGAAGCCTGGGCGTCAGCCTGGGTGGAGCCGTCCTTGAAATACCACCCTTGGCGATATGGTGGTCTAACCGCGACCCTTGATCGGGGTCCGGGACCGCGCATGGCAGGCAGTTTGACTGGGGCGGTCGCCTCCCAAAGCGTAACGGAGGCGTACGAAGGTGGGCTCAGAGCGGTCGGAAATCGCTCGTCGCGTGCAATGGCATAAGCCCGCTTGACTGCGAGACGGACATGTCGAGCAGAGACGAAAGTCGGTCATAGTGATCCGGTGGTCCCGCGTGGGTGGGCCATCGCTCAACGGATAAAAGGTACGCCGGGGATAACAGGCTGATGACCCCCAAGAGTCCATATCGACGGGGTCGTTTGGCACCTCGATGTCGGCTCATCACATCCTGGGGCTGGAGAAGGTCCCAAGGGTTCGGCTGTTCGCCGATTAAAGTGGTACGTGAGCTGGGTTCAGAACGTCGTGAGACAGTTCGGTCCCTATCTGCCGTGGGTGTAGGAGGTTTGAGAGGCTTTGTCCCTAGTACGAGAGGACCGGGATGAACGTACCTCTGGTGGAGCTGTTGTCGCGCCAGCGGCAGTGCAGCATAGCTACGTACGGACGGGATAACCGCTGAAGGCATCTAAGCGGGAAACCCCCCTTGAAACGAGACCTCCCTTGAGGGCCGTGGAAGACGACCACGTCGATAGGCCGGGGGTGCAAGCGCGGCGACGCGTTGAGCCGACCGGTACTAATCGCCCGACAGGCTTGATCGCTCCCGTGATCCGTGTCCGGACTGGTTCGGCAGCCGCTAGGCTGATGACACCAGACAACACGCTCGCAAGAAGACCCGCAGCAGACGCTGCATGCTTGCCGAACGAAACACTCGCCGTCGCAGCACCCTGCGACGCCAAGTGCCAAACGAATTGCGATGCGCCGGTCTGGTGGCCTGAGCGGCGTGCCCAGAACCCGATCCCATCTCGAACTCGGCCGTTAAACACGCCAGCGCCCATGGTACTGTGTCTCAAGACACGGGAGAGTCGGTCGCCGCCAGACCCGCACATCGCAAGCCCAGCGCAACGCTCGCACAGAGCCCGCGCCATTCCCTCGACACGACACCGATCCGGCCCCCGCCGCAGCCTGACCCAGGCCGCACACGACGCGGGCGAGGCCGCACACACTTGGCGCGGGGTGGAGCAGCCCGGTAGCTCGTCAGGCTCATAACCTGAAGGTCACAGGTTCAAATCCTGTCCCCGCAACCAAATCTACAATCCCACGACACAGCCCCCTGTTCATCGCAACGGGGGGCTTTGTCGTATTGGCCGTCGGGGCGAGCGCCGCATCGCGGGCGCCGTCTGCGACAGGGGCCGGCGCGAACAGCCTGGACGCAACCACCGAGATCGATCGGCGCCGTCGCTCGGTCAGTCCGCCGCGGTCACCTGCTTCCGGAAGGTCGCCAGCACATCCTCCGGGGAGGCGTCGCAGCCCGCCGGCACGACGATCTTGACGGCGAGGTCATCGGTGGTCGGGTTCCGGCCCGTGCTGAAACGCGCCTGGGCCTTGCTGGCGAAGTAGATCGCGTTGAGCCCGATGGTCCCGAATCGGCCGCCGAGGTTCCACCCGTGATAGATGTAGGCGATCCGATCCGCGGGATGGGGCGCGTCTTGCCGCGCGGGGTCCGGTCCATAGGGGCCCACCGAGACGAAGGTGACCAGGGCCGCCCTCGGACAGGCGCCCGCCACGACGTGGTGGCGTCCGGCGCTCGCGCGCGGCAGGACAGTGCCCGCGCCGAGATCGATCGGGGGGAGGGCGCCATCCCGCAAAGTCATCCCGCCGGGATCCACGGGACGGGCATAGGCATAGGCGCGGACCGCGAGCGATGCGCCCAAGACGAGGCTCAACAGGACGACGCAGCCACGGGCTGACCCGTTCAGGGTCGGCGATGCGGCGCGCATGTGCGCTCCTTCGTCCAGAGCAGCGCCGGGACGATCATCGCCACGACGGCGGCCAGCGCCACCAGGGACGATCCCGCGTCGTCGTGCCAGAAGTGATAGGCCTCCCGGGACGGGAGCATTGCCAGGATGCGTGCGACGTTGATCGCCACAACGAGGCCGAAGCTCGTTGCGAGAGCCGCCAGCGCAGCGCGGTCGACCGGGTGAGCGGCGATTTTCAGGATGGAGAGCCAGACCAGAACGGCCAGCGACAGGTTGTGAAACGACGAGCATCCTTCGAGGATGACGATCGCCCAGTCGCCCCGGACGCTGAGGCTGGCACCTTCCGTCCCGATTCCACCGTAGACCAAGCGGCCGATTCGGGAGATCAGGCCGATCTCCGCGCCCTCGATGCTCTGATAGGCCATCTTGAAGACGAGCTTGCCCCACAATTCGTAGATGGACAGGGCGAGCCAGATCTGTGCGATCCCGGCCCAATGCCGGTCGGCACGGCCTCGAAGCGAGAGCCAGCTGCCGGCCAGGGTCGTCGCCAGATAGACCCCATGCTGCTCGGGTATGAACCAGGCGAGGGCCGACAGCACCAGGACCGCGCGATCGGATCGCGCCAGCGTCATCCTGGCATCCGGGACGGTCAGGAGCTGGGACAGAAGCGCGGCCAGCGCGAACGCTTCCCCGACGTTGAACTCGATGAGGTGCTGTGTGGTCTGCGTCTGCTCGAACAGATGACGCTGCACGGTCGCCGAGAGGATCGTGCCCGCAGAGAACATCAGCACGGCCCAGGCCGCGGCCCGGTCTGCGAGACCGGTACGCCCCGCGCCCGACCCCAGGCCGCTCCCGCGCCGTGCCAGATCGATCATGATGGAGCCGTCAGGCCTGCAGCTCGGTCTTGCGGGCCCTTCGACGGCGCAGGATCGCCACCGTCCCGCCGACGAGGATCAGGCCGAGGGTCGCGTTGACCTCCGGGGAGGGGGCGCTTCCCGACCCGCCGCCCCCCGAGTCGAAACTGAAGCTCGGTCCCGCGAAGATCCCGCCGCTCGAGAGGGCTCTCACGACGGTCGGGGTCGCGGTGGCCGGTGCGGCCGCGGGGGCCGAGCGCCGATTCCCGCTCGTGGTCGTGCCATCCCAGCCACCCGCGAGGGCGTTTCCGTGGCCGGCCCAGGCAGGATTGCACGGAGTCACCGCAGCCACTGCAAAGCAGATTATACCTGCGTATTTCATCCCTGCCTCCCTGCCGCGCTGATACGTCCATGAAAAGGCGCACTTTCCACACAGTGCAAGCATCGCGCAGATAATTTATTTACAATCCACATCTTTGTCGCAGAATTAACTATATTGGATGTCGTTAACCGCCGGCATCTGTCGGTAATTCAGTAGAATATGCGCATCGGGACTAAGCTTGACAGGACGCTGCGCAAAGCTGGCGAGGCTCAACACGCCAGCCTACGGTCTCGTCGTCGCGGACCTGCCCATGTTCCCGATGTCCGGCTTCGAGCTGCTCCACCGGGTGCGCGACGACCGCCGCCTGCGGGAGACGCCGTTCGCGATGAGGACCACGCAGGAGCACGCGCACGCCTCCACGGCCGTGCGGCGGGCCGACGTGGACGCCTGCCTGGTCAAGCCCGTCATGCCGGCCGAGAGGTGTGGCCGGCCTGACCGCGCGCCGGGCTCCGTTCCGTCTTCCGGGATGCAAGCGTAACGCCGTTGTTACCGGCGGTCGACGCTTGGCGGGCATGCCGCGTCACCGCTGCAACAGGATCATCGCGCCGGCTAAGCAACCGCCCTGCATCGCCAAAGCAGACCCACCTTCAGCCCGCCCGGCCCGCCGGAGCGGGCTTTTTTCAGATTGGGTCGCCGTCTTAACTCTGTCGGAACAGTTTTTCGCCCCGCAATCGATTCGGATGTGAAGCGAACTGGGAATAGCTCTATTGTTTCCGAGGCAGCGCGCAGCTGACTGAGCGCGGTCATCCGGCGTTTTCACAGGTAGAGCGATGCGGGGCGCAAGGCTCGGCTATGTCGACACGATCCGCGGCCTCGCCGCCCTGGCAGTGATCTATTTCCACATCGCCGACCATCTCCTGAAGACCGGGCAGGTGGAGAGCGCGGTCGAGCGGGTGTTGTTCGGGGCGCTCACGCAATCCGTCGACCTCGGGAAGGTGGCGGTGGTGATGTTCTTCGCCGTCTCCGGCTTCGTCGTGCCCTACTCGCTCGACGTGCGCAGCCGGACACCCGTCCGGGATTTCGCGATCGGCCGGTTCTTCCGCCTCTATCCGGCCTACTGGCTGTCGATCCCGATGGGGATCTGCGCCTTTTACATCGCGCTGGGCCGGGATCTGCCGGTCTCGACCGTCCTGGCCAACCTGACGATGCTCCAGCAGTTCGTCGGCATCGAGAACATCATCGGCCTGTACTGGACCCTGCAGATCGAGCTGATCTTCTACGGGCTCTGCGTGCTCCTGTTCTGCGCCGGGCTGCTCATGCGGACGCGCGGGCTCGTGGGCGCGGCCGTGGTGATGCTGGCGGCGGCCGTCCTGATGGCCCTCGCCCGCCACCACCTCGGCAAGGCGCTGCCGGTCGCGCTGCCGCTGGCCCTGGCGATCATGCTGTGGGGGACGCTCTGGCGCCGCTGGCATGTCGAGGGACAGGCGCAGGCGCGCGGTGCCGCCCTCGGAATCCTCACCCTGATCGCGCTGGCGATCCCCGTCATCTCGGTGCTCGCCTATGGGCGCGACCTCGGCTTCGGCGAGACGTGGTACCGCTACACCGCCACCTACTGGGTGGCGCTCCTGCTTTTCGCGCTGATGACCACGCGCTGCCGGATCGAGGCGCCGCTTCTCGCGTGGCTCGGCGCGGTGAGCTACGGCCTCTACCTGTTCGGCCCGATCGCCCAGGCGATGGTGTTCGCCGCCGCCCGGTGGGCCGGTCTCGTCGTCCCGGGCCACGCGCTGATCGCCGCCGCGATGCTGGTCGCGCTCGCCATCGCGGCCCCGGTCCATCGCTTCGTGGAACGGCCCTGCATCCGCCTGGGCCGGCGCCTGATCGCCGAGTCCGGGATTCCAAAGGGCGATGCCCTTTGGTCGGTTGCCAGGGTGAAACCCTGGCGCGTGGCGTTGAAGCCCGACGATCGGGCGTAATTCGACAGCAGGTCTCGCCCGTCACCGCCCCCCGGCGCTGCGGCGGGTGCGCCGCTCGGCCTTGCGGGTGGCGGTCTCGCGCAGGTGCTGCTCGATCGAATCGTTGGCGCGGCCGCGCATGTGTCGGATGGCCTCCACGTCGTCGAACGTCTCGGGGAAGCGCCGGGACAGCCAGAGATAGGCGCTCGCGAGCTTCACGGTCCGCTCCTGGTAGTCGAGCGCGCCCGCGAGGTTGCCGCGCAAAGCCGGCACCGTGAGGCCCGCCGCCCGCGCCTGGCACCAGCGCTCCAGAAGGCCCATGGCGATCTCGTCGCGCCGGTCGATCGGGCAGACCGAGAAGGCGAACTTTTCCTCGATCGGCAGCCGGGCGCGATCGACCGTCCGGGCGACGTCGAGCACCTCCTCCAGGGCCGAGGGCTGGAACGGCGAGCCGGCGTAGAAGGTCGCCCGGGCGAAGTGGGTCAGCACCTCGTACAGGCTGTGGGTGCGCATCTCCTCGGCGACCGAGCGGATCGCCCCGAGATCCGGCCGGACGAAGAAGCGCGTGTCGGCCGCCGGCGCCGTCGGGGCGCCCGAGAGGGCGGTGCGGATCGGCTCGATCGCGGTGGGTTCGGTCGCCGCCACGTAGCCGACATCCTGATGACCGTAGCGGCCCGCCCGGCCGGCGATCTGGCGGATCTCGGAATGGGTCAGCGCCCGCTCGGCGGTGCCGTCCCACTTGCGCACCGCCGAGAACACGATGCGCTTCAACGGCCCGAGATTGAGCCCCATGCCGATCGCGTCGGTGGTGACCAGCACGTTGGCCTCGCCCGAGCGGAAGCGCGCGGCTTCGGCCCGGCGAACCTCCGGCGACAGGGCGCCGTAGATCGTCGCGACCCGGTGACCCCGCGCCACCAGGATCTCGCGATTCTCGTGGACGGCCCGGCGGGAGAAGGCCACGACCGCATCGCCCGCCTCGACCTTCTCCAACGGCACCGGCTGCTCGATCAGCAGCAGCGGCGACTTGCGGGTGAAGGGGATGACCTCCAGCGACTCGTTGGCGGCTTCCGCCGCGCGGCGGACATACGACAGGGCGTCGTCCGAGCCGCAGACGATCACGGTGCGGGCGGCGACGCCGAACAGGGCGTTGGTCCAGGCCCAGCCGCGGTCGGGGTCCGACAGCATCTGGATCTCGTCGATCACCGCCACGTCGATCGGCCGGGTCAGGTCGGCGGTCTCGATGGTCCGGGCGGTGTGGGTCGGGTTCGGCTCGCCCAGCACCTCCTCGCCGGTGATCATGCCGGCGCGCAGGCCGCGCTCGCGCAGGGTCTCGTAGTTCTCCAGCGCCAGGAGTCGCAGCGGCGCGAGGTAGGCCCCGGTTTCGGCTGCGGTCAGGTGCTGGAGGGCCGCGTAGGTCTTGCCGGAATTGGTCGGCCCCATGTGGAACAGGATTTTTCGATTCAGGCGCCGGGCGGCCGTGAACCGCTCGATATAGGCGCCGAAGCCGACCTGATCGCGCAGGCGGCGCAGACGCGAGCCCTCGCGGGCCACCGCCTTGGCGTGGCGGCGGACCGGGGTGAGCGTGTCGTTGAGGCCGCGGGCGAGCTTCGGGCCGTAGGTGAACACCCGGGACCGGAGCGAGCGGTCCATATGGGCGATGTAGGCGGCGGCATCCGCCCCGACCTCGCGCAGGTCCACGAGGAGCTGTGCCTGGAGCCGATCGACCGGCTTGTGCAGGGCGCGGGTGGCGTCGCGGGCGGTGCGCGCCACGGCCTCGCGTAAGGGTTCCAGGCCGTGGGCCGGATCGTTCCGGGCCGCCATGCGGGCGAGGATCGCGGCCGCCTCCGGATCCGGGGCGACGTCGAGGCGCAGGTCCAGCCGGCCGTTGTCGAGGAGCGGAATCTCGGTGCGGACGAGCCACGTGATCCGGTGATCCTTGGTCACCACGGCCCGCAGATTGGGGATCGCTTGCCGGATCGCCGGAACCCCGGTCTCCGCGAAGGCCCGGGCCACCCGCATCGCGCGCAACGCCTGGGCGACGCGCGCGTCCTCCACCTCGGCGCCGTAATCGGGCAGGTCGAGATGGGCGAGCAGCCGGTCGAGATCGACCGAATCCGGGGACAGGCCGAGCCGGCCGAGGGATTCGATCAGGCTCTCGATCGTCGGGCGGAGACGCTTGCGCGCCATGCGGTCACCTTCGGCAGAAGCGTCTCACGCCAACCCGGGCGGGATCGGGCGCGTTCCGGATGTCTTTCATGGGCCGGGTGGACTCGGCGCGCCACTTCAAACGTGACACGCGGATCCCGTCTTTGCGAGGCCGGGAGGTGGGTTTGGGATGGTCGTTCGGTTGAAGGGTCTGGCGGTCCAGACCTGCCACGCGCCCTCCCTCCCCCGCAGAGGGGGGAGGGGAGCGCGCGGGATCCTTTGCCTATCCGATGAAGAACGGTGAATGTTAAGCCCGCACGGAGAGGGGTCCCTCACGCGGCGCCAAAACCTCCCTCAAACCCACACCGCCCGTATCGATGCCGACCTCTCACGGCCGCCCCGCCGCCGCGGCCAGCCAGCCGCAGAAGGCGCGGATCGCCGGATCCTCCGCCCGGGCCTCCGGGACGTAGGTGTAGTAGCTCCGCGCCGGCAGCGCCGGACCCGCGAAGGGCAGGGTCAGGCGGCCCGCCGCCACGTCGTCGGCGATCAGCCGTTCGGGTCCCATGGCGACCCCAAGCCCGTCGAGGGCGGCCTGGAGCGTCAGGTAGAAATGCTCCAGCGTCACCGAGGCTTGCGGCGTCAGGTCCGGCACGCCCGCCGCGCGCAGCCAGTCCGGCCAGACCCGCGGGAGCGTCGCGGCGTGCAGCAGCGTGTGCTGCCGGAGCTGCGCAGGCTCCCCCAGGGGAAGACGCCGCAGCAAAGCCGGGCTGCAGACGGGGATGCGCCGCTCCGACAGGAACGGCTCGGCGACGTGGCCTGGGCGCGTGTCCGGACCGCCCCGGATCGCCACGTCGAACGGCTCCGTCAGCTGCGCCAGGGGCACGTTGGAGGTCGTCAGCCGCACCTCGATGGCCGGGTTGGCCCGCTGGAAGCCGGACAGGCGCGGGATCAGCCAGCGCAGGGTGAAGGTGGCGAGCGCGTTGATGTGGAGCAGGCGCGGTCGGCCGCGCTCGACCTGCCGGGCGGTGGCGAGTGCGATGCGGTCGAGGGCGGCGCCGATCTCGGCAGCAAAGGCCGCGCCGGCCTCGGTGAGAACCACGCGCCGGTTGTGGCGCTCGAACAGCGGCGCGCCGAGCCACGCCTCCAGCATCTGCACCTGCCGGCTCACCGCCCCGTGGGTGACGTGCAGTTCGTCCGCCGCCCGGGTGAAGCTCGCGTGCCGGGCCGCGGCCTCGAAGGCTTTCACGGCGTTCAAGGGCGGCAGCCGGCGATGCACGGGTCAGGTTTCCTCACACGCGCGTCAGCATAAGTCGTTTGTCAGTCGCGAACCAGCCGGCCATCCTCCGCCCACAGCCAGAAGGTGACAGGATGGCCCTCGCATCAACCCCGACCGCATCGCACGAGGCCGCCGCGTCCGGCGAGGCGCGGCGCACCCTCGCGGTTACGGGGGTGAACCACGCCCTCCACGACGGTTACACGGATCTCATCTACGTGCTGCTGCCGGTCTGGCAGGCCGAGTTCGGCCTCGACTACGTCGCCCTGGCGCTGCTGCGCTCGCTCTACAACGGCGCCCTGGCGGCTTTGCAGATGCCGGCGAGCCACCTCGCCCAGTCGCTCGGCGCCCGGACCGTCCTGATGCTCGGCACCCTGCTGAGCGCGCTGGGCTACGCCGTCGCGGGTGCCTCGGGCGGGCTGATCGGGCTCAGCGTCGGCCTGCTGCTCGGCGGGGCCGGCAGCAGCACCCAGCATCCCCTGGCCTCGGCGGTGATCGCCCGGGCCTATGGACCCGGAGCCCGGGGGCCGCTCGGCACCTACAATTTCACCGGCGATCTCGGGAAGGCGGCGGTGCCGCCCCTCGTCGGCTTCCTGCTGACCCTGACGGGCTGGCGCCATGCCCTCTGGGTGGTGGCGGCCGCCGGAATCGTCGTCGCGCTCGCGGTCGGCCGCCTGCTGCCGCGTGACTCCGGCTCACGCGAGGCTGCTCCCGGCGCGACGGCGCGGAGACCGGCGCGGCCCGTCGGCGCCCCCGCGGGCCGGGGCGGGTTCCGGCTGCTCGTCGCCATCGGCATGCTCGACAACGCCGCCCGGCCGGCCTTCCTGATCTACCTGCCGTTCCTGATGCAGGAGAAGGGCGCGGCGCTGACCACGGTCGGCCTCGCGCTCTCCCTGGTCTTCGTCGGCGGAGCCCTGGGCAAGGCCGTGTGCGGCCGGATCGGCGAGCGCCTCGGCGTGACCCGCACGGTGATCCTCACCGAGACCGGGACCGCCGTGATGATCCTGGCGGTGATCGCGCTGCCGCTCGCCCCCGCGCTGCTCCTGCTGCCGCTGCTCGGCGTGATGCTGAACGGCACCTCCTCGGTGCTCTACGGCACGGTGCCGGAGCTGGCCCCCGGCGGCCAGGTCGAGCGGGCCTTCGCGGTGTTCTACACCTGGACGCTCGGCGGCAGCGCGCTGGCGGCCCCGCTGCTCTACGGGCGGCTCGGCGACATGGCCGGCCCGCACTGGGCGGCGGCGGCCTCGGCCGCCACGGCGCTCGCCGCAGTGCCGCTCATGCTGGCGCTGGCGCCGTCCCTCCGGGTCGAGACGGCGCCGCGGGCCTGATCGGTGTTCGATCCGCGGAGCACCGGCGCCGAAGCCGCCGGGCGACGGTCCCGGACCGTGCGTCTCAGGCGGCCCGGATCCGATCCAGGAAGCCGCGCACCTCGGTGCCGAGACGCTCGGCCTGATTCGAAACCTGAAGTGCCGCGTTCAGCACCCCGCCGGCCGCCGTGCCGTTCTCCTGCGTGCTCAGCGCGATCTCCCCGATATTGTGCGTGACCTCCCCCGTTCCCGCGGCAGCCTGCTCGATCGTGCGGACGATCTCCTGCGTCGCGGCTTCCTGCTCCTCCACGGCGGCGGCGATCGAGGTCGCGGTGGTGTCGATCTCGCGGATCCGGCCCGCGACCCCGCCGATCGCCGCGACCACACGCTGGGTGGCCGACTGGATCTGGCTGATCTGGGTGGTGATCTCTTCCGTGGCCCGGGTGGTCTGGCCCGCCAGCTCCTTCACTTCCGCGGCGACCACCGAGAAGCCGCGGCCCGCCTCGCCGGCCCGGGCCGCCTCGATCGTCGCGTTGAGCGCCAGGAGGTTGGTCTGGCCGGCGATCGACGAGATCACCGCGATGACGGTGCCGATCTTCGAGGCGGCCGCGTCGAGGTCCGTGATCAGACCCGTCGTCTGCTCGGCCTCGGTCACCGCGGATCGGGCGAGCCGGGCGGAATTGTCGACCTGCTGGCCGATCTCGGAGACGGAGGATCCGAGCTGCTCGGCCGCCGCCGCGACGATCCCGACATTGTTCGACGTCTGCGTCGCCGCCGCCGCGACCTCGCCGGTCCGCCGCGTGTCCTGATCGGCAGAGTCCGCCATGCGTCGCGCGACGGCCTCCATCTCCTTCGCCGATGCCGACAGGGACGTGACCACCGACGACGTGCTCGCGTCGAATTCGGCGATCAGCCTCTCGAGCTGCCGGGAGCGGAGCTTGCTGGATTCGAGCGCATCGACCTCGGCTTGGATATCAACGAGCGAGCCGCAGGCGCGCTGCGCGACGCCGGCCTGATCGAACGCGACGCCGCCCATGGCGCGGAACCACCGATACGTCCCGTCCGGCATCTGAAGCCGGTATCTGACGTCGTATGCCCCGCTGTTGCCCACGTCCTTGAGCGCGGCCCCGAAGGCCGCAAAGGTCGGACCGGCATCGTCCGGGTGCAGGCGCGTCGACCAGGATTCCATCGCGTTCGGGTATTCCGCCTCCGAGCGGTAGCCGGCGAGTCGACGGAATTCCGGGCTCCAGGTCCACCGGCTCTTCGGATGCGCGGGATCGCCCTCGTGCAGGATGGCGTCCCACAGGCCGACCCCGGCATAGGCCTGGAGAAGTTCGAGAAGTTTCAATGCGCCCCGATGCCGTGCCAACATCTGTCTTCCTCCGCGTGTTGCAACTATGGATAGATCGTCTTATTCTTTGTTCAACAATTGAAAATCATCCATCATGGGTGCGCCGGATTTCGTTCCGATTCCAAAAATAACATATCGATCCTAAACAGGGGCTGATTTTCAAACCCGTTTGATGACAGCTGGGCTCTTCTGTGGCTGGTGTTGCCGGTACACATTCACAAGTGCTCCGGAACTGCGCCCGAACTGCCCCGCGCCCAGGATGGCGACATCGAACGTGTCGACGCTCATCCGCCGCCGCGGCAGGCGCGGTGCGATCCGCCGGGGCGGGGCACACCGGCGGCCTGTCGGGCGTTGCCTGCCGGATGAAGCCTGCCGAATCCCGGGACCCGATGCTGACTTTCGACTTCGCCCGACCGGCCGCCGCGGTGGCGGCGGAGCTGATCGGCGCCGGCCTGTTCGTCGACGGAGCGGGCGGCGTCATCGTCGAGACGGAGGCCTATGACCGGACCGATCCCGCCTCCCACAGCTTCAACGGCCCCACTCGGCGCAACGCCAGCATGTTCGGGACCCCCGGGACCGTCTACGTCTACCGCTCCTACGGGATGCATTGGTGCCTGAACCTCGTCTGCGAGCCCGGGAGCGCGGTGCTGATCCGGGCGCTGGCGCCGACCGAGGGCCTGCCCGCCATGCAGGCCCGGCGGGGTACGGACGCGGTGCGGCTGCTCTGCGCCGGGCCGGGGCGCCTGTGTCAGGCCCTCGGCGTCACCGGCGCCCAGGACGGCTGGCCGGTCGGGCGGCCACCGTTCCGGCTCGCGCCCCGCACGGAGCCGGCCGAGATCGTGAGCGACCGGCGGATCGGCATCACCCGCGGTGCCGAGACGCCCTGGCGCTTCCTGCTCGCGGGCTCCCGGTTCGTCAGCCGGCCGGTGCGGCGGGTCCGTTCGGGACTGGCGACCTAGGGCTGAGCCCAATCAGCTTGAGCATGAGGTGACTGTTTGCGATCCATGCCGGACATGGGAACGGCCGTCAGGGCTTCCGGAAAGCGGCCATCCGGCGACCGTCCCACAACTCGGGCTCAGCGTGCAAGACGGCCGACCGCACATGGCCGGAACCAGCCTGTTCGTCTCGGAGAAAAGCAGACTGATTACTACCCGGCCATGGCAAGCATGAGGGGCCATTGTTTTGTGGGGCTTGCCGAACAATAGGTTTGAAGAAGGTCTGCGATCGGCATCGGTTTGCCGACGATGTAGCCTTGTATGTAGCGGCAGCCATGCCGGTGGGCTGCCTCGAACTGGTCAACGGTTTCAACCCCCTCCGCGATGCCGTCGAGCCCAAGGTTTTGACAGAGATCTAGGATCGTGGAGACGAGACTGCAGCCCCGGTCTGTATCAATGTCAGTCATGAAGCTGCGGTCGATCTTGATCTTGTCGAGCGGCAGGCGATGAACATAGCCGAGGCTGGAATAACCGGTGCCGAAATCGTCCAGTGCGATTTTGACGCCGAGGGCGTGCAGCGCATTGATGGACGCCTTCGCCTGATCGAAGTCGCGCATCAGAGCGGTCTCGGTGAGTTCCATGGTTAGACGACGAGGGTTCAAGCCGCACGTTCTCACAGCGGCGAGGATCGCGACCATGGTCTCAGGTGAGGCCAGATCGTGGGCGGACAGGTTGAAGGACAGGCCCATTGCAGGGGGCAGCCGTGCGCAATCAGCCGGCGCCTTGCGCAGAAGCAGCAGGGTCATGGTGTGGATCATGCCGCAGCGCTCTGCTGCGGCGATGAACCGATTCGGTGGGACACGTCCCAGTGTCGGGCTGGTCCAGCGCGCCAAGCCTTCGACGAGGGCGATCTCGCCCGTCGCCGTATCAAGGATCGGCTGGTAGTGCATTTCCATCTCGGCAACAAGATCGGCTGTACTCAGGGCGGCCTCGACGGCTCGCTCGGCCCTGATGGCGTCCTCATGCTCTTGGGAAAACAAGGTGCTCACACCGCGCCGATGCTCTTTCGAGTGGTATAATGCGTAGTCAGCGCGATCGAATAGCTCGTTCGCCTCGCGTCCAGCTCTGGGAAATTTTGCCAAGCCGCCTGAACATCCGGTGACGACCCGAATATCCCCAATAAGGACTGGCTTCTGAAGCGCCGAGCAGATGCCATCGCAGAAGGCGACGATCTCGTCAGGCGGGCCCGGCGACCGGACAAGAACGCCGAACTCGTCGCCGCCAAGGCGCGTGACACTTACGTCGGCGCTTGCAAATGCGGCTAAGCGACGGCCGGTTTCCGCCAAGACGCGATCCCCTACGTTATGGCCATAGGTATCGTTGATTGGCTTGAAACGGTCGAGGTCGAAGATTGCTAGTGCGAAGCGCGTGTTATTTGCAGTCGAGTCTTGGATGAGTTCGTCAAGGCGCTGGAAGAAGTAGCGTCGATTGGGAAGGCCCGTCAGGCCATCTGTATGAGCGAGGCGTGCGTTCTCGTCCGAAAGCCGGCTTGCCTCAGCTTGGGATGCAACAAGTTGGACAAAGGCGCGATAGTTATTGCTGAGGACCCGCACCATCACCGCCGTCACGAATGTGGTATTAACGGCGATTGCCAGAAAAACCGGGTTCCCGCTCGCGACACAGCAAAACAGGAACACGCTCATAACGATGCCCATTACGAGGAAGGCCGCGGCCGGCAGATGTGTCAGACAGAAAATGCAAGCTATGACAGTGATGGCAACAAAGATCGCAACATGACCCTGTTCGTAAGGTCCGCCATACCCGTTCAGGGCCATCGCCCAACTCACGAAGGCGACGGAGAAGATGGCTGTTAAGACCGTGGTGCGCTGAAGCTGACGGGCAGCTTGTGCCTCGCTGATCGTCTCGGGTCGCATCCGCCACCACCGTACTGCCCGTACCAAGCAGAAGGCGATCAGAACGCCGGGTAGTCCGAGCGTCAGAACGAGAGGGGCGAACGGATAGTGCGTTGCGGCTAGCGCGCAAGCGTTCGCAGACATCAGGCTGTAGAGCGTTGGGATCTGCTTACGAAGTTCCACCAGTTGGCGAGTGGGAAGCAGATTATCTGCGGATCTGGACAACATCGTAGTCAGCGGCGAGCGAAGGCGTTCCGTGGGCTTCATCTGGTATGGATCCGAACCGTGGCCGCAACCTTAACGCGAATATATTAAGAGCGAATTGCTCCGAAATGTCGTTTGACGAATCCTTTAAGACTGCGAAATGTACGGTTTTGCACCAAAATTGAGATTCCGGATGTACAAACAGCAATGAAATTACCGATTGGGCTTTGCTGCCTCCGCGTGAGCGGTGCCTGAGAAAGGATTCGTTGATTTGCTCAATACGTAGGGCTCGTTATGAATGTGCTGACCGTTCAGCGTCTTCTCGCAACAGGCAGACCCAGTAAGGAACTTCAGGTCTGAGCTGGCTCGCTGTTGGCTTCAGGGGCGTAGCTGTGGTTGTCCGTACTGCAGCCTCAGGTCGTGGGCGTGCGCAGCAGCGACGTTCGCTTCCATGCATCACCGCCCGGCAGCGGACGGGCAGCTTTCCTCCCATCACGGACATCACCATGACCAAACCGATCAAGCCCAGGCCCTAGGCGCGCGGGGATCGACTTACGGCGTCCGGCCCAGCCATTCCCGCAGCTTGGTCCAGCGGGGCTTCATCGTGCCGCCGCGGACCGCGACCGCCACGGCCTTGCGCTGCCCGAGCAGCACCACGAGGCGCTTGCCGCGGGTCACCCCCGTGTAGAGGAGGTTGCGCGCCAGCATCGTCCAGTGCTGCATCGCCAGCGGGATCACCACCGCCGGATATTCCGAGCCCTGCGACTTGTGGATGGTGGTGGCGTAGGCCGGCACCAGCGTGTCGAGCTCGCCGTAGGGATAGACCACCTCCCGGCCCTCGAAATCGACGATCACCGCGCCCTCGTCCGGGTCGATCCGCGCCACGGTGCCGAGATCGCCGTTGAACACCTCCCGGTCGTAGTCGTTCTGGCTCTCCATCACCCGGTCGCCGGGGGAGAAGCGCCAGCCGAACCGTTCCACCGAGACCGCCGGGTTCGGGTTCAGCACCGCCTGGAGTTCGTGGTTGAGGTTGCGCGCGCCGAGCAGCCCGCGCTGCATCGGGGTGAGCACCTGCACGTCGCGCACCGGATCGAGGCCGAACCGGGCCGGGATGCGCCTTGTCACCACCTCGATCAGCGTCGCGACGGCGGGCTCCAGCTCGTCGATCGCGATGATGTGGAAGTCGCTCCCGGCGCCGCGCGGGGCGGGCTCCGGCATTTTCCCGGCGTTGATCCGGTGGGCGTTGACGACGATCCGGCTCTCGGCCGCCTGCCGGAAGACTTCCGTCAGCCGCGCCACCGGGACCGCGCCGGAGGCGATCACGTCGGCCAGCACCTGCCCCGGCCCGACCGAGGGCAGCTGATCGACATCGCCCACGAGGAGGAGCGCGGCGTGTTCGGGCACCGCCTTGGTCAGCGCGTTCATCAGCGGCACGTCGACCATCGAGGTCTCGTCGATGACGAGGAGATCGCAGGGGAGGGGGTTTTCCGCATTCCGCGAGAAGCCGCCGTGCCTGGGGTCGATCTCCAGCAGGCGGTGGAGGGTCTTGGCTTCGAGCCCGGTCTGCTCGCTCATCCGCTTGGCGGCCCGGCCGGTGGGGGCGGCGAGCAGCACCCGGACGCCCTTGGCCCGGAGGATCCGCAGGATCGTGTCCAGCGTCGAGGTCTTGCCCACGCCCGGGCCGCCGGTCATCACCGCGAGCTTGGCGCCGAGCACGCGGCGCACGGCCTCCTCTTGCGAGGGCGAGAGCGTCTTGCCGGTCTTCTCCGCTACCCAGGGCAGCGCCCGGGCGAGGTCGATCGCCGGCCAGGGCGGCGTGCCGGTCGCCCGCTGCAGCAGCCGCTCGGCGATGGCGCGCTCGGCGGCGTGCAGGCCGGCGAGGAAGATGCAGGCCTTGTCGCCGATGATGTCCTGCACGACCTCGCCGGCCTCCAGCACGTCGAGGAGGGCCGTGCGGATCAGCGGGGCCGCCACGCCGAGGAGATCCTCCGCAAGCGTCACGAGATCCGCCACCGGCAGGGCGCAATGGCCGGCATCGGTGGCGGTCTGCAGCGCGAAGGAGATGCCGGCCCGCAGGCGCTGCGGCGCCTCCGGGGTCAGCCCGAGCTTCATCGCGATGGCGTCGGCGGTCTTGAAGCCGATGCCCCGGATGTCCTTCGCCAGCCGGTAGGGATCCTCGGTCATGACCGCGATGGCCGCGTGGCCGTAGGTCTTGAAGATCCGCACCGCCCGGGCCGTCCCGACGCCGTGGGCGTGCAGGAACAGCATGATCTCGCGCACGGCCTTCTGCTCGGCCCAGCCGGCAACGATCCGGGCGGCGCGCTTCGGCCCGATCCCCTCCACCTCGGTGAGGCGGCCGGGCTCGGCCTCGATGATCGCGAACGTGTCTTCCCCGAACGCCGCCACGAGGCGCTTGGCCATGGCGGGGCCGATGCCGCGCATGTGCCCGGAGGCGAGGTACTTCTCGATGCCGGCGATGCCCGTGGGCGGCGTGACCTTCAGGGTGTCGGCCTTGAACTGCAGGCCGTGCTGGCGGTCCGTGTGCCAGATGCCGGTGGCGGTGATCCACTCGCCCGCCCCGATGGCCGGCGCGTGGCCGATCACCGGCACGAGGTCGCGCTTGCCCCGCGCCTGGACCTTGAGCACGCAGAAGCCGGTCTCCGGGCTGTGAAAGGTGACGCGCTCGATCGTTCCGGCCAGCGCCTCGACGGGCTGGCCATGCGCAAAGGAGGGTGGTGTCGTTCGCTGGTTCATGCCCGGACCGGCTGCGCCCGGAAGACGCATCCAAGGGTTGAAGATCGGGGCATGTGGGACGCGGGGCAACGGTGCGTCGGCGGATCGGACGGGGAGGGCGGCGCGACCCGTCGTCACGCGATTCGGGCCGGTCGCCGATGCGCGCTGTGCCGCCTTCCGGGCCGCAACCCGCTGTTCGGGAGAAGCGCGTTCGCTGCGCCGTGTAACCATCCGATCCGCCGATCCGGATCGGGCGTCTTCCGCAATCGGTGCGCGACCGGTCGGAACAGAGTTGATCAATTGTTCGCAATTGATAAGGGTAAAAAGCTTTCACCGTATGTTTTCATACGCAAATTTCCGTAGGGAACCATTTTATTGAGCTTGCCGTTGCTGCTTCGATTGATGTCAGGAGGCTATCCATGCGCAACGTCATTCTCTCCGGTGCCCTGTTCGCGGCCCTGTGCGGTGCTGCCCTGCCGGCGAGCGCCGAGGACACCACGGTGATCCATCGCGACGGCGGCCCGGGCGTGGCGGTCGATCATCGCGAGGGCGTCGTCGAGCGGCGCGAGGTCACCACCGGCAGCGTCGATTGCGGCTCGAAGACCGTCCACAAGGAGGACGGCATGGGCAACTCGAAGACCGTCCACAAGGAAGGCTGCAACTGAGATCCCGCGGCTCGCGACTGACCCACCCGGAGGCGCCATCATGACGAACAAGCTTCTCCTCGCGCTGGCCACGGCCGGCCTCCTGGCCCTCCCGATGACCGCCCAGGCGCAGGGCACCCTGCGCGGGGCCGCCGAGGGCGCCGAGGCCGGCTCGGCCGCGGCGGGTCCGGTCGGCGGCATCGTGGGCGGCGCGGTCGGTGCGGCCACCGGCACGGTCGGCGGCATCCTGGGCGTCGACGAGCGTCCCCGCTTCCGCAGCTATGTCCGCGAGCGCGGCGTGCGCTCCTACAGCTGGGGCGGACCCGTCCAGGTCGGGACTGTCCTGCCGGAAGACAGCGTGACCTACTACGACGTGCCCACCGAGTACCGGGTGCGTCCGGGCTACCGCTACACGATCGTGAACGACCAGCCGGTGCTGGTCGATCGCGGCCACCGCATCGTCGAGGTCATCGACTGAGCGCGCGGGCGCCGGATCCTCCCGGCGCTCCGCCAGGCAGGACGGCCCGCCCGGCATCGCCGCGGCGGGCCGTTTTGCGTGCGGGGCGGCGCGCGGCCGGAAACCGGCCGAGGCGGGGGCCGCTCACCCCCGCATCAGCGCGGAATCCGGCAGGCGCAGCACGATTCGGTACGCGGTCGCGTCGTGGCTGCGCTCCACGGTCGCCTCCAACTGGCGCAGGGACATCTCGACCAGCAGCGAGCCGAATCCCCGGCCCGGCCGCGGCTCGGCCACCCGGCTCATGCGCTCGCGCCAGTCCAGGACCAGCCCGTCCGGCGCCCGCTCCCAGGTCACCGACAGCGACCCATCCTCGGCCCCGAGCGCGCCGTACTTCACCGAATTCGTCGCCCATTCGTGCAGGATCATCGCCAGCGACGAGACGTGCCGCCAGTTGATCGCCACGAGGGGACCCTCGATCACCGTCGGGACATGGTCGCGATAGGGGCGCAGGGTCGCGCCGATCAGACCGGCGAGGTCGCTCATGCCCTGGCCGTCGGTCGGGTCGGCGAGCGAGTGGGCGCGGCCCAGGGCCGAGATCCGGTCGCGCATGTCGGAGGCGAAGATGCCGATGTCGCGGTGCGTGCGCGAGCCCGCCGAGATCATGCCGCCGATGATCGCGAACAGGTTCTTCACCCGATGGTTCATCTCCCGCAACATCAGGTCGCGGGTCTCGGCGAGCGCGTATTCGGGCGAGACGTCGATGCAGACCCCGACGATCCGCTTCCGGTCGCCGCTCCGGGTCAGGCGCCCGTAGCTCCTGATGTGCCGGGGCGCGTGGTCGGCCGCCCGGACGCGGATGCGGGCCTCGAACTCGTCGAGCCCGTGAGCGGCCTCGGCGAGCGCCGCCTCCAGGCCGAGCCGGTCCTCGGGCATCACGCTGGCGATCAGGGCGGGGACGGGGTGCGGCGTGTCGGGGGCGAGGCCGAACATCGTGCCGGCGGTGCTGTCGACCACGATGGTGCCCGCGTCGGGGCTGTATTCCCAGACCCCGATCCCGCCGGCCTTGACGGCCAGGTCCAGCCGCTCGCGCTCCGCCGCGAGCTGACGCTCCAGCGACAGGGCCTCGGTGATGTCGGTCAGCACCAGGGTGGCGCCGTCGACGCTGCCGTTCTGCAGGCGGTAGGGCAGAACGCGCAGTGACAGCGTCCGGGCGCCGTCCCGGGTGGTCAGGCGCCGCTGGATCGCCGAGCCGCCGGCGCAGACCGCCTCCGCGTCGTGCAGGTAGTCCTGGCCGGCGAGCCGGCTCGACACGTCGGCGAGCGGCCTGCCCCGGTCGCCCGCCTGCAACGGAAAGATCGTGGTGGCCGCCGCCGTGAAGCTGCGCACCCGCAGGTCGCGGTCGAGCACGATGACGGCGAGATCGGTCGATTCGAAGAAGTTGCGCAGGTCGGCATTGGCGATGGTGAGCTGCTCGACCTTGGTCTTCAACTCGTCGTTGACCGTGGAGAGCTCCTCGTTCGTCGACTGAAGCTCCTCGTTCATCGACATCATTTCTTCGTTGGAGCTCTTCAGCTCCTCGTTCGTCGTCTCCAGCTCCTCGACGGCCGAGCGCAGCTTGTAGCGCGTGCGCAGCAATTCCTCTTCCAGCGCCTCGACGTGGTCGCCGCCGGCATCCAGCTCGATCAGGTCGAGGTCGGTCGAGGGCTGGAACGCGCCGGTGTCGCGCAGGACGAGCAGCATCGAGCCGTCCGGCAGCGGATCGCAGACGAGTTCCACCTGTTGCAGGCCGTATTCCGAGCGGATCTCCACGTTCCGGACCACGACCCGCTTGCGCGCGTCCCGGGTCCGGCGCAGCAGGGGGCCGATCACGTCGCGCAGGCCCGGCCGCGCCAACGTGATGGCGCTGGTGCCGCCGGTCCGCGTGACCGGGAAGTCGAAATAGCGGCTCAGGCGCCCGTAGGCGCTGATGATGCCGCCATCCTCGGTCAGCACCATGCTGGGCGGGGCGTAGCGCTCGATCACGCGCCGCACCGCCGCGGATTCATCGGAAATCGACGGCTCGCCCCGGCGCTCCTCGCGTCCGCCGCGCCGCATCTCGCCCCGCCGGGCGCTGCCGGGCAGGTCGATCGGGTATTGCGGCGAGCCCGGCGGCCGCTCGAACAGGCGCGCGTGCTGGTCGATGGCCGGGAACAGGTGCTCGAACCGGCTCACGCTCTCGGAGGGGCCGAGGAACAGGTAGCCGCCCGGCCGCACCGCGTAGTGGAACAGGGGCACGACCGATTGTTGGAGCCGCTCGTCGAAATAGATCAGCAGGTTGCGGCAGGAGAGCAGGTCGACCCGGGAGAAGGGCGGGTCCTTCACGAGGCTGTGGCTGGAGAAGCGGATCAGGTCGCGGATCTCGGCCGCGATGGTGAAGCGCTCGGCATGGGGGACGACGTAGCGCTCGCGCATGGAGGCCGGGATGTCGGCGAGCGCCGCGGCCGGGTAGGTCGCCTCCCGGGCGATCTGGAGCATGCGCTCGTCGATGTCGGTGGCGAAGATCTGCACCGCCAGCGGCAGGTCGAGGCTGCGGGCGGTCTCGGCGAACAGCATGGCGATGCTGTAGGCCTCCTCGCCGCTGGAGCAGCCCGGGATCCAGACCCGGATGTCCTCGTCCGGATCGCGGTTGCGCAGCAGCGGCTCGACCGCCCGCTCGCGCAGGACCTCGAACAGCTCGGCGTCGCGGAAGAAGCGGGTGACGTTGATCAAGAGGTCGCGGAACAGCGCCTCGCACTCGGCCTTGTCGGCGCGGACGCGGGCGAGGTAGGCCCGGCCGGATTCGAGGCCGAGCACATGCATGCGCCGCTCGACCCGGCGTACCAGGGTCGTGCGCTTGTAGCCGGCAAAGTCGTGGCCCACGGCCGAGCGGAGCACCCGGCAGAGATCGTCGAGATGGTCGGCGACCGGGCCCGCCGCCTCGTCGCCGGGGTCGGTGCCGCGGCGCCGGAAGAAGGCCGCGAGGCAGTCCACGATCTCGCCGGGCGGCTGCACGAAATCGACGAGACCGGTGCCGACCGCCGAGAGCGGCATGCCGTCGTAGCGGGCCGTGTCCGGCTGCTGCACCACGCAGACGCCGCCATGCTCCTTCACGGCCCGCAGGCCCGTGGTGCCGTCCGCGCCCGTGCCCGACAGGATCACGCAGGCGGCATTGGCCTGCTGATCGACCGCGAGCGAGAGGAAGAAATCGTCGATCGGCCGCCGGAGGCCCCGCGGCTGGATGAAGTGGGTGAGTTCGAGGACGCCGTTCTGGATGACGAGCCCCCGGCCCGGCGGGATGATGTAGACCTTGTCCCCGGCGATCCGCTCGCCGCCTTCGCACTGGAGCACCTCAAGCCCGGTATGCCGGTCGAGGAGCTGGGCCAGCATGCTCTCGTGATTGGGATCGAGGTGCTGGACGATGACGAAGGCCATGCCGGTCGGCGGCCGGGCGCGCGCCAGCATCTCGCGCAGGGCTTCGAGCCCGCCCGCCGAGGCGCCGATTCCCACCACCGGCCCGGTGAAGGGTGGGGCCACGACCTGCCCGGCGCCGTCTAGGACCTCCGGGGCTCCCGCCCCGGGCTCGTCAAGGAAATCCTGGTGCATCGAGATCCGCGAGGGTGAGCTTCGCCTGCGCGACGGTGGCGACGGTGTTGGCGATCGTCATCAGGGACCCTTCGATGACGATGCCGCTTTCCGCGAGCGTCGGACTCAGCCGGGACAGGGTTCGGCTCAGTTCGGTATCGTACGCAGAAAGCAGCTCCGGTTGCGAGCGGCTGACATCGAATTGGGATGCGAAAAGAAAGCGCACCTCGCCCGAGAGGGCTCTCAACTTCGACATGTACAATAGATTGACGAACGGACGCCCGTCCTTGCGGAAATTGAGGATCGTCGTGCGCACCGAGCCGATCCGGTCGTCCTCCAGGAAGGCGTGGATCTTGGCTCGCGCCTCCCGGTTCTCCGCATCCTTCTGCAGGAGGCGGCAATTGTGCCCGACGACATCGGCCGCATCGTATCCGGTCAGCTGGTGAAACCGCTCGTTGACCAGCAGCAGCGGGTTGTCGGCGGTGACGGCGGCCAGAGCCAAGGCGATGTGCGAGCTGTCGAAATAGCTCTTGAGTTCGGCCGGAATGTCCTGCGTCTGCACGGCAGATCCCCTGTCGCCTTCCCGTTCGGCACGTCACGGCCGGTCCGGCCGTCCCACGCGGCGGCCCGCCACCATAAGGACGTCCACGCTGTCCGGTTCCCGATTCGGAGGCCGGAATGGCATTCCGAACGCGGGTGGGGCCTGGCGCAGGGTTAATCGCTAAACAGTGACCGGTTGACGGCCGATCGTGCCGCTTATCGCCGCGTCGGTGGGCGGAGCTTTCGCACCAGAGGGCCCCGGTTCGGGGGCCTGTGTCGCCAACGCGGTCAGAGCAAGATCCGAATTGAACGAGACGATGCGCAGCAGCGCGACGGCGGCCGGTTCCAGGCTCACGCGCCCCTGTTCCCAGTTGCGCCATGTGCCGAGCGGTATTCCGAGCGCAGCAGCCATCTCGGGCTGTGTCATGCCGAGGCGGACGCGCAGCGCCCGCGGGGATTCCACCACGCGTGCGCCGACCGTCCCGTCAAGATCGGCGTTGCCGTCAGCCGCACGGTGCGCCTCGATATCCGCCTCGGTGGTGGCGTCCACTTTCGCCCGGTCCACCGTCGAAGTGCGGGTCCGAAGCTCGTCCAGAGTCATGCGCGCCATGCCTTGCGCTCCTTCCTGTTCGCTAGCCGCGCCGAGATAAGGCGACGGACTGTCCGACCCGCGGCCTCCCGCCGATCCGTGTAGACGACGGTGTAGAAATCACCGTTCCATTCACCCGTGGCGACTATGCGAACCTCGCCGTAATCATGGCGCGTATCCTGCTTTTCAATGCAGCGTCCGAGGAAAATGCCGGCAGCATCCGCAAAACCGAAGCCGCGCTCCGTGCGGGTCGCCTCGTCCTTCGCATCGTCCCACTCGAAGACCATACGCGAATGTGCGCAATATGCGCACTTGTTTCAAGGCGTCTCCACCGTGGGACGCCTACCTCAGCCCTCGCCCGCGATGATCCCCCGGATCCGGGTGGCGAGCGCCTCCAGCGCGAAGGGCTTTGTCATCACCTGCATGCCGGGGCCGAGATGGCCGTGGTTGAGGGCGGCGTTCTCGGCGTAGCCCGTGATGAACAGAACCTTGAGGTCCGGGCGGTGCTCGCGCCCGGCCTCGGCCATCTGGCGGCCGTTCATGCCCCCGGGCAGGCCGACATCGGTGATCAGCATGTCGATGCGCACGTCCGATTCGAGCACCTTCAGCCCGGAGGCGCCGTCCGCCGCCTCGATCGCCGCGTAGCCGAGATCCTCCAGCACCTCGGTGACCAGCATCCGGACGGTCGGCTCATCGTCCACCACCAGGACGGTCTCGCCCTGCTCGGCGCGGGGCGCGTGGGCGAGGTCGGGCAGGATCGTGTCCCCCTCCGCCTCGCCGAGATGGCGGGGCAGGTACAGGCACACCATCGTGCCCTGGCCGAACTCCGAGTAGATCCGGACGTGCCCGCCGGATTGCTTGGCGAAGCCGTAGATCATCGACAGGCCGAGGCCGGTGCCTTCGCCGATCGGCTTGGTGGTGAAGAACGGGTCGAAGGCCTTGGCGGCGACGTCCGGGGTCATGCCGGTGCCGTTGTCGGAGACGCAGAGCGTCACGTACTGCCCCGGCTCCAGGTCGCGCTCCTGCGCGGACCGGTGGTCGAGCCAGCGGTTGGCGGTCTCGATGACGATGCGGCCGCCGTCCGGCAACGCGTCCCGGGCGTTGAGGCAGAGGTTGAGGAGCGCGTTCTCGAGCTGGCTCGGATCGACCAGCGTCGGCCACAGGCCGCCGGCTCCGACCGATTCGATCTCGATCGCCGGGCCGACCGTGCGGCGCACGAGTTCCATCATGCCCTCGACGAGGCGGTTCACGTCGGTCGGCTTCGGGTCGAGGGTCTGGCGGCGCGAGAAGGCGAGCAGGCGGTGGGTCAGGGCCGCGGCGCGCCGGGCCGCCCCCTGGGCCGCGCCGATATAGCGGTCGAGGTCGCCGACCCGGCCCTGAAGCATCCGGGTCTGCATCAGCTCCAGGGAGCCGACGACCCCGGCCAGCATGTTGTTGAAGTCGTGGGCGAGGCCGCCGGTCAGCTGCCCGACCGCCTCCATCTTCTGCGATTGCCGCAGGGCCTCCTCGGCCCGCATCAGCTCGGCGGTCCGCTCGGCGACGCGCTGTTCCAGGGTCTCGTTGAGGCTGCGCAGGGCCGCGGCGGCCCGGTCGCGCTCCGCCTCGACGGACCGGCGCTCGTCGACGTCGAGGAGGACGCCGGGGAAACGCAGCGGCGTCCCGTCGGGCCCGTGATCGACGCGGCCGTTCGCCTCCAGCCAGTAGTAGCGCCCGTCGGCGCGGCGGACCCGGTACTGGTGCGCGTAGGCTCCGCCCCGGGCGATGACCTCGTCGATGGCGGCGGCGAGCCCGGCCCGGTCATCCGGATGGACGGTGGCGACGATCTGGGCGAGCGGGATGCCCTCGCGGCCGAGGGCCGGGTCGAGCCCGAAGCTGCGGGCGAAGCCCTCATCGACCGTGAACCGGTCGGTCGGCAGGTCCCAGTGCCACGTGCCGATGATCGCGCCGGCGGCGAGGGCGAGCTGCACGCGCTCGATGTTGGTCCGGGCCACCGCCTCGCTGGTGCGGAGCGCATCCTCCGCCTTCCGGCGCGCCGTGATGTCCCGGAACAGCACCGAGACCTGACGCCGGCTCGGCGGTTCGATGCGCACCGCCGAGACCTCGATGGTGCGGTCCACGAGCGCGAAGTAGCGCTCGAAGCGGATCGGCGTGCCGGTGCGCAGCACGCCGCCGTAGAGTTCGAGCCACGCCTCCGCGTCGTCGGGCGGGACGAGGCCGCGCAAGGTCCGGCCGACGATGCCGGCGATCCCGGTATGCCGCTCGTAGCCCGGATTGGCCTCGACATGGATGTAGTCGCTCAGCGGGCCGTGCGGGCCGTCGAGGAAGGTGATGACGCAGAAGCCGTCGTCGATGGCCTCGAACAGGGTCCGGTAGCGCTCCTCGCTGGCGCGCAGGGCCTGCTCGGCCGCGTGCAGGGCCGTGCGGTCGTGCAGGAGCGTGACGAAGCCCGCAGGGGCGCCATCCGCGCCGCGCAGGGGCATCGTCTCGCCCGACACCCAGCGGCGCTCCCCGTCGGCCCGCAGGCGCCAGCCCGCCGCCTCGGCCCGGCCCTGGTCCAGGGCGGCGCGCATCGCCTGCTCCGGGCGGCCCGCAGCCCGGTCCTCGGGGGTGAACAGTTCCGCGATCGGCCGCCCGCGCATCGCGTCCCCGGTCCAGCCGAGGAGGTGCGCGGCGCCAATGTTCCAGCGGGTGATGTGCCCCGCCGGATCGGTGGCGATGAGGGCGACCTCGGTGGCGCCGTCGAGGATCGCGAGGTGGCTTTGCAGGTCCGCCGCGGCGGATCCGGCCGCCCGGGCGCGGAGCGCGGCGGCCTCTTCCTCCAAGGCCTGGGCGCGCCGCAGGAGATCGTCGGCCCCGGCCGCGTCCATGGTCAGGCGCCGCACCGCGCCGCGGCGCGCGAGTCCGCCCGTGCGCAAGGGGCGCGGCCGGTCTCGATGGGGGCGGGAGTGGCGGGCACGGGGGAATCAGTCTGCGGCGGCGCGGGCGTTGCGTGGGCGCCTTCTGCCGGAAACCGGCCCGGGGCGCCACCTCTGGGCCGGCGGTCCTCCCGCCCTCATCCGCGGCGCAGGCCGGGCAGGCTCTAATCCGGCCCGGTGATCCGGCAGGCGGCGCCGCTCGCCCGGGGATAGCCGTAGTAGATCGCCTCGGCCTGCACGGCGGCGCCGCCGGCAATGTCCGGCACCGACACCGTCTGCGTGTCGAGGACCGCCCCGCCGGCACCCGTGAAGGTGCAGAGGATCGTCACCTGCGTCACCGGATCGGCCCCGGCATTGCGCAGCGCGATCTGCGCCCGCTGCGGCTCATGCGAGTCCGGCGGCGTGTGGAGGTGGGTGTCCTGAATCGCCAGGGCGCCTGCGGCCCGCACCGGTGCGACCGCCCCGGCGAGCACGCCGCCCGCCATGAGGATAGACGTTAGGATACGTGTGAGCCCTATGAAACGCGGTCCCGCCATGATCGTTCGATCCCTCGCTCAGTTGCGCAGCGGCTTGGCGTCGATCTGCATCCGGTAGATGGTGGTCGGGAACTTCACCGCCGAGGCCTCGCCGCCGTTCATCGCGGGCGTGCGGTTCATCTGCGCCGCCGGGATCCAGAGGCCGCCCTGCTCGTCGATCCACATCGCGTCGACCCAGACCAGCCGCGGATCCTGCACGAGCGTGCTCATGGTCCCGTCCGGCGCGATCTTCAGGATGCGCAGGCCGTCGGTGTCGCTCGCGTAGATGGTGCCGGCCGCGTCGATCGCAGTGCCGCCCGTCGCGACCGTGGCGGCGTGGAGCGTCACGTGCCTGGCCCGCTCGTCGTCGCTGACGGCGGCGTCGTCGAGGTAGCGGGTCTCGATGCTGTAGAGCGGGCCGGTGCAGGCCTGGTAATAGAAGGTCTTGCCGTCCGGCGAGACCTCCAGCTGGTCGGCATGGATGAAGAGCAGCGTGCCCTTGTCGTCCCGCAGCACCCGGCCCTGGCCGGTGAGCGGACGCTGCGCGATCGTCGACCAGTGCCCGTCGAGGACGCGCCGCAGGCCGCCGGTATCGCGGTCGAGGACGATCAGCCCGGGTTGGCCGGCATCGGTCAGGTAGACGTGGCGGCCATTGAAGCGGAAATCGTCGATGAAGCTCTTGTCGGTGGTGGCCGCCTGGAGCGGATAGACCTTGCGCACGGCGTTGGTGGCGAGGTCGATCTGCACGAGCTTCGGGCCGCCCGGCAGCGGCGCCTCGCCCATGCCGGGGGCGCCCTTGTCGACGACCCAGAGGTCGCCGTCCGGCCCGATCCGGATGGCGTTGACCGCCACGAAGGCCTTGGCCGGGTCGTCGCCGCTCTTCCAGGCGTTCCAGCCCGCGTCCGGAAAAGCCACGGCCTTGCCGTCCTTCCACTCGCCGAGTTCGATTCCCTTGTCCTTGGACTGGCGCTGGAACGGCGAGAACACCCGGCCGTCCTGCGAGCGGGTGACGCCGTTGAACACGAGGCTGTCCGACTGGATCATCGGCGTCAGGGCATCGGATCCGGCCGGGGCCTCCGCGGCGCCGGCGGTGGTGCCCAGGGCGGCCACGAGCAGGAGGGCGAGTCGTGCGGAGCGTGTCATGCGGCGTCCCGGATCGCTTCGGCGAACAATGTCCGCCGGAAAGCCCGAAGGAGGGGCCATGTTCCGCGGCCGGTCGCGGGCGGGCGCGGATCGCGGCGTAAATCGGGACGGCTGCGACGCTTCGCCAGGGCTGGATCTCGCGCCGATAGGAACATATAGTGAACACACAGTGAGGGCCGCGCGGGGCGGCCGGGAGGAGCGCGGGATGGCACGCTACCGTTTCCACTGCACCAACGGCCTCGAATGCGTGTTCGACGCCCGCGGCGCCGAGGTCCGCGCGGCCGGGCGTTTGAGCGCCCGGGCCGCGCGGGTCGCGGCCGACGTGCGGCGCACGCTGGCGAACCGGACCGACTGGTCGGAATGGCGGGTCAGCGTCCACGACCTGACCGGGCGGCGCGTGCTCGTGCAGCCCTTCGAGGCCGTGCGCGACCGGGTGAAGGCGGCGGCCTAAAATGGTCGCGCGGATGGCGACGGCCCCGACGTCACAGCGCCCGGGCCTGCTGCAGGCGGGCGCGAGTCCGGGCGAGATGGATCAGACGATCCGTCCGCTGAGCCTGTCCGAGTTCATCGGCCAGCGGGCGGCGCGGGCCAACATGCAGATCTTCATCGAGGCGGCCCGCAAGACGGGCCAGGCCCTCGACCACGTGCTGTTCGTCGGCCCGCCCGGGCTCGGCAAGACGACGCTCGCCCAGATCGTCGCCCGCGAGCTCGGCGTGAACTTCCGCTCCACGTCCGGCCCGGTCATCGCCAAGGCCGGCGATCTCGCCGCCCAGCTCACCAATCTCGACGAACGCGATGTCCTGTTCATCGACGAGATCCACCGGCTCAACCCGGCGGTGGAGGAGATCCTCTACCCGGCCATGGAGGATTACCAGCTCGACCTGATCATCGGCGAGGGGCCGGCGGCGCGCTCGGTCAAGATCGACCTGCCCAAGTTCACGCTGGTCGGCGCCACCACCCGCGCGGGGCTGCTGACGACGCCCCTGCGCGACCGGTTCGGCATTCCGATCCGGCTGGAATTCTACGCCATCGACGAGCTGGAGCAGATCGTGGCCCGCGGCGCGCGGGTGCTGGGTCTCGGCATGTCGGCCGAGGGCGCCAACGAGATCGCAAGGCGGGCGCGCGGCACGCCGCGGATCGCGGGGCGTCTGCTGCGGCGGGTGCGCGATTTTGCGGTGGTGGCGGAGGCCGAGACGGTGACGCGGGCGATCGCCGACCGGGCGCTGAAGCTGCTGGATGTCGACGAGGCGGGTCTCGACGTGATGGACCGCAAGTACCTGAGCCTGATCGCGCGCGCGTTCGGGGGTGGTCCTGTCGGGATCGAGACGATCGGGGCGGCCCTGTCGGAGCCGCGCGACGCGATCGAGGACATCATCGAGCCCTACCTGATCCAGCGCGGCTTCGTGCAGCGTACCCCCCGCGGGCGCGTGCTCACCCGTCATGCCTACAAACACCTGGGTCTCGCCATGCCGCAGCGGGACGCGGCTGCGGCGGCTGCGTGAGGCCGTGCGCGTTCGCGGTAGCGGTGATCCGGCTTGATATGGCGCGCCCTTTCCCGGACGCCTGGAACGCAAGTGGAAGGTGATCCGGGATCCAGCGCACAAAGTGCCGCGCAGCGGCACCGTTTGCTTCAGATGGACGCTTCGCGACGTCTTGCGCTGGATCCCGGGTCGCATTCCGCTATCGCTGCATGCGCCCGGGAAAGCGTCGGTGCACAACCGGTCCAATGCGATGCCGTCGGATCTCAGCGCGACACCTCGAAAGGGCTGCGGCGGGATCCTGTCGTGCACCCTGATCCCCCTCACGCCTTCCGGATGTTCCAGAGGATCGGGAACCCGACGACCCGGCCGGTGAGGTTGCGCCGGTAGGAGGTCATCGACCGGTAGGAGCCGACCGGCACATAGACCACCTCCTCCAGCGCGACCCGCTGCATGTCGGCGCAGATCGCCTTGCGGGCCGCCTCGTCGGGGGCGGCGAACCACGCGGTGCGCAACGCTTCCAGCCTCGGGATCGTCGGCCAGCCGAACCACGCATTGGCGCCGTTGGCCCGGAGCGGCTGCAGCGCGGCCGGGTCGGCGTTGTCGAAGGACGAGAACGTGGTCAGCAGCACCGACCAGCCGCCCTTGTCGACGGGCTCCCGCGAGACCCGGCGCTGGATCACCGTGCCCCAGTCGCTGAGCGCCGTCTCCACGTTGAAGCCGATCCGCGGCAGGAGATCGGCCGCCACCTGGGTGATCGCCGAGGGCGCCAGGATGTCGGTCGGACCGATCAGCCGGACCTTCGCGCCGTCATAGCCCGCCGCCTTCAGGAGGGACTTCGCCTTGTCCAGGCTGCGCGGGCCCGTGAGCACGTCGAGCCCCGCCTCGGTGGCCATCGGCGTGCCGGGCGTGAAGATCCCGCAGCGGTCGTTGTAGTTGGCCGGGTCATCGCCCGCCACCGCCGCCATGAAGTCGCTCTGGAGGATGGCCGGCAGCACCGCCCGGCGCACCGCGACGTCGTCGAAGGGCGGATGCAGGTGGTTCATCCGCAGGATGGCCGGGTTGGTCAGCCGGTCGAGCCCCTCCACCACGATGTCGCGGTTGCGGGACAGCAGCTGCTGCAGCTCCGGCGGGGGCTGCTCGTACCAGTCGATCTCGCCGTTCTGCAGGGCCGCGGCCGCGGTGGCGCCGTCGGCGATGATCTGCCACTCGATCCGGTCGAAATGCGCGACCTTGCCGCCGGCCGTCAGGCTCGGCGCACCGGGACCCGGCACGTAGCCCGGGTGCCGCTCGTAGACCATCAGGCTGCCGGAGTTGAATTCGTCGGCCTTCCAGCGGAACGGGCCGGAGCCGGTGGCGTCGGTGATCTGCTTGAACGGATCGGTGCGGGCGATCCGCTCGGGCATGATGAAGGGAGGCTGGCTGACGCTCGCCAGCGCGTTCGGCAGCAGCGGGAACGGTTGCTTGAGCCGGAACACGATCGTGGAATCGCCGTCGGCGCTCAGTTCGTCGGTCGCCGCCATCAGCACTTGGCCGAAGCCGTTCCGCGCCGCCCAGCGCCGGATGCTGGCGACGCAGTCCCGCGCCAGGACCGGCGTGCCGTCGTGGAAGCGCAGGCCCTCGCGCAGCGTGATGGTGACCCGGCGCCCGTCCTCCTCGACAGAGTGGCCGGCGGCCATCTGGGGCCGGGGCTGGAGGCCGGCATCGAGGCCGAACAGCGTGTCGTAGATGATGTAGGCGTGGTTGCGCGTCACGATCGCCGTCGTCCAGATCGGGTCGATCGACGTCACGTTCGCCTGGGGCACCATGCGCAGGACCCGGTTGCCCTGGGCCCGTCCGATCCTGGGGGCCGCCAGGGTCGCGGCCCCCGCGGCGAGGAATGTGCGGCGCTTCATCCGTGCTCCTGGTCCCGAGAGGCGCGAGCGTAGCAACCGCCGGACCAGACAGCGAGCGCCACGCCGTGGTTGCAACCTCTGCGGGCTGGGGCGTGATCGGTCATGGGCGGATCGGGCTAACCCACGTCGAATTCGGGCTCGCCGTAGGGATAGAAGTCGCCGGGCTTCAGGTGCCGGTAGGGGAGGGCATCGAGGTGTACCGTCCCGACGAACGGCTCGGGCGGCTCGACCAGCAGGATCGTTTTCGCATAGCCGCCGTCGTCGAAACCCCGGCGGAAATGGACCCGGGACTTGATCGCCACCACGTCGAAATCCTCCGGCTTCAGGCCGAGGTCCCAGAGTTCCGACGGCTCCATGATCTGGACGAGGTAAGGGCTGAGGACCAGCACGTTGCCCCGGCCGAAGGCGACGCAGAGCCACGTGCCGGCGCCCCGGCCGGTCGTGCCCGCGACGATGGCCTGCACCGTCCCGGTGACGCGGACCGGCGCGCCCGCCGAGGGCTCCGCCTCGCTACCCACGGCGCCGCCGACCTCCGCGTCGAACGGATCGCCGGCCTTCACGCCCCCGGCCAGCAGCCGGTCCAGCACGGCCGGCGAAGCGACCGTGGCGATCAGCGTGCGCGCCAGCCCCTGGGCCAGCACCTCGGCGAGGAGCCACGTCGCCCGGCCCGAGCGGTCGCTGTAATCGGCGAGCACGACCGGCGCCGCGCCCCCGCGCGCGGCCTCGGAGGCCTTCGCGACCCCGTCCCGCATTGGGTGGATCGCGACGCTCGACACAAGGGCCGCGCGGTGCCGCCACGTCCAGGCCGCCATGTCGCGGGCGATCCGGTCGGCGCGATCGGGATCGCCGTTCGTCAGCACCTGGACCGCCATGCCGGCATCCGGCACGTCCGACCAGGGGAAGCCGAAATACACGTTGACGAAGACGTCGGGCTCCCGCGCCTCCCAGACCAGGGCGCGCTGCACGAGGTCCGACCAGGGCGCGGCGCCGGTCCACATCACCACGGTCGGGGCCAGGATCGGGATGGGGATCGTGCGGTGCGCCGGCCGGAAGTCGCCGCGGATCGTCCGCACCAGCATCCGCGCCGCGCGCTGCCCCTGGAGATGCATGTCGTAATGCGGAAAATACTTCACCGCGAACGCCATGTCGGCGTGGCGCAGGAACTCCGCATCCTCGTTGCCGTGCGGGTCGAAGGTCGCCGCGATGGGTACGCCCGCCCCCACGATGGCCCGCACCCGCCGCGCGATCTCGGCCTCGGGGCGCGGCACCCCGCGCACCGCCATCGCCCCGTGCAACGCGAGATAGACCCCGTCGAACGGCGCTCCCGCCTCCAGCTCCGCCAGCATCACGCGGAGGAAGTGCTCGAACGCGTCCTGCGTCACCCAGCCCGAACCGATGCCGGTGCGCGGCCAGAGCGGCGAGGTGAGGCCGACGAGGTCGACGCCCTCGTATTCCCGGGCGACCTGGACGAAGCCGCCCATGTAGCCCTTGGGATCGGTGGCGAGCAGCGCCGCGCCGCCCGCCGGGGAGCCCGGATAGATGAAGTCGTCGCGGGTCGTGTCGTTCGGCAGGAACGTCACGGTCTCGTGGGTGAACTGGAGCACGGCGATGCGCATCGGCTGCGGTCTCCTCGGGGTGCTTGTTGCCGGCGCGGTGGCCGGCTCAGGGAGGGAGCGAGTCGTGAAAGGCCGTCAGGTCGGCCGGACGTCGTAGAATTGCGGGAAGCCGGTGCGCAGGCCCGTCAGCCCGCGATAGGCCGTGGCCTCGTAATAGGCGCCGAGCGGCAGGTACGGCACGTCGATGAAGAACTGCCGCTGGATCTCGGCGCAGATCGCCTTCTGGACCGCGGCGTCGGGCGCGGCGAACCACTGCGCGCGCAGTTCCTCCAGCCGCGGGGCCCGGGGCCAGCCGAACCACGCCTGATCGCCGTTGCCGCGGATGCCGAGCTGGCCGGCGGGATCGAAGTTGTTGGTGCCGTTCAGGTAGGTGACGAAGGTGCTCCAGCCGCCCTTGTCCGGGGGCTGGCGGCTCGCCCGGCGCTGCACCAGGGTGCCCCAGTCCATCGCAACGACGTCGACGTTCAGCCCGCACTTCTGGAACGCCTCGGCGGCCACCAGCGCCAGCGGATGCGTGGCGGGATAGTCGCTCGGATCGAGCATGACCACGCGCTCGCCCCGGTAGCCCGCCTCGGTGAGGGCGCGCTTCACGGCGCCGAAGTCGCGGGGGCCCACCAGAACGTCGGTGCCCTCCCGCGTCGCCATCGGCGCGCCGGGGCTGAAGACGCCGACATGATCCTTCCAGAGGGCGCGCTCGTCGCCCGCCACCGCGCTCATGAACTCGGTCTGATCGATAGCGCCGAGGAGCGCCCGGCGGATCGCGGGATTGTCGAAGGGCGGGTGCAGGTGGTTGAAGCGCAGGCAGCCGATGCCGCCGGCCACATCGAGTACCTCCAGCCGGATTTCCGGCTTGGCCCGGAGCAGTCCCTGCAGGTCCGGCGTCGGGTTCTGCCACCAATCGACCTCGCCGGCCGCCAGCGCGCTCGCCGCCGTGGAGGCGTCGGGCACGATCCGCCACTCGACGCGCTCGACATGCGCGCGCTTCGGCCCGGCGGTGAAGCTCGCCGTACCGTCCGGGCGGGGCACGTAGCCGTCGAAGCGCTCGTAGACGGTCAGCGCCCCCGGAACCCGCTCGTCCGCCTTGAAGCGGAACGGGCCGGAGCCGACCATCTCGGTGACCTGAATGTTCGGATCGGTCTTCGCCAGACGCTCCGGCATGATGCAGGGCATCGCGGTACCGGTCTTGCCGAGCGCCGCGGGCAGCAGCGGGAAGGACCGCTTCAGGCGGAACACCACGTCGCGGTCGGAGGCGGCGGTGAGTTCGTCGGTGGCCTCCATCAGCGCCCGGGCGAAGGCATCGCGGGCGGCGAACCGGCGGATGCTCGCCACCGCGTCCCGTGCCAGAACCGGCTCGCCGTCGTGGAAGCGCAGGCCCTCGCGCAGGGTGAGCCGCCAGAGGCGGCCATCCGCCTCGACCGCGTGCCCCGCCACCATCTGCGGCTCGAAATCGTAGCGCGCGGTCTGGCCGTAGAGGGTGTCGAAGACGAGGTAGCCGTGGTTGCGCGTCACGGTCGCAGTCGTCCAGACCGGATCGATCACCGCGACGTCGCTCTCCGGGATGAAGCGCAGGACCTTGGCGGGCTGCGCCGAAGCGGGCCGGGCCAAGGAAGCGGAGGTCAGGGACGCGGCGGCCAGGCCCCCGAGGACGTCGCGGCGCCTCATGGACGCTCGATCGGGCTTGTCACCATCGGAAGTCGCACGCCCTTCGCCTCGTACCGCGCCGCATAGTGGCGCCGGCGGGGCGGTGAGGCAATTTGGGGGCCGTTCTCCATGGCCCGCCACGTCGGGCTGGGTTCGGACACGGCGAAGAGCGCCAGGAGCGACGGCAGATCGATGGCGCGCGCGCCGAGCCGGAGGCCTCGCGCGCTCGTCCGCCGTCGGCGGCACCTCCGCAAGCCTTGGCTTTCCGCCCCTCCGCTTCCGAGCGGCAGGGCATCGCGGCGGGATCGCTGCCGTGCGCCGGCCGGGCTCTAAACCCGCCGTTAACCAAGATCAGTGATTTGCCGGATGATTGGTAACTTCGCGCGGGCTGTACCTGCCGCCGCGCAAGGATGGCACATCATGCGGCTGATCGTCGGCACATTGATCGTCTTCGCCTGCGTCTTCGGCAGCTACGCGGCGATGGGGGGCCACCTGTTGGTCCTCTGGCAGCCCTTCGAGTTCGTCATCATCCTCGGTGCGGCGATCGGTGCCTTCGTCATCGGCAATATCGGGCCGGTGCTCAAGGCCGTGCCCGCCATGCTGGGTACGCTCGTGAAGGGCCCCAAATACAACCAGCAATCTTATGTCGAGCTGCTGGGAATGCAGTATTCGCTGTTCAAACTGGCGAAGTCGAAGGGCGCGATGGCGCTCGAGCCGCACATCGAGGATCCGGGCGAGTCGACGCTGTTCAACGCCTTCCCGACCTTTGCGGCGAACCATCACGCGGTCGAGTTCGTCTGCGACTACATGCGGATGGTGACGCTGGGCGCCAACAACGTCCACGAGATCGACGCGCTGATGGATGAGGAACTGGAGACGCACCATCAGGAGCAGGAGCGTGTCGTCTCGGCCATGCAGTCGCTCGCCGACGGAACACCGGCGCTCGGCATCGTCGCGGCCGTGCTCGGCGTGATCAAGACGATGGGGGCGATCAAGGAGCCGCCGGAGGTGCTGGGGCATCTGATCGGCGGCGCGCTCGTCGGCACCTTCTTCGGCGTCTTCATCGCCTATGGCTTCTTCGGACCCATGGCGCAGTCGCTCAAGAGCCTCTTCGAGGCGGAATCCAAATACTACCTCTCGCTCAAGGCGGGCCTTCTCGCCCACATCGCCGGCCAGCCGCCGGTGATGGCGGTCGAGTTCGCCCGCAAGTCTCTGATGAGCGACGTCCGCCCGAGCTTCAACGAGGTGGAAGCGGCAACCGCCGCGCTGCCCGCCCTGAACTGACACGCGATCCGGCAGGGATTCGATGACCACGATCATCATCAAGAAGGTCAAGAAGGGGGGGCATGCCCACCACGGCGGGGCCTGGAAGATCGCCTATGCGGACTTCGTGACCGCCATGATGGCGTTCTTCCTGCTGATGTGGCTGATCAGCATGACGACGCAGGAGCAGAAGATCGGCTTGGCGGAATACTTCTCGCCGGCGGCCTTGAGCCCGGCCACCAGCGGCGCCGGCGGAATCCTGTACGGCAGGGCCCTGGACACGTCCGGCAACAAGCCGTCCACCCCGCGCGACGCGGAGAGGGGCTCTGCCGAGCAGGAGGACAAGGCGCGCCCGACCAGTCCGGGCCGCGCCAGCGATCTCGATGTCAGCCGCCCGGCCGCCAGCGTGCAGGCCAATTACAGCGCCATAGCCAGCCTCCGGCAGGCGCTCCAGACGCTGCCCGACATCGCCGAGCTGTCGAAGAACATCGTGATCGAGCCGACCAAGGAGGGCGTGGACGTTTCGCTCGTGGACCAGGACGGCCGCTCCATGTTCCGCGACGGGTCTGTCGAGCCCTATGAGCGCACCCGTCGCGTGCTGGAGGCGCTCGCGCCCACCCTGCGCCGGCTGCCCAACAGCCTGACGATCACCGGCCACACGTCCACCGCGCGCCCGGGCTCGGCGGGGGCCGCCGAACCCTGGACCCTCACCGCCGGGCGTGCGCTCGCCGTGCGCGAGATCCTGGCAGGCGCCGGGGTTCCCAACGACCACTTCACCTCTGTGGTGGGACGCGCCGACACCGAGCCGGTTTTTCCCGACAATCCCTACATCGCGCCGAACCGGCGGGTGACGGTCACGCTGCTCAATGCGAGCCCGCCGGTGCCCCCGAACCTTCTTCGCTGACGCTGACGGGCAAATGACCTTGGCCCCCCGGATTGCCCGCCTTCCGCCGCCTCGGCTGGCGGATCGAGGTGGTCTCGCTCATGGCCAAGGCCGGGACGTTCCCCGGCGCGGTCCTGATCGTGCAGGCCTTTTCACGCGCTACACCGCCTGTACGGTTCTGCGATCATCGCTTGGTGCCGCCTGAGCGATGGCGGTATTCGCTGACAAAGCGAGGTATCTCAGAAGAAATTGCCAGGCGGGGGCCGCAAGGTCGGTCCCCGAGATTCTGCCGAGTTCGGCTGTACGGCGCGGCCAGGGCGCCAAGCCGAAGGTCTGATATTGCGTGTCAGGGCTTGCCAGCGTGCCGTAACTTGGCCGAAAGCCGCCGGTCCGCTTGAAAGCAGCAGCGAAGACGAAATGGACGCTGGCACGCGAGCACTTCCGTCGCGTTCGCCCCCACAGTCCGGCCGCCATGTTGCCTATCCAGATAGCGATGATGTCGAGAGCCTCACCGCAGCGACAGAGTGCGCGGGAGGTCGGACAGGGGCTCGGCCCCGCTGGCGGTGACGATGACGGTCTCGGAGGCGCCGACCGTCCAGGTGCCGTAGCAGCGCAGGGTCGCCGGCAGGTGGAAGACCATGCCGGGCTCGATCGGCCGCTCCTGGCCGGTGAAGAGCGAGAGCAGGGCGCCTTCCCCCCAGTCCGGCGCGAAGGCGACGCCCATCGCGTAGCCGATGCGCTTGCGGAAGGCCGGGCCGTAGCCCGCCGCGTCGATCACGGCCTGCGCGGCCGCGTGTGGGGCCGCGCAGGGATGGCCGGGCCGGATCGCGGCGAGCGCCGCGTCGAGGGCGCGCAGGGCGCAATCCATCATCCGCTGCGCCTCGGCCGGCGGCGGGCCGATCCAGACGCTGCGCATCAGCGCCGCGTGGTAGCGGGCATGGCTGCCGGCGAGTTCGAGGAAGACCGCGTCGCCCGGCTCCAGCCGCCGCCGCCGCCACGTCATGTGCGGCAGCCCGCTGCGCGGCCCCGACGCGACCAGGGGCTCCATCGCCATGGCCTCGGAGCCGGCGGCCGTCGCGGCGGCGAGCATGGCGGCCGCGACGGCGTTCTCGTCGGTGCCGGCCGCGCAGGCGTCGAGTCCGGCGGCGATCCCGGCCTGCGCGTAGCGGGCCGCGGCGCGGACCGCCGCCAGCTCGGCCGCCGACTTCACCACCCGCAGGGGGGCGAGGAGGCCGGACCCGTCGGGCAGCGGATCGGGTCCGAGGGCGGCATCGATCCGCGCCGCGAGCGCCGGCGAGACGAACCAGCCGTCCCGTTCCAGGGCCGGCCGGGGGAGCCCGCGCCCGCGCAAGAGGGCCGCCAGCGATTCGGCCGGGTCGGCGCCGTCCGGGTAGGCCTGGATGTCGTCGAGCCAGGTATTGGCGGCCGCGCCCGGCAGTTCGAGCTGCCGGACCAGGAGGGCCGGGTCTCCCTCCACCGGTACGAGGAGGGCCTGGAAGGCGAAGTAGCCCGCCGTCTGGCGGCCGGTCAGCCAGTAGATCGTCTCCGGGCCGGTCACCACGAGGGCGTCGTGGCCGGCCGCCGCGATGGCGGCCCGGGCCGCCGCCTGCCGGGCGGCGAACTCCGCTTCCGGGAAGGCCGCCTCGCGGCCGCGCAGGGCCGGAAATTCGTGCATCGCGCCGCCCTCGTCTCAGACTTCGCTCAGGCGCCGGATGATGCCCTGTTTGAAGTTCTCCAGATGAGCCGCGATGGCGTCCGCCGCCGCCGCCGCATCCTTGGCCCGCAGGGCGGCGACCACCGCGAGATGCTCGCGATGGACCGCCTCGAACCGCTCGGGCATCCGGCTCAGGTTGAACATCTGCGTCTTGCGCCGCAGGTCCTTGATCGTCTTGGCGAGGATCGCGTTGTGGCTGTGGTCGGCGATCAGCTCGTGGAAGCGCCGGTCGACCTCCCAGTTGCCCGGCGCGTCGGGATCGCCCGCCTCCAGCAGCGCCGCGCTCTGCCGCTCCAGATCCGCCAGCACGGCGTCGTCGATCCGGCCGGTGGCCAGCACGACACTCTCCCGCTCCAGCAGGCGGCGGACATGCAGGATCTCGATCAGCTCGCGCAGGGAGAACTCCTTGACCACGAGCATCCCGCCGGGCTGCCGCTCGACCAGCCCCTCGGTCTCCAGACGCGACATCGCCTCGCGGGTCGGGGTCCGCGAGATGTCCAGCATCTCGGCGAGGCGGCGCTCGTGCAGCACGGTGCCGGCCGGAAGGTCGCGGCGGACCAGCATGTCGAGCAGCCGGTCGTAGGCTTTCTGGCCGAGGCTCTGCTCGCGCCGGGCGTTGAGCGCCGTCGTGTACGACGCGGCGTCGGGGGTCTTCATCGCGTCCTCCCGGAGCGGCCGGCCGGGCCGCTCCCCGTTTCTTCTTCTCCGGCGCCGGCCCCGCTCACAGGGCGGGCGTGTGGATCGGCTCTTTCGGGGCCGGATCATAGCCGATCAGCGGCGTGACGAGCTTGGCGTAGGTGCCGTCGGCGACCATCTCGGCGAGCGCCCTGTTGACGGCGGCGTGCAGGTTCGGCTTGCCCTTCTTGATGGCAAACCCTTTCTGGACGGTGCTGAGCGGGGTCTCGATCATCACCACCGGCAGCCTGCGCGCTTTGATCGCGTAGTTGCCGGCCACCGCATCGTTGATCACCGCGTCGATATTGCCGCCGACGAGGTCCTGCATGGCGTCCGCTGCGGTCTTGTAGCTCTTCAGGGTCGCGCCGTGCTCCTCGGCGAGCTTGCCGAAGGTCGAGGCCGAGAGGGCGCCGACGTTGCGGCCCTTGAGGTCGTCCGGGCCCTTGATGCCGGTATCCTTGCGCGTGACGATCCGCGCGCCGGATTCGAGCCACCCGTCGGCGAAGGCGACCTGCTTCTGCCGGGCGGCGGTGATGTCCATCGACTCGCTGGTGATGTCGTACTGGTCGGCCATCAGGCCCACCAGAAGGGCGTCGAACTTGATGTTGACCGGGCTGTATGCGAGCCCGATCCGCCGGCAGACTTCGCGCATCACCCGGACCTCCAGCCCGTCGAGTTCCCCGCTCGGCGTGCGCATGCTGAACGGCGCGAAGGTGCTGTCGGTCGCCACGATCAGCTTGCCGGGCTCGATCAGCTCCAGCTTGCCCTCGGCCGCGCGGGCCGCGGGGGCGGCGAGAAGGCCGACGCCGAGGCTGACGCAGAGGGCGGCGCGGGCGAGGACGTGGCGGCGGTTCATGGCGGTCTCCGGTCTCGGGACGGGGCGGGTGGGGCTCAGGACAGGCGGGCGTAGCGCCGCTCGAAATAGGCCGAGAGCTGCGACAGGACCGACGTGAGGCCGAGGTAGATCAGCGCCGCCGCGATGTAGAAGTCGAACGGCCGGAAGGTCGTGGCGATCATGAGCTGCGCGTAGAGCGTCAGCTCCACCACCGTGATCGTCGACAGGAGCGAGGTGTTCTTGACCGCCGAGATCGCCTCGTTGGTCAGCGACGGCAGGATCATGCGGAAGACCTGCGGCAGGACGATGCGCACCATCATGATCCGCGGGTTCATGCCGAGCGCCAGCGCCGACTCGACCTGGCCGCGGGGGATCGCCGCCAAGCCAGCCCGGATGGTCTCGGCCACGTAGGCGCCGCTGCTGACGCCCAGCGCGAGGATGCCGGCGGTGATCGGCGAGAGCTTCACCCCGATTTGCGGCATGCCGAAATACACGATGAACACCTGCACCAGGGTCGGCGTGCCGCGGATGAACCAGACATAGAAGCTCGCCAGCGCCCGGACGGGCGCGAAGGAGGAGCGCTTGCCCAGCGCCCCGAGCAGGCCGCAGACCCAGCTCACCAGGATGCTCGCCACCGTGACGCCGAGCACGACGAGGGTCGCCGAGAAGAAGCCGGGTCCGTAGGTGACGACCTCGTCCGAGAGGGTGAGCCACCAATCCTGCAACGCCGCGACGCTCATCGCCGTCCGATCTCCCCGGTGATGGTCCTGCGGCTCACGCCGTCTCTCCGAGCGCGGCGGGCTGGTGCAGCACGCGCCGGAGGAACTGGCGCAGCCGCTCGCTCCGCGGCGCGCCGATGATGGCGTCGGGCGGTCCGTCCTCGGCGATCACGCCGCCGTCGAAGAACAGGGTGCGGGTGCCGACATCCCGGGCGAAGGCCATCTCGTGGGTGACGAGCAGCATCGTCATCCCGTCCGCCGCGAGGGAGCCGATCAGCGCCAGCACCTCGCCCACCAGTTCCGGATCGAGGGCCGAGGTCACCTCGTCGAACAGCATCACCTTGGGCGCCATCGCCAGGGCGCGCACGATCGCCACGCGCTGCTGCTGGCCGCCCGAGAGCTTCGACGGGTAGGCGTGCCGCTTCTCGTAGAGGCCGATACGCTGGAGCAGCGCCTCCGCCTCCGCGACCGCCTGCCGGCGCGGCATCCGCCGCACCCGGATCGGCGCCTCGATGACGTTCTCCAGCACGGTCATGTGCGGCCAGAGATTGTAGCTCTGGAACACCATGCCGATGCGCGCGCGCAGTTCGCAGAGCTGCTGCGGCGTCGGTTGGCGGCGGGCGCCCTGCTCGTAGTCGAAGGCGAAGCGCTCGAAATCCATGAAGCCGGAGGTCGGCGTCTCCATGAGGTTCAGGCAGCGCAGGAACGTGCTCTTGCCCGAGCCGCTCGCCCCGATGATCGACACGACCTCGCCCTCGTGGATGTCGAGGGAGATGCCCTTCAGGACCTCGTGAGCGCCGTAACTCTTGTGGAGCTTCCTGATCTTCAGGAGTGGGCGCGCGGCCGTCGCGATCTGAGCCATCGTCGAACCTGATGTGATGTGATGTGATCATGGCGCGGATCTATGCGTGGACCCTCGCGTGATCGGCTATGAAACTGAACGATTGCTGATCAGATATTTATCGGAAGAGATTTTATTTCGATTTCGGCGCTGGTTTACGTTGTCAGGATTGACGGGATGCCTTAGCAAAACCGGTATACCGCGGGCATTCAAGCGGTATTTTTGAGCATGGCTGCCTCCGACATGGTCATCGAGCCCTTGGATCCCGGTATTCCCTGCGCGCGCGCGCCGGGCGCGTGCCTCATTGTTCAGCCGATCGACCGGGGCGGGCCGCCGCGGGACGGCAGCGGCCGCGGTCGCGTGATCCGCACCGAACCGGATGGCGGGGATCGGCGTCGGGCGGAGGGCGCGCACACCGGGCAGTCGGCATGACCGGCCTCGCGATCGACCCGGATTTCTGCGCGCGCCTGTTCGCCGAGCTCCTGGCTTTCAGCCGGGACGCGCCGGGCGTGACGCGGGCGGCCTACGGCGCCGGCGAGGAGCGCGCCCACGCCCTGATGCGGGCCACCGGGCTGGCGCTCGGGCTCACCGCTGAGGCCGACGCGGCCGGCAACCTGTTCCTGACGATGGCGGGGCGCGACCCGGCGCTGGCGCCCTGGATGATCGGCTCGCACGTCGACACGGTGCCCCACGGCGGCAATTTCGACGGGGCGGCCGGGGTGATCGGCGGTCTCGCGGCCGTGGAGGCCCTGCGCCGGGCGGGTCTCGTGCCGGCGCGTCCCGTGACGGTGGCGGTGTTCCGGGCCGAGGAGAGCGTGTGGTTTCCCGCCTCCTATATCGGCAGCCGGGCCGCCTTCGGCCTGCTGCCGCCGGAAGTGCTCGACCTGCCCCGCGCCGATTCCGGCCGGAGCCTGCGCGACCACATGGCCGAGCTCGGCCTGCGGCCGGAGGCGGTGGCGCGAGGCGAGCGGCTGCTCGATCCGGCGCGGATCCACGGCTTCGTGGAGATGCATATCGAGCAGGGTCCGGCGCTGGAGGCGGACGGGATCCCAGTGGGCTTCGTCACCGCGATCAGCGGCAGCTTCCGCTACCGCAAGGCGGCCTGCTTCGGCCGCTACGGCCATTCCGGCGCCGTGGCGCGGGGCGCGCGCAGCGACGCCGTCTTCGCCCTCGCCGACCTGATCACCGGCCTGGACGCGCTCTGGGGCACGCTGGAGGCGGAGGGCTGCCCGGCCACGATCACGCTGGGCGAGGTCGCCACCGACCCCGTCCAGCACGCCTTCGCCAAGATCCCCGGCGAAGTCCGGTTCTGCCTCGACGTGCGCAGCACCGAGCCGGCCGTGCTGGACCGGGTCGAGGCGGCGCTCGCCGAGCGCGTCGCCGCCATCGAGGCCGCCCGCTTGGTGCGCTTCGTCCTCGGTGAGCGCACCGGCAGCACCCCGGCGCGGATGAGCCCCGCGCTGATCGAGGCCCTGTCGGGCCATGCGCGCCGGCTCGGGATGCCGTTCCGCACGATGGCGAGCGGGGCGGGGCACGACACCGCGACGCTGGCCGGCCAGGGCGTGCCGAGCACGATGATCTTCATCCGCAACCAGAACGGCAGCCACAACCCCGACGAGGCGATGCGGATCGCGGATCTCTGCGCGGCCGCGACCCTGGTGGCCCATCTGGTCGCCGAAGCCTGACCCCGCGCGAAGGAAAGGATGCACCGATGATCGTCGATCTGAACTGCGACATGGGCGAGGGCTTCGGCGTCTACCGCCTGGGCGACGACGCAGAGATGCTGACCGTGGCGACCTCGGCCAACATCGCCTGCGGCTTCCACGCCGGCGACCCGCTGGTGATGCACGAGACCCTGAGCCGCGCCGCCGCCAACGGCGTCCAGGCCGGTGCCCATCCGAGCTTCCTCGATCTCTGGGGCTTCGGGCGGCGGCCGATCCACGGCGAGCGCCCCGCCGACATCGAGAAGGCGGTCCTCTATCAAGTCGGCGCCCTCCTGGCGCTGGCGCAGGATGCCGGCTGCCCGGTGCGCCACGTGAAGACCCATGGGGCCATGGGCAACATGGCCAACGAGGATGCCGACCTCGCGCTCGCGGTGGCGCGGGCGATCCGCACCCTCGATCGCGACCTGATCTTCGTGGTGATGCCGGGCCTGGAGACCGAGCGGGCCGGCGAGAGGCTCGGGCTGCCGATCGCGCGCGAGATCTACGCCGATCGCGCCTACGCGGATGACGGCACCCTGGTCTCGCGCAAGCTCCCCGGCGCCGTGCTGCACGATCCCGACGCCGTCTCGGAGCGCGTGGCGCGGATGCTGGAGGACGGGGCGATCACCTGCCTGTCCGGGCGGCGCATCCCGACGCGGATCGACACGGTCTGCGTCCACGGGGACACGCCCGGCGCCGTCGCCATGGCCCGCAGGCTGCGCGCGGAGTGCGCCGCCAAGGGGATCGCCCTGCGCCCGATGGCCGAGGTGCTCGGTGTCTGAACCCGGCTAAAGCCTCTTCGATTGCGGCGACCGGGCTCTCACGGTGGAACTCGGCCGACGGGTCCCAACGACGTAGTTGGCTCTGCAACGGGCCTATCGTTACGGATGTTCGGAGGCCTGTCGGCGTCGAAGCGGAACGTCCTGCAACGGCGCGGGCTGCGCGCTCCTTCGCCGCAGGATAGGACCGCAGGTGGTTCGAAGCCGAACGCGTCCTGATTGCCGCCTGGCCCTACACGCGTCGGCTGTTCAAGCGTGCAATGGAGACGGCGCGGAATACGCCGGGACCGCACGACGACAAAGGAACCGAACGAAGGAACGCCTTCCTGCCCCAGGCGCCGGCATGGGGGAAAAGTTCACCCCCTAGATGGGGAAACCTGAGAGGAGAATCTGGGGCGTTATCTTGTAACCCATTGCCACCACCCATCTTTCTGGAACGAAAAATAAGTGGTGGAGCTGAGGGGAGTACAACCCTGGGCGCGGTTAACCGCTTGGGGACATTGCAAGCCGTTGGAATCGCGGCGAGTCCAGGGGTGTGGTATGGGTCGCGCCTGGGTCGCGGTTGCAGACAAGGTGGGTCTCGTGTCGGACAAGGATGAGGACAAGGGCGCAGGCGGGGAAGGATCCGTCAAGCCGTCCTCGCCCCCTGTCCCGAGGACGCTGCCGAGCCAGCGGCCGACGCAGCGCGCGGCGCCGGCCCCCGCGGCGGTGCGGACCCGAGCCCCCCGCCGCGCCAGGGATCCGGATGCGCCTGCGCGCATGCCCACGGACAGCTACCTGGAATGGCACGGCGGATCCTACCGGGTCAGCGTCAACGTTCCGATCAGGATCCGCGACGAGATCGGTGCGCCGAAGCTGCGCAAGGATCTCGGGACCGACTCGCTCAGGGTCGCGAACATGCTCAAGGAGCGCTACGTCTCGGAGTTCAAGGGGCGGATCCAGGCCGCGCTCGACGCCAAGGGCCTCGGGCGCAAGAAGCAGATGATCGAGGCCATGGAATTGGCGGCGCTCCTTGCCGAGCTGCGCGAGCGCAAGGCGCCCAAGGCCGAGATCGACGAGGTCGAGCAGGAGATCCTCCAGCGATCCCACGAGATGCGCTGGGAGGCGGCCCCTTGGGTCGTGCAGCGCGAGATCCCCAGCGAGGAGTTCCCGGACGGCCAGGCGCATTTCCAGGTCCCAACGGAGGAGCAGAGCGACCGGGCCCGCCAATGGGCGGCCGTGGCGCTCGGCGACGCCACGCCGATCGACTGGTGGCACCGCGACTACCTCGCCGGGACCGACGTCCAGATCCGGACGAAGGCGGACGACGTCCGCTCGCTGCGGCTCCTCCTGGAGTGGCTGCAATCGAAGGGGGTGCCGGGGTACGTCGAGCGGGTCACCGCGCAGCGCGCCCGGCTGTTCGCCGACGACCTTCCGGGCATGACCGGCCTCGCCCCGGCGACGAACAACAAGTACCTCAGCCGCCTGTCGAGCTACTGGAACTGGATGGTGCCCCGGGTCCACGGCCTGCAGCACAACCCCTGGCTCGGCGTGACCGTCGCGAAGCGCAAGACGAAGGCCGACGAGGAGGAGCGTCCCTTCACCGACGCCGAGGTCGCCCGGCTCCTGATGGGGCCGGCCACGCCGCACATGCGCGACCTGATGATGCTCGGGGCCCTGACCGGGGCCCGCCTCGACGCCATCGTCGACCTCAAGGTCCGGGACACCGACGACGGCCTGATCACCTTCAAGCCGCAGAAGAAGGAGACGAGCGAGCGCACGATCCCGGCGCACCCGCTGCTGGAGGACGTGATCGCCCGCCGGTGCGAGGGGAAGGGCCCCGACGACGACCTGTTCCCGGAGTGGCCGCCGGTGCGGAAGGTCGGCTCGATGCGCGAGCGCTCGTTCAAGGCCTCCAACCACTTCACCGACTACCGCCGCGAGGCTGGGGTCGACCACGTCCTGCCGGGCAAGCGGCGCAGCCTCGTCAACTTCCACTCGTTCCGCCGATGGTTCATCTCGCGGCTGGAGCAGGCCGACGTCCCCGGCGACCTGATCGCCGCCATCGTCGGCCACAAGCGGTCGGGCCTGACGCTCGGCCGGTACAGCTCGGGCCCCCTCCTACGGCAGGCCGCCGAGGCGATCGCTCGGGTCAAGCTGCCGCCCCTGGACGGCTCGCCGATCGTGGAACCGCGGGGCCTGCGTGCCCGCCCGAAACCCGGGGGCGACGCATGACGACACGAATCCCGATCCTGCAGGAGGCCTGAGCGCGGCGCGCCGGCCTCCGAAAACGGAGGCCACCATGGCCGTATGGTTTACAGCCGATTCACACTTCGGGCACGGTGGCATCATCGCCATGTGCGAGCGGCCGTTCCGCAACGTCCTCGACATGGACGAGGCCCTGATCGCCAACTGGAACGCGCGGGTGCGTCCCGGCGACATGGTCTGGCACCTCGGCGACTTCGCCATGGGGCACGACGCCGAGACCTGTCGGGAGATCTTCGGGCGGCTCAACGGCACGAAGTTCCTGATCAAGGGCAACCACGACGATGAGAAGGTCACCAGCCTGCCCTGGGCCCGGCCGCCGGAGAAGCTCGTCGAGATCTCACAGGACGCGACCCGGCTGGTCCTCTGCCACTACCCGATGCGCGCCTGGCGCGGGAGCATGGGCAAGACCGTCCACCTCCACGGCCACACGCACCGCCTGATCCCTGACACGACCCTGTCCTGCGACGTCGGCGTGGACTCGTGGGGATACGCCCCGGTCCGCGTCGCCGACGTCAAGGCCAGGCTCGCGAAGGTGACGCTGGACGTCGAGGAGCGGCGGGAGCTCAAGCGCAAGGGGTGACGACGGCGTGCGCGCGTGCGCACCTCTGCGCACGCGCTTTCAAGGAAATCTTTTCGATGGCCCGAAGGCACGTCGGTTTTATTTGAAACCGTGTGCGCAGGGCGTGCGCACGCCGTCAGCCGAGCGGGGTTGACCCGAGCTCGTCGAGGATCTGCCTCTCGTAGCGCCCCGCCTTCTCGGCCTCCTCCTTGGCCCAGGCGGCGAGTTCACCGGCGACCTTGGACAGCGCCAGCGTCGCCCAAGCCGGGAGCGGCTTCACACCCTTCGCCCACTGGTTCACGCGGGGGCGCGGGACCTCGCGCCCGGAAGCCTTCGACAGGGCCTCGGCCATCGGCGTCTGCCAGGACGGCCCCCAACGCGTGGAGCCGATCGTCACGAGCCAATGCCGGCGCAGCTCGCGGGCCTCGGGGGACAGGCGCTCCCGCGTCTCGGGGGCGTCCAGGGTTTCCGTATCGTCCATGGCATCCTCCACGCGGGTCCGCCGGAGCATAGGCCCCGGCGGTTACGAAATGTAGCACCTATCCGGGCCCGATCAGTCGTCGGTGCCCAAGACCTCAAGCACCTGCTCCCGGATCCGCCGCAGCTCGGCACGAACTTCCCGCCTGCCGGATCCCTGGCCGCGTTCGAAGCCATGCCTCCAGGATTCGACGGCGATCATGACCTCGCGCCGAGTGGCGTGGGCCGGAAGAACGGTCAGCCACTTCTTGAGATCGACGGAGGCGCCTTCCTCGTAGACGTGGATCAGGGCGACGCGACCGTTGCCTCCCTCTTCCGGATAGACTTCTGCCCACAGCTTGAAGCCGGGGACCTCACCGACCGCATCGAGGGCGGCGCGCCTGACCGCATGCTCCTGGGTCCGATCCAGCCGGGCGAGGCGCTGGAACGCCAAGCCGAAGGGGTCGTCGACCCCCCGGTTGTCGTACGCATCGAGGAATAGCTGGGCGAGGTGCTGCGCAGCCTGCTCGGGCGTTCCCGACTCCCCGTCCTCCCCATCCCAGCCAGCCGGGAGCGGGGGCAGGTCGGGAAGGATCGTGCGGAGCGCGTCCGCGATGACGTTGTGATGGGCGTAGCGGACGTCGAGGTCCATGAGGGCCTGGACGGCGGCCTCGGTCTTGTCACGGGGCGGTGTGCGCACGGGGTGTCTCCTTGGTTGAAGGTCCTCTGACGAGGGCGGCCCTCGGCGAGCGGCCCCCGTGGGGCGGCCGGCGGAGGGCCGGGGCGCGGGGCCCCGGCTCGGCTCAGAGTGCGAGGTCGGCCAGGGCGGCATCGTCCTCGGGGGAGGCCTCGCGCGGCGGGGGCGCCTCGGGCCTCGGTGGCTTGGCGGACAGGGCGGCCTTCAGCGTCCGGTGGATCGTGACCTTGCGGCCGTAGCAGGAGAGCCAGAGGTCCTCGACGACGGCCGAGTAGCCGCGCCCCGGGCGCGCCAGCCGGGCCTCGAACACGGCCCTCCCGCCGTCCTCCAGGAACGGGATGGCATCGAGGAGCAGGTGCGAGCCGCAGACCGTGCCGTCGCCGTCGCCGATGCGCTTGCGCACCGCGAGCCACCGCTTCGAGACGAAGATCGAGTGGTGGTCCCGCTGCGAAGGCCAGTTGTCGTTCTTCCCCCACACCTTCTGCGTCTCGGTGCGGTAGGCGCCGCGGCCGTCGCCGGCATCCAGCATGTCGGCATTGATCTGCCAGCGGGTGCCACCCGAGCCGCCGTGGCGCATGACCCGCTTGGCCGCCTCGATCACCGCGCCGTTCCTCAGGTCGTCCAACCGGAGCCGGATCGGCCGCGCGATGTCCCGGGCAAACGCCTGCCGGTCCCGCATCGCGGAGATCGTCTCGTTGGCCTGCGGCTGGCGGCGCATGTGGCCGAACCATTCCCAGGCCGAGAGAAGGTTCTCGCCACGCTTGCCCTTGACCCTGCGGGCGCGCCACGAGTCGTTCGCAGCCTCGAACGCCACGGGGACGTCGCGCTTCGCGACGATCCGCTCGGCGATACCATCCTGCAGGGCGTCGCGCTCGCGGGAGACGAGGTCGTGGGCCGCCGTGACGCTGGAGGCGTTCGCCTTACGGATGGCGATGGCGATGCGGCGTTGCGCCGGCGTGAGCACGGCCAGGATTCCGATACGGGAGCGGAGGGGTTTCTGGGACATGGCGACCTCTGGGATGGGAGGGGGAGGCCGGGGCCCGGCGGCCCCGGCAGGCGCTCAGAAGTCGAAGCCGCGGCTGTCGCTGGCGTAGTCGTGGTCCCAGGTGTCGCCGATGGCGTCGTGGCGGGCGGCCATGAGGCCGTCGATCTCGCCCTCGCGCTCCTCGTCGATGCGGGCGTCGATCTCGGCCGCGGACAGGATCATCTCGCAGACGTCCGGGGCGCTGTAGGCGACGAGGTCGCGGCGGAGGATCGGCTCGCCGTAGCAGTTGCGCCCGAAGGCGTGCTCGGCGCCCCAGGCCACGATCCCGCCGTCGGCGAGCGGGGCGATGAAGTCGTCGTCGAGGGCGTCGGCCCAATTGGGGGCGGCCGTGTGGTCGGCGGTGGCGTTCAGCATCGCCACGGCCGTATCGATCTGCGTAGCGCGGAGGTTGGAGAAGAGGTCGCGGACGGCGTCGACGCTCGCGAGGTTTTTGTAGGAGTGGGTCACCGGCTTGCTCCTGCTCGGCGGGCCAACCCCGCCATGGGTTACTTTATAGTACCCTTAATTGGCCGTGGCAAGGGTAGGGTATCGAAAAAGTAACCCTCCTGGCGGAGTCCTCCGGGCGGGTGGACGGCGATCGCCGCCGCGAGGCCGAGGACCGCCACGGCCCAGGCGACGGGCCCGGCCACGATCGCCGCGACGTCACGCATCGCGCACCTTCCGGCCGATGATGCGCAGCGTGTTAACGCTGAGGCCGTGCTGATACTCGACATCGAGCGGTCCCTCGGGGACGTACCCGCACCGCTTCAGCAGGGACTCCAGGTCCGACGGCTCGCCCGGCCACAGCAGCTCAGACATCTCGCGCATGTCGATCGTGGGGTTCTTGATCGGGGGGAGGCCGAAGCGGCCGACCGCGGCGCTGACGAGGTCGACGACCTTGTCCGCGTCGTAGGCGACGAGGAACGGCAACTCGCCGTCCCTGCGGTGCATCCCCCACGGTCCGTCCAGAAAATCCCACAGGCGCTGAGCCTGCCTCTTCGTCAGCCCCTTGCTCGACTGATCGGGGAAGCGGTACTTCGACCCTACGTGGATCTCGTCCAGAGCGAACCAGAGATCCCCGCACCAGACCTCGTACAGACGGTCGCCATTCCTACCAGGGACCCCAGCCTGAGCCCTCGTATGTGCCGAGACCAGGGCGAACGACTGGTCGAACACCATCTCCAGAAGTTCGTGCGTCAGTTGCCACTTCCAATCGATCATTGTTGCGGATCCTTCAGCGTGACGTCGTGGGCGGGGTCGATCGCGCCGCCGATCGAGGCGGCGGCGGTGAGGGCGAGGGTGACCAGGGCGACGCCGGTGGCCCAGATCGATCCGACGATGAGGGCGCTACCGAGGGCCGGCCCGTAGCCGGCGGCGATCAGAGCGATCGTGGATGCGGCCACGCCCGAGCAGCCGGCCCGGCCGGGGGATCCCGCGGCCGCGTTGAGGAGGGATCGGAGCGCTTTCACGACCGGGGCCCACTGGGGGCCGCGAGACAGTCGTGGATCGTGAGGGCGACTAAGCCGTAGATCGCCCCGGCGAACAGCCCGTTGATCGAGGAGATCCAGCCCCAGTGCACGTCCGCCAGCGCGAGGATTCCGGCGGTCGATAGGGCGATGAGGTGGCGGTCGCTGTTCATGGCTTGCTCCTGGGCTGCTGGGTGGGAAGGGGGCGGGGAGGCGGCAGCCCGGGACGGGCGGGCGCGGGGGGTGGCTGAGGAGGGGCGGCGAACGCCTCGACGGCACTGGCGAGCTGCGCGCGGCCCTCTGGCTCGCCCCGGGCCAAGCCGCTCTGCTTGGGGGCGATCATGCCGATCCCGCGCATGCCGTCGGGCAGGGCGTCCAGGCGCGCGACGGCCTCCTCCAGGGCGGCGACGGCGATCGACTGGCTCCATTTCACCGCCTCAGCGGTGCGGGCCAGATAGGCCAGAAGCTGGTCGTCCCCGCCCTCGGAGGCGTGGGCTTTGAGCCTGGCGTAGGGGGCCGCGAAGGCCGCTCGCCGCTCCTCGGCCGTCGCCGCCATCAGTTCTTCGACGCGCGTCACGAGGACCTCCCGGCGGACTCGTAGGACGGGGGGAGCTGGCGCAGGCCGAGCTCGGCAAGAACGGACGGCCCGGGCGGACGGCGCCCGGAAAGCTGGTCGCTGAGGTAAGTCGCCCGGATGTTGACGCGCTTGGCGAAGGCGGCGGGGCCGCCGGCCGCGACGCACGCGGCCTTGAGGCGAACGACGACGTCGTCGCGGGACAGGGTGCGCGCCATCACCGACCTCCCCGCAGGGCGGCGCGGCCGACGGGGTCGGTCGGCAGGCCGAGGCGCCGGGCGGCGCGGGAAAGAGCATCCGGGTGACATCCCCAGGCCCGGGCGAGGCGCGCGACGGAAACACCGTCCATGGCCAGGGCCACGCGGAGGACGGGCTCGGGCGGGATCCGCCCCTGCGTGCGGGACCGGGACAGATCCAGCGCGACGCAGCGGGCGCGGACTGCGGCCGGGTCGTCGCCGTGGGCGCGGGCTATCGCCGCGTATGTCGCGCCGGCGGCGAGCGCCTCGCGGAGCGTGGTTTCTGGGATGCGGCAGCGCACGGGGGTGTCTCCGGGTCTTAACGCGGTCTGCAACGTGGGTCGCGTTGAAGCTCAACCTGCGCGCCCGGCTTGGATTCGGCAAGCGGCCGAACACCGATTCGCGCGATTGCAGGCCAGAACCGGCCGTGTGCGGTTGTTACAAGTAGCTGACAAACACCCGAAATCGCTGGGTCTCGCGCCATCCAACCCTATACGGATCAGGCACTTGGATCGGGGGGTGATGGCCAAAATCCGGGGGTAGCCGGATCGCTAACCACGATCCCGACAAGTTGTCGCACCGCCTCCATCCACAGGGGGATTCAGCAGGCTGACGAGTCTTTGCCCGTCTGGGATGAGTTGTGACATGCATCGGCGAGGGCTTTGATGTGGGCACGAGGGCCGGCGCAGCGCCGGCTCCACTACCCGGGAGCCCTCCGTGTCCATCTGGAAAAACCTCGGCCGGACCATCGCCCGCGCCCTGCGCGCCGCCGCCCGCGCCCTTCGTCGCCTCGCCCGCCGGGGGAAGGACTCAGCCGCAGCTGCCGCCGAGACGGCCGCCGAGGTCGCTGAGGGTGCATACGAGACGGGGCTGGAAGTCGCCCACGATGCCCTGGATCTCGCCGAGCACGTCGCGGCGGTGCCGGGCGCCGTCCTCGGGGGGCTGCTCGGGGCCCGACCGGAGCAGCCGGGCGACGTCGCCGACGCGGCGCTCGCTGCCGACGCAGGCCCAGTGAAGGCGGCGGCCCCCGCCCCGGTGCAGGCCATCAAGCGCCGGGGCCATGTCGTCGAGCGGGTGTTGGACTACGTCGCGGGACGGATTTCCCGTGAGGAGGCCCGGTTCCCCGCCAGCGTCGGCCTGTGGCTCGACGACATGGGCGAGGACGACCGTGAGGGCCTGCTGCGCTTCCCCGCCGGCGATCTGGATCGGCACATGACCGGCACGGATCCGATCGTCGGGATCCCGCTCCTCCCCACGGACGCCGAGGTCAGGGCGCGCTTCCAGCGGGACGGGACGCCCGTCGCGGTGGCGTTGCGGGAGCTCGAAATCGACGCGGTTTTGGAGCGGCTCGCGCTGCAGGGCGGTAAGGACGGCAAGCTGGCCGAAGGCGCCCTGGCCCGGTCACTCGCACGGCTGCCCCGCATCCCCGCCGACGCGTTCGTCCACGAAGCGCCCGCGATGCGCATGTAGCCGTCGCGCGAGGCTCAGGAATCCGGCAGGCCCCGGGGGCAATCCCCCGGGGCTTTTTTCATGCCTGGAGGCGGCGGGCCCGCGCGATCGCCGCGGCTTCGAGGACCGCGGCCTCGGCCCGGGCGGCCCGGTCGGCGGTGGCGCGCAGGGCCTCCCAGAGATCGTTGCGCTCGGCCTGGAGCGCCACGTTCTCGGCGGCAAGCTGCTCGGCGACGCTGATCGCCTGGCCCTCGGTGCGGCGGGCGTCCTGGAGACGCACGGCGAGCTCGCGGACGGACTCGACGCCGGCGCGGCGACGGTCCTCGCGGCGGTCGGCGGCGGCGTCCATGCCGGCCTTGAGGGCCATGAGCATCGAGAGGCCGCGGCTGGCGTTGAGGCCTGCGTGGAGGCCGAGGTCGGTCGTTACGGACATGGGGGATCCCCGAGAAGGCGTTACCCCCATTGATTCGGAGCGCCGGAATCCCGTCAAGCGATCCCTGTGGACGCCGTTAACAGACCCCTGGCCGCCACCCCTGTTCGGATGGCCATCCCCGACCGCTCCCCCCGTTACTCCTAGTGCCGGTAACGCGCCTCTAAATTCCCCGGGATTTTCCGGGGCGCCCGGCCCCTCGCGGGCGGAGGAGCCGATCGCCGAGGGCTTCCATGAGGGCGTCCCTGTTCAAGCGCGCGCCCTGTCGCTCGCCGCGCTCCAGGATCCGGACGTGCGCGACTTTCACGATCGCCGCCGGTAGGAGGGCGGTCGTGAGGGAGCGCTCCCCGACGGAGAGCAGCTCGGCCAGCGCGCCCACGAGCGCCCGGTCCAGGGTCTCGCGATCGACCGTACCGGCCGCCCGTTCCCTACCGCGCTGCGCGGCCTTGGCGTTCCGGTTCGTCTCCAGCCTCCTTGCGGCGCGGGCGGCCCCCGTCATGCCGGGGCTGCGGGGATAGGGCTCGTCGGCGGACAGGCGCATGGCGGTCTCCTCGGGTGACGCGTCATTCTCTCACCGCCCCAAGCAAGCCACCAGGCTGACGCGTCAGCGGAAATGCTGACGCGTCAGCCGACGTCGGCACGACGTGCGCACCTCTGCGCACCTCTGCGCACACGTTTTCAAGAAAATCTATCGACCGTCGTCCGGCGTCTCAAATCCATTTTGAAAACGTGTGCGCAGAGGTGCGCACGTGCGCACGCGAGGTGCGTACGGCGGCACGCGCTACGCAAGGGAGCCGACGATGCCGATGTCGGGCCCCGCCGCGTTGGGATCCGCGGCCGTCCCGGAACTCCCGGAGGGCGGCGTGGCGATCGAGAGCAAGTCCCCCTTCGCGAAGATCACCGGCGTCGCGTTGAACAGCCCGATCGACCCCAGCTTCGACCCGGCCGCCCAGAAGGCGATCCCGATCTGGGTCGAGTTCTGGAAGACCTGCAAGGTCGTGTCGTTCTTGGGCGCGATGTCGAGGTTGGCGTAGCCACTGAAGCTCTGCAGGAACCGCGTGGCCCTGGCGAACCGCCGCCGGAACAGTATCGCGCCGGGCGGGACGTTGGCGAGGACGATCCCCGAGTAGAAATTCACCTCGACGGTCTGGGGCGGCACGCTGACCATGAACCAATACGGCGTGCCCGCATAACCGGGGACAGAGCTGGGCCCCGTTGCGTTCGGCTTCGTGCCGGCAGGCATCGCGACGTTCAGCCGGTAGAGCTGCGGCCCGGCGTACGTGTAGGCGGGGTCGGTCCACAGCACGCCGTCGCCGACGTTGTACTGGACCGTGTCGTCGTAGGCCCCCTGGTACGTATAGAAGTCCTTCCCCGCCTGTCCCTGGAGGGCGATCGTGAGCCACTTGCCGGCGGTCTGGTCCGTCGGGAAGTCGGCCCCGGCGACATGGGCGATCATCGCCAGGTACGAACCACCGTTGTAGGAGACGAGGTCGTTGGCCCGGTAGGCGGTGCCTGCCACCCACGCCCCGCGCGGCGTGAAAGGCGCCGACGGCAGCGCGTATGGGCCGTACGTCGTCCCGTCCGTCAGCGTCACCAGCAAGGTGTTCTCGACCGGGTCGAACGTGACCTGCGCGATGCCGGTGGCGGTGAGGCCCTGCTGCTCGATCGTCGTGACGCGCGAGTCCAGGTTCTGGATGTTGCCGTCGGCCTCCGGAGCCGTCAGCGGGGCGCCCTTGTTGGCGAGGAGCGTGATGGGAGGCAGCACGGCGGGTTATCCTGAATATCCGGGGGGGAGGTCGGCGACGAACTGGATGTTGGGATCCGCGTTCGCGCCGGCGGTCGGGATGAGCAGCTTGCCGGTGCGGGAATCGACCGGGGTCGAGTTGTATTGGGGCTGACCGTCAGGGTTCGTGGCCGTGGCGAACCACTTCCAGCCGATCTGCTCCTGGGAGACCAACACGAGGAGCTGCGCCCCCTCGTGGTACGGCGGGGCCGGATTCCCGGGGGAGTTGTCCGGGTTCTGGACCCCAGGCTGATCGATGGAGGGGCTGTAGTCGTAGTTGACGAGCTGGCCGCTCGGGGCGTTGTTCCCGTCGAACTGGCTGATCGACGAGGCCGGGCCGTCGCGGTTGAGGCCTGCGCCGGGCCGGGATTCGAACTGGGGCTTGGCCCGCCCGGCCTGCTGGATCGCAGCAGCCAGCTCCATCGGCCCCCCGCCCAAGGGGGAGTCCTGGCTGCTCATGGTTCACCTCCGTTGACGAGATCGATGCCGCGTGGGCTCCACGTCAGCTGCGCGTGGAGCGTGTATTGACGCTGCAGCACGCCCTGGGAGCGCAGCGGCCGCAGGGGCGCGTCGAGGGTCGTCGGGTAGGCGTTCGCGACCTGCTGGGGGTTCTGGTTGTTCGCGATCAGCCGAGAGACCTGCGCAAGCTGGTCGGACGCCGAGTTGTGCCTCGTGACGCTCAGGACGATGTAGTTCGGGTCCGAGAGCCGGAAGGCATCGATCGGGTCGGCCGCGTTCGAGGCGGACAGGACATACTCGATGTCGCCGTTGAGCGTCCCGGTGTAGCTGTAGCCGGGGAGCACGCCGGCGACGTACGAGGGGGCGTTCTGGGGCGTGTACGACTCGTCGACGTAGCCGCCCTGGACGTAGGTCTCGGGCTTCTCCTGGAGGACGTCGTGGCGCCCGGTCCCGACGCAGACCGAGATCGTCACGTCGACCTGCGCGCCGCTGTCGCCGCTGACGAACCGGCGCAGCTCCTCGACCTTCCCTACGACCGGGATCAGGCGCTGGCCGTCGCGCACCAGCATGCGCACCGAATCCTGCAGGGTGATGCCGCGCGCCACGTCCCAGGGGAAGGACTTGCGGTACCGCAGGCCGGCCATGCGCTTGAGGGCGGCGGCCCGCATCCGCATCAGGACGGCCTCGATCGTCCCCTTGCCGCGTGGGCTGTCGAAATAGGACGGCCGGCGCGGGTCCCCCATCGGCGTCGACACGCCCAGGTTGATCCAATACTTGGGCGCGAAGGTCGTCTTGGGTACTCCGTTACGGACGACCGTGGTCGGATGGTAGAGCTCGATCACGTTGTTCGCGATGCACTCCCAGACCTCCCCGCGCACGAGCACCCGATCGCCCATGTTGTAGGCGATGCCATCCTGGTAGGGCGGGATCCCGGAGAGCTGGTTCGGGTCGGAGATCTGGATCGGGCCGAGGTCGAGCGTCTGCGCGTTGAGCGCGAACTGCTGCGTGTCGAGGTCGAGGACGAGGTCGCAGGTCTCGCGGCGCGACTGGCTCCAATTGTACGAGACGAGCCAGCTATAGTATTGATGGTAATTGACGATGCAGTGGCCGTATTCGTAGACGTCCTTCGTATACGGCGCGCCCTGAGCCCACTGAGACTGATAGTTTCCGAGCGTCGGCGGCTCCCCGATCACGCCGGACGGCCGCGGGGTGATCAGGTAGTGCAGCGTGTCGAGGCGGTACGTCAGCCTGAAGATACGCCCGGTCCACAGCCGGGGCGAGGGCGCCGTGGTGACCAGGACCTTGGGGGACGACACCGTCCAGCCCATGCTGAGGTCGCCGCCGGTCTGGGACGCGGGGATGCCGCCGTAGAACGACGAGAGCGACGAGAACTTGCCGCCCGCGTCCCCGGCCAGGCTCACGACGTTCGCGATGTCGGTGGTGCCCACGGCCGACTGCGTGAAGTCCACGACGAGCTTCGCCTTGACGTGCTGGACGACCTCCTCGACCGCCGTCTTCTGCTCGCTGTCCCCGTCCCCGAGGTCCTGGTTGTTCGGCGCCAGGTCGACGACCCGCCGGCCGGTGACGAAGTCGTCGACCACGGCGACATGGGTCACCGGATCGATGTACCAAGTCGCGCTCCGGCCATCGAGGACCGAGATCGAGAGGTCGCTCTGGGGGCCCGGGATCAGGGGATCATAGTACGGCAGGCCGCCCTGGGTCGTGTCGCCCGACGTCGCCGGCGCGATGCCGGCGGTGACGAGATTCGACCCTGCGAGGTTGATGATCAGGTCGATGTTGCCCTCGGGGCCGGGGATCCCGCCCTGGAGCGCGCCGGCCGCGACCGGTACCGCGTGCGTCGGGTCCTTGTCCCCGGACACGCCGACGAGGACCGAGTGCTGGCTGTAGAGGGCCGCCCGGATCGCCGGCGTGTCCTTGACCGTCGCCCGCAGCAGGGCGTTGGGGACGCTGACGACGTCGTAGTTGATCAGGGAGCTGAACGGCGTGCGGTTCAGGTCGTCCTGGAAGAACGTGATGACGGGGATGGCGGACGCGGCCACCACCGACCACTGCGTCGAGGGGGCCGTCGAGAACGCCAGCGCGATCGTGCCCTGGCCCGGGTCCGGGATCGTCGGCACGACGTAGCTCTGGATGCCGGCGCCGGCGACCATCTGGTTCGCCTGGAGGCGCAGGGCGTCCTTCCACGACGCGGGGGCGCATTCGAGGAGCAGGCGCACCGTGTCGCCCCCGAAATCGTCGGGCATCCGCTTGATCCGGGCCCGGGCGAGGATCAGCGTCTCCGGGTCCGCGAGCAGCCCGGTGGGGGCGTCGACGACCGCGACGTAGCCGGTCCCCGCGAGCAGCACGAGGCCGGGGTTCTTGATCTCCAGCTCCAGGAGGACGACCCCGCCGCCTAGCGCGCCGCGCTTGAACGTCTGGACCATTTCCAGGACGAGCGCGTCGTCGACGAGCATGTCCTGCGTCAGGGGCGTCTGCAGGGCGGGGAGGTGGACGATGAAGAGGGGCATCAGCTCTGCGCTCCGACGATGGCGGTGCCCGGGGTCGACTCCTCCACCTCCATCGACCATGCGGCCGTCCCCTCGATCTCCTTGCCGGATTCGCGGAAGCGGTTCAGCACCACCATGAAGGCAGGCAGGAACTGCACGGACAGGGCGTCGGGGCAGGCCTGGGCGAGCGTTAGGACGCGGCCGTTGAGCGTGGTCGGGATCGACACCGGCGCGACGCCGGCGGGCGGCGTCGCGATCACGGAGGCCGGCGCCTCGTTGAGGTCGTCGGCCCGGAACAGGCGGAGGACGCACCCGGGGACGACGTCGCGCGGCAGGGTGACCTGGGTCTGCCCCGGCGCGATCGCCTGGGACATGTGCTTCGTCGAGTACCACCCGAAGGCGCCGGTCCGAGGCAGGGACAGGAGGTTCGGCGACCACCGCACGGCGGGCCCCGAGGCCGAGACCGAGATCCGGAAGTACGTGTCGAACAGGCCGCGGAACTGGACGGCCGTGCCGTTCACGGTGCGCCGCGTCTTGGTCTCGTCCGACTCGCGGCTCTCCTCGATGCCGATCGAGGATCCGACCGTCAGGAGGAACGGGGCGCCGGGGGTGGCGAGGCGGGTCTGCCAGGAGAAGGGCACGTACATCACACGCTCCAGGCGGGGGCGCCGACGCTGCTCGTGAGCGCGTCCTTGAGGGAGGCGACGTCGCTCCGGCCGGCCCGGGCCTTGAGCTCGCGGCCGTCGGTCATCTTGATGATGAAGGCGGCATCGGGCTCGTCGTTGGCGGACCGGCGGCCCGGGGCGGCCGCCGGCGCGGGGGCCGCGACCGGGGCAGGGGCCGCGATGCGACGGTCCAGTTCGAGGATCCTGGACTGGAGCCCGATGATCTTCTGCTCGTACCAGCGGGCTACGCTGCCGTCCTTGTCCGGGGTGGCCAGCGGATCGGTCCGCCGCATGTCGTATGTCGACCGGTAGTAGGCGAGGGTGTTGGCGTCCTGCTGCCTCTCGGCGAGGAGCTTCCGCTGCTCGGGCGTCATCGCCCCGAGGCTCTGGACGTACGTGTCGCCCTGGGGCGCGACCGGGGCCGGGGCCTGGGCCTCGTTGCGGAGCTGGGTGCCGCGGGCTTCGAGCGACTCGCGCAGACCCGAGAGGTCCTGGCCGAGCGGGCCGAGGACCTCCTTGAGCTGGCCGATGTCGCGCTCGACCTCGCCGTCGGCTGCCGAGTAGGATTCACGATCGGAGCGGTCCGTGGCCTCGTCGCCGGTCGAGGTGATGCCTTCCGCGGACACCCGGTCGGCCAGGTCGCCGCGGCCCTGCGCGCGGAGCTGCTCCTTCACGGCCTCCAGGCGCTTGGCGTTGTAGTCGGCGCCGCCCGAGAACAGGCCGTAGATCCCGCCGATCACGGCGCCTGCGGCGGTCCCCTCCGGGCCGATGAAGGATCCGATCATGGCGCCGGTGGCGGCGCCCTGCATCGCGCCGCCGGCCATGGCCCAGCCGCGGCCGGTCCCGTTCTCGGGGTCGGCGTTCGAGGCGATCTTGTCGCCGAGCCACTCGCCGCCGATCATCAGCGCGCCGGCGCCGAGGCCGAGCAGGGCCTGGAGCGCGCGGGAGCGGCCGATGAGGTTGGCGACGCCGCTCAGCTTGCCCGACAGGGCGGCCCACTTGCCGGCCGAGGCGGCCGCGGCACCGCCGGCCGCCGTCGCCGCGGTGCCGGCGAGGCGCACCGACTTCTCGGCCTTGCCGGCCATCCCGGACATGCGGCCGAACCACTTGGCCGACAGGGACCCGGCCAGCATCATGGCCTTCAGGCCGCCGATGACCACGCGGGTCACCCCGAACAGCGTCAGGAATCCGAGCGTCAGGCTGACCGTCGCGAGGTCGAGCTTGCCGAAGGACAGCCGCTGGATCGAGCGGTCCAGGAACCCGTAGAAGCCCTTGAACGTCTCCCACGCCTCCTTGGCCTTCGCGGAGATGTCCTCGATCGAGACGGCCAGATCCTTCATCCAGCCGAAGTTGAAGTCCTGCTCCTTGTTGGACGTGCCGTCGAAGATCTTGGTGAAGTCCTGCCAGAGCAGGCTCGCCTCGTTCTTGTAGTAGTTGACCGTGGCGATGAGGTTCTGGAACTTGGCGCCGATCGCCGTGGTCGGATCCATCCCGCTCCACACGCCCTGCAGATCGGCCACCCCGGCGCGGACGTCGCGGACGAAGTCGCGCACCGCCTGCGCGGCCGAGAACAGCCACGGGAACCGGGCGCTCTGCTGCATGACGCCGTTGCCGGTGACCGCCTGCCAGGCCTCGCTCGCGAAGTCCTTCACGTACTGGAACGTCGCCAGGACGCCCGAGCGGATCCGCAGCAGGATCGGGAATTCCTGGACCTTGGCGGTGTCGCCGCGGACGGCGGCCCACACTTCCATGGCGAAGCGGCCGAGCGTCTCCAGGCCGGCCCGGATCGTCAGGAGCCAGGGGTAGCGGACGACGCCCTGGTCCTCGCCCCGGATCGTGCGCCAGACCTCGCGGAAGAACAGGGCCGCCTTGAAGCCGGCCGCCACGAGGTCGATGATCCACTGCCTCGCCGGGATCATCACCTGGGCGGTCGAGTGCATCTGCTGGTGGATGCCCTTCACCGCGGCGACGGTCTCGACGGCGTAGGTCTTCACCGCCACGACGCCGATCGCCAGCGCCCGGACCCAGCCGCGGGCCTGCGTCGAGAGCTGGTCCGAGGTGCTCTGCTGCTGGTTGATGACCTGGACGGTCCGGACGAACTCGCTCGTCAGGCCCGCCATCTCGATGGCGAAGCGCCGGGCGTAATAGGCCCCGTCGAGCACCAGGCGCGCGACGCTCGCCGCCTTGGTGTCGGCGGTAATGAACTGGCTGAGGCGGTTGCCGGTGATCACGACCTCGGCCAGCGCCTGCGCCAGGATGAAGCCGTAGCGGGCGGCCGCCGCGATCGTGCCGCGGGAGGCGGCGATCAGGTTCGAGAGGCGGTAGTACCCGCTGATCACGTCCGGGCCGACGGCGCGCGCGACCGCGAGCTTCAAGCCCTTCCAGGCGTCCTCCAGGTCGTAGACGGCCGCCCGGTAGGCGCGCATCTGGGCGACGTCGCCGGGCCCGATCAGGGAGCCGAGCTGGCGCTGCCGCTCGGTGGCCGCGTTCAGGGCTCCGGCGCCGCGCGCCATCTGGGCGAGGAGCGGCAGCATCCGCTCCGCGTCCTCGGGGGACCCGAACAGCTCCGTCAGGATCTGGCCCTGCTCCGCGTAGGACAGCTCCTGGATCCGGGACATGAGGTCCTGGATGACCGAGCCGGTGTCGCGGAGGCGGCCGTTCATGTCGCGCGTCGCGATGCCGAAGCGGTTCAGGGCCGCGAGCAGCGTCGGGTTGTCCCCGAGGCTTGCCATCGCCTTGTGCGCGTTCGTCAGCGCCCCCTGGAACTCGGCCATGTCGAGGCCGGCGCGCCGGGCGGCGGCCGAGATCTGCTGGAAGCCGAACCCGCTGGACCCGGTCGCCATGGCGCCGTCGACGACGCCCTTCGTGGCCTCGGCCGAATCCGCGACCGCCTTGCGCGCCGCGGCCGCGCCGGCGGCGACGCCCGCGCCCCCGATGAGGACCGCGCGCACGATGACGGTGCGGCCGATCGAGGCGACCTTCTTCGCCACGTCGAACGCGCCCTGGCCGAGCCTGGCCAGGACCGACAGGGCGGTGGATCCGAGCCACAGGACGATGCGCCCGGCGGCCGTGACCGCCGCGACGCCGACGTTGAGGACGGCCCGGGCCGCGCCCGCGGCCCCGCTGGCCACCGCCCGCAGGATACCGAGGGCGCCCCCGAGGACGGTGCCGGCGAGGCTGCCGACCGCGCCCACGGCGCTCGACACGACGCCACCGGCGCGGCGCGCCCGGCCGGCCCCGTCGCCGAACTTCGGCAGAGCGGACTGGACGCGGGAGAGGCGGCGCATGGCGTCCTCCCAGGCGCGCGCGGAGCGGCGGGCCGCCGCCTCCTGCGCCCGGGCCGCGTCCGAGGCCGAGCGCTGCTGCGCCCGGTCGACCTCGGCCCACAGGGCCTTCATGCGCCGGGCCTCGCCGCCGATCCGATCGGCGGTCCGCTGCGCGAGCTGGACCTTCTCGGACTCGGCGGCCGTCACGCGCGCGAGCTCCTCCGGATCCCCGGCGGCCGCGGCGATCGCGACCTTGGCCTCGGCGGCCGCCTTCACCACGCGGGCGACGGCGCGCTCGTAGGAATCCGCCCATGCCTTCGCCAGGCCCTCGGTCTGGCGGGCGTTGCCCTTCGCCAGGACCACGTCGCGCTCGAACCGACGCGCCCCGGCGAGGTCGCCCTGCACCTTGCGGGCGGACGCCCCGAGCTTGTCGATCGACGCGGCGACGCGCTCGGCCTCGCCCTGCTGCGCCTTGGCCAGCCGATCGGCCTCGGCCTGCACGGCCTTGAGGCGGCGCTCGACCTCGACGAGGGCGGCGGCGAACCGGTTCGCGGCCCGCTCCTTCACCATGAGGGCGGCCTCGATGCCCTTCGCGGACCGGGCCTCCTGCTCCGCGACCTCGGCCTCGCGGTCGGTGCCGCGGGCCCCGGCGACCTTGGCCTGCGAGATCCGCAGACGGTCCGCGACCTTGGCGGCGTAGGCGGCGTGGTCCTCGGCCGACGACTTCGCCTTGGCCCGGAGCGCGTCCGGATCCACCATGCCGGCGGCGATCGTCTCGTCGAGCTCGCGCTTGCCCTTCGCCTTGTCGGCGGCGGCCTTGGCCGTGGCGGCGACGCGCGCGACCGCGGCGGCCCCCTCGGCGGCGGCCTTGGCGCGGGCCCGGGCAGCCTCCTTGGCGGCCTCGGCTTGCTGGGCGGCCGCTTCCTTCGCGGCGATCGTCTCCTGCGCCAGGATCCGGCGGACCTCGTCGAGGGCCCGGGCCGATGCGGCGACGCGCGCCTCCTCGACCTCGCGGAACAGGCGCATGCGCTCGGCGGCGTCGCGCTGCGCGTCCTCTTCGGCCCGCTTGGACGCGACCCCGCCCTTGAACTGGTTGCGCTTCAGGCTGGCGGCGGTGCCGACCCAGCCGTTGAGCTGCTCCTGGAGGTCGGCGCGCTCCGCCTCCTTCTCCGGGCCCTCCCGGCGGCCCTTGTTCGCCTTCTCCCAGTCGGCGAGCTGCTTGCGCAGCGCGTCGGCCTTGGCCCGGGCGTTGCGCAGGACCCCCTCGTCGGACGCCTTCTTCAGGACGCCCGCGTCGCGGCGATCGGCGGCCTGGGTGTCGACCTGGGCCTGCTCGCGCCGAATCCGGTCGGCGGCCTCGCGCTTGGTCCGCTCGTGGCGCTCCTCGGCGGCGCGCACCGCGGCGGCGGTGTCGCCCCCGGCGCCCTGGCGGTCCGTGGCGGCCTGCGCGGCGACCTCGGCCTTGGCCCGCTCGCGGGCGGCGTCGGCATCGGCCTGGGCCGACGCGGAGGCAGCCTCGCGCCGGGCCTTCGCCTCAGCGGCGGCGGCCTGCTGGACGGCGCGGGTCCGCGCGGCGGCCGCGGCCTCGGCGGCGGCCGTGTCCTTGTCCAGGAGGTCCTGCGCGAACTCCAGGGCCTGGCGGGCGGCTGCGATCTCCTCGGCGCGGCTCTTGCGGACGATCGTGACCTTATCGGCCTCGGCGGCGCGAACGGCCTGGATCTCGGCGTCGATCTGCGCCTTTCGCGCCTCGTCCCGCGGGGTGCGGCCGGCGTCGACCGCCTCGGCACGTGAGAGCCTTAGCTGGGCCGCAGGCAGCTTGGGATCGGGGGTCGCGTTGACCTTGGTCAGACGCTCGACCTCGCGCCGACCGTCGGCCACGCGCTTCATGCGCTCCCGGAGCAGGCGCTGGTACTCCGCCTCCTGGGCATCCTCGCCGGCATGCTCGAACTGGGCGTAGGCGCGCTTCTCCAGGTCCTTCGGGGTCTCGGCCTCCGTGGCCTGCAGCCTCTGCTTGGCCTCGGACTCCTTTGCGAGGTTCTGATCCCGCCGCGCCTGCAGCTCGGCGGCGCGCTGCCGCGCCCGGTCCAGGAGCGCGCGGCGCGCCTCGGCCCGCGTGTCGATCCGCTCGCGTTCGCGCGCAAGATCCGCCTCGCGCTTGGACGCGTCTCCCCCATTCTGGGTCCGGAGGGTCTCGCGGCGCTTGGCGACGTCCGCCTCGACCCGAAGCTCGTCCTCGGCGAGGCGCACGAGCTCGTCGTGACGCTGCCGGGCGACCCGGACGGCGTCCTGGGCCATCGCCACGGCCTGCTCGCGCGAGGCGGCGGCGGCGCGGGCCGCGGCGGCTTGGGCGGTGGCGGTGTCGCGGGCGGCCGCGGCCGCGGCGGCGGCCTGGCGCGCGGAGGCGGCGGCGACCGAGTCCAGCCCGGTGGCCGCGGCCTTGGCCCCGTCGACGACGTCCCGAACGCCGGCCACCGAGAAGGTGGTGCGCAGGTCGGCAATTTCGCGCCGCATCGCCACGGGGTGGGGGCTCCTACTCGGTTAGGGGGTGATCTCCAGGAAGGCCTGGAAGGCCTCCTGGGGGACCTCGGGGCTGGCCGCCCGCGCCCCGTTGATGTTGAAGACCCGCTCCTGGCGCCGGTCCTCCCGGAGCAGCTCCAGGTCGAAGAAGACCTGGGCCGGGGTGAGCGTCCAAGGATCCGGGTGTCCCAGGATCCTGAGCAGGCGGATCGCCCGGATCAGGGCGACCAGCCAGTTCGACTGGAGCTCTAGGCCGCGGTCTCGGTCGGCTGGTCGGCCGGAGCCTCCGGAGCCGCCGGCCTGCCCATCAGCAGGGCGTTCACGTCCCCGGAAAAACCGAAAGGGTCGGCGCCCCGCGTCTTCTGGTTCGCGAGGTCGGCGAGGTCCTGGAAGCGCGGATGGCGGAGGATGTTGCGCTCGAACGCCTCGTCACCGGGGCGCCCCATGCACACCGCGATCAGGGCCGCCTTCTCCTCAAGGGCGCCCTCGGCGATGTTCTCCCGCACGCCGTCGAGGATGGCGCGGGAGATCACGTCGAGGTCGGCGTCCGGGTCCTCGGCGACGGGGGCCGTGGAGGCCTCCACGACGGCGGGCGCGGCGCGGGTACCGAAGGGGACGTCGACCGTCTCCGCGGCGGCCTTGGCCTTCGCTTCGGCGTCGGCTGCGGCCTGGCGGACACCCTGGCGCACGCCGTCGATGTAGAGCTCTGCGACCGCAGGAATCCGACGGACCACGAACTTCACGTATTCAGCCGCCGAGGCGCCGTAGACCTTCACCATCTTGGCGGGACGGTCTCCGAGGGCCGGGGCCCACTCGAACTCGGTGTAATCGCCCTCGTCCAGGAACTGGAACAGGTCGTCGGCTTCGGCCTTCGTCAGCTTCGTCATGGTCTCGGTTTCCCCTCCGGAGACGCGTCATGGGAGGGGGCGCCCGGGGGCGCCCCCGGGTTGGCTCAGTTCGGGACGTAGCCCGGCATCTCGACGACCTGGCCACGCTCCAGGCCGATCGGCTGGGTCGTGTCGAACTCGACCAGGGCGTCCAGCTCCACCTTCGACGGCTCCTTGCCGTTGTCGATGAGGTTCTGGCTGGAGTTCATGCGGATCGAGATGGTCGGGTAGTCGTGGTCGTACGGGGCGCCCAGGAGGTTGTTCTCCCGGATGACCGCGCGGCCGCGGATCTCGCGCAGCTGCAGCATGCGCAGCACGGCCAGGCCGTTGGCGGTGGTGATCGCCGGGCAGGTGAATGCCACCTGGTCGGAGGCGCTACGATCGCCGATGACCTCGACGCGTCCGCCCTGCGAGTCGTAGTTGTACTTCGTCTTGTCGGGGCTGGTGAAAGTAACGCCGTAGACGCGATTGCCGTTGTGGTCCCGGCACTCGTAGATGTCGTAGTCCTTCGCCGTGGCAGGAATGTTGACCTCGCCATCCGGGACCGCGACCTGCTGGAAGTTCTCGCCGGCGGGAGCCATGTGCGACAGGCCCTGGACGAGCGGGAGGAACGACATGCAGGTGATCTTGAGCTCCTCGTTGAGGGTGATGGTCACCCTCTTGAGGATCGGCTTCTCGGGGATCTCGTTCGAGTAGATGTCCAGCGTCTCGGTCTTGACGGTCCGGACCACCTCGACGTTGCCGAGGTTGCGCAGCGGATGCGGCAGGCCGTTGGCGTCGAGGCCGGCGAGCTGGAACAGAAACTGGCCGGAGAGGACCTTTTGGGTCGTCGCCGGTGCGGAACGGTAAATGGCGGGCACGGGTCAGCTCCTGGTGGGCGCGCCGTCGAGCTGACGGAGCGTGAGGGCGTAGCGGATGAAGAGGTTGCCGACCTGGCCGCGGCCGCCCGGCTTGAAGGCGACCTGGTCGTCGACGAATTCCCAGTTGACCGGCAGGAAGCCGAGCGCGGGCGCCTCGCGGTCGAGGACGTCGTTGCGCTTCAGGGCCCCCTCGATCTTCAGGGCGAGGTCGTCGATGAGGTCGGGGCAGGACGGCTCGTCGCTGTCGACGTCCAGGTCGGAGGCGAGCCCGTCGATGGCGAGCTGCACGGTGACGACGTACGTGCGGAAGACGTCCGAGGCCTGCTGGTCGACGAGGTCACCGCCGGAGTTGGCGACGGCCACGTTGAGCAGGCCGGTCTCGCCGGCGTCCGCGAACCCGGCGGCGCGGTCGGCGTAGAAGCCGAGGCCCTCGGGCGCGTCCGGACCGACCACCTGTTCGAGGCGGTCCCGGACGGCGTGGCGGATGAGGCGGCGATCGTGCAAGGGAGCTCACTCCAACGGAGCGAGGATCCCGAGCGCGGCGTGTAAAAGATACGAGCGAAACGCAGGCCTACGGGGCGACGGTCCGGGCCCCCTTCCGCGCGGCGGTGGGCAGCTTCTCGCCCGGCGCCAGGCAGATGCAGTCGACCACGCCGACCCGGTAGGCCATCGGATTCCCGACGATCAGCTCGACGCCGTCGACCCGGACCTTGTCGCCGCGCCGGGGCTCCCGCGGCAGGTCGGCCAGGGAGTAGCTGACGACCACGCGGGAGACGTAGTCCTCGCGGTCCCCGACGTCGATCGACACGGTCTGGTCCCGGCAGATCGCCCGCAGGTCCCGACCGTCCGGGGTCCTGTCGATCCAGACGCCGTCCATGAGGATCGGGACCGCGGACCGGTCCGCGAGGGGCGACCGGGTCTGGGTCTTCGCCAGGAAGCGGAACGGGGCGGGGATCGGCATCAGGGGTACGGCTCGAAGGCGAGGATGGACAGGGTCACGCCGGCCGGGGCCGCGGTGAAGGCCCCGAGGACACCGGTCGACAGGAGCGCCCGCAGGACGGCCCCCGTCGTACCGGTGGCGGTGTCGAGCTTGGTGATCCGGTAGACGTAGCCATCCGTGACGGCGGGATCGACTTTGACGATCGGGACGACCCCGGTGGCGAAGGGCTTGCTCCACGTCAGGGAGAAGGCCCCCTTGGAGTCGGTCGTGGTGAACCCGGCGAAGTGGAGTGTGCTGGGACCCGGGACGCCCTGGATGCCCTGGCCACCGTCCTTGCCGTTGGTACCGGAAGAGCCATCCTTGCCCGGCGCGCCATCCTTGCCATTGGCACCGGGCTGGCCGTCCTTCCCCGGGGGGCCGACGAGGGAGATCGCAGTGGCCGCCGAGGCTACGGTGACGGTCCCCGAACTGGTGACCGAGACGTCGTCGAATCCGGGAAAGGGCTGCCTGTCCGCCGGAAGGTCCGACTGCTCCTTGCAGGCGGTCTGGGTAGTCCAGAACCGGTATCCCGTCGCGGCCGCGATCGCGGCCCGCATCAGCTGCTGCCGCGACGGGTTCACCGTCTGGACCTTGCCCGGCTTCGCGATCGCCTCGATGAGGTAGGCCGTCGGCATGTCACCCCCCGGTGCTGCCGGCCGGCGCGGACGCCGCCAGGATGGCGTCGACCTGCGCCTTGGTGGTGATCGTGCCCGCGACGATCCCGGCGACGGCCTGCTTCTGGGCGTTGAACAGGGCCTGGAACGCGGCCGAGCACGCCTTCGCAAAGGTCATGATCGAGGGGGCGTCGAGGCTGATGAACTGCCCCGTCGGGAGCAGCCAGGATTCGATCGTGTACTGGTCCCCGTTGGTGAGCGTCGTCTCGAATGCCGCGTCGCCGAGCGAGGATCGGGTCGTGGCATCGATCGGCACGGGATAGGTGCCCGACGCGATCGTGACCTGCAGGATGCGCCCGAACTGCCCGGGCCCCGGCCCCTCGGAGAGGGCCTTCCGGGCCGCGTTCGCGTAGCCGGCGAGCGTCTGCGGCGCGTTGAGCCAGGTCAGGCCAGTCGCGGGCAGCGGATCGTTCGCCCCGAGAATGCCGGCGTACGAGTAGACCCGCAGGCCGGCGTAGGCACCGGTCTCCAGGCTCGCGAGGACCAGGGCCAGGACCTGCTGCCCGTCCTCGTGCAGGGCGAAGATGCCGGTGCCTGACGCGTTCGCGACGACGATCATCTCCGGATCCTCAGCTGAAGAGCGAGTTGGTGTTGCCGACGGTGCCGGCAGCCGGGGACGTGACGATTGAGGGGTGCACGCCCGTATTGTTGCAGTACGCCTGCTCGAACGCGAAGCATTGGCGGTTGCTTCCGTCCATGTTGTCCCGGATCGTGTAGTCCGGCATGGATACGAACGAGTTCGTTCCGCGGTAGACCACAAGGCCGTTGTTGGTGTTGCAGCCCGAAACCAGGCCCTTGCCGGGACGGAGCGAGGCGGTGGCGGTCTCGACTTGGTAGCCGTTCTGGCCGTTGCCGCACGTCGCGATGTGCAGGAGCGAGACGGCCGTGGCGCCGACCTGCGCGCCGGAGAACGTCCCGTGCGAGATACCGTAGTGGAAGACGCCCGCGTTGCTGTTCCCGCTGAAGGCGGCGCTCTGCCACTCCGCGCCGTCGGAGAACGTGGCCCCGGAGATCGCGTGCAGGGACAGGCGGCCGCCGTCCCAGGTGGAGACGCCGTTCCCGCCGAATCCGGTCACGGCGAGGGCGCCGGCCTTGAGCCGCGCCTTCGAGCCGATGATCGTGAAGCCGTCGGCCCCGGGGATCACCGTGTTCGACGCGCCATCGGTGTTCGACACGGCGAGCCTGGTCACGCCGAGAGTGGTGTCGATGAGGGCAATGCCGCCCGCCCCGGCCGGGAAGGCGAGCTCGGACGGCACGACAACGGCGGCGAACGACGGGTAGGCGTTCGACCCGGCGGTCGAGGCCGAAACCGCGATGCCCTGAAGGTTGGTCACGGGGCCGCCCGTGTTGCGGGACGTGATCCGGACGGTGACGACGTTCCCCGAGATCGACTGCACCGGCCAGTTGCCGCAGAGCGCCGTCCACGCGGCGTTGCCGGTGTACTGCCCCTGGTTCATGCCGAGGTACTGCAGCCAAAGCTTGCCGCCGACGGTGACGCCGGCGACCGAGTCCAGGGTGAGGGCGACGTCGAACTGGTACGTCGAGCCAGCGACCGCCGCGACGGCGCCGATCGAGACGAGGTTGTTCCTCGTCGTGGCCTTGCCGCGCAGGTAGACGTTGTCGGCCTTGCGGTCGGCGAGGACGAGCGGCGACGTGAAGGCGACCTTCGCGGCGGGGAGCTCGACGACCACGGGCTTCGAGGTCGAGTTGGCGAGCTCGTAGGCCAGGGCGACCTTGGCGCGGATGTCCGTCTCGGTGGCGGCCGGCGAGAGGCTGTAGAGGGCCTGCCCGTTATCGACGAGGCCCAGGACGCCCCACACGAGGGACGACGTCCCCGTGACGGTCAGGGGCGTCGCGTCGGTCGTCTGGAGGAGCAGGTAGCCCTGCGCGTCGAGGGCGGCCTGGACCTTTCGGGCGGCCGTCTGAGCGTTCACGGCGGCGATGAGGGTCGCGAGCGTGTCGTTGGCCGCCACGGCGTAGGTCACGGCCGCGCCTGAGCCCTGGATGGTGAGCTGGTCGCCGACGGCCGCGTAGGCGAAGGCCGCGAGGCCCGAGGCCGGGCTCGCGAAGGCCCTGCGGCCCCGCACGACGCCCTGGGGGCCGCTCGTGAGGAGGGCCGTGATCGAGGCCCCGTTCGCGGCGATGGCGGCCTCGTCCGTGGTAGCGCGCGTCTGGAGGGCCGTGATCAGGGCCTCGTCGGCCGAGAGGCGGCTCTGGATGGCGGCGATCGCGGCGTTGGCGGCCGTCAGCGTCGCCTCGTCGGCGGTCTGCGAGGTGCGCAGCGCCGCGATGGCCGAGGCGTTGGCCGCGATCGCGGCCTCGTCCGAGGTCTGGGACGTGCGCAGGGCCGCGATCGCGGCCTGCGCGGCGGCGATGGCGGATTCGTCCGAGGTCCTGGAGGCGATCAGGCTCGCGGCCTGGACCTGCAGAGCGGCGATGTTGGCCTCGTCGGTGCCCCTGGCGGCCTGCAGGGCAGCCACCAGGGTCTGGATCGAGGCGATCGTGCCCTCGTCGGCCGTCACGCGGGTCGTCAGGGCCGCCACGGCGGAGGCGACCGTGGCCGCTGCGGCCTCGTCCGTGGTCTTGGCGGCCTGGAGGGCGGAGATCGCCGTCTGCGCGGCCGCGACGGACCCCTGCACCGCCGTGAGGTTGCTCTGCAGGTTCGCGATCGACGTGTTGAGCGTCGTCGCGTCGAAGATCTGCGAGGGGCCGAGATCGGCGATCCGGCCGTCCGAGAACGTGCCGACGCTCCGGCCGCCAGTGAAGGCAAGCCCGATCAGGGTGGCGGCGGGAGGCCCGCCGGTGGAGAACTCCATGCCCATCAGAGCACCGCCATCGAGGCCTGGACGACGCCGACGATCGGCGCGGCGGAACCGGGATTCGAATCCGGATCCGCCGCGACGAACACGTCGGTCGGATCCGAGAACGTCAGCGTGTAGGGGGCCCCTGCGGCGAGCGGCATGGCGTTCTGCAGCCAGGTGGCGACCGGATCGCCCTCGGCGACGGCGCCGCTCTTCGAGGTCACGTAGATCACGCCCTTCCGGGCCCCGAAGATGTGCAGGCGCACCGCGAGGGACCCGTTCGGGACGCGGTGGAACTTGCCGTCATCCGGGACGGGGAAGCGCACGGCCGGCCCCTCGGCGAAGGAGGTCACGACCTGCCCGCGGGCGTCCGTGACCTGGAGGGGGCGCTTCGGGGGCTGCTGCTGGGGCATGACGGCTCACGCTCAAAGATGAAGAAGGCCCGGGACCCTGGTGGACCCCGGGCCCCTGTTCGCGGGCGGTCGGAGGGGGCGCCGCCCGCGAAACCGCGGGTGGCGGGATCAGGCGACTTCGTCGGCTTGCTCGTCCGACAGGGCCTCGGTCAGGCCGCGCGGCATGATGTTCGTGCCGGGGGCGAGGCCGAGGTCGGCGTCGGTGAGGTCGTCGAGGGTGTCGAACGGCGAGGAGGCGGACTCGCCGTAGAAGCCGAGGGCCGCCAGGTCCGTGGTCGGGCCGTGCTCGATCAGCACGATGCCTTCCAGGCGCTGGTTCCAGCTGATGATGTTGGTCTGGCCCTTGACCTGGACGCCCTCGTTGAAGTCGAGGTCCTTCGGGAACAGGTAGACCGGCGCGCCCGCGGTGTTGACGCCGCCCATGACCTGGGCCGGGGCGAAGCGCGACTGGAACAGGTTCGGGGCGTTGGGGATCAGCGCCAGGACCGTGGTCGGGAAGGCCAGCTGGTTGGTGCGCGGGATGAACTGGTTGCGGTAGAGCTTGACCTCGACCTCGTCGCAGATCGTGAAGCCCTTCGAGTTGTCGGCGCGCATGAACTGGCGCTCCTGGAACCCGGCGTAGGTGTTCTGGACCGACGGGTCGTAGATCACCTTCTGGTTCATCGCGTAATCGCCGAGCAGCTGGAAGCCGGCGACGTTGTAGCTGCCGCCGAGGCGCTGACGGGCGAGGTACTTGGCGCCGTTCAGGAACTCAAAGAAGTTCTCGCCGGAGCCGAAGTTGAACTTGAGGCGCAGGGGCTGGCGCTTGAAGGTCTTGCGCAGGTCGACGTAGACCTTGCCGTATCGACCGAGGATCACGCCGAACAGCGCGGCGCCGATCCGGGTGAATTCCCAGGTGAAGTCGATCGAGGTCTGCCAGGTGGCCATCTCGCGGGCGAGACGGTCGGCGGTGGTCTCGATCTCGGACTCCGACCCGAAGGCGCGCTGCTCGGAGACCTCGGAGGCGCGCACGGTGAAGCCGTGCGGGTAGTGCAGCACCTTGAGCGGCACCGACTGATCGTCCTCGGCGTCGCCGAGATCGACCTGCGACATACCCGAGTTCCAGGCGCGCGGGTCGACGAGGTCGAAGGTCTCGGTGCGGGTGTCGACGAGCAGCGTGCGGGTGGCGACGCCCTGGGCGTTCCACGGCAGCGCGTTGATCTGCTGCGGCACGTAGGGGAGCCGACGGAACGCGTCCGTCAGGGTCGCGTAGTCATGGGCGGTCCCCGTCTCCGGGTTGATGATGGGCATCGGGGCGGTTCCTAGCGGCTCTGCTCGGCGGGGGCCGACGGCGGGGTTTCGGGGATCAGCGGACGATCTGGCCCTGTGCGGCCAGGGCGGCGACGTCGGCCGCGCGGAGGGATTCGACGGTGTCGCCGTGGGTCGTCCCGGCCGTGAGGCCGAGCTCGTTCAGCACCGCGGCGTCGCCGGCGATGACGATGTCCCCGCCGACCGAGGACACGAGCTGAAGGGCGTTGCCGTTGACGACCGTGGCGGTGATCGAGGGCACCGCGGCGTCGATGGCCGCGGCCACGGCGGCCAGGGTCTCGTTCGCGGAGATCGCGATGACCGTGCCGTCGATCGACAGGTTGCCGGCGGTGGCGATCGCGGCGCCGGCCGCGCCGGTGACCGTGGTCGGGCCGGGCTGGCGGAAGTCCAGGTAGCCGCCCTTGAGCTCGGTGTTGCGAGCCGTGTAGGCGATGCCGCCGATGCCGTCGGGGTAGCCGTAGCAGACGCCGGCGAGCGCCGTGCCGTCGTAGACCACCAGGCCGTTGGGGCCCTTCTGGACGAGCTTGCCGGGCCGCATCAGGGCGACCGCGGCCGGATCGACCAGGCCGCTCTCGCGGGAGTAGGTGAACGGCGCCTCGGAGATGAGGTGGACGCCTTCGCGGCGGCGACGGGTGTAGGTCGTCATGTCAGGCTCCCGATGCCGCCTTGGCGGTCGCGGCGTTGAGGGTGTCGAACCAGCTGCCGACCACCTTCGGGGTCAGCTCGGCCTTAGGGGCCGGGACCTCGCGCTGGGGCTGCTGCTCAGGGACGGAGGAGACGTTCACGGCCTTGGCCGCGACCCGGTTGTTGATGACCGCCCGGATCTGCGCGGTCGTCGAACCGGCGCGAACCCAGCTGTCGAAGACGGAGACCAAGCCGTTCTCCTCGGCGATGGCGCGCAGCGCCTCGCGGGAGGCGGCGTCGACCTGCTCGGGGGTGGCGGTGGAGGGCGGCTCGACGACGGCGGCCGTGGGCGTGACCTCGGCCTTCGCGGCGGCGGCCGGCAGGGAGGCCTTCAGGCCTTCGAGCAGCGTCACGAACTCGGAGCGGAAGCCGGCGAAGGCCTCTGCGACCGAGGTGGCCACGGTGGCGGCGACCTGCTCGGGCGTGACGGGGGCGGGCGTCTCGACGGCGGCCGGCTCGGCCTCCGGGGCCGGGGCCTCGGCGACGGCCTGGGCGAGGGCCTCGGGCACCTTGCCGCGGAACCGCGCCAGGTCGAGGCCGGAGAAGGCGGTGGCGGCGACCGGCTCCAGGACGGAGTCGACCCAGCCGGCGGCCTTGGCCTCCTCGGCGGTGTACCAGGTCGTGGCCGACATCGCGGCCTCGATGGCCTCGTCGTCCATGGCCTGGTTCTTGGCCGAGTAGGCCGCGACCATCGCGGCCTTCAGCTGGCCGAGCATGGCCGTGGCCTGCGCCAGGTCGGCGGCGTTGCCGGCCACGATCGTCGACGGGTCGTGGATCATGTAGAGCGCGTTGGCGCTCATCCGGACCTCGTCGCACGCCGAGGCGATGACGGTGGCGGCCGAGGCGCAGAGGCCCTGGATGACCGCCACCTTGCGGCAGGGGAGCTGCGAGAGCACGCCGTAGATGGCGCTGCCGTCGAAGGCGTCCCCGCCGGGGGAATTGATATTGAGCTGGAGCTCGTCGACCGGTCCGATCGCGCGGACCTCGTCGAGGAAGGCCTGGGCGGAGACCCCGACCTGCTCGCCGGTCCACTCGTCCGTGTCCTCACCGATGACGCCGTAGATGTCGATCTCGGCGCGGGTGGGCTGCCCGGTGATCGGCGCGAAGGCACGAACCGTCCAGAACCTGCGCACGTCACCGGCGGAGCCGACGCGGGCCTGGGGGCGGGCGATTACGAGACGGGAGCGGGTCAGACGCACGAGGGGATCTCCGTGAAAGCGAGGATCCCGAGCGGCGCGTGTAAAAGATACGAGCGAAACGCAGGGGATCGGGGACGTCATTCCGAGGCCCCGTCGGCGTCGGCCGGGACCTGCTGATCGCCGCCGGCGTTGGCGACGAGCGGCGCGAGCCGGTCCATCAGGGCCTTCTCGACGAGCTGCTCGATCATCGTCTGGAACGGATTCGTCGCGGGCGCGGCCTGCCCCGTGGCGCCGCCGGGCCCGGTCTCCTCGTCGTCGTCGAGGGCGGGGCCGCCGTTGTGGCCCATGCCGGCGGCCGGGGCCCCGGCAGGGGGCAGGTAGGTGGCGTAGTTGAGCCCGAACTTCTTCGCCCGGGTGAGCCCCTCGGCGTTGCGCCGATCGACCTCCACGGGGTCGCCGCCGGTGGCCTCGATGGCCTCGTCGCGCGACATGAAACCGTTCTGGACCGCGAGGGCGAACGCGTTCCACTCCTGGTACTCGTTCGGGTTCTTGCTGCCCGGCCAGGTCCAGCGGCAATCGAAGATGTGGTGCGGGGGCGTGCCCGGGGGCGGGGCCCACAGGCCCATCTCGATCGCGAGCTTGACCAGCGCCCGGTAGAGCGGCTGCAGGACCTGGCGCTCGATCCGATCGCGCTCGCCGTCGACGAATGTCCGGGTCTGGACCTCGGAGGCGCGCCACGTGCGATCGTTCGCGCCGCGCCAGTCGCCGGTGAAATCCTCGTACGAGACGTCGCAGCACGACGCCAAATACATGTGCTTCCAGCGGGTGTAGGGCTCGAAGGACTGGCCCGTGTCCGGCGGGTTGGACCACTCGATGTCCATGCCGGCGGGGAGCTCGGCGAGGATGCCCGGCTCCAGGACGAGCTGCTTGATCGCCCGGTCGACGGCGTCCGGATCCTCCTCCTCGCCGATGACGTTGCCGCCCTGTTCGCCCGGCAGGCGCTTGATGTAGCCGGCGAACAGGGCCCCCACGAGCTTGCGGGCCTGCTCGGCCTGGTCCCAGCTGTTGAGGTTGTGCGCCGTGACCAGCATCGGGATGATGGTCGAGTCGGCGCGCAGCGAGGACGCGCGCAGCGGGTTGGCGAAGTGCAGGATCTCGCTCGCCGGGATCCGCTCCGGGATCATGGCCTGCGAGGCGTTCTGCGGATCGGTCGCCTGCATCACCCAGTCATGCGGGTGGATGCGGTAGAGCCAGTAGGCGGCCGGCCGGTCGAGGGCGTCGAGCTCGATGGCCTGGACGATCCGGTTCGGGCCCTTGGCGCCGATCGGCCACGTCCACGTCACCGGGAGGTGGTCGGTCTCCAGGAGCTGCAGCTGCAGGGGCAGCACCAGGCCGTCGGACATGAACCGGCGGCGCAGGCGGATGACGAGCTCGCCGTCGACGCGCTCGGTGAGGTAGATCCGCTTGAGCAGGCCAGCCCACGAATCCCGGCCCCGCGCGTCGGCCTGCGGCAGCCACGCGCGGATGATCTCCTGCAGCTCGGGGAAGCGCGGGCACGGCAGGGGGCCCTTGCCGACGACCTTGCCGGCGATCGAGCGCAGGCCTTTCCGGACCTTGGCGTCGTCGCGGTACAGCTTCCGGGCCATGCCGAGGAAGATCGGCGCGGACTGGATGGTCTGGTTCGGACCGACGTTCGGCGGCCTGGGCAGCTTCTGCTGCGGGTCCAGCGCCTCGAAGGGTTGGTTGATTGCCTGCGACTGCCAGTAGAACTCGGAGCGGGCCACCGGTCCGACGAGGCGGGCGAGCTTGCGCGCCGCGGTCTTGAAGATCGAGGGCTTGGGCTGGGCCTCGGACGGGGCCCGCGGGGCCGGGGGCGGCGGGGCGATGCCTGTAGCCTTGGCGACGCGGTGCTGGCGGGAGGTGGCCATCAGTAGATGCCCCCGCCGCCACGGTAGCCGCGCCCGGAGATCACCCTGATCAGGGTGGCCCCGGTGCTGGCCTCACGCGCCAGGACGGGATCGTTCGTGACCTGGGCGTACGTCGCGTAGAGCAGCCGCAGGCGCGCGATGGCGTCCGCCCGGCTGAGCGTGTCCATCTCGCCGGCGTTCGGGTAGCTGATCCGCCCCGCGGCCGTCGCGAGCCCGTCCTCGATGGCCTCGATGGCCTCGCGGAGGAACTGGACGCGCTTCTCGCCGCGGGTGTAGCCGATGGGTAGCGTCACGCGGGGGCTCCTAAGGCCCCCACGGTCCCCCCGGCCCGCGTGTAAAAGATACGAGCGAAACGCCGATCAGCGGCGAATGCCGCCGAACGTCGAGCGCACCGGCGCCATCGGCTGCCGCCGCACCGGCTTCGGGGCGGAGCGCGGGAGCGGGGCCGCGATCGGGGCCCCGGTGCCCTTGCCCACGAGCTTGTCGAGGGCGGCCTGCGCCATGGCCGAGCGGTCCTCGCCGGTCCAGCGGACCTCCTCGGCGCGGGGCCGCTGGTCGATCATGGCCGCCTTCAGGGCCGGGTTGCGGCCGCACGCGATCCGTAGCGCGGCGAGGGCATAGAGCATCGTGTCCCACGGCTCGCCGGTGTTCGCCTTGGAGATCCGCTCCCAGACGAGGACGCCCTTGCGGTCGTGGTAGCTCCGCTCCGCGAACAGGCCCTCGAAGTAGTCGTAGCCGTCGGGCATGGCCGCCTGGAGGCTCTTCGGGAAGTGGACGTGGCCGGGCCCCGGGGTCTCGTTCTGCAGGCGCCGCATGACGAGGTTCTTGCCGGTGCGGGTGCCGAGCTTCGTGAACTGGCTGCCGGTCTGGGCGTGGACGCCGGGCTTCGAGATGATGAAGGGGGCGAGCCGCACCCCGTACTCGTTCTCGCCGCGGACCGGGGTCCAGAACCGGGCCCGGTGCGCAGCCTGGCAGAACCCGATGACCTCCTCCATCATCCAGGAGCAGTCCATCGCCCCGGCGACGGCCTTGATCTTCCGCCCGTCCTCCCGGATCCACACGCGATCCTTGAGGGCATCGAGCGCCGCGGCGCAGGCGGGGTCGAGCGGCGTGGTCGCCGGGATGACGAAGTACCCGATGACGGCGCTCTCCTCCTGCGCCCCCCAGCCGATCACCTGGACCTCGACGCGGGGCGGCAGGTAGTCCTTGGCGTCCGGATCGTCCTTGCCGCGCTGCACGTCGGCGCCGTACGTCACGGCCCGCACCCACGCCGGGAGCTCGGCCCGGTACGGCTCGGGGCGCATCTCGGCGAAGGATCCGGGGTCGGCCCCCTTCTCGGCCGAGACGTCGTCGAAGGGCAGGCCGAGGTTCGAGTTGTAGAAGTGCTGCAGGGCGGCCGGGTCGCCCTGGGCGTCCATCCACTCCTCCCAGAGCTTCGACCACGAGACGTTCGGGGCCATGCTGTAGAGGGCAGAGATGTGCATGCCGCGGATGCCCTTGCGAGCGGCGACGGCGGTGGCACGCCACTCCCCGTGCTCGTCCATCCACTCGCGGGTCTTGCGATCGTCCTCGATGAGCTGCTCGCAGGCCTCGCACATGTAGAAGGCGGCCACGAACCGCCCCTCGTCGTCGTAGTGCGGCTTCACCCCGTAGCGGGTGTCCTTGCTGCCCCACTGGAGCCGCTGCATGTGCCCGCACCCCTCGTGGGGGCAGGGCACGAAATAGTATTGCTTGTCGGAGCGCTCCCACTGCGGCCAGATCCGGCTGGTCCGGAGGCGCAGCGGCGACGACCACAGGAGCAGGCGGGACCCGTGCCGGGTCTTGCCGCGGTCCTTGAACAGCTTGAACTTGTCGCCCTGGCTCTTCTCGCCGGAGGGCATCCAACCGTCGTCGTCGACCTCGTCGCCCATCAGGATCTGGGCGGTACGGCCGCGGAACGTGCCGTCGGACATCGCCCATCCGAGGCGCATCATCCCGCCGTTCGAGTAGAGGCGGGTGTCCCAGGTATCGAGCCGCTCGCCCTTGATCGGCTTCCGGACGATCTCGGCCAGCATCGGCGAGTCACGGAAGGCCGGGGTCCAGTAATCGTTGGCGAATTCCTGGGCCTTCTGCTCGGTCGGCTGGACCATCATGCACTGGGTGTGCTTGTGGCGGACCTGGTAGGCGGCGACCATGGCGCCGATCTGGGTCACGCCGGTGCGGGTCGACTTGGGCCCGTACCACTCCTCGACCTCGGGGTTGCACATCTCCCGGGCCATGCCGCGCTGGTAGCCGAACAGCTTGGCCAGCTGGGTCTGCCCGGTCGTCTCGGCCGAGAGGTAGAAGTGCCGCTCGATCCACTCGACGACGTCGAGATCCTCGGGGATGTCGAGGACGGAGCGCAGGCCCACCAGGCCGTCGTGGAAGGCCTCGATGCCGAGGGCGAGGTACTCGGCGGCCGCGCCGTCGATCGCCTCACGCGGCTTCATGGGCCGCCTCGGTCGCGGGGGGCTCGGGATAGGGGGCCGTGTGCCGGTGGACCTGCCCCTTGAGCTTCTCCGCGAGCGCCTTGCGGATCAGGCGGTCGACCTCCTTGCCGATCCGCTCCGGGGTGTCGCCCCGCATGCGCAGCTCGACGTGGGGACCGACCTCGGCCAGGGCCACGGCGAGGTCGCTGTACTCCCGGCGGACCATGTCCAGCATGATCCCGATCGGGGCGACGAGGCCCTTCTCCTTGGCCTCCTCGATCGCCTTCATGGCGGCCGTGCTCTCGGCGGTGTCGGCGTCGGCCCGGGCCCGGCGGGTCTTGGCCATCTCGAAGTCCTCGCCGCCGTCGAGGGGCTTGAAGGCGGCCGGCTCCTCGCCGCCGGCCTCCTCGCGGGCCTCAATCGCGGCCCGCTCCTGGAGCCACCGGACGGCCTTCCCCATGTCGATGCGATAGGCCTTCTCGTCGCCCTCGTGGGGCATGCCGTCCCGGATCCACTTGGTCACCGTGTTCCGGGAGACGGCGATCATCTCGGCGAACTGCGCGGCGGAGACGACCCGGACGGACTTGCCGACGTCCCCCGCGGGGACCTTCGTGCGGCGCAGGCCTGCGGCCGGGGTGACGGCCTCGGCGGGCTTGGGGGCTGAGCGTGCCATGACCCCGAGTCCAGGCGGGGCGGCGTGTAAAAGATACGAGCGAAGCGCGCGCCGGGAGCAGGTCGAGGGGGTCCGGAGAGCAGGCTACGGGGCGCGAATCGGTCGCCGGGCAGAGATGCGCGTACGCGCGCGCGACCCTGCTGCTTCCCTCGGCCCGTTTTTCAGGATTTTTTGCAACGGGAGAGGGGGTGGACCGCTAACGCAACCCCGCACGTTTCGAGGGCTCCAGGGGACCCCGCCAAGGGGGTAGGCCCCCTCGAACGCCCGTCGGCCGGGCCGTCGCGCCCCGCTCGCCGCCCCCGCGCCCCATGCCTCTACCCCACTGCCCCCCCGTGCCCCGCCCCCTCGGCTGGCCCACGCGAACAGGATAGCACCACGCGTGCATGCGAGCCTGTGGTTCTTGGCATGCCACATCCCACGATTGGGGTTCGTTAACACTCGTGTGCGCAGAGGTGCGCACGTACGCACGCGCGCGCATCACCACATGCCGAGCTGGCGTGCGATGGACGCGAGGAGCGCCAGGTTGACGGCGACCGTGACGATGATCGCGACCCGTATGGCCTCGGACGCCCGGCGCTCGCGGTGGGCCAGCTCCTCGGGGGTCACTGCAGCACCCGTCCGCCGCGGGGCGGCTCGGCGACCGGTTCGAGGCCGAGCCTGCGCAGGGCACGCGCAAGGGCATCGCGGGCGGCGTCTGCGGTGAGGACCGTGCCCCACTGGCTGTCCCTGCAGATCAAGGCGTACCCGACCATGTCGGCTTGCGCCTGGACGACCGGCATCGAGGCCAGCGAGAGGCCAGACCTCACAACGGCGACCTCGAACGCCTCGGTCAACTCGTCGAGCGGGACGTACTCCAAGACCATGGAGCCGCCCGGCATGAAGACGCAATCGACGCGTCGGAACTGCGTACGCATGGTCATCGCCCCTTCGATGCCTTGTGAGACAGGCGGTCGGTGAGCTCGCGGGCGAGCCGGTCCGGCATGGTTTCGGCCGCCTTCGTCATGGCATCGAGCCACGCGCCCTGCGCAACGGGCTTGTAGCGGGCGGCGCCGGTGGACAGGAATAGCATGCGGGGCACGCCCTGATTGACGACCTTGGGCACCTCGACGGTTCGGCCGCCGGCGGCGGTGAAGCTCGTGGTCGGGGCGCTGGTGAGGCTGTAGCGGTTCTCGACGTTGCGCCTGTCCTTCTTGCGCACGCGCGTGCGATCCAGCTTGTCGCGCACCCTCGACCTGGCCTCGGTGACTACGGCGCGGGGCGGCCTGGCGTAGATGCCGGCCCCGCTGATGAAGCCGCGGTTCATCGCCTTGTCGCCGGGCTTGACCTCGAAGACGCCCCAGCCGCCGGGGCCGAAGTTGCCGCTGGACTTGTAGCCGGCGGCGGCCATGGCGGCGATCCGCCTGGCGTCAGAACCGGCGATCTTGTCCTTGCCGCGCGTTCGGATGCCGAAGGTGCTGGACAGGTTCTGCCCGACCGGCACGCGGATCGAGTTCTGGTCGCCGAAATACGCCTCGATGCCGACGTCGCCCGGCTGGCGCACGTTCTCGCCGTCGCCGAAGGCATACTTGAGCCACGAGCTCTGCAGCGGCAGGACGAACACGTCGGCCTTGGCCTCGTCGACGCTGGTGACGCGCCCGAGCAGGTCCTTGTCGACGTTGTAGCGCAGGGCGTCGCGGGTGAGCTTGTTCGGCCCGTGGAAGATCTCGGGGACGCGGTCGCGGAACGTGTTCGTGGCATCGATGGCGACGCCGGTCAGGGCGAATTGCACCGCCCTCGGGAAGCGGTCGAGGCCGAACGCCTCGAACTCGCGCTGGGCGTCGCGGACGGCGCGGGCGAGATCGACGGTGACACCGAACCCCGCCATCGCATCCCCACGGAAAGGAAAGGCGGCCGCCCGAGCCGAAGCTCAAAGGCGGCCAAGTCGCGCACACGCCCCGGATGGGACGAGTCGAATCAATTTACCCTGCGCGCGCGCGAGGGGCAAACCATGTCAAGCGGAAAATCGCGGGTTGCGGCAACGTGTGGCCGAAGGGACTCGCCGGGCCCCGATCGCGGCCCATGGCGAACGCGACGAGGCTCCAGTCGTGAGCACGGGAGCGAGGTCCCGTCCGCCCCTCCCCAGCACCCTTGCCGCCTCTGCTGACGCACGGCCTGCGCCAGCAGGCCGGTCCCGGAGCGCGACGCCCGTGAGGGCGAAAGGCCAGCCAGACCTCCCATGGGACAGCCTGCCAGACCACGGTTCAGGATATATATTTAGAAGGCGAATTTTCCGCCCCGAAAAAACGGCCAAGCCGTTGCCGTGTTTCTGGTATACGGGCGTAAACAGCATCCCACGTGTGGGTCGTAGTTTGTAACTCGCATGCCCGGTGTGGTATGGAGTTTGTCACTCGCTGCGGAGCCACCGTCCATGCCCTTCCACGTATCGATCTCGCGGGATCTCGCGGCCGGCATGACGCTCGTCGAAGGCCCCCTGACGCCCCTGGATCTCGCCATGTGGCTCGGGGCGTTGGGCCACGCCTTCACCATCGAGGATGAGCCCGACGCGGAGGGGCTGACCCTGCGCGACCGGTGGGCGATCGACGGGGCGAACTTGTGGGTCCACGGTAAGGCCCTGCTGGACGCCACCGGCATGCGGTCTCACTCGCAGCTGGTCCGCCCCTTCGAGCGCCTCGGGGAAAGCCGGATTCGTATCGGGCAGGCGGGCCGGGGCAACGACGCCACGTATCGGCTCTGGGAGGGGTGGGAAGGCACGCCAATCCATAGGGGCCACCCAGTGGAGGTCGGCTATTTTCCGGGGATCCCCGTGGTCTACGGGATGATCCATGGGAAGGCGCACCCCATCGTCCTGGATGTCGAGGGCCTAGCGGCGTTCCGCACGCGTTTCGCGGCCTTCCTGTACCTGCGCGTGCTGGCCTGGATGAACGGGGCCAACACGCCGAGGGCCTGGCACCGCACGCCCCCCGGCGATCGCGTCACGGTCACCGTCCCCGTCGAGGACCTTCCCTACGCCTTCGGGATCGGGACGCTCACCACGGTGAAGCAGTGGAACTTGAACGCCCTCGGGGCGCGAGGCGAGGGCGGTCCCGTGCACGCGGACCTTGCCAGCGTCGGCATCGGCCTGAAGACGCAGTGGCAGTGGCTCGGGACGGGCAACCGTAAGACGGCCATCGGCCTGCGGATCACCGCATGGCGGAGCAAGCCGATCGAGAAGCGGGTCGAGCGCCGGGGCGGCCGGCGCACGCGTCAGCTGTCTGGGTCGAGTTCGCCGGCCCCGTAGGCATCGAGCAGGACCAGGGTGTCGAGGCAGACGACGGAATCCTTGCGCTGCACGCCGGGGAAGGGCGGCCGGCGCGTCCAGTCGATCGCGTCGATCCGCTTGGCGCGCAGCGCGGCCTGGATCGCCTCAGGCTCGGCATGCTCGGGCAGGCCGGAGATCTCGGACGTCACGCGGGCCATCGTGGCCTCGCGGGCCACCGCTTCTTGGTCGGCGTACACCCGGCGCACCTCGTCTCGGGTTGCGCCCTCGGGCAGGTTCGTCAGCTGCATGTCGATCGCGTCCGGGGGGCGCGTGCCCGACGGGCGACGCTCGCGGCCGCGCCACAGCACCTCGACCTCCAGGGCCTCGTCCAGGTCCTCGTCCGTGTAGCCGTCCTCCCGGATGAGGGCGGCGCGCAGCGGGGTGGCCGGGTCCTCGTGCCATGCGGTGACCGACGAGACGGTCCACGGGCCGTCGGCGATCCGCCAGCGGATCCGCACCGTGCCCTGTGCCTCGGGGTGGCCCGGCACGTCCAATTTCAGGGCCTTGAGCGAGCCGGCGTGAAGGTCCGGGCGATCGGTCCATCCGAAGCGCGTGTCGAGGAGCCCGCCCGTGGACCGGGCGATCTCCCAGGCCGAAACCGTCGCGTGCGTCCCGACCGGGCAGGCGAGGTCTGCGACGTCGATCATGTCGTCGACGATGAGGCCCTCGGGAATCGCGGCCGTGGCGAGGTACACGACCGGCGGCCTGCCCACGCGGTGCACGGGACGCAGGCGGGCGGCGAACTGCCGGATTTCCTCCTCGCGGTACTGCGCCTGGACGATCCGGGCCCATGCGCCGTCGTAGACGGTGTCCTCGATGGCGACGTCGCGGCCGTCGCGCAGCGCCACGCGCTTCTCGCCCTTCGTCGCCTGCAGGGCTTGGCCTGACGCGTCCTTGCCGGTGCCGAACGGGTCGACCGGCTGCTCGGGCTCGGGATCGTCGTAGGTCAGCGCCGCCACGACGGCGTCCAGAACCCTCGGGGGCAGCTCCAACCTGCCGAAGCAGATCGCGGCCGTGTGATGCTTGGCGAAGTCCAAGCCGCGCATGGCCCCGTTGTGGACCCAGTCCACGTTCTCGGGGGGCAGCCAGCCGGCGCGGTGGACCGACATCACGCCCTTGTTGCCACCGACGAGGAGCCTGCCATCGCCGTGTACGCCCGCGAGCCGCGTGATCACCTGCCGGTTGAGGGCGACCCGTTCGGCCGCCTTGGTCATCCCGGCGCGGGTGTCGTGGCGGCTCGGGAGCATCGAGTAGTCGGAGAAGGTGCTGCCGGTGACGAGGACGGCGCGAAGGTGCGTCGGGGCCTCGACGGGCAGGAGCCGCACGACGCGATCGCTCCAGATCTTCTCGACGATGCGCGGCTCGGCCGAGGCGTCGAGGAGCAGCAAAGGCGTCGAGGGGAAGCTGGGCTTGGCCCTCCAGGACATCATTACCGCGAGGGCGCCCCCCGTGACGGTGACGACCTGCAGGCGGCGATCGCTCGCCCCCATGGCCGTCTTCGGCGAGCCGGGGTTCTCCTCGTCGCGGACCATGGCCTCCAGGCGGTCGATGACGATCGACCAGAACCGCCGCTCGTCCCACAGGCCGTCGCCCGTCGGCGTGTCCGCCAGCTCCTTGGCGGCTTCCTCGGTCATTCCGGGGGTGACGTGGCGCGCCGCGTCCGAGCCACGGGACACGACGGCGTATGCGGACCTGGCGTAATCGAGGCCGGCGCGGCGGTTGCCCTCGCGGTACCGAAACAGCGCCTGGACCGCGGCCCCGGCGTCGGCCTTGCGCAGGTGCGGCATGAGGATCTCGACGGCGGCGCTGCGCTCGGCGAGGTAGCCCTCCTTGGCCTCGTCGATCGCGCGCTTCGCATCGGCGCGATCGAGGAGAGGCTTCAGCTCCTCCTCCAGGAGACGGGGCGGGGCGCGGCCTGTCTCCAGCACCCGCAGCGGCATCGGTTCGGAGGCGTTGTGGCGGATAAGGCCCCCGTACGGCCTCTCGTCGACAACGAGTCCTGCGAGCGCGTCAGTCAGGGCCTTGGGCGGCGTGACGTCGAGGTAGGCCGACGCGAACAGGACGACGTCGGCCTCGGCGAGCTCCACGAGCGAGCGCTGGTACTCGCAGGCCTCCCACATCGGGCAGCGCTTCTCCTCGTACGTAGGCTTCTCGCCGGGCATCGGCGTGCCCACCACCACTTTCGCCTTGCACAGGTGCTGCGTGCCGATCGACGCGGCCGACAGCGTCGAGATCTGGGCCTTGAACCCGCAGTTCGTCCGGGTCTTGCCACGGAAGACCACGACCCGCAGGCCGAGCCGGTCACCCTGGGCCACGAGCTGCTCGGCCGCAGTCTCGAAGGCCCCGATCTCGTCGCCGGCGGCGAAGACCATCGTGTCCGCGATGTTGGCGTGCGTGGGCATGGCGAATCCGATCGGCATGCCGATCCGGCCGAACCGGTCGACGTGCTTCCGCAGGGCGCGCCAGAAACCGCTGGTTTTACCGACGCCCGCATCCCCCTTGAGGATCTGGACCTCTCCGACGTCGCGCTGGCTCTTGGGCAGCCGGGCCCGGGTGTGGATTTCCTGGAGCCAAGCGGCCTCCCAGCCTTGGACCGTCTGGACGGCCTTGCGCGCCGCGGCGAGGCGCAGGTCCTCGTCCTGGATCAGGTCGCGTGCCATGGCGCGGACCGGATCGGCCACGGCGAGGAGGCGGCGCTTGACCGCCGTCCTGCCGATCCTGTCCTTGAGGTGCGCGAGTTCCGCGACCGCCGGCGGGACGTACGTATCGTCGTCGACGACCGACGGGGCGTAGGCCACCGTCCCGTCCTGCTCCACGGACTGGGCTAGGCCGCGCCGGATCGAGCGGAGGAAGCCGCCGCGTTGGACGCAGTGGTCGATCTGCGCGCGGACTTTCTGCTCGATCTCGGACCGGATCAGACCGTCGTGCCAACCGTCGAGCGAGGCCCCGGCGCGGAACTGGTCCTCGACCAAGGCGCAGAGCTTCCCGAATCCCTCGGGCGCGCGGGCCGCGCCCTCGTTCGCCCGCACGGTCTCGCGGACGATGCCGAAGAGCCACGACTCGCGGCCATCGACCACGAGGCCGCCCTCGACGACGACGCCCTCGGCCGGGACGGACAGGGGCCGGTGGAGTCCTGCGCCGTCGTCGTAGGCCCACGCGACGTCGGCGACCTCATGGGAACGATGCGCGAACGGCGCGAGCTCGGCGATAGCGTCGAGGAATGCGTCGAGCTGGCTGCGCGTGACGAGCGGGGCGGCCTCGGGGCCGACGCGCCACGGATGGTCACCGACCCACTCGAACACCTTTCCGGTCTTCCAGTGCATGCCGTGAAACGTGACGGGCTTGCCGTGCGCGAGGACTTCGATGGCGTGGCCGCCATCGGCGAATCGGTGCGTGCGATTGACGATCGCCTCGTCGCGGGCGCGCGCGGCAACGGGGGCCTGCCGGTAGACCAGGACGACGCGCGGGAAGGAGCCGACGCGGCGAAGCGGCGAGCGGCCGAGGATCCGGTCGGCGGCCGCGACGATCGCCAGCGACAGGGCCTCGTCGGAGACGTCCACGTCGAGGGCGAAGGCGTGCCCCGAGGCGGGGCCCATGATCGCCGCGGAGTTGTCCGTCGGGCATTGGCGGGCCCACCAGGCGACCTCTTCGGCCGGGGGCAGCGTGTCCGTGTAGGCCTTCCAGCGGATCGGGGATCCGTCGACGGAGGAAGGCCCCCGGCGCTCGTCGCGCCGCTGCGGGAAGATGCTCCAGCCCCGCGCGCGCATGTCGGGCGCGAAGTCGCGGAAGAACGGAAATCCGATGCTGTAGGGCCCGGTGCTGATGCCGCGGGGGGCATCGGGGGCCACGACCTCTGCGCCGGGGAAGCGCGCCAGGAATGCCTGGACGAAGATGTCGGTGTCGTCGGGAGGGAGGCTGCTCATCCTGCTGTCCGGTCGCGTGCGCTGATGGGCTTCCTCTTCTCCCGGAAGAATCCGGGGCGGGCTGCCTCGATGAGCATTCTCGACCACGACGACGCGTACTGCAAGGCGGGGTGTCCATTACGGTAAGCGGTCGGGTCCGACCGGTGGCGGCGGTGGAGTGTGGATTCGACCGCAGGCCTAGGCCGGAAGGCCGGATCGTATCATCGCGGCGCGATCGGGAAGCCTTGGCAACGGCCTAGGCCGCAAAACGCTCGTGAATTTTCAGGCATTCGTACCGATCCGGCACGATTTCCTATTGCACAACCCTTCCGCGAATCGTCGTGGGTCGTAACCATAACTCCACGATGGAACCCTCACTCAACCCAAGCGTTGACGCCCCTTCGCCCACGCCGATCCGGTCGACGGCGCGGCGCGCGTCGGCCGGCCGGCATCGCCGGGCCAAGACCTCGGTCCTGATCCGGTCGCGCTTGGTCACGGCGCTGGCCCTGACGATCAGGGCCCGCCGGCTGCGAGCCGAGGACATGCGCATCCTCCTCGGCGAGTCCGAGGGCGGCGCGGGGAGCCTTCGCAACGAATTCGCCCACATCCGGGCCCGCCGCACCTGCATCGGCGTCGAGCGCCTGCAGGTGTTCTGCGAGGCCCTCGACGTCGACGCGATCGAGGTCATCGCCGGGGTGTGGCAGCCGCCGGTCCTGGAGACGCTCCAGTGACCCGCATCCTCTCCACCCCCGCCGAGAGGAGCGCCTGATGCGCCTCGACTTCTCCATCGCCCAGATCGTCCGGGAGCCCGACCGCTTCATCGGCGACAAGATCGAGATCTCGGCCACGGTCCTGGTCGCCCAGGTCGATGGCGACGAGCTCTACATGAGCTGCGAGGCGGCCCGGATCTCCGAGACCTTCCCCGCCACCGAGCGCGACTACAAGCGCGGTGGCCTCATCGTCCTTCGTGCGGCCCGCGACAAGCTCCGGGCCCTGCACGAGGCCCACATCCGGGCGCACGACTGATGCGCGCCCGCACCGCCCTCGGCCTGCTGGCCACCTTCGCGTTCGCGGTCCTGAGCGACCACAAACTCCGCGCGCGCAGCCGGCAGGCCCCTCTCTCCCCCGCGACCCCCGAGCCCGTGCGCCGGCTGCTGTCCAAGGAGGACGCGGCCCGGATCGCCATGGCGCCGGAGGCCGTCCCGCACTTCGTCCAGAGGTACTGGCAGTGAGCGCAGCCGATTTCCAGATCGCCCTGGCCAAGACCCTCGTGTTCGAGGGCGGCAAGGTCGACGACAAGGACGATCCCGGCGGCCGCACCAATCGGGGCGTGACGCAGCACGTCTACGACTCGTGGCGCCGGCGGAAGAGCCTGCCCCCGCGCGACGTCTTCGTAATCACGGACGCCGAGGTCCAGGCGATCTACCGGTTCCAGTATTGGGACATGGTGAAGGGCGACGACCTGCCGAGCGGCATCGACATGGTCGTGTTCGACGGCTCCGTCCACTCCGGCCCGGTCCAGTCCATCAAGTGGATCCAGCGCGCCCTCGGCACGGTCCGCGTCGACGGCGTGATGACCGCCGCGACCCTGGCCGCGATCGAGGCCTACCCGGACCACGATCTCCTCGTGGCCGCCGCCATCGAGCGTCGCAAGGCGTTCCTCAAGGCGCTCAAGGGCTACCGCAAGTACGGCCGGGGCTGGAACTCGCGCTGCGATCAGCTCCTGAAGCTCGGGCAGGAGCATGCCTCCGGCTCGTACGGCTCGCAGCCGACGTACCTCGTCGGCATGGACGCCCGGGCCTACATCACGGACGCCAAGACCGCGCCGTCCCCCGCGGTCGCCGACGCGGTCACCGGCGGTGGCCTGTTCGCCACTGCCGTCGACCAGATCACCACCGCTCTCAACCCGCTCGCGAACACCTTGCCGACGGTCGGCACCGTGGTCGGCGTGGTCACGGCGGTCGGCGGCCTCGCGGCGACGGGCGGCTTCCTCTATCGGACCTGGGCGACCCGCAAGGCCCACGCCCTCGCCGACGCCCTCGACGCTCGCCCCGTGGCATTTCTGGCCCCCGCCGCGATCCCGCCGGCGGCCGATGATGCCCCGGCCCCCGCGCCGACCCCGGATCCCGTCCCGCTGCAGCCTGCCGCCGCCCCGGATGAGGCCGCGATCGCGGTTCACGCCATGACGCCGGGGGCCGTGTTCGAGCTGCCGCCCGGCTCCGTGGTGCAGCCCGCGACGGTCGAGGATCCCCGCATCGTGGCCTTCCACGAGGTGCCGCACCCGGCCGAGCCGGCCCCGGTGACCGAGCTCCCCTCGGCCCCGGATCACCTCGTCGCGCTCCCCGGAGTGCACTGATGGACTCCTTCCTCTCGCACGGCGGCGGGGGCGGCGGGATCGCCTTCGGCGGTCACCGCGCCCCCGAGCCGGCCCCGCATCCCCAGCCCGCCCCGGCCGCCCCTGCTGCCGAGGCCCCAGCCCGCAAGGCGCCCTCGCGCCGGAAGAAGGAGGCCTGATCCATGGGTGCCTTCGTCTCCATCGCCCTCGGACCGGTCGGCCGCTACCTGGCGGGCGGATCGGTCCTGTTCGCCATCGTCGCGGCCCTGTTCGCCGCGGGAATCCGGTACGACCGCAGCGAGGCCGCGGTCGCGGTCGAGCGCGCGGCCCGCGCCGAGGCCGACACCCGGCACATGGCCGCCACCGCGCAGGCCAACGCCAAGACCGCGAGTGAGCTCGCAGCCGACAACGAGCAGCAGGCCTTGGCCTACGCCGCGGACGCCGAACGGTCCCGCGACGACGCCGACCGGTTCGAGCTGGCGCGCCAGGCCGCCGAGGCCGGCCGCCGGGCCGCCCAGGCCGAGCTCGCCGAACTGCGCAAGGAACTCGCGGCCAAGCCGGCCGAGCCCGCTCCCCTCGTCGACGACGCGGTCCATCGCGCGCTGCGCGGCCAGCCGCTCGGCGACGACGCCTCGATGCCGTCGAGCCTCCGGGCCGCGATCGAGGCCCTCGGCGTGAAGCACAAGGGGAGGAACCGGTGATCCGCCGCCTCGTCGCCCTCATCGCCCTCGGGGCCTGCCTCGCCGGCTGCCAGACGGACACGGTCTACGTCGACCGCATCCAGTTCGTGCGCCCCGCGATCGCCCCGAGCCTCCTGTCCTGCAAGCCCGAGCCGGCCGCCCCGGCGCCGACGGCCAAGATGCGGGCCGTGGCCCCGTACGTCGTCGACCTGGCCGAGGCCGGCGAGGACTGCCGGCGCAAGCTGGACACCGTCCGGGCGCGCCTGTCCGAGCCGACCCCGCCGCCGGCCGCCCCGGCGGATCCCGCCCCCGCCGCGGAGTCCCCCGCGTCGTGACCCACGTGCTGCGCGAGCGCGCCCGCCTCATCGCCGACCTGGAGATCCTCCGCGCCATCCAGCGCCCGGGGGCCCGTCTCGATGAGCCGCGCCCGCGCAGCTTCGCCCTGCCCGCCGCCCTTCTCCTGACCGCGACCGGCCTCGGGCTGGTCGCCTACGGCACCGCTACCCGGCCCACGGCCCAGGCCTGCGCCCCGATCGTGAGGCTCCCGTGACCATGGAAACGTCCAAGCTCGCGGAGGTCCTCGCCGGGGTGGGCGAGATCAAGAGCGATGTCCGCAACCTCGGCGGCCGCCTCGACCGGATCGAGTCCGGCCTGCGCGAGAACTACGTCGCCAAGGCCGACTACGTCGAGCTGCGCGTCGGCCATGAGGGCCGCATCACCGCGATCGAGGGCCGGTTCCGCACGGTGTGGATCGTGATCGGCGTGGTCGCGACGCCCGTCGTCGGCACGCTGGTGAAGATCATCATCGAGCGCCTCGTCTCGGGAGGCCACCCGTGAGGCGGCTCGCTCCCTACCTGCTCGCGGCTTGGGCCCTGCTCTGGGCCGGTTGGGTCGCGGCCCCGTATTTCGAAGCCCGCTTCCGGCCGATCCGGGTCGAGCAGGAGATCCAGGTCGTCGAGCGCGGCTCCCGGCTCTGCTGGGTCTGGCATTCGACCAAGCTGCGCGCCGTGGCCTCGGACGACATCGACGTCCACCTGGTGGTCGGGGGCGACTGGCCCAATCGGTACAGCGTCGCCGTGTTCAACCGCGACACCGGCATGCCGTGGTCCCGCTCCGGCGCCATGGGCGTCGGCACGCACGACCTGCCGTTCTGCGTCCTCCTCCCCCCTCACGTCACCGACCGCGACGACCTCGTCGTCGAGCAGACCGCCTGGTTCCCCGGGTGGCTGGGCTTGTGGCGCGTGCCCCTCGTGATCCCGCCCGTCACCTCCCGTGGAGCCAAGCCGTGATCTTCCAGGTCCTGTTCTCGCTCGCGTCCTTCCCGCAGCTCGTGGCCCTGGCCGCGCTCATCGCCGTGCTGCTGTGGCGGTTCGTCGACCTCCCCGAGGCTCGGGTCACAAGCATCGCGGCGTTCCAGGGCGGTCGCACCTACCGCCGGGGCGACAGGGTCCGGGTGCGCGGCGAGGCATGGGAGTGCATCGCCGTCCATACGAACCAGTTCTGCCACCCGAAGACCGTCATCACGGACGGCATGCCTAAGACGGATTTCACCCCCGTCCATTGGACGCCCATCGCGGCGCCGGGCTTCCTCGAAGGCGTCCTCGTCTGGATCCGCAGGATCCTCTACGGGATCGCCAAGGCGCTAGTGGTCTGGGGTCTGGCCTGGATCGCCGCGGTCGGACTCAGCGTCCTGATCACATTCGCGGCCGCCCTCCTGACGGTGCGGCCCGAGCCGGCGCCGGGGCCCTCGGAGCGGCCCGCCGCCTTCACCACCACCGACGCCGGGATCCGGCTGCTCAAGGCCGAGAAGGCCCTGATCGGCTCGATGAGCCCGACCAAGGGCCCCGCGTCGACCTACGATCCGGCGGACGTCGGGGCGGCGATCGCCGAGGCGATCCGCCGGGCCCGCAAGTCCATCTGACCCGCCCGCGCACGGAGGGGACCATGCGCCCGATCGACACCGCCGGCTTCACCAAGCCCAACGACCGCGCCGAGCCGGGCGCCGCGCCGATGCTCCAGTGGATCCCGATCGGGGACCTGGTCGTCGACGATCGCTACCAGCGCCCGATCCGCGGCGAGGGCGAGCGCAACGTCCGCAAGATCGCGGCCTCGTTCAAGTGGAGCCGGTTCGCCCCGGTCGTCGTGGCCCCTGTCGAGGGCGGCCGCTTCGCGATCATCGACGGGCAGCACCGCACCACGGCGGCCGCCATCGTTGGGATCGAGCGGGTCCCCTGCCAGGTCGTCGTCGCCGCCCCCGGCGAGCAGGCCGACGCCTTCAAGGCGATCAACGGCTCGACGACCAAGATGAACCGGCAGGCGATCCACCGCGCCGCTCTCGCCGCCGGGGACCCCGAGGCCGTGGCGATCGACGACGCCTGCCACCGCGCCGGCGTGGAGATCCTCACGTACCCGGTCCCGACCAAGGCGCAGAAGCCGCTCCAGACGATGGCTGTCGCCACCCTCGCCGAGGCCCTGCGGACCTACGGCCGGGACACGCTGATCACCGCCCTCCAGTGCGTCAGCGAGACCTCGAACGGCGAGGAGCCGGGCCTCCTCACCGGGCCGGTGATCAAGGCCCTGTGCGACGTCCTCCACCACCGGAAGGACTGGCGCGACTCGGGGAGCAAGCTGCTCGACGCCTTCGACGAGATCGACCTTGAGGCCGAGGTCGAGCGGGCCCGGCTCGCCCCGAAGCGGGTGGGCGTCAGCACCGCGATGGTCCTGGCCGCCACCCTCAACCACATGCTCATCCGCTCCCGGCACCTGCTCGAATTCAGGCTCGCCGCCTGATGCCGGCCGCCCTGCCGATCGCGATCCGGGTCTGCCTCAGCCTCGCGTTCGGCTCGGGGCAGGTCCTGCCGGGCTTCACATGCCCGGTCCGCGATCCGCTGCCGTCCGAGGGGCCCGCCCCCCGGGTCGAGACGCCCCCGGCCAAGAGGACCCCGACATGGATCCGATGACCCCCGTCAGGTTCACCGTGTGGTGGTGGGCCATGGCCGCCGGCATCCCGATGCTAGGCGCCGAGCTCGCCAAGGAAGTGTGGGGCCCGCTCCCCACCTGGAGGTTCTGATGGCCAAGCCAGCCACCCGCTTCGCCGAGGCCATCGCCGAGGCGGACCCCCGCAAGGTCGCCGCCATGATCGAGAGCCACGGCGTGGGCGTGACCGCGGCCCGCTACCGGATGGACCGCGCCCTCCTTCATCGCGTCGCCGAGGAGGGCCGTCGCATGAAGGCCGCCGGCGAGACGTGGTCCAAGCCCGCACGGAAGGCCGCCTGACATGCCCGTCGCCAAGGTCACCGATGCCGAGATCCTCGCGGCCGTCCGGGCCGCCGGCAACGTCAAGGCCGCCGCCAGGGCCCTCGGGATGGCCCGTTCGTCGATCGGCGAGCGGTTCAAGAAGCTCACCGGAGCCGTGCAGGCAAATGATACCGAAATGGCTTTCGCTTCCGAGCGGGGCCTTCTCGGGACCGAGCCCGTCCTGCCCGGGTACGCGATCAAGCGGACCACGGCGGTGTACGGCAAGGAGGGCGAGCTCACCCGCGAGTACGTGACCCAGGCCAAGGCCCCGGGGCGGCAGGGCGAGATCCCGGCCGGCCACGTGGTCAAGGGCGTGTCCCAGCTCAGGGACGCGATGGGGCGGGTCACCCAGGAGTGGGTGAAGACCCGCGAGGGCGTGGACCCGCGCGACGTTGTCGAGGCGATCAAGGCGGCCTTCGAGGGCTACGAGGGCCGGCACGAGCCGATCCCCGCGCCGGCGGCAGCGTCGACCGACCTGCTGACGCTGCTCCCCCTCGCGGACTGGCACATCGGAGCCCACTCCTGGGGCCGGGAGACCGGCACGGACTGGGACCTGAAGATCGCCGAGGAAGTCATCGGCCGCGCCGTCGAGACCGTCGTCGAGCGGTCCCCGGCCTCGGACCTCGGCGTCGTGCTGGGCGGCGGCGACCTGATGCACGCCGACAACCAGGACAACCGCACGGCCCGATCGGGCAACCAACTCGACGTCGACGGCAGGTATCCGAAGGTTTTCGAGGTCGCGTCGCGGCTGACCGTCCGGACCGTCGATGCCATGCTGCGCCGGCACCGGAAGGTCGTCGTCCGGATCCTCAAGGGGAACCACGACGAGCACTGCGCCGTCGCGATCGCCCACTTCCTCTACGCCTGGTACCGCAACGAGCCGCGGGTGACCGTCGACCTGGACCCGTCCCTGTTCTGGTACTGGCGCCACGGCCGGGTGATGCTGGCCGCGACGCACGGGCACGAGACCAAGCTCCAGGACCTGCCCGGCGTCATGGCCGCCCGGCGCGCCGAGGACTGGGGCCTGACCCGGTTCAGGTATGCCCATGGCTTCCACATCCACCACAAGCGGCTGATCGGCTTCGAGGCCGGGGCGGTCGTGGGGGAGAGCCACCAAGCGCCGGTCGCGCAGGACGCGTGGCATCACGGAGCCGGATTCTTGTCGGGGCGCTCGCTCCAGACCATCACCTACCACCGGTCGTACGGGGAGGTCTCGCGTGCCCGCGAGGCGATCCTCGACGCGCAACCCGAGGGACACGCCTGATGATCACCTACGCCCCATCCACCCGCGAGGAATCCCTCGGTCGGGCCTACCTGCCCGAGATCCACGCCGCCCCCATGGTCGACCAGACCCGGATGTGGTGCGAGGGCGCCAAGACCGGCCTGCGGTTCGCCGTCGACCTGCTGCGGACCGCGCAGGCGCATGGCGTCAGCATCGAGGACGCGATCGCCAGCCTGGAGGCCTCCACGGCGGTGCCGCACGAGTCCGAGCGGTACGGGCATCGCTACGAGACGGCCGTCATCGCCCGGCGCGACGAGAGCCCGGATCCGGACGACAACGGCGCCTGGTTCGCCTGGACGATCCCGGCCCGCGGCGAGCACGACACGCCCGGCTACCTGCGCGCCGTCGCCCTCTGCCGTGGCGGCCGCCCCAGCCTGGATGACATCCACGAGGCGCTCGACGGCGCGTCGCCGTTCGGATCGCAGGGCAGCGTCTATCGCCTTGCCACCCAACGGTGGCGCACCACCCGCGAGCCCGCCGCCGGCGGCTTCACCTCGGGGGCGGACATGGTCGAGGCCTTCTATGCCAAGTGAGAATCCCAAGCGGACCGCCGGCATGCGCAAGCTGCCGCTGGAATTGATCCCGCGCGTGGCCCTGGTGCAGGAGGCTGCCGTCCTCGGCCTAGGGGCGGATTGCCCGGCCAAGGCCTACGGGCGCCACAACTGGAGGAAGGATCCGATCGACGCCGAGACGTATGTCGGCGCGATCGAGCGGCACCTGACCCTGTGGGCCGCGGGCGAGGATGCGGACGAGCAGAGCGGCGTGAGCCATCTCGCCCATATCCGGGCGACGTGCGCGATCCTGCTCGACGCGATCGACGCGGGGACGTTCCTGGACGGCAGGATCCTGAGCCCCGAGACGATCCGGATCCTGAAGGCGTACGACGCGGCGACCATGCCGGTCGTGAAGGCCGCCTGACGCCTCTCGCTCAAGATAGCGCGGGTTTCCGGCTCTCTCGTGCAAGATAGCGTCGCGGCCGGGGCCTTATGTTCAAGATATAACGGTCCCGGGCCGCTTATGTGGAGGATATAACGGTTTGGGCCCTGATCGGGGACCTTCCGTTCAACGCTTGAGGCCCAGCGCCTCGGCGACCTCGTCCGGGATGTCGGGCGAAGGCTTGTACGGCTCGCCCAGGGCGTAGAAGCGTGACTCAGTCCGGATCCAGCCGTCGCCCATCGCGACGATGGGCGACGTCCAGCACGGGCCCGAAGGCAGGCGCGGGTGGCGCTGCACGTTCCCGTGTGCGCAAAGGCGCCCGGCGCCCGGGCCGAACCCCGGGTAGCCGACGAGGCGCCACCGATCCAGGAACGGGGCGTCGGCGAGCTCGGCCTCGGACGGCTCCTCGCCGCGCTGCAGGCGGTCCAGGTCGGCGTTGAGCAGGTCGTTGCGGGCCTTGAGCTCGGCGAGGGTGTAGCGGCGGAACTTCGGCATCGGGGCCTCCTTCGGGCAGGGTCTCATCGGGGGGAGAAAGTCACCAGGAGCCCGGCGCGCGGGCGATGATGTCGGGCTCGGCCATGCCCGGGCAGCCGGGTATCCACGCCGCCCAGAGCGGGTCCCCCCTGAGGGCCAAGGTGAAGTTCCCGACCCTCGGGACCTCGCCCATGACCCACTCGGATTCGGGCTTGGCGACGCCGTCGAAGTGCCTGGCCTCGGGAGGGCTGACCGTCGTGTCGTAGCAGCGCAGCTCCCACCGCGTGCCCGAGACGAGCCGCTGGAATGTCAGCCGAGCCAGGAGCGCACCGTCGGGCCGGACCTGGCGCACGATGACCAGCCATCGCCCGGGGCCCTGGCCGGGCGGTGGCGCGGGGGCCGCGGCGAGCGCGGCGGCGAATAGAAGCGTCTTCATGCCGGCCCCCATGCCCATGCCGAGCCGTCCGGCTCGAACCACACCCCCACGGCGCGCGCGACGCGCTGGCCGCAGACCACGAATCCCGGTCCGTCCTGCGGCGCGTAGCGCAGCCGCAGGGCATCGAGCGGCCGCAGCCAATCGTCGACGCGGTAGCCGCGCGCGTAGGCGTGGACGGTGCGTTCGCCTGTCCGGATCCAGCGCTGCCGCCCCGGCTCGCTGGCATGGAAGGTCACCCGCCCGAGGATGACCGCGGGGACGTGGCCGACGACGCGGCCGTCCTCGCGCAGGGACCAGAGCTTGCGCGTCCGGTTCCAGTAGACGTCCGTGGGGCCCGGCATCACTGCCTCGGCGCGGTGGCGTCGCGCGTCGTCAGGACGGCCGCGACGAGCTGGCGGAGGACGCGGAGGCTCCCGCCGCCCCAATGCTCGCGCAGGGCCTGGAGCTCGACGCCGTCGAGATTCGGGCACCACGCCTCGTCCAGCCCGCGTTCGAACCGCAGGTCGTCCAGGATCGAACTCGCGAGCGTCTCCAGGTGCTCGGGCCCCGGGGCCGGGACGGAGATGATCGTGCATCGGTCGAGGAGCGGCTGCGGGATGCCCTGCAGGGAGTTGGCCGTTAGGATCCAGTTGACCGCCGAGAGGTCGAGGGGCGCCTCGAAATACGGGTCGACGTACCGAGCCGAGCTCTCCGGCTCCATCATGTTGACGAGCACGTCGAGGACGTTGCCGTTGTGGCGGCTTTCACCGGCCTTCTCGACCTCGTCCATGACGAAGCAAGGATTCGCGATCTTCGCCGAGATGATCGCCTGGATGGGATTGCAGGGCCGGCCCGACGACCAGCCGCGGTTGGTCCCGCCGAACATCGCGTCCGACTGGCCGGTGCACGGGTAGACGACCGGCTTGAGTGCGAGGATCTCGGCGAGGCGGCGGCCGTATCGGGTCTTCGCTATGCCCGGCTGCCCGAGCAGGATGACGTTGGGCAGCTTGACCCAATCCCGGCCGACTTGCGTCGTCAGGAGCCTGGACGTGATCGCCGCGAGGTGGGGGAACTCGTCGTCGAGGAGCTCGCGCGCCTCGACGAGGTCCTCGCACTGGGCGAGCGGGATCTGAAGCTCGGCGATCTTCTCGGCGTCCTTGCGCGCGTCGCCGCGACCGCCCGACCCGCCCTTCGGCAGGTGCTCGATCGACCCCAGCACCCTGAGGGAGGGGCGTGGAGGCGCGAACGCGAGGTCATCGCCCTTATGGACGATGCGTGCGTTCTTGAAGAAATCCCGCGCCGCGGTATCGGAGGCAGGCTCCGTGCGCACGATCCCGGCCCGGTCGTCATCGAGGCCGTCGAGCGGATCGAATCCGTCGAGCGCGTCCTTGGGCCGGTCATCGGACCGCGCAGCCGATGCGGGCTCGTCCTCCTCATCGTCCCACGGCCCGGCGTCGATCGCGTCGAAGACCACGCCGATGCTGTCCTGGACGCCGCGCAGGATAGACGAGAGGTGCCGCAGCTCCGTGGCCCTATCCTCCCGGTGCCTGATGAGCCCGACGTCGTCCCCCAGCGCCCTGTCAAGGTAGTGGAAGATGCAGCGCAGCAGGCCCCATCCGTCCTGGCTGATCGTGACCCCCGGTGACGCGGTGTAGCGATAGCCGGCGTAGGCCCGCTTGGCGCAGCGCAGGCTTGCGTCGGTATCACCCCACTCCGCTGCCCAGACGTCGCAGCGGTCCGCCAGGTCGTTGAGCTCGACGTGCGTCAGCGCGATCATCTTCAGGGCGTTGGCCCGCACGGCGGCGTCGACGCGCAGCAGGGCCTTGCGCAGGGACCGGGCCGTCCGGACGGTGGGCTTGTCGCGCAGGCGCTCCATCGGACCGACGAGCGACCCGGGCAGCTTGTGCTCGCTGCCGGGATCGAGCCACGCCCCTATCACCAGACGCACATCCTCGTGGGAGCTTCCGCCCAGGAACTCCATGCCGGCGAGGAGGTCCTGCGCCCTGGCACCCTTGTAGCGTCTGGCCTCGGTGTAGAGGTGGAGTTCCTTGCGGATGCGGCGGATCGAGGAGGCGCGCTGACGTGCGACGTGGTCGCCGGGCTTCGTGGAGGCGGGCATGGGAGGATCTCAGCGGTCTTGAAACGGAGCGAGCGAAGGCTGCCGAGCGGCGGGCTCAGGCTTTTCGGGCTACGCGTTTCAAGAGGCGCTGGGTCATGGACCGGATACTGAGTCCTTGCCGGCGCCCAGGCAATAGCAGATCGCCGGGACGGTAAAGATTTCCCTGGACGGAACGACATGCCGAAGTCACCCACAGGTGACATCAGAGCCATCCAGGCCTGAAATGTAACCTGCAGGTGACAAAAAGCGGGCCCCGACGACTGTCGAGGCCCGCTCAGTTTAGGGAGGAAACACCGGCGTGAGCCGGAGCCCAGAAGGGCATCCCCGCGAATGTGCGGGGGGGGCATGTCCTGCGCAAGACGACGCTGGACGATGGGTCATCCCCGCCTGGGCCGGGTGTCGAACTTGGAACCGGACCAGGCGGGATTGTGGGTCACCCCCGCCGGGGCGGGGAACTGTGATTTCGGCATGCCGAAGCACCTGCTCGACGCCGGGTCATCCCCGCGTTGGCGGGGTGGGTAAGCTTCCTTGGTGTCCAAGCGCAGGGGCGGACTATCCTCGGCCCGAAGACCGGGGGCCACGCTTGGCACTCTCTCCTAAAACCATGGTCGGTTCATCCCCGGCCTCGCGGCGGGGCGTGCCAATCAAACTAAGCCATCCATCATCTAGGTCCACCCTGTGGAAAAGAATTCCCACGAGGTCGGCATAGTGTTGCTGGCTTGCATCAGCGGTTTCGCGGGGTGCGGTGGTTCAATACCTCCAAGTGACGGAGGGATTCATGGTCGACTTGCAGGCGATCGTTCGATTAGCCATCGACGCCAATAAGCGAAAGGGCGAAGCCACGTCGAAGGTCCTGGCGATCAAGTGGATCCGCACGACGTTCGACATTTCCCTGGGCGACGCCAGGGCGATGTTCGAGGACGCCTTCATGTGCAACGCCGCCAGGTACTCTGAGAAGTACGCAAACGTCGTAGGCCTCTGCCAGGCGCGCGAGGTTCCAAACATCATGAACCTAGATCTGCGCTTGGCCGTCGTTGAGCAAGCGGCGGGTAAGAGGGCGGCCTTCACAGTGAAGATGGCCGATGGTCGGGAAGCGATGTTCAGCGGGCGTCGCGGCGACGTCGTGGCTCTCAAGGAAGCTCTGGCAAGTCCGGTCTCTAGCCCGGCCTGGCAAGCCTGACCGTGACGCTCACGGACTCCCAGCGGGCCGCGATCAGGGCCCTGCGCGACGCCGGCGGCGAGGGCGCGATCGACCGCCACGGCGCCGTGGTCGCCTCGGGCCAGCGGCTGCACTTCCTCACGGACACCTGGCTGCGCCTGGTCACCCTCGGCCTGCTGGAGAGCGCCGGTCCCCTGCGTGTCCGCCTGACCAAGGCGGGCCGGCGCGAGGCCGGGGCCGCCGGGCGGAAGGTGGACGTCCTTTTCACCAGCGGCGGGGGCCAGATCCTCGCGCATCCGGGAGCAGAATGATGGCCCCGCGCCAGCGCTACCCCCTCACGCAGGACGACGAGCGGACGCTCAGGATGCTGGCGATCGTCAGCGGCACGGTCCACCCGTGGGTGGGTCGGCTCCTCGCCCCGCGGGACTACACCGAGTCCGTGCGCGCCACGGTGATCTTGGGCGACCAGAGGCAGCAGCTCCGCGTCCTCCGACAGGAGGTGGGGGACCAGGCCTTCAAGCAGCTCATGCTCGACGAGATCGCCGCCCGGGTGGTGGCCTTGGCCGATGTCATGGCTGACGGAGGGGGACGATGAGGTTCGATCACCGGTGGTCTGAGCCTGAGGTGTCCTACCACCAGATCACCTTCACGCTCGAAGAGCTGCAGGCGGCCTCGGCGGCCACGGGCCTCGACGTCCGCGAGTTCCGCGGCGCGTGCGTGTTCGAGAGCACCGTCGGCGAGGGGCACCACCTCGACGAGTACACGCTGGACCCCAAGGCGGTCGCTTACCTGCAGCCGCTCGTCTCGGCCGCCCTCGATCGCAAGAACGCAGCCGAGGACCGGCGGAACACGTGGTGCAGGGCCAGGCACCAGGGCTGGCAGGTCCTCGACGCAGCCGGGAATCCGGTTCCCGAGCCGGCTTACCCGGGAGAAGACTGGTGACCCGCCCCGCCCCCTCTCCGGAGCTACTCGCCGCGCTCGCCAAGCGGTTCGGGAATAGCCCCGCCCACCGTCGCTGGCTTGAGATCCACGCGGGCCCCGATCAGGGCCCGGACGGCCTCGGCGGCGCTGGCGGTCTCGCTCCCGTGCGGTACGACCCCGTGGAAATGGGCGCGCCCGGTGATCGGGTCGGCAACGATGACGGTGGACCGCTTCGTGCCGACGAGGACGCTGACGCGAAGCTCGACGCGGCTGGAGCAGCCCGTGCCGTCCTCGACGCTCCAGCGGACGGCGGAGGGGGCCCGGCACGCCGCGACGGCCTCGGCCTCGATGGTGGCCTCGTCGGCGGGGCCGCCCCGGGCGGGCATGCTCTCCCGGCCGGCGTCGAGGGCGGCGTCCCGGGCTTTCAGGGTCGCGCGGCGGGCGTGCCAGTCGTCGCGGGGGCGCTCGACGTCGCTGCTATCGCACGCCCCGAGGAGCTCCGCGACGTCGGCGCAGCCGGTCAGCGAGAGCGCTTGCTCGGTGGAGAGGCGGCCCTCGCTCCAGGCCTCCAGGGCATCGTGAACGCTCATCGGCATGCGCCGGAGTCTGAGTCCGCCCGGGTCCCGAGGCAAGCCCGCGTGAATACGGGGTACCCGGCCGTCGGGTCTTTCGGTTGAGGGAGGGGAAAATGGCTCGCGTGATCCAGCAGATCTACGTTCAGGAGGACACCCCCTTCACGATGCAGAAGGGAGCGATGGATCGCATGCTGCTCGCTTGCGTCCGGGGGCAGGTGGAGCGGCTCGATCGCATCGACACCCTGCTCAAAGGCGACCTCTCCACGGAGGAAGCCCATCGCGAGATCACCCAGCAGCTCGCGCAATTCGGCGACTACGAGGAAGGGGAGAGCGTCCAGGTCTTCACCGCCAACGTGCAGGTCGCCCAGGGCTTCGCCCGCCGGGTGCTACCGGGGTGCCAGCTTGGGCTTCTGGCGGAGCATGGAGAGCACCGCGCCGTCTTCGTCGATCCGCCACCGGACGAGCGGCTCACCGAGATCGAGCGGAAGACCACGATCCGCGCGGAGGTCTGGCCGGTGGCCTGCGGCAACGCCGAGGCCGTCGCCCTGTTGCGCGCGGTCGCCCACGTCATGCGGATGATCCTGCGTAGCGACCTCGCCAAGTACGAGGCCGCCGTCGCCGGGGCGGAGGACAGGCCATGAGCACATTCGAACTCATCGCGGCTGGGATTGCCTTCATCCTGTTCGGGATCCCGGCCGCCTTCCTGATCGCCATCGGGGTCGTGGTCATCAGCGTATCGCTGTGGCGACTGGCCTTCTTCATGGCGCGGGAGATCCGAAACGACCTTCGGGGCCGCCGGCGCGTGGACCGGACGGCCGAGTGGGAGGTCTGACATGGCCGCTGAGATGAAGGTCAAGTGGATCACCCCCAACGGGGATGGGACCTACGCCATCACCACGCCGGACGGCTACCACTTCCCGCGCGTCGCGCTGTCCCAAGCCGAGACCGGGGTCGAGATTCGAACGACCGTCACGGACTTCGTCGTCGAGAGCGACGGATCCTGGACGCTGGCCCGCGCGCCGATGGAGTTGGGGGAGCCATGACGATAGAGCGCACCATCCGTCGGGAACTCCGCCGATCGGGCGTCCCCGTCCACGCCAGCCGACGGCAGGCCAGGCGCCTCGCCGCCGAGGTCGCCGAAGCCGAGATCCGCCGCGAGGCGATCCGGTTCGGCGGGGATCTCCAGGCCGCCCGGGCCGCCCGGCAGGGGGCCGCCATGGGCGAGAGCGTCGCGCTCGGGCTGCTCGATTTCACCCGCTTCGTCAGCGCCGGCATGGACCGGCTCCAGGCACATCTGAACGGGAGGGGAGCGTGAAGATCCACGAATCCAGGTATGGCGGCGGCCCCGGCAACTTCCATATCGTGACCCGCGGCGACACGCTCCACGTGGACCTCACCTACCCCAACATCACCAAGGAAGGTTGCCGACACATCCACGTGAACCAGGAGAGCGTCCGGGCCAGCGACGGCATCCTGCTGTCCTACGACTACGACCGCGACGGCTGGAGCATCCAGCAGGAGGTCATGATCGACATGGACGGCTGCATGATGCCGGTGGAGCCCGAGCAATGGGTCGAGGTGGCCTTCATCAAATCCTGGGCCCTTCTCCGGGAGCCGACCGAGGCGGAGCGGGCCTGAGCCGCGCGAGCTTTGTCGATTTCGCCCTCTGAATCATGCGGTTTGTCGCGGCCGCGAGAGCTTTGTCGCTGCGAGGCCGCCCTGTCCGAATCGCCGGCTCGGTGAGACGATCACCGCACGCCCCGGCAGCTGACCCGGTGATAGCGCTGGACTGAAAATCCGGAGAGGGACGTTCGACTCGTCCCCGGGGCACCACCTTCCGATCCGAGGACCCCATGACCGAGCAAGAGAGGGTGGCCGTGGATGCGGCCTTGGTTCACCTGCCGACCGGTGTGGCTCGGATCTGGCGCCAGACGATGCTGTTGACTGGCGTCATCGAGGTCAACGAGGCCGATCGGACTTGGGCAGCAACGTTCGAGCTCCCCGAGCCCGAGCCGGCGCCCGTGGAGGGGGCCCTCGTCGACAGGTTCGGCAACCGGTTCTTCAAGGTTGGCGACCTGGTGACCCGCGACGGCACCGACATCCACCGCGTCGTCGAGCACAACGGCTCCGATGGCTACGCCCCGGACGCGTTCACCGTCGTCTGCGTGAAGGCGCCGGCGGGCGGCTGGTGCAAGGTCGGCGACGAGGAGTTCAACATCTGCCGCCGCTACGAGTGGATCGGCGACGCCATCGACGCCTGACGATCACGACGGCCGGGTAATCCGTGTGGAAAATCCCTGGGCTCGTGGGTCTCGGTGAATTTCAATATGGGTCTTGCGTGGGTCGCGTCCTGGGTGACGGCGTTTCCGCACCCGAAAATCCCTGAGCGCTGACAGTGCCTTACGTGACGACCACCGGACCCGTGGGTCTCTGGTGGAGCTGAGGGGATTCGAACCCCTGACCTCCGCAGTGCGATTGCGGCGCTCTCCCATCTGAGCTACAGCCCCGTCGAGGCGCCGGCCTTGTAGGCGCGGGCGGCTCAGCCTGTCAATTCCCTGTTTCAACGCCGCCCGCCAAAGCGCCGCTCCGGCGCCGGGGCGCGGGCGCCCTGAGGATAGCGCGCGGACCCGCATGAACGCCCTGATCTGGCTCTTCGACACGGTCGTCCAGCTCTTCATCTACGTCCTCATCGCCAGCGCGGTCCTGAGCTGGCTCGTGGCGTTCAACGTGGTGAACGTCCGCAATCCGATCGTCGCCCAGATCGGCGAGGTGCTCTACCGGCTCACCGAACCGGTGCTGCGGCCGATCCGCAACCTCCTGCCCAATCTCGGCGGCGTCGACATCTCGCCGATCATCCTGATCCTGCTGCTGCTGTTCATCAGCCGCCTGCTGCACGAATATGCCGTGCCCGCAACCTACGTTTACGCGCAGTAGGATCGCCCGCCCGTGAAGACCAATCCCGGCCGCTTCTTCGAGGATTTCCGCCTCGGCGAGACCATCCGCCACGCCACCCCGCGCACCGTGACGGCGGGCGACGTGGCGCTCTACACGGGCCTCTACGGGCCGCGCTTCGCGGTCCAGTCCTCGGACGCCTTCGCGCGCGCCTTCGGCTACCCGAAGAGCCCGCTCGACGATCTGCTCACCTTCCACATGGTGTTCGGCAAGACCGTGCCGGACGTCTCCCTCAACGCGCTGGCCAATCTCGGCTACGCGGAGGGCGGTTTCCGGCGGCCGGTCTATCCGGGCGAGACCCTGTCGACCGTCTCCGAGGTGATCGGCCTCAAGGAGAGCTCGAACCGCCAGACCGGCGTGGTCTATGTCCGCTCGGTCGGGTCCGACGAGCGCGGCGAGACCGTGCTGAGCTATTGCCGCTGGGTCCTCGTGCGCAAGCGCGACCCCGAAGCCGCGATCGCCGCGGAGCACGTGCCGACCCTCGCCAAGGTGGTCGATCCGCAGGACCTCGCGGGCGCCCTGCCGCCGCTCTCGGCCGCCGCCTACGATGCGGAGCTCGCCGGCAGCCCGCACCGATTCGCGGATTACGCGGTGGGCGAGAAGATCGACCACGTCGACGGCATGACCGTCGAGGAGGCCGAGCATCAGATCGCCACGCGCCTGTTCCAGAACACCGCCAAGGTGCATTTCGACGGGCTGGCCGCCAAGGACACCCGGTTCGGCCGCCGCCTGATCTATGGCGGGCACGTGATCTCGCTGGCCCGGGCGCTCAGCTTCAACGGGCTCGCCAACGCCTTCGCGATCGCCGGCATCAATGCCGGCCGGCACGTGGCGCCGCTCTTTGCCGGCGACACGGTCTATGCCTGGAGCGAGGTGCTGGCGACGGCGGATGTCGGCCGCGCCGATGTCGGGCTCCTGCGCCTGCGCACCGTTGCCACCAAGAACCAGCCCTGCGGCGCCTTCCCGGACCGCGCCGGGGAGGGCTACGATCCCGCCGTGATCCTCGATCTCGACTACTGGGCATTCGTGCCGAAATAGCGCGCGGCGGGGCCCGGCGCCCGGACAGTGAGCCTATGGCCGTAACCAAGCGCGCGAAGACGACCGCTCTCGTCGTGCGCCGCGCGGGACCTGAGGACGCGGCTGCCATCGCCTCGGTCCACGTGACGGCCTGGCACGAGGCCTATGGCGGTCTGCTGCCCGCCGAGATGATCGACGCCCTCACGGTCGAGGTGCGGCAGGCGTGGTGGGCGCAGGTTCTCAGCCGCCCGCAGCCGGATGCCGACGAAACGGTCTATCTGGCCGAGATGGATGGGAAGCCGGTCGGATTCGGCCTCGGCAACGCCCAACGCGCGGGCGCCCTGGCGGCGTTGGGCTTCGACGGCGAGATCCGGGGGCTCTACGTCCTGTGCGCCGCCCAGGGGCGCGGCGCTGGCCGGTCCCTGGTCGCCGCGATGGCGAGGGGCCTGCAGCAGGCCGGATACCAAGCGGCCGGCGCCTGGGTGCTGCGCACGAACGCGCCCGGCCGGCGCTTCGCCGAAAGCCTCGGCGGCACCCCGCTCGACGGGCCGGAGGCCGTCCGCGGACATGGCCGGTTCACCGAGATCGCCTACGGCTGGCGCGATCTCGCCTCCCTGGCGGCAGCCTGCGATCCGGGCTCCCGGCGCAACTGAGGGTCGTTCAGCGGATCCCCCCGCCCACCACGCCCGCCTCGACCCCCAGCGTCAGGCGATCGGTGACGGCCCACTCGACCCCGACGCCCGCCACCGGCCGCACCGCGATGTCCTGGCGGCTGAACGGGACCGTGGCCGGCGTCGGCCCGACGCGCAGGGTCTCGTGCAGGGCCACGGCCCCCGTCTTGGCGTAGACCAGGACATCCGGCGTCAGCAGGGTCCCGACCTTCACCTCCAGGGCGCCGGCGAAGTCGCGGCTGTAGGCGAGCCGCCCGTAGCCGGGCGTCAGGGGGCCGTCGAGCCCGGCGAGGTAATCGAAGCCGCCGCTGATACCGTAGAGGATCGGGCCCTCCTGCCACATCCGCCCGCCCTCAAAGCCGATCGTGGGGCCGGAATAGCTGCCGAAGTGGCGGGAGCTCGTCACCGCGTAGCCGGTCGACAGGCTGGCGTAGGAGCCGGTCCAGCGGCCGGCCGCGTCCGCGACGGGGGCGGGCCACGCGAAGGCGGGCAGGGGGGCGAAGCCGAGCGACGACCCCAGGAGGGCCTGGGCGGCGGCGGGCTCTGCCGGCAGGCCGCAGGCTCCGAGCACGAGACCGGCTGCGAGCCGTCGGAACGGACGGGATTCGGCGCGTCGCATCATGCCGACAGCTTAGCCGAAGGCAGCGGGCCGCGACAGGGCGGGGCGGGCGTCCCCGGACAGCCCTCCACGATCCGGCACCGCGTCAGCCGGACCCCGAACCGATGACCCTCCGGGAACGGAGCGCGGTTCACCCGTCCGCGGCCGGGACTCGGTTCGCGGCGACGGTCTGGAACCGGTCCGCCCTGCGCAGCGACCGCCGCGCCTGCGAGGGGGTGAGGCCGAAGCGTCTGCGGAAGGTCCGGTTGAAGTAGGACAGGTCGCCGAAGCCGACATCGAACGCGATGGCGCCGACCGGCCGCGCGTCGTCGCCATCCGTGAGGCGCTGCATCGCCCGGTCCAGGCGGCGGGCGAGGACGAAGCCCGAGAAGGTCTCGCCTTCCGCCTGGAACAGCGCCTGGATCTGCCGGCTCGAGATCCGCTGGGCCTGGGCCACGGTATCGAGGCTCAGGTCCGGGCTGCCGAGGCGCTGCTCGACCTCGGCCTTGAGCGCCTGGATCCGCAGATCGCGCCGGCTCGGGATGGGCGCGTTCGCCTGGAGGTCGGGCTCGCGCACGATGAAGGCGAGGAGTTCGGCCAGATGCGCCCGGGCGAGCTCCGCCAGCGCCGCGGTGGCGGCCGGAATCAGCCCGCGCAGCAGCCCCGCGGCATAGGCCGTCAGGGTCTGCAGGCCCGGATGGTCCCGCCCGATCCGCCGGAGGAAGCCGGATTCGAGGGCGGCCAGCGGCCCCGCGAGCCGGGTCCGCTCGATCGCCAGGACGTCGATCCGGTCGACGGCCGTCGCGGCGAACACGGCCCCCCGGCTCGCCGCGACGAGCAGCGCATCGCGCGAGCAGCAGGCCAGCGTGCGCCCGCCCTGCGTCACCTGAAGACGCCCGACCGCGGGCCGGACCAGAAGCAGGCGCTCGACCGCTCCTTCGTCGCACCAGGTCCGGGACGGGCCGAACACCGAGGCGATGCCGAGATCGGGATCCAGGCGGATCGCGGTCCGCCCACGGAAGGGAAGGGCATCCGGCCCCGCGATCGTCTGTGGAAGCGCACCGCCGGCCGGCTCGGCCCGATCGGCGCTCATCGGTGCGTCCCCGTGCGCCATCAAGGCCGCAGCCCCGGCCGGATCTGTCCGCTTCGTCATCGCATGCCCAGTGCAGCCGGATCCTGCGCGGCAGTCCGTACTGTTGCTCGCCCGAGTCCAAGCGAGCGGGCAATCACCATGCTAGAGGCCCAAGATCATGTCGAGGGATTTTTGCGGGATTTACTGTGCGGTAGCGTTCAGTCGCCCCGCAATTCTCTCATTAGACGAATTTTAAACTGCGCACAACGCCGCGACGGTGCCCGTTTTACACGGGTGGCGGCATCGGGCGCGGCGGCGGCGGGGCGCCTCGAAGGGGCGCACAAGGGTGGAACTGAGCGTCATGCGGTATGTCGGTCTCGTCGCGATCCTCGGTGCGGGGACGATCCTGGCCGGTCCGGCCCGGGCGGAGACGGCCGCGCCGACCGTCGCGCTCGACGAGATCTCGGTGACCGCCACCCGCGCCCCGCGGCGGATCGAGGACGTGCCGCAGAGCGTCCAGGTGGTCGATCGCGAGCAGATCCGCCAGCAGCTCGCCCTGACGCCGAGCCCGTCGGCCGTGCTGGCGAAGCTGGTGCCGGGTTTCTCGGTCCCGAACGGCACGATCTCCAGCGCCTCCGAGACCTTCCGGGGCCGCAACCTGCTGGTCCTGATCGACGGGGTGCCGGTGAACACGCCCCTGCGCGACGTCTCGCGCATCCTCAACCTGATCGACCTCAACTCCGTGGAGCGGATCGAGGTGGTGGCGGGTGCCTCCAGCCTCTACAGCGCGGGCGCCACCGGCGGCACGGTCAACTTCATCACCCGCCGCCCCACCGACGGGAAGCCGGTCGTCACCGTCAACACCGCCGTGCGGACCTTCACGGCCGACCCCGTCCACGGGATCGCGCCGGAGACCTCGATCAGCGTGACCGGCAAGGTGCCGGACGGGATCGACTACGCCTTCACCGGATCGGGCCGCTTCGCCGGCCGCACCTACGACGGCAAGGGCCGGGAGATGCCCTCCGACGGGCAGCTCGGCCAGGGCGGCGGCGACCGCCTCCAGCTCGGCAACATCAACCTGCGGCTCGGCTACGACCTCGACCTTGCCAAGCGCATCGAGTTCGGCCTCACCCAGATCCTGCTCAACCAGGACCCGCGCTACCTCACGGATTACACCGGCGCTTACGCGCGCCCGAACTTTGCGCGGTCCTATCCCGGCCTGCCGGTCGCCGAGGATACCCGGTCGCTGTACCTGCGCTACACAGACCGCGACACGCCGCTCGGGTCGCTCTCGCTGCTCGGCTTCTTCAACGACATCAACAAGCGCACCAACTACACGGAATTCGCCTATCCGGCGAACCCGTTCGTGACCTACTCGTTCAGGCCTTCGGCGCCCACGAGCCTCGCCAACCAGTCGGCGCTGGCGACCGAGCGCGGCGGCATCAACCTCACCCTCGACACGGATCTGAGCGTCCTCCTCCCCGGCATGAAGCTGACCTGGGGCACCGACGTGATCGCGGAATCCACGCGCCAGCGCTCCCGCGACGGCGCGGACGTGTTCACGCCGCTCCAGCAGAACAGCTATGCCGGCTTCGCCCTGCTGCAGCTGCCCGTGGGCGAGCGGCTGACCCTGCGCGCCGGCATGCGCTACGAGCATTTCGACCTGGACGTCGCGGGCTACACGCGGCCGACCACCTTCGCGGCGACCGCGGCCCGCAACGCCCTCGGCTATTCCACCTTCGTGCTGCCCGCGGTCGCCGTCACGGGCGGCCGCTTCTCCTACGCGGCTCCGACCTTCAACGCGGGCGCGACCTTCAACCTCCTGCCGGGCATCGATCTCTACGGCGGCTTCAGCCAGGGCTACGCGCTGGCCGATATCGGCGCCTTCACGCGGCGCGCCGGCCTGTCGCTCGCCTATGCCTGCCCGGTGACGCGGCCCTTCTGCCTGCCGGCGGGCACCACCATCGCGTATTCCAGCATCGCGCCGCGGGCGCAGATCGTGAATTCCTACGATTTCGGCATCCGCGGCCGGGTCGGGATCTTTTCCGGCTCGCTCGGCGGCTTCGTCTCGACCTCGGACGAGGGCACGACCTTCGACCCGCTGACCAGCCGGCTCAGCCAGCAGAAGGAGGAGATCTACGGCGTCGAGTTCACCGGCAACGCGCAGGTGACCGAGCAGCTCAGCCTCGGCACCGTGCTGGGCTACCGCGAGGGCCGCTACGACACCAACCGGGACGGGCGCCTCGACAGCTACCTGCCGAACAACCGCATCGGCGCGCCCTTCCGCGCCACGCTCTCGGGCACCTATCTGTTCGAGAACGGCGTGTCGTTCCGCCTCGAAGGCGAGGGCTTCACCGGCCGGGACGCCCGCATCGACCGCGTGGGCACCCGCTACCGCCTCAAGGACGCCTTCACGGTGAACGCCTCCGTCGGCGCGCCTCTGGCCGGCGGCGAGCTCTACGCCTCCGTCGACAACCTGTTCGACGCCACCTACTGGAATCCCACCGCGACCTCGGTGCGCAACCTGACCGTCTACGGGCTCGGGCGCACCGTCACGGTCGGCTACCGCAAGACGTTCTGAGCCGATGGTCACCGTGGAGGAGACCGACGACCTCGTCGTCCTGCGCTATCTCGGCCCGCCGCAGTCCGGCGACGAGGCGGCCTATCTCGATGCCCTGGAGCGGATCGGCGCGCAGGACCGGCCCTTCGCGCTGATCCTGGTGCTCGGCGGAATCGGCAAGCTCTCGCCGGCCGGGGAACGCGCCCAGGCCCTGTGGTTCAAGCGCACCCGCGCCGAGCTCGACCGGCTCTGCCGCGGCCTCGTCCTCGTGCGGCCCGGCTTCACCGAAGCGGGCGCGGACGTGTTCCGCCGGCTCTGGCGCTTCCCGATCCGGATCGCGCCCGACGAGGCCGCCGCCCGGGCCGCGGTGCGGGCGTTTTCCGCATGAATGCCCCCGTGAGTACCCCGATGAGCATCCCCGTCAGCGCCGCCCGGTCCGAGCGGATGCGGCTCTTCGCCGTACTGGCCGCGCTCTACATGGCGCAGGCGATCCCCTCCTACCTGATCGCGGCCGCGCTGCCGCCGATCCTGCGCGAGGCCGGCGTCTCGCGGGCGGCGATCGGCTATCTGAGCCTGCTGTTCCTGCCGCTCGTGCTGAAGTTCCTCTGGGCGCCCTGGGTCGACCGGGTCCGGCCCTTCGCGCGGGCGCACCGGGCGGGCTGGGTGATCGTCACCCAGATCGGCGTGATCGGCTGCATCCTGGCGATGCTGCCGCTCGGCCCCACCGATGTCGCCGGCCTGATCGGCATCGGCTTCGTCGCCGCGCTCCTGATCTCGACGCAGGACATCGCCACCGACGGCTACGCCGTGACCCGGCTGCGGCCCGAGGACCGGGCCATCGGCAATGCCATCCAGGGCGGCTCGGTCGCCCTGGGCGTGGTGGTGGGCGGGACGCTGAGCCTCGTGCTCTACCACCAGGCCGGCTGGCGGGTGATGCTGCTCACCGCGGCCGCCTTCTGCCTGCCGCCGCTCGCCGCCGCCTTCTGCATGCGTGAGGGCGATCCCGCACCCGGCCCGAGCGCGCCGCGCCCCTCGATCCGCGCCTTCCTGCGGCGGCCGGAGGTGCGCACCATCCTGTGGGTCGCCCTGACCTACCGGGTCAGCGAGGGCCTCGTGAAGGCGATGGAGGGCGCCTACCTCGTCGATGCCGGGGTGCCGCTCGACCGGATCGGCTACCTGTCGGGCTTCGCGGCGGCCACCGCAGGGCTCGCCGGTTCGGGGCTCGCCGCGCTGCTGGTGCGCCGCTACGGCACCGCCGCCACGCTCGGCCTGCTCGGGACCGCGCGCACCCTGTGCTTCGCCCTGTTCACCGCCCACGCGCTGGGCGCCGTGGTCGGCCTGTGGCCGCTCTTCGGCGCGGCCGGATTCCAGACGCTGATCCGCTACATGGAGATCGTGGCGCTCTACAGCCTGTTCATGGCGGTCTCCTCGACCGACCAGCCCGGCACCGACTTCACGATCCTCGCCTGCGCGCAGCTCATCGTCTATTTCGTCGGCTCGCTGATCTCGGGCCAGCTCGCCGACCTCCTCGGCTACGGCGCCCTGTTCGGGCTCGCCACGCTGCTCTCAGGGATCGCCACGGTGGCGACCGTGCGGCTGCTCGGCACCGGCCGCGGCCCGTCCTGATGGTCCGCGCCGCGCCCGAGCCGAAGGGCCACGGGGATCAGCGCGAGGCCGAGCGCCGCGCAGAACCAGGGCGGCAGGGTCGGGGCGATCCGGAAGGCCGCGCCGCCGCTCAGGGCGCCGATCCCCTGGCCCAGCACGTGGACGCTCGCGAGCCAGCCCGCCGCGGCGGCCTGCGCCTCCTCCGGCACCCGGGCCACCAGGGCCGCGGTATAGGTCGGCGTCGCGAGGGCGAGGCAGGCGCCGGCCAGGACCGCGCCGAGCCCGGCGAGCCATGGGGTCGGCGCCAGGGCGATCAGGCCGGAGCCGGCCGCGAACCCAGCGAGCCCCAGGCCCAGGTTGCGCCCGAGGTCCTGGCCGAGGCGGGGCACCACGAGGAGTTGCGTCAGGATCGTCGCGACCGCGACCAGCGCGAAGGTCGCCCCGGCGAACCCGGCGGCCGCCTCGGCGACGAGGCCGAAGCGCTGCTGCAGGAACAGGCCGAGCACGAGCTGGATCTGCCCGAGGCCGACGGTCAGCGCGAAGCCGATCGCCAGGAGCGGCGCCGCGGCGCGCAGGAAGTCCCGCCCCGCGCTACCCCGCGCCGGCCGGGCCCCGCCCGCGAGGTCCGGCGCGGCGAGCAGCAGGAGCGGGCTCGCCGCCAGCGCGAGGAGCGGCGCGACCGCCCCGAACAGGCCGCCCGCCATCACCAGCGAGCCCAGGATACGGCCGACCGCGAGGCCGGCAGAAAGCCGCCCGAGCGCTGCCGGGCGCAGGGCCTGCGGCAGGCCGCGCACCAGGGCGGCCTGGGCATGGGGCATCACCCCGGCCGCGCCCGCCCCGTAGGCGATCCGCGACGCCGCCAGCAGGCCCAGCGCGCCGGCCGCCGGGAGACCCGGCAGGACGAGCGCGAGGCCGAACAGGGCGTGACCCAGCCCCATCAGGGCGGCGAGCCGCCCGAACAGGCCGCGCAGGCGCCACGCGCCGCCGCGATGCCCCCAGGCCGGCGCGCAGAGCAGGAACACCACCGATCCGAGCAGGGCGACGCCCCCGATCGCCGCCGGATCGAGCCCGGTGCGCGCCGCGGTCACCGGCACCAGGGCGAGGACGGCCGACTGACCGAAGCCCACGGAAGCCGCCGCGAGGGAGAGCCGCGCCGCCGCGCGTCCGGATGGGCCGATCGGATGTGCAACCATGGGCGCCTCGTCGATGGGCGCCCTCTTAGCGCATCGTTCGCCCGGCCTGCAAAATCTGTTTTGTTGTTTTGAAATAATTCCATAGTATAGAAACGGGCTTGCGCCGCGCTTTATCTTCGTCTACTGCCAAAAATTGCCGATAGAAGGAGGATGAATGGTCGAAGCGGGCATCTTCTTGGCCGACGTTGCTTGCGAGATCTCGGCGCGCGGCTTCCTGAACGCACTCCTGCGCGAATGGCGGGGCTGGTCGCTCGTCCCGGCCACCGAGGTCGACCCGGATGCCGGCCCCGGCGCGCGGCGGCTGCGCATCCCGCTGCCGAGCCGCGGCTCCGTGGTGGAGATCGCGCTCGTCCACGTCTCCGCGGTCGGCCTGCACGTGTTCCGCCTCCCGTTCCGCGAGTACCGCGCCGGCGCGCCCGCCCGGATCATGGCCTTCCCGGATTTCGCCGCGGCCATCGCGTACGAGCCGGAGATCGTCGGTCCGGAGGCGGCCCGGGCCGCGCCGGCCTTCCTGGGCCGGGTCTTCCAGAGCCTCGCTGCGATCGAGGATTTGCTCGCCCGCGCGCCTTCGTCCGGCCTTGGCCGGCACGGCGATCCGAGCTTCCGGGACGCCGAGCGGGCCCTGCGCTTCGGCCACGCGGTGCATCCGACCCCGCGCAGCCGGGATGCGTTCACGCTTGAGGAGGCGCGCAGCTTCGCGCCCGAATACGGCCGGGGCTTCCCCCTGCGCTGGTGGTCGGCCGCGCCCGAGGCGGTGGTGCAGGGCAGCGCGCGGGCCGAGAGTGCGGCGGATTTCAGCGCCGGCCTCGCCGCGGAGGATTCCGCCCTCGACCGGCGGATCCTGGCGGCGTCCGAGGGCCGCGTCCTCCTGCCGATGCATCCCTGGCAGGCCGCCCGGCTCACCCTCGATCCCGCGGTCGACGCCCTGTTCCGCTCAGGGCAGCTGATCGATCACGGCCCCGGGGGCAGCCCGTGGTTCGCCACGACCTCCCTGCGCAGCCTCTACGCGCCGCATGCGCGCCTCATGCTGAAGCATTCGCTGAGCCTCCGGCTCACCAACTCGCTGCGCCTGATCAAGCCGGTCGAGTGCGCCCGCGGCCTCGCGGTCGACGCGCTGCTGCAGGGGCCGATCGGGGCGGCGATCGCGGCGCGCTGGCCGCGCTTCCACATCCTCGGCGAGCCGGGCTACCTCGCCCTGCGCGGCGCCGACGGCGCGCTGCTGCCGCAGACCATCGTCGCGCTGCGTGACAATCCGTTCCGCGGATCCGGTCAGCGCCCGGCGGCGGTCCTGGCGGCCCTGTGCGAGATCGACCCGGACGGGCGGGGCAGCGCGCTGGCCGACACGATCCTGCGCATCGCCGCGCGGGAGGGCGGCGCGCGCGGGGCCGAGACCGTGGCCATCGACTGGTTCGACCGCTTCCTCGACGCCGCGGTCCGGCCGCTCCTCGAACTGCAATGCGCGTATGGCCTGCTGTTCGGCGCGCACCAGCAGAACCTCGTCATCGGCCTCGCGGACGGGTGGCCGGCCGAGGCCTTCTTCCGCGACTGCCAGGGCACGGGCTTCGTGCGCGAGTTCCTGCCCATGCTCGCCGAGGCCGCGCCGGGGCTCGACCTCGGATCCGGCCACCTCTTCACCGCCGCCGAGGCCGCGCGGATCGTGGCCTATTACCTGATCGTCAACAGCGTCTTCGCGGTGATCGGCGCCATCGCCGTCGCGGGCCTCGCGCGCGAGGACGTGCTCATCCGGCACTTGCGCCGGTTCGTCGAGGCGCTCGCCGGGACGGATCTGCCCGACAAGACCTGCCTGCGCCTCCTGCTCGAGGCCCCGACCCTCGGGAGCAAGGGCAACTTCATGATCTGCTTCCGCAACATCAACGAGAACACGGACGTGACCGATCCCCTGGCGCATCATGTCGGCCTGCCCAACCCGCTCGCCGTCGATTCCGCGGAGGTCCGCCCATGACCCTGCGCGCCCGCACCGACAGCTTCGTCGGCATCCCCCTCGACGGCTGGACGGGAACGAGCCGGCATTGGCCGGTCGTTGGCGAGGGCCTCACGGTGGAGAGCCTGCCCCGCGACGCCCACAGCGCCCGGCTCCAGGCGACGCGCAACGGGGCGACCGTCGCCGAGGCGGAGCTGCGCAGACCGGCCGGGGCCGACACGGCGATCCTGGACATCCTGCACCCGGACGGAAGGCATCCCGGCGAGACCGCGATCTTGGCCGCCCTGGTCGAGGCCGCGTTCCAGCGCTGCCCGGACGCGCAACGCCTGCGCGTCGCCGGCCTCGGCGGTGCCCCGGCGCTTCTCGCCCTGGCCGGCGAGATCCGCACCGAACCGGGCGCGACGCCCGACGCGCTGATCGAGCGGGCGCAGTTCCACCAGCTCCCGCTGCTCTGGCTGAGCCCGGGGACGCGGGCCGCCTACCCGCTGATCCGATCGCGCGTCGGGCCGCAGGACCGCCTGCCGCCCCTGCGGCCGCCGCAGCCGAACGGCACGCTGTACCGGCGCTGGCTGCCCCATCTCGGCACGACCCTGTCGTTCCGGTCCATCGACCGGCGGCGCGACCTCGCGCTGTTCCACGAATGGATGAACCAGCCCCGGGTCGCCTATTACTGGGAGTTGGCGCAGGGCGCGGCGGAACTCGACCGCTATCTCGCAGACCAGGAGGCCGACCCGCACCTGTTCGGGGTGATCGGCAGCTTCGACGACGTGCCGGTCGGCTATTTCGAGTTCTACTGGGCCAAGGAGGACCGGCTCGGCCCCTATTACGACGCGGAGGATTTCGACCGCGGCTGGCACGGGCTCATCGGCAACGCCGCCCATCTCGGCCGGCCGAAGACCCTGGCGTGGTTCAAGGCCGTGACCCACTACCTGTTCCTGGACGAGCCCCGCACCCGGCGGATCATGGGCGAGCCGCGGGCCTCGCACCGCAAGATGCTGAGCTACTGCGCGGACGCGGCCTACGCGACGCTCAAGGAATTCGACTTCCCCCACAAGCGCGCGGCGCTCGTCTGCTGCGAGCGCGCGCGCTTCTTCCGCGAGGTGCCGCTGTGAGCGTCGGCCCCGTGAGCCTCGGGCCGCTGCCGGGTGGCGGCCCGGTGACGGCGCCGCTCTGGCGCGACCTGAACCGCGCGCTCATCGCCAAGACCATCGCCGAACTCGCCTTCGAGGAGGCGCTTGAGCCCGAGCCGACGAACCGCGAAGCCACGGAATGGCTGCTGCGCCTCGACGAGGGGATCGCCTACCGCTTCCGGGCCGAGCGCCGGATCTGGGGCAACCTCGCGATCGATCCCGCGAGCTTGGTTCGCGTCGTCGGCGACCGCGCGAGCCCGGCCGGCGACGCCGCCGGCTTCCTGGTCGACGCGAGCCGGGTGCTGGGGATCGCGCCCGCGACGCTCTGCACCTACATCGCCGAGGTGCTGAGCACCCTGACCGCCGACGCCCGGATCGCAGCGATCGGCCGGGACAGGACGGGGCCGGCGCTCCTGGCGCTGAGCGACCGCATCCTGCAGGCCTATCTCGACGGGCATCCCAAGGCGCCGGCGAGCAAGGGGCGGATCGGCTGGGGATTGGCCGAGTTCGAGGCCTACGCGCCGGAATTCCAGCCGGAGATCCGGCTGTTCTGGGTCGCGGCCGACCGGGCCGCCTGCCGCTTCGATCACGAGCCCGGCCTTGCCGAGGCCGATCTCCTCGCCGACGCCCTCGACGGGCCGGAGCGGACCCGTCTGACGGCGGCCTGCGCCGCCCGCGGCGTCGACCCGGAGCGGTTCCTGCTGCTGCCGGTCCATCCCTGGCAGTGGCAGAGCCGGATCGCGCTGCATTTCGCGGGGGAGATCGCGGCCGGGCGCCTCGTCCCGCTCGGGATCTTCGGCCGGGCCTACAGGCCGCTGCAATCCCTGCGCACCCTGGCCCCCGCGGAATCGGGCGGCCGCCTCGACGTGAAGCTCGCGCTGACGATCCTCAACACCTCCGCGTGGCGGGGCGTGCCCGGCAAGTACATGGCGATCGGGCCGGCCTTCTCGGGCTGGCTCGCCGACAAGGCCGCATCCGATCCCGCGCTCGCCGGCACCGTGATCCTGCGGGAGCGGGCCGGCGCCTTCTATCCGCACCCCGTCTACGAGCGGATCGCCGACGCGCCCTACCAGTATCGCGAGATGCTGGGGGTGATCTGGCGCGACGGCGTCGAGGGCCGGCTCGAACCCGGCACCACCGCCCTGATGATGGGCGCGCTCCTCAAGGCGGACGGGCAGGGCCGCCCCCTCGTCGGGACCCTGATCGCGCGCTCGGGCCTCGGCGCGGAGGCGTGGCTGGAGCGGCTCTTCGACCATGTGGCGGTGCCGCTCTACCATTTCCTCTGCCGCTACGGCGTCGGCTTCATCGCCCACGGCCAGAACGTCACCGTGATCCTGCGGGACGGCGTGCCCTGCGGCGTGGCGCTCAAGGACTTCCAGGGCGATGCCGATCTCGTCGATCAGGATTTCCCGGAAAGCCACGATCTGCCGCCGGGCGTGCGGGAGACGCTCCTGCGCCGCCCGCACGCCCATCTGCTGCAGCATCTCCAGACCGGCCATTTCGCGAGCCTGCTGCGCTTCGTCTCGGACGCGCTTTTGCGCGACCAGGGCGTGCCGGAGATCGCCTTCTACGGCGCGCTGGCGCGGGTCCTGCGCGGCTACCAGTCCCGGCATCCCGAACTCGCCGACCGGTTCCGCCTGTTCGAGCTGTTCGCGCCGACCGTGCCGCGGGTCTGCATCAACCGCGTCCGCCTCGCCCTCGGATACGGCGATTCGAACCTGCGGCCGGTGCCGCGGCTCGGCAGCGATCTGATCAACCCCCTCCACCGCGCAGACATCGCCGCGGCGGCCCGGGCAGCGCCTGAGACCGCCGCCCGGACAGGCTCCCAGGCAGGGTTCCTCGCATCATGACGGACCGTACGCTCGATCTGGCCGGCATCGGCATCGGCCCCTTCAACCTGAGCCTCGCGGCGCAGCTCGACGCGGTCGAGGACATCGACGCGCTGTTCTTCGACCGCGCTCCGGCCTTCGACTGGCATCCCGGGATGATGCTCCCGGAGGTCGCGCTGCAGACCTCGTTCCTCAAGGACCTCGTCACGGCGGTGAATCCGACGAGCCCCTGGAGCTTCCTGGCCTATCTCGTGGCGCAGAAGCGCTTCTACGAATTCCTCAACGCCGAGTTCGGGGCGGTGCCGCGGCAGGAATTCGCGCAGTACCTCGCCTGGGTGGCGGCCCGGCTCCCGAGTCTGCGCTTCGGCACGGCGATCCACGAAGTCCGCTTCGAGGCGGACCGGTTCCATCTGCGCGGCGAGGGCGGTCCGGCCCACGCGCGCAGCATCGCCCTCGGCATCGGCCTGCAGCCGAACCTGCCGGCCTTCGCGGGCAAGCTCGACCCGCGCGACCACGCACACAGCGCGCAGGCCGCCTCGTTCCTCGACCGCACCGCCGGCCGGCGGGTCGCGGTGATCGGCGGCGGCCAGAGCGGCGCGGAGATCGTTCTGACCCTGCTGAACCGGAGCCCGGACGCCCCGGCCTCGGTGGACTGGATCAGCCGGCGCCCGAACTTCCAGCCGATCGACGCGACGCCGTTCACCAACGAGCTGTTCACGCCCGGCTATGTCGAGCGCTTCCATGCCCTCCCGGAGGCACGCCGCCGCGCGACCGTGGCGCACCAGAAGCTCGCGGGCGACGGCATCTCGCCCTCGACGCTGCAGGCCATCTACCGGCGCCTCTATGCTTTGCGGCATCTCGCCGGGCCGCACGCGGCCGACGCGCCGGTCGCCGCACGCCTGATGCCGCATCGCGAGGTGCTGGACGTCGAGCGGGCGGGTGGCGCCTACCGCCTCCTGATGCGCAACGGCTTCGACGGGCGCATCGACGTCGCGCAGGCCGACCTCGTCATCCTGGCGACCGGCTACCGCTTCGCGCTGCCGCCCTGCCTGGACCCGCTGCGCGACCGGCTCGCCCGCGATTCCACCGGGCGCCCGCAGATCGGCCCCGACTTCGCCGCAGCCTGGGACGGGCCGGCGCAGAACCGCATCTTCGTGCTCAATGGCGGCCTGATCAGCCACGGTATCGCGGAGCCGCAGCTCAGCCTGATGGCGTGGCGCAGCGCCGTCATCGTCAACGCCGTGGCGGGGCGCCCCGTCTTCGAGACCGGCTTGCCGCCATCGCCGATCACGTGGTCGAGCGCCGAATGCGGACCGACCTGCCAGGACGGACGAGGACGCAGGGACGCCATCGGATCGCTCGCCCCGTTCGAGACGGTGCGAGCGCCGCGCCCGGCTGCCGGGGCCAGGTAACGCGGGATCCCGGCTTGGCGGAGGCGGGTTCCGGGCCTGCCGCCTGGAGGGCGACGCCCCATAGGCGCTTGGATCGTGCGGCTCGAGCTTGGCTTGCTCGGGGTGGGCGTTTGCGTGGGGCTCGTTCATGCGCCGAGGCGCGCTGTCGGGTGCTGGGACTGGGCCGACGACGCGGCAGCGCGAAGAGGGCCTGACGCAGGCGCGCATCGCCCGCCGCCCAACCGGCCCCGATCTGGACGGCATGCTCGACCGCGGCCGGTGCCGAGGCCGCGCCTGAGGCCACTTCCGCCTTCGGCAGGGCGCCCAGCAGGTCGAAGGGCCAGCCCTTGCCTCTGGGCGGTCTCGATCGCGCGTTCCAGATCGAGACTGAACTGCCGCGGACCGCTCCCTCTACCCGCTGGCCTGCCGGCTGGCGGACCTCTCAATCCGGCTCTATTCCGGCTTGACGAACTTGCACTTGCCCCGCAGCGACCACGGTCCCTGCACGCCGGCCTCCGCGCAGAACGCATCGACCGCCCGGGTCACGCCCGGGAAGCGGCCGCCCAGGCGGTCGTAATCGTCGGCGATCAGGAGGCCTCCGGGACGCAGGACCGGCCACCACGCGCGCAGGTCCGCCGCGACCGAGGCCTCCTCGTGCCCGGCATCGAGGTGGATGACATCGGCGGTCACGCCGCGCAGATGCAGGAGTTCCGCGGCGTTCACCGAGTCGAGCGGCAGCGGCACGATGCGGTCCGTCATGCCTTCGCGCACCACGTTGGCCAGGAAGGTGCGGTAGAGGCTCGGATAGCCATGCTCGGTGGCGAGTTCCGCGAAGAGCGCCGCGTCCGCCCAATGATCGACCGCCCCGAGCCACGTATCGACCGCGATCACGCTGCCGGCGACGTCGTGCTCGGCCATGGTTCGCGCGAGAAACAGGGCGCTGGCCCCCTTCCAGGTGCCGATTTCGACGACCACGCGGGGCCGAAGATCGGTCACCGCCTCCGCGAGGTAGGGGTGGATGCTGCGCCAGCCCTGAAGGTCGGCGGCGCGCAGGTCCGCCGGGGGATCCGCGAACGGGTCGCGGCCGTGCCACAGGGCGGCGATCAGGTCCTGTCGGGTCATGTCTCGGCTCTGGCTTGGAGAGTCTGGAAGAGGCGCGGGACGCGCGAACGGTCGTGGGAGCGTGGGGTCACCCCCCGGCGCGGGCCTGCGCGTAGAGTTCCTCGCAGCGGTCGAGCCAGCGCGCGCGGGTGAACAGGCGCAGGACGCGCCCGTGCGGGACCCGGCGCGGGATCGCGAGCGCCTCGCCGATGGCGCGGGCAAGACCCGCCACGTCCTCCGCCACATCCTCCGCCGCGTCCCCCGGTGTCGCGAGGGCTCCGGCTTCGCCGACGACCTCCGGGACGGCGCCCCGGGCGAACCCGGCGACCGGCAGCCCGCAGGCCATCGCCTCGACCGCCGCCAGCCCGAACGGCTCGTCCCAGCAGGGGGTGGTCAGGAACACGGAGGCGCGGCCGACCTCCGCGGCCAGCGCCGCGCCGCCGAGCCGACCGCCGTAGCGGATCGCTCCGCCGAGCCGCGGCGCGACCTGCGCCGCCCAGTAATCGGGCTCCTCGATCGGGCCGAACAGGGTCAGCGGCAGCCCGGCCCGGCGCGCCGCCGCGATCGCGTGATGCGCGCCCTTGTCGGGCGTGATCCGCGCACACCAGACGGCGCTGCCGTCGCCGTCCGGACGATATGGCCAGGCGGCGGGATCGATGCCGTTGTGGAGCACCGAGGCCTCCGGCGGCGCCCCGGCCGGCCACCACGCGTCGAGATGGGCCCGGGACGGCGCGGTGATCCGGTGCCCCGGGGCGGCGCTCGCCTGCACGAACCAGCGCAGGGCGTCGTAGGGCGGCACGTGCAGCGACGTGACGGTCGGCGTCGCGGCAATGCGCCGTTTCTCCAGCGGCAGGCGGCTCAGGCTGTTGTTGTGGAGCACGTCGAAACCGCCGGCGGCAATCCGGTCGCAGGCGGCGGCGTAGCCGGTGTCGCAATGAGCCTTCAGGCCCGCATCGCCCCGGTGCTCCAGGCCGGCATGGCTCCGCTCGTGATGGACCGGGATCACAGGATCCAGGGCGAAGCGCGCATCGCTGTCGCCGGAGGCGAACAGCGTGACAACGTGCCCCCGGGCGGCGAGGCCGTCCGCGAGGGTCCAGGTATAGGCTTCGAGGCCGCCCGCGAAGGGCGGCGCGATCGGGTGGCGCAGATGGGCGAGGAGCGCGATCCTCACGCCGTCACCGGCGCCGGCGCTTCCGCGGCGTCGGCATCGTGCCGGGCCTCGATGGCGCGGATCACCGAGGCCGAATTCGTGTAGGGCTGGTGGCTCTGCTGGCCGGTCAGCGCGAGATCGGCCGCGTCGGGCCGGCGCAGGATGCGGATCGGCCGGTCGGGGGTGTCGTCGATCAGGCCCATCACCTTGAAGGCGTAGAGCCAGTGGCCCATCGTGCGGTAGCCCCACTTGGCCTCGAACAATTCGGCGTTGCGCACCACGCTGTCGAGGTGATGGACCGGCGGCATGTGGTGCGGGTGGTACTGGTGATAGGCGCGCGCGCCCTTCATCCAGGCGATCGGGATACCGCTCTGGTCGAGGATCTTGCCGAAGTCGGTGTCCTCGCCGCCGTAGCCGGTGTAGCGCTCGTCGAAGCCGCCGGTCGCCAGGAAGGTCGCCCGCCGGATCGCGAAGTTGAGCGACCAGAAGCAGCGGTAATCGTGGCAGATCTCGATGCCGGAGGCCGGGGGGCCGCGGCGGTCGGAATGCCGCTCCGCCACGGCATCGAGGCCGTCATAGTCCCAGGCGCCCGTCGTGGCGCGCTCGGGCAGGTGCAGCACCTCGCCCATCAGCAGGCCGTCGAGGTCGGCGAGCCCCCGCGCGTAGTCGGCGACGAGGTCGGGCGCCGGGATGCAATCGACGTCGAGGAAGACGACGACATCCCCGCTCGCCGCCGCGACGCCGCGGTTGCGCGCCGCCGCCAGCGGCAGCTCACGACCCGGCACGAGGATCTGATGCACCGGGAAGCCGACCTCGGGCAGGTCGTAGGGCGTCTCCTGCATCACCGCGACGATGAAGGCGGCGGGAGCTTGCGTCTGCCGCTCCAGGCCGCGGAGCAGGTTGCGCAGATGCGCCGGCCGGCCCTTCGCGAGGGTCACCACGGAGGCGGTGGACATGGGGCGGTCGGGCTCCTTCTGGGTCGGGGGGAGGGCAGCGGTCATTCGGCCGCGATGCCCTGGAGCGGGAGGGGCTCGGCGCCGGCGGGTCCGCGATCCCAGAGCGCGTCGGTCAGCCCTTCGAGCCAGCCGGCGGCGCGGGCGGCGGCGTCGGGGGCGTAGAGGCTCCGCAGCGCGGCCCCGTCGAGGGCGCGGGCGCGGGCGAGGAGATCCCGCCAGCCCCGGAGATCGCCGGGCCAGGCGGGGGCCTGGACGGCGGCGCCGAGGCGGACCAGGGCCTCGGCCTTGCGGGTCTGCTCGGCGAAGTAGCGCCATTCCGGCATCACGATCAGGCGGCCGCCGACCCGCGCCACCTCATGGACCGTGTTGTCGCCCGCCGAGGCGATCACGATGTCGGCGGCGGCGAGGTAATCGGTGACCGAGGCCACCCAGCCGAGCTCGCGCAAATTCGAAAAGTCGGTCTCGTGGCCCTCGCGATGGGTCGGACCGAGGGTGAGCCACAGGGCCTCGGGTTCGGCCCGGGCCGCGACCGTGAGCGGGGCGTAGGGCGTGCCGCTGCCGCCGCCGCCGGTCACCGCCACGACGATCTCCCGTGCCGGGTCGAGGCCGAGCCTGGCGCGGGCTTCCGCGCGCTCCGGCACCCGGTCGACGCTGGTGCACAGGCCGCCGCTGTAGAAGGTCCTGGCGCGTAAGGGGGCCGGGTAATCGTCCTGCTCCAGGCGTTCGTCGAACGGGGCGAGCATCCCCACGCAGGCCTCGTAGGCGCCGACATGGCCGATATCGGAGCGGTCGCCATGCATGCGGATCTGCACGGCGGGCACGCTGGCGATGCGGGACAGAAGCGCGATCTCCGCCGAGACGTCGACCACGAACAGCCCGATCTCGCGCGCGTCGAGATGGTCGAGGATCGCCCGCATGGTCCGGCGCATCTCGGACAGCCCCAGGGGCACGCAGTGCATCACCTGCGGCGTGGGCTCGGCGTAGAGGCGCGGGGTCGGCACCGCGGCGCCGATCATGTTGGGCAGCGCCACGATCTCGATGTCGCGGCCGAAGCCGTCGAACAGGCGCGGATCGGCGGTCAGCACCGAGACCGGCCGGTCGCGGGCGAATTCGGCGGCCACCGCCATCGTGCGGTTGGCGTGGCCGCGGCCCTGGTGATGGACGAAGAACGCGATCGGCTTCTTCATGGCGGGCGGTTCGGGCTCGATCTCAGGAGAACAGGGCGTCGGGCCGCAGGGCGGCGGCGATCTCGCACGCGGAGGGCGGGCGGATCAGGCGGATCGCGGCGGCGTCGGCGTGCCAGTCGATCAGCCCGGCCGCGCGGAACTGGCCGAGCCAGTAGGTCATGCACCAGCGCCCGTGCCGCGCGCGGAAGCGCGCCGCGTTGGCGAGGATCGCCGCGAAGTGCTGCAGCGGCGGCACGTGGACCGGGTGGTGCTGGTGGTAGGCGCGGGCGCCCGCGACCCAGAAGACCGGCAGGCCGGAGGCGGCGAGCCGGGCGGCGAGGTCGGTCTCCTCGCCGCCATAGCCCACGAAGGCCTCGTCCATGCCGCCGGCCGCGTGCCACGACGCGGCCGGCAGCGCGAAGGACAGGCCCCAGAGCTGGCCCGCATCGGGCTCCGGCCGCAGGCCGGTTTCCGGCGGGGCGGGCCGGGCCGGATGGGGACGGCCCAGGCGGTCGAGCACCGCCGGATCGGGATCGTCCGCGACCGCCTCGGGCGGCAGGTAGAGAACCTCGCCGAGAAGAAGCCCCCGCGCCGTGGCGCCGGCCCGTGCATAGGCGGCCACCAGCGTGGGCGCCGGGATGCAATCCACGTCGAGGAAGACGAGGAGATCCGCGCTGGCCGCCTCGGCGGCCCGGTTGCGCGCGGCGGCGAGCGGCATCGGCTCGCCCGGGACATGGAGATGGCGGACGGGGCAGCCGGGATCCGGCAGGTCCGGCGCGGTCTCCGGCTGCATCCAGGCGATGATCAGGTCGCGCGGGGGCAGGGTCTGGCGGGCAAGCCCGCGCATCAGGTTGCGCAGGCGGTCGGCCCGGCCGCGGACCAGGGTCAGGACGCTCGGAGCCGGCTCCGCCCGGAAATCAGCCGACATCTCAGCTGACATCGGCGAGCATCCGGCGGAAATGCGAGACCCCCTCGATGATGCCCCGGGCATGGGTGCGGCGGGCCACGTAGGAGTGCTTCAGGGCGGCGTGGCTCGCGAGGTCGTCGGAATAGTTCGCCACGATGATCGCCTGGACGCGGGCGCCCAGCATCTCGATGTCGTTGCCGGAATCGCCGGCCACGAACATTGCGTGCTCCGGCAGGTCGTAGAGCGCCCGGACGTGATCGACGGCGGTGCCCTTCGAGGCCGCCTCCGGCAGGATGTCGAGGTAGCGGCCGTGGCTGTGGATCACGCGGGCGGCGAGACCGGCCTGGGCGAGGTGCGCGCGGATGCGCCGCGCGGCCGCCGCGTCGGCGAAGTAGCTCAGCTTCAGGGCGCGCTGCTCCAGCGGGCCCTGCGGGGTGATCCCGTCGAGCCCGGTCAAGGCTGCCTGTATCGCGGGCCGGTCCCAGCCGGGCGCGATGGTCCGGCGCCATGCGGCATCCGCCGTGTAGGTCACGCCGTTGGCGTCGAGGTGGTAGATCTCGGAGCCGACCGAGGTGATCATCACCTGGGGCCGGGGAGAGTCCTGCTGTTCCAGCACCGCCATGGCGCTGTGGAAGGACCGGCCGGTGGCGACGCCGAAGGCCAGCCCCGCCTGCCGGCTGCGCCACCGGCGGAAGATGCCCATCGCCGCATCGCAGCCGACCAGCGTGTTGTCGATGTCGCAGACGAGCAATTGCCGGGGCGCCGGGGCGGGCGGTTCCGCGGCCAGCAGCGCGCGCAGCAGCACGTGGTAGCGGGCGGCATGCCGGTCCCAGTCATAGGCCGCCGCCGCCCGGGCACCCCCGGCCACGCAGCGGGCGTAGAGGGCCGGATCGCCCAGGATCCGCAGGCAGGCCTCGGCGATCGCGTCCGGCGCGCGCGGATCGACCAGCAGACCGTTGCCGCAGGTCTCGACGATGTCGTTGGGGCCGCCGCTATCGGTGGCGACCAGCGGCAGGCCGGCGGCCGAGGCCTCCAGCAGCGTCAGGCCGAAGGGCTCGTTGAGGGCCGGGTTGACGAACAGGCCGCCGCGCGCCCGGGCATGGGCGTAGATCGCCGGCACGTCCTCCGGACGGTGCGTCTTCGGGTAGGCGACGCGCCCGTAGAGGTCGTAGCGGTCGATCAGCACCAGGAGGTCGCGCATCGTCGCGGCCATGTCGCCGTCGAGGGCGTCGATGTCGTCGCGGCTGCCGGCGACGATCACGAGATTGGCGCAGGCCTGGAGCGCGCGGTTCTCGCCGTAGGCGCAGACCAGGGCCGCGAGGTTCTTGCGCGCCACCGGCCGGGCGAGCGCCAGGATCGCCGGCTTGGCCGGATCGTCCAGGAAGCGGTCGATCGCCCCGTCGATACGGGGATGGGGCTGGGCCGCGGCAAAGCGCGCGAGGTCGCTGCCCGGAGGCAGGATTCGGACGCGGCCGGGATCGTAGGCCGCGTAGCCGGCATACTGCACCTCCGCCTCGTCGCGCGAGGACGCGATGACGAGCTGGGCTCGCGCCAGGGCCTCCTCCTCGGCGGCGATCCGGCGCGTGAGATCGGGGCGGACGGGGGAGGTGCCCAGCATCCGCGCCTTCACGCGTCCGAGCGAATGGGCGGTGAACACGAAGGGGATGCCGAGCCGGTCCTCGACCAGGGCCGCCACCGTGGCGGCGTCCGCATAATGCGCGTGGATCAGATCCGGCGCCCGGTCCTGCGCGGCGATCCAGGCGATGAGGTTCTCGGCGAAGGACGCGACCTCGGCGTGCATCGCCTCCTTGGCGCGGTAATCCGGAGACGCGCTCGCGAGCCGCACGAGCGTGACCTTGTCGGCGATCGGCTCTTCGGGCACGGCGTAGGCGGCGCCGAGGGGGCCGCGGAACAGGCGGGTCGCCACCACGATCCGCGCGAGGTCGCAATCCTGCGCCGAGGCCGCGACCAGATCGAGCAGATAACGGATATGGCCGCCCGTGTCGGCGGTGAGCCCGTAGACGACACCGTCGCCGCGCAGGCAGCCCTGCAGGGCGATATGCAGGACGAACATCAGGCGCGGGCTGCGGCGTCCGGACGACCCGGAAAACTTGACGTCTGTAAATCGGTCGCCGCGCTCCGGCTTAACATATGTAAAGAGGTTGCCGTGCTTCGCGTCGCCCAGGTCGCACCGAACATATTTCCCGTCCCCCCAGCCCATCACGGCGGCACCGAGCGGGTTGTGCACGATCTGAGCACGGCGCTGCGAAGCTTGGGGGTCGAACTAACATTGTTTGCTTCTTCGGACAGTGCGACAGACTTGCCGCGGGTCGGCGATTACCCGAGTCTCGCGGCGCTGGAGCGGCAACACGGGCGCGTCGCACCCGGTGTGCCGGCGGCGCTGGACGCCCTGCAGCTGGAGGCCCTGCGCCTGCGGCTCGACGATTTCGACATCGTCCATTGCCACGGCGAATTCGCCCATGCGGCGCTCCTGGGCGAGCGCCGCCGGCACAGCCTGACCACGATCCACTGGCGGGTGGACGAGCGCGACCGGGCACTGTTCTTCCAGGGCTTCCCCGACCTGCCGGTGGCGGCGATCTCGGCCGCACAGGCGGCCGGCATCCCCGCCGCGAACCGGGCCGGCATCGTGCATCACGGCATCGATCGGACCCGCTACGGGTTCCGCGCTGTGCCGGACGACCATGTCGCCTTCGTGGGCCGCATGACCGACCAGAAACGGCCCGACGTGGCGATCCGCGTCGCCCGCGCCGCCGGCCTGCCGATCCGGCTCGGCGGCACGATCGATGTCGGCAACCCGGACTATTTCGACCAGCGGGTGCGTCCGCTCCTCGGTCCCGATGCGACCTACCTCGGGCCGGTCGACGATGCCCGGAAGGGCGAGCTCCTGGGGGGCGCCCGGGCGCTCCTGTTCCCGATCGACTGGCCCGAGCCGTTCGGCCTCGTGATGATCGAGGCGATGGCCTGCGGTACCCCCGTGGTCGCCTGGGACCGCGGCTCGGTCCCCGAGATCGTCGAGGACGGGGTGACGGGCTTCATCGTCTCCACCGAAGCGGAGGCCGTCGCGGCCCTCGCCCGGATCGGGCAGCTCGACCGCGCCGGCATCCGCCGCCGGTTCGAGGCGCGCTTCACCGCCGAACGCATGGCCCGGGACTATCTCGCCCTCTATCGCCGCCTGCGAGCCTGATGCGCACAGCCCTCCTGGCCTGGGACTACCCGCCATCCCCGAGCGGGCTCTCCACCGCCGCCCGGGAAATCGCCGAGAGCCTCGCCGAGGCCGGCGCGGAGGTGACGGTCTTCACCCTCGACCGGAGCGGACACGAACGGATCGGCGGCGTCGCCGTGTCGGGCCTCGCCCTGGCGCCCGGAAGCCCCCTGGCGCGCCTGCGCCGCTGGGGCTCCGCCGGACATCTCGCCGCTCCGCTCGCCTTCCGCCGCGCCGTGCTCGACGCGCATCGCCGGACGCCCTTCGCCGTGGTCGAGGCGACGAACTGGTACGCGCCGGCCGCTCTGCTCGCCGGCCGCCGAGACCTGCCATTGGTCACGCGCAGCTCGACGCCGGCCGCCTTCACCCGCGACCCGGCCGGCAGCCTGCGCGACCGCCTCGACGGGGGCACGGCCGACCGCCTGGAGCGCCGACAGGCTCAGGCGAGCGCCGGGCTCATCGCCAACACCGCGGCGCACGCGGCGGTGATCGCCCGTTCCTACGGGCTGACCGGCCGGCAGCCCGACGCGGTGATCGGGCTCAGCCTCCCGCCCGAGGTCGCGACGCGCGCGCATGGCGCGGCCTATCCGGAGGCCGAGCGGCCGGTGCGCCTGCTGTTCGTCGGGCGGGCCGAGGCGCGCAAGGGTTTCGACGCGCTCCTGGGGGCCGTGGGGATCCTCGGCCTGGAGCAGGCCCGGGGCAGCCTGCCCCCCTTCCGCCTCGACCTCGTCGGTGTCACCCCGGCCGATCTTCCGGCCGATCTTCCGCCGGAAACACGGCACCACATCCGGGCTCGCGGCCGGATCGACGGCCTCGCCCTGGCGGAGGCCTATGCGCGGGCCCATGCGGTGGTCGCGCCCTCGCGCTACGAGAGCTTCGGCCTGGTCTACCAGGAGGCCCTGGCCTACGGTCGGCCGATCGTCGCCTGCGCGGAGGATGCGAGCGCCCGCGCCTTCGTGGGCCTACCGGGCGCCGGCCCCCTGGCCGGAGCCGCGACCGGGCCGGCCGTCGCCGACGCCATCCGTCCGATCCTCAGGGATCCCGGCCTGCGCCGGCTGTACCGCGCGCGGGCCCTGGCGGCGGCCGGGCGCTTCGGCCGGGCCGAGCTCGGACAGGCGACCCTGGCGCTGTACCGGGAGGCGATCGCGGCGGCCGGCCGAACCTGAACGGGGTTTGGCGCGGCACGGACCCTCAATCGGCGTAGGGACGCAGCAGCGCCGCTTCCTCGTCGAGCCGGCCGCGCCCGGGATCGAGGGCCTCGTAGCGGCGCGACCGCGCCCGCACATGGGCGGCCTCCAGGCGATGCGCGATGACCCCGTGCAGCGCGATGAAGCTGCGCGGCCAGCCCCCGTCGAGAACCGGGCGCTCATGCACCCGCCCCGCGAAACGGACGCGCGTGCGGTTCAACCGGTACTGGACATCCGGGAAGACGTCCGACAGCACGCCGTCGACCCGGTTCGCCCGTGCGAGCCCGATCGACACCGCGTCCCCCGCCTCGGCCAGGGCGGCGAGCGCCGGCAGGCGCCGTCCGGCGGCCGGGTCGAGGGATTCGTCGGCGTCGAGCTGCAGCATCCAGGCGTGGCGCGCGAGGTCCTGTAGCGCGTTTCGCTGGGCGGCGAAATCGCCGTCGAGGGGCCGCGCCGCGACACGCACCGCCCCGTCCGGGAATCCCGCGACCGGCACCGCCCGGGGGGCGCGTGCCGGCCCGTCGAGGAGGATCACGACATCGTCCGTCCAGCCCGCTCGCTCGGGCAGCGACGCGAGCGCCGCATCCCGTTCCGCAGGGCGGCAGAGCAGCCCGAGCGAGACAGGCGGCCGACCGGCCTCCGCGAGGGGGAAGAGATCGGCCCGCGCCGCGTTTTGGTCGTGGGGATGCCGCAGCGCCGCACGGCCCGCCGCGTCGAGCGGATCGATGCCCCGGTCGAGGCCGGTCGCGGCCGTTCGCAGGGTGTAGATGTCCAGGCCGTAGGGCGCCTCCGGGTCGGACACGAAGACCGGTGCGGCGAGATGCCGGGCCAAGTGCTCCCGGCACGCGGCCGGGTCCGCATCATGGGCCAGCAGCACGCCGCAGGAGCCGCAGGCACGCGGGAAGGTGCGGCGGCGGCCGTCGGGATAGGTCAGAGCCCGCACGCTGGATCCGAGCATGTCGGCCGCGCACACGAAGCAGCGTCGCATGGTCGTCGTCCCGGTGCATCCGATCCGGCCGGAGCCGGGTTGTCAGCCACCGGCACCGCGACTGCGGCTGCGTCCCCCGATCCTTGCCAGCGATGCCATCCGCCGTCGATCCCCTTACCGCCCCCCTCGCCGATCCCCTTCCGGACCTGCCGGCCGCCGCCTCCCTCGTCATCGTCGGCAACGCGCCCGGGATCGGTCCCGTCGGGCCGGCGATCGATGCGGCGGCCTGCGTGGTGCGCTTCAACAACGCCCCCGGTTTCGGCGCGGGGGCCGGCCGACGCGTCACGCATCTGGCCCTCGTGAACCGCGGCGGCCAGACCCGGGAATGGCTGGCCGACCGCCATTTCCTGGAGCGCCCGGTCGTGCGCGAGGCGCGGGCCTTCATCCTGCCCTTCCCGATGCTCCCGGCCGAGCAGAATGTCCCCGAGCCCATCTGCTGGACGCGCGAACTCACGCGCCGGCTGCGTCCCCTCGGGCGCCCGATCCACATCCTGCCGCAGGCGCTCCACCGCCAGGCGCACGACCTGCTCGCACCCGGGACCGCGGGATCGCCGAACCCCAGCACCGGCTTCCTCGTGACCCTCGCGCTGCTGCGCGATCGCTCGGCGCGGATCCGGCCGGCGGATGCCTACGGCTTCGGCTTCGCCGGCTGGCCGGGCCATCCCTGGGACGCCGAGCGCGCCTGGTTCGCGGCCGCGGCGGCGTCGGGGCGTCTGCGCCTGCACCCGCCTGAAGGTTGAACCCGCATGTCCACGCTGATCACGGTCCTCAGGAGCGGCGGCCGTTACGATGCGACCTGGGTCGAGCGGCTCGCGCGCGGCGTCCGCCGTCACGCACCGGCTTTCCGGCGGATCCGCTGCCTCACGGACCTGCCGCTCGCCGTCGCGGGGGTGGAGCGGATTCCCCTGCGCCATGACTGGCCGGCCTGGTGGGCCAAGATGGAGGCGTTCCGGCCCGACCTGGCCGACGGCCCGACGCTCCTGTGCGATCTCGATACGGTGCTCACCGGACCGGCGGAGGCCCTGGCCGTGCCCGGTCTCGCCGCGATGGAGGATTACTTTCACGCGGGGCGGCTCTCCAGCGCGCTGCTGCGCTGGCGCGGGGATGAACTTGCCGCGCTCTACACGACCTTTGCGGCCGACCCCGATCGCTGGATGGCGCCGGGATCCTGCGGCCCCGTGCCGAATGCGGTGCATGGCGATCAGGTCGTCATCGACCACCTGCTGCGCCGGAGCGGCCGGCGCCCGGATTTCATCCAGCGGATCCACCCCGGCCTGCTGGATTTCTACGATCCCCGGCGCGACGCCCATGGCCCGGTGGTGATCTTCATCGGCCCGGCGAAGCCCGACACGGCGACCGGAGCCGTTCATGCGGCGTGGACCGGCAGCTCCCGGTCTCCGTCATGATGCGCGCCCTTGCGGATCACAGGCCCGCCCTGGCCCGGCGGGGACCGGCAGGGTGCAAAGACACAGGGCACCGCATGGCCGGTGCGGCAGGATGTTCAGCCCAAGGCGATGGGGCGGCATCAAGGGGGTTTGCAGTGCAGGTGGCTCCTCGCTCTGAGGTTCGCCTGTTGCGCGGCAGCTTCGTGGGCGCGTCGCCAAGCTGACCAAGCGAGCGGGACGGCAGGTTCCCTGCGCTGCTGCGCCGAGGGCATCGCCAAGCGGTGGATCTCTTTGGCGGATCTCTTTGGCGGATCTCTTGGGCGGATCTCTCGGATGGATACGGCACCTGCGAGCTTGGCGACGTGCGTCGTTCTCGGGGGCGGCAAACACGCCGATCTGGCAGTTGGTGATCTTGCCGGCCGAGCCCGTGTACTGCCGGCCCAAACCGCATGAGGCTGTGCCCTGTTTGAGAAAACCGGCCTCCTACGCTTCGGGAACGCCGCCAACGGATATGCGCGCCGCGGCGACGGCGTCGGCTTACGGCATTCGAGGCCGGATACCCCGGACGTTCGCCGGCCGCCGCAGTCTTCCTGGCGGTCTGCTTGTGACCCAGGCGTGGGGCCGTGCGACCCGATCGCCGTCGTGATTGGCGGGACGCACGCCGACGACCGTCGCGACGAGAACGGCTTCGGGCAGGGTAGGGTTACCGGGCGCCTCCATCACCCGGGCATGATGAATCTCCGCCATGCGCGGGCTCAGGCCCGGCGTGCGGGCGATGCCGGTCGTCGATCGCATGAAACACGCTTGGCCTGCGCGGCCTCGATGCCCCGGGCATGAGCAAGCAGCCTCATGCATTCAGAGCTGGAATACCGTGATCCCCGGCAGGCCTTGACGCGCCGACAAACGTCGCGCGCCCAGGCCGACACACAACCCGCTCCTGCCGACGAACGTCCGGCGCGCGCACAACCAGGATCGCATCCGCACCACCGACCAGACGATCGGCCTCGCCAAGAAGCGCCTGCTGCAGTGGGGCCTCGTCCCAGATCCCGGCCGCGATGACGTGGTGCAGCCAATCGTAGGGTGTCCTCGGCCCGCGCCGCCATCCGCCAGTCTCTGACATCGCGAGCACCCACGCCCATGGCATGCGTATCCGCCAAAACCTGTGGCGTTCCCTCAATCTGCGAAAGTAGTGACGGCGACCGATCGAGCACCTGCGGAGCCTTGAGTGGTCCGTGAGTCTATCTCCCGGCCAAGCCCGTTCTCCTCCAGCTTTGGTCACGGTGTACTCGGCCCCGGCGACTCGGCCCAGGCGACTCGGCCCAGGCGACTCGGCCCAGGCGACTCGGCCCACGCGACGTGACGCGCGGGCCGAGCATACCGGAGACCCCGACCAGCCGCTCGGCCAGCTTCACCGCATCGGCGCTACGCTCACCAGCGGGCCTGGAGGCCGGCCGAGATCACCTGGGCGCTGGCGCCGGGCCGCACCTCGCCGGTGTAGTTCAGCGACAGCTGCACGCCCTCCGCCACCGGACCGGTCAGGCTCACCCCCAGCACCGCACCGTCCCGGCCCAGCGCGCTCGTCCGGCTCGCGAACGGAACCCCGAACAGGCTCGAGCGCACCGTTGCGAACGTGTCGCCCAGTTCATGCGCCCAGTAGGCCCGGCCCTCCAGACGCAGAGCCGCCGTGCCCTCCAGCGCCAGGCTCGCCAGTCGCCCGCCCACCAGCGCGCGCGCCGCGTTCAGGTCGGCGGTGGCGAAGCTCTGGCGCGCCAGACCGCCCCGCTCCGCCACCCGCGCCCGGGTCCGCCGGTCGTAGCTGAAGCCCACCTCCGGAACGAGCTCGACCGGCAGGCCGGTCGCCAGCGCATAGCCGGCAAAGCCCGACACCCCCGCATCCCAGCCCGAGGCCAGCCCGCTCGCCCGCGACACCGCGGAGCCCAGCGCCTCGGTCCGGTCGATCCGCCCGTCCGCGTAGGACAGGCCCGCCGTGCCGCGCAGGATCACCGCGCCCAGCCGCGTGCCGGCATACAGCGTGCCGCCGTAGCTGTCGGTGGTGAACCGCCCGAGCCCCGCGCCCCGCGACGTGCCGCCCTCGCGCAGGTAGCTGAACGCCCCGCCCACCAGCGTGTCGGCCCCGACCTGACGGTCGACGCCCAGCAGCAGGCCGCCCGCGTCGAGATCCGCCCCGGCTGCCGCCCGGTCGCCGGCGCGGGACCCGAACCCGTACAGCGCCTCCGCCCAGATCCGCCCCTCGCCCGAGGCCAGCGGCTGGTCCGGCGCGCCCGCCGCCCCGCGCAGCTGCAGCGCCGAGCGGTTCGGGCCGAGCCCCGGCTCGCCCGCACTGAACGAAGCCGCCCCGGCCCCCTGTCCGCGCAGGTGCCGGTCGATCGTGTCGGCGGTGAGCCGGCGCGCGGCGAGATCGGCCATCACGGCGTCGCCGTAGGCCTGCCCCGACAGGCTCGCCAGCCCGCCCGGCAGGGTCGCCGGCCCGGCCGCGTAGAGCGCGTCGTACACCCGCGCCCGGTCGGCGTCCGGCCGCGTGCCGGCGGCCGGACGGGCGATGTCCAGCGCCGCGCCCACGGCGCGCGCGTTGCCCGTCTGGGAGAGCCCGAGCCCGGCGAGGTCGCCGTAGGCGGACGGCGTGACCACGAGGTCGAGGCCGGTGGCGCGGTAGAGCGCGTCGAAGCGCGTGCCGGCCGGCAGGCCGATCTCCGGCTGGGCGAGCCCGGCGAACGAGCCGGTGAGCCCGGCTTGCGCGGCGAGCACGCCGAAGCGCTGGCCGAGCGCCGGGGTGAAGCCGTTGGTGGCGTTGCCGGTGAGGCCGCGCAGCACCGGCACCAGGGTGCCGTTGGCCGCGACCGCGCCGCTCGGCCCGAGCGCCAGCAGGCGGGCGTAGCTGCCCGCGCCGGTGCCGGTGCCCGGTCCGTCGATGTCGAGGCCGAACCGGCTGCCGGGCGCGAAGGCGACCGGGCCGAGCACGGTGAGCGTGCCGGGCGAGTTGCCCGGCCGCAGGGCACCGGCGACCGTGAGCGGGGCCGCCACGGTGCCGATGCCGCGCAGGGTCCCGGCGGCGGCGACCGCGACCGGCGAGGTCCAGAAGCCGTTGAGCGAGAGGGTTCCGGCCTGGATCGTGGTCGGGCCGGAGAAGCGGCCGGCGCCGGTGATCTTGAGGGTGCCGGATCCGGCCTTGGTCAGGCTGGTGGGGGCGGCGCTCTCCAGGATCGCGCCGGCATAGGTCGAATCGGCCGATCCGCTGACCGTGAGGGCGCCGTTGCCGACCACGCCGGAGGCCGGCCCCGTGAGGTTGGCGAGGGTGAGCGCGCTGCCGCCGAGATCGAGCGGTCCGGCATTGGTCAGGCTGGTCAGGCCGGCGAGCGGTCCGGTGACGAGGAGATTGCCGGTGTTGACGAGCGCGCCGTTGAGCTGGCCGGAGAGGCGGGCGGTGCCGGTGTTGGTGAGGTCGGTGTTGAGGATGCCGTCGCTGGCGACGAGCCCGGCATTGCTCAGGCCGGCGGGCGCGGTGAGGCTGGCATTCTGCGCGACCGCGACGGTGCCGGCATTGGTGAGCGGCCCGGCGAGGCTGTAGGCGCCGGTACCGGTCACCGCGAGGGTTGCGCCGGGGGCGTTGGCGAAGGTGCCGTCGCTAGCCACCGTGCCGGTGACGGCGAGGGTGCCGGCGTCGTTGCGGATGGCGCCGTCGATCCGGCCGGCGCTGGCCGTGACGGTGCCGGTGTTGGTCAGCCCGCCCGCGAGCGTGCCGCTGTTGAACAGGCGGCCGGAGTTGCCGGCGCCGCCCATGATGGTCCCGCTGTTGAGGACCGTTCCCGCATTGGACAGGCCGCCCGTGATGGTGCTGGCATTCTCGGCATACGCGAGGGCCGCGTTCCTAATGCCACCCGCGATCGTGCCCGTGTTGCTCAGGATACCTGCATTCGTCACACTCCCGGCAGCGAGGCCGGCATTGACGAAGCGCCCCCCCTGGCCGACCGAGACCTGGGATACGAGGCGGCCGGTCGCTGTGAGCGCCAGCGTGCCGTCCGCGACGGTGGTGCCGCCGGTATAAGTGTTCGTGGCCGTCAGGATTGCCGTACCGGAGCCGTCCTTCAGAAGGAATCCCGGCTGGGTCCCGTCCGCGATAACACCCGCGAAGGTCGCGGATCCGAGATCGATGCGCAGGCCGCCTGTGCCGTCGAGGGTGATCGGGCGCGCGGTGGAGAACCCGTCCGCCAGGACGCCCAGCCGTCCGCCGCCGCCGAGAGTGAGGCTGGCGCTGTCCGCACCGAGGTTGGCGTTGCGCGACACCGCAAGAGTGCCGCCGTAGACGCTGGTGCCGCCCGCATAGGTGTTGGTGCCGGACAGTTCGAGCGTGCCGCTTCCGATCTTGGTGAGGCCGCCGGTTCCGTCGAGGGTGCCGGCGAAGGTGGTGGAGGTTCCGTTGGTGCCGGCGGTGAGGCGGGCGGCGCCCAGCGCGACGCGGCCCTGCCCGGCCAAGGATCCGATGGTCTCGCTGTCGGCAAGCGCCAGGGTTGCGCCGGTCGCGATGGTGACGGAGCTGAGATCGCCGATGGCCTGTCCGCCCTGAGCCAACAGGGTGCCCGCCGCGATGGTGGTGGCGCCCGTGTAGGTGTTGGTGCCCGCCAGGGTGAGTGTTCCGGGTCCGGCCTTGGTCAGGCCGCCAGTGCCGGTGAGGGACTGGGCGAGCGTGAAGGTGTTGGCGGGATCGGCGATGTCGAGGCCACCGCCATTCTGGCCCCAGGTGATTGGCCGGGCCGTGGATGTGAAAGCGGTTCCGGTGATCTGGAGGGTGCCGCCGTCGAAGGTGAGCGGGCTGCCGCCGGCGCCGAGGCTGGCATCGCGGGAAACCGACAGGATGCCGCCCGCGAAGGTGACGCCCCCCGAGAAAGTGTTGGTCCCGCTCAGCGTCAGCGTCCCGGCCCCGAGCTTGATCAGGCTGCCACGGGTCGGGAAGCTGGCGAAGGACGCGATCCGCGTGGTCTCGACCTGGACCTCGGTCGGCCAATCCTGAGCCACATCCGCCACCACCGCCCCGTAGTCGGCGTCTGTCAGGCCGGCGAGGTAGCCTGCGAGCCTTCCGCCCAGAAAGACGCGAGCGGACGCATAGGGACCGCTGGTGAGCGGCCAAAATGCACTGTAGCCGTAGGCATTCACGAAAGTGGTCAGCACCGCATGCGCGACGGGATCCGCATCGGTCACCTTGAGGGCATCGAGGAAGGCGGACTGGCTTCCGCTGCGCATCGCGCGCGCCACGGCGCTGAGCGCGGTGCGGGCCGCAGGGATTGAGGCCTGCAGGGCGTCGGGTTGCCTCTTCGGGTCTGGGGCGGCCTTGCGGAGCGCCCAGGCGGCGGCCTCGGCATCGTTCTCCTGCTTGCGCTGGATCAGAGCATCTTCCGAGATGTCGTTGGACCACGTGTCCCGGGTCCCGCCCGGGAGATTGACCGCGACGGGGCCGAGGAACTGGCCCGGACCCTTCATCGCCTTGGCGAGGTCGATCACGCCCCAGCCCCAGACGGCGTTCGGCGCGTTGGGATTGGTGTCAGGGACTCCGTCGACCGCGTTGCGGTGGAACGCGGTGGTGAGCAGGACGTCCCGCGTCTGCTCATTGGTCATGTAGGGGAAGCGCTGCATGATCACGGCCAGCGCGCCCGTGGCATGCGGCGCCGCCATCGATGTGCCGCTGGCGACCGTGTAGCCGGTCTGAGCGTTCGGATTGATGTTCCAGTTGCCGGGCGCCCAGGCCGCGCCCCGCGTATAGACAGGAGCGGTGCTGAGGATATCAACTCCGGGCGCCGCGACATACCAATATTTATCTATGCCGGCGCGATTCGAGAAAAAGATCAGGCGCAGATCCGCCGGGGCCGTGCTTCCGTTCTGACCCGGAGCAGCCGCGCCAACCGTGACCCAGTTCTTCTCCAGATCCGGCCGGAAATAGGGAAGCGACGAGCGGGCGTTGGGATTATCCATGCCCGCATTGCCGGCGGCGATCACATGGATGATGTCGTATTGCTTCGCCACCTCGCCCATGGCGTCGAGCAAGCTCGGCCTGCTGGCAAACCGGGCATAAGCGATCCGTTCGCCCGCAACGCTGCCGTAATCGTCGGCAGCCGGCGGCGTGCCCCAGGAGGAATTGATGGCCCGTGCCCCGGCCAGGGCCAGGGTCCCATACGCGTTCTTGAAGTACGCGTAGTCTACATTCCGTCCGTAACGCCCCGAATCCGTCGTCCCCGAATTAGTGACAAAGACATTGGCATCGAATGCGACGCCGTGCATGCCGATGCCGTCGCGTGCGGCGCCGATCGTTCCGGTAACGTGCGTTCCGTGTGGATCATTGAAGGCGGCATCGTACGTGCCGGGGACCCGGTAGGACTGACCGGCGGAGAAGAAGCTGCGTTGTGGCGACAAATCTTGCGGTTGCGCCCTTAAGTCTTGAAAGTAGTAGCCGTCCGATCCGAAGGTGCCGGTGATCGTGAGCGGTTTCACGCGGCCATCGGCGAATTCCGGGCTGGCGCTGTAGACGCCCGAATCGACTACGCCGACCGTGACGCCCAAGCCCGTGTAGCCGGCCGCATAGGCATCGGCGGCGTGCATGGCTTCCAGGCCCCAATCGGCCCGATATTCCGAAGTGCGCCAGGACCGCGGATCGGTGCTGACTGCGCTCTGCGCGATTGCGAAGTTTGAAGCGGACCATCCTAAAGCCGCGAGGCCCAGGCTCGCGCGGCACGAGATCGATAAGACCGAATCCCGAAGCCGTTTCTTTTCCGTAGTGACCCGCGAGGACTCAGTTTTCTTGCGCATCAATCAGTCCAAAAGCGACATTATCTGGAACGACGCGCAAATATCTCATCGGAACAGAAAGCAATGCCCTGGCCGATCGCAATTTTTTGCGCTTCGACAACTTAGGTACAATTTTGATCTCAGCGCAACCGTCGGATTATGACGGAAAATGTATTTGAAAATCTGAGGAATGTATTTTCAATCAACGTCAATTTTTAGGTTGGTCGGATGCCAGCTAACCGATTACAACAGCTGTTCTTCCTATTGGCACAAATATTGCTTGCCCGGTGAGATCTGCGAGCTGCATCGATCGATCGCGCGCAGCATTTTTGCCACACTTTTGCTGCGTGCCCCCGCAGAGACGGGCGATCCGGATCTGCTCTGGTGGGGCTCGAACGCTCAACCCGACATCGCAAGCCGCGTCCCATGCATTGGACGGCAGGCCGATCTTCGAGCGTCGGAGCTCCTCTCGCCAAAATGGCTCCCGTCACCGAAGGCGGAGGCCCGGGTGAGTCCGCCCGCGGCGTGCATGCCGCGCCCTGGCCCGTCGAACACTCTTCTGAGACTCACCGATCCGGAGATCGACCATGGTCCTTGGCCTGCCCCCAGCACGCGGGCGACTGTGTGTTTCCGGAACCCTCCTGGACGCCCTCTGGCTGACCGTGCCGGCCTTCGCCCAGGCCACTGATCCCCAGGGCCAACTCGCCCTGCGTGACGTCGTCCGCGCTGCCTATATCCGCGCCGGTCAGTCCAAGACCCACGCAGAGATCGACGCCTCACGCCAATCGGCATTGATCATAACCGATAGGCCGAGTCGCGCAGGCCGTGACCGGCGTCCTTGCCCTTCCCGGAACAGATCGCGCCGTCCTTCGACAGGCTCATACCAACGCTCGTTGAGTGGGACTCACGGGGTAGCCTCGGCGGCTGAGGGGGTGATTCTGTCCTGAGGTTTGGAGCCCGAGGAGAGGGCCTGCGCGCCTTGACCAAGGTCGCGCGTGATTCCGCCCAGACGCGGCGCCTGCTGGCTGTGTCGGCGATCTACGCGGGCAGTTCACGCTCGGCCGCCGCCGCTCTCGGCAGGGTTGGGCTTCAGACGGTACGGGATTGGAGTGGCAGGGCTGAAATATCCAGGGTGCCGCCGCCTCGCGCCGGAGCCGCGTCAAGCGCGGTGAACGTCGCGTTCTCGGTGAACAGGGCTGCGCCGGGCTCCAGCGTACCGGGGAAGCTGTGGGCCGCGCGGAAGGGCCCGGGCTCGAGGACAACGGATCCCGGCCGCTCCGACAGCCGGCAGGGCCGCCGCACCGAGATCTCCAGAGTCAGGTCGATCGCAGGCGCCTTTGGGTCGGGGCGGATCGTGCGGCGCAGGCCGCGGACCGGATGATCCGCCGGATACAAGCATTCGAGGATCAGTCTGTCGGACGGTCCGTCCAGGAAGGTCCAGCGGGCGTTCGCGCCGTGGCCGTGCGGAACCTCGGCGCCGGCGAAGCTTTCGCCCGCGATCTGCCAGCCCGGCGTGAGGGCGCGCTCGGCATCGAAGCCGAACGGCACGCAGGACCACTCGCCGCGCAGGGCTCGCAGGATCGGCGGCAGGGCCTCGGCGCCCGGCTCGTTGGCCCAGGGCGCCACCTGCAGCGGCGACACGGTCCGCCCGTCCGGGAGCGGGAACAGCACCGGGCCAAGCATACCGCCGAGCGACTGCACCGCCAGGACGCCGTAATCCCAGGCTAGCGCCCTGCGGAGGATCGCCATGTCAGGCGATCCGCACGCGGTTCTCGGGCAGGCCCGGCACGGCGCTGCGCAGGGCGAACAGGCTCCCCGCCAGACGGTGGCCCCCCGGCGCCCCGCCGCTCGCGGTGGTGACGTAGAGGGTGCGCAGATCCGCGCCGCCGAAGGTTGCCGTGGTGATGTTGGGCACCGGCAGGTCGACGGTCTCGCGCAGGCGCCCGTCGGGCCCGATGCGCAGAATGCAGCCGCCGCCGTAACGGCAGTTCCAGAGATCGCCCGCCGCGTCGATGGCCGAACCGTCCGGCAGGCCGCGGACGTGGCCTTCCGCGTGGACGCTGCGGTTGGACAGGCCCTCGGCCGCGTAGTCGTAGGACCAGATGCAGTTCGCCAGCGTGTCGCCGAAGTAGAAGCGGCGCGCGTCCGGACTCCAGCACAGGGTGTTGGCGATCCCGATACCCGTCGCCCACTCGGTGACCGTGCCGTCCGGGGCGATCCGGACCAGGATGCCGTCGGTCCCGCCGGCCTCGCCCGGCTCGCCGCCGGGGCCGACATTGTTGCGCATGGAGCCGATCCAGAAATGGCCCGCCGGATCGGCCCGGCCGTCGTTGAGGCGCACGCGCGGCCAGCCCGGCAGGCGGAAGCCGTGGTCGATCCGCCGGTCGGTCGCGGGCCACCACCAGATCAGCCGCGATCCGAGGGCGACGAGCAGCCGCCCCGGCTCGGTCGAGAGCGCCAGGGCGACCACCGGCTCGTCGAACAGCCAGCTGCGCACGCTGTCCGAGGCCTCGTCGTAGCGGTGGATCAGGAAGCGGTTGATGTCGGTCCAGTAGAGCGCCGCCTCGGGCGCGCACCAGACCAGCCCCTCGCCGCACCGGTCGCCGACGGGGGCGACGCAGCGCAGGGTCGACGCGGCCGTCATCGGCGCCTCACTTCACGCCGAGGCCGGCGGTCAGGCCGCCATCGATCCGGTGATCGGCGCCGGTGATGAAGCCGGCCCGGTCGGAGGCCAGGAAGGCGATCAGCTCGGCGATCTCCTCCGGCTCGCCGATCCGCCCGATCGGGTGGGCGGCGCCGAAGCGGGCGAACACCTCATCTTCCGGCAGGCCCGCGCCGAGCATGCGGGCGGACAGCGCGAGGATCGGCGTGCGCACCGAGCCCGGCGAGACCGAGTTCACCCGGATGCCGGCCGCGGCGTGGTCCAGCGCCATGGCGCGGGTCAGGGCGTGGATCGCGCCCTTGCTGGCCACGTAGGCGGCCACCCCTTGTTGGCAGGCATGGCCCTGCGCCGAGGAGAGGTTGACGATCGCCCCGCCGCCGCGCTTGACCATCTCGGGGATCCCGTAGCGCGCGGTCAGGTGGATTGCGCCGACATTGACCGCCATGCAGCGGGCCCAGGTCTCGGGATCGGTGTCGAGCACCGTGCCGTAGGGATGGACCGCGGCGGCGTTGACGATGACGTCGAGGCCGCCGTGGCGCGCCACGCACGCGGCCACCGCCGCCGAGACTGCCGCGGCATCGGCCACGTCGGTGAGGTGCGCGGCGAGGCTCAAGCCCCGCTCGGCGGCGACCGCGTCGAGGGCAGCATTGGCCTCGGGGTCGATGCCGCAGGCGAGCACCCGGGCGCCGCCCTCGGCGAGCCGCAGGGTGGTGGCGCGGCCGATTCCGGTCGTGCCGGTGACCAGGGCGATCTTGCCCGCAAAGTCCTTGCCCGTGAAGTCGTTCGGGCTGTTAGAGGTGTGTCCGGTCATGTCAGCGCACCCGCTCCAAGGTCTGGTTGAGCAGTACGGCGCCGAAGATGATCGCGCCGCGCACGACGTACTGCCAGTATTCGGAGACGTTCATCAGCGTCATGCCGTTGGCGATGCAGCCGAGAAAGACGACGCCGACGAGCGTTCCCCAGATCTGGCCCTTTCCCCCCGAGAGGGACGTGCCGCCGATGATGACGGCCGCGATCACGTCGAGTTCGAGGCCCGTGGCGGTGGTGCCGGTGCCGGCCCCGATCTGCGAGGCGTAGAGCGTCCCCGAGACCGCGGTGAGCAGGCCCGTGAGGCCGAGGGTCAGCGCCTTCACCCGCCACACGTCGATCCCCGAGAGCCGGGCCGCCTCCATGTTGCCGCCGACCGCATAGACGGCCCGGCCGAAGGGCGTGTGGTTCATCAGGATGTGCAGGGCCGCGAAGGTCGCGGCGAAGACGTAGACCGGCACCGGGATGCCGAGGAGATAGCCGCCGCCCAGGATTCCGAAGCCCGGGGGGAAGGAGGCCAGCGGGAAGCCGCCGGTGATGAGGTTGGCCGCCCCACGCAGGGCCGTGAACAGCGCCAGCGTGCTGATGAAGGTCGGCACGTTGAAGTATTGCCGGCACTTGCCGGTCATCACGCCAAGACCGAAGCCGAGGCCGGCGGCCGTGAGGAACCCGAGGCCGGTCGCCGGCCAGGGGCCGAGGATGTCGCCGAGTGCGTCGGCGAACCACGCCACGATGCTGCCCGCCAGGGCGACGCCGGCCCCCACCGACAGGTCGATCTCGCCCGCGACGATCACCGCCGTCATGCCGAAGGCGATGATGCCCAGCATCGCGACGGTGCGGAGCACGTTGAGGATGTTGCCGAGCGAGGCGAAGCCCGGCGCCGCGACCACCAGGAACACCGTCAGGGCGAGAAGGATCAGCTCCATCGTGTAGGCCCGGACGGCGCGCGGCAACCCGCGGCGCGGCGGCTTGGAGCCGTGCCCGATCGCTTTGCGCTCGGACTTGGCGCCTTGTGTCGACCCGCTCCCTTGCGCCGAACCGGCGTCCATTTCGGCGGAGAACGCTTGCGTACCCATCACGTGCGTGTTCATGCGCGCGTGCCCTCCATGCAGAGCCCGTAGAGTTCGGTCAGGGTGGTGGCGGCCGGATCGACCTCGGCGACGATTCGGCCGTGGCGCATCACCAGCACCCGGTCGGCGACTTCGAGCACCTCCTCCAGCTCGGAGGACACGAACAGGGCCGCCAAGCCGGATTCGGCCTTGCGCCAGATGATCTCGAAGATCTGCCGCTTGGCCCGGATATCGACGCCGCGGCTCGGCTCGTCGAACAGCATCACCGTGGGGGCGGTGGCCATCCACTTGCCGATGACCACCTTCTGCTGGTTGCCGCCCGAGAGCGCGGAGACCGGCAGCTCCGGGTCGCCGGCCTTGATGCGCAGGTCGTCGATCTGCTCCCGGACCAGGGGCCGCTCCATCGCCCGGGTGAGGAAGCCGCGCCGCGCCACGGATCCGGCGGCCGCCATGCAGATGTTGTCGGCGGTGGACAGGCTCTGGACGAGCCCGGCCTCCTTGCGGTTCTCCGGGGCGTAGCCGAGGCCAGCCGCCCGCAGGTCGCGGGGGCGGGCGCCGAACATCTCCCGACCGTGCAGGCGGACCGAACCGGACTCGGCGCGGTCCGCCCCCACGATCGCGCGCAGCACCTCGGTCCGGCCCGAGCCGAGGAGTCCCGCGATGCCCAGCACCTCGCCCGCGTGCAGGTCGAACCCGATGTCGTGGAAGGCGCCGGCCCGGTTCAAGCCGCGCACCGAGAGCACCGGGCGGCCCCGTGCGGGAGAGCGGCGGCGCGGCACCTCGTGGGCGGCCTCGCCGAACATCATCTCGACGATTGCGCCATGGCTGGCGGTTGCCATGTCGAGCGCGCCGATCCGGACGCCGTCGCGCAGCACCGTGCAGGTGTCGGCGATCTCGAAGAGCTCGCTCATCCGGTGGGTGATGTACAGCATCGTCACCCCGCTCGCCTTCAGGCGGCGCACGAGGTCGAACAGCAGGCGCACCTCCCGGGTCGCCAGCGCCGAGGTCGGCTCGTCGAGGAGCAGAACCGCGGGCTGGAACGCCATCGCCTTGACGATCTCGACCACCTGCTGCTGGCCGACCGAGAGCGTCGCCACCGGGGCCCGGGGATCGAGGTCGAGCCCCATCGCCTCCAGCTGGGCCTGCGCCCGGGCGAACAGAGCCGGCCAGTCCACCACCCGCAGGCCGGCGCGCCGCCGCTGCGGCAACCGGCCGAGGACGATGTTCTCGCCGATCGACAGGTTCGGGACGAGCGACAATTCCTGGTGGACGGTGACGATGCCGGCCCGGAACGCGTCCGCGGGGCCGTCGAAGCGGCACGGGGTGTCCCCGAGCCGGATCTCGCCCGCATCGGGAGGGAAGACGCCTGCCAGCATCTTGACCAGCGTCGACTTGCCCGAGCCGTTTCGCCCCATGAGGGCGTGGACCCGGCCGGGCTCGAAGCGGTGGCTGAAGCCGTCGAGGGCGACGACCGGCCCGAAGCTTTTGGTGACGCCCCGGAATTCCAGGGCGACGCCCGTCTCCGGTTCCGGCCTCATGGAGAGCGGCAGGGACACGGCGTGGCCGATCACTTCAGGGTGTTGAGCTGGGTCAGGAACGCCTCGACCCCGGGCCTGTCGGACCGGTTGAGGCCGGCCACCGGGATGATGGTCGTCTTCTCCACGGGCTTCCCGTCGAGGTGATCGACCGCCGCCTGGACGGCGCGGCGGCCCATCTCGAAGGGCTGCTGGGCGGTCACCGCCTGGAGCACGTCGTCATTGGCCAGCAGGAACTGGGCGATCTGCTTGCTGCCGTCGGTGCCGAAGACGAAGACCTTGCCGGACAGGCCCGCGTTGCGCACCGCCTGGACGGCGCCGACCGTGCCGCCCTCGTTCGCCCCGAACAGGACGTTGATGCCCGGATTGGCGGTGAGGAGGTCGGTGGCCACCGCCACCGCCTTCTCGGCGAGCCACGCATCCTGCTGGGCCACGACCTCGACCGCGCCACCCGCCTGCGCGGTCGCGATGAAGCCGTCAACCCGGTCGCGGGAGATCTCCGGAAGGAGGGCCTTGAAGCCGAGGGTGGCGATCTTCGCCTTGCCCCCGAGCCGCGCCTTGATGAACGCCGCCGCGGCCTGGCCCGTGCTCTCGCCGATCGCCCGCTGGCTGGAGTTGAGGTAGGCAACCGGGAAGCCGGCATTGACCGGCGCGTTGAAGGTGACGACCGGGATGCCCGCATCGGCCGCCCGCTTCAGCGCCGGGACCGAGGCCGTCGCCGACAAAGGCGAGATCACGATGGCGTTCACGCCCCGGGCCACGAAGGTGTCGATCAGGCTCGCTTCCTTCTCGGCCTTCGAGTCGGAGTTCGCCTCGATCAGCTTGACCCCCGCCGCCTTGGCACCCGCCTGCATGCCGAGCTGGATGGTGCGGAAGAACTGGTCCTGCTGCAGGACGACCCCCGCCACGGTCCGCTCGGCCGGGCGCGCCGGTGAGCCGAAGGCGAGGACGCCGATCAGGGCAAGCGCCAGCGGCATGGCGTGGCGTCGACGGATACGCATGAAGTCCCCCCATTGTATTTTTTTGCGTCGTGTTGGGTTTGCCCTCCCGGCCCCCGGGATAAGTTTTTGGGCGCTATCCGCGCCTATCCGTCGCCTGGATCCCCCCGAGGGGCGCCCGGACCGGAACCGGTGACGAATTGCAGGCCGTAATCGAGGTGACGGCTCAGCAGGTAGGCGAAGGCGATGCGATCCCGGGCGCGCAGGGCCGCCGCGATCCGGCCATGGGTCTCGTGCGTCTCGGCGCGGGCGGGGCGCGCCGCCTTTCCGACATGCATGAGATCGACGATCACCGGCCGCATCAGCCGGTAGGTCGCCAGTGCGGTCCGGTTGCCCCCCAGGGCGACGAGCGCCTCGTGGAACCGGTAATCGGCCAGCGCCAGTTCCTCCACGCCGTCGGCGGCGAGGAGCTCATCGTTCACCGCGTCCAGCCGGTCGAAATCGGCCCCGGTGGCGTGCAGGATGATGTGCTCGCCGACCCCGGTTTCGACGATCCGGCGGAAGCCCTGAAGATCGCGGAAGCTGTCCGGCGAGACGCCGTTGTGGAAGGCAAAGACGCGCCGCACCGCCTCGGCATGATCCCCGGCGATCACCGCGCCGGCCTTCGGCCGGGTCTCGACGAGCCCGTAGGCCCGCAGGATCACCAGTGCTTCGCGCACCGTGTTGCGTGAGGCCTGGAAGCGCTCGCCGAGTTCGCGTTCAGTCGGGAGTGCGTCGCCGACCTGAAGCCCCTGCTCGGCCACGAAGGCGCGGATCTCGTCGACCAAACGATCGACGGCGGAGATCTTCAGCGGTTCGACGGCGGCACGGAAGCCGGTACGGCCCGACATGGCGAACGTTCTATCCCTGTTTTTAGATTTGTTGGACCAGAGTGCTGATTCGGTCAATCGCCGTGCGAGACGTTATCGAAAAAAATCCTGTCCGGGTCATAGCGCCTTGCCTTTCGCCACAGCATGATCGAGACCTACGGTTATCTGGTCCAACAAATACGACGGCGCGTCAGACGCCCGAGGAGCGCCCATGCAGCCCATCATGCCGCCCATGACGGAATGCTTCCGCTGGTTCGGTCCGGACGATTCGGTGCCGCTCGCGCATATCCGCCAAGCCGGGGCGGCCGGCATCGTCACGGCGCTTCACGAGATCTACGATGGGCGCCCATGGCCGGAGGCGGACCTCGTCGCCCGGAAACGCCTGATCGAGGCGGCGGGCCTGCACTGGGCGGTGGTCGAGAGCATCCCCGTCCACAACGCCATCAAGACCGGCAGCGCGGAGCGCGCCCGCTATGTCGGCTGGTACCAGGACAGCCTGCGCGCGCTCGCCCGGATCGGCGTGCGGACGGTCTGCTACAACTTCATGCCGGTGGTCGACTGGACCCGGACCGAATTGCGCCACCCGATGCCGAGCGGAGCCCTGGCGCTGCGCTTCGACGCCGTGGATTTCGCCGCCTACGACGTGTTCGTGCTGAAGCGCCCGGGGGCGCAGGACGATTACCCGGCCGCGCGCCTCGCCGAGGCCGAGGCCCGGCTCGCCCTGCAGGGCACGGACGGGATGGAGCGGATCGAGCGCACGCTCATCGCCGGCCTGCCCGCCGCCGAGCGCCATTTCGACCGCGCCGGCTTCCTGGCGGCGCTCTCCGAGTACCAGGGCATCAGCGCGGCGGTGCTGCACGGCCACCTCGCGGCCTTCCTCCGGGACATCGTGCCGGTCGCCGAGGAGCATGGCCTGCGCCTGTGCATCCATCCGGACGATCCGGCCTTCCCGCTGTTCGGCCTGCCCCGCATCGTCTCGACCGCCACGGATGTCCGCCGGATCCTCGCGGCGGTCGATTCGCCGGCCAACGGCATCACCTTCTGCACCGGCTCCTACGGCACCCGGGCCGAGAACGACCTCCTGGCGATGGTGCGGGAATTCGGCCCGCGAATCCATTTCGCGCATCTGCGCAACGTCACGCGGGAGCCGGACAGCTCGTTCCACGAGGCCGACCACCTTGGCGGCTCGGCCGACATGCCACGGATCGTCATCGCGCTGTTGGAGGAGCAAGAGCGTCGGCGCGCCGAGGGCCGCGCGGATTGGCAGATCCCGTTCCGTCCGGACCACGGCCACCGGATTGCGGACGATCTCGACAAGGAGCGGATCAATCCGGGCTATTCCCTGATCGGCCGCCTGCGCGGGCTCGCCGAGATCCGCGGCGTGATGGCAGGGGCGGCGGCCGCGCGTCGTGAGACGGGATCTCAAGTGTAGGGACACGCGCCAACAGGGGCCGGTGCCGCACGCGGCGGCGCGTCCGGCGCTCATCACGCGTCATCCGCCGCAGCGGCCGATCGCCCAGCGAACGAGCTTGCGCACGTCCGGGTCGGGGTCGTCGTGATTTGCCTTGAGGACCGGCAGCGCGCGCGGATCGGCGATCTCGCCCAGGGCCGCCGCCGCTTCCTTACGGAGGTTGCCAATCTCCGAGCGGAGGGCGTGGCCGAGGACGGGGACGGCGTCCGCGGCCTTGATGCGGCCGAGCGCGTTGGCGGCCTTGATCCGAAGCTGCCAGACCGGATCGTCCATGCAGGCGATCAGAAGCTCTACCGCCTCTGGCAGGCGGATCTTGCCGGCCGAGATCGCGGCCTCCTCGCGAACCTGCCAGTCCTCGTCCCTGAGCCCGGCGACCAGGGTCGCGACACCGGGACTGCCCGGGCGTAGGAACACGAGGGCCGCCATCGTGGCCCGACGCACGCTCGGATCGACATCCTTCGCGGTGGCGATCAGGGCGGGCAGCGCCGACTCGGCCTTGAGATAGCCGATCACCCCGAGGGCCTCGCGCCGCACCTCGGGCACAGGGCTGCGCAAGGCGTCCAGCGCCGCCGCGAGGGCGTCCGGGAGGACCAACTCGCGCAGGGCCCGCAGGGCCGCCGCCTGGACGAAGGGATCGGCATGGGCTGCACGCGCGATGAGGAGCGGGCCGCAGCCGGGCTCCTTCTTCTCGGCGAGCGTGTCGGCGGCCCTCTGCCGGACCGCGGCATCGGCATCCTCCAGCGCCTGCACCAGCCCCGCGACCACGTCCGCGCCGTCATGCTCGTCGAGGGCCTTGGCGGCCGCGGCGCGCACCGCCGCGTCGTCGTCGCCGAGCCCCTTCAGCAGCAGCACCGTGGCGTCCGGTCCGACCGCCTCGGCCAACTCCATCATCGCCACCCGGCGGATGCCCGGATCGGGATTGGCGCAGCGCTCCGCGAGATCGTCAAGGTCGTCCTCGAATCTGTCGAAAATCGGCATGACGCTCACCGCAGAAGGTAAGGAATATTGACCTTCACTGCGTTGGTCGGGCAATCGACTTCACACGGCATGCAGTACCAGCATTCATCGTATTTCATGTAGGCCTTCTGTCGGGTCTCGTCGATCGCGAGGATGTCGAGGGGGCAGACGTCGACGCAGACGCGGCAGCCTTTCTCGGCGATGCACTTGTCGTCATCGATGACGACGGCGGCGCTCTTGGCCTGGGTGATGATCGGCATGATGCACTCTCCCGATGGTCGCGCCGCTCACGCGGCCGCCGCCCGGATGCGGAGCTGATGGTAGGCGCCCATCTCCGCCTCGGCGACGGGCACGATGAAGGGATCGACGGCGCGCTTGGCGTGAGCCATCCGGCCCTGCGCGTCCTTGAACAGGACGGTGTGGCAGTTCCAGTTCGCGTCGTCGGTCTCGGGGTGATCGACGCGCTGGTGGTAGAAGCCCCAGCGGCTTTCGGTGCGGTAGAGGGAGGCCGCCGCCGCCATGTCGGCACAATCGAGGATGGTCTGCATCTCCAGGGCGCGCAGCAGCTCGTGCGGGTCGCGGGCGCAGAGATGGTCGAGATCCTCGCGGATCTCGGCGAAGCGGCGCTGGCCGATCTCCATCTTCGCCGTCACCTTCGGCGGCTCGAGATAGTCGTTGACGAGACGGCGCGTCTTGAATTCCATCTCGTGCGGCGTGAGGCCGTCGGCGCGCCGGGTCGGGGCGAGCACGCGGTCCTGCTCGGCGCGGAGATCGCCGTCATCGTAATCGGCGAGGCTTGTGGCGGCGCAATAGGCCGCCGCGTCGGCCCCTGCGATACCGCCGTTCACGAAGGCGCCGAGCATGTAATTGTGCGGCACGCTCGCCATGTCGCCGACCGCGTAGAGGCCGGGTACCGTGGTGCGGGCATGCTCGTCGACGAACACGCCCGAGGCCGAGTGGCCCGCGCAGAAGCCGATCTCGGAGATGTGCATCTCCACGGGGCGCCGGCGGTAGTTGGTGCCGCGCCGCTCGTGGAAGCGCCCGCGCGAGGGCCGCTCGTTGGTGTGGAGGATCGTCTCGATCTCGGCGATCGTCTCCTCACGCAGATGGTCCATCTTCAGGAAGACCGGGCCGTTGCCGCTCTGCAACTCGCGCCAGAACTCCAGCATCATCTGGCCCGACCAGTAATCGCACTCGATGAAGCGCTGCCCCTTGTTGTTGGCCGTGTATCCGCCGAACGGACCGGTGACATAGGCGCAGGACGGCCCGTTATAGTCCTTGATCAGCGGGTTGATCTGGTAGCATTCGAGGTTCGCGAGTTCGGCGGCCGCATGATAGGCCATCGCGTAGCCGTCGCCGGAATTGGCCGCATTCTCGTAGGTGCCGAACAGGTAGCCCGAGGCGGGCAGGCCGAGCCGCCCGGCCGCGCCGCAGGCGAGGATCACCGCCTTGGCCTTCACCACCAGGAACTCGGACGTGCGGGTGTTGACCCCGACCGCGCCCGCGATCCGCCCGTCCGAACCCTTGAGCAGGCGAGTCGCCATGTAGCGGTTGGTCACGCCGACCTGCAGGCGGCGGAGCTGCCGGTAGAGCACCTTCTTGACGTTGTGCCCCTCGGGCATCGGCAGCACGTAGGTCCCCATGTGGTGGACCTTGCGCATGTTGTATTCGCCCGAGCCGTCCTTCTCGAACTTCACGCCGAGCCGGTCGAGATACTGGATCATCGGGAAGGAGCCCTGCGCGTAGGCCATCACGGCGCGCTGGTTCACGATGCCGTCGTTGGCGACCGTGATCTCCTTCACGTACTGCTCGGGCGTGGCGTAACCCGGCACGACGGCGTTGTTCAGCCCGTCCATGCCCATGCTGATCGCGCCCGAGCGCTTCACGTTCGCCTTCTCCATCAGGATGACGCGGAGTTTCGGGTCGGCCTCCTTGGCCTTGATGGCGGCCATCGGTCCGCCGGTGCCGCCGCCGATCACCAGGATGTCGGCTTCGATGATCTCAGATCTGGGTTCGGTCGCGCTCATACGGGCCCTCGTGCGGGATGGGGAAGGTCGGGCTCAGGCCGCCCGGGGCGTCGGCTCGGTCGCCCGTGCTTCACGGGCGAGGTCGCGCAGGTAGGCGAAGGGGTAGATCCCGCGGGCGTGCCCGTCAGAGAAGCCGAGATGGAGGGCGTACCCGCCCAACGGCGCCACCTGGGTAACCGTGACGGCCTCGAACCCGGCCGGGAAGCGGCCCTGGATCCGGTCGCGGGTGCACCAGGCGCAGCGGCAGCCGAGGCGCAGGGCCTCCGCGCCGAGGGTCGCGGCGCTGCCGCCCGCCCAGGTCAGGCGCAGAGCCCGGCCGCCGGCCGCGAGCACGATCGTGCTTGGGATCGCGTCGGGATCGAAGGGCGGTTCGGCGGGGAGGCGCATGGCTGGATCGGTCATCGGCCGATAGGAGACCGGGCGGCTGCCGCGTGATAGCAATTCCTTGCCGGTCGCTCGGTCGAGGCCCTGCGGATTTCGTCGCTCACGCCGCCCCCGGCAGCGGCAACCCGAGCGGGGTCAGGCGCGGCAGCGGCGGCTTTCCATCCCGCGGGCGCAGCAGGTCGAGGCAGCGGCGCTTCAGCGCCACGAAATCGGGATCGGTGACCAAGTCGCGCCCGCGCGGACGCGGAAAGGCCAGTGGGATGTCCTCCAGGATCCGCCCGGGACGGGCCGACATGACCAAGACCCGGTCGCCGAGAAACAAAGCCTCGTCGATATCGTGGGTCACGAAGACCACGGTGGTCGGCAGGCGCGTCCAGATGTCGAGCAGCAGTTCCTGCATCATCAGCCGGGTCTGGGCGTCCAGCGCCCCGAACGGCTCGTCCATCAGCAGGATCCGCGGCCGGTTGATCAGCACCCGGGCGATCTCGACCCGCTGCTGCATACCGCCTGACAGCTCGGGCGGGTAGAGCTCGGCGCTGTCGGCAAGCCCCACCAGGGCCAGGAACTCGCGGGCCAGCGCCAGCCGCTCAGGCTTCGCGATGCCGCGCATCTTCGGGCCGAAGGCAACGTTGTCGATCACGCGCCGCCAGGGCAGCAGGGTGTGCTGTTGGAAGACGATGCCGCGCTCCGGGTCGGGACCCGCCACGGGCTGACCGTCGAGGGCGATGCGGCCGCGGGCGAGGCCGAGATGACCAGCCAGCGCGCCGAGCAGGGTCGATTTCCCGCAGCCCGAGGGGCCGAGCAGGCAGACGAACTGGCGTGGCGGGATGGCGAGGTCGATCTCGCGCACCACCTCGAAGGCGGCGGCGCCGGTGCCGAGGCGGATCGCGGCCTCGGCGATCTCGATGCGGCCGGCGGACGGGATCGGCGCGGCGCTCACGGTCGGCCTCCCGGGGTCCACGGCATGGCAAGCCGGCCGAGGCCGCGCACGGCGAGGCTCGATCCCATGCCGAGCAGCCCGATCAGCAGCATGCCGACGACGATCGCGTCGTAGTTCTGCAGGGTGTAGGATTCCCAGGTGAAGTAGCCGATCCCATATTGGCCGGAGATCATCTCGGCGGTGACGAGGCAGAACCACGCCGTGCCCATGCCGATCGCCGCCCCGGTGACGATGCTGGGCAGGGCGGCCGGGATCACCACCTCGCGCAGGATCGCGGCCCGGCCCGCGCCGAGGCTGCGGGCGGAGGCGACGAGGCGCGGGCTCGCGGCCTCGGCCCCGTGGACGGTGTTCAGCAGGATCGGGAACAGGGCGCCCGTGAAGGTGATGAACACCATCGAGGCTTCCGAGGACGGGAACATCAGGATCGCGAGCGGGATCCAGGCCACGGCCGGGATCGGCCGCAGCACCTCCAGCGGCGGCAGCAGCAGGTCGCCCGCCAGCCGCGAGCGGCCGATGGCGAGCCCGATCGCGATTCCGGCTGCGAGCGCCGCCAGGAAGCCCGTGAGCACTCGCGCGAGACTCGCACCGACATGCGCGCCGAGCTTCGGCGACTGCGCCAGCGCCCAGGCCGCCCGCGCCACCTCGGCGGGAGTCGGCACGTTGCGGAACGTGACGGGACCGAAATCGAGTTTGAGCCGCGTGGCAAGGTGCCAGGCCAGGAGACCGAGGCCGAGCGCGGCCGCCCGGGTCGCGAGGCGGCGCAGGGAAAGGCGCGGCCGGATCGTCCAGCGCCGCGGCGGCGCCGTTGGCCCGGCGGCGAGGGCCGGCGCGCCGAGCGCTCCGGCGCTCATCGGGCGCTCACCCGCGCGACCGAAGCCCGGGCCGCGTCGTAATCGAGCACTTCGCCGCCCTGGACCTTGGCGAAGGCCTCGGCGTCGCCCTTGAGCAGGAAGGCGCTCAAGCGGCGCTCGGCATCGCGCACGTACCACGCCTGCGCGGCGAACAGCTTGATGCCGCTGTCCCGGTCCTGCGCGTAGACGACCCGGGCGCTGCCGCCCGCCTGTTCGAGGGTGGCCAGGGCCGCGAAGGCGCCCTCGGGCGAGGCGTAGGGGCGGACCTTCTCCTCGCCCTTCACCCAGATCTGGGCGACGCGCGTCACGTCGGTGATCGGCTGGCCGGTCGCCGCGTCGGCGGCCTGGAGCGGCGTCTGGGCGTAATCCTTGAGGCGCGCCTCGTAGTCGATCCCGGCTTCCCGGGCGGCCGCGCGCACAAAGCGGTCGTCGATGAAGCGGTCGACGTCAAGGTCGCCATCGGCCTTCTTCAGGAGCGTCAGGGTGGCGATCGAGGTCTTGAGCGCCTGCCGGTACTCGGGCTTCCAGGTGATGTCGCGGGTCTGCAGGCCGAGCGGCCCGTGGAACAGGTAGGCGACCTCCGCCTCGATGCCGGTCACCCGCTCAATCAGCTCGGCGTAACGCTCGGGCTCGGCGGCGATCAGCCGGTCCGCCTCGATCGCGGCGCGCAGATACGCGGTGACGATCTCGGGGTAGCGCTCGGCGTAGGCCGCATCGACCAGCGCGCCGTGGAAGGTCGGCGCGTTCGACTGGGCGCCGTCGTAGATCTTCCGGGCGATGCCGCGCCAGGGAAACAGGTCGGCGAAGGGCACGAAGTCGGCGTGCGCCTCGATCTTGCCGGCTTTGAGCGCGGAGCCCGCCACCTCCGGCGCCTGGGTGATGATGGAGACGTCGCGCTCCGGATCCCAGCCCTGCGCCGTGACGGCACGCAGCAGCAGGCCGTGGGCTGTCGACGCGAAGGGTACCGAGATGGTCTTGCCCTTCAGCTCCGCGAAGGACTCAACCGGCGAGGCCTTCGGCACCACGATGCCGTTGCCGCTGCCCTTGATGCTGCCCGACAGCACGCTCAGGAACAGGCTACGCCGGCCCGCCTTGGCGAAGGCGGCCCCGTTCAGTGAGCCCGGGAAATCTGCCATCGCGCCGAGATCGAGCTTGCCGGCGACCATCTCGTTGGTGAGCGGCGCGCCGCTGGTGAAGTTGCGCCACTGGATATCGTAGGTGGCGCCTTTGTATTTGCCGTCATGCGGCAGGAACTTTTCGAGGAGCTTCAGCTCGCGGATCAGGAGGCCACCGGTCGCGCAGTTGATCGTGGTGTCCTGGGTGCCCACGGCGACGCGGATGGTCTCCGCCGAGGCCGCCGTTACGAGGGCGGAGGCGGCCAGGAGGGCAGCGGCGAGGCGGCGAAGGAGGATCACGCGGGCGGCTCCGTCGATCGGGGAGACACCGGGGCGGATCGCGGCGGTGTCGGAACGGCGCCGATGTTCGTCCGTCGGCCGCGCTGCAAAACAGCAATTAATTGCGCGCCGCGCGAAGATGGGTACCGAAATCGTGCCGATGGAGCGATGTAAAAGATACGTCTCTCTCAACCGGCGGTAAGAAGACGGAATTCTCTGCTTCACCGAATGTTTGGAATGGTTCGAAGTGTTGCGGCGCGCATAGTGGTGAGCTCCACCGCTCGATTCCGGATCGTCGGACAATGTCGCCCGCACTCGCCACTCTGCCGACGTCGCCGCGCGCGCCGCTGATCGTCAGCGCCCTGTTCCTGAGCGAGAGCATCGAGGGTCTCGATGAGGGCGCCGGCTTCCTGGATGCCCTTCCGCCCGCCGACATCACGCGCCTGCGGGCGGCCGGGCGGACCCTGTCGCTCAGACCTGGCCAGAGCGTCTTTCGCCAGGGCGAGCTGCATGGCGGCATCTTCCTGATCGAGACCGGGCGCGTGCGCGTCTTCTACACCGGTCCGTCGGGCCGGCAGATCACGCTGGCCTACTGGACGCCCGGCCACTTCATCGGCGGCCCGAGCCTGACTGGCGGCGGCGTGCACCAATGGTCGGGGGAGGCGATCGAGCCCTGCACGGTCACCGTGCTCTCCGCCGCGACCCTGCGCCAGCTCATCCGCCAGATGCCGGACTTTGCCCTCTGCCTGATCGAGGCGCTGGAGGCCAAGGGGCGGTGCTACACCGCGATGGCGCAGATGCTCGGCACGCGCTCGGTGATCGAGCGTCTGGCGCAGCTTCTGCTGAACCTCGGCGATCTCTACGGGCGGGACGAAGCCGGCGCCCGCGTGATCGAGCGCCGGATCACGCATGACGAGATTGCCGCCCTCATCGGCTCGACGCGGCAATGGGTGACCATGATGCTGAAGCGCTTCCAGGCGGACGGCATCGTGGCGGTCGACAAGGCATCCATCCGGATCCTACGCGCCGAACGGCTGACGGAGATCGTTCAGGCGATGTCCTGACTTCGAGTGATACACGCCGGGCTGTGGCACGAACGCGTCGCGCATTCGGGTGTTCGGGGACGACCGTCCTTGGGCTTGCTCTATGTGGCCGGGTTGATCGGCCTCGGTGATCGCAAGAGCGTCCAGCCGATGGCGGCTCGGGCCGAGGGGATCCCTTACGACCGGCTCCACCACTTCATCGCGGCCGGGATCTGGGATGAGGCGCCGCTGCAGCGGGCGCTGCTCGGCGAGGCCGATCGCCTCGTCGGCGGCATGGATGCGATCCTGGTCGTCGACGATCCTTCGACAAGCTCAGGATGAGGCCGCCTTGCCGAAGAAGGGCAACCGCTCGGTCGGGGTGGCGCCGCAATACGCCACGACGCTGGGTAAGACCGCCAACTGCCAGACGCTGGTGTCGCTCACGCTGGCGCGCGGCGAGGTCCCCGTAGCGGTCAGTCTGGCGCTGTTCCTACCCGAGACCTGGACGCGCGACCCGGATCGGATGGTCTCGGCCGGCGTACCTGAGGGCCTGCGGGCGGCCCGCACCAAGCTGAAGATCGCGGTTGCGGAGATCGACCGGGTCCGGGCGGGCGGCGTGCGCTTCGGCTGCGTGTTGGCCGATGCCGGATATGGATCCGCCCCGTTCCGGCAGGCCCTGAGCGCGCGTGGCCTGAGCTGGGCCGTCGGGATCTCGGGACGCAGCAAGGTCTACCCGGCCGACGTGACGCTGATCTTCCCCGTCGCGGGGCGTGGGCGACCGCGCAAGCGTCACGTGCCGGATCAGGTCTCGGTCTCAGCGGAGACGATCCTCGCGGACATGAGCGGCCGGGCGGTGACCTGGCGGCGCGGCACCAAGGGCCGGCTGCGGGCTCGCTTCTGCGCGCTGCGCGTCCGGATGGCCGATGGCCCGACCCAGAGGATCGGCGGACAAGGCAACCAGCACCTGCCCGGTGACGAGGTCTGGCTGGTGCGCGAGGAGCGCGGCTCGGGCGAGCGCAAGTACTATCTCTCGAACCTGCCGGCCGAGGCCACCCTCAAGCAGCTGGCCGCAACCATCAAGGCGCGATGGATCTGCGAGCAGGCCCACCAGCAGATGAAGGAGGAACTCGGCCTCGATCACTTCGAGGGCCGATCCTGGACCGGGCTGCATCGGCACGCGCTGATGACGATGATGGCCTACGCCTTCCTCCAATCCCGGCGCCTGGCAGCGGCGGGGCGGAAAAAAAAGAATCGCCTGCCCACCACCCCAGCCCTCGATGCCGGCGATCCGGCAGGCCATCCTGGATCACCTCAGTCCGCCGCCACCGCGGCGATGCCCGCACTGTGACGCCGATCTCAACCTGCCACCCTGAAATCAATCTGCCAAAGTAGTGCTAGGGTCTGGACTCGATCAGCACCAGAAGGCGATGACGGCAGCTAGAGCGAGAGCTGACGCGTAGTTGCGGGCGAGCTTGTCGTAGCGGGTGGCGATCCGGCGGAAGTCCTTGAGGCGATTGAAGGCGGCCTCGATCCGCCAGCGCTCGCGATAGCGGCGTTTGTCGTGGCGGATCTTCCGCTTGCGGCCGCGCTTGCCCGGGATGACCGGCGTGATGCCCTGCGCCCGCAGATCGGTACGCAGCCAATCGGCGTCGTAGCCCTTGTCTGCGGCCAGACGCCGGATCCGGCCGGGCGCTTCGGCCAACACGGCAGGCGCGGTCGTCACGTCGCTGGCGTTGCCGGGTGTCAGCAGCAGGACGCCGGGGCGGCCGAGGACATCGGTGAGCGCGTGGATCTTGGTCGTCTGGCCGCCGCGCGAGCACCCGATGGCCTGTGCTTTCGCCCCCCTTTGCCGCCGTGGGCCGAGCGGTGAGCCCGCACATAGGTGCTATCGAGGGCGGCTGCGTCGCCGGCCCATCCGGATTTGGCCAGCGCCGCCAGCATCGCCTTCCAGAAACCGCGCCGCGACCAGCGGTTGAAGCGGTTGTAGACTGTGGTGCGCGGGCCGTAGGCGGCGGGGCAATCGCGCCAGCGGCAGCCGGAGGTGAGCACGTGCAGGATGCCGGAGATGATCTGCCGGTCGTCCTTCCGCTCCGGTCCGGGCTGATCCTTGGGCATGAACGGGGCCATCACCGCCCACTGCTCATCCGAGAGCCAGAACAGGTCCGCCATCGCAGCCTCCACTCTGCAAAACGGCTGCCTGGAATCACAAAACCAAAGACCTCGCAATGCCTTGGTTCGGTTCACACCCTAATCCTCTCAATCAACTCGGGCCAAAGCCAGCCGGTCAGGTCATTCTGAGATGACCCCAGGTACGTCTCAAGGATCTGGCTCACGCTCGCGAGCGTGTGCCCGATGAGAGTCGTGATTGCGTGTCGACCCCGTGCCTATCGCAACGATCCATCGATGCGGATCGAGATTTCGTCGCCCATGACATTCAGGGATACGATGAGGAGCACGAGGAACAATCCAGGAAAAATGATCATCCAATAATGGCCGGAAAAGAAACTTTGGCTTCCGGACGCGATGAGGAGTCCGAGCGAGGGCTCGGTGATAGGAACGCCGACCCCCAGGAAGCTAAGCGTCGCTTCGAGCGAGATTGCCCGGGCTATCTGCGCTGTCAGGATCACGGTGAGAGGCGGCATGCAGTTCGGGAGCAGGTGCTGGAGGACGATGCGCCACGGCGCGACCCCGAGCGCTTCCGTCGCTTCGATATAGGGCCGGCCTAGTTCAGCGACGGCCGCGGCATAAGCGGCCCGCGCATAATACGCCCACTCGACCAGGATCAGAGCGAAGAAGACGTTGACGACACTCTTTCCCCGCACCGCGATGATCATCATCGCGAGGAGGATCGAGGGGACTGCCAATTGAAGGTCGACGGCGCGGGCCAGGACACGAGCCAGACGAGGGCCGGCACACGCGAGACAGAGGCCGAAGGCCGTCCCGAGCACGGCAGCGGCGAGGGCCGAGCCGATGCCGATGCCCAGGCTGACGCGCAAACCGTACAGTATGGCGGACAGAAGATCCCGCCCCTGCTCGTCGGTGCCGAGCCAGTACGGTCCGGAAGCGCCGGTGGACCCCGGTGGAAGCCGGCCGTCCAGCATGTCGATCCGGGCGAGGTCGTAGGGATCGTGCGGCGCGATCCAGGGCGCTCCAACGGCCGCCAGACTGAGACCTAGGAGAGCGATCGCCGCGCAGAAGGCGAAGCGCGACCGCCCGGCTGAGCCGCCCCCATCGCCGGACGCCCGGCGCCCAAGCAGGGTCGGGATCATAGCGGACCGGTTCTGATGCGGGGATCGGCCAGCCGGACCAGGACGTCGGCCGCCATGTTGGACACGATGAAGATTAGGACGACGGTGGCGAGGTAGACGACGATCACCGGCCGATCCAGCGTGTGCAGGCTCTCCACGAAGAGGCTCCCCATCCCTGGCCATGCGAAGATGCTTTCTGTCACGACCGAGAAGGCGACCGTGGCGCCGAATTCGACACCCAGCACCGCGATGATGGGGACGAGGATCGTGCGGAGGATATGGACGAACACGATCCGCCACGTCGTGAGGCCCCGCGCGCGGGCAAAGCGGATGTGATCGGCGACGAGCGTACCTTGCGCTCCGGATTTCGTCAGGCGCAGGATCAGGGCGGTCTTGAAGACCGCGAGGTTGAGAACCGGCAGGCAGAGGTGGCGCAGCCCGTCAAGCGTCACGAACGACCACTCGCCGCCCGCCATAGCAACCGTCTGCCCCCGTCCGGTGCTCGGGAGCCAGCCGAGAACGACGCTGAAGACGAGGATCAGGAGGAGGCCGGTCCAGAAGGCCGGCAGGCTGTAACTCAGCGTACTCAAGCCCGTGAGCGCTTGCCCGACCGGCGAACTCTGCCGAAGCGCCGCCGCGAGGCCGAGCGGGATCCCGAGGCCGATCGACAGCGCCGTCGCAAGGACGGCGAGTTCCAGCGTAGCCGGCAGGCGCGACAGGACGAGCGCCACGGCCGGCGTGCCGTAGACGAAGCTCAGCCCGAAATCACCGTGGAGCACGCGCTCGACGAACGCGAGGTACTGGAGCGCAAGCGGCCGGTCGAGACCGAAGGCCGCGATCATACGCGCGCGCTCGGCCGCGTCCGCATCGGGCGGGAGCAGAAGGTCGATCGGGTTCCCGATGAGATGCAGGCTGGCGAAGACGATGAGCGTCATCGCGATCACCGCGCAGCCTGCTTGAACCAGGCGGCCGGGGATCCAGACGGTCATCGTGATTGCGATCGTCTCGTGAGCGATGATCGTTCGGTCATGAAGACCGGATCATGCCGCGGGCTTGTCATGGTTTCAAAAGGACTTCGACCTTTTGCGGGTCCAGGACGGAGCCCTGGTGTCGGGCGAAGCCCAAGCGTTGGGGCCAAGATCTTCGGGGCTCTGCCCCGAGACCCCGCCAAAGGGATGATCCCTTTGGAATCCACGGGAGTTTGAGGATCGGCGAGCACGGTCGGTGACCCGCTTCAGGCTGGGGGCGTCGGCCGGCGATGCTGCCACGGCCGCGCGCGCTCGATCTGCGCGGACAGCGCGAGCACCGTGGCATCCGCACCGAAGCGGCCGGCGATCTGCACGCCGATCGGCCCCCGCGCCTCCCAGGCGAAGGGAACGCTCGCCGCCGGAACGCCGGTGCAATTGTAGAGCGAGGTGAAGGCGCTGTAGCGTCGGAGGTCCTCGTAGAAGGCGTCGAGATCGCGCGACTGCATGTCCACCGTCCCGAGCAACAGGGGCGGTGCCGCGAAGGTGCTGGTCAGGAGCACGTCGTAGCGTTCGAAGAAGCGTCCGAGCTCCCGCGCGAGCCCGTGGATCGTCCAGATCGCGCGGGCGAGGTCGTCGCTCGACCAGCGCCGGGATTCCCCGGCCCAGAGCCACGTGATCGGCTCGACATCGTCCTCCCGGAGGGAACGGCCGAGCGCCTCCGCGCGGAGGCGGAGCACGTTCGCGACGTTCGCCGCCACGATGATGCGGGTCGCCCACTTCATCGCGCCGCCATCGGCCCTGGGCCGCGCTTCCTCGACCCGATGCCCCAACTCGGAGAGCAGGGCGGCGGCAGATCGGACGGCCTCTGCGCAGGCCGGATCGATCGCCCGGCCCTCGTGATCGACGGTCTGGAACGCGACGCGCAGGGGTTGGGGATCCACGCGGACGGCGTCGATGAAACGGCCTTCGAAAGGTGGCGCCGCGTAGGGATCACCGGGCGCGGGACCGTGCGTGATGTCGAGCAGGGCGGCGCTGTCGCGGACGGAGCGCGTGATGGCATGGTGGACGGAGAGCCCGTTCCAGCCCTCCCCCAGATCCGGCCCGTACGGGTTTCGACCCCGGGTCGGCTTCAGCCCGAACACGCCGCAGTTCGAGGCGGGGATGCGGATGGATCCGCCGCCATCGGTCGCGTGGGCGGCGGGCACGAGGCCCGCCGCGACGGCGGCCGCGGCCCCGCCGGACGAGCCGCCCGCACTGCGCGCCAGGGCCCAGGGATTCCGGGTCGGCCCGTGCGCGGCGGGCGCGGTTTCGCAGGCGAGACCCAGTTCCGCGGTGTTGGTGAAGCCGAGCGTGACCAGCCCCGCCCTGCGGTACCGCTCCATCACGGTGGAGTCCTTGACGGCCCTGTGCTCCGACCAGAACCGGCTGCCGTTGGTGGTGCGGTGCCCCGCATACTGGATGTTGAGATCCTTCAGCAGGAACGGGACGCCGGCCAAGGGACCGTCAGACAAGGGTCCGTCCGCCGCGGCGCGGGCCTCGTCGGCGAAGAGATCGACCACCGCGTTGATCGCCGGATTGACCGCGGCGATCCGCGCCAGGGCCGCCTCCACGACCTCAGCGGCGGAGACCGCCCGGCGGCGGATGCGCTCGGCTAGTCCGACCGCATCGTGGTCGGCGTATTCGGCGAAGGCGGGCATGGACGATCCTGTCTGGGTCGTGAAACCGGGGCGGCTCGCGCGAGACCCGTTCAAACGGGTTTCGCGAAGAGCGCGTTGGTGTGCCCGAACGGGTTGCCCGGCTCGAACGTCACGTGGGACCGGCGCCCGGCCCAGTTGAAGCGCGGATAGAAGACCGGGACGATGCCGAGATCGCTCTCAAGTTCGGTCAGGGCCGCGTGCGTCAGGCTCAGGCGGCGGCTGGGTTCCATCTCGGTCAGCGCCGCGAGGCCGTTCTCGTCGAGGCGCGGGTTCGAGTAAAGCTGCCGGTTGAACGGACCGGTGCCCCGATCGGGATCCTTGGTCAGGACCACTTGGCGGAGGAAGTCGACGCTGCTCGTCGCGGCGTAGGTCGTCAGGAACAGGGAGAAATCCCGGTTCGTCGCGCGGCCAAAGAAGGTTGCCGGCGGCAGCGTGTCGACGCGGGTCTCGATCCCGACGCGCGACAGACCCTGCGCGATCGCCTGCAGGACGGCGCTGTCGCCCGCGAAGAAGCCGCTGGGTCCGTGGATCGTCAGGCCGAATCCCTCAGGATAGCCGGCCTCGGCCAGCAGCCGCTTCGCGCCGGCGGGATCGTACGGCAGGGGCGGCCGGCCCGGCAGGCGATCGGCGGCTGGCGGCGGCGCGAACTGGTCGGCCGGGATGCCCTGTCCGGCCAGGAGCTGGTTGACGATGCCGGCCCGGTTGATCGCCAGCGACAGGGCCCGCCGGACGCGCGGATCCCGGAACGGATTGCGCGGCAGCGGCGCGCCCTGGCGGTCGGTCACGAAGGGCGATTGATCGCGCGTCGAGTCCGGGAACAGGTAGGCCGTGGTGGCGCTGGCGGCGCTGAAGACCGCCGTCCCGGGGCCGGCGGCCAGATGCGCGACATCCTGGATCGGCACCGCATCGATCAGGTCGAGGTCGCCGGCGAGCAGGCCGGCCACGCGGCTGCCCGGATCCGCGATGAAGCGCGCCCGCACGCGGCTCCAGGGCGTCGGCGCGCCCCAGAAGTCGGGATTGCGGACCAGATCCAGCTGCTGGCCGACCGTGAAGCCGGCATAGCGGAACGCACCGGTGCCGATGGCGTACCGGCCGGAGGTGAAATCGGCCGTCGCGGCATTCGCGTGGATCTTGCGCGACAGGATCAGCACCGAGGTAAAATCGCGGTCGAGGAACGGGTTCGGCGTCTTGCTGCGGAACCGGAACGTCGTGCGGTCGACGACGATCACGTCCGCGATGTTGCGCACGAACGGGATGAACGAGCCCGGGCTGTTGGGCACCGCCGGGATCCGCGCGATCGAGAACGCGACGTCCTCGGGCTCGAGCGGCGTCCCGTCGTGGAAGCGGATGCCCGGCCGGAGCTTGAATTCCCAGGTGACGTCGTCGATCGGCCGCCAAGTTTCGGCGAGCCAGGGCCTGATCCGGCCTTCGAGATTCTCGACCACCAGCGGATCGAAGATCTGCTTCAGGGTCTGATTGTTCGTGGGCGACTGGTAGAAGTGCGGGTCCAGGGAATTGGGCGCCGTGACGACACCGAGCCGGAGTTCCCGCGCCCCGTCGCCGGCGGCCCGGGCCGCCGATGTCAGAGGGATCGGTGCGAGCCCGGCCAGGAGAGCCAGGATTTGGCGGCGGTCCATGGGTGTGTCCGATCTCTGTGGAGAGGGCGCGCCTCGCCGCGCAGGGCCTGCCTGCCGCCTCGAAGCGCGCGGCTGCCAGGTCAAGCTGCCATGTCAGGCGGCGAGTTGCTCGGTCCGGCGCACGACGATGGCGAACCGGTCGGCGAGGGCCGCGATCGTCGCCCGGTGGATTGCGTCGGCGGCCAGAACGCCGCCGAGGGGGTCGGGCAGGTCCCGCGTCGCGGTTGCAGCCTCGACCAGCGTGGTGCGGTAGCCGAGATCGAGGGCCGCGCGGACCGTCGCGCTCACGCAGAGATGCGTCTGAAACCCGGCGACGATCAGTTCCTTGCGCCCGGTCGCCGTGATCCGATCGTGGAGATCGGTCTTGGCGAAGCTGTTCGGCAGGCTCTTCGCGATGATCGCCTCGCCCTCGGCCGGCCGCAAAGCTGGGACGATCGCGGCGTGGGGGCCCTCCGGGTCGAACAGGCGGCCGCCGGGCTTGCCGTGATGCACGATGTGGAACACCGGGGTCCCCGCGGCCCGGGCGGCGTCGAGAAGGGTCCTGGCCTCGGCGACAGCGTCCTCGACCCCGGACAGCGGCAGGGAACCGCCGACATACTCGTCCTGGATGTCGATCAGCACCAGCGCGGCGCTGGCGAGCGCGCTCGGATGCGTCGGCGCGTCGGCGAAGCCGAGAAGGGTCTGGGGCGCGGTTCGTTCGTGGGTCGACATGGTTCTGATCTCCGGTGGTGGCTCGGTCAGTCGGCGAAGGCCCGGCGGACTTGGCGGGGCTCATGACGGGGCTCCTGGCGCGGCTGCGGCCAGGCCTTGAAGACGCCCCGGGCATTCAGGTTGTTGGCGACCAGGGCGGCGATGGTGAGGGCGGCCCCCGCCAACTCGATCGCGGAGGCCGGATTGCCGCGCGCCGCACCGATCACGAAAGCCGTCACCGGCACGAGATTGATGAACAGAACGCCGTTGAGTGGTCCGAGGCGCGCGATGCCGACGTTCCAGGTGAAGACCGCCAGGACGGCCGCGATCACCACGAGGTACAGGATCTCCGGAACGACGCTCCAGACCTGCGCGGCGCTCGGAGCGGTGCTGAAGCCGAGTTCGGTGGCCACCACGGTGACGAGCGCGATCGAGACCGTGCCGAGCGCGGCGGTCAGGGCCGTGTACCGGATCGGCGACCAGTCGGCGAAGGCTTGCGCGCCGATCGTGTAGGCCACCCAGCACGTCGCCCCGGCCAGGATGACGAGGTCCGGCAGGATTGCCCCGCCGAACAGCGCCCGCGCGTCGCCCTTGGTCACCACGATGACGACGCCGGTCAGGGCGGCCGCGATGCACCAGAAGGTCACCCCGGCGGGCCTGATGCCGCGCAGGACCCAGAGCAGCACGGCGGTGATCAGCGGCATCAGGGCCATGATGATGGCCCCGTGCTCGGGGGTCGAATGCGCGAGTCCCAGGAAGGCCAGGATGCTGAAGCCCGCGAAGCCCGAGGCCCCGAGCAGGAACAGGCGCTTGCCGCGCCCCTCCAGCGCGAGGGCACCCCACCCCTCCGTCAGGACGAGCAGCGCCAGCAGCACCGCGGAGGCGAATCCGTACCGGAACAGGGTGAGATAAAAGCCGTCCATAGCCTCCAGGGCCGACTTGGCGACCGGGAACATGCCGCCCCACGACAGGGTCGTGAAGGTCAGCAGCAGCGCGCCCGTCAGGAGCGAGGTCTGCACCGGCCCCGAAGCCGGGGTCCGCGGGACCCCGCGCCGGACCGCCGGCTCGACCGAGGCCAGGGCCCGTTCGAGATCGGCGTGGCGGACCTTGCCGGACGGGCTGTAGGGGATGGCGTCCAACAGCGCGAAGCGCTCGACCCGCACGCTCTCCGCCTTGAGCAGGTGGCGGACGTGCTCTTCGAGCGAGCGGCTCGTCCAGGTCGAGGTCCGACGCAGCGAGACCGCGATGTCGACTGCCTTCTCGCGCCCCGCGGCGCGGACATTGAGCGCGACATCGTCGATCCCGGGAATGGCCCGGATCAGGTTCTCCAGGGCATAGACGTCAAAGGTCTCCCCCGCCGTCGCCCGATTGTGCACGTAGAGGCGCCCGGCCTCGTCGAGATGCCCGACCTCGGAGGTGACGAGATAGCGCTCGCCCTGCAGCAGGATCTTCCGGCTCGGCGCCTGAAGATACCCGTCCATGTTCATGTAGCTCGCGATGGCCACCGATCCGACGAGGCCCGGCGGCAGGGCCTTCGACTGCCCGTCGACGATGGCGATCCGGTTGCCATCATACGCGCGGCCGACGCTGTCGGGATGGGTGAGCAGGTCCGCCGGTTCCGCGATGGTGTTCACGCCAGTCTCGGTCGTGCCGTAATATTCGTGGACGACCGGCCCCAGGACCGTGATGGCCTCCTGCTTCAGGCCGACCGGGAAATGCTTGCCGCCCACGAGGACGAACCGGAGCCGGTGCGGTCCGATCTGCGTGCCGCTCTCCGCGATCTGGCGCAGGAGACCCGACAGGACCGGCGGCGTCATCGCGCTCGTGGTCACCGCTTCCCTCCGGATCAGATCGACCAGGGTCGCCGGATCGTCCGGGGGGGCCAGGACCACGGTGGCGCCCAGGTTGAGGAACAGGCGCGCCCAGCCGTTCCCGGCCGCGTGGTACAGCGGAATCGTCACGAGGTGCCGATCCGACGCGGAGAAGCCGTAGCGGGTGGCGAAGTAGTCGAAGCGCCGGGTGTCGAAGGAGGCCGTGCGTATGACCGGCTTCGGCCGGCCCGTGGTGCCCGAGGTGAACGCGACGGCGCGGAAGGCCCGCGCCGGCGCGGACGGCAAGGCGCCTGTGGAAGGACCCGTATCGGCCGTGTCGGTGTCGGACAGATGAAACGCGCCGTGCAACCGCCCCTCGATATCGATCACCGGCCGCCCGTTGGCCAGTTTCCACACGTCGATGTGGCGCTCGGCCAGAAAACCCGCGGACACGATCAGGGCATCGACGTCGGTCTCGTCGATCAGATGGCGGAGAGCTTCTTCCGAAAGACTGTAGTCCAGACCGAAATGGGTCAGCTTCAGGGTCGCGGCCGCCCCGAACGCCGCCATCAGATCGGGGGAATTCGGTGCGATGCTGCAGACGGTCCGCGCCTCCCGCTCCCGCAGGGTGCCCGCGAGGACATGCGCGACCTGCTCGACCCGGGCCGCGAAGGCGTGCCACGTCAGCACCGTATCCGGCGTGACGAGGGCCGGGTATTCGCCGCGGGCCGCAGCGACCTGTCGAAGACGATCGAGCGGGATCATCGCGGCAGGGGCTCCGAGGGATCCATGGTGAACAGGTTGATGCCGGAGGCCTGGAGCGCGTGCAGCCGCCGCAGGGTCGACGGCCGGATCTCGTCGCCCGGCACCATCAGAGGCACCCCGGGTGGATAGGGGATGACGAACCCGGTGGCGTAGCGCTTCCGATCGGGAAGCGTCTGATACCGCTTCTGGATTGCCCTCAAGGCTTCGGACAGACGGTCGAGGTCATCCTCGTTAATTCCGATATGGAAGTTCAACAGCAGCGACGTCACCGTCGTCCGATTGATGTAGATATCGAACTCCCTGTACAAGACATCTCGTATCTCTGCCGGCGAGATCGTGAGCGCGCTCACGTTGAGAGATATCTTGCTCGGATCGATTTGAAACAATCCTTCGACGCTCGGGGTCTCGTTTACGAAGTACGCGTCGAGGAGCGGATCGTGAGCGATCCGATCGCGGAGTTCGGATGCGAGGCGGATGGCGCGCTCGACCAGCCGCACCCCCTCGGTCTCGGCCTGCGCGCACGCCAGATCGAGGGAGGCCAGGATGGCGAAGTTCGGCGATGTCGTGTGATGCTTGTAGCGGGCCGCACGAACCAGTGCGCCGAGGCCGCCATCCCCCACGGCATGGATCAGGGAGCCCTGACGCAGGGCGCTCAACGATTTATGCGCGGATTGCGTGGCGATGATGTTGTATCGGCCGGCGAGGTCCGGCAACCGGGCCGCGTAGATCGCGGTCGATTGTCGGAGTTCGTGATCGAGATAGCTCCAGGATCCCCACGCCTCATCCACGATGATGTTGCGGAGCGACGGAGCGAATTCCGACAGGGCCCTAAGGATGGTCGAGATATTGTAGATCACCCCGTCGTAGGACTGGCCGTTGAGGATCAGCAACCGGTAGGGGTCGCCCTCCTTCTCGGCCGCCTCGACCTTGGACAGCACATCGATCAGCGCAAAGGATGTCCTCTCGGAATCGAGACACAGGAGGCGGGATTCGATGTAGTCGACCCGCGCACGCAGCCGATCGAGCGAGAAATGGATCGATTGATGCGTCGCCTTGTCGATCAGGACGCGCGTCCCGTTCGAAGCCAGGGATTCAACCGCGATCTGGTTGGCCAGCGTCGTCCCCGCGGTGAGAAACAGGGTCGCATCGGCCCCGAAGACACTCGCCGCCCGGGCTTCCGCATGCGCGATCGAGCCCTTCGGGAAGAAGAAACTATCCACATAGGGGGCACCGACCGTCAGATCGCCGCGCCACTGCGTCCCCAGGATCTCCTGATACGCGCCCTTGAGGGCAGACCCACGCAGGGATCCACCGAAGCTGAGCGGCAGCGCGTGGAACGACACCGTCTGCCGTCTCAGGGCCTGAGCGATCTCGTCCGCCAATGAGGCCTTCGGCACATGTCGCGCCAAGCTCTTCGCTTGTATACTCACGAGAACTGTTCCGATCGATTTGACGATCTAACGTATAGATCGGCATCTTTCGGCTCGTCAACGAAACATTACAAACTTTGTTGCCGCAAATTAAAGGATTAAAGTTCATAAACGAACCGAATTTTGGGCACAAATTCTTGTTCGATGCGGTTATGACACGACTCGATCATGAGATCGGCCACACCTCTTGCCCGATGGGCTGCGGCATAAGCATAGACGCCGATAAATATTATCTTCCGGACATCCGCCGGTCGCCATGATGTTTATTCCAGGATCGCATGCCGATTGAGCTTGAACCTTCACGCCGCTGCGATGCGCCGCCGATCCTCGCGGTGGAAGGCCTGTCGATCTGGATTCGGGACGGGGGCCGGGACATCCGCACGGTGCACGCCCTCGAGTTCTCGCTCGCCGCGGGGGAGACGCTGGCGATCGTCGGGGAATCGGGCTGCGGCAAGTCGTTGACGGCCTTTTCGCTGATCGGCCTCTTGCCGCAAGGCATCCGGGCGGAGGGGCGCGTCGGCCTCGAGGGCCGCAATGTCCTGCGGTTGCGCGGCGAAGCCCTGAGGCGCCTGCGCGGCGGCCGGGCCGCCATGATCTTCCAGGAGTCGATGACGGCCCTCAATCCCGTCCTGAGGATCGGCGCACAGATCGTCGAAACCCTGCGCGCCCACGAACGCGTGACGCGATCGGAGGCCCGGGCCAGGGCTCTCGCCCTGCTCGCGCAGGTGCGAATCCCAGACCCCGAACGCGTCTTTGCCGGATATCCGCACCAGCTCTCGGGTGGCATGCGGCAGCGGGTCGTGATCGCGATGGCGCTGGCCTGCTCGCCGGCCCTCCTGATCGCCGACGAACCGACCACGGCCCTCGACGCGACGGTGCAGGCCGAGATACTCGGCTTGATCGACGATCTGCGTCGGGAGACCGGCCTGGCGGTGCTCCTGATCAGCCACGACCTCGAACTGGTCCGCCGGTACGCCGACCGGATCCTGGTCATGTATGCCGGCCACGCGGTCGAGAGCCGGTCGGTGGAGGCGCTGTTTGCCGCCCCTCTCCACCCCTACACGCGCGGACTCGTAGCGGCCCGGCCCTCTGGCGGAAGTGGTCCGCGACGTCTGGCTGAGATCCCCGGCCAGGTGCCGGCCCCCGGCGGCCTCGGACCGGGTTGCAGTTTCGGGCCGCGCTGTCCGCACGCGACGGGCCTCTGCCACGACCTCCCTCCGGTTCCCGATCCGGTCGATCGCACCGGCAAGGCGGCCGGGCGCGTCGCCTGTCACCATTGGAAGACGCTCCATGTCCAACAGCCGGAACCGGCTCGGTCCGTCCCCTGACGCCGCGGCGGTCCCGCTGCTCGCGGTGACCGACCTCGCAGTCGACTTCGCGAGCACTCAGGGCACCGTGCGCGCCGTCGATGGCGTGACGCTAACGATCCATTCCGGGGAGACCCACGGCCTCGTCGGTGAATCGGGCTGCGGGAAGTCCACCCTGAGCCGCGCCATCATGGGCCTGATCGCGCCGAGCCGGGGCTCGATCCATTTGAACGGAGTGGACCTGACCCGGATGTCGCGGCGCGCGATCCGGCGCGAGCGGCATCGGCTCCAGATGGTATTCCAGGATAACGGTGCAGCGCTGGATCCACGCTGGCTCGTCGGCCGGTCGATCGCCGAGGCGCTGCAGACCCACGGGATCGGTTCCGCGGCCGATCGGCCGAGCCGGGTCGCGCGAATCCTCGGCGATGTCGGGCTGCCGCCCGAGGCCGCCGCACGCTATCCCCGCGCCTTCTCCGGAGGGCAGCGCCAGCGCATCGGCATCGCCCGCGCTCTGGCGGTGGAGCCGGAGCTGATCCTGTGCGACGAGCCGGTTTCGGCTCTCGACGTCTCGGTGCAGGCCCAGATCCTGAACCTGCTCGCCGATCTGCAGGATCGCCGCGGCATCGCCCTGCTGTTCATCAGCCATGATCTGTCGGTGGTCGAGCACATGTCGGACCGGGTGTCGGTCATGTATGGCGGCCGGATCGTCGAGACCGCCGAGCGCCGCACGTTCTGGCTGTCGCCCACGCATCCCTACACACGCCTGCTGTTTGCCTCCTCCCCCTCTCTCGGGCGCCAGCGGAGTGGAACGGCCTCACCGCCCCCGGCCGACGGGGCGTGGGATCTGCACCGCACTTCGGCCTCGGGTGATGGGTGTAGGTTCAAAGCGCGCTGTCGCCAGGCGATGCCGCGTTGCCTGACGGAAACTCCACAGCTGCGCCTAATTGGTCCGGGGCATCACGTCGCCTGCCACGTGGTGTAGCAGCACCGAGATCTTGGGCTCCTCATCCCGAGCTTGTGAAAGGATTGTTCACGCACACCACCACGCCTAGGAGCCTGTCCGAGTAAGTGTCTCGACGGCGAGGCTGCGGGGTGATTCACTCGGCTCATGGCCAAGGTGTTTCGCGCGTGGGATGTTGATCAGGGCTGGCTGCTGCCGTCCTCGCTGCACGAGTTCGTGCCGCCCGGGCACATGGCGCACTTCGTCCGCGACACGGTGCGGGAGGCGCTCGACCTCTCGGCCATTCTCGACACCTACAAAGAGGAGCGCGGATACCCGCCCTACCATCCGGGCATGATGGTGGCGCTCCTGCTCTACGGCTACAGCCGCGGCCTGTACTCCTCGCGCCAACTCGCCCGGGCCTGTGAGGAGCGGGTCGATGTCATGGCCGTCACCGGCCTGAACCGTCCGGACTTCCGCACCATCGCCGACTTCCGCAAGCGCCACCTCGTGGCCCTGTCGGATCTGTTCGTGCAGGTGCTGCGCCTGTGTCGGGCGGCCGGTCAGGTCGCGTTTGCCCACGTGGCGGTGGACGGGACCAAGCTGAAGGCGAACGCCTCCCGCCACAAAGCGATGAGCTATGGGCGGATGAAGACGGCCGAGCCGGCCCTGACCGCTGAGGTCCAAGCCTGGTTGGACCGCGCGCACGAGGCTGACGCGGCCGAGGATCGGACTCATGGCGTGGACCGGCGCGGCGACGAGACGCCGGACTGGATGGCCGACAAGCAGCGGCGGCTGGAAGCGATCCGCGCCGCCAAGGCCGCGCTTGAGGCGGAGGCGGCTGATCCGCCCGATCCCGAGGACGAGAGCGGGCCGGGCGCCTCGTCGGGCATGCGTTGGCAGGGGCGGCCACTGCGCGGCGAGGATGGCGGTCCGCCCGACCGGGCGCAGCGCAACTTCACCGACCCGGACAGCCGGATCCTGCCCACGCGTGACGGCTTCGTGCAGGGATACAACGGCCAGATCGCGGTCGACGCAGCCCATCAGGTGATCGTCGCGCACCGCCTCGTGACCAACGCGACCGACTACCGCGCGCTTGTGCCGCTTGTGGACGGGGTCCGGGCTCATCTCGGGCGAGAAGCCGCGGGAGGTCTCGGGCGATGCCGGCTTTGCCAACGAGGCGAACCTCGCCGCGCTGCAGGAGCGAGGCATCACGGGCTACCTTGCTCCGGGCCGGGCGCGACACGGCGAGGCGAACGCGGCCGGCCGCCGGAGGCTGACCAGGATGCCCTTGATGAGCGCGATGGCCGCCCGCCTGAAACGAGCTGGCCGCCGCAGCCGCTATCGCCTCAGGAAGCAGGTGGTCGAGCCGGTGTTCGGGCAGATCAAGCAGGCCCGAGGCTTCCGACAGTTCCTGCTCCGCGGCCTCGATCAGGTCCGGAGCGAGTGGGCGATAATCTGCACCGCTCACAACCTCCTCAAGCTGGCACAGGCCGACCGCTGAGCCAGCTGATCAGCCCTCAGCGGCTCCGGTCTCGCAATCTCAATCCCGGCTGCAAGCCCCATTACTCGGACAGGCTCCTAGATACGGCGGCGCTAGGGACAGGCCGACCACATCACGGACGTTGCCGACGAAGGCTAGATGGATCGAGTGGGGATTAGGATTGCCCCAGTTGGGTGGACACCGAGAACGCTTTCGCGTGAGGTGTTTGTCCGATGCCCAAGACCCGCCCCGCATACCCGGCCGAGTTCCATCGGCAGATGGTCGATCTGGTCCGCACCGGGCGCGATCCGACTGATTTGGCCCGCGAGTTCGAGCCCTCGCGCCAGACCATCCAGAACTGGGTCGCGGAGGCTGACCGCGGTGAGGGCCATCGAGAGGCCAAGTCGCCAGCGGTCCATCCCGATCTGACGGCGACCGAGCGCGCGGAACTCGTCCGGCTGAGGCGTGAGAACCGGCAGCTGAAGCTGGAGCGCGAACCGAAGGTCAGTGCAGCAATATCCTATCTCGCGCGACGGTCTGGTTCGCGCGGGAGACCGGGGTCCTGCCGTCAGGGTCTTCCGGTTCATGAGCGCGAACCAGGCCGACTTCCCGATCGCTGCCATGGCCCGTGTGCTCGGCGTGTCGAAGGCTGGCGACTCAGCTTGGGCCAGCCGGGAACCCTCGGCGCGGGTGCTGGCGGACGCCGCGCTGTTGAAGCGCATCCGCACCGTGCATCTCGGCTCGCATGAGACCTACGGCGCGCCGCGCGTCCGCGCCGACCTGCACGAGCAGGGGGGCGGCATTCTCGAAAGCGCGTCGCCCGTCTGATGCGCGCGGCTGGCCTCGTTGGGGCCAGCCATCGGCGCGGCGGCCCCATCACGACCCGGCGCGATCCGGAGGCGCGGCCCGCCCCTGACCTCGTCGATCGTGACTTCGCGACCGAGGCGCCGAACCGGCTCTGGGTCGCGGACATCACCTACGTACCGACGGCGGCCGGCTTCCTCTATCTCGCCGTCGTATTCGACGCCTTCAGCCGGCGGCTCGTGGGATGGGCGATGGCCAACCAGCTGCGCGCGGAATTGGTGCTGGACGCCCTGGAGATGGCCGTCACGCAGCGCAAGCCGCGCGACGTGATCCATCACTCAGACCAAGGCTTGCAGTACACGTCGCTGGCCCTCGGGAACCACTGCCGGGAGGCGGGTGTGCGCCCCCATAAGCACTAAGTTAGCCTGGACAGGTGGGTGTGGGTTGTGACTCACCGGTGCGATGCTGGTCGCCGCTTCCCATCGCTCCGATGCGTTCCCCGACCTGCTCGCGCGCCTGCCGCCCGACCTCGACATCGAGGCCCTGGCCCGGCAGACCAAGGCGTTCCAGCGCCCGCGGGGGATCCGCTCCGGCACCGATCTGCTGCGCTTGGCCCTGGCCTGGGCGTGCGGCCCCTCAATGCAGCACGTGGCCGCCTGGGCCGGCGCGCACGGCATCGCTGCGCTGACCGACGAGGCGCTGAGCCAGCGCCTGCACCGGACCGGGCCGTTCCTCGAGGCCCTGAGCCAGCAGCTCCTGCGCCGGATCGGCCCGGTGCCGTGCTGGCACGGCCGGGTCCTGCGCGTGGCCGACAGCACCAGCCTGAGCGGGCCGGCCAGTTCCGGCACCGACTGGCGGATCCACGGCGTGTTCGATCTGGCCCTGGGCCGGTTCACGAGCCTGCAGGTCACCGACCGGCACGGCGGGGAGAGCCTGGACCGCGCGCAGCCGGCCGCGGGTGAGATCCGCATCGCCGACCGCGGCTATGCCGCCGCCCGAGCCTGGCAGCGCTTCCTGCGGGAGGCTGGTGCGCAGGAGGGCGACATGGAGGGCGACGCGGGGTGCGACTTCATCGTCCGGATGCGCTGGTCGTCGGTCCGCCTGACCACGCCGGCCGGCGACGCGTTCGACCTCATCGCTTGGCTGACGCAGGATCCGCCCCCCGAGGCGGGCACCATCCGCGCCGTCGTGGTCCAGGCCGATCCCGGCCGAGGGCAGGCTCCGATCCCGATCCGCCTGATCGCGCAGCGCAAGACGCCGGAGGCCATCGCGGCCGCCCCCAAGGCGCTGCGCCGCAACACCAGCCGCCGCCAGCATGCGCTCGATCCGCGCAGCCTGATCGCGGCGGAGTGGATCATCCTGGCGACCACGCTGCCGGCCGAGGCCTTCCCCGACCCCGAGGTGCTGGCGGTCTATCGCCTGCGCTGGCAGATCGAACGGGCGTTCAAGCGGCTGAAATCCCTGATCCGGGTCGACGAGATCCGGACCCGGACCGAGGCCGGGACCCGTTGCTGGCTCTACGGGCTGCTGGTGGTCGCCCTGCTGACCGAAGATCTGAGCCGGGATGTCCTGGACGTTTTTCCCCCGGCGCTTGAGGCGGCGGGCGCGAGCCCGTCGCTGTGGCGGGTCTACGGCTGGCGCTGGAGGCTATCCGATCGGCGATCGCGCCAGCCATCGGCCTGTGCCAGCTCACGACAGCCTCCGCCGATCTGCACGCGCGCATCGCCAACCCAAAACGTAAGCGACGACAGGCCATCCATTACAACAGAAAACGACTATCTTAGCGCCTATGGGGCAGAACCCTGCGATGGGCTTGGTCGGTGAGGCCTACGACAACGCCCTGGTCGAGAGCTTCTTCTCGACCCTCGAATGCGAACTACTGGCCCGCCGCCGCTTCCGCTCGCAGGCGGAGGCGCGCATGGCGATCTTCAGCTACATCGAGGCCTTCCACAACCCGCTGCGCCGTCACTCGGCGCTCGGATACCGCTCGCCCGCCGTCTACGAACAGGACGCCGGGTCAGAACCAGCTAAAGAACCCCGGCTCAGCCAAGTCCCCTGATCGTCCACCAATCCGGGGCAATCCCGATACCCGCGCCTGCCGACGAACGTCCGGCGCGCGCACAAATCATGTGCTGGTAGCCGAAGTTTGTCGACGCGTTCCTCATCAAATCCTTGATGTCGTTGACCGCGATTTCTAGGGGCAGCGAGTGCGTCGGCTGCTGCGCGCGATGTTTGTCGGTCGAGCCACCGCAGAGTTCCCGCGGACCCGCTTTGATCTGCTTCGCACCGGACGGTGACTAAGCTCGACTTTGGCCAATTTTGACGGGTTGTCGAGGGTGTGAGGTGACGAAGCGGGCGTGGCGGGTAGGCTGGTGGG
>NZ_VUOK01000005.1 GCF_009806555.1 Methylobacterium sp. 2A | reverse complement strand
CCTCCCCACAAGGGGGAGGAGAGTGCGCTTGGCCCCTGTCTCGTTGCTTCCGCAAACACCTTAAAAGGGCTGGGGCGAGACCTTTCGAAACCAGGACTTGGGCCGGCCGCGGGATGCGGACTCCGGCCCTATCCGAAGCCGTAGAGCCGGCGCGGATTGTCGACGAAGACCAGCCTGCGCCGGGCCTCGTCCGGTACCCAATCGGCCATCAGGTCGAGGAGTGTCGTCGTCCGCGGCGGCCCGTCCCAGGCGGCCACGTGCGGCCAGTCCGAGCCCCAGAGGCAGCGCTCCGGCGCGGCGTCGTTGAGGGCGCGGGCGAAGGGGATCGTGTCGGCGTAGGGCGGCCCGGTCACCGAATCGCGGAAGGCGCCCGAGAGCTTGACCCAGTTCCCGTCGGCGACGAGGCCGAGCAGCGCCTGGAAGCCCGGATGGTCCACCCCGGCCGAGGCCGGCATGTGGCCCATATGGTCGAAGACCAGCGGCACCGGCAGCCGCGACAGGCGGCCGGCGATCGGCGGCAGGTCCCGGGCATCGAGCAGGAACTGGAGGTGCCAGCCCATCTCGCGGGCGAGCGCCCCGTAGGATTCGACCGCGTCGAGGCCGATCCCGCCGCCGAACAGCACGTTGAGGCGCAGGCCGACCACGCCGGCCTCCTTCAGGGCGGCGAGTTCCGCGTCGGGCAGGCCGAGCGGGATCACCGCGATGCCGCGCAGGCGCTGCCGGTTGGCGCGCAGGGTCTCGACCATCAGGCGGTTGTCGGTGCCGTGGACGCTGACCTGAACCAGCACGCCGTTGGCCATGCCGGTCCCGTCGAGCATGGCGAGATAGGCCTCCGCCGGGGCTGCCGGGGGTGTGTAGCTCCGGTCCGGCACCAGCGGGTAGGCGGGCGGCAGGCCGATCACGTGGGCGTGGGTATCGACCGCGCCCGCCGGCACGGCGTAGCGGGTCGGGCCGCCCGGATGCGGGTCCGGGGCGGGGCAGTCTCGGATCTCGCTCATGATCAGGAATCCGCGTGCAGGACCTTGCCGCGCGTCTCGGGCAGCGCGTAGGCGGCCAGGAAGAACACTCCATAGGCGGCGGCCGCGAAGATCGCGATCGCCGAGGCGAGGCCGACGCGCTCCGACAGGTAGCCGACGAGTGCCGGGAACAGCGCCCCGATGCCCCGGCCGAAATTGTAGCAGAACCCCTGCCCCGAGCCGCGCAGCCGCGTCGGGTAGAGTTCGGTCAGGAACGCGCCCATCCCGGAGAAGTAGCCCGAGGCGAAGAAGCCGAGCGGGAAGCCCAGCACCCAGAGCACGCCGTTCGAGAGCGGGATCTGGGTGTAGGCGACGATGACCGCGATCGCGCCCAGCGAGAAGATCAGGAACAGCGGTCGCCGCCCGAGCCGGTCGGCGAGCCACGCGCCGACGAGATAGCCGGTGAACGAGCCGATGATCAGCGCCGAGAGATAGCCGGTGGAGGAGACGATCGACAGGTGACGCTCGGTGGTGAGGAAGCGCGGCACCCAGGTGGTGATCGCGTAATAGCCGCCCTGGCAGCCCGCCGCCGCCAGGGATGCCAGCAGCGTCGTCTTGAGGATCGGCCCCGAAAAGATCTCCCAGATCTGCGGCCGGTCGCCGGCCGCCGCCGCCCGGGCGCGGGTCTCTGCGGCGACCTGCGGCTCCTCGACGTAGCGGCGCAGATAGAAGACCAGCAGGGCCGGCAGGGCGCCGACCGCGAACATCCAGCGCCACGCAGTCTCGGGCGGCAGGAGCGAGAACAGCACCGCCTGCGACAGCACCGCGAGCCCCCAGCCGATCGCCCAACCCGATTGCACCGAGCCGACCGCCCGGCCGCGATACTCGGCCCGGATCGTCTCGCCGATCAGCACGGCGCCCGCCGCCCATTCGCCGCCGAAGCCGAGGCCGAGGATCGCCCGGGCGATCAGCAGCTGGTCGAAATTCTGCACGAAGGCGCAGAGCAGCGAGAAGACCGAGAACCACAGGATCGTAATCTGGAGGGTGAGCACCCGGCCGATCCGGTCCGCGATGTAGCCTGCCAACCAGCCGCCGAGCGCCGAGGCCAGCAGCGTCACCGTGGCGGCGAGCCCGGCCGTGCCGGACTCGACGTGCCACAGGCTCATGATCGTCCCGATCACCAGCGGGTAGATCATGAAGTCCATGCCGTCGAGGCACCAGCCGGCGGCGCACGCCCAGAAGGTGTGCCGTTCCGGCGGAGTCATCGAACGGTAGAAGGCGGTGAGGCTGGCGTCGCGGATCTCGACCGCGTCCACGCCTCCAGTACCCTGCCCGGTTGCTGTGCTCATTGCCGCCTCCCGCCGTCCGATACCAGTATCGGCGTCCGAGGCTGAGCTGTCCAACGCCGCGCGGGATGACGGACAAGGAAAAGGCCGCCCGGGGGCGACCTTTTGTTGATCTTCACACTGACGGATGCGGCTCAGTAGCAGCGCTCGACCAGCACCCGGCGGTAGCCGTAGGGGGTCCAGCGCACCCGCGGGACCGTGTAGCAGCCGCCGCCGTATCCGTAATCGCCGTAGCCGTAGCCGACCGGGGCGTAGCCGTATCCGTAGCCATAGCCGGGATAGCCGTACCCGCCATAGGCACCGTAGAGGCCGCCGGCCGCGAGGCCCAGGCCGACGCCGAGACCCAGGCCGCCGAGGCCGTAGCCGTAGCCGCCGCGATAGCCATACCCCCGGCCGTAGAAACCGCGTCCGTAGAAGCCGCGGCCGTATCCGCCCCGGAACCCGACGCCGCGGAAGCCACCGAAGCCGCCCCGGTAGCCGCCGAAGCCGCCGTGGAACCCGCCGCCGTGGAACCCGCCGAAGCCGCCACCGTGGAACCCGCCGCCGAAGCCGCCGCCATGGAACCCGCCGCCGCCGAAGCCGCGCGCATCCGCGCTGGCGGGCGCGAACGCCAGAGCGCCCGCCGCCAGCAGGGCCGAGCAGAGCACTGCACCCTTCATCACGTCATCTCCGTCGAAAACCGCCCTCTACGCGTAGAAACGTCGGACTGTACGAAACAGTTCAGGTGAAGGCCGCGACGTGCCGCCGCTGTCCGGCCGGCAAGCCCCGGGACGGTTTCGGGCTCGAAAATCGCCGCTTTCAGGAGCGACAGGCACCGTGTCCGCCTCCCCGAGCAGCATGGACCGTGTCATGACGCTACGCCCGGCTCACGCCCTGTTGATCGCGCTCGTCGCCCTGGTTGCGCCCCGGCCCGCCACGGCGGCACCTGCGGCCTCCGAGCCCTGCCGGGCGGTGGAGGCCCAGGGCGAGACCTTCACGGTCTGCACGATCGACCTGCGGCGGGAGCGGCTGCGGCTGTTCTGGCTGCAACCGGACGGGCGGCCCTACGGCTCGCTCGGGACCCTCGCCGAGGCGCAGGGGCAGCGCCTCGACTTCGCGATGAATGCCGGCATGTACGACAAGGATCAGGCGCCGGTGGGCCTCTATGTCGAGGGCGGGCGCGAGATGAAGCGCGTCTCGACCGCGGACGGGCCGGGCAACTTCCACCTGAAGCCGAACGGCGTGTTCTGGGTGAAGGGCGAGCGCGCGGGGGTGCTCGACACGGCCCACTACCTGCGCGCCAGGATCCGCCCGGACTACGCCACGCAATCTGGGCCGATGCTGGTGATCGACGGCCAGATCCACCCCAAGATCTCGGCCGACGGGCCGAGCCAGAAGATCCGCAACGGCGTCGGCGTGACGGAGGACGGGCACGTGGCGCTGTTCGCGATCTCCGAACGGCCAGTGACCTTCGGGGCCTTCGCGCGGCTGTTCAAGGACGATCTCGGCTGCCGCAACGCCCTGTTCCTCGACGGCACGGTGTCGAGCCTCCACGCGCCGAATCTCGGCCGGACCGATATCAGCCGGCCGCTCGGGCCGCTGGTCGGGTCAGAGCCTCGGTAGGGTGTGATGTGATCAACGCGACCGTGTGACGGGCTGCTTTGGGTGGATTTCCGCCAGTCCGCTTTTAAACGAGAGTTCGAAGAAGCAGACGCCGTCGCGCTTCTCCACGATCCTCTTCGCACACCCGAGGCATGCGCTCTGCGATTGGGCCACGAAGTCGACCCAGGCTGACCTCTGCGAATTGCAATCGAAGACGCGGCTCGCCTGTTGGTGCGTCTGGCCTCACCCGCTTCGCTTCACCCATACGCGTTCCGCGACGCGCCTCGGCGCATTTAAGGTGCCCTTAAGCTGAGGAGCGCGGAGACCCTGCGCCGGCCTCTTGGGCTCCGGCTCAGCGGACCTTTCGATTCGATGCCTCAACACACCACGTTATCGTCTCCGAGCCGCCGCGGCCTCCTGTCGGCCGCCGCCCTCGGCGGGATGGGCCTGCTCGCCGGCCGAGCTCGCGCCGACACCTTCGATTTCCATGTCCCGGGCGGCCCGAGCACCCGGCCCATGACCACGACCTATCCCGAGAAGGGGCGCATGATCGTCCAGCGTACCCGGCCGCCTTGGCTGGAGACGCCGTTCGACGTCTTCGACACCGGCGTGTTCACCCCGAACGACCAGCACTTCGTCAGCTGGCACTGGGCCACCTTCCCGACCCACGTCGACACCGACAGCTTCGCCTTAAAGGTCCACGGCCTCGTCGAGCGGCCGCAGGCGCTGTCGCTGCGTGAGCTGCTTCACGACCTGCCGCGCTTCGAGATCGCGGCGGTCAGCCAGTGCGCCGGCAATTCGCGTCTCTACGCGCAGCCCCGGGTCGCTGGTGCCCAATGGGCGAACGGCTCCATGAGCAACGCTCTCTATGCCGGTGTGCGCCTGAAGGATGTCCTTGATCGGGCCGGCGTGAAGGGCGGGGCCACCCATGTGCAGTTCGGCGGCCTCGATGAACCGCTGCTGCCTGACGCACCGAAATTCGTGAAGGCCCTGGACATCGATCACGCCCGCGACGGCGAGGTCATGCTGGCCTTCGCGATGAACGGCCAGCAACTGCCGATGCTGAACGGCTTCCCGCTCAAGCTCATCGTCCCCGGCTGGTCGGCCGTCTACTGGATCAAGATGCTCGACGACATCGAGGTGACAGACCACCCCGACCCCAGCGTCTGGACCACGCGGAGCTACCGCGTGCCGGACACGCCCAATCACACGGTCGAGCCCGGACAGAAGGGTTTCGGCATGGTCCCGATCACCCGGAACCTGCCCCGCTCGTTCGTGACCAACCTCAAGCCGGGCGACAGCGTCCCGGTCGGGGCGCCGCAACCGGTGCGCGGCATCGCCTTCGGGGGCGACCGCGGGGTCGCCGCGGTGGACCTGTCGCTCGATGGCGGCCGGACCTGGCAGCCCGCGACTCTGGGCAAGGATGAGGGCACCTACAGCTTCCGGCAATGGCAGGCCACGATCAGCCTTCCGGCTCGCGGGGCGCACACCGTGATGGCCCGCTGCACCAACGCCGACCGGGTGGTGCAGCCGATGCGGCGCGTCTGGAACCCAGGGGGCTACATGTCCAACCAGGTCGAGACCCTCGACCTCGTGGCGGCCTGAGGGGTGAGCGCGACCATGTCCCGATCCCTCCGCACCGCCCTGCTGGCCGGCCTCCTTGCCGGCCTCCTTGCCGGCTCGGCGCCGGCCCTCGCCGCCGCGCCGCTGGAGCTTCGCCCGACGCCCGAGATCGACTTGCCCTTCGGCGACGATATCGGTTTCCCCGCCGGGCCGGGCTCCGACGTCATCGCGTCGAACTGCACGGCTTGCCACTCCGCCGACCACACCCTGAACCAGCCCGCCCTCTCCCGGGAGGAGTGGCATGCGGTCGTCGACAAGATGATCACCGCCTACAAGGCTCCGATCACGCCGGAGGATGCGCGGGTGATCGTCGACTACCTCGCGCGGGTCAAAGGCGAGCCGTAGCGGGCGGGGCACGCCTGGCGAGCCCGGGGCCGAAGATCGCGCTCGCCTTGAGGCCGGGGCCGCCGTCCCGTCCGTCGAGGAGCAGGCGGGCGCCGGATTGCTCCAGCGCCATGGTGACAATTGAGAGGCCGAGGCCGCTGCCGAGCTTCGCCCGCCGGCTGCCGCGCACGAAGCGACGGATCACCAGGGCGCGCTCCGCCTCGGCAATGCCGGGTCCCTCGTCGGTGATCGACAGGGTGGCGCTTCCATCCGCGCCGAGCGCGGCATCCCAGGCGATCGCCCCTTCCGGCGGGGTGATCAATAGGGCGTTCTCCATCAGGTTGCGCATGGCGAGGTCGAACAGGTCCTCGTCCATCTGGATCTCGAGCTCGGTGAGGGCGGGCGCGAAGGCGACGCGCTCCGGCTTCGGCACGCTGCCCATCCCGGCGAGCAGATCGCGCAGGCGCTCCTCCACGGGAATCCAGGCGATGGCGGCCGGGCGCCCGCCGCTGTCGAGGCGCGAGACCGTCAGGAGTTGCTCGACGAGGCGTGCCGACTGATCGACCGCGCGCAGGGTCTGGGCGAGGGCGGCGTCCCGCATGGCGGCCCCGGGCGCCTGCATGGCCACCTGCACCTGCGTCTTCAGGCCGGCCAGCGGCGTCCGCAACTCGTGCGCCGCATAGGCCAGGAAGGTACGCTCGTGTTCGCGCGCAGCCGCGACCTTGCCGAACAGCCGGTTCAGCGCATCGACCAGCGGTCGGATCTCCGACGGCATTCGGCCGGTCTCGACCCGCTCCAGGTTGTCGGCATCCCGGGCGGCAAGGTCGCGGGTCGCGCGGTTCAGCGGCCGCAGGCCCCGGCCGACGCTGAGCCAGATCAAGGGCGCCAGGATCGGCAGGACGCAACCGGCGGTGAGCAGCAGGCTTTCGACGAGGCCGTGCTCCAGTTGCCGCCGCTGTCCGAGATTGTCGCCCACGAGGATGCGGAAGCCCTTGGCCGGGTCGGACAGAGCGTAGACACGCCAAGCTTGACCCTCGACCACGCGGTTCGAGAACCCTTCGTGCTGGTCCGACAAGACCGGATCCGGCGACCCGTCCGAGGCGCCGATCAGGCGCCCGTCCAGGGACCAGATCTGGCAGCTGAGGTGACGGTCGTAGCTCACCACCCGCGCAAGGGCGTCGCCGTCTCCGCCCACCTGCCGTGCGGCCCCCGCCCGGGCCGGCGTGAACAAGCTGTCGACCATGCGGGCCGCCTCCATGAGGCGGCGGTCGAGGATGCTCTCGAACTGGGCGCGGCTGTCGACATAGGTCCAGGCGATGGCGGCGAGCCAGACCAGCCCGGTTGCCGTGACCAGGGTAACGAACAGGCGCATGCGCAGAGAGTTCACGCACGGTCCTCCCGGATGCGGTAGCCGAGGCCGCGCACGGTCTCGACCGCGTCCCGTCCGATCTTGGCGCGCAGATTGTGGACATGGACTTCGAGCGCGTTGCTGCCGATCTCCTCGTTCCAGCCGTAGAGGCGGGCTTCCAGCTGGCTTCGGGACAACACACGGCCGGGCCGCTCGAACAGCGCCTCCAGCAACGCGAACTCGCGGCGCGAAAGGTTGAGCGCGACGCCCGCCCGCGCGACCAAACGGCTGCTCAGGTCAATCGTGAGGTCGCGCCACGCGAAGGTTGCAGAGGCGCGTCCGGCCGCCCGCCGGATCATGACACGAAGCCGGGCTGCGAGTTCGCCCAGGTCGAACGGTTTGCCCATGTAGTCGTCCGCTCCGCGGTCGAGCCCGGCGATCCGGTCGGCAACGGCGTCGATCGCGGTGAGGACCATGACCGGTGTGGCGTCGTCCCGCGCGCGGATGTGGCTCAGCACGTCCAGTCCGGAGCCGTCGGGCAGCATCAAATCCAAGATCGCCGCGCTGTAATGCGTCGCATCGAAGATCGATACCGCGTCCCCGCATGTGGCAACGCAGTCTGCGGTCATGCCATGCAACGACAACCCTGAGACCAGACCGTCCGAAAGCACAGGGTCATCTTCGAGAACGAGGATGCGCACAGAACGTTCGCTTCAGGGTTGCGCATGCGCCGCAATCGCGCCGAAGTACCACGCTATCGGCGGCTTGAGGAAACTTTGTGGGTTCAGTCCGCGGCGGGCGGCTATAGGCTAGGGCCGATCGTTAGCCGGACGGGCAACGAGACGGATGTCCGCTTCCGTGGTGTCGCCATGACCGGCTTCTACGACCGGGTTGGGTCGTCAGCGGACGGGGTCGGTCCGGAAAGGCCCCCTCCGGAGGGTTTCCCCTTGGGCCGGTGGCAGGCGCACGCCGCGGGTCCCTCGTCGGCCCCACCCCACATCGGCGCTTCGCAGGTGAGGAGCTGTGTCAGCAGATGCGCCAACGGCGCGGCTTGGTAAGGCTTCTGCAGAACCGGTACAGACCGATACGCCTCCTCCAATCCCTGCTTGCCATAGCCAGTGGCGAACAAGAACGGCGTGCAGCGCTCGAACAGCAGGTCGGCCACCGGATAGCTGCGTGCGTCGCCCAGGTTGACGTCCAGCACGGCCAAGTCGAAGTTCCCGGCGCGGACATGATCCACGGCCTTGTCGAGGCGCATGGCCACCACGACCTCGCAGCCGAGGTCGAGCAGCATGTCCTCAGCCATCATGGCCACGAGGCTCTCGTCCTCGACCAGCAGAACGCGGCGCCCTTCCAGCAAACTCATCGGGCAGGGTGACCCTCGAGTGTCTCCTGGCCGACCCAGCCGAGCTGGGTCAACGGTATCTCCAGCCGGCATACGACACCGCCCGGCGCGTAAGTGATCGCGGCGCTGCCGTCGAACTCCATCGGAAGCTGGCGCTCGATCAGACGGGACCCGAAGCCTTTGCGCGTCGGCGGAGTGACCGGCGGGCCGTTGCGCTCTTCCCAGGCGAGATCAAGCTGTTCGCGGCCATCGTCCCGATCGTGCAGGGACCACGTCACCGCGACCCGGCCTTCAGGGACCGACAGGGCCCCGTATTTGGCGGCGTTAGTCATCAGCTCGTGCAGCGCCATGGCCAAGGTCACAGCGACTTTGGGATGAAGGCGTGCATCCGGGCCGTCTAGCAGAAAGCGGTTAACGTCGACCTCCGCCAGAAGGTGCGGCGCGAGCGCGCGCTCGACCACGCTGCGCAGGCTGGCGCTTTCCCAGTTGTTCTCGACGAGCACGTTGTGTGCGGTCGACAGTGCCACCATGCGGGCGTCGAACACGGCCCGCGCGGCTTGGTCCGTCTGGCCGCGGAACGTCTGCGCGGCGATCGACTGCACCGTGGCCAGGGTGTTTTTCACCCGGTGGTTCAGCTCGTTGATCAGCAGGCGTTGGCGCTCGGCAGCGGCCTTCTCGTCGCTGATGTCCCGGACCTCGATGATCGTGCCGATGATGTTGGCCGCGTCATCTCGGATTGGGCTGGCCGTGAAGCCGACGGGATAGAAATGCCCGTCCCTGTGGACGAACACCTCTTCGCCGCGCTCCTGATTGTTCTCCGGGAATGCGCGATCGATGGCGCATTCGGCCAGCGGGAACGGGCGACCGTCCGGGTAGGTATGGTGCACGATGTCGTGCAGCGGGCAGTCACGCTCCAGAACCTCGTCGAGCGTCCAGCCGGTCAGCAGCTCGGCGGCGCGGTTCATGTAAATACAGTGCTGCCGATCATCCATAAGGAAGATGGAGACCGAGGCGTTGTTGAGCACGGCATTGAGGCGCCGTTCGGTTTCGAACAGTTGGCTGGTGCCGCGCCTCAAGCTGGCGAGGGGTGTGCTGGCGTCGGGAACAGACTGAACCGGCTGCCGGGTATGCGGCACTGATACAACCCTCACTGCGGAGTGGGCTAAAAGCACGTGGCCCGACGAACCACCGGGCTCGTGCATCTCGCATGCCGCGTTGCGGCAGGCGCCACATAGCCGAGCCGACCAATGCGCTAACAGGCAGGCCGTTCCATCTCGCACGCACAATGCATGGACGTTGGGATTGGACGTAGGCAGCCAGCCGTCCACCTGCCAAATCCGACTTGGCCTCTGGATCGTCATGGCGTGTGATGGTTTTTCGAACCCAGCAATTGGACTTCCGTGTGGCCATCATCGCCGCAGAGGCGCGGGCGGGGGCTCACATGGCCGCGCTGACAGACCTGATTTTGCGTGGCCAGGATGCTGACGAAGTCGAGCAGGCCCTCTGGCGCGAGATGGATGTGCTGGCGGCCTTACGCGCCCACGCAAGAGCGCTGATGGGGGATGAGCCATCATCGTAGGAGGCTTACCCCTGTTCTTGCGAACGCGCTCCTCAGCGGGCGAAGCTGACCGTAATCCGTCGCGTCCGCTTACGGGATGACGCCGAAATAATCCGTGCAACTGCATTGGGTCGAAAGCAGTCCCCTCACACGGCCGAGCGCACCGGGTTTCAGCTTTGATTCGCTCACCCGAAGTCGCGCCGGTCCCGCGAGACGCGCGCGTCGACTCACGGTGCGGGGGCCGCGTCACCGCTGCCCGAAGGCCGTGTCCTTGAACAGGTCCTTGTACTCCCGCGGCTGCGAGCGCCAGTACTGCTTGGGGGCCCGAACCCGGGCACCGAGTTCGGCCGCCGCGTGCCAGGGCCAGCGCGGATCGTAGAGCATCGCCCGGGCGAGCGAGATCGCGTCCGCCCGGCCCTCCTGCAGGATCGCCTCGGCCTGGGCCGGCTCGGTGATCAGGCCGACCGCGATGGTGGTGAGCCCGGTCTCGACCTTGATCCGCTCGGCATAGGGCACCTGATAGCCCGGCCCGAGCTTGATCGCCTGCTTGGGCGAGACGCCCCCCGTCGAGACGTGAAGCGCCGGCGAACCCGCCCGCTTCAATGCTTTGGCCAGTTCCACGGTCTCGTCGATGTCCCAGCCATCCTCCACCCAATCGGTGGCTGAGACGCGCAGCCAGACGGGGCTCCCGGCCGGCACGACGTCGCGCACCGCGTCGTAGACCTCCAGCGGGAAGCGCATCCGGTTCTCCAGGCTGCCGCCGTACTGGTCGGTGCGCGCGTTGGCGATCGGCGACAGGAACTGGTGCAGCAGGTAGCCGTGGGCGCCGTGGAGTTCCACGGCCTCGATGCCGAGCCGCACGGCGCGCCTGGCGGTGGCCACGAACTGGTCGCGGACGCGCTTCAGGTCGGCGGCGTCGAGGGCGTGGGGCGGCAGCTCGCCCTCACCGTGCGCCAGGGGAGAGGGCGCCTCGGTGCGCCAGCCGTAAGGATGTTCCGGCGGGATCTGCTGCCCGCCCTCCCAGGGCGCCGCGCTCGACGCCTTGCGCCCGGCATGGGCGATCTGGATGCAGACCGGGATCGGCGCGTAGTCGCGCACCGCGTCGAGCACGCGGCCGAGCGCCCGCTCACAGCCGTCGTTGTAGAGGCCGAGATCCCAGGCGGTGATCCGCGCCTCCGGCGAGACCGCGGTGGCCTCCAGGGTGAGCAGGCCGGCGCCCGACATGGCGAGCTGGCCGAGATGCATCATGTGCCAGTCGGTGGCCTCGCCGTCGCGGGCCGAATACTGGCACATCGGTGCGATCAGGATGCGGTTCTCGAGGGTGAGCGCGTCGAGCGTCAGCGGTTCGAACAGGCGAGCGGTCATCGGCAACTCCCGGTGGCGCGCCCACTCTGGCGCAGGATGGACGCGGGAGCCAGTGCGGTGCGGCAGAGCACCCCTGCGCTGCGCCGTTGCGGGAACCCGCCGCTGGCGCCGGCCGTTTTTCGCCCAGTCGCCGCACCGCGGCAACCGACGCGAACCGCCTGAGGGGGCGAGATCGCTTGAGGTCCTGACGATGCTTCCGAAACTTGCCGCCCCGCTCCTCCTGGCTGCCGGCTACGCCGCCTTCGCGGCGCCGTCCCAGGCCCAGCCCGCCGCCTTCGGCGGTCCCAAGATGCTGATCCACGGCAATTACTGCGGGCCGGGCAACAACGCCCCGCTCCCGCCGATCGACGCCCTCGACGCGGCCTGCGCCCGCCACGATGCCTGCACGCCGAACGGCGGCCTGCCCACGCAGGCCTGCAATCTGCGCCTGCAGCGGGACGCGACGCTGATCTCCCGCGATCCGCGCCAGCCCGAGGATCTGCGTGCGATGGCCGGGCTGATCGCGGCGACCGCGACCCTGATCCCGTCCGAGCCGGGCCCGCAGCGCGTGCCGGCCTCGCTCACCGCCCGGCCGGGGCCGGACTTCTATACCGCGACCGTGCCCGGGCGCACCCCGGATGCCGGCCTCGCGGACGACGACAGCGACGCCGACTGAGCGGAACGCGCGCGCCTGGGTTCAGGTCCGGGCGCGCGGTTCCAGCGCGTGGGACAAGAAGAAGCGCAGCATCGCGCGGCTCGCATCCGGTCCCCGCGGCTCCGTGTAGGATCCGGCCGGACTGCCCCCCGACCAGGCATGCCCGGCGCCGTGCAGGAGCCACTGCTCCTGGACCGGCCGACCGCCCGCGTCGCTGCGGATCGTGCGGGTATAGGCGATGCCCCCCGGGCTCGTGTCCCGCGTGACCGTCTCGGTGAGGCCCGGGTCTGTTCCGGCCTGAGCCATCACCTGATCGCCGTTGGCGGGATGCACGGTGCGGTCGCCGTCGCCGTGGAATACGATGGTGGGCACCCCCTGACGGTTCGTCCGGGCGGGCTTGGCCTGCCCCTTCATCGCGGCGAGCGCGCCCGGCAGGTCGCGGGCGGCCCCGCAGGCCAGTCCGGAATGGATCCCGACGGCGGCGAACAGGTCCGGATAGGTCGCCGCCAGGATCGCCGCCGCGGCGCCGCCGGCCGAGAGCCCCGCCGCGTAGACCCGGCTCGGGTCGGCCGAGAACTCCGCCAGCACGGCCCGGGCGATGCCGGCGATGAGTTCCGGTTCGCCGCCCTCGCGCGCCTGATCGCCGGCCGCGTACCAGTTCCAGCACCGTTGCGGGTTCGCCGTCTGCGCCTGCGCCGGATAGGCGACGAGGAATGTCTGCTGCTCGGCGACGGCGTTCATCTGCGTGCCGGCGGCGAAGTCGTCCGGATCCTGGGTGCAGCCGTGCAGCATCACCACGAGGGGCAGGGCCTGACCGGTATAGCCGCTCGGCACGTAGACCTTGTAGCGCCGGCTGCCGGCGGCACCGGTGAACACGCGCTCCTCGAACCGCGCGCCGGGCGGCACGGCAACCGGTGGCCGGCCCCGGGAGACCGGGCGGCCCGCGCGCAGCGTGCGCATCAGCCCCGACAGATCGAGCTCCGGCTCCGCGGCCCTGGCCCTCTCCTGACCTGACCGGGGGGCCGTCCAGGCGCCGCCGGGGGCTTCGGGCGCCTCCATGTCGAGGGTCGTCCCGTCGCTGCCCGCCGGCCCTTGGGAAGCGCCAGGCTGGCCATAGGTCCGCGCCCATTTCGCCAAGGCTTCCGTCTGCACCCGCTGGAACCGCGCCATCCGCTCCGCGAGCCGGTCGGCGCCAGGGCCGGAGGCGTCGTGATCCGGACCGCCGCGCGGGGGCCGATCGAACTTGGACGCGTCGAACTTGGAGAAATCGAATTTGGGAAAACGGAACATGGGCCGATCCTTCGGGACGGAGTTCGGATGGGGCCGGACGGTTCACCCGCCTCTGCGACCGGCTGGGGGCGTCAGGCGATGCGGTCGGCCAGGGCGGCCTTCACGGCGGGGCTCGCCTGGAAGCTGCCGAGAACCTCCACGGAGGCGATGGCGGCGCGGGCGAGATCCGGCGTGACGTCGCCCGCGACGGTGGCGAGGCCCAGGACCTGGATGTGCAGGGGGCGCCCGGCATCCCGGGCCGCTTCGAGTTCGGCCCGCCCGTAATGCGCGATCCCGAGGCGGAGCTGGCGCCGGGCCACGGATTGGCGGACCGCCTCGTCGTGCCGGTCGAGCTGGTTGCGCACGGCGGTGCGGATGAAGTCGGCCCGGTTGGCGTAGAAGCCGTCCCGGACCATCAGGTCGACGCGGCCCAAATCGACGAAGCCGAGATTGACCGTGATCTTCTCGCTCTCCGGCACCTTCGGCCGGGGCTCGGGTATGGGGTCGTTCATCGGCTCACCATCTTCTGGCCATCCAGTTGGATGGCCAGAAGATGGCTATGGGCTGGCGAAGCGCAAGGCGCGCCATTCCGAAAAGTCCTGGTTTCGAAAGGGCGAGCCCTTTCGCGGGTGCAGGGCAGAGCCCTGCATACGGGTTCGGCGCCCCCATCAGGGGGTACCGAACCCGTGCGTCGGGGTTTCACCCCGACACCCCACCAAAGGGCTTGCCCTTTGGGATCCCTAGATTTCGCCGATGCCGCGCCCCTTCAGGCTGTCGCCGATCTCGTCGAGGGCCGCGGCGTCGTCGATCGTTGCCGGCATCGTCCACGGTTCGTGGTCGGCGATGCGCTTCATGGTGGCCCGCAGGATCTTGCCTGACCGGGTCTTGGGCAGCCGTGGCACGGTGAGCGCCAGCTTGAAGGCGGCGACCGGACCGATCTCGTCCCGCACCTTGGCGACCAGTTCCTTCTCGATCGCCTCGGTCGGGCGGTCGACGCCGGCCTTCAGCACCACGAAGCCGCACGGCACCTCGCCCTTCAGGGCATCGCGGATGCCGATCACCGCGCATTCGGCGACATCCGGGTGGCCGGCCAGCACCGCCTCCATGCCGCCGGTCGAGAGCCGATGGCCCGCGACGTTGATGATGTCGTCGGTCCGCCCCAGCACCGTGATGTAGCCGTCCGCGTCGATCACCCCGGCATCCGAGGTGTCGTAATAGCCTGGGAAGGTGGCGAGGTAGCTCGACCGCATCCGCTCGTCCGACCCCCAGAGGGTCGGCAGGCAGCCGGGCGGCAGGGGCAGGCGGATCGCGATGGTGCCCATCGTGTCGGCCGGCACGGGCTTGCCGCCCTCGTCCAGGACCTCGACCCGGTAGCCCGGCATCGGCACGCAGGTGCTGCCGTGCTTCACCGGGAGCAGGCCGAGCCCCATCGGGTTGCCGGCGATCGGCCAGCCGGTTTCGGTCTGCCACCAATGGTCGATGACCGGCCGGTTCAGCACCCGCTCGGCCCAGGCGACCGAATCCGGATCCGCGCGCTCGCCGGCCAGGAACAGGCTGCGGAAGGCCGACAGGTCGTAATCGGCGATCCGGGCGCCGGCGGAATCCTCCTTCTTGATGGCCCGCAGCGCGGTCGGCGCCGTGAACAGGCACACGACCGCGTACTCGGAGACCACCCGCCAGAAGGCGCCGGCATCGGGGGTGCCGACAGGCTTGCCCTCGTACAGCACCGTGGTGCAGCCGTGCAGGAGCGGCGCATAGACGATGTAGGAATGCCCGACGACCCAGCCGATGTCGGAGGCGCAGAAATAGGTCTCGCCGGGCTGCACCCCGTAGAGATTGGGCATCGACCACGCGAGCGCCACGAGGTAACCGCCCGTGTCGCGGATCACGCCCTTCGGCTTCCCGGTCGTCCCGGAGGTGTAGAGGATGTAGAGCGGGTCGGTGGCGGCGACCGGGACGCACTCCGTCCGCGCCCCCGCCGCTTTGGCGGCTGCCACGGCCTCGGCCCAATCGCGGTCCCGCCCCGGCACGAGCGTCGCGGGGCCTTGCGGGCGCTGAAGGATCAGGCAGGAATCCGGCTTGTGGCGCGAGGCGTCGATCGCCGCATCCAGCAGCGGCTTGTAGGCGACCACTCGGTTCGGCTCGATCCCACAGGAGGCCGCCAGCACCACCTTCGGGGCCGCATCCTCGATCCGCACCGCCAACTCGTTCGCCGCGAAGCCGCCGAACACCACGGAATGGACCGCCCCGAGCCGCGCGCAGGCCAGCATGCCGAACAGGGCCTCGGGCACCATCGGCATGTAGAGGATCACCCGGTCGCCCTTGCCGACGCCGAGCCCGGCCAGGACCGCGGCCAGCGTCGAGACTTCATCGCGCAACGCCCGGTAGGTGATGCTGAGTTTCGTGCCGGTGACGGGCGAATCGTAGCGGATCGCCACCTGCTCCGCCCGCGCGCCCGCGGCGTGGCGGTCGACGGCGTTGTGGCAGGCATTGAGCGACCCGTCCGGGAACCAGCGGCCGTAGGGACCGGAATCCGGCGCGAAGGCTTGGACCGGTGCCTGCGCCCAGTCGATTGCCCGGGCCGCGTCGAGCCAGAACGCTTCCCTGTCGCGGCGGGCGGATTCGTAGATCTCCGGATAGCGGCCCGGCAGGCTGGCGTTCGTCATCGGTTCGGCGTTTCCCCTCGGGCCGCTCTCCGGCGGCGGGGCCAGAGTAGCGCATTCTCGTGCCAGGGGGAGGCGGGTTCGCGCCCTTAACAGGGACCGGGAAGATGGTGCCGCTGTGGCGGCGCGCCTTGTGCTGGATCCCGGGAGCGCATTCCGCTTTCGCTGCATGCGCTTGGGAAAGGGCCGCGTGATCCGTTGTCCACGGCCCCTTTCCCGGACAGGTGGAGCATCAGCGAAACCTGATCCGGGATCCGGCACAAGGAGCGCCGCGAAGCGGTTCCGCATGAACTATTGGATAACCGCCGCACCGGAGCCCCCGATGCGACGGCTGTCATACGGGTTCGCTATCGAGAAAGGCGGTTCAGTGGAGGGTGTCGCCGGCCCCCCGGAGCCGGTTGATCTCGTCCTTGAGGAGGAGTTTCCGTCGCTTCAGCTCGGCGATGTGGAGGTCGTTCGCCGAAGGCCTGTGGATCGCTTCCTGAATCTCGCGCTCGAGGGCTTCGTGCTTCCGGGCGAGTTGGCTCAGATGCGTCTGCAGCGACATGAGTCGAATCTCCTGTCATCGTTTCGACACGCGAAGACTGACACAGGATGCCGCATAAGTTGAAGCGTTTTCTCCGGCTAAGCTTGGTGAAGGCTTGCCGGCCCGGCTTGTCCCAGGGAAGGGCGTGACGCATGCTCTTCGGCGATGAGCGATCCTTTGGCCCGCAGGTGACGATGGCGGACGAGACGGGTGAGAGCGCCCAGCCGGACCTTCAGGCCGAGCTGGCCCGGTTGCGCGAGGAGCACCGGGATCTCGACAGCGCGATCGAGGCGCTGGAGCGCAGCGTCGCCGGGGATCAGCTCCAGATCCAGCGCCTGAAGAAGCGCAAGCTGACCCTGCGCGACCGGATCTTCCACATCGAGGACGCGATCACGCCGGATATCATCGCCTGATACCGGTGGACGCCCCCGGGTCTCAGCCTTGCCGCAGGACCGCCGCGCCTGTAAGCGCCCTCTTTTGCCGGGATCAACGATGGCGTCGCCTCCGGTCGCGATCATCATGGGCAGCCAGTCCGACTGGGCGACCATGCGGCACGCCGCCGAGACGCTCGACGCGCTGGCCGTGCCCTACGACGCGCGGATCGTCTCGGCCCACCGCACCCCCGACCGGCTCGTCGCCTTCGCCAAGGGCGCGGTCGCGGCCGGGTTCAAGGTGGTGATCGCGGGGGCGGGCGGCGCCGCGCACCTGCCCGGCATGGCCGCCGCCATGACCCGCCTGCCGGTCTTCGGCGTGCCGGTCGAGTCGAAGGCGCTGTCCGGCCAGGACAGCCTGCTCTCCATCGTGCAGATGCCGGCCGGCATCCCGGTCGGGACCCTGGCGATCGGCCGGGCCGGGGCGGTCAACGCGGCTCTGCTCGCCGCATCGGTGCTGGCGCTCTCCGATCCGGATCTGGCGGAGCGCCTCGAAGCGTGGCGCGCGGTCCAGACCGCGTCGGTGGCCGAACGGCCGGAGACGGAAGCACAATCGTGACGGACAGGACCCTCGGCCCCGGCTCCACCCTCGGCATCGTCGGCGGCGGGCAGCTCGGGCGCATGATCGCGCTCGCGGCGGCGAATTACGGGCTGAAGGTGCATGTCTACGCCCCCGACCGCGACAGCCCCGCCTTCGACGTCGCCGCACGCACCACCTGCGCGGCCTACGACGATCCGCAAGCGCTGGCGGCTTTCGCGCGCAGCGTCGATGTCGTCACCTACGAGTTCGAGAACATCCCCCACGCCACCGCCGACATCCTGGCGGCGCACGCCCCCCTGCACCCGAACGCCCGGGCGCTCTCGACCACGCAGGACCGCCTGTCCGAGAAGGAATTCATCAACGGGCTCGGCATCCCGACGGCGCCGTTCCAGGCGGTCGATACACCCGACGACCTCGACCGGGCCATCGCGGCGATCGGCCTGCCGGCGGTGCTCAAGACGCGACGCTTCGGCTACGACGGCAAGGGCCAGCGCATCCTGCGGGAACGGGCCGAGGGTGACCGCAACGCCCTGTTCGCCGAGTTCGGCGGCGCGCCGCTGATCCTCGAAGGCTTCGTGCCGTTCGAGCGCGAGGTCTCGGTGGTGGGCGCCCGCGCCCGCGACGGCAGCTTCGCGGCCTTCGATCTGTGCGAGAACGAGCACCGCGACCACATCCTGGCCCTGACCCGGGTCCCCGCCCCCGGCCTGGCACCTGAGACCGGCCGCGCCGCCCTCGACATCGCCAAGCGCATCGCCGACGCGCTCGACTATGTCGGCGTGCTCGCCGTGGAGATGTTCCTGGTGCGGGAGGACGGCGCCGAGCGGCTCGTGGTCAACGAGATCGCGCCGCGGGTCCACAATTCCGGCCACTGGACCATCGAGGGCGCGCTGACCTCGCAATTCGCCCAGCATGTCCGGGCGGTCTGCGGCTGGCCGCTCGGCGACCCGGCCCGGACCGGCGGCCTGCCGGTGGAGATGCGCAACCTGATCGGCGCCCAGGCCGATGGCTGGCACGCGCTGCTGGCCGAGCCCGGCGCCCATCTCCACCTCTACGGCAAGGGCGAGGCCCGGCCCGGCCGGAAGATGGGGCACGTCACCCGGCTGGGATCCGAACCGGTCGGCTGAGGCCTCAAAGGCACACCCGTGCCGTCGCGTGCCGGCCTGGGCGCCTGACGCGATGCCGGAACGCGCGCGAGCCATACCTTCGCCACATCCCGCCGCTTCCACCACGGCGTGGTCGGTGCCGCATGCTGCCGGTCGATTCCCACGCCATCCTGCCCGGACGGGCGACGGGGTGAATCACCAGGGGCGCGTCTTAAGCCGGCCTTCACCGTGATGTGCGACGGTGCCCCGGATCGGGTGTGCCCGGCGCGCGGCGCGGACTCTGGAACGGCGAGGGGCGGGGCGGGCGCGCGGGATGCGGGCCGCGCCTCGGGGAGAGTGGGGCGATGATCGTACGCAATGGGCTGGCACGGAAGACGGCGCTGATCGGCGCGGCCCTGGTCTCGGCCGCGGCCCTCGCGGGCTGCGAGACCGTCGGGAGCGCTGCCGGACCGCGCCAATACGCGGTGCTGGAGACCGACACGACGGGCGCCACCACGGTCAACATCGCCTCGCTGACCGAGGTGATCCAGCGCAACCCGAGCGACGCGGCCGCCTACACCACCCGCGGCGCCGCCTATGCCCGCGCCGGCCAGTTCAACGACGCCATTGCGGACTTCACCAAGGCGATCCAGCTCGATCCGAACTCGGCCTCGGCCTACAACAACCGGGCGCTGGCCAGCCGGCAGATCGGTCGCGACGCCGCCGCGCTGCAGGACTTCACCAAGGCGATCAGCGTCGATCCGAATTACGGCCCGGCCTATATCGGCCGTGCCAATGTCGAGCGTGCCCAGGGCAACCTCGATCAGGCCCTGAACGACCTCAACATCGCGATCCGGCTCAGCCCGGAATCGGCCGAGGCCTACCACGCACGCGGCCTCGTGCGGCAGAAGCAGGGTCAGGAGACCCAGGCGATCGCCGATTTCGACGCCGCCATCGACCGCAACCCGTTCGTGGCGGCCCCCTACGCGGCGCGCGGCCAGAGCCTGATCGCCACCAACCAGTACGGCAAGGCGATCGAGGACTACAACGCGGCGCTCAACGTCAACAACAAGGACGCCACCTCCTGGGCGTATCGCGGCCTCGCCTACGAGAAGCAGGGCCAGCGCAAGGAGGCGATGGAGAACTACCAGCGCGCCGCGACCATCGACCCGAACAATGCCGTCGCCCGGGCCGGCCTCGGCCGGGTGCAGGGCGGGGTCGGCTCGCTCTTCAACTGACCGCGCGACGGTCTTAAAAAGGGATCCCAAAGGACGAGTCCTTTGGCGGGTGCAGGGCTGAGCCCTTTGGAAACCCCTGGCGGCCCGGGTTACGCCGCCAGCAGCCCGTTCTCGTCCTGCGTGATCCGGCGCAGGTGGTGGGCGGTGTCGCCGAGCTGGTACTCGATCATGGCGAGCCGCTTGAAATGGTGGGCGCCGATATATTCGAGCGTCATGCCGATGCCGCCGTGGAGCTGCACCGCCTCCTGGCCGACGTAGCGGCAGGCCTTGTTTATCTGGACCTTCACGGCTGACAGCGCTGCGGCCCGCGCTCCGGCGTCGGCCGTGTCCACCATCATGGCGGCGTAGAGCGCCATCGAGCGGGCCTGTTCCAGCTGGATCAGCATATCGACGGCCCGGTGCTGCAGGGCCTGGAACGAGCCGACGCTGACGCCGAACTGCTTGCGGGTCTTGAGGTATTCGACCGTCAGCTTGTGGAGCGCGTCCATGGAGCCGACCGCCTCGGCGGCGAGCGCCGCGATGCCGTGCTCCACCACCCGCTCCAGCAGCGGCAGGCCGCCCTCCGGATCGCCGAGCGCCGCGTCGGCCGGCAGCACGACATCCGAGAACGAGACCTCGGCGGCCCGGCCGCCATCCTGGGTCGGATAGGCCTCGATGGCGACGCCCGCGGCGTCGGTCGGGACCAGGAACAGGCCGATCCCGTGCGGGTCGCGCCGCTCGCCCGAGACCCGGGCCGAGACCACCATCAGCCCGGCCGCGTCGGCATTCGGCACGACGCTCTTGGCGCCACTCAGCACGAAACCGTCGCCGCTGCGCCGGGCGGTCGTCGCCACGTCGGCGAGGTCGTAGCGGGACTGGCGCTCGGTATGGGCGAGGGTGAGGCGCAGATCGCCCGCGACGAGGCCGGGAACCAGGCGTTCCTTCTGCGCCGCGCTGCCGCCGAGCCGCAGGGCGGTCGAGCCGAGGACGAGGCTCGCCAGCAGCGGCTCGACCACGAGGTTGCGGCCGACCGCCTCCATGACCAGCAGGGTCTCCACCGGGCCGCCGCCGAGCCCGCCCTCCTCTTCCGAGAACGGCAGGCCGGTGACGCCGAGTTCGGAAAACGCCGCCCAGCCCTCCGCGGGGAAGCCCAGCGGCGCCTTCAGCCGCGCCTGCCGGCTCTCCAGGGACGGGTAGAGGTCGGCGGCGAGCCGCTCCACGCTGTCGCGCAGGAGCGACTGATCCTCGTTCAGGTCGAAATCCATAGTGGTGTCCTCGCGGATGATCGCGGCAGCAGCGTTCCTCCCACCAATCCCCCTCATCCTGAGGTGCGGCGCAGCCGCCTCGAAGGAGCCCTCCAGGAAGCCCTCCAGGAATTGTGCGGCCGGCTGGAGGGCTCCTTCGAGGCCCGCTGGCGCGGGCACCTCAGGATGAGGATGTGGATGGGATGGACCCGGGCTTCACAACCCCAGAATGCCCTTGGCGATGACGTTGTGCTGGATCTCGTTCGAGCCGCCGTAGATCGAGACCTTGCGGTTGTTGAAATAGCTCGGCGCCGCCGCATCGACCCAGTCGAAGCCCCCGGGCAGGTTGTTGGCCCCGGCCCCACGCGTGGGCGCCGCGAGGGCGAAGGGGCCGGCGAGCTCCACCAGCAATTCGGTTGCCGCCTGCTGGAGCTGCGAGCCGCGGATCTTGAGGAGCGAGGAGGCCGGATCCGGCTCCACCGAATCCGCCCTGCCCTGCTTGGCCGCCACCCGCATCTGGGTGATCTCCAGCGCCTTCAGCTCGACCTCGACCTCCGCGACGCGGGCGCGGAAGGCGGGATCGTCCCACATCGTGCCGGGCCCCGCCGGCATCTCCCGGGCCAGCCGCTTGATCCGCGCGATCCGCTCCTTGGTCAGCCCGATCCGGGCGATGCCGGTGCGCTCGTTGGCGAGCAGGAATTTCGCGTAGTCCCAGCCCCTGTTCTCCTCGCCGACGAGGTTTTCGACCGGCACCCGGACGGCGTCGAAAAAGACCTCGTTGACCTCGTGCCGGCCCTCCAGGGTGAGGATCGGCCGCACGGTGATGCCCGGGCTCTTCATGTCAATCAGCAGGAAGGAGATGCCCCGCTGCTTCTTGGCCTCGAAGTCGGTGCGGACGAGGCAGAAAATCCAGTCGGCGTGCTGGCCGAGCGTCGTCCAGGTCTTCTGGCCGTCGACGACGTAATGGTCGCCGTCGCGTACCGCCTTGGTCTTGAGCGAGGCGAGGTCGGAGCCGGCGCCGGGCTCCGAGAAGCCCTGGCACCACCAATCGTCGAGATTGGCGGCGCGCGGCAGGAAGCGTTCCTTCTGGTCCTGCCGCCCGAAGGTCGCCAGCACTGGGCCGAACATGTAGCAGTTGAACTGCTGCGGCAGCGGCACGGCCGCCTGGAACAGTTCTTCCGTATAGATGTAGCGCTGGATCGAGCTCCAATCCCGGCCGCCCCATTCCTTCGGCCAATGCGGCACCGCCCAGCCCTTGGCGTTGAGGATCCGCTGGCTCGTGACGTAATCCGCCTTCGAGAGGCTGCGCCCCTCCGAGACCTTCTTCCGGATCTCGGCCGGGATTTGTTCGCGACAGAAGGTCCGGACCTCGTCGCGGAACGCGATCTCTTCCGGCGTGAAGCGGAGATCCATCGTCAGCCCCCGATCTCGAACAGGCCGGCGCAGCCCTGGCCGCCGGCGACGCACATGGTCACGACGGCGTAGCGCGCCCCGCGGCGGCGGCCCTCCAGCAGGGCGTGGCCCACGAGCCGCGCCCCCGACATGCCGAACGGGTGGCCGACCGAGATGGCGCCGCCGTTGACGTTGACCTTCTCGGGGTCGATCCCGAGCCGGTCGCGGCAATAGACCGATTGCGACGCGAAGGCCTCGTTCAGCTCCCAAAGGTCGATGTCGGAGACCCGCAGGCCCTGCCGCTCCAGCAGCCGCGGCACCGCGAAGACCGGGCCGATGCCCATCTCGTCCGGCCCGCAGCCCGCCGAGGCGAAGCCCCGGAAGATCCCGAGCGGTTCGAGGCCCCGCCGCGCCGCCTCTTCGGCCGACATCAGCACGCTGGCCGAGGCCCCGTCCGAGAGCTGGCTGGCATTGCCGGCCGTGATGAAGGCCCCCTCCCCGCGCACCGGCTTGAGCTTGGCAAGGCCCTCCAGGGTCGTGTCCGGCCGGTTGCCCTCGTCCTTGGCGAGCCGGGTCTCGACCTCCCGGGTCTCGCCGGTGGCCTTGTCGGTCACCGCCATCACGGCGCTCATCGGGACGATCTCGTCGTCGAACAGCCCGCGTTCCTGCGCTGCCGCGGTGCGGCGCTGGCTCTCCAGGGCGAATTGGTCCTGCGCCTCGCGGGAGATGCGGTAGCGCTCCGCCACGATGTCGGCGGTCTCGATCATCGGCATGTAGATCGCCGGCAGGTGGGCCTCCAGCCATGCGTTGCGGGTCAGTTCCCGCTGGACCTTCGGCTGGACGAGGCTGATCGACTCGACGCCGCCCGCCAAAGCCACCGGCACGCCGTCGAGGACGATCCGCCGGGCCGCGCTGGCGATCGCTTCCAGGCCCGAGGCGCAGAAGCGCGAGACGGTGACGCCCGCCGACGCGACCGGGATACCCGCCACGAGGGCGGCGTGCCGGGCGACGTTGCCGCCGGTGGCGTTCTCGGGATAGCCGCAGCCGAGCACCACCTCCTCGACCGCCTCCGGCTCCAGGCGCGCCCGGTCGAGGGCCCCGCGGATCGCGTGGGCGGCGAGGTCGGCACCGGAGGTGAGGTTCAGCGCACCGCGATGCGCCTTGCCGATGGGCGTGCGGGCGGTCGCGACGATCACCGCATCGGTCATGACGGGTTCCTCCGGGGTTTCCAAAGGGCGTCACGCCCTTTGGTGGGGTGTCGGGGCGGAGCCCTGACGAATGCGACCTCGGCCGCCAACCGGCCCGGCATCAGGCCGCCTTCCAGTCGGCGAAGCGGCCGCCCTCGGCGGCGAGGCGCTTCAGCAGCGGCGCCGGCTCCTGGCTGTCGTCACCGGTCTCGGCCGCGAAGCGCGTCAGCGCCTCCGCGATGGTCTTCAGCCCGACCGTATCGGCCCAGTGCATCGGGCCGCCGCGCCACGCGGGCCAGTTGTAGCCGTTGATCCAGATCGTATCGATGTCGCTCGGACGGGCGGCGATGCCCTCCTCCAGGATCCGCGCGCCCTCGTTGACCATCGGGTACATCAGCCGCGCCACGATTTCTTCTGGAGTGAAGCTGCGGCGCGCGATGCCGTGCTCCGCGGCGACCCGCGCGATCAGCGCCTCGACCTCCGGGTCGCGGGTGCCGGCGCGGGCGCCGTCCGGGTAGAGATAGAAGCCGCGGCCGGTCTTCTGGCCGTAGCGTCCCATCTCGGCGAGCGAATCGGCGACCGGCGCCCGGCCGCCGAAATCCTTGCGCGAGCGCCAGCCGATATCGAGCCCTGCGAGGTCGCCCATGGCGAAGGGGCCCATCCGGAAGCCGAAACGGGTCACCGCCGCATCAACCTCGTGCGGCAGCGCCCCTTCGAGCAGCAGGCGCTCCCCGGCCCGGCTGCGACGCTCCAGCATGCGGTTGCCGACGAAGCCGAAGCAGACCCCCACCGTCACCGGCAGCTTGTTGAGGCGCTTAGCCAGGTCCAGGGCGGTGGCGAGCACGTCCGGCGCGGTTTTTTCCGCACGGACCACCTCGACGAGGCGCATGACGTTGGCGGGGCTGAAGAAGTGCAGGCCGAGCACGTCCTGCGGCCGGTTCGTCACCGCCGCGATGGCGTTCACGTCGAGATAGGAGGTGTTGGTGGCCAGGATCGCGCCGGGCTTGGCGACGGCGTCGAGCCGCGAAAAGATCTCGCGCTTGACGCCCATGTCCTCGAAGGCTGCTTCGATGACGATGTCGGCGTCCTTTGCGTGCTCCAGGCCGATCGCCCCGCTGATCCGGCCGATCCGCTCGTCGCGCTGCGCCTCGGTGATCGAGCCGCGCTTGGCCGAACCGGCATAGAGTCCCCTCACACGGTCGAGGCCGCGGGTAAGCGCCCCCTCCTCCGTCTCGATCACCGTCACCGGGATGCCGGCATTGGCGAAGCACATGGCGATGCCGCCGCCCATCGTGCCCGCGCCGATCACCGCGGCCGTGTGGATGGGGCGCCGCGGCGTGTCCTTCGGCAGGCCCGGAACCCGGGCGGCCTCGCGCTCGGCGAAGAAGGCGTAGCGCAGGGCCTTCGAGCGCGGATCCTCCACCAGGGTGCGGAACTCGGCCCGCTCGACCGCCACGGCGGCGTCGAAACTTTTCGGGTCCAGGCCGGCGCGCACGGCCCGCACGAGGGCGTGGACGTTGGTGGCGTCGGGGTCGCGCATCGTGGCCGCGGCGGCCAGGGCCTCGAATGCCGCGCGCGTCTCCGATGTGAGCTTATCCGACCGGTCCCGCACCCGCGGCAGGGTGCCCGAATCGGCGATCTCCAGGGCGCGGGTGCGGGCGGCCGCCACGAGGTCGCCGAGCACCACCGCATCGACGATCCCGAGCGAAGCCGCCTTCTCGGCCGAGACCGGCTCGCCGGTGAGCATCATCGAGAAGGCCGCGTCGGGCCCGATCAGGCGCGGCAGGCGCTGTGTGCCCCCCGCCCCCGGGATGATCCCGAGCTTGATCTCCGGCAGGCCGAGCTTGGCGGCGGGCGCCGCGACGCGGCCGTGGCAGGCCATCGCCAGCTCCAGGCCGCCGCCCAATGCCGCGCCGCCGATCGCCGCCACGACGGGCTTCGGGCTCGCATCGAGGCGGTCCAGGATGTCGGGCAGGCTCGGCGGCTGCTGCGGCTTGCCGAACTCGGTGATGTCGGCCCCGCCCACGAAGACCCTGCCCTCGGCGGCCAGCACGATGGCACGGACCGACGCGTCCGCGATGGCCTGTTCCAGGGCCCCGTCGAGGGCCGCCCGCAGCGCAGCGCCGAGCGCGTTGACCGGCGGGTTGGCGAGCGTGAGCACGGCCACGCCGCCATCGACCTCCTGACGAACCACCCTGGACTCCCTCTCGTATTCTGCAATGCAGAACTACGGTCTGCTTGTTGGTCCGATGTTGGTCGGTGGCGCCGATCACGTCAAGGTGACGCGATGACAATCGAGGGGCCGGCCGAGTTATTCTGCAATGCAGAACAGCTCGTGCCGACAGGTTTGACCACGGCCCGGGCGCCATGCCATCAAAACCGCGTTGAACAAGACTCGGTTGCGTGTGCCGTCGGGCGATCGCGGGCCGGGCTCGGAACCAGGGGGGAGAGGCACCGTGCGTGGCATCGATCGGAGCGTGAGCGCCCGTCAGGCTCGGGCGGGGAGCGGGCGGTGAGCGACGGTCCCGAGCAGGCCTCTGAGCAGCCCTCCAGCGGGCGCCTGCCCGAAATCCTGCGCGGCCGGCTCGCCCTGCCGGTGATCTGCGCGCCGATGTTCATCGTCTCCGGGCCGGAGCTGGTGATCGCCCAGTGCCTGTCGGGGGTGGTCGGCTCCTTCCCGGCGCTGAACGCCCGGCCGGCCGAGCTGCTGGACGTGTGGCTCACGCAGATCGCGCAGGCACTCGCGCAGGCCCGGGCAGCGGATCCTGCGAAAAAAATCGCGCCCTTCGCGGTGAACCAGATCGTCCACGCCTCGAACGACCGGCTGGCGCAGGATGTCGAGACCTGCGTCCGGCACCGGGTGCCGATCATCATCACCTCGCTGCGGGCGCCGGACGCGGTGATCCGCCCGGTCCACGCCTATGGCGGCGTGGTGTTCCACGACGTCACCAATGTCCGGCACGCCGAGAAGGCGCTGGAGGCGGGGGTCGACGGGCTGATCCTGGTCTGCGCCGGGGCGGGCGGCCACGCCGGCACGCTGAGCCCGTTCGCCCTGGTGGGCGAGATCCGGCGGTTCTATGACGGGCCGCTGATCCTGTCGGGGGCGATCACGAGCGGCGCGGCGATCCTGGCGGCCCAGGCGATGGGGGCCGACCTCGCCTATATGGGCACCCGGTTCATCGCCACCCGGGAGGCGAACGCGGTTCCCGCCTACAAGGACATGATCGCCGGCAGTGCGGCGTCCGACATCGTCTACACCCCTTACTTCACGGGCGTGCCGGGCAATTACCTGACGCCGAGCATCCGCGCCGCCGGGCTCGATCCCGACGCGCTGCCCGTGCGCGACAAGACTGCGATGAATTTCGGCAGCGGCAGCGTGAAGGCGTGGCGGGATGTCTGGGGGGCCGGCCAGGGGGTCGGCACCATCGCGGACGCGCCGGCCACCGCCGACCTCGTCGCGCGGCTCGCCCGGGAATACGCGGCGGCGCGGGCGCGGATGGGTGGGGTATCGGCGGAGTATGCGGGGGAGGCCGCTCCGTGAGCGTTCGGGTCGCTCCTTTCTCCCCCTTGCGGTTGCGGATTCGCACATCTTGTTCGGCGAACAGGCGCAAACAGCTTCGCATCTCTCCCTCCCCCCTCTGCGGGGGGAGGGAGACCCGCGCAGCCCGCTCGTATCCCTCGTTCCGATCCGGTCGGGTGAGCATCGGACCCCGCACGGGGAAGCGGAGAGGCGTTCCGCTGCAGAAAGCCGTCGGCCCGACCGATGCCTGAATCCGCCCCCTCGACCATCCGCCTCGCCGATCCGGAGCCCGGGATCCGGCTCGTCACCATCGACCGGCCGGAGCGGCGCAACGCCCTCGACCGCGCCGCCTATGCGGGGCTGACCGACGCCTTCCGGGCAGCCGCCGGGGACGAGGGCGTCGCGGCCGTGGTGCTCACCGGCGCGGGCGGCTGCTTCACGGCCGGCAACGACCTCAGGGATTTCCAGGATGTCGAGACCGGGGGTGACAGCCCCGGCCTGACCTTCCTCAAGGCCCTGCGGGCCTGCCCGAAGCCGGTCGTGGCGGCGGTGGAGGGCCACGCGGTCGGCATCGGCACGACGCTCCTCCTGCACTGCGACCTCGCCTATGCCGGGGTCGGCGCCCGGTTCCGCCTGCCCTTCACGGCTCTGGGCCTCAGCCCCGAGGGCGGGTCGAGCTACCTGCTGCCGCTGACGGCCGGATCGAAGCGCGCCGCCGAGCTGCTGATGCTCGGCGAGCCGTTCACGGCCGCGGACGCGGTGTCGGCCGGCCTCGTCAACGCCGCCGTGCCGGAGGGGACGGCGCTGGAGGTGGCCCTCGCCAAGGCCCGGTCGCTCGCCGCCCTGCCCCGGGCCGCGGTCGCCGCCACCAAGCGGGCCCTGCGCCGGGGCCAGGACGAGGCCGTCGCCCGCGCCCTCGCCGAGGAGACGGAGGTGTTCCACGCTCTGCGCCGCGGTCCCGAGGCGCAGGCGGCCTTCGCGGCCTTCCTGCGCCGATGACGGCCGGAGAGACCCGGCTGGCCGAGCCCGATGCCGCCGGGTCGGGCCCCAAGGAGGACCGCCACTTCGTCACGGCTTTGGCCCGGGGGCTCTCCGTGCTCGCCTGCTTCGGCCCGGGCCGGACGAGTCTGGCCAATCACGACATCGCCGAGGCCTGCGGCCTGCCGCGCTCCACCGTGTCGCGGCTCACCTACACGCTGACCAAGCTCGGCTACCTGCAGCACGAACCCGTGCTCGGCCGCTACCGGCTCGGCACCGCGACGATCGCGCTGAGCTCCGCGGCGCTCGGTGGGCTCGACGTGCGGGCCATCGCCCGGCCGGTCCTGCGGGCGGTGGCGGAGGCGGCCAACGCCTCGGTGGGGCTCGGCGTGCGCGACCGGCTCAGCATGCGCTACGTCGACTGCCAGCGCGGCCCGGCGGCGATCTCGCTCAATCTCGATACCGGCTCGCGCATCTCGCTCGCCCGCAGCGCCATGGGCCGGGCCTACGTGGCGGTCTGCCCCGACCGGGAGCGGGCGGGCATCTACGAGGACCTGGAGGCGCTGGATCCCGTGGCGTGGCCGGCCCTGCGGGCCAGCCTCGACCGGGCGGTGGCCGAGCACCGGGAGATCGGCTGCTGCACCTCGTTCGGCGAGTGGCAGGAGACGGTCTGCGCCATCGCGGTGGGGTTTTATCCCGGCGGCGGCCTGCCGCCCATGTCGGTCAATTGCGGCGCCCCCACCGTCATCACCGACGCGCGCTTCCTCCTGGACGTGGCGCGCCCGAAGCTGATCGAGGCCGTGCGCAGCCTCGACGGTGTCATGGGAGCTTGAGCCGTGAAGACGGGGTTTGCAAAGGGCGAGCCCTTTGGCGGGGTATCGGGGCGGAGCCCCGATGTCGGGCAAAGCCAGCCACCAGGGCTCTGCCCTGGACCCGCAAAAGGTCGAAGACCTTTTGAAACCAGGACTTTCTCGAGCCAAGACCCCCGTGCCGAGGACCTTCCCGATGGATGCTGATCCGGCTCACGATCTGCCGCTCGCCGGGATCCGGGTGCTCGACCTGTCCCGGGTGCTCGCGGGTCCCTGGTGCGCGCAGGTGCTGGGCGACCTCGGCGCCGACGTGATCAAGGTCGAGCACCCCGAACGCGGCGACGACACCCGCGACTGGGGCGTTCCGACCAGCCCCGGCAACACCTCGTATTTCGACAGTGTGAACCGCAACAAGCGCTCGATCGGCGTCGATCTCGCCACGCCGGAGGGGTTGGCGATCGTGAAGGCGTTGGCCCGCGAGAGCGACGTGCTGGTCCAGAACTTCAAGACCGGCGGGGCCGAGAGGCTCGGCCTCGGCTACGCGGACCTGTCGGCGGAGAATTCCGGGCTGATCTACTGTTCGATCGCCGGCTACAGTTCCGACGGATCGGAGGCCGGACGGCCCGGCTACGATCTCGTGGTGCAGGGCGAATCCGGCGTGATGGCGCTGAACGGCGAGGCCGGGGGGCCACCCCTGAAGTTCGGCGTCGCGGCGGTGGACCTGTTCACCGGCCAGTTCGCCGCGCAGGCCGTGCTGGCGGCGCTCTACCAGCGCGAGCGCACCGGGCGCGGCAAGGCGATCGACCTCGCCCTGTTCGATTGCGGCGTCGCGCTGACCTCCTATTACGGCCTGGAGGCGCTGGCCCGGGGCATCGACCCGCCGCGCTACGGCAACGCCCATCCCTCGATCGTGCCCTACGGGGTGTTCGAGGCCGCGGACGGGCCCGTGGTGATCACGGTGGGTAACAACGGCCAGTACCGCCGCTTCTGCGAGCAGGTGCTGGAGCGGCCGGACCTGATCGCGGATCCGCGCTTTGCCACCAACCTCGACCGCTCGAAGAACCGCGCGGCCTTCATCCCGGTGCTGGAGGCCGCGCTGGCGCAGTGGCAACGCGGCCCGCTGATCGCCCGGCTGCGGGCGGCCGGCATCCCCTGCGGCGAGGTGATGGGTCTGCGCGAGGCCCTGACCTGCGACCGCGCCCGGGAGGCCGGCCTCGTGATCGGCGGCACCGACAACGCCCACGTGATCGCCCCGCCCTACCGGCTCGACGGGCGGCGCCTGCCGGTGCGCCGGATGCCGCCCGCGCTCGGGGATTCGGGCGCGGAGATCCTGGCGGAGGAGCTGGATTATCCGGCTGAGGCACGGGACGCGCTCAAGGCCAAGGGGGTGGTGCGGTAGGGACGGCGCGCCTCATCCATCGTCGCGCGCGGCCGCCAGCCGCGCCCGGGCATCGTCCAGCACCCGGTTCACGGCCGCGTCCCAGGCGACCCGCGGCCGCCAGCCCGTCATGGCGCGCAAAAGCCCGGCATCGCCGGCCGCGATCGGGATCTCGGCCGGGCGCACCCGCTCCGGGGCGACCCGGATCTCGAAGGGCACGCGGGCCCGTTCCCGCAGATCTTCGAGCACGCTGGCGATCGTGCGCGGCTGCCCGGAACTGATGTTGAACACGCTGCCGTCCATCAGCGAGTCCGACTGGCCGATCAGGTCGGCATAGGCCTGCGCCACGTCGGCCACGTCGAGGAAGTCGCGATGGGAGGAGAGGTTGCCGACCTCCAGGCAGGGCGGCACCAGCCCGGCCTCGATCCGGGCGATCTGGCCCGCGAAGGAGGCCACCACGAAGCGCTCGTCCTGGCCCGGGCCGATATGGTTGAACGGCCGCAGCACCACGAGCTTCACGCCGATCCGGGGCAGGAGATCGCGCAGAAGCTGCTCGCCGACCCATTTCGACCGGGCGTAGGTGTTGCGCGGCAGCGGCTCGGCCGCCTCCGTGAGGGCGTGGCCGGCCAGGAAGGCGCTGCCGTAGACCTCCCCCGAGCTGACATCGAAGAACGTGCAGCCCGGCACCGCCTCGACGGCGGCGACGAGGTTCATCAGGCCGTTGACGTTCACCCGCCACGTCTGCCCGGGGCCGCTCGCGGAATCCGCCACCGAGGCGAGGCCCGCCAGATGCAGGATCTCGGTCGGCCGGAAGCGGGCCACGAAGCCGCCGAGCGCCGCCTCGTCGAGGAGGTCGACGGTCTCGTAGGTCACGCCTGCCGGCAGCCGGGGCGCGCGGCCCCGGCCGATCCCCGCCACGCGATCGCCCGCCGCCGTCAGGAGCGGCAGGACGTGCCCGCCGACGAAGCCGGCAGCCCCGGTGACGAGGATGCGCCTCACGTCTTGGCCGTGGCGGCGCGGGGCGCGGGCGCGATGCGGCTCACCATCTAGGCCGGGTTCCTGGTGCCCCAGCGCACCCCCATGCCCCCCTGGCGGCCGCCCGGCGAGCTGCCGGCATCGGCACCGATCGCGGGACCCGAGGCGGTCTGAGGCCGATGCTGGGAGCTCGACGCCAGCGTCCGCGGTGCCATCGTGTCGGGCACCTCGGACAGGGGCTCCTGGTCCCGCTCGGTGGCGAACTGGCCGGCCTTGCGGTAGGTCCAGAGGTAGCCCGGCACCACCGCCTCGGCGGCGGTCGGGATGATCCCGAGCCCCTCGAAGGTGCGGCCCTCGGCCTTCGCGCTGTCCGAGACGACATTGTCGTTCTGGAGCAGGATCACCTGATCGCGGGTGAGCTTGAGCGTGTCGGGCAGGAGGCCGAAGGTCAGGGTGTCGGCGATTTCGAGAAGCCGGGCCTGGAGCTTGGCGGCCGGCAGGGGCAGATCGACCACGACGCGTTTGCGCCGGATGGTCTTGAGCATGTAGCGCACGAAATGCTCCAGCGTACCGACCTCCGGGCCGCCGAGCTCGTAGACCTTCCCACCCGGCACGGTGCCGTCGACCGCGCGGGCGATCGCCTCGGCGACGTCCCCCACGAAGGCCGGCTGGAAGCGCGACTGGCCGCCGGCCAGCGGCAGGACCGGGAGCGCCCGGGCGAGCCCCGCGAAGCGGTTGAAGAAGCCGTCGCCCGGCCCGAAGAGCAGCGAGGGCCGGAACACCACCGCGTCCGGGCAGGCGGCGAAGACCTTCGCCTCGCCCTCGGCCTTGGTGCGGGCATAGAGCGACGGCGAGGCCGGGTCCGCCCCGATCGCCGAGACATGGATCATCCGGGCGCCCTGCCGGGCCGCCGCGCGGGCGATCGTCTCGGCCCCGTCGACCTGCAGCCGCGCGAAGCTCTGGGATCCGGTCTCCTGCAGGATGCCGACGAGGTTGATCAGCACGTCCGCGCGTTCGGCGGCGCGGTTCACCGAGTCGGGGTAGCGCAGGTTCGCCTGCACGGCCACGATCTGGTTGACCTGTCCCAGGGGCTGCAGGAACAGGGCGAGGTCCGGCCGCCGCACCGCGACGCGGATCCGGTAGCCGCGCTTGGCCAGCGCCCGGACCACGTGCCGGCCCAGGAAGCCGGATCCGCCGTAGATCGTCACGAGCTGATCCTGCGGGCGCAGCGGGCCCGGCGTCACCGGGGCAGCGGCACTGCTGTCCCGGGGCGTGTTCGCGTTCGCGGTCGTGTTCGTGATGTCTGGGCCGGTCATCGCCGTGGTCTCGGGCTCCGCACGCGCCCCGGGGCGCCGTAACGGGGCCTACTTAGAGCGGGGGCCGAGGGCGTTGCAATCAGGCGCCGCGCGAAGATCGCGGTTTGGCCGCTTCCTGATGGCGAATGGCTCCGCCGGCGGCACGGAACGGCTGCCGGTTCCGCGCATTTCCCCGGTCTTCCGCGTCGCATCGGATGGTACGGGCGCGGTTCACCGGAGTGGGTGCGATGATTGTCGGGATGCTCGTCTCTGCGGCGATCGCCGTCTTCGGACTGCTCGTCGCCCTCGGCTGGATCGGCCACCCGATCGACGCGCAGCTCGTCAGCAACTACGGCTGGAGCATCCTGACCATCGGCGTCGCCCTGTTCGTGCTGTTCGGCTTCGGCCGGTACAACCAGGCCCGCAAGGCGCGCTCCCTGGGGCACTCCGCCTGAGGCGCGATCAGGCGACCCGGACCCGGCGGCGCACCTCGCGGGCCACGGCGGGCCGGCCATTGGCCCGGCGGCTCACGGTCCGGGGGGCGCCGACCGTGATGCTCTGGCATTCACGGGCGATGAAGGCGGTCGGCATCTCGGCCTGGAGATCGGCCTCCATGTCGCGCAGGGCCGTGTCGGAATGGGCCGGGTGCAGGTGGATGATGGCCAGGGCCTTCACGCCCGCGATCTGCGCCAGCTCGACGCCCTTCTGCCATGTGGAATGGCCCCAGCCCTGGCAGGTCGGATACTCGCCGTCGGTGAACATGCCGTCATAGACCATCAGGTCGGCCCCGGCGACGAACTCGGCGAGCGCCGGGTCGGGCCAGGGATCGCTGTGCTCGATGTCGCTGATCAGGCACAGGCGCCGGCCGCCATGCTCGAACCGGTAGCCCACCGAGCCCTGCGGGTGGTTCAGCGCGATCGTGTCGACCCGCGTGCCGTCCGGGAAGGTCAGGGGCTGGCCGGCCTCGAAGCCGTGGTGGTTGAAGGTGCAGCACAGCTTGTCGAGCGTAACCGGGAAGAGCGGCGGCGCGAACAGGCGATCGAGCGTCGGGCCGGCCGATTCGCCGCCGAGGTTGCCGCAATAGGTGTTGATCACCCGGTCGCAGTCGTGCACCGCGGGCTTGAAGAACGGCAGACCCGCCGTGTGGTCGAGATGGAGGTGGCTGAACAGCAGGTCGACTTCCCGGGGCAGGTCGGTCCGGTGGCCCTGGCCGAGGTTGTAGATCCCCGAGCCCGCATCCACGATGAACAGGCGCTCCCCGCAGCGCACTTCGAGGCAGGGGGTGCTGCCGCCGAACTCGGCGTATTGCGGGCCGCTGACCGGAGTCGAGCCGCGGACGCCCCAGAAGCGCAGTACGAGGTCCTGATTGGCCGCCTGAACGGTCGGCCCGCACGATTTGGACATGGCGATCACGAATCTGCGGACGTCGATCTCGATCGGTTACGATCGAAACCCCGTCGCCGTTCCGGGAAGAGTGCAACGATTACGGCAGGCCGACGGTTCATGAGTACCGCATGTCCCCTGCCGTACCATGAATTGGTGAGCCGCGTGCCGCCGTGATGTGCGTCTGCGCACACGAATGGGACCGCGCGACCGGCTCCTGCACGCGTCACGGGGTCTCTGCCGACGCGATGAGACCGGTCATCGGACCGGAGAGATTCGCGTGGCCGAGGGTGAGTCCGCCGAGGCCGGCGGTCAGCCAGGAGGGCAGGCCGTCGCCGTAACGCGTCGGGATCGGGCCACTGAGCGCCCCGAACGGATCCGCGGCGCGCGCGTAGACCGGGACGAAGCCGACCATCCGCCGGGGCGACAGGGCGGACTCCGCCACCCAGGCGCTCCAGACCGATTCCGGCACCGGACGCGTGGCGCGGTGACCCGGCACGACCACCACCTCCTGCCCGGCGAAGGCCAGGGCCTCGGGCCGGCTGATGTCGCCGACCGCGCCGCCCCGGGCCGTGTAGGCCGCCCAGAAGGCGTTCTGGCCCCCGTCGGAATAGGTGGTGCGCACGGCCGGCTCCCCCGCCTCGGCGAGCGCCGCGATCCGGGCCTCCTCGACGGCCTGGCGGGTCGCCACGGCCGCCTCGACCGCGGGGTTCTTGGACGGCGCGAAGGCGTAGCGGCCGGCCGCCACCGAGACCTGAAGCTCCTCGCGGCTCGCCTCGAACCGGTCGGATCCGGCCTTCAGTTCGCGCCAGAAGGCGATGTTCGGATCGGTCCGGTGCCGGGCCATGTTCTCGGCGGTCATCCGGAACGGGTAGGATTGGAACTGGAACGCCGCCTGGCCGCCCTTCAGGGCGTCGCGGGCGATGGCGTAGATCTCGCCGACCGTGCCGTTGGTCATGGCGAAGCAGCCCATCGACGAGCAGATGCCGTGGACCATCACGGCCGAGCCGGTGCCGCCATGCGCCCGGTCGTAGGCGTTCGGGTAGCCGACGTCGAAGGACAGGTAATAGTGCGAGTTCGGGTTCATCTGGCGCTTCGGCACCGTGTAGAATCCCTCCGGGGTCTGCCGGTCGCCGCTCCTGCGCTTGGGGCCGAGCTGGCCGGACCAGCGGCAGATCGGGAAGGACTTGAGGAAGACGTAGCCCGCCGGGCCCTTCTTCCAGACCTCGATCTCCGATTCCTTCTTGTAGGCTCGGAACAGCACCGGGGACGCGGCCGTGACGCCCTTCTGGGCCATCAGCGCGAGCGTCGCGGCCGGGATCGGCGCCTCGGCCTTGCCGGCCTGCGCGGCGGCGGGGTCCGAGAGCGTCAGGAGGGCGAGGCCGGCGGCGAAGGTGATCGGGAGCGTTCGAGGCATGAACCGTCCGGGCTGACGCGGCCGGGAAGGCGCCGGACGGGCGCGGCGGCCTGACGTGACGCGGTAATGCGGCATCCGTGAGGCTGCCAGCCCTGGGGCGCCGCTGCGATCGCGCGCTCTGCCCCTGCTGGTCTCGCGCATGGATCGCCATCCCCGGGTGTTCCGGGAGGTCTCGCGGCTTGCTGAAGGACGATGTGCGGGACGCGAGAGGCGCTTGGGTGAGCGGCGTGCTGCGGCCCGACGGGCGCCCTCGGCATCGGTCATGGGCAACAACCGCCGGAAGGCTTTCCAGCCCGTCGCGTGTGAACGGTTCCCAGACGTCTGCCTGGCGTTATGGCGCGCAGGGTGTCGTTCCAAGCAGAAGGTTGGGAAAAACGCGTCGACAGGCCTCACGATCCCGTGTAGCCAAGGATCGTTTAAGCTCATGCGTCAGTGTCGTGAAGGTTAAGCGTCTATGTCGATCGACAGACGACAAAAATTTCAGCGTTTCCGTCATATTCTGAAGCCGCCATACGACGCTGATGACTCGGCATCATTTCCAATATTTACGACGGACAAGCATTTCAATCTGGATGATTATGCGTCCGAGAGTGCAAATCACTCGGTGGACAGTTTCGACAATCTGGCAAAGGCTTTGCCTGACGATCTGTTTATGGATCTAGGCTGCGGCAGGCGCAGCGTCACCCTGGATAATGTTCTGTATGTTGAGGTCTATCCATCGGTTTCCGCGGATCTGATCGTTGCGCCGGACTGCCGTTACCCGATCCGCGACGAATCCCTGCGCGGCATCGGCTGCTTCGCTGTCCTTGAGCACACCAGACAGCCCTGGATTGTCGTGCAAGAGATGCGTCGGATGCTGAAGCCCGGCGGACAAGTCTTCATCGACTGGCCCTTCCTTCAACCGGTTCACGGCTACCCGTCGCACTTCTTCAACGCGACCCGCGAGGGGCTCACCTCAATCTTCGAGGATGAGGGCTTCACGGTCGATCACGCGTTCACCGGCGCCCATCAGACGGCTGCCTACAGCGTTCAGTGGCTGCTCGGCAGGTTCGCCCATCACCTCCGCCTCACCGGCGATGTCGAGCTGCTTCATGAATTCGCTCAGATGCGAGTGAGCGATCTCGTCTCGATGTCGCAGCAGGATCCGCTCTGGTGGAAGTTCCTCAACGCATTGTCGCCGGAGGGCTTCGCCGAACTGGCCTGCGGCAACATGCTCTTCGCCACCAAGGCTTAGAACGCGCTCCGTCGAAGCCGACAGGGGTTCGGCCTCCGCAACCGACCACCACGATCAGGATGTCGGGTTCCGACCCGGGCCGTCCGGCGGGCGGTCGGCGCCTATCCGCGCCTCACGCCACCGCGACGGGCTCCGCCTCCGCGCGCACCGGCTCGGCCGCCACCACCGCGCTGTTCTCCACCGCGATCACGGCGTCGAACGGGGCAGCCTCGTCCAGCGCGCCGGCCCCGGGCAGGCAGACGATCAGCCCGCGCCCGGCCCGCACCTGCCTCAAGCCGGCGAGGCGGTCGCGCAGGCCCTCCCTGCGCTCTTCGGTGGAGATCGCGACCACCAGGATGTCGGGGTCCCGGGCGAGGCAGCGGACCAGCTCGATCGCCATCCGTTCCCGGGCGTTGATCGCGCCGTCCGCCAGCGCGCCGGTGCTGGGCTGGATCTCGACCTTGCTGTCGAAGCCGAGTTCGTAGACCGCGGCCTCCAGCCCCTCCTCGGCGAGCACGCGCCGCACCAGCGCCCGCACCCGCGGCTCGGCATTGGCCTCGCCCAGGCTGATCCGGCCGAACAGCAGGTTCTCCTCCAGGCTGGCGGCCGGGTTGACCCGGCGGGGATCGTGAAACACCACCGCGCCGGCGAGATGGGGCGGCAGCATCCGCGCGAAGGAGCGCCGGGCCTGGACCAGCCGTTCCTCGAAGGCGGCGTCGATCAGGCCGAAGCGGTGGCGCGATTCGCTGTAGCGCAGGGCGAGCCCGATCAGCCGCATCCGGTCGCGCTGGCCCGCCGGCCCCCGGCGCAAGGCAGCGGCATCGGGCAGGCGCACCACGAGATCCTCGAAATAGCCCCGCTCCGCGGCCTGGAACAGCGAGTAGGCGTCGAACAGGGGGTGATCGTTCGGCAGATCGGCGAAGATCTCCACGGTGCTGCGGGCGACCGACAGGCCGATCTCGGTCAGCGGCCGCACCAGACCCTCCGCCTCCAGCACCGCCCGCAGGTAGGGATGGCGGGCGAAGCGCAGCGGCGCGAAGGCGCCCCCCACCGGCTCGCCGAACAGGATGTTCTCGCCGATGCTCGCCTGATGGTTGTAGCGGTCGGGATCGAACGGTTCGACGAGGCGCTCGGCCTCCTCGGCGGCCAGCGCCTGGCGCATGGTCCGGCGGGCCGACACGATCGCCGCCGCGAGGCTCGGCCGGGATGCGGGATCGAGCCGCCCGGTCAGGCCGCGGGCGTACACGAAGCCGTCGAGCCCGGTCAGGCGGCAGAGCCCGACCAGGGCGATGTCGTCGGGGGCGTGGTCCGGGTCGGTCCCGTAGAGCAGGTTCTGGCGCAGCGACCCCGCCATCAGGATCGCCTCGCCGGCCCCGAAGGCGATGCGGCGGGCGCGTTCGGCGGTGTCGAAGGCGCGCAGGTCCGTGCCCCCGTAGGTGACGGTCCCGGCGGTCGGCTCGACCTGCCCGGCGAGCACCGCCGCCAGCGCCCGGGCGCCGCTGCCGCGGCTGCCGGTGATCGCCACGTGACCCGGCATGGACACCGCGACATCGACCCCGGTCAGCCGCTCGCCCGTGACCGGGTCGAAGGCGCCGACCCCCTGGGTCGCCAGGCAGCCTGAGCGGGGCAGCGGCACCGGCGCGCCGGTCCGCGCCCGGCGGCCTTCGAGGGCGGCGATGATGCGGGCGAGGTCGCGGAAGCGCGGGCGCACGGCGCGGCGCACCGTCCAGAGCCGCGCGCAGATGGCGGCGAGCCAGCCCGCGAGGCCGAAGGCGCCGACCGCGGCCACGAGCGCCGCCGGATCGACCGGCGGCGCCGGGGGCGCTCCGGGTCCCGTCGTGCGCCACAGGGCGGTGCCCACCGCGATCGCCGGCAGGATCACCGCCAGGGCGAGCGCCGGCGCCCTTGCATAGGCCAGCCGCGCCTCGGCGCGCGCCACGGTGCCGCGCATCGCGACCACGCGGGCTGCGATGCGCGACCGTTCCAGGGCCGCCGCCCCGTGGTTGCGCACGGCCGGCAGGCGGCGCACGAGGTCGTTCAGATTCTCCTCGGCGCGGGCGCTGGTGCGCAGGCGCAGCTCCTGCCGGTCCCGGGCGCGCTCCAGCACCAGCCCGTAGGCGAGGCCGACCGCCCCGAGGCCGACCATGGCGGCCGGGATCAGCCGGGGCGCCGCCAGGGCGGCGAAGCCCAGCGCCAGGATCAGCGCGGCCAGCGTCATCGCCGGCAGCACGATGCCGGCGGCGAGCAGCCGGTCGGCCCGCGCCAGCACCTCGCCGACGAGGCGGGCGAGGCTGCGCGCCTCGTCCCGGGCGCCCGCCGGGGCGTCGAGGATCGCCCGCAGGACCCCCTCCCGCACCGTATCGGCGGCGCGGGTCTGGGCCTTGAAGCACAGGCGCGCCACCCACCAGCCGAGCCCCGCCAGGATCACCGCGCAGGCGGCGATGCACAGGAAGGCCGCGAGTTCGAGCCCGGCCGGCCGCATCGGCAGGCCCGGCGCCAGGACGAGCTCTCGGCCCTGCAGGGGCACGGCGAGGCGCAGGAAGGCGAGCACCGGCGCCTCGTCGCGGGGCAGCACCGCGACGAGGTCGCGCAGGCACAGCAGAGCCAGCGCGCAGAGTGGCGCGCCGATCCCGACCGTGAGGGCCACCGCGGCCCCGTGCAGACGCCGCGCGGCACGCCAGGTCAGGAGGAGGGGATCGGATTCCATGCGTCTCCGGAGGGGAACGGGTGGCCGTCCCCGGCGTCCAATCGCGAAGGCATCGGGCATAGGCCTTCGCGCCGGCCGCGGGAAGGGTTTCGGAGCCTCTCACACAACGTCCGCGGCACTGCCGCGACCCGACGGAAGGCTGCCCGTGATCGGGCGTTTCATGAGCAGCGCTCGGACCCGTGCGACATGTCGGCCCGCATGATCCAAGTTCTAGCCCCGGTCTGGAAGCGCTCTAGGTTAGGGTGCGTGGTGCAGTGCGGTGTGCGGCCCGCTTGCGACCGGGATCTGACGAGTGGGGCGAGGCTTGCGGCGACGGCTTGAGCAGAGCGAGCACGAGATTCCGGCCGCTATCCGGCGCGGGCGCGCCTGATGGCGCAGCTCTTCACCCCCGGCGCCGACGCGCTCTACCGGCTCGCGCTGATGACCGGCGTCGCCTGCCTCGTCGGGCTGCCGGTGCTGGCCGCGGGGGTCGTGCGCTCGAACTACGTCACCGGCGTCGGCGTGGCCCCGGCCCAGCCCCTGCCGTTCAGCCATAAGCACCATGCCGGCGAGCTCGGCGTCGATTGCCGCTACTGCCACACCACGGTCGAGAAGGAGGCCACCGCCGGCATCCCGCCGACCCATACCTGCATGACCTGCCACTCGCAGATCTGGACCGGTTCGGACATGCTCAAGCCGGTGCGCGACAGCTTCGCGCAGGACAAGCCGCTCGAATGGAAGCGGCTGAACAAGCTGCCGCAATACGTCTACTACAACCACTCCGTCCACGTGACGAAGGGGATCGGCTGCTCGACCTGCCACGGCGACGTGACCTCGATGCAGATGACCTACCGCGCCAACGCCTTCGAGATGCAGTTCTGCCTCGATTGCCACCGGGCGCCCGAGAAGTACGTGCGCACGCCCGATCAGGTCTGGAACATGACCTGGAAGCCGCCCGCCGATCAGGCGAGCCTGGGGCCGAAGCTCGTCGCGCAGTACCATATCCGCGGCGGCGCGCGGCTCACCGAGTGCGGGATCTGCCACCGATGACCCGCACCCCCGACCTCGCGGCGCTCCGCGAAAAACTCGCTGGCGGCGACGGGCCGCGCTTCTGGCGCAGCCTCGACGCCGTGGCCGACAGCCCGGAATTCCGGGACTATCTCGCGGCCGAGTTCCCCTCCGCGGCCCGTCTCGCCGCCGCCCCGGAGCGGCGCGGCTTCCTGAAGCTGATGGCGGCCTCCTTCGCGCTCGGCGGCCTCACCGCCTGCGGCGCGGGCGGCGGGCGCGACTACGAGGTGCCCTACGTCCGCCAGCCCGAGCGGATCGTGCCGGGGACGGATCTGTCCTACGCCTCCTCTTCCGTGTTCGACGGGTTCGGCAACGGCGTTCTGGTCACGACCCGCAACGGACGGCCGCTGAAGATCGAGGGCAATCCCGACCATCCCTGGAGCCGCGGCGGCACCGACGTGCTGGCCCAGGCCTCGGTGCTCGGGCTCTACGACCCGTTCCGTTCGCAGGCGGTGCAGCATCTCGGCCGGCCGAGTTCCTGGGCGGCGTTCCGGGCGGACCTGCAGGCGCAGATGCCGGCCTGGCGCGAGAACCGGGGCGAGGGGCTCGCCCTGCTCACCGGCCCGGTGACCTCGCCCACGCTTGCCGCGCAGATCGCCCGGCTGCGGGCCGCCTATCCGGCGCTCCGCTGGCATGTCGGCGCGGGCGCGGCGCGCGACGGGCTCTACGAGGGCGCCCGCCGGGCCTATGGAAGGCCGCTGGAGACGATCCCCGATTTCGGCCGGGCGCGCACCATCGTGTCGCTCGACGGCGACTTTTTGGATCTCGGCCCGGGGCAGGTCGGCCTGTCCCGGCGCTGGATCGACGCGCGGCGGGCCGCCTACGCGGAAGGCCGCCTCCTCGCGCTCCACGCCGCCGCCCCGACCCCGACGCTCACCAGCGCCAAGGCCGATCACGGCGTCGTGGTCCCGGCGGGCCGCCTCGAAGACCTCGCCCGCGATCTCCTGGCCATGGCCGGCGGCGGTGCGGCGCCGGGGGGCGACGACCCGGTCGCCCGCTGGGCGCGCGGCGCCGGCACGGCGCTCACCGGGGCGCGCGGCGCCGGGATCGTCACGGCCGGCCTGACCGCGGGCCCGGACCTGCACGACCTAGTCCACCGCCTGAACGGCGCGCTCGGCAATACCGGCGCGACCCTGCGGCACGCGGAGCCCGCCGCCGAACAGGGCGCCGGCACGCTGGCCGAACTCGCGGAGGCGATGGAGCGTGGCACCGTCAAGGCGTTGATCGTGCTCGGCGCCAACCCGGTCTACGAGGCGCCCGGCGCCCTCGACTTCGCCGCCCGGATGGCGCGCGTGCCGCTCAAGATCCATGCCGGCCTCTATGACGACGAGACCGGCGCCCGTGCCGACTGGCACCTGCCGATCGCGCATCCGCTGGAATCCTGGGGCGATGTCCGCTCCCTCGACGGGACCGTGGGGCTGATCCAGCCGACCGTCGCGCCGCTCTACAACGGCCGCACCCTGCCGCAGATGCTGGCCTTCCTGGCGGGCGGCGGCGATGACGAGGACGCGCTGGCCCTCGTCAAGGCCCGCTGGCGCAACGATGGCGAGGACGAAGCCGCCTTCGAGGCCCGGTTCTCGGAGGCCCTGCGCCGGGGCTTCTGGGCGGACAGCGCGCCGCCGGCCGAGACCGTGGCGCTGACGCAAAATGCATCCCCTGCCCCCACCCACCCCGCCAGCGGGATCGAGGTGCTGTTCCGCCCCGACCCGACGGTCTGGGACGGGACCCATGCCGACCTCGCGTGGCTCCAGGAACTGCCCAAGCCCCTGACCAAGGTGGTCTGGGAGAACGTGGTGGCGGTGAGCCCGCGGCTTGCCGAGCGTGAGGGCATCACCACGGGGGACGTCCTGCGGATCGAGGCGGCGGGCCGCGCGGTCGAGGGGCCGGCCTGGATCCTGCCGGGGCAGGCCGACGACACCGTGACCCTGACGCTGGGCTACGGACGGGACGTGCCGGACCACCTGTCCCGCGGCCTCGGCTACGATGCCGGGCCGCTCCGGCCGGTCGACGCGTCCTGGCGGCTCGCGGGGGCGCGGCTGACGAAGACCGGCGCGCAGCGTCAGCCGGTCACCACCCAGCACCTCGGCACGATGGAGGGCCAGGATCTCGTCCGCGTGCAGGCGCTCGGCGCAGCCCCGGTGGGCGACCCGAAGGGCGCGCCGAGCCCGGCCTCGTTCTACCCGCCCCCGGAGAGCCAGGACCGCTGGGTCGCGGCGCAATGGGGCATGGCGATCGACCTCGACGCCTGCATCGGCTGCAACGCCTGCGTCACCGCCTGCCAGGCGGAGAACAACATCCCGGTGGTCGGCCGCGAGGAGGTCGCGCTGGGGCGCTGGATGGGCTGGCTGCGGGTCGACCGCTACTACGCGGGCGAGCTCGACGCGCCGAGCACGCATTTCCAGCCGGTGCCCTGCATGCATTGCGAGCAGGCGCCGTGCGAGCTCGGCTGCCCCGTGGAGGCGACGCTCCACGACAGCGAGGGGCTGAACCTCCAGGTCTACAACCGCTGCGTCGGGACCCGGACCTGCCAGAGCTACTGCCCCTACAAGGTCCGGCGGTTCAACTACCTCGACTATACCGGCGGCATGACCCCGGTGGAGCAGCAGCAGCGCAACCCCGAGGTCACGGTCCGGTCCCGCGGCGTGATGGAGAAGTGCACCTACTGCATCCAGCGGATCACGGCGGCGCGGATCACCTCGGCCAAGGACGCCCACGCGCCGATCCCGGACGGCGCCGTCGAGACCGCCTGCCAGGGCGCCTGTCCGACCCGGGCGATCACCTTCGGCAACGTCGCCGATCCCGGCAGCCAGGTCTCGGCCGCCCGCCGGGACCCGCGCGAATACGCGCTGCTCGGCCATCTCAACACGCGGCCGCGCACCACCTACCTCGCCGGGCTTGCCCCCGCCGCGGACCCCGGCGGACGGGAGGGCTGAGCATGGCCGGTTCTGTCACGGGCGGCCCCCTGATCCGGCCGGACGAGACCCTCCAGGGCATCGGCGGCACGGTCACGGCGATCCCGCTGACCCATCCGGGCAACCGGCGCTGGTGGGTCGCCTTCGCGGGGGCGGCGCTGCTCCTCGGCCTGTTCCTCCTCACCCTCGGCTATCTGCTCGCCGCCGGCCCCGGGATCTGGGGCAACAACAACGCCGTCGTCTGGGCGCTCGACATCGCGAGCTACGATTGGTGGATCGGCGTGGCCTCGGGCAGCCTGCTGGTCTCCGGGATCCTGCTCCTGCTCGGCGCGGAATGGCGCGGGGCGGTCAACCGGGTCGCCGAGACCCTGGCGCTGCTGGCCACCGCGGCGGCCGGCCTCTACCCGATCATCCATCTCGGGCGGCCGTGGTTCTTCTTCTGGAACCTGCCCTACCCCAACACCTACGACCTCTGGCCGCAATTCCGCTCGCCGCTCCTGTGGGACGCGATCGACATCGTGTCCTTCCTGGTGATCTGCGTGAGCCTCTGGTTCATCGGCCTGCTGCCGGACCTCGCCACCCTGCGCGACCGGGCGCATGTCGAGGCGATGCGCCAGCTGGATGCCAAGGCGCCGACCCGCAAAGTGGCCCTGCTGCGCGCCCAGATCTACGGCATCGTCGCCTCGGGCTGGCGCGGCTCGGCGGCCCATTGGCAGATCTGGGTCCAGGCCTACCGGACGGTGGCTCTGCTCGGCGTGCTGCTGGTGGTCTCGGTCCAGACCGGCGCCTCGGTGATGCTGGCGGGCTCGCTGATGCCGGGCTGGCACAGCACGCTCGTGCCGGTGAGCTTCCTGGTGAACGCCGTTTATTCCGGCGTCGGCGTCACGGCGGTGATCGTGATGCTGATCCGCCTCGTCTACGGCCTCGACGCCCTGGTGACGCGCCGTCACCTCGACGTGCTCGGCCGCCTGCTCCTGTGCCTCGGCTGCGCCAGCGCCTATTGCTACGCGGCCGAATATTTCGACACGTTCCTCAACGGCGACGCGCAGGCGCGCGGCGTTCTGGCCCGGCGCCTGACCGGCGACCACGCCCTGGTGTCGTGGACGGCGATCCTCTGCCTCGTCCTGCCGGCGCAGATCCTGTGGTCGGCGCGCGCCCGGACGGCGCCGCTGGCGCTGGCGGCGGTCGGGCTCCTCGTCGCCATCGGCGCCTATGCCGACCACGTCATGGTCCTCGTGGTGACCCTGACGCAGGACTTTTTGCCCTCCTCGCGGCTGCCCTACGGGGTGGACATCTGGGGGATCGCCACCTTCGCGGGCTCGGTCGGCCTGTTCCTGACCCTGCTGCTCCTGTTCCTGCGCTATCTGCCGGCGGTCTCGATCGTCGAGAGCCGCCGCCTCGCCCTGGCGGAGGCCCCGGCCGTTCAGGAGGCCGCACGCCAAGCCGCATCGCGGGCCGCCGCACGTCCCGAGGAGAACCCGGCCTCCGCGCCGCTCTGGGGCGTGTCGGCGAGCTTCGCCAGCCAGGGGGACCTCGCCGCCGCGCTCCAGGCCGTGTCGGGGATCAATCCGGACCACGTCCATCTCGACGGGCACGGGCCCGTGCCGATGCCCCGCACCCTGCGGCCGCTCGGCCTCGAAGGCCGCTCGATCCTCCCCTACGCCCTCGCCGGGGCGCTGCTGGGTGGGGCCGGGTTCTTCGGAATGTGCCTCTACGCCACGGCCTACGATTACGTGTTCCTGATCGGCGGGCGCCCGCGCCTGTCCTGGCCCTCCTTCGTGGTGCCGAGCATCTCCTTCGCGATGATGGCGGGCTGCATCGCGATCCACCTCGCGCTGCTCGTGCTCAACCGCCTGCCGCGGCTGAACCATCCGGCCTTCAACATCCCGGGCTTCCTGCGCGCCTCGGACGACCGCTTCTTCCTGACCGCGGAGGCGCGGGACGACCGCTTCGACGCGGCGCGCATCGAGCGGCGGCTCGCGGGTCTGCCGGCCGAGGCCGGGCGGCCCCTCGAGATCCGGCGGATCCCGCGATGAGGACCGTCCTCCTCAACACCCTCCCCATCACCCTCCCCTTGGCGCTCCTCCTGCTGGCGCCGCTCGCCGCCTGCGGCGAGGCCGACATGGCCGATCAGGCCCGGGCCAAGACCTGGGACAAGAACCCGTTCTTCCCCCGGGAGATCACCATGCGCCAGCCGGTCGCCGGCACGGTGCCGCGCCGCGATCCCGCGATGCCCGCGCCGCAGCCGCCGACGATCAGCCGCGACCTGCTGGACCGGGGGCGGCAGCGCTACGCGGTGTTCTGCACCCCCTGCCACGGCCAGGACGGGCGCGGCCAGGGCATGATCGTGGCCCGCGGCTTCCCGCAGGCCGGCAATCTCACGGGCGAGGACCTGCGCAAGGCCTCCGCGGCCGAGATCTACGACGCGATCTCGAATGGCCGGAAGGCGATGTTCGGCATGGCGCAGATGATCCCCTCCGCCGACCGCTGGGCGATCATCGCGTATGTGCGCGCCCTCCAGCTCAGCCAGGACGCTCCGGTGGCGAGCCTGCCGCCCGAGGATCGCACCCGCCTGGAGGCGACGCGATGAGCCGGCCCACCCTTCTGGGCCTTGCCGGCCTCGTCCTCCTGGCCCTCTGCCTGCTCGCGGGGGGCTGGCGCGGGGCGATGGCCTCGTATCTCGCCGCGTGGCTCGTCCTCCTCGCCCTGCCGGTCGGCGCCCTGCCGGTCGTCATCGTGGCCGAGCGCTTCGGCGAGCGCGTGAAGGCGCGCGGCGGCGTCGAGATGCTGGCGGGCCTGCGCCGGCTGATGGCGCTGATGCCGGTGGCCGCGCTCCTGTCGCTGCCCGTGCTCGCCGCCGCGCCCCTGCTCTATCCCTGGGCCGGCAAGCCGGCGCACACGCCGCTCGCCGCGCTCTGGTTCACGGTGCCGTTCTTCGTGGCCCGGGTGATCGCCGATCTCGCCGCCTGGACCTGGCTGTCCTTCCGCTTCGCCCGGCCCTTCGAAGCCCCCGGCGAGGGCCGGACCGTGCCGGCGGTGGGGCTCCACGCGGTCATCGGCACCCTGTTCGTCACCGACGTGATCGCCTCCCTCGACCCGCGCCTCGACTCGACCCTGCTGGGCCTCCTGGTCATGACCGCCTGGAGCGGGCTGGCCTTCGCGGCCGCGATCCTGCTCGCCTGGGAGGAGCCCGAGCCCGTGGGCCGCGGCCGCACCGCGCCGGGCCGCGGGCGGCTCGTGCCCCTCGTGGTGCTGCTGGGTCTGTGGGCCTATCTGCACTTCGTGCAATTCCTGATCGTCTGGTCGGCGAACCTGCCGCCGGAGGTGGCGTGGTACTTCGCCCGCGGCGGCTGGCTGGGGCGCGCGCTCTCGATCGTGGCGGGCGCCGTCGTGGTGCTGGCCGGCCTCGCGACCCTGCGGCCGGGCCGCCCGACGACCCGGATCCTGGCCGGCGCGGCGCTTGCCGTGCATGCCCTGGAGATGGTCTGGCTGATCACCCCGGCGATCCGCGACCGGTTCGTACTGCGCCCGAGCGACGCCCTCGCCGCCGGCGCCGTGGCCTGCCTCGCCGCCGCACTCCGGCCGTTCCTGCGGCCGCGGGCCGACCGGGCGGCCTCCGCGGCCCGCCGTTCCGGGAGGCCGGCATGAGCGGGGGCGGACGCTCCGATGGTCCCGCCGGGCTGATCCCGGCGATCCTGGCCGGGCTCACCCTGCGCGGCAGCGGGTTCCTGAACGGACGCCCGCCGCGCCCGGCCGCCAACACGCAGCGCGATCCGAACGATCCCGGGCACGAGACCCGCGACGTCAACGTCCGCAACACCGCCCTGGTGATGGCCGGCCTCGCCGTCACGGCGCTGGCGGTGATCGGCACCATGATCTGGCTGATGCATACCTTCGCGGCGAGCCAGCGCCGGTCCCTGCCGGCGCTCACGCCTCAGCAGACGGCCCGCCTCGCGCCGCCGCCCCCGAACCTCCAGGCCAACCCCTATGCCGATATCGACCGGGAGCGGGCGGCCACCGAAGCGCGGATCGCCGGCTATGGCTACCGGGACGAGGCCCATACCCGCGCCCGCATCCCGATCGACCGCGCCATGGAATTGATCGTCGGCCGCTCCCTCGAACCGACGGAGCCCGCTGCGCGATGACGCCGAGCCACGATTCCCTCCAGCTCTGGCCCGCCGCGGTCTCGGCCACCGCGAGCGAGACCGACCTGCTGATCCTGGCCTTCACGGTGCTGACTTTGCTGCTCACCGTGCCGGTCTTCGTGGCGATCACCTATTTCGCCCTGCGCTACCGGGAGGGCTCGGAGGCCGACCGGCAGCCCTCCGGCATCCGCTCGAACCTCATCGAGATCAGCTGGATGCTGATCCCGTTCCTGCTGACGCTGATCTTCTTCGTCTGGGGCGCGCGGCTGTTCATCCAGTCGCGGAACCCGCCCCCCGACGCCATGGTGGTCGAGGTGGTCGGCCGGCAGTGGATGTGGAAGTTCCAGCACCCGACAGGCCAGTCCGAGATCAACAACCTGCACCTGCCGATCGGCCAGCCGATCCGCCTGCACATCATCAGCCAGGACGTGATCCACGCCCTCTACCTGCCGGCGGTGCGCCTGCAGGTCGCGGCCCTGCCCGACCGCTACACCGACCTGTGGTTCAAGGCCGACAAGGTCGGCACCTACCACCTCTACTGCTCCGAATATTGCGGCACCGACCATTCCGTGATGGGCGGCGAGGTGACCTTCATGAATCCCGGCGACTACCAGGACTGGCTGACCCATGCCGGTGCGCAGCAGGGCAAGGTCGCGGCGGGCCGCGCGCTCTACGAAGCCTATGGCTGCGCCGGCTGCCATGAGCCCGGCTCTGCCGTGAAGGCGCCGAGCCTCGCGGGGCTCTACGGGAGCCACGTGAAGCTCGCCGACGGCCGCACCGTCACGGCCGACGCGGGCTGGCTGCGTGACAAGATCCTGAACCCGAACGGCGACCGCCTCGCCGGGGGGTACAAGCAGGTCATGCCGAGCTTCGCCGGCCGGATTCCCGAGGACGAACTCGGGACGCTGATCGACTTTCTGAAAGCCTATCCGACCTCCAAGGCCGCGGACGCGACACGATGATGAACGGCGTCACCTCGGAGACTCGGTCGGCGGATCGTAGCGCGCGCCGGTCTCCCTCCCCCCTGTGCGGGGGAGGGCGGCCCCCGAAGGGGGGCGGGTCGGGACGAAGTCCCGCAAGGGGGGAACCCGGCTTCCGGACGGGGCGCAGCCTTCATGCGGGGCACAACCTCCCCCTGCACCGTCGCTCCCCTCTCCCGACCCCTGCCGACGCAGGGCCCGCCCTCCCCCGCAACGGGGGGAGGAAGATCCGCGCGAGCGTCCCAACGCTCGGCCTTCATACCCTTCCATCGCGGGCGACACGATGAGCGCATCGGGCAGCATCGGCGGCACAGCCCGCCGCGAACCCCACGCCCCGGAATCCACGATCGGGCGCAAGACCGACTACCTGCACGCGGAATCGACCCTGCGCTCGTGGTTCCTCACCACCGACCACAAGCGGATCGCGATCCTCTACCTCGCCTCGATCACCGGCTTCTTCGTGATCGGTGCCCTGGCGGCGGGCGTGGTCCGCCTCGCGCTGATCGTGCCGGACGGCGCGATCATGACCAACGACACCTACAACAAGGCCTTCACCATCCACGGCGTGGTGATGGTCTGGTTCTTCCTGATCCCGTCGATCCCGGCGACCTTCGGCAATTTCCTGATCCCCCTCATGATCGGGGCCAAGGACCTCGCCTTCCCGAAACTCAACCTGACGAGCTGGTACGTGTTCATGGCGGGCGCCCTGTTCACCCTGGTCTCGGTGGTGCTGGGCGGGGTCGATACCGGCTGGACCTTCTACGCCCCGCTCTCCACGGCCTTCTCGAACACCTGGGTCCTGCCGGCGCTGATCGGCGTGACCATCGTGGGCTTCTCGTCGATCCTGACCGGGCTCAACTTCGTGGTCACGATCCACACCATGCGGGCCCCCGGCATGACGTGGTTCAAGCTGCCGATCTTCGTCTGGACCCACTACGCCACGAGCCTGATCTTCCTGCTCGCGACCCCGGTGATCACGACGGCGCTCATCCTCCTGATCATGGAGCGCGCCTTCCATATCGGCGTGTTCGACCCCGCCTATGGCGGCGATCCGGTGCTGTTCCAGCACCTGTTCTGGTTCTACTCGCACCCGGCCGTGTACATCATGGTCCTGCCCGGCATGGGGGTGATCTCCGAGATCGTCCCGGCCTTCGCGCAGAAGAAGCTGTTCGGCTACCGCTTCGTCGCCTACGCGTCGATCGGGCTCGCCTCGGTGACCTTCTTCGTCTGGGGCCACCACATGTTCATCAATGGCCAGAGCGACCTGGCCTCGCTGGTCTTCTCCGCGCTCTCCTTCGCGGTGGCGGTGCCCTCGGCCGTGAAGGTCTACAACTGGACCGCCACGATCCATAAGGGCAGCCTGCGCCTCGACACGCCGATGCTCTACGCGATGGGCTATATCGGCCTGTTCGTGCTCGGGGGGCTCACCGGCCTCTACCTCGCGACGCTCGCGATCAACCAGCACATCCACGCGACCTACTTCGTGGTCGCCCACTTCCACTACATCATGGTCGGCGGCACGGTGCTGGCGTTCCTGGGCGGCCTGCACTTCTGGTGGCCCAAATTCACCGGCCGGATGTACAGCGAGCCCTGGGGCCGGGTCTCGGCGCTGCTGATCTTCATCGGCTTCAACGTGACCTTCTTCCCGCAATTCATCCTGGGCTATCTCGGGATGCCGCGGCGCTACGCGACCTACCCGGCCGAGTTCCAGCTCCTCAACGTGCTGTCCTCGGCCGGCGCCACGATCCTGGCGGCGGGCTACATCTTCCCGATGCTCTACCTCGTCTATTCCCTGTGGTTCGGGCGCAAGGCCCCCGCCAACCCGTGGAACGCGAAGGGGCTCGAATGGGAGACCGCGTCCCCGCCGCCGACGCACAATTTCCTGTCCCCGCCCGAGGTGCCGCGCATCCCCTACGACTATCCGATCCAGGCCCAGGAATCCCGGGATCAGCACGGATGAGCGAGCCCCTGGCCGACGGCGTCGGGGTCGCCCGCGCCGGGCATTTCGAGAGCGTGGCGCAGCAGCGCGAGGCGGCGACGCTCGGCATCTGGGCGTGGCTGATCACCGAGCTGCTGCTGTTCTCGGCCCTGTTCCTGGTGGCGCTGATCACCCGGATCCAGCACCCCGAGGCGACGGTGGCGGCCGCCAAGCACCTCAAGTTCTGGATCGGCGCCACCAACACCGTGGTGCTGATCTGCTCCTCGCTCACCATGTCGATGGCGATCGAATTCTCGCGGATGGGCTGGCAGCGCGCCATGGTGCGGGCGATGCTGGCGACCGCGGCTCTGGGCGCCCTGTTCCTCGTGCTCAAGGGCTACGAGTACTACGCCGACTGGGACGAGCACATGATGCCGTTCCTCAGCCATCGCCCCTTCGCGCTGGCCGAGACGCCGGCATCGCGGCTGTTCGTGAACCTCTACTACGTGGCGACCCTGCTCCACGCGCTGCACCTGTTCACCGGCATCGCGCTCCTGCTCGGCATGACCTGGATGGCCGCCAAGGCCGGCTTCCTGTCGCGCCACCAGAACTGGATCGAGGTCTACGGCCTCTACTGGCACTTCATCGATCTGGTCTGGATCCTCGCCTTCCCGATTCTCTACGTGGTCAACCGGTAGGATGCGGAACCCCCTCGCGACCTTGAGCGCCGACGACCGCGCCCTGCTCCGCAAGCGCCTGCGCACGCCGGTGCTGACCTTCCTGGCGCTGCTCGCCCTGCTCGCCGTCAACGTGACGCTCGGCGCCACCCTGCCCTTCGCGCAGGTCTGGATCGTCGAGCTTCTCGTCGTCGCCGTGATGGTGGCGCTGATCCTCCTCGTCTCCATGGAGGTGATCCACGAGCCGCCGCTGATCCGGCTTTTTTCGGGACTCGGCTTCTTCTGGGTCGCCATCATGGTCGGGATGACGCTGACCGACTATCTGGGACGATGACGCGCGCGCTTCGGTCCCTGCTTTTAAGCGGACGGCAAGTACCGTCACGCTCATGCATACGGTCGTCCTGACGCCGAAGTTTCTCGCCGACGCGAAGGCTTCCGGCGTCTCCGAAGACGAGATGCAGACGATCATCGACACGATCGCGGCCGATCCCAGCGCGGGCGATCTGATTCCGGAGACGGGCGGAGCGCGAAAAGTTCGCATTGCTGGACGCGGTCGGGGGAAATCGGGCGGCTACAGGGTCATCACCTTCTTCGTCGTCGATGATCTGACCGTTTTCCTGCTGCGTCTGGTCTCGAAAGGGCAGCGCGCCGATATCAGCCGCGCCGAGCGGCATGCCGTCAGGGACGCATTGACCCGCTTGGTCGACGCGTACCGCGCCGGTTTGCCAAGACGCCTCTGACCTGGGCATGGATGGCCACCCGCACCGAGAGGTGAGAGATGACTGCATTCGGAGAGGGATTGGTCGAGGCTGCGCAGCAGGCCCTCGCCATCGCGCGCGGAGAAGCCGATCCGCAGACGTATCGCGTACACAGCCCGCAGACGAACGCCGTGAAAGCTGTACGCCAGGAACTCGGCCTCACACAGGCGGAGTTCGCGGACCGCTTCGGCTTCGCGATCCGGACGCTCCGCGATCTCGAGCAAGGCCGTGTCCAGCCGGATGCCACGACGCAGGCCTACCTCACCGTGATCCGGCACGAATCCGGCGCGGTGCTGCGGGCTCTCGAACGGGCCCGGGCGGCCGGATAGGGCAACCCCGACGCTCCGTCGCCCGCATCCGGCGAAGAAGGGGCCGCATCGAGGGTCGTGGCCGTCACAGGACGCCGATTTCCGGATTGCGGATCCGAAACCTCGGTTGTTGCACGCGTCGATCGTCTCTAAATCCGCTGTCCCGCGGACGCGGTGGGGGCGGAAGTCAGGACATGTGCGAACTGCTCGGCATGAGCGCCAACGTGCCGACCGACATCCGCTTCTCCTTCGCGGGCCTCGCCCGGCGCGGCGGCGAGACCGGGCCGCATGCCGACGGCTGGGGCATCAGCTTCTACGACGGCCGGACCTGCCGCAGCTTCCACGAGCCGGAGCCGAGCGCCCGCTCGCAGCTCGCCCGGCTCTTGCGCGACATGCCGATCAAGAGCCGGATCGTCGTCGCCCATGTCCGCAAGGCCAATCGCGGGCGGGTCAGCCTGGAGAACACCCATCCGTTCTCGCGGGAATTGTGGGGCCGCCGGTGGACCTTCGCGCATAACGGTCAGCTCAAGGGCGTGAAGAAGCTGCCGCTCGGCGGCTTCATGCCGATCGGCTCCACCGACAGCGAGCACGCCTTCTGCTGGATGCTCGGCCGGCTCCAGGAGCGCTACAAGGCCCTGCCCCGCCCCGAGACCCTCGACCGGGCGGTGGCCGACCTCGCGGGCGAGCTGCACGGGCTCGGCGTGTTCAACATGCTGCTGACCGACAGCCGCACCCTCTACGCCCATTGCGGCAAGCGCCTCTGCTACCTCACCCGGCGGGCGCCCTTCGGCAAGGCCACCCTGATCGACGAGGACTGGCAGGTCGATTTCGCCCGGGAGACCACCGAGCACGATATCGTCACGGTGATCGCCACGAAGGCGCTGACCCGGGACGAGAGCTGGACCGACCTCGCCCGCGGCGATGTCCTGACCCTGCGGGACGGGACCGTCCGTCTCTTGAGGGCTGCGGCCTTATCATAAGTCAGTGGCGCGAGGGTGCACGCACGCCCCCAATGCGCTAGAACCCCTGTAACAGGAGCGCATCGGCCCGACATCGTCCTGATTTCGGGCCGGAAAGCGATCCGCCTCGACCCTCACGGGACCACGGTCGAGCCACGATGAGCTGACGAGTGCGAACCGCATGACCCGCGACGACACCGATACCGTCCTGTCCCAGGAGGACGCGACTCGGGATGGCCGCCCGAATTTGGCGCCCGGCATCCGCACCCACCTCGGCGAGCACCTGCGCACCGTCTACGAGCGGCTCGGCGAGGAGACGTTGCCGTCCCGCTTCGCCGAGCTGATCGAGAAGCTTGAGGCGGCGCTCCGCGCCCGGGGCGAGGCGATCGAGCCGGAATTCCGCAACGGCCTGCTGGCCGCCGTGCCGTCGCTGCGCGCCTTCGCGCTGTCGCTGACCTCGAACCCGGCCCGGTCCGACGACCTCGTGCAGGACACCCTGCTGAAGGGCTGGCAGCACCGCGCCCGGTTCCAGCCGGGCACCAACCTCAATGCGTGGCTGTTCACGATCCTGCGCAACATCTTCTACTCGGATCACCGCAAGCGGGTCCGCGAGGTCGAGGATCAGGACGGGTCCTATGCCGCTCGCCTCGCCACCGCCCCGCACCAGGGCGACCGGCTCGACGTCGAGGATCTGCAATCGGCGCTGGCGAAGCTTCCGCCGGACCAGCGCGAGGCCCTGGTGCTGGTGGGCGCGGAGGGTGTGTCCTACGAGGAGGCCGCCACCATCATGGGCTGCAAGGTCGGCACGGTGAAGAGCCGCGTCAGCCGCGCCCGCGGCCGCCTCGCGGAACTCCTGGGGTACGACGAGGAGGATCTCGGCTCCGACCGGTTCATCCAGTCGGCGATGCCCAAGGAGGCGTGAGAGCGCGTTTGACGGGCGCGTGAGGTTCTGGCTGCCCGGCAAGTCATGGTTTCGAAAGGGCGTGCCCTTTCGCGGGTCCAGGGCAGAGCCCTGGTGGCTCTCTCAGGGCTTTGCCCTGAGCACCCACCGAAGGGCAAAGCCCTTTGGAAACCCGGGCTTCCGGGTCAGGCCAGTCGTCGGAAACCTGGCGTTCGCCCTCGGCGGCCCTTCGCGAAAAAAGCGATGCATCCGATTCCGGGTATCGGACGTTACCGGCCCGAGCTTCGCCGCGTGTCCGCGGCGGAACGCCACGGAACGGAGATGTCCCGTATGACCTTCAAGACCCTCATCGCCGCCTCGGCCCTCGTGCTGTCGCTGCCGCTGGCCGCCCAGGCCCAGGGCACCATCCCGGGGGCCGAGCGCGGCGCGGCCGCCGGTGCCAACGCGGCCGGCCCGATCGGCGGCATCGTCGGCGGCGCGGTCGGTGCGGCCACCGGCACGGTGGGCGGCATCCTCGGCGTCGACATGGCGCCGCGCTTCCGCAGCTACGTCCGCGAGCGCAACGTCCGCTCCTACGATTACGACGGCCGCGTCGCCGTCGGCTCGACCCTGCCGGCCTCGGGCGTGACCTATTACGACGTGCCGAGCGAGTACCACGTGCAGCCGGGCTACCGCTACACCGTGGTGAACGACCGCCCGGTTCTGGTCGACCGCAGCCACCGCATCGTCGAGGTCATCGACTGAGCCCGCGGACCGATCCCGTATCGGTCCCTGGGACCCCGGAGCCCGGCTCCGGGGTCCGCCTCGTTGGACTGGCCGTCGGCGCAACGCTTCATCCGACCGGCCGTTGATAACCGGTTCGACCCGTGAGGCGACCATGAGCGACGAATCCCCTGAGCCCGGCGCCGTGCTCCCCGAGCCGGTGCGTGACCATCTCGGCCAGCAGCTGCGCGGCGTCCTGCCGGTGGAGGCCGACAAGCCCCGCTTCCTCGGCGACGATCCCGTGCCCGAGGTGTTCGAGCCGCAGATCCGCCGGCTCGAGACCCGGCTGAAGACCCATGAGGAGGGTACCGGGGCGGTCGGCCAGGCCCTCGACCAGATCCTCGACGCGCTGGGCGTCAAGCCCGGGGAGCCGGGCCGGCGCGAGGGCTGAGGGATCAGACCCGGGGCTTTTCCGCCAGAAGGTCGCGGATCTCCGTGAGCAGCTTCACGTCGGCCGGCACGGCCGCCGGCTCCTTGGGCTGGGCGTGCTGCAGACGGTTCATCGCCCGGATCACGAGGAACAGCACGAAGGCCACGATCAGGAAGTTCAGCGTCAGGGTCAGGAACTGGCCGTAGCCGAGGACCGCGCCCTGCTTCTTCGCGTCCGCGTAGGGCAGCCCGGCCTGAACCTTGGACGAGAGCGGGATGTAGTAGTTCGAGAAGTCGAGCCCCCCGGTGACCGCGCCGATCACCGGCATGAAGATGTCCTGCACCGCCGAGTTGACGATCGCCCCGAAGGCGGCGCCGATGATCACGCCGACTGCGAGATCGACCACGTTCCCGCGCAGCGCGAATTTCTTGAACTCCTCGAGCATCCCCGAATCCCCCCCTCGCCGGATGCTGCCAAGGTAGGGGAGGATCCCGCCATGGCCAGCGTTCAATCCGGCCCGATGCCTGCAGGCCGTTCCTCCGTTGCGGCCAGGGTGGCCCGCTCCTCGGCGCCCGCAGCCTGCTCGGCCTTCAGCCGGCGGCGGTACTGCGCGGCGACCACGGGGATGGTCAGGAGGTAGCCCGCGCTCACCACCACCAGGGCCTCGAACGGATAGCTGATCAGGATGCCGAAGGCCGCGACCCCGAACAGGAAGATCGGCAGCACGAGGCTCCGCGGCACCCGCTTGCCCATGGTCTTGCCCGAGTAGGTCGGCACCGTGGAGACGACCAGCAGGGCGATGCACAGCACGTAGATCAGGATCGCCGGTGCCGCCCAGCGCTCCAGGCCGAAGCCGAGGAAGTGCAGGTAGAGCGGCAGCATCGCGGTCAGCGCCCCGGCCGGCGCCGGCATGCCGACGAAGAAATCCTTCTTCCATTCCGGGCGGTTCGGATCGTCCAGCATGGCGTTGAAGCGGGCGAGCCGCAGCGCCATCGCGATCGCGAAGATCAGCGCGATGATCCAGCCTGCCGACTTCAGGTGAAACAGCACGAAGCCGTAGAGGATCAGCGCAGGGGCGCAGCCGAAATTGACGAAATCGGCGAGCGAATCGAGCTCGGCCCCGAAGCGCGAGGTGCCCTTGAGCAGCCGCGCCACCCGGCCGTCGATGCCGTCGAGCACGCCCGCCACCACCACGGCGATGACGGCAGGCTCGAACTTGCCCTCGAAGGCGAGGCGGATCGCGGTCAGCCCGAGGCAGAGCGCCATCAGGGTGATCATGTTGGGCGCGATCATCCGGAACGGCACCGGCTTGAACCGGCGCGGACGCGGCTCGTTCGGATCGGGCGCGAAGGGCGGGAACAGATCGTCCATGGTCGGGCTCTAGATCCGCTTGAACACCCGGTCCGGGCCGCCGCCGAGATCGGCCAGCACCGTCTCGCCGGCCACCGCCTTCTGGCCGAGCCCGACCAGCACGGTCGCGCCCGCCGGCAGGTAGACGTCGACCCGCGAGCCGAAGCGGATCAGCCCGAACCGCTCGCCGACGCCGAGCACGTCGCCCGCCGAGACGAACCCGACGATGCGCCGGGCCACGAGGCCGGCGATCTGCACCACGCCGACGCGCTTCGGCTGGCCACCATGGGTCGTCTCGATGACCAGGCCGTTGCGCTCGTTGTCGTCGCTGGCCTTGTCGAGCTCGGCATTGAGGAACAGGCCGGGCGTGTAGTGGATCTGGCCGATCCGCCCCGAGACCGGCACGCGGTTCACGTGGCAGTCGAACACGTTCATGAACACCGAGACGCGCAAGGTCGGCACCTGCGGCAGGTCGAGCTCCGGCGGCGGCAGCACGGTGGCGATCAGGTTCACGCGCCCGTCCGCGGGGGAGACCACGAGCCCGTCCGCCACCGGGGTGACGCGTTCGGGGTCGCGGAAGAAGTAGCAGACCCAGAGGGTGAGGATCAGGAAGATCCAGCCGAAGAACTGCGAGAAATAGCCGGCCAGCACCGTGAGCACGATGCCGATCAGGATGAACGGATAGCCCTCCTTGTGGATCGGCACGAGCGTCCGTCGAATCGTCTCGATCAGGTCGGTCATTATTTCGGGCTCAACGGCGCCGCCTGCGGGCGGACAGGTCGGACGCGCGGATGGCAGCCCGCCGGGCCGGCGTCAACTTTCACCGGGACACCGGTCTGGTCCGGCATCGGGCATCGAGCGGGGATCGCGGGCGGCATGGCGCAGGGCGATGATGACAATCGCGCCTTCCGCGATCTGGTAGAAGAGCCAATAGGGGTAGGGTGTCACGAGGATCCGGCGCAGCCGCGGCGAATTCGTCCGGGTTCCGCTGCGCGGTTGGTCCAGAAGCCGGTCGAACACGGCCTGGAGCCGATTCCGCACGCTGAGCGCGCCAGACGGCGATGTGTCCGCGATGCCGCTCAAGACGGAATCGATGTCCGCGAGGGCATCCGGCGTGAAGCGCAGCTTCAAGGCCCGTATTTCGCCCACACAGCCTGGATCTGCTCGTCCGTCGCGAAGTGCCCGCTTTCCGCTTGGGCGAGAGAACGCGCGAGATCCGCCTCCTCCTCCGGCGTCAGCTGATACACGGGCCCGTCCTCCTCGCCCGCGAACAGCAGCAGCATGCGGGCGGCGTCGTCCTGCATGGCGTCGGGGAGGGCGCGAACGCGCGCGATGGCCCGTTCCAGAAGCTCGGTCATGGCGCGATGATACACATCGCCGGTTCGGACGGAAGTCATCGGTGGATCGTCTCAATCAGGTCGGACATGCGTCATCGTCCCCACCCGCCTTGCGGCGCCGGGGGCATGGCCCAAGAGACGAACACGAGGGACGCGGGACGCCGCGGGAACCCAGGTGGTGACATGACGTGCGGGATCCGGTCCCCGCGGCGTCCCGCGGCATCGACCGGGCGTGGTCCCCGACCGCTGCCGTCTTGTCGTCGCGGTGTCTGCTCGACGCTCCCGATCCTGCGACGTCCCGGCAGACGGTCTCGGACGCGGTGACACGCACCGCCGGAACCCGCGAGGGTCTGTGGCCTTCCAGCCGTTTGCCCGCCTCGTCGTGGACGGGTCCGCAGGTCCCTTGGGGTCGGCCCAGACAGAGGGTCGGCGCGGGGGCATTTCCTCCCCCGCCGGGTTCACCCGTTGTTGCTCCGCCCGTAATCCGAGACACGCCCCGTATCGGTCACGCCGCCCGGGGCGATGGCGGCTGAGAGCCACCGACGCGGGCACCGCCCTGTCCGGCACGCCCGCCCGGTCAGCCACCGGGCGGACCCCCGAAGAGCGGAGCCGGATCACCCCGAAGGGTCACCCCGGCACCGCCGCGGACAGGTGGCGGCTAATGAGCACAAAATAGGAACATTGTCAAGGGCGACCTCCGCCGACGACCCCTCCCCCGCAAAGGGGGGAGGGAGGCGCGCGGAGCCGTTCGCGTGTATGCGCCAACGAAAAAACCGGACCCGCAGACCCGTGTCGTGAAGGGGACGGGTTGTGCCCGCCAAGCGCGTCGCTGTGCGACCATCGTGGTGTAACGGTGGGACGGCAGCCGGACTCTGACGTCAGGGAGATACCACCATGCCCATCCGCATCGCCCTCCTCGGCCTCGGCGCGATGGGCCATCCCATCGCCCGCAACCTCGCGGCCAAGCGCGCCTCCGAGGCCGAGACCATCGTGGCGGTGGATGCCGATCCGGCCCGCCTCGCCGGGCTCGATGCGCCGGGCCTCGTCGCCGCGACGGATCCCGGGCAGGCCGCCGGCGCGGAGGTTCTGTTCCTGTGCCTGCCGAACGGCGATGGGGTCGAGGCGGCCCTGTTCGGCGCGGACGGGCTCCTCGAGCGCCTCGCCCCCGGGGCGATCGTGGTCGATCTCAGCACCATCGCGCACGCCAAGGCGCTGGCGATCGGCCGCGCCGTGGCGGCGACCGGGCGATCCTTCGTCGATGCCCCGGTCTCCGGCGCACCGGCCGGGGCCAAGGCGGGAACGCTCACCGTGATGTGCGGCGGCGAGGCCGGGGCCGTCGCGCGGGTGCGCCCGCTGCTGGAGCGGATCGGCACGACCATCCTCCACATGGGGCCGGTCGGGTCGGGGCAGCTCACCAAGACGATCAACAACGTGCTCTACGACATCAACATCGCGGCGCTCGCCGAGGTGCTGCCCATGGCGGTGGCGATGGGCCTCGATCCGGAGCAGGTCGCCGCGGTGGTCACCACCGGCACGAGCCGGAGCTACGCCGCGGACTACTTCGTGCCGCGCATCCTCCGGGGCCGCTTCGACGAAGGCTACCCGATGGGCGCGGCCTACAAGGACCTCGTCGCCGCCGCGGCGATCGCGGCGGAGAACGGTTTTCCGATGCCCGTCACGGCGGCCGCCACCGCCACCTACCAGACGGCGCTCCGCCAGGGCCACGCCGGCAAGGACAAGGGCGCGATGGTGCTGCCGTTCGAGGATCTGCTGGGGGTGCGGGTACGCGCGAAGATGTAACCGCGATACCGGACACGCGGTGATGCCGCGATCGTCTGGCTCCCTTGCAAATTTGTCGTCTATTGACTACAATATGCCATGCCTGTGCTTCGTCGCACCTCGGTTTAGAGCCTCTCACAAAACTCCCGCTGCGCTGTCGCGGCCGGAGGGAAATATCCGGTGCTCGGGAGTTTTGTGAGGAGCTCTTATCTGGCTTGGATCGACGGTCTGCGGGATTGCAAGGCAGCCACGCGGATACTGGCCCGAGTCGCGCGTCTGGGCCTCGGTAATCCCGGCGATGTGAAACCGGTCGGCGAAGGCGTCAGCGAGATGCGGATCGATTACGGCCCTGGTTAGCGGGTCTATTACGTGGATCGGGGTGAGGAGGTCGTGGTTCTGCTGTGTGGTGGCGACAAGGCCTCGCAGGACCGGGACATCCGCGAGGCGAAACGGCCGACGAAGGATCTGTCATAATGCCCGTGGAGACCCAACCGTACGCTACGGCGGAACACCTGAGGACGCCCGAAGATATCGCCCTCTACATCGAGGCTGTGCTGGAGGACGGCGATCCCGCCCTGGTCGCCGATGCCATTGGTGTCGTCGCGCGTGCGCGGGGCATGGCCCAGATCGCGCAGGAAACCGGCCGCTCCCGCGAGCAGCTCTACCGAACCCTCTCGGAGAGGGGGAACCCGCAGCTCGACACGCTGATGGGTGTCCTCAAGGCCATCGGTCTGCGGCTGAGCGTGAAACCGATCGGGACAGAGGCCTGAGCCTCCGCCCCCTACTCCGCGGCCTCGGTCTCCGGCACGGCCGTCCGGCCGGGGCGCGGCACCACCGGCGCATCGGCCCGCTGCAGCACCTCGAGCGCCGCGTCGGCCTCCCGCTGGCGGTCCCAGAGCGCCGCGTAGACGCCGCCGGCCTCCAGCAACTCGGCATGGGTGCCGCGCTCGACGATGCGGCCGTGGTCGAGCACCAGGATCGCGTCGGCGTTCACCACCGTCGAGAGCCTGTGGGCGATCACCAGCGTGGTCCGGCCGCGGCTGACCCGGTCGAGCGCCGCCTGGATCTCGGCCTCGGTGAAGGAATCGAGCGCCGAGGTCGCCTCGTCGAGCACGAGGATCGGCGGCGCCTTCAGGATCGTGCGGGCGATGGCGACCCGCTGCTTCTCGCCGCCCGACAGCTTCAGGCCGCGCTCGCCCACCGGGGTGTCGTAGCCCTCCGGCAGGCCCGACACGAAGCCGTCGATCTGGGCGAGCCGGGCCGCCTCCCGTAATTCGGCGTCGGTGGCGTCGGCCCGGCCGTAGCGGATGTTGTAGCCGATCGTGTCGTTGAACAGCACCGTGTCCTGCGGGACCATGCCGATCGCGGCGCGGAGCGAGGCCTGCGTCACCGCGGCGATGTCCTGCCCGTCGATGCTGATCCGGCCGCTTTGCGGCTCGTAGAACCGGAACAGCAGGCGCGAGAGCGTCGACTTGCCGGCGCCCGAAGGCCCCACCACCGCCACCGTCTGGCCTGCCGGGATCTCGAAGGACACGCCGCGCAGGATCGGCCGCTCGGGATTGTAGGCGAAGCGAACATCCGCGAACCGCACCGTGCCGCCCGCCACCTTGAGCGGCGCCGCGCCCGGCCGGTCGGCGATCTCGGGATTCTGCCCGAGGATGCGGAACATGTCGTCGATGTCGATCAGCGCCTGTTTGATCTCCCGGTAGATCATGCCCATGAAGTTCAGGGGCATCGAGAGCTGCACCAGCATCGTGTTGGCGAGCACGAAGCCGCCGATCGTGGTGCGCCCGGCCAGGATGTCGCGCGCCGCGAGCCACATCACCACGGTCATGCCGAGCGTGAAGATCACCGCCTGCCCGGCATTGAGCACGGCCAGCGACACGTAGGTCTGCGTCGAGGCCTTTTCGTACCTGGCCATCGATTCGTCGTAGCGGGCGGCCTCGCGGCGCTCCGCGCCGAAATATTTGACCGTTTCGTAGTTGAGCAGCGAATCGACCGCCCTGGTGTTGGCGTCGGTGTCGGAGGCGTTCATCCGGCGGCGGATCGCGATCCGCCACTCGGTCGCCTTGTAGGTGAAGGCCAGATAGGCCGCGACCGTCAGGAAGGCGGTCGCCGCGTAGGTCCAGTTGAACTCATAGGCCAGCACGCCCAGCACCAGCACGAACTCGACGATGGTCGGCACGAGCGTCAGCACCATCAGGCGCGACAATTCCTCGATGCCGGCGCGGCCGCGCTCCAGCACCCGGGTCAGGCCGCCGGTCTTGCGCTCCAGGTGGAAGCGCAGGGACAGGCGGTGCATGTGCTCGAAGGTCTGGAGCGCGAGGCGGCGCACCGCGTGCATCGCCACCTTGGCGAACAGCCCGTCGCGGATCTGGGTCAGCGCCGACATGGCGATCCGCGAGACGCCGTAGAGCGCGATCAGCAGCATCGGCGCGGCGAGCAGGCCCTTGGGCGTCGGTGCATCCTGGCCGCCGATGGCCGCCACCAGCGCGTCGGTGATCCACTTGAAGGTGAACGGCGTCACCATGGTCACGAGCTTGGCGGCGAGCAGCAGGCCGAAGGCCAGGAAGACCCGGCGCTGCAGGTCGGGGCGTCCGTGGGGCCAGAGATGCGGCCAGAGCCGGCGATAGGTGGCGATCAGGCCGGGGCGCTCGGAAGGGCGCTCGGTCGGGAGCTTCGGCCCGGCCGGGGGCGCGGTGTCGTCGGTCATGAAGGGGTCTGCGGGGCGGGTGTCGTGAGCCCCGCATATAGGCGGGCGGCGGCGCGGGATCACCCGCGCTGCGTGCAGGGCACCGCGTCACACCCGCCAGAACGGTTTCCGGATCTCGTCGCGCAAGAGCCAGGGATCGAGGCCGGCCTCGCGGATCTGGTCGGGATGCAGGGCGGCGAGCGCCCGGCGCGTGCGGATGCGGGCCAGCCAGAGGCGCGGCAGGGAGGGGCCGGAAGCGGGACGGTCGGCGGCGGAACGGGTGAGCGTGAGGGCAGACATCGGGGACATTCCGGTGGCGGTTGGGCAGTCCGGCCGGGATTGCGGGCGCAGCATTGATCCGATACATGTCTCGGTGCAATCGAAACATTGACCTCGGAGCAATCATGCGGCCCGCGGATTTCCGCTCCGTCGCCGACGCGATCGCCGCGGACATCGCGGCCGGACGGCTCCCGCCGGGCGCGAAGCTGCCGCCGCAGCGCGACTTCGCCTATGCGCGGGGCATCGCGGTCTCGACGGCGAGCCGGGTCTATGCGGAACTCGCCCGCCGGGGGCTCGTGACCGGCGAGGTTGGGCGCGGCACCTATGTCCGGTCCGAGCCGGGCCGGGTCGAGCCGCTCCAGCCGGAGCCGCCGCCCGCCTCCATCGATCTCCAGCGGACCCATTCGCGGCTGCCCGAGCAGGAGGTCCTGCTGGCCGAGACGCTCGCGGCGCTGGCCGGCAGCGGCGGCGAGATGGCGTTCGGCCAGTACGGACCCCTGGGCACGCCGCAGGTGCAGGCGGTCGCGGCGGCGTTCCTCGCCCGGGACGGCCATGCGCCCGACCCCGCCGACCTCCTGTTCACCGGCAACGGGCGGCAGGCGCTCGCGGCGGCGCTCGCCGCACTGGCGGCGCCGGGGGAGCGGATCGCCTGCGAGCCCCTGACCTACCCGATGGTGAAGGCCATCGCGGCCCGGCTCGGCATCACGCTGGTGCCGGTCGCCATGGACGCGGAGGGGATGTGCCCCGACGCGCTGCTCCAGGCCCACCGGGCGAACCCGCTGAGCGGCGTCTACCTCCAGCCGACCCTGCACAACCCGCTCGGCGCCACGATGGGGCCGGGCCGGCGCGCCGACCTCGCCGCCGTGCTGGAGCGGACCGGGCTCATCGCGATCGAGGATGCCGTCTACAGCTTCCTGGCCGAGACCCGGCCGCTCGCCTGCCTCGCGCCCGACCGGGTGATCCTGGTGGACAGCCTGTCGAAGCGGGTGATGCCCTCGCTGACACTCGGCCTCGTGGCCGCGCCCCCGCCCCTGACCGACCGGCTCGCGGCCTCGATCCGCCAGGGCGCCTGGACGGCGCTCGGCCTGCCGCTCGCGGCCGGCATGCACTGGATGGCGGGGGACGCGGCCTCCGCGCTCGCCGCGGCCAAGCGCCGGGACGCCGCGTCCCGGCAGGTCATCGCCCGGGCGGCGCTCGCGGATCTGCGCGTGGTCGGCGACCCACAGGCCTATCACCTGTGGCTGGAACTGCCCGAGACGTGGCGGGCGGAGGCTTTTGCGGCGGCGGCCCTGCGCCAGGGGATCGCGCTGATCCCGGCCCCGGCCTTCGCGGTCGCGCCCGGCCACGCGCCGAACGCGGTCCGCCTCGCTTTGGCGGTGCCGTCGCCCGACGATCTGGCCGCGGCCCTGCGCCGGCTCCGCCGGCTGGCCTTCGCGGGGGACGATCAGGTGGTGGAGTGAGGGGGACCCGGTGCGCCCCGCGGCCCTGCCGCGATCCGGGGGCGCCCGGACGGTCTCACGCCGCCATCGGCAGACCTTCCGCGGCCAGAGCCGCCTGCACGGCGTCGCGGGCGCGGACACGCGCGCTGAACGCGGCGAGGCCGGGCCTTTCGGTCAGATCGAGGCCGAGGGGTTTGGCCCAGCTCAGCACGACGAACAGGTAGGCGTCGGCGATCGAAAAGTCCGAGCCGGTGAGGAAGGTGCGGCCATCCGCGAGCGCCGTCTCGACGACGTCCAGCCTGCGGTTGAGGTTGGCGACGGCTGCCGCGCGCGCCTCGGGGGCGAGCGCCGGGTTGAACAGCGGGCTGAAGCCCTTGTGCAGTTCGGCCGAGATGAAGGTGAGATGCGCGTCGAGCTGGGCTCGTGCGGTCGTGCCGGCCGCCGGCGCCAGCCTCCCGGGCGCGTGAGCATCCGCAAGGTATTGGACGATGGCCGCGCCCTCGGTCAGGATTTCGCCATCGTCAAGCTGGAGCGCGGGAACGTAACCCTTGGGGTTGATCGCGGTAAAGTCAGCACCCGAGGCCGTCGTCCTGGTCTTGAGATCGACGGATTCGAGAGAGAAGGGCAGCCCCAACTCACGCAAGACGATATGGGGGGAGAGCGAGCAGGCGCCGGCGGCGTAGAAGAGCTTCACGGGATGTCTCCTGTTGTGAGGCGATGCCCTGGTAGGCTGGATCGTTACCCTGAGAAACCCGGTAACTTCCGGTGACCGACGCTTTCTGGTATCTTGCCGGAAACCAAGTCGCCGCGGAGAGAGCGGGAGCGTGTCACGGTGCTGAAGCAAAGGCGCAAGGTCGCCCCGCCCCCCGGATGTCCGATGTCGGCCTGCATGAGTCTGCTCGGCGGAATCTGGACGCCGGAGATCATCTGGAACCTGAGCGAGGGGCCGCGCCGCTTCTCCGAGCTGCGTCGGGCGACGCCGGCGGTCTCGGCGAAGGTGATGAGCGCGCGCCTGAAGGATCTGGAAGAGCGCGGCGTGCTGTCACGGACGGTGCGGCCGACGACCCCGCCGAGCGTGGACTACGCCCTGACCGACCTGGGGCAGGAGCTCATCCCCGCGATCCGGGCGATCGTCGAGGTCGGCTCGAAGCTGCACCTGCGCGCGAAGGCGGGGGAGGCGGCGGCGCGCTGCGCGGAGTCCTGACGGGCACGCTGGGGCCGCGGATCCACCACGCCAACCGGCGTTCCTCCTCCGCGGAGGGATCGGCAGCTTCACGCGACGCTGTGCCGGTTGCACGGCAGTGTGGGACCGAAAACCCGTCGCCCCGCTTGCGGGGAGAGCGCCGCGTGTTCCGCAATCGGGGCGAGGCGGCAGCCCGGGGTGAGGGGCTGCTCGGAAGGCGACGCATCCGGAGACCCCCTCACCGCCGCTTCGCCTCCCGCACGCACGACCGGCAGAACCGCCTTCAGCCCCGCTTGTCGGCCGGCAGCACGAAGATCTGGCCCGGATAGATCAGGTCGGGATCGCGGATCTGGGTCTGGTTGGCGTCGTAGATCACCGTGTAGCGTTCGCCGCGGCCGTAGGTGCGCTGGCTGATCCGCCAGAGGTTGTCGCCGCGGGTGATCTTGGCGGTGTTGATCTCCGGCACGTAGACCGCGCCGTCCGCGGCGTCGGCACCGGCCTCCGCCGCCATGAGCCGCGGATCGGGGACGGCGGATGTCTGCGCCTGCGATGTCTGCGCCGGCCCCTGGGGCGGGGTTGCCTCGGCGCGATCGGGCGTCGCGCGCGTGCTGCCGGTCGCGCCACCTTGCCCGCCGCCCGTGCGGGCGCCGGCCGGGGTGTTCGACGCGCTGTTCGTCGGAGCGTTCGTCCGGGCCTTGTCCCGGACTGTCACCGGATGCGATCCGGCGGGGTCGCGGGCCGCCATCCGGGTCGGTTCGGGCACTGCGAGCGGGACCTCGGCGCGGGCCTCCACCTTGCCGGTGGCCGGATCGATCTGGTCGATCCGCACCCGATACGGGCCGGGCTTCATGCCGCGTCCGATGGTGAAGCTCGCCCGCCCGTCCGGGCCGACGCGTCCCGGGGCGATCAGCGTGTCGTTCAGATAGAGCCGCAGCGCCGCGCCAGGGGTGCCGGTCGCCGTGACGAACAGCCGCCCGTTCTCCTGCACGTCCACGCTCGCGATCCGGGTCGGCTGCCCCGGCCCGGGGGCTCCGGATGCTGCCGCCGCCGCGGCCCTGGAGCCGGGCGCGCCCGGCTGCGACAGCACCAATGTCGCCGCGTCCGGCGCCGTCAGCGCGACGAGGGGCTGGCGGTCGCGCCCGGGGGCGACCTCCACCGCCACGCTCTGCTCGGATTCGGCCGCCCGCCCGTCCTTGCCGGTCATGCGCAGCCGGATCTGGCTCGATCCCGCCGGCAGGGCCGGCGGCACGACGGCGAATTGCCCGCCCGCATCGGCGGTCGCCCGGGCCACCGGCTTGCCGTTGACCAGCAGCTCCACGACGGCGTCCGGCGCGCCCTGGCCGGCCACCACGGCGTCGCCGTTCGGCTCGACCCGGACGATGTCGAAGCGCGGCGCCGCCGTGGCCGGCTTGGCGGATCCGGCCGGGCGGGCATCGCCCGGGGCTCCGGACGGGGCCTCCACCCGCGCTGGCGCCCCGGCCTCGACGGGCTTATCGTCGCGGCGGTCGAGGGACGGGACGATGGACGGATCCTGGCGTGACGCCAGCGCCCGGCCCTCGCTCTCCTGCTGCGCGGAGCGGCCGGTCAGCTGGCGCAGGGACTCTCCGCCGAACAGGGCCGCCACGAGGCCGAGGCCGCCGAGGAGGCCGACGAGCGCCAGGGCGAGACTGCGCCGCACCTGTCCCGACATCGCCACCCGAGCCTCCCTCGATCCCGCCCCGGTGCGGGAAAAACCGTCGACGGGGCACGGCATAATACCGTACATGGTCCCGACACCAAGCCGTCCCGCCGCTCCGGCGGGTGAATCCCCCGCGACTTCAGCACTTTGGCCCTGGGAGGGGCGGGCGGGGCAGGTCTCGGACGGCTCGCAACGGATGCGCGATGGAGGGTGCCGGATGGCCCCGGTGAGGACAGTCTGTGTCTATTGCGGCTCCGGCTTCGGGCGGGACCCCGCCTTCCGCGCGGCCGCGGAGGGGCTCGGGACGGCCATCGCGCAGGCCGGGATGCGCCTCGTCTACGGCGGCGGCGATGTCGGCCTGATGGGCGCTGTGGCCCGCGCCGCGCTCGAAGCCGGCGGCCACGTCACCGGCATCATCCCGGACTTCCTCCAGGCGCGCGAGCACATGCTGGCGGAGGTGCAGGAGACCGTGGTGGTGCCCGACATGCACACCCGCAAGCGCCTGATGTTCGAGCGGTCCGACGCCTTCGTGACCCTGCCGGGCGGCATCGGCACCCTGGAGGAGCTGGTCGAGCAGCTCACCTGGGCGCAGCTCGGGCGCCACCGGAAGCCGGTGGTGCTGGTCTCGGTGGCGGAGTTCTGGGCGCCGCTCCTCGCCCTGTTCGAGCACATGCGCGGCCACGGCTTCATCCGCGACGGCCTCGACCTGAGCTACCACGTCGCCCGCGAGGCGGCCGAGGTGGTGCCCATGCTGCGCGCCACCGGCCACGAGCCGGACCCCGAGGCCGAGGACATCGTCCAGCAGCGGATGTGAGCCCGGCCCGCGGGGACGCTCAGGCCGCCCGCACGTCGGCGATGAAGCGGTCGACCTCGACCTTGAGGCGCTCGGACTGGTGCGACAGGGCCGACGCGGAGGCGAGCACCTGGCTGGCCGCCGCCCCGGTGCCCTCGGCCGCGCCCGCCACCCCCGCGATGGTCGCGGTGACGGCACCGGTGCCGACCGCCGCCTCCGCGACGTTGCGGACGATCTCCTGCGTGGCCGCACCCTGCTGCTCCACCGCCGCCGCGATGGTCGCCGCCACGCCGCTGATCTCGCGGATCCGGTTGGAGATGGTGTCGATCGCCGCCACCGTCTGCGTGGTCATCCCCTGGATCTGCCCGATCTGGGTGGCGACCTCTTCCGTGGCCCGCGTGGTCTGGGCGGCCAGTTCCTTGACCTCGGCGGCCACCACCGCGAAGCCGCGGCCCGACTCGCCGGCGCGCGCGGCCTCGATGGTGGCGTTGAGCGCCAGCAGGTTGGTCTGCCCGGCGATGCTGGAGATCAGGACGACGACATCGCCGATCCGGTTTGCCGCCGCGCTGAGCGCCTGGACGAACCCGGTGGTCTGGTCCGCCTCGGTCACCGCGCCCCGGGCCAGGTCGGCCGCCCCGGCCACCTGCCGCCCGATCTCCTGCACGGAGGTTCCGAGTTCCTCGGCCGCCGAGGCGACCGTCTGCACGTTGCCGGAGGCGGTCTCGGCGGCCGAGGCCACGGTGGCCGACTGGGTGGCGGTCTCGGCGGCCGTTCCGGTCATGCCCTGGGCGGTGGCCTGGAGTTCCGAGGCGGCGTCGGTGACGATCCGGATGATCCCGCCGATTCGGCTCTCGAACCCGTCGGCGATCGCCCGCATGGCCGCCTGGCGTTGCGACTCGTTCTCGGCGCGGGTTCGGGCGGCCTCGGCTTCGAGGGCCTGGGTGCGGACCAGGCTGTCCTCGAACACCTGGGCGGACCGGGCCGCCGCCCCGATCTCGTCGTAGCGGCCCGTATAGGGGATCGCGATGTCGGTCCGGCCCTCGGCGATCTGGAGGAGGACTTCGCCCATGCGGCGGACCGGGCGCGCGATGTCGAGGGTCAGGAACAGGACGGTGCCGAGGCTGACCGCCAAGGCGAGGGCCCCGATGATCAGGCCGTAGCGCGTCGCCAGGTCGGCCTGGGCCACGGCGTTCTCGGTCGCCTCCCGGGTGAAGCGCTGCGCGTTCTCGACCGACTCGCGGATGATGGCGTCGGTTTCCGTGGTGAGGTCGCGCAGGGTGGCGCGGACCGCCTTCAGTTCGTCGGGCGACGAACGCTCGCTCCACCGGGTCTGGACGATCTCGGCGAAGCGCAGGAGATTCGCCTGCGTGCGCTTCAGCACGTCCGGGATCAGCGCGATCGCGATCGGCCGGTCGAGGCCCGCGGCCCCCGCCCGGGCCTGCTCGCCGATCGCCGCCACGCGCTTGTCGCGCTCCTCGGCCTTCATCTCCGCATCGACGAGGTCGCGGTAGCCGGACCGCATCTGGGTCAGGGCCGATTGCGCGCCCACGATGCCGTTCAGGATCGTCTGCTCGCGGCCGATGGCCTCGATGCCCGCGACGATGGTCCGGTTGCTGAGCCACTGGCTGGCGACCATTGCGACCACCAGGAGGCAGGCCGCGACCGCCGAGATGCCAAATTTCGCCCCGATTTTCAGCTTGATATTCATGATTTGGCCGCTCCGATCGGCCGAGTAAGTTCATGTTAAGTGGAATGATGATCTTGTTATCGTGTATAGATCCACTGATATTGTTTGGATTGTCTGTTCTTGTTCATTCAATTTCGCGTGACGGAGCAATATTTGGGCAAAGAGACGGAGTTTCATTGCGATAGATCAATGCATGCCGTCCCGGTCCGAGCCACGCGCGACCCTTGGGGACGGCGGCGCCGGGGGCCGATCGTGCCGCGATTCCGCCGGGCGCGCCCTGTAGGCCATGGCGGTTTCGGGCGAGGCGTGTCGGGCGAGGGATGTTGGGATTGCGCGTTCGGATCTTCGCGGCGCTGGCGGCGGCGCTCTCGGCAGGCCCCGGCTCCGCGGCCGGCGGGCCGGTCCTCCAGACCCTGGACTACGCCAATACCCGCTATTCCGACCTCGACCGGATCAATGCCGGCAACGTCGCGCGCCTGAGGGTCGCCTGGACCTTCTCGACCGGCGTGCTGCGCGGGCACGAGGGCGCGCCGATCGTGGTCGGGCACGTCATGTATGTCCACACGCCCTTCCCCAACATCGTCTACGCCCTCGACCTCGACCAGGACGGCCGGATCCTGTGGCGCTACGCCCCCCGGCAGGATGCGGGCGTGATCGCCGTGATGTGCTGCGACACGGTCTCCCGGGGGCTCGCCTACGCGGAGGGGCGGCTGTTCCTGCAGCAGGCCGACACGACGGTCGTCGCCCTCGACCCGGAGACCGGCCGGGTGCTGTGGTCGGTGAAGAACGGCGATCCCGCCCGGGGCGAGACCAACACCGCCACGGTCCTGCCGGTGCACGGCAAGCTGATCGTCGGGCTGGCCGGCGGCGAATACGGGGCGCGCTGCCACGTCACGGCCTACGATCAGGCCAGCGGGAAACGGCTCTGGCGCGCCTACGCCACCGGGCCGGATGCCGACATGCTGGTCGATCCGGACAGGACCACCGAACTCGGCCGCCCGATCGGGAAGGATTCCTCGCTCAGGAGCTGGGAGGGCGACCAGTGGCGGACCGGCGGCGCCTGCAGCTGGGGCTGGTTCGCCTACGATCCGGATCTGAACCTCGTCTATTACGGCACCGGCAATCCCTCGACCTGGAACCCGGCCCAGCGCCCCGGCGACAACCGCTGGGCGATGGCGATCCTCGCCCGCGACGCCGATACGGGAATCGCCCGCTGGGTCTACCAGATGACCCCCCACGACCAGTGGGACTATGACGGCGTCAACGAGATGATCCTCACCGAGCAGGAGATCGGCGGGCGCTCCCGGAAGGTGCTGACCCATTTCGACCGGAACGGGTTCGGCTACACGCTCGACCGGGCCACGGGCGCATTGCTGGCGGCGGAAAAATTCGATCCGAGCGTCAACTGGGCGAGCCGGGTGGCGATGGACCCGGCCGCGCCCGATTACGGCCGCCCGGTGGTCGACAAGCGCTATGCTCCGGGCGAGGCCGACGAGGACGAAACCACGAAGAACATCTGTCCCGGGGCTCTCGGCGCCAAGAACCAGCAGCCGGCGGCCTATTCGCCGCTGACCCGGCTGTTCTACGTGCCGACCAACCACATGTGCATGGATTACGAGGCGTTTCGCGTCACCTACACGCCCGGCCAGCCCTATGTCGGCGCGACGCTGACCCTCCACCCGCCGGAGGGGTCGGACCGGACCGGGGCGTTCATCGCCTGGGACGGGGCGAAGGGGCGGATCGCGTGGTCGATTCCCGAGCCCTTCTCGGTCTGGTCGGGGGCGCTCGCCACCGCGGGCAACGTGGTCTTCTACGGCACGCTCGAAGGCTATCTGAAGGCGGTGGATGCCCGGGACGGGCACGAGCTCTACCGGTTCAAGACGCCGTCCGGGATCGTGGGCAACGTCACCACCTACCTGCATGACGGGAAGCAATACGTGGCGGTGCTCTCCGGAATCGGCGGCTGGGCGGGAATCGGACTGGCGGCCGGGCTGACCGATCCGGCCGACGGCTCCGGGGCGGTGGGCGGCTACGCGGCGCTGTCGCAATACACGGCGCCCGGTGGGCAGCTCACGGTGTTCGAACTGCCGGATCCGGCGCCGGCCGGCCACTGACGAAATCCACGGCGGCGCACCGCCTCGCTCAGGCTCGACGCGCCGCCATCGCGAAAACCATCGGCCCGTGCCGATCGTCACGGCTTATCGGTGCAAGGGGTGCTGTCTACATCGGGGGCGCCAACAGGAGGTTCGCCATGACGGATATTGCGCAGGCCGGCACGTTCCAGCTCGGCGACCGGATTGTGAAGCGGCTCGGCTACGGGGCCATGCAACTCGCCGGACCCGGCGTGTTCGGTCCGCCGAAGGACCGCGCCGGCGCGGTCGCGGTGCTGCGCGCTGCGGTCGCGGCGGGCATCGACCATATCGACACCAGCGACTTCTACGGGCCGCACGTCACCAACCAGATCATCCGCGAGGCGCTCCACCCCTATCCGGACGGGCTCGTGATCGTCACCAAGGTCGGCGCCAAGCGCGGGGCCGACGCCTCGTGGAACCCGGCCTTCTCGGCCGCGGAGCTGACCCAGGCGGTCCACGACAACCTGCGCAATCTCGGCGTCGATGCCCTCGACGTCGTCAACCTGCGCCTGATGTTCGACGTCCACGGCCCCGCGGAGGGATCGATCGAGGCGCCGCTCACCGTGCTGGCGGATCTCCAGCGGCAGGGGCTGATCCGCCGGATCGGCCTGAGCAACGCCACGCCGCGTCAGGTCGCCGAGGGGCGGCGGATCACCGACATCGTCTGCGTGCAGAACCAGTACAACCTCGCGCACCGAGGCGACGACGCCTTCATCGACGAACTGGCGGCGGCCGGCACGGCCTACGTGCCGTTCTTCCCGCTGGGCGGGTTCAGCCCGCTGCAATCGGACACCCTGTCGGAGGTGGCGGCCGGGCTCGGGGCGACGCCGATGCAGGTGGCGCTGGCATGGCTGCTGCGCCGGGCACCCAATATCCTGCTGATCCCGGGGACCTCCTCGCTCGGCCACCTGCGCGAGAACCTCGCGGCGGCCGAACTCCGGCTGCCGGACGACGCGATGGCTACGCTCAATGAAATCGAGGCGGCGTGAGGGAAGGCATCCCACCCACCGACCTCATCCTGAGGCGCCGGAGCGTAGCGCAGGCCTCGAAGGAGCCCTCCAGACCGCACGGCGATCCCTGGAGCCCTCCTTCGAGGCCGCTGCGCGGCACCTCAGGATGAGGGGGATGAGTGGGATGCCCCGATACCGCTACTTCGCCGTCAGGTGGGCGACCAGCGGGCAGCCGCCCTCGCTCATCGGCCGGAAGGCCTGCTCGGCCGGGATCGTCTCCAGCACCTTGTAGAGGTCCCACTCGCCCTTCGACTCGGCGGGCGTCTTCGCCTCGAACAGGTACATCGGGTGGATCTTGCGCCCGTCCGGCCGGATCGTGCCCTTGCCGAACAGGGGGTCGTCGGTGGGCATCGCCTTCATCTTGGCCACCACCGCGGCGCCGTCCTTGGCCGAGTGCAGGGCCGCCACCGCCTTCAGGTAATGCAGCGTGCCGGCATAGACGCCCGCGTGATAGGAGGTCGGCTTCTTGCCGGGCATCCGCTGCTCGTAGCGGGCCGCGAAGGCGCGGGTGGCGTCGTTGAGATCCCAGTAGAACGAGGCGGTGAACACCAGCCCCTGCGCCACGTCGAGGCCCAGGGCGTGGATGTCGGTCTCGGCGATCAGCAGCCCCGCCAGCGTCTGGCCGCCCTCCCGGATGCCGAATTCGTGCGCCTGCTTGATCGCGTTGACCGCGTCGAGCCCGGCATCGGCGAGCCCGATCACCTGCGCCTTGGAAGCCTGCGCCTGGAGCAGGAACGAGGAGAAGTCCGGGTTCGGGAACGGGGTGCGCACGGCGCCCAGCACCGTGCCGCCGTTCTTCTCGACCACGGCCTTGGTGTCGCGCTCCAGGGCGAGGCCGAAGGCGTAATCGGCGGTGATGAAGTACCAGCTCTTGCCGCCGCGCTTGAGGATGGCCTTGCCGGTGCCGTTGGCCATGGCGGCGGTGTCGTAGGTCCAGTGGACCGTGTTGGGCGTGCAGGCCGGGCCGGTGAGATCCGCCGTGCCGCCGCCCGAATTGACGAAGACCTTGTTCTTCTCCTTGGTGATCTGCGCGATGGCGAGCGCCACCGAGGAGGTCGGTACGTCGAAGATCGCGTCGACCCCGTCGCGATCGTACCATTGCCGGGCGATCGCGGCGCCGACATCGGGCTTGTTCTGGTGGTCGGCGGCAATCACCTCGACCTTCAGCCCGTTGGCCTCCGGCTTGAAATCCTCCACGGCCATGCGGGCGGCGACCACCGAGCCCTCGCCGCCGGAATCGAAATAGACCCCGGACCGGTCGTTCAGGACGCCGATCTTCACCGGCACGAGGTCGGCGGCGAGCGCCGCGCCGGCGCCGAGCGCGCACAGACTCCCGAGCAGCCGCGCGGCGAGATGGCGGACCATCATGTTTCTCTCCCTGGCGTATCCACCCGGCGGCGTTGACCGGCGCTCGGGCTTTCGAATGCAGAATATCGATCCGCGATGACGGCTCAATCGGGTATGCATGAAGATGCGCGCGATCCGTCAGGAACTGCGCCCTCCCTCCCCGTTCTGCGGGCTATCGGATTCACACATCGTGTTTCGTCCTGCGGCTTCAGAACGGAACGCGGGTCCCTCCCCCGCTCGGAAGAGGGGCCTGTCGCGCTCTGCCGCCGGCGTCGATGTTCGCTGGAGATGTGTGCATCCGGTAGCCCCTGCGGGGGCCACCCGCTCCCGCAAAGGGGAGAGGGACGGGCGCGGTATCCGTGCGCTCTACCCAAGCGGCGCCAATCCGAACATCGCCCGCGCCTGATCGGGTGTGGCCGGCTCGCGATCGAGATGGGCGAGCAGGCTCACCGCCTTCTCCACCAAAGCGGCGTTGCTCGGCGCGAGCTTGCCCTTAGACAGGTACAGGTTGTCCTCCAGCCCGACCCGGACATTGCCGCCCATCCCGGCCGCCACCGCGAGCATCGGGAATTCCTGCCGCCCGATGCCGAAGGCCGACCAGATCGCGTCCTCCGGCAGCCGCGCCCGCATCGCCACCAGCGCCTCGGGCGTCGCAGGCGCCCCCCAGGGGATGCCGAGGCAGATCTGGAACAGGGGCGGGCGCGCGAGATGCCCCTCGGCGATCAGGTGCCGGGCCAGCTCGATCTGGCCGAGGTCGAACACCTCGATCTCGGGCTTCACGCCGGCCTCGCGGATCTGCCCCGCCATGGCCCGCAGGTGGGCGGGGGTGTTGAGGAACAGGTGCTCGCCGAAATTCATCGTGGCGATGTCGAGGGTGCAGATCTCCGGCCGCAACGCCGCCACGTGCCGGGTGCGGGCCTCCGGGCTGACGAAGGTGGTGCCGGGGCCGGCCGTCGCCGGGTCGGGATCGCCCGGCACGAACCGGCCCCCCGCCCCCGTGGTCAGGTTGAGGATGACGGCGTCGTTCTTCTCGCGGATCCGCTCCACCACCTCGCGGTAATGGGCGAGCGCCATGCTGGGCGCGCCGGTCGCGGGATCGCGGACATGGATGTGGACCACCGCGGCGCCCGCAGAGGCGGCCTCCAGGGCGGATCGGGCGATCGTCTCGGGGCTCACCGGCACGGCCGGGTTCTTCTTCGGCGTATCGAACGAGCCCGTGAGGGCGCAGGTGATGACGGTGGTGCTCGACATCGCTGGTGTCCCTGAACTCACATCGCTCCACCGTCGACCGTGAGGGTCTCACCGGTGATGTAGGCCGCTCCCGCCGCGAGGAAAAAAATCGTCTCGGCGATGTCCTCCGGCCGGGCCATGCGGCGGAGCATCGTGTGCTGCACCGTCGCGGCCTTGCGGGCCTCCGGCCAGGGCTCGGTCCAGGGCGTGGCGACGAGGCCCGGCGCCACCGCGTTGACGCGCACGTCGGGGGCCAAGGCCCGGGCGAGGCTGCGGGTGAGGTTGATCAGCCCGGCCTTACTGGCCGAGTAGGCCACCGAGGAACCGCGCCGCCCGAGCCCGGCGACCGAGGCGGTGTTGACGATGGCGCCCCGGCTCGCCTTCAACGTCGGCGCCGCGGCCCGGGCGCAGCGGAACGGCCCGAGCAGGTTGGTGGCCAGGATGGTGGCCCAGAAATCCTCGGTCATCGCGTCGAGGTCCTCGAACGCGATGGGCGTGGTGGTGCCCGCCGTGCCGGCATTGTTGACGAGCACGTCGAGGCCGCCGAGCCGCGCGATCCCGGCCGCCACCATCCCCTCGGCGGCGCGGGGCTCGGACACGTCCCCGGGTAGGGCGATGACGGAGAAACCTTCGCCGGCGAGCCGTTCGGCCTCGGCGGGGCCGCGGGCATCGTCGGGCAGGTGGTTCAGCGCCACCGTGGCGCCGTTGCGCGCAAACATCTCCACCGTCGCGAGGCCGATGCCCGACGAGGCCCCGGTGACGAGGACGCGCCGTCCGGAAAAATCCGCCCCGATCATGTCCCCTCCATCCGGCCGATCCCGGCCATCGCGGCCTTGAGCGCCAGGAGCTTGCGGTCGCGCTCGCGGAACAGCTCTTCGGGCGGGCGCCCGCCCCAGTCGAAATAGCCCTTGCCGGCCATCACGCCGGTGCGGCCCTCGGCGCAGAGGGCGTCCAGGGTCTCGGAGCGCGCCCGGGGCCGGGCGGGCACGTAGCTCGCATTCGCCATCGCACGCTGCGTCAGCTCCAGCCCGGTGAAATCGGCCTTGGCGAGGTGGCCGAGGATCGGGATGCGCAGGGACAGCCCGTGGATGATGGCGTCGTCGATCTCCCGGGGCGAGGCGATCCCGTCGTCGAGCAGGCTGTACACCTCGGCGCTGATCGCCGACTGGATCCGGTTGGCGATGTAGCCGGGGATGAAGCGCTTCAGCACGATCGGCACTTGGCCGAGGCCGCGCACCAGATCGGCCATCGCGGCGACGATGGCCGGATCGGTGCCGGGGCCGGGCACCACGTCGACGAGATCGACGATGTAGGGCGGCGTGTACCAGTGCAGGATCAGCGCCCGGGCCTGCCGGGATGCGGGGATCAGCGGGAAGACGTCGAGGTAGCTGGTGTTGCTGGCCAGGACCGTGTCGGCTGAGCAGAGGCGGTCGAGTTCGGTGAAGAGCGCGCGCTTGGCCTCCGGGTTCTCCGTGATCGCCTCGATGACGAGGTCGGCGCCCGCCACCGCGGCATCCAGATCGGCCTCGATCCGGACCGCCTGGCCGAGCCTGTCGGCATCCCAGCCCTCCGGGGCGGCGCCGGCCTCCCGCAGGGTCGCGAGCGCGGAGGCCATGAGGCCGGGCAAGCGGGCGCGGGTTTCAGCCGACGTGTCGGTGATCCGCACGGCGTGCCCATGGAGCGCCAGCACCAGGGCGATGCCGTGCCCCATCAGGCCGCCGCCGACGATCGCGATCTCGCTCATGCGGTTCGAGTCCTCCCAGCGCGTCGCCATCCCATCCGCCACCCTTTCCTGAGGTGCCCGCGCCAGCGGGCCTCGAAGGAGTCCTCCGGCCGGCCGCGCGATCCCTGGAGGGCTCCTTCGAGGCCTCCGCTGCGCTGCGGCGCCTCCGGATGAGGGCGTGGGCTGGATCGAACGGGCATGCTGTCAGGCCCTCACACCGTGGCGATCGGCGTCACCGGCGAGCCGACCGCCCCGGGCAGGCGCAGCGGCGGCGCGGTGAGCAGGAAGCGGTTCCGGCCATGCGCGCGCAGCCAGTCGGCCAGCGGCGTCAGGTGCCACAGCTCGCCGAGATTGACCCCGAGCTTGAACAGGCAGTGCTCGTGCAGCGGCAGCGTCGCGCAGCAGGCGGGTCCGGGTCCCGCCGGATAGGCCTCCACGGCGTAATTGTCGGCGATCAGCGCGCAGAGCCCGGTGCGGGTGATCCAGTCGAGGAGCCGTGGGTCCCGCCCGTCGAGCCCGGCGCAGAGGTTGTGGACCTGCTTCGGATCGGGCTCCCCGCCCATGGCGATCAGGCGCTCGGCGAAGCCCGTATGCAGGCAGACCATGTCGCCGGGCTCGACCACGACGCCGTCGGCCTCCAGAATCCGGGCGAGCTGGTCGTAGCCGACCTTGGTCTTGGCATCGCCGAGATGGGCGCGCAGGTCGATCATCACGGCCCGGCCCTGCATGCCGGCCTCGGCCAGACGCTCGATCCCGAGATGCTTCGCCCGCGAGGGCTGGTCGGTCGCCTCTGGCGTGCTCGGCCCGACGATGTCGCGGCCGCCGCGGAAGCCGTTGTAGAAGGTCGGGCCTGGGCCGGAGCCGTCCGCGTCGAACAGCGATCCGACATGGGCGAGCGAATCCCACTGCGTCGAGTATTGCAGGTGGATCAGCGCCCGGTCGTCGCAGATCACGTCTGTGGCGCCGTCGACCTCCTCGCAGACCGGGAAGTTCATGTTCGGCCGGCCGTTGGCCCGGCGGGTCGGGGTGATCCGCGGCGGGTGGCGGCGCGGGTTCAGGACGTTGCCGCCCGGCAGGTCCAGCGGCAGGCTGAGGCAGAAGGTCAGGCCCTCCCGCACCTCGGCGACGCCCTGGCGCACCTTCTCGGGGGTGAGGAGGTTGAGGCGCCCGCGCTCGTCGTCGGGGCCGAAATCGCCCCAGGTCGAGCCCTCGGGCCGGCGGGTCCAGCGCAGGGTCATGGCGTCGGGCCCCGGCCCGGGACGGTCCCGGACAAGCGTGTGTTCCTCACCGGATGATCCGCCCTTCTTCGAGGCCGTCGGGCCCGCTTCGCGCGGTGCCGGGTGCGAGCCTAGGCCCGAGCTGCGGAGCCCGGAAGCCCCGCCTGCGAACGAAGCGCCGGAAACGTCACCCGCCGCGCGCCGCGTGCCCCTTGTGATCCGTCAGGCCCCGGCTACAGTCGCGTTCAAGTCCGCGAATACAGAATGCGGGCACCGAGATTTGAGGAAACGCCGATGTCCGAGACCGCCGCCATCCGGCGCGCCCCGATCCGGCACAGGCTGCCCGCGCTGCTGGCGGCCGGCGCCCTGCTGGCGGGGCCGGCCCATGCCGCGGACCCGATCCGGATCGGGGTGATCGCCGAGGCGCAGTCGGTGGCCGGGGCCTCGATCCCGCAGGCGGTGCAGCTCGCCGCCGACGAGATCAACGCCAGGGGCGGGATCGACGGGCGGCAGATCCAGGTCGTCACCTACGACGACAAGTCCTCCGCCTCCGACGCGGTGCGTGCGTTCCAGCGGGCGGTGTCCGAGGACAAGGTCAACCTCGTCATCGCCAGCTACATCTCCGAGGTCGTGCTGGCGCTGATGCCCTGGGCGGCCCGGCTCAAGACGCCGCTGATCACCCCCGGCGCGGCCTCCAATGAGATCAGCGTGAACGTCCACAAGGATTACGCGCGCAACAAGTACACCTTCCACGGCTACCTGACCTCGCACGCCCTGGCGCAGGCGGTGTGCGACTCGGCCAAGGACGTGCTGGTCGACAAGCTCAAGGCCAAGACGACGGCGATCATGAGCGAGGACGCGGCCTGGACCCGTCCCCTCGACGCCGCCTACGAGGAATGCCTGCCGAAATCCGGGTTGAAGGTGGTGGAGCACGTCCGCTTCTCGCCGGATACGGGCGATTTCACGCCGATCTACAACAAGATCGAGGCGGCCAAGCCCGATCTCATCGTCACCGGCATCGCCCATGTCGGCGTGCAGCCGACCGTGCAGTGGCAGAACCAGCAGGTGCCGATCGCCATGACCGGCATCAGCGGGCAGGCGACCTCCTCGACCTTCTGGGCCAACACCAACGGCGGCACGCAGGGCGTGCTGTTCGACAGCGTGGCGCTGCCCGGCGTGGCGCTCACCGGGAAGACGATTCCCTTCGCCGAGGCCTTCGCCAAGCGCTTCGGCGGCGCGCCCTCCTATGCGGGCTTCATGGCGTACGACGCGACCTACTACACCGCGGAGGCCGTCAAGCGCGCCGGCTCCACGGAGGCCGACAAGCTCGTGGAGGCCCTGGAGAAGACCGACTATGTCGGCACCGTCGGCCACATCACGTTCTACGGCAAGGACGAGCCGTTCACGCACTCGATCCAGTACGGCCCCGGCCTGATGACCAGCGTGCTCGGCCAGTGGCAGAACGGCAAGCAGGTCGCGATCTGGCCCGCGGGGGTGGCCAACGGGACCCTGGTGCTGCCGCCCGCCGTCAAGCCGGCGGTCCAGTAGGCGGGCGGGGAGAGCGCGGTGATCGGCCTCCAGATCCTCGTCGACGGTTTCGCGATCTCGGCCCTCTACGCGCTCGGCGCGATGGGCTTCACCCTGATCTTCGGGGTCTCGGGCGTCCTCAACCTGTCCCACGGCGCCATCATGGTGATGGCCGCCGTGGCGGCCTGGGCGGCCTCGGCTTTGTTCGGGCTCGGCTCCTACGCGGGGGCGGCGATCGGCATCGTGTGCGGGCTCGCCGCCGCCCTGATCACCTACTTCGCCATCGTGGCGCCGATCGAGCGCAGCCGCGCGATCCCGCGCGAAGAGAAAGAGATCTTCGTGCTCACCGGCACGCTGCTCTGGGGGATCATGATCCAGGAGCTGGTGGCCTATTTCTTCACCGACAACCCGAAGACGGTGCTGCCGATCGTCGAAGGCGTGATCGAGATCGCGGGCGTGCGCACGCCGCAGAACGAGATCTTCACCGCGGTGATCTGCTGGGTGGTGATCGGGCTGCTCTGGCTGTTCGTGAACCGGGCGCGGGCCGGCAAGGTGCTGCTCGCCGCCTCCATGAACCCGCGGGGCGTGACGCTGCTCGGCCACGACATGGGCCGGATCTACGTGGCGGTCTGGGCGATCTACGGGCTCTTGGCCGGCATCGCCGGGGTCCTGCTCGGGATGTTCCTGGGGGTGTCCTCGTATTCGGTCGGGCCGCTCACCGCGAGCGCCTTCTCGATCGTGGTGCTGGGCGGGTTGGGGAGCGTCACCGGCTCGCTGATCGCCGCCTACGTGGTGGGGTATCTGGAGACCGCCACCGCCTACCTGATCTCGCCGGCCTATCGGGTGATCCCGGCTCTGCTGCTGCTGGTCGCCGTCATGTACCTGCGCCCGCAGGGCCTGCTGGGGCGGCGGTGATGGTTCGTTTCATGGCTGTCCCGCGCCGCCGCGCTCCCTCCCCCCTCTGCGGGGGAGGGTGGCCCCTGCATCAGCAGGGGTCGGGAGAGCGGAGCGACGGTTCAGGAAGGCACACTGGCCTTCATGAAGGCCGCGCCCCGTCCGGAAGCCGTGTTCCCCTCTCCCGACTCCCTTCGGGGCCCACCCTCCCCCGCAGAGGGGGGAGGGAAACGCGCGGAGTTCGTGTAACCCGATGAAGCTCCTCACCAACCCCGGCTTCTGGATCGCGATCCTCGCCGTCGCGGCGGCCGCCACCCTCCCCTGGTATGTGTCCGGCTACATCCTCGGCCTGCTCACCATCGCCTACTATTTCGGCGTGTTCGCCATGGCCTGGGACCTGCTCTTCGGCTTCGCCGGCGAGGTGAATTTCGGCCCGACCTTTCTGATCGGTCTCGGGGCCTACGGCGCCGGCATCCTCAACAACCGCTACGAATTGCCGATCCCCTGGTGCCTCGCGGCCGGGACCGTGCTCGCCGTGGTCGGCGGGCTCGCTTTGGCGCTGCCGGCGCTGAAGGTACGGGGCCCCTATTTCGGGCTGATCACCCTGGTGGCGGTTCTGCTCCTCCAGAACATGATCGTGGTGTTCTCCGGCCTCACCGGCGGCGAGATCGGCCTCACCGTTCCCGACGTCATCTCGATCGACGCCGACACCAATTACTGGTTGGCGCTGGGCTTCATGGCTGTCTCCGGCCTGATCCTCACCGCCATCGCGCGCTCGCCGGCCGGGCTGATCCTCCAGGCCGCCGGCCAGGATCCGGTGGTGACCGGGGCGCTCGGCTTCAACGTCGCCAAGCACAAGCTCGCGGCCTTCGCGGTGAGCGCCGCCTTCTCGGGCCTCGCGGGCGGATTGGTGGTCTTCTACATGGGCACCGCCTCGGTCGGCACGCTGATCGACACCGCGGTCGGCGTGCAGGTGATCATCGCGGCGGTGCTGGGCGGCCGGCGCACCATCGTGGGCGCGGCTTTGGGCGCCGTGTTCCTGATCGCGGCGGGCGAGCTGCTGCGCCCGCTTGGCGCCCTCTCCACCTTCGTGGTCTCGGCGGTGGCGCTCCTCGTGATCCTGTTCGTGCCCTCGGGGCTGCTCGGCCTCGCTTCCTTCCGGAGAGCGCGATGACCGTCGCCGTGGCACCCCCGCTGGCCGTGTCCCCCGTCGCGGCCGAGCCCTGCCTCGCCGTGCGCGGCCTGACCAAGCGCTACGGCGGCCTCGTCGCCGTCAAGAACATCGACCTCGATCTGCGCCCCGGCGAGATTTTGGGGCTGATCGGCCCGAACGGCTCGGGCAAATCCACCGTGATGAAGCTGATCATGGGGCTGGAGCGCCCGAGCGCCGGCTCGATCCGCCTCGACGGCCGGGAGATCGGCGGCATGCCGGCCCACCGGGTGGCGCGCTCCGGGATCGGCCTCGTGTTCCAGCACGCGCGGCCGCTCCAGCGGCAGACGGTCTTGGAGAATATCAGCCTCGCGCTCCTGCCCGACAGCCTGATCCGGCTCGCCGCCGACCCCCATGTGACGCGCCGTGCCAAAGACATCGCCGAGCGCGTCGGCCTCGGCGCGGTGGCCGACCGGCGCCCCGGCACCCTGCCCTTCGCGGATCTGCGCCGGCTGGAGCTCGCCAAGGCGATCGCCCGCGATCCCCGGGTGGTGCTGGTCGACGAGCCCTTCGCGGGTCTCACCGGCGGCGAGGTCGCGGCCTTCTCCGAGCTGATCCGGGGGTTTCGCGACGAGGGCAAGGCCGTGCTCCTCGTCGATCACAACGTGAAGAGCGTCTCGGCCCTCGTGGACCGGGTCTTCGCCATGTATCTCGGCGAGCGCATCGCCGAGGGCTCGGCCGGATCCGTGATGGCCGACCCGACCGTGCGCCGGGTCTATCTCGGTGGCAGCATCGAGACGGCGGCCCGGCCGGAAGCCGCGTTCAAGCCCGACTCGCTCCTGAGTGTCGAGGGCGTCGACGTGCTCTACGGCAAGGCGCAGGCCCTGCGCTCCGCCTCGATCCATGTCCATGAGGGCGAGTTCGTCTCGGTGGTGGGCCTGAACGGGGCCGGCAAGACCACCCTGTTCAACGCCATCTCGGGCCTCGTGCCACATAGCGGCACGATCCGGTTCGACGGGCAGGATCTGACCCGGATGAAGCCCGCCGCCATCGCGCGCGCCGGCATCGTCCAGGTGCCCGAGACCCGCGAGCTGTTCGGCGATCTCAGCGTGCGCGAGAATCTCGACCTCGGCGGCCAGCATTTCCCGAAGGCCGAGAGCGCCAAGCGCCGCGAAGAACTTTACGACCTGTTCCCGATCCTGAAGGCCCGCGAGGCGCAGAGCGCCCGGACCCTGTCGGGGGGCGAGCAGCAGATGCTGACCATCGCCCGGGCGCTGATGATGCGCCCGCGCCTGCTGATCCTCGACGAGCCGACCTTGGGCCTCGCCCCGGTGATCCTGGAGCTTCTGTCGAAGGCCCTGGAGCGCTTGCGCCAGACCACGCCGATCACGGTGCTGCTCGGCGAGCAGAACGTCACCTTCGCGCTGCCCCACGCCGACCGGGTCTACGTGCTGGAGCAGGCACGGATCGTCTGGGAAGGGCCGCCGCAGCGTTTCGCCAGCGAGATGGGATCGGCCTATCTGTGAGGGCAGGTGTTGTCCCCTCCCCTGGCGATCCCGGGCCTGCCCGGGATCGCTCGAGCTTGTGGGGAGGGGTCAGGGGTGGGGGTGGTGCAGAAGACACCGCTCCGCTTGATCCTGAACCACCCCCACCTCCAACTCCTCCCCACAAGGGGGAGGAGAGTGGCCCGCAGCGACAGATGTGAGCGGAGCGGACACCGTGGATTTCAACCTCTCTCAATCCCAGTCGCACTGGCTGACCCGCGTCCGCGCCTTCATCGAAGACGCGATCCTGCCGGCCTCCGCCGCGGTCGCGGCCGAGCGCGCTGCGAGCCATGAGCCTTCGCCCACCATGGAGCGGCTGAAGGAGACGGCGAAGGCCGAGGGCCTGTGGAACCTGTTCCTGCCGCCCTCCCCCGAGCATGACACGGAGGAGTACCGCGGCGCCGGCCTGACCAACCTCGACTACGCGCTCTGTGCCGAGGCGATGGGCCGGGTCGGGATCGCCTCGGAGGTGTTCAACTGCGCGGCGCCCGATACCGGCAACATGGAGGTGCTGCACCGCTACGGCACCCCGGCCCAGAAGGAGAGATGGCTGAAGCCCTTGATGGCGGGCGAGATCCGCTCCGCCTTCCTGATGACCGAGCCGGAGGTCGCCTCCTCGGACGCCACCAACATCGCCACGTCGATCCGCCGGGACGGCGACCATTACGTGATCGACGGCCGCAAATGGTGGTCCACCGGCGTCGGCGACCCGCGCTGCGAGATCGCGATCCTGATGGGCAAGACCGACCCGGAGGCGCCCCGTCACCGCCAGCAATCGCAGATCCTCGTCCCCATGGACACGCCGGGTGTGCGGGTGGAGCGGCTGCTGCCGGTCTTCGGCTACGAGGACGCGCCGAAGGGCCACGGCGAGGTGGTGCTGGAGAATGTCCGCGTGCCGGCCGGGAACCTGATCCTCGGCGAGGGGCGCGGCTTCGAGATCGCGCAGGGGCGGCTCGGGCCCGGCCGCATCCACCATTGCATGCGCACCATCGGGGTCGCGGAGGTGGCCCTGGAGGCCATGGCGCGCCGGCTGGTCTCGCGCGTCGCCTTCGGCAAGCGGATCTCCGAGCAATCGGTCTGGGAGCAGCGGGTCGCGGAGGCGCGGATCGACATCGAGATGACCCGCCTCCTCTGCCTGAAGGCCGCCGACATGATGGACAAGGTCGGCAACAAGGGCGCCAAGCTCGAGATCGCCATGATCAAGGTCGCGGCGCCCCGGATGGCCCTGAAGGTGATCGACGACGCCATCCAGGCCCATGGCGGGGCCGGCGTCTCGGAGGATTTCGGGCTCGCGAAAATGTACGCCCATATCCGCACCCTCCGCCTCGCCGACGGGCCGGACGAGGTGCACAATCGCTCGATCGCCCGGCTCGAATTCGGGCGCTACACCAATGTCCGGCCGGGAGCCCCGGAGGCGGAGCAGGCATGAGCGAGCCCGACGTCTTCTCCGGCGTGAAGCCGGTCGAGCCGCGCCACCGGATCGACGAGGCGCGGTTGTCCGCCTGGATGGCGGAGCACGTCCGCGGCTATGCCGGCCCGCTCACCGTGCAGCAGTTCCGCGGCGGCCAGTCGAACCCGACCTACCGGCTCGACACGCCGGGCCAGGCCTACGTGCTGCGCCGGAAGCCCTTCGGCCCGCTCCTGCCCTCGGCCCACGCGGTGGAGCGGGAGTTCCGGGTGATCGGCGCCCTCTACGGCGAGGGCTTTCCGGTGCCGCGGCCCTTCGCGCTGTGCGAAGATCCAGAAGTGATCGGCGCGGCCTTCTACGTGATGGAGGCGGTCGGCGGCGCCGTTCACTGGGACGGGGCGCTGCCGGGGCTCGATCCCCATGCCCGTCACCGGCACTATGCCGGCATGATCGCCACGCTGGCGCGCCTCCACGCCATCGACCCGGAGGCGGCGGGGCTTTCCGATTACGGCCGGCCCGGCAATTACTTCGCGCGGCAGGTCGATCGCTGGACCCGCCAGTACCGCGCCGCCGAGGACGGGCGCCTGGAGGATGTCGAGCGGCTGATCGCGTGGCTGCCCCGGACCGTGCCGGAGCAGCAGGGCGCCTGCGTGGTCCACGGCGATTATCGCCTCGACAACCTGATTTTTTCGACGGATGGCGGCGTCAGCGCCGTGCTCGACTGGGAATTGTCGACCCTCGGCGATCCGCTCGCCGATTTCAGCTACCTGCTGATGCAGTGGGAATTGCCGGCGGACGGCCGCAGCGGGCTGGGCGGGCTCGACCTGCCGGCGCTCGGCATCCCCACCCGGGACGAGGCGGTGGCGCTCTACTGCCGGGCGGCGGACCGCGAAGAGCTGCCCGAGCTCGACTGGTACTTCGCCTACAACCTGTTCCGGCTGGTCGGCATCCTCCAGGGTGTGGCGGCCCGGGCCAAGGCCGGCAACGCCGCGAGCGAGCACGCCGCCGCCATGGCGGCGCGGGTGCCGAAACTCGCCGCCGCGGCCTGGGGCTTCGCCGAGCGGGCGGGGGCCTGAGCATGGAGTTCTCCGGCCGCATCGTCGCCGTTACCGGGGCCGCCCGGGGCATCGGCCGGGCGCTGGCCGCGGCGGCGCGGGCGCGCGGCGCGACCGTGGTCGCCCTCGACCGGGACGGCGCCGGGGCGCAGGCCGTGGCGGCGGAAATCGGTGGGCACGCCTACGCGCTCGATGTGGGCGATGCGGCGGCGGTCGCCGCGATCCTGGCGCGCATCGAGGCCGAGATCGGGCCGATCGCGCTCTACTGCTCCAACGCCGGCATCCTGGAGCGCGACCCCGACCCGGATCTCGCCACCTCCGCCGACCCGGAGAGCTGGGCGCGTGCCTTCGCGGTGAACGTGATGGGCCATGTCCACGCGGCGCGGGTGCTGGTCCCGCTCTGGCTGTCCCGGGGCGGTGGCGCGTTCCTCGGGACGGTCTCGGCGGCGGGGCTGCTCAGCCAGATCGGCAGCGCCGCCTATGGGGCGACCAAGCACGCGGCGCTCGCCTTCCTGGAGCATCTCGCCATCGCCCATGCCGAGGACGGGATCCGGATCGCCGCCCTGTGCCCGCAGGGCGTCGACACCGCCATGCTGGGGGCTGCCAGCGCCGCGTCGCGCGACGGCGTTCTGGCCCCGGAGGCCGTGGCCGAGGCCGCCTTCGACGGGCTGGCGGCGGGGCGCTTCCTGATCCTGCCGCACCCGCAGGTGGCGGAATATGCCCGCCGCCGGGCCGAGAATCCCGAGCGCTGGCTCGCCGGCATGGCGCGCCTGCGCCGGTCGATGATGGCGGGGGCGTGAGGATGGGCGGGGGACGGAGGGATCGCGACGCCGGCGGGTCCCCTCCTCCCTTTGCGGGGGAGGGTGGCGCCTGCGTCAGCAGGTCTCGGGAGAGGGGAGCGACGCTTCCGCAAGGACCGCGACCGTCACGCAGCACAAAGCTTCATTCTGCGCCGTCGCTCCCCTCTCCCGACCCCCTTCGGGGGCCACCCTCCCCCGCAGAGGGGGGAGGGAGGGCGCGCGTCAATTTACCCTGAGCGAGACCTCGCCATGTCCCTGTTCGACCTGACCGGCAAGATCGCCCTCATCACCGGCTCGTCCCGGGGCATCGGGCGGGCGATCGCCCTGCGGATGGCCGAGCACGGCGCCCGGGTGGTGATCTCCTCGCGCAAGCGCGACGCCTGCGCGGCGGTCGTCGCCGAGATCGAGGCCGCCCACGGGGCCGGCCGCGCCGTGGCGATCCCGGCCAGCATCTCGGTGAAGGAGGAGCTGGAACACCTCGTCGCCGAGACCGAGAAGCGGCTCGGTCCGGTGGACGTGCTGGTCTGCAACGCGGCCAGCAATCCCTATTACGGGCCGCTCGCCGACATCTCCGACGCCCAATTCCGAAAGATCCTCGAGAACAACGTCCTGTCGAACCACTGGCTGATCCAGAGGGTCGCGCCCGGCATGGTCGAGCGGCAGGATGGGGCGATCGTCATCGTCTCCTCGATCGGGGCGCTCAAGGGTTCGCCGGTGATCGGTGCCTACAACGTCTCGAAGGCCGCCGACCTCCAGCTCGCCCGCAACTACGCGGTGGAATACGGCCCCGCCAACGTGCGGGTGAACTGCCTCTGCCCGGGCCTGATCCGCACCGACTTCGCCCGGGCCCTGTGGGAGGATCCCGAGATGCTCGCCGCCACCACGGACGCCGCCCCCCTGCGCCGGATCGGCGAGCCCGACGAGATCGCGGGCGCGGCCGTGTTCCTGGCCTCCGCGGCCGGCCGGTTCGTCACCGGCCAGGCGCTCGTCATCGACGGCGGCGTGACGATCGCCCGATGAGCCCCGATCCCCGCATCCCCGCCGGCTGGCCGGCCCTGCCCTTCCGCGAGGCCGAGGCGCGGCTCACCGCCCCGGGCGCGCCCTTCGCAATCACGACGATCGACATCCGGGGTGTGCCGACCCGGATCTGGGAAAAAGCCCCGCCGACGCTGCGCGACCTGTTTGGGATCGCGCGGGGCCACGGGGACAAGACCTTCGTGGTCTACCGCGACGAGCGCGTGACCTTCACGGGCTTCGCCCGGGCCGCGACCAATCTGGCGCGGACGCTGGCGGAGGCCGGTATCCGCAAGGGCGACCGCGTCGCCATCGCGATGCGCAACCTGCCCGAATGGCCGGTGAGCTATTTCGGCGCCCTGCTCGCCGGCGCCATCGCGACGCCGCTCAACGCGTGGTGGACCGGCCCCGAACTCGCCTATGGCCTGCGGCATTCCGGGGCGCGGATGCTGATCGCCGACGGCGAGCGCTTCGCGCGGATCGCCCCGCACCTGTCCGAGTGCCCGGCCCTGGAGCGGGTCTTCACCACCCGGACGGAGCCCGATCCCCGGGCGAGCCCGCTGGCCGAGATCCTCGGGCCGGTGACCGAATGGGCCGCCCTGCCCGACCTGCCCCTGCCCGACATCGCCCTCGATCCGGAGGACGACGCGACCCTGTTCTACACCTCGGGCACCACGGGCAAGCCGAAAGGAGCCGTCGGCACCCATCGGGCGGCCGCCACCACGGTGATGGCCTATCCCTACTCGGCGGCGCGCAGCCTCCTGCGCCGGGGCGAGAGCCCGCCGAAGCCCGACCCGGCCGCGCCGCAGCGGGTGGCGCTGCTGGTGATCCCGCTGTTCCACGTCACCGGCTGCCACGCGAGCCTGGGGTCGGCGCTCTACGGTGGCCACCGCCTCGTGATGATGCACCGCTGGGATGCGGCCGAAGCGCTCGACCTGATCGAGCGGGAGGGCTGCACCAGCGCGGGCGGCGTGCCGACCATCGCGTGGCAGCTCGCCACCGCGGCCCGGGAGGCCGGGCGCACATTGCCGACCCTCGATGCCGTCACCTACGGCGGTGCGCCGGCCGCCGGCGACCTCGTGCGGACGCTGGGCGTGGTTTTGCCAAAGGTCGTGCCCGGCACCGGCTGGGGCATGACCGAGACCTCGGCGACCTTCACCCATCACCAGGCCGAGGATTACCTGGCGCATCCCGATTCCTGCGGCCCGCCGCTGCCGGTCTGCGAGGTGCGGATCCTCGATCCCCTCGGGCAGGACCTGCCGCCGGGCGCGGTCGGCGAGCTCTGCGTGAAGGGGCCGAACGTGGTCCGCGGCTACTGGGACGATCCGAAGGCGACCGCCGAGGTTCTGTCCGAGGGCTGGCTGCGCACGGGCGACCTCGCCCGGGTGGACGACGAGGGCTTCCTGACCATCGTCGACCGGATCAAGGACATGCTGATCCGCGGCGGCGAGAACATCTATTGCTGCGAGGTCGAGAACGTCCTCTACGAACATCCCGACGTGATCGACGCCGTGGTGCTGCCCGTGCCCCATCCGACGCTCGGCGAGGAGCCCGGTGCCATCGTGGCGCTGGAGGAGGGCGCCGAGACGAGCCCGGAGGCGATCCGGGCCTTCGCGGCGGAGCGGCTGGCGGCTTTCAAGGTGCCGGTGCGGATCGTGGTCTGGGACGGGCTCCTGCCCCGCAACCCCGCGGGGAAGGTTCTGCGTGCGCCGCTGCGGTCGGTGTTCGCGCCACCCCCGGATCAGAACGGCTCGCCCTCGTCCGGGCGGTAGACGCGCAGCGTCCGGCCGTCGGGGAACACCACCGTCCGGCGGCGCACCACGACGTAGCCGGCGGCCGCGGCGCTGCTCAGGCGGTCGAGGCGCTCGTCGGCGTAGCCGGCGCCGTAGCCCGGGCCATATCCGTAGAAGGGCCGGCCGCGCACATAGCCCTCCGGCGGCGGGGGCGGCGCCGCGGCGATGCGCGGACCGGCGATCGCCCCCGCCGCCGCCGCGGCACGGCGCGACCGATGGGTCGAGGCGGCCAGCCGCTTCGGCGCCGGGCGCCGCGCCGCGATCCGGGCCTCCCCGGCGACGGCGGCGGGTGTCGAGGCGGTCGAGGGCGCGGTCGGCGCCGCGGCGGGCGTGGACGCTGCCGCCTTCCGGTCGGCTGCTGGTGCCTCGGCGGCGGGTTTGTGGGTTGGCGGGTCCGTCCAGGTCGTGCCCGCGGCGGGCTCGGCGGTGGCGCCGCCGACGCCGAGCAGCAGGACGAGGGCGGCGAGGGTCGTTCGTGCACCGTACGGCATGGTGCCCTCCTGGGATCGCGGTGCGTCGGGTGGGCCCGCGAGGCGGCGCAACACTAGGGCGAACCGCGCGCCAGGGGAATTGTGCCCCGCCCTGTCGGTCCAGAGTGCCGCGTACAGTTTTGCACGTCTGACGCGCCGGTTTCGCAGCGCGGAACCTCGGGCGTTCCGCGCGGTTGCTTCGCCATGTCGACCCGTGCCGATGCGTCATCCGGATCCCCACCCGGCCTTCGGGTGAGCGTCGATCTCAATCTGTGCCAGGCCTACGCCCAGTGCTGCTACGCGGCGCCGCGGCATTTCCGCATCGAGGGGCACGAGGCCCTGTTCTACGATCCGGCGCCCGCCGCCGAGGACCGGGACGACATCGAGCGGGCGCGCGTCGCCTGCCCGGTCCAGGCGATCCGGGTCGAGGATCCGGGGCGGGGGGTCTGATGGCGCCCGCCGAACGCGCGGTCGTCGTCGGCGCGGGCCTCGCCGGCTTGCGCGGCGCCGAGGCCCTGCGGGAGGCGGGTTTTTCCGGATCGCTGACGATCGTCGGGGCCGAGCCCCACCTCCCCTATGATCGGCCGCCCCTGTCCAAGCACGTCCTGGCCGGCGCCATCCCCGCGCATGCCACCACCCTGCCGCACGGTCTCGGCGCGGATGTGGACTGGCAGCTCGGCACCCCGGCCGCCGGCCTCGACCGGAAGGCCGGCACGGTGCGGCTCGCGGACGGACGCGCCCTCCCCTACGACCGCCTGCTGATCGCCACCGGCACCCGGGCCCGCCCCTGGCCGAACCCGCACGAGGGGCGGCTTGCCGGCGTCTTCACCCTGCGCGGGCGGGACGACGCCGCCGCCCTGCGGCGGGCGCTCGCCGCCGGCCCGCGGCGCGTCCTGGTGATCGGCGGCGGCTTCATCGGCTGCGAGGTCGCGAGCCTGTGCCGGCAGCTCGGCCTGCCCGTGACCCTGGTGGAGCCCAGTCCGACGCCGCTGGCCCGGGTCCTCGGCCGCACGATCGGCGCGTTCATCGGGGCGATCCACGCGGGCCACGGGGTCGACCTGCGCTGCGGCAGCGAGGTCGAGTGGCTGGAGGGCGAAGGCGGCCGGCTGGTCCGCGCGCATTGCACCGACGGCAGCCGGATCGAGGCCGAGCTCGCGGTCGTCGCCCTCGGCGCCGTGCGCAACACCGAATGGCTCGACGGGGCCGGCCTGTCGGCGGATCCCGGCGGCGTCGAGTGCGACGGCGCCGGTTACGTCCTCGACGCGGAGGGCCATCCCGATCCGCAGATCGCGGCGGCGGGCGACGTCGCGCGCTTCCCCCATCCGCTCTACGACGGGCGGCGCGTCGCCCTGGAGCACTGGAGCCACGCCGTGGCGCAGGCCGCCCATGCCGGGCGCTTGCTGGCCGGCGCGCCGCCCGACGCGGCCTACGGTGCCCTGCCGACCTTCTGGTCGACGCAAGGGGATCTCGTGGTGAAATCCGCCGGCCTGACCGAGGGGGCCGACGCGGTGGCGATCACGCAGGGCAATCCGGCCGACGGCCGCTTCATCGCCCTCTACGGCCGCGCGGGGCGCTGCATCGCGGCCGTCTCGGTGGATTCCGCCCGCTGGTTGCCGGCCCATGCCGAGATGGTCGCCACCGGCGCGCCCTTCCCGCCGGAGGGGGCCGCCACCGACCGGCCGAAGGGCATCGCGATCTTCGACCCGGGCTTTTCCTGAGGACATCGATGCCCGATTCAAGCCTCCTCGATCAGGTCAAGGATTTCGCCAACCGGCCGAACCCCTATCCGATCTACGCCAAGCTGCGGCGGAACCCCGTCTCGCGCCAGGACGACGGCACCGAAGACGGGACCTGGGTGGCCTCGACCCACGGCACCATCGCGCGCCTGCTGCAGGACCCGCGGGTGAGTTCCGACACGCTGCCCCCCGCCGACCGCCCGCGCACCGGCAACCCGCTCACCGACCTGATCGTGAAGCCGCTCAAGGACTGGATGATGGACCGCCACCGGGTCTTCATCTTCCGGGACCCGCCGGACCACGACGCCCTGCGCTCGGCCGTGATGCACCAATTCTCCCGCGAGCGCGTGCAGGCGATGCGCGCCCGCTCCGACCGGCTGGTGGCCGACCTGCTCGACGAGAAGCGCGACGCCCGGGAGATCGACGCCGTCGACGACCTCGCCTACCCGCTCCCCGTGACGGTGATCTGCGAATTGTTCGGCGTGCCCCGCGAGGACGAGCCGAAGTTTCACGGCTGGGCGACGCAGCTCGCCACCGCGCTCGAACCCGACAGCCTGTCCAATCCCGAGATCCGCGCCAAGAACAGCCGGACCTTCGACGCGATCGGCGGCTACATGGCCGACCTGATCAAGGAGAAGCGCCGGCACCCGCAGGACGACATGCTCTCGGGGCTCGCCAACCACGCCACCCCGGCCGGGGTGAAGATGGGCGATTACGACCTGATCGCCACCTCGATCCTGATGCTGGTGGCCGGCCACGAGACCACCGTGAACCTGATCACCAACGGCCTGCTGACACTGCTGCGCCATCCGGACGAGCTGGAGCGCCTGCGCCAGGACCCGATGCGCGCCCCGCGGCTGATCGAGGAATTGCTGCGCTACGAGCCGCCGGTGCAGTTCCGGACCCGCCGGACGCTCTCGGCGATCGACATCGCGGGCGTGACGATCCCCGAGGGCGCCGATCTCGTGCTGCTGCTCGCCGCCGGCAACCGCGACGAATCGGTGTTCCCGGAGCCCGAAAGGTTCGATCCGGACCGGACCGGCATCCGCCATCTCGGCTTCGGCGGCAGCCTGCATTACTGCGTCGGCGCGCCGCTCGCCCGGTTCGAGGCCGAGGCGGCGCTCACCGCTCTGGCCCGCCGGCTCAAGGCGCCGCGCCTCGTCGAAGATCCGCCGCCCTACCGCCAGGGCGCGGCGTTGCGCGGACCGGAGCATCTGCGGGTGGCGATCGACGGGATCGCATGAGGGGCGTCGGACCGATTCAGGCTGCGGCCCGGCTCAGACCGTGAGCTCGACCGGCGTCCCGTCCGGCATGGCGACGATGGCCTCGTAGAAGCCGTCGCCGGTCCGGCGGGGCGGCGACACGAGGCACCCGCCCTCCGCGCAGCGCTCGGCCAGCGCGTCCACCGCCGCGATGCAGCCCAGCGAGATGGCCACATGCGCCCAGCCGACGCGCTCCGGTGCCGACTCCGCCTCGACCCAGGGGCCGGTCATCAGCTCGATATGCGCGCCCGGTCCGGGGAGCGTCACGAACCGCGACACGAAGCCCGGCCGGCGCCGGCTTTGGTAGGGCGGCCCGATCTCCGCGCCGAAATACTCCCGCCAGAACGCGGCGGCCGCGTCGAGGTCCCGCGTCCACAGGGCCACATGGGCGAAGCGCATCGATGGATCTCTCACGCGGGCGGGGCTGCTCGCCCCGTCCCGGGCTTGGCTGATTCGAAGCGTCTCCCGTCGGACTCGCGCTGTCCACCATCCCTCGGTTGAGGGCTCCTCAGGCGGCCTTCACGGCGGCGAGGAAGGTCGAGACCTCCTGCCCCAGGCTCGCCGAGTAGCGCGCCAGCTCCTGCGCGGCGCTCAGCACCTGCCCGGAGGCCGCCCCGGTATCGCCGGCCGCCTTGTGCACGTCGGCGATGTCGGCGCTCACCGCCTGGGTGCCCTGCGCGGCCTGCGCGACGTTCCGGACGATCTCGCTGGTCGCCGCCCCCTGCTCCTCCATGGCGGCGGCCACGCTCAGCGCCACCGTGCGCATCTCGTCGATCGAGCTGCCGATCGCCCGCATCGACTCGACCGCGTGCCGCGTCTCGCCCTGGATCGCCGCGATCTGGCCGGCGATCGTCTCGGTGGCCTTGGCGGTCTGGCTGGCCAGCGCCTTCACCTCGCCCGCCACCACGGCGAAGCCCTTGCCGGCCTCGCCGGCCCGGGCCGCCTCGATGGTCGCGTTGAGGGCGAGCAGGTTGGTCTGGCCGGCGATCCCCGCGATCAGCCCCATCACCTCGCTGATCTGCTCCGTCCCCCGCGACAGGACCTGCATCAGTTCATTGGTCCGGGCGACGTCGGTGCTGGCCCGGTCGGCCATCAGCGACGATTGGGCGACCCGGGCCGCGATCTCCTGGATCGAGGCCGACATCTCCTCGCTGGCGGCCGCCACGGTCTGGACGTTGTTCGAGGTCTGCTCCGAGGCCGCGCTCACGCGCACGGATTGCTCGGTGGTGCGCGCGGCGGTGCGCGTCATCTCCTGGGCGGTGGCCTCCATCTCCACGGCGGCCGAGGCCAGTCCCTGGGTGAGCGTGCTCACCTGCGCGTCGAACCGGGCCGTGACCGCGTCCAGCAGCACCTGCGCGCGGCGCATCTTGGCCGCGTTCTCCGCCACGGTGGCGGCGTCGGCCGCGCGCTTGGCGATCAGCGCGTCCTTGAACACCTGCACGGCGCGCGCCATGGCGCCGACCTCGTCGCCGCGGCCCTGATCCCCGACCGCGACGGTGAGGTCGCCCTCCGCGAGGCCGCGCATCGCGGCGGTCAGGCGGCCGATCGGGCGCGACAGGCTGTTGCCGATCAGCAGGAGCAGGGCCACGACCGGCAGGGCGAGTCCGGCGGACCACAGCGCGATCGCGGTCGCGCGGCTGCGCACATCCGCGTAGACGTCGTCGCGATAGAGGCCGGTGGCGACGATCCAGCCCCAGGGCTTGAACATCTGCACGCTGGCGATCTTCTCGACCGGCTCGGTCCCGCCGGGCCGCGGCTTCAGGTAATTCACGATGCCCGCCCCGTCGCGCTGGGCGGTCTCGACCATCTCGGCGAAGTAGCGCTTGCCGCCGGGGACGTCCGTCTGATCAAGGACATGCTTGCCGACGTTCTTGGCGTTGAAGGCGTTGGCGATCAGCCGTCCGTCGGAGGACAGGACGAAGAAGTAATCCTCGTTGCCGAAGCGCAGGGCGCTGATCGCCGTGAGCGCGGCCTGCTGGGCAGCCTCGGTCGGCATCTGGCCCGATTGCGCCAGCGCCTCGTAATGGACGACCAGGCTCTGGGCCACCTCGGAGAGGCGGCGCGTCATGAGTTCCCGGTCAGCCAGCGCCGAGGACCGGATGTCGAGGAAGCTGAGCGTGCTCAAGGCCCCCATGGCCATGACCACCAGGGCCATCACCGCCGCGAGCTTGTGGCGCAGCTTGAGGTTCGCGAAGCTCCGCCAGGGCGCGACGCGTCCGGCGGACATCTGGTCTGTTTGCGTAGAGGTCATCCGAGCACCGAAACGAGGACGGCGGCGGCCGTCGGAACGCCCGCACCGGCTCGGAACGGGGCCGCCGATGCGCTGGGCCCGTTCAAAATCGACTATTCGGGTTAGTGAATAGCAAACATCGATGCGGGATTCCGGCGGATGACGCTTGCATCACAGTGCCTCAATCCGTCGATCCGGTTGTGCTCGATGTAATTGAAGGATCCGACGGCCATAACCTGGGTTAAATATCGAGATTACAGTCGTCATGTGCTTGCCGTCGGTGAAGGCGCGCCATGACAAGGGCAGCGGCCCGGTTTTTGCTCCCCTCAGCCCTCCACCCGGTAGTCGATCGGCTTGAAGCTGCCGTTGTTCGATTGCAGGGCCGAGCAGGCGGTCAGGCCGATGATCAGGTCGGTCTCGGCCACGAACACGATCCGGTCGCCGGCCCGGCTGAGCGGCGGCTCTACCGTGAGCGCCCCGGTCGCGCCGTCGATCGGCACGTTCATGAAGCAGTTGAACGCCACCGGGATCGCGTCCGGCGCGATGCCGTAGGGGGCGAGCGCCGCCGCGAGGTTGCCGAAGCAGCCGCGATGCGGGTCGGTATCGCCGTAGATGATCCGGAACGTGTCGGCCGAGCACGGCGTCAGCAGGAAGTCGTGCCGCCCCACCGTGTCCTCGACGATGCGCAGCAGCACGTTCGAGCGGTTCGAGTAGAGCGGGTCGCCGGTGGTGAGATAGATCCGGCTGGCATAATCGAGGGTCCGCCCGGACGAGATCACCTCCCCCGTGTCGTGGCGGTTATAGGCCACGAGATCGGCCACCTGCTCGCCGTTCGGGTCGATCACCGTGAGGCGCTGGCCTCGGTCGAGGGTGAAGGCGACGCCCGAGCGTGGCGCGATCCGCTGCACTGCCGCCTGATCCATGCTGGCTCCGCTCACGCCGTCATCTCCCTCGCTCCCGCGCCAAGCGCCCGCCTCATGCGCCGGTTCCCGGCAGGGACCGATCGAGGGGCAGGGCCGGCGGATGCCAGGCCGGGTCGGGTTTTCTGGCGTCGGGCTTCTGCTCCGGGCGGCCCTGGAGCGGGCAGCGCCAGTCCGGTCCGACCACGCGGCCGCTGTACTGGCGGGCCTCCGAGGCCTCGCCGTGGCGCGCCAGCATCGGGTTCACGCTGCCCGCGAGCGCCTGATCGCGTTCCAGGATCGAGGCGCGCAGCTTCTCGTAACGGCCCTCCGCGCGCAGCCGCTCGAACTGTGCGTGCAGGTTGAAGACCAGCACCGGCGAGGCGAAGCGCCGGGCCGGGCGGCTCGCGTTCGGGTGGAGGCCGACCACGAAGAACGCCTCGCCGCCGAAGCTCAAGGAAAAGTGCGGGTTGTCGGGATCGTCCGCCACGCGGGCATCGTGCGGCTGACCGAGCCACGCATCCTTGTCGGTAAGGGATTGCGCCCGGGCCCAGAGATTCCGCTCGAATCCCTCCTCCGAGAGATCGCCCGGACCCTCGAACACCACCGCGAAGCTCTGGAACAGGTCCGGATTCAGGCGGTAGCGCGCCACGAAGGCGAGCAGGGCCGGGTAGATCCGCATGTCGTCCCAGCCCGAGGTGATGTCCCGGGCGACCACGATGGTCATCTTCCCGCGCGACAGGGCCGACTTGGCGCCGACGCAGGGGAAGGGCGGGTTGCGGATGAAGGCGCGGAAGGCCTCGGCACTTGGGTGCTCTCGGTCGTCGCGGGGAAATTGCATGCGGTCCGTGCCCGTATTCTGCGCAAGCCTGCCTCGCGAGGGGCAGCTGAGGTGCGGGACTCCGGCAACTCGATCTTCGCGGTGCTGTTCCGACCTGCGACAGGGCGTCCTGTGGATAGGGCGATGCGGGCGACATCCTCACAAGCATTGTTCGCAGTCTCGCGAGACGTTGCGCGGCTCAATGCATGAGGAACAACATATGTTGGTCAAAAAACGAACCTATGTTGTTCTCGCGGGTCCTCGGCTGTACTGAGCGTCCGGCCGACGCGACTCTGCGGGAGCGCCGGAATGCGGGTGTTCAGCCTCGGCCCGACACCCGCGCCCGGCGATGCGCCGCCGCCGCGTTCCCGAAGGCTTCGAACAGCGCCCGGTTGATCGGGTTGGTGGCGGGATCGTGCTCGGCATGCCACTGCACCCCGAGGGCGAAGCCGGCCGCGTCGCGGATCCGGATGGCCTCGATCGTCTCGTCCTCGGCCACGCCCTCGATCACCACCCGCGCGCCGGGCTCCAGGATGCCCTGGCCGTGCAGGGAGTTCACCCGGATCGTCTCGCGGTCGAGCAGCCGCGCGAAGGCGCCGCCGGGCGTCAGGCGGACCGCGTGGCGGTCGGCGAAGATCACCTCCAGATCCGGGTGGATCTCGCCATTCTCCAGGCGCGGCATCCGGTGGTTGAGGCGCCCGGGCAGGGTACGGATCTCGGGGTGCAGGCTGCCGCCGAAGGCGACGTTCATCTCCTGGAAGCCGCGGCAGATGCCGAACAGCGGCACGCCCCGGGCTACGCAGGTCTCGATCAGCGGCAGCGCCACGGCATCGCGGGCTTCGTCGTAGGGCTCGTGCGCCGCGCAGGGCTCGGCCCCGAACCGGGTCGGGTGGACGTTGGCGCGGCCGCCCGTGAGCAGGATCCCGTCGACCGTGTCGAGGAGATCGCCGAGATCGGTGATCGCCGGGGCGGCGGCGAACATCAGCGGCAGGGCGCCCGCCACGTCGGCCAGCGCGCGCATGTTGTTCTCGCCGACGATCTGCGCCGGGAACCGGTTGTCGAGCAGGCGCGCATTGCCGATGACGCCGATCACGGGTCTCGCCATCGTTTCGGCTGCTCCTCACTTGATATCCGGCGGGCGAAGGTCCGCGGCGGGGTTTAGGGCCCAGGCAAGGGCGGCGCCAGTCCCGCGGCGGGCTGAAGAGCGCCTTCCGTCCGCTGCGTGTCCGCCTCAGAGGGTGCGGTCGATCCGGCCCTGTGCCGCCACGAAGAGCCGCCGGATGGCGGCCCGGATGCGGTTCATGAATCCGGGGCTGAAGGCACCGCGCGGCACCTGATTGGGATCGAGGTGAAACGACCGCTCCGCCACATCGTCATTGTACTCGCTGACCGTGATCCACCCACGCTTCAGCGTGGGGAGGCCGGCCCGGCGCAATTCCAGCGCCGGGATTTCGAGGGCGGTCTGTTCGGAGTTCGGCTCGGTCCCCGAGATGGCAAGGAGAACCAAGTGCGTCTGAGCCTGGGTCGGATCCGACACCGCGATTGGCAGGCAGACGGGGCGGCGCCGGCCGACAGCATCACCAGGAAAGGCCGGCCGTGCTTGGTCAGGGTCAGGGGCGCTCGACGAGCCTCGTCATGGTAGCGGCCGAAGTGGCGGATGGACTCGGCTGACGCGACGGAGCGGTCGGCCGTGGTCTGACGATGCTGATCGACCAGCATTATACAGAAAACCTGCGCCCGGGGGCATCCGCTGTGTGGTCGGCGTCGCGCAATCCGGTCGCGGGAGCGGGTGGACGATCACCCGAACCGCAATCCCGACCTCTGACGCGGCCCGCGGCTCCATGAGGCCAGCCCTGCGTCCGGCAGCGCGCCTGCACACCGCTCACAGGATCCCGAGCGCTCGCACCTCCGCGCGAAACACCGCCGCTACCTGTTCGGGCGCCTCCTCGTGGGCGAGGTGGCCGAGGCCGCGGATCAGGGCCACCCGGGCGTCGGACAGGCGGTCGCGCACCTCGAAAGCGGTATCCGGCCGGATCGCCCGGTCGCCGCCGCCGACGATCAGCAGGGTGCGGGTCTTCAGGTCCGGCAGCGCCCGATGCAGGCTCTCGAGGTCCCAGTTCGCCATCATGCCCAGCGCCCCGCGGACATGGCCGGCCCGGGCGAAGAGCCGCCGATAGAGTTCGACGCCCTGCGGGTCGAGGCGCGAGCCCGTCCCCTCGATCAGCCGCTTGGCCGCCGAGCGATCCGCCGTCCAGGCGAAGATCTTTGGGGTGAACGGGTTGAGGAACAGCAGCCGCGCCATGCCGGGGAACAGCAGGCTCGCCGCCCCCGGCAGCGGCGCCAGCGCGCCGTTGAAGGCCGCGAGCAGCCGGGGCGTGATGGCGCCGTCGAGGCACATCCGCGCCAGCACGGCCGCGCCCGCCGAGTGGCCGGCCGCGAGCACCGGCGGCCGATCGAGCGCCGCCGCCAGCCCCGCCACCGCCCGCGCCATGCCGGGCAGCGACAGGTCGGAATCCGGCAGCGGGTCCGTGAAGCCGTGGCCCGGCAGGTCCGGGGCGGTCACGTGGAAATCTTCGGCCAGCAGCGGCGCCAGCCCGCGCCAGGAATGGGTCGCCGCCCCGGTCCCGTGCAGCAGCAGCAGCTCCGGCGCGTCGGGCCGGCCGAATTCCTGCACGTGCCAGCGCAGGCCCGCCGCCTCGACGAAGCGGCTCGCCGCCCGGTGGGGCCAGTCCCGCCCGTCGACCGCCCAGTCCGGACGGTCCGCCGCGAAGGAATTCAGCACGCCCGCGCCTCCCGCACCGCACCAAGACGCGCCGGTATCTGCCGGCTCCGTGAGCTATCGTGCAGCCACGGAAGTATTTCGTAACACATTGAAATTCCATGCGGTCGCCGCATGTCACCGCTGACCGGAACGCGTTTGCTGCGCTGCGGCAGAATCGGCATATTCCGGTTGCGCAAGAACAACGGACACCCCCCGACTTCGGAGCAGGCCATGATCCTCTTCACCTCCTCGACCCAGAACATCGCGGCCCCGGCCTCCGGCGGCTGGAACCTCCGCGCCATCGTCCGCGACATGCTGAACGCGTGGCTCGCCCACCATCAGCGCGTGGCCGATATCGGCGGCGCCGGCCACCTCTGATCTCACCGGCTGCGGCGCTCAGAGTGCCGCCCGCACCGCCGCGCTGAGCTGTCCGGCCTCAGGGCGCGGCAGTTTGAGATAGCGGGCGCCCATCGCGTCCGCGACCGCCCGGGCCTCCTCGCCCCGGCTCCCGGTATCGACCACGAGGGCCGGCAGGCCGGCGGCCCGCAAGGCCCGGGCCGCCTGTAGCGCCTCCGCGCCGGCGCGGGCACGGCCGCCCTCCCCCGAGCGGGCGACGTTGGCGCGCCCGTCGGTCAGCAGCACGATCGCCGGCCGGCTGCCGCCCCGTCGTACCCCCAGCGCCACCGCGACCGCGGCGTCGATGCCGGCGGCGAGCGGCGTTCCGCCCCCGCCCGGCAACCCCGACAATCCACGCTTGGCCCGGGTGAGCGAGCGCGTCGGCGGCAGGACCAGCTCGGCGCCGGTGCCGCGGAACGCCACCAGCGCCACCCGGTCGCGCCGGACATAGGCCTCCGCGAGCAGCAGCTCGACCGCGCCCTTGGCCTCGGCCAGCCGCTCCAGGGCGGCCGAGCCCGAGGCATCGACGCAGAACACCGTCGTGGTCTCGGTCCGCTGCCGCAGGATCCGGATCCGCAGGTCGTCGCGCCGGACCACGATGCGGCGCGTCTCTCCTTCTTCCCGGCGGACGGCCTGCCAGGGTGCCGCCGCCCGCAGGGTGCCGAGCAGATCGAGGCGCCCGCGCCGCGGATCGCCCCGCCGGCTGCCGATCGGCCGCCCGGTGCGCGCTGCCGCGGCCTGACCGACCCGGCCCGCCTTCGCCGCCGTGAGCCGCGGCCCACCGGCGAGCAGCTGGTCGAGCAGGTTCGGCGGGATCGCCGCCCGCACCGCCTCCAGCACGATCTCATCGGGCAGGTCTGCGGCGGCGGGTTCCGACGCCCCGTCCGGCGGGGGCTCTGCGCGCGTCTCCTCCGGAGGTGCCGCGTTCTCCGGAGCCGGCTCCTCCGGGGCGGGCAGCCGCGTGGCGCGCGGCGCCAGGACGAGACGCGCGGCCGTGACGATATCCTGCCGGCTGATCGGCCGGTCCACTGCGAGCCTGCGCGCCACGCGCGCCGCCAGGATCGGGCCGCGCAGCGACGCCACGCCGAAGGCCTCGGCCAGCGCGCAGAGGTCGCCGACCGGATCGGGGGCCGCGGCGCCGGGTTCAGGATCCGGGAGCTCGGCCTGCGTCTCCGCGAGCCCGATCGCGTTCAGGTCGATCCGGAAGGCGAGCCGGTCGGCCAGCGGCTCGGCGACCGCCTCGTCGCCCTCGCCCTCGTCGAGGAGGATGAGGCCGAACCGGGCGGGCCGGTCCGAGGCGGTGCCGGTGTCGAGGGCGGCCGCGAGGCGCGAGGCGGTGCCGGGGGGCAGGCGCTCGGCCATGGGCACGACGACGATCCCGCCATCGGCCTGCGCCAGCAGGCCGGGCCGGGCGATGGCACGGCCCGCCGCCAGGGTCGCGGCGAGGTCGAGGCCGCCGAGCAGGGCGTCGTCGCCGATGCCGGGCGGCAGGCGGCGCCAGGGTGTTTTGGGATGGAGCGCGGTGCGCAGGGTTTCGAGCCAGCGCTCGCGGACCGGGCCGGGGGCGGCGCGCAGGATTGCGCCGCCGAAAGCGGGCGGGTCGGCGGCGATCAGGCGGGCGGCGCGATGGGCATCGGCCCAAGGATCGGGCGTCCTCCCTCCCCCCGCTGCGGGGGAGGGAGGGCCGGCCGTCAGGCCGGGTCGGGAGACGGGAGCGCGGCTTCCGGATGAAGCAGGCCCCGCGTGCAGGCAGGCGCCAGATTCTGCGCCGTTGCTCCCCTCTTGCGGGACTTCGTCCCGGCCCCCCCTGCTCCGAAGGGTACCCTCCCCCGCAGAGGGGGGAGGGAGAGGCGGCGCGCCCATCACGCAAACACCTCCGCAAGCGCGCGCTCCACCCGGGCGGTCGAGCCGGATTCGTCGAGCGGGTTGCGCCGCAGCCGGTGGCGCAGGGCGGCCGGGGCTATGCGACGCAGGTGATCGTCGGTGACCGTCTCGGCGCCGTCGAGGGCGGCGAGCGCCCGGGCCGTGCGCATCAGGGTCAACTCGCCGCGCAAGCCATCCGTCCCCAGCGCGAGGCAGAGCCGCGCCGCGCGCTCCAGGGCGGCGTCCGGCACGGTCACCGATGGAAGGCGCTCCCGGGCCAGCAAAATCCGTTTCTGGATTGTCCGCTCATCCCCCGCGCGCGCCGCGCAGAACCCCTCCGGGTCGCGCTCGTAGGCGTCGCGCGCGCGCACCACCGCGATGCGGGTCGGGATGTCCTTCGGGGTCGCGACCTCGCAGGCCAGCCCGAACCGGTCGAGGAGCTGCGGGCGCAACTCCCCCTCCTCCGGGTTGCCGGACCCGACCAGCACGAACCGCGCCGGATGGCGCAGCGACAGCCCCTCGCGCTCGACGGTGTTGACCCCGGAGACCGCCACGTCGAGCAGGAGATCCACGAGGTGGTCCTCCAGCAGGTTCACCTCGTCGATGTACAGGAAGCCGCGGTTGGCCCGGGCGAGCAGCCCCGGCTCGAACGCCTTCACGCCGGCGCCGAGGGCGCGTTCCAGATCGAGGGTGCCGACGACGCGATCCTCGGTGGCGCCGAGCGGCAGGTCCACCACCGGCACCGGTTTTTTGTGACTTTTGCGCGGGCCTCCTCCGGCGCAGTGGGGGCAGGATTCCGCCGGGCTGTCGGGATCGCAATTGTACGGGCAGCCGGCGACCGCCCGCATCGGCGGCAGCAGGGCGGCGAGCGCCCGGATCGCCGTGGACTTGCCGGTGCCGCGGTCGCCGAAGACCAGCACGCCGCCGACCGCCGGGTCCACCGCCGCGATCAGCAGCGCCTGGCGCATCTCGTCCTGGCCGATAATGGCCGAGAAGGGGAAGGTGGGCACGCAGAACTCGCACTGTGCCCCCTCTCCTCCCCCTTGTGGGGAGGAGCCGGAGGTGGGGGTGGTCCAGAATTGAGCGGAGCGGTGCCTCCTGCACCACCCCCACCCCTACCCCTCCCCACAAGGGGGAGGGAAGAGTGCCCTACTCCGCCGCCTTCTGCCGCAGCCCGATCCGCCCCCAGATCGTGCTGAGCGCCTCGACCAGATGCGCGATGTCGGCATCACTGTGCAGCGGCGACGGGGTGATCCGCAGGCGCTCGGTGCCGCGGGCGACCGTCGGGTAGTTGATCGGCTGCACGTAGATGCCGAACTCGTCGAGCAGGGTGTCGGAGATGCCCTTGCACAGCACGGGGTCGCAGACCATCACCGGCACGATGTGGCTGTCGTTCGGCATGGTCGGGATGTCGGCCGCCTCCAGCGCCTGCCGGACCTTCGCGACCCGCTCCTGATGCCGGGCGCGCTCGGCGCCGCTCGCCTTCAGGTGGCGGATCGAGGCCGCCGCGCCCGCCGCCACCGCCGGCGGCAGCGAGGTCGTGAAGATGAAGCCCGAGGCGAAGCTGCGCACGAAGTCGCAGAGCTTTTCCGAGGCCGTGATGTAGCCGCCATGCACCGCGAACGCCTTGCCGAGCGTGCCCTCGATCACGTCGAGCCGGTGGGCGACGCCGTCCCGCTCCGAGATGCCGCCGCCGCGCGCGCCGTAGAGGCCGACCGCGTGGACCTCGTCGAGATAGGTGAGCGCCCCGTGAGCCTCGGCCACGTCGCAGATCTCGGCGATCGGCGCGATGTCGCCGTCCATCGAGTAGACCGACTCGAAGGCCACCAGCTTCGGCCGGGCCGGATCGACCAGGGCGAGCTTGCGATTCAGGTCCTCGGGATCGTTATGGCGAAAAATGTGGCGCTCGGCGCGGGAGAACCGGATGCCCTCGATCATCGAGGCGTGGTTCTCGGAGTCCGAAAAAACCGCGCAGTTCGGCAGGCGTGAGGCGAGCGTCCCGAGCGCCGCCCAGTTCGACACGTAGCCGGAGGTGAACAGCAGGGCCGCCTCCTTGCCGTGGAGGTCGGCGAGCTCGCGCTCCAGGAGCACGTGGTAGTGGTTGGTGCCCGAGATGTTGCGCGTGCCGCCCGCGCCCGCGCCGCAGCGGTCGATCGCCTCGTGCATCGCTTCGGTGACCGCCGGGTGCTGGCCCATGCCGAGATAGTCGTTCGAGCACCAGACCGTCACGGGCCGGGTGCCGCCCGGGTGGTGGTGGGTGGCGTGCGGGAAGTTGCCGGCGTGGCGCTCAAGGTCGGTGAAGACCCGGTAGCGGCCCTCCCGGTGGAGCCCGGCGATCTCAGCCCCGAAGAAGGTCTCGTAATCCATGCCGCCTCTCCCCGAACCCCTGGGGCGGGTTGATCCCGCCTGTGACACCGGATTTCGCACTGGACGAATTCCAGATCGATGCGCGTGCCGCGCCCGGATGTAGAGGTCCGGACGTCCGTCCTTCGATGCCACATCCCGGAAACCGGATCCGGGACGCGGCTCTCGCGTCTTCTATTGCAGGCCGATCACGAAAATCTGGTGTCCACCAATCCGCGCCATCGCCGAATTCCTGTCCGTCTCCGGCGGCCCGGTCGTTAGAGGCCGCGTCCGCGCTCCGCATTGACTCAGATCTAGTCCTGCCGCCGCGCCGCCCCCTCGGCTTCCCGGGCCGGCAGGCTCCAGCGCCACAGCTCCGCGGAGGGCAACGGCAGCATCAGGAACCAGTGTTCCAGGGTGGCGAGCGCGGTCAGCGTCGCCAGGACCGTGAAGCCGATCAGCTCGTGCTCCAGCAGGTCGGCGCCCAGAGCCGCCCGGCCGAGCAAAGCCGCCGCGATGGTCCCGAGGCTCACCGAGACCGGGAACAGCAGGTTCATCGGTTTTCGCGAGAGATAGCAGGCGAGGTAGCCGAGATGGTCCGGCAGGAACTCGGCGTGGAGGTTGCGCACCCCGAGGAACAGGTTGAGCCGCGCCGAGAGGTTCATCACCACCAGCGTGCCGTAGGTCCACAGGGCGAAGCGGTTGGGGCTGCCCCAGACCAGCGCCAGGATCGCGAGGCCGCCGATCACGATGGCGAATTCGTGCCACAGGCTGGTGGCGAGCGCGGCGAAGAACCGGTCCAGGCCGCGCAAACCCGGCGCGCAGGCGACCGGCCGGGGACCCGACAGGAAGCCCATATAGTAGCTCATCTCCTGCCAGCCCCAGACGATCAGCGCCGCCGTGAAGGCCGTATAGGCCCCCGTCGCGCTCGTATCCGCGGCGCTGGTTCGGATCGCCACCAGGGCGGCGGCGAGCAGCAGCGTCGCCCCGGCCATGCTCCACGGATGGGTGCGCCGCGGGGCGTGGTCGAGCAGCAGGATCAGCCCGGTGGAGAACCACCAGAGCAGCACCGCGTAGAGCACCGGAGCGGCGTAAGTCGCCATGCTACCAGACCGGCTGGAGTCGGATGTCGGCCGGCAGGGCGTTGGCCTTGACGGGCAGGAGGTAGAGCCGCGCGAAGGTCACGGCCGCCCGGGCGGCGTGGACGCCCTGCAGCGCCTTGCCGGAGAGGCCGCCCCGCGCCTTGGCGTCGGCGATCGCCCGGGAGCAGGCGAGCAGCCGGTCGAGCCCTGCCTTGAACTTCGGGTTGTCGAGGTCGAGCTCCAGCGGGAAGGTCTGGCGGGAAATCTCCGAGGTGATCCGGAAGACCTTGAAGTCGTAGTCGCTCGGATCGACCCCGAGCGCCGCGTGGAAGGCCGGGCGGTGATGGTCGCGCACATACATCGTGGCGAAGACGGCGAGCAGGAAGAACCGGATCCAGTAGCGGTTCACGCCGCTCGTCAGCTTCGGGTTCGCCCGCATCAGCAGCGCGAAGGCCTCGCCGTGGCGGAACTCGTCGTTGCACCACAATTCGAACCACTTGAAGATCGGGTGGATACGCCGCTCCGGGTGCCGCTCCAGCTCACGGAAGATCGTGATGTAGCGGGCGTAGCCGATCTTTTCCGAGAGATAGGTGGCGTAGAAGATGAATTTCGGCCGGAAGAACGTGTATTTTTTCGATTTCGTCAGAAATCCGAGATCCACGCCGATGCCGAAATCCTTGAGCGTGTCGTTGATGAAGCCGGCATGACGCGCCTCGTCGCGGCTCATGAAGCCGAACAGTTCCTTGATGTCCTTGTTCTTCGCCCGCTTGCGCATCTCCGCGTAGAGCACGCAGCCGGAAAACTCTGCCGTGATCGAGGAGACCAGAAAATCCAAGAACTCCTTCCGCAGCTCGGGCTCCATCCGCGACAGGTCGCAGTCGAACTCCGCGTTGCGGGTGAAGTGGCGCTTGTTCGGGTCGGCGCGCAGCTCGGCGATGAGGATGTCCCAATCGCGCCGCACCGGCTCGACGTCGGTGCGGTCGAGCTCGTCGAAATCGGTTGTGTAGAAGCGGGGCGACAGGAAGGTCGTCTCCTGCGCGGCCTTGGTCGATGCGTTGATCGGCGTTTTCGGGAGCGGCTGGCCGGATGGGGGCGGGACGGGTGCGTTCACAGCTTCCTCCGCTCGGAAAAACTGACCTCGTAGAGTTCGGTCAGTTCGAGATGGGCGATGAGCTTGGTCCAGGCCCGTTCCAGCGGCCCGGCCCGGGTGATCGTGGCGGTGCGGCGCACGGTGATCCGCTCGCCGTAAGGCACGGAAGTCGGCGCGTCGTGGACCTGGACTTCGTCGCCGGGTTCGATCTCGAAGCCGGCATCCAGGGTCACGTGCGCGTGCAGGCTCTCGGGCGTCTGCTCGATCTCGACCGTGCAGGGCACGGTGACGGTGCGGCTGCCGAACAGGCCCATCACCGGGTCTCCGTGGCGGGCGAGCCCGGCGCGCCGGGCGCAGGCATCAGGCGGGCGAAGGCTCCGGCATTGGTCGGCCCGAAGGCTTCGAGCGGCACCCGGCGGCCGGTGGCCTCGTCGGCGAGCGCGAGGCGGCCGTCGTCGTAGCGGGTCAGGCTGAACGGCTTTTCCGGACCGAGGCCGTCGCGCTGGCGGGCCTGGGCGAGGCCCCGCAACGTCCCGCGCAGGAACCCGTCCTCGCCGGGGTGGATCCAGGCGACGATCGTTTGGTCGGCGACGTTGCGCAGGGCGATCGAGCCGTCGGCCTGGTCCTCGGCGCGGAATTCGAGCTGCGCCACCGGCTTGGCGGCCGGCAGGGCGACGAGGCCCACGCCCTCGCTCCTGCCGATCAGGACCGCCAGCATGGAGAAGCCCATCAGCGCCCCGGCGCCGATCATCAGCAGGGCCGGCGCCGGTCCCGCGGCAACCCGAACCGGTGTCTGGCCGGCGTGATCCGCCCGCTCGCCCATCGTCCCCTCCCTACTCGGCCGCGACGAGGTGGCCGGCATTTTCGTTCGCTTGGCCCAGACGGGCCACCCGGACCGGCGGCGCAGCGCCGTCGGCATGGGCGGCGAGCGCCTGCGCCAGCAGGGCCGCCACCGCGTCCGCCCCCGGCACGGAGCGCAGCATGGGCTCGGTCCGCGCGAGCCGCCAGGGCCGGGCATGCGGCCAGAGCTGAAGGTAGGCGATGCGCAGCCCAGGCCGCAACCGCAGGGGAAGGTCGCCGGTGCCGTCCGTGAAGGCGCGCATCGCCGCGGAGTCGATCTGCGCGAAGGGCAGGTTGTGGGTCACCGGCAGGGCGATGCCGGCCTGCAGCACGATCCGGCGGTTGGTGATCGTGTAGAGCGTGGTGCGGTGGGTCAGCCACGCGAGCAGCCCGAGCAGGGCCACGCCGCCCGCGCCGATCACCAGGGTCGGCAGCACCACCGTCAGCGCCGCGCCGGACGACCCCGCGGCGAGGCCGAAGGCCAGGGCGCAGGCCGCGAACCACGCGACCACGAGGCGGGCGTGGAACACCCGCACCAGCAGGCCCGCGGTGGTGGGCGCGCCCTGCCACAGGATGCGTTCGCCCGCCGGCAGCGGGCCCGGCAGGCCCCGCGGGGTGCCCTCGGGGAGAAAGTCGCCGCTCATAGCAGGGGCTCCGCCCGGGCCGGCGTGGCGTAGAGCGTGCCGGCGCCGAAATACGACATGATCCGCTCCTCCTCCAGGAAGGTGACGCTGTCGGGGTCGCGGGTCTCGGGGATGTCGGCGAACTGGCTGGCGAGCAGCGCCTCGGACTTGACCGTCTTGGTGAAGCCGCCGGCCCGGCAGAAGGTGGTCGGCATCAGGCGGCGCCCGCCCGTGGGCAGTTCCACCTCGTAGTAGCGGATCAGCGACTCGCCGCGGTCGACCCAGACGTCGCTGACGATTCCCGCCACGGCGTTGTCGGTGCCGAACACCGTCATGCCGATCGGGTTCGGGCCGTCCTCGTGGATGACGAAATTCGTCGCCACCCGCAGGGGCACGATCCGGATCTCGTTGTCCCACGTCCTGTCGTGGACGTCGTGGCGGAGCACCCAGGAGCCGGGGCCGACGCCGGCCCGGAGCGAGGCCTCGGTGCGCTCGTAGGGGGCGCCCGGCCAGGGCTCGACCTTGCGGGCCGGGATGCCGGTCTCGACGTCGTCGCGGCCATGCACGGCCTGCGGCGCGTAGGTGGTCTCGCCGCCCGGCAGGTGGAACGCCTTGGAGCGGGGGATCAGGATCGGATCGACCGCCTTGCGGCGCCCGACCGCCTCGTTCTCCAGGGGGTAGCCCTCGCGCCGGTCCTCCCGGCGCAGCCAGAAGACCAGCCCGGCGAAGAACAGGAAGAAGGCGTAGAGCACGACCTGGGCGACGTCGACGTAACCCGTAAGTGCGCCGGTTGGCATGGTGGACCTCCCCGTGTCTCAGGCCGCCCGGCCGGCAAGATCGCCGCCGAGCCGGAGTTGCGTCTCTGCCCGCGCGTCCTCCCGCACCAGCGGCCCGAGCGCGAGGAGGGCCGCGAACAGCAGGGCGATCTCGATGTGGTAGACGATGAGGTAGCCGATGGCGGGCTCGTTCATGCCCTCGCCGAGCACCCCCGACTGGGCGATGGCGCCGCCGACGTCGCGCACGAGGCCGCTCGCCGCGATCGACAGGCCGGCGGCGGTCGCCTGCACGGCGCCCCAGGCGCCGAGGGCGAGGCCGGTATCCTCGGGGCCGGCGCGGTTCATCGAGGCGGTGAGCGTGCCGTGGGCGAACAGGCCGCCGCCGAGCCCGATCAGGCTGACGCCCGCCGCGAACAGGTCGGCCGAGGCGAGCGGGGCGGCGAACACCACCGCCGAGAAGGCCAGGATGCCGATCCCGACGCCGACCGCCGAGACGCGGAACGGATCGCCGCCGCGATTGAGCCAGCGGGCGGCGATCAGCAGGCCGAGCCCGCCGCCGGCGGCCAGCAACGCGGTCAGCGCCGTGGTGGCGGCGACCGAGAGGTGCAGGATCTGGCCGCCATAGGGTTCGAGCAGGATGTCCTGCATGGAGAAGCCGGCCGTGCCGAGACCGATCGCCACGAGGCGCCGCCGGGCGGTGCCCTGCCCGGCATAGGCCCGCCAGGAGGCCCGGAAGTCGCGCTGCGGTGCCTCCCGGGTGCGGCTCGGATCGCGCGGCTCCTGCTTCCACAGGGCGAAGCCGTTGAGGATGATGGTGACGAGCGCCGCGCCCTGGATCACCTGGATCAGGCGCACGGGCGAGAAATGGGCGAGGCACAGGCCGAACATCACGGCACTCGCCATCATGCCGAACAGCAGAGCCGCGCAGAGCAAAGCCACCACCTTCGGGCGGGCATGCGCGGGGGCGAGGTCGGTGGCGAGGGCGAGCCCGACGGTCTGGGTGGTGTGCAGGCCCGCACCGACCAGCAGGAAGGCCAGCGCCGCCGCGAGATCGCCGACCCAGAGCGGCCCGGTCGTGTCGCCCGACAGGATCAGCAGGGCGAACGGCATGATCGCCAGCCCGCCGAACTGGAGCAGCGTGCCGAACCAGATATAGGGCACGCGCCGCCAGCCCAGCACCGAGCGGTGCGTGTCGGAGCGGAAGCCGACCAGCGCCCGCAGGGGGGCGAAGACCAGCGGCAGCGCCAGCATCATCGCGACGATCCAGGCCGGGACGCCGAGTTCGACGATCATCACCCGGTTGAGGGTGCCGATCAGCAGCACCGCCGCCATGCCGACGGTGACCTGGAACAGGGCGAGGCGGAGCAGACGCCCCAGCGGCAGCTCGACGGTGGCGGCATCCGCGAAGGGAAGCACCGCCGGGCCGAGGCGCATCAGGGCGCGGGTGAGGTTTTGGGATGCGGTCATGATCGCACCCCCGCCCCCGATGGGCTCCCTCCCCCCTCTGCGGGGGAGGGTGGCCCCTGCGTCAGCAGGGGTCGGGAGAGGGGAGCGACGGTGCAGGAACCGGCGCGGCCTTCATGAAGGCACTCTCCCCTTCCGGAAGCCGGCTTCCCCTCTCCCCCCCTGCTGCGCAGGGTACCCTCCCCCGCAGAGGGGGGAGGGAGAGTGCGCGTCAGCGCCACCGCGTTCGACAGGTAGAACCCGCTGTTGATCCGGTGGCTCTGCGCCCAGACGAAGCCGTCGAGCGCAGGCTCTGAAGAGATCCGCCGCCGCAATCCGCCCTCGGTCACCGGCACGATCGCCGGCGAGCGGTCGCCGCGCGGAAAAAATTTTCCGGCCGCGTGCATCAGCGTCAGCAAAGCCGTGCGCGGCGCCACGGTGAACAGCACCGACCCATCCGTGCGCGCACCCAGCACAGCCAGTGCCCGGGCGATGTCGGCGGCGCGGTAGTGGATCAGCGAGTCCATGGCCACCACGTGGTCGAACCGCCCGAGCCCGGGATCGAGCATGTCCCCCACCCGGAACTCGATGCGCCCCGCGCCGGACATCGCCGGCAGCCGCTCCTGCGCCAGCCCGATCAGCGTCGGCGAGACATCGATCGCCACGACCTCGGCCCCCCGCCGCGCCGCCTCGACGCTGAGCGCCCCGGTACCGCAGCCGGCATCGAGCAGCCGCAGGCCGGTCATGTCGACTGGCAGCCAGGAGAGCAGCCTCGCCCGCATGGCGTCGCGCCCGGCCCGCACGGTGGCGCGGATCCGGCTCACCGGGGCGTCCGAGGTCAGGCGCGACCACGCCTCGACCGCGGTGCGATCGAAATAGGTGGTGAGCTCGCCCCGGCGGGATTCGTAGCTGGCGCTGGCCATCAGTCGAACCCCAGAAACTCGAACAGGTCGCGGTCCTTCATGGGGATCGCCTCGCAGGGCTCGGCGCCGGCCCAGAGCGTCTCGGCGAGCCGCATGTACTCGGCGGTCACGGCGTCGAGTTCCGGCGAAGATTCCATCTCGAACAGCGTCGACTTCTTGAGGCGCGAGCGGCGGACCACGTCGAGATCGGGGAAGTGCGCGAGCCGCTTGAGCCGGACCGCGTCGTTGAACCGGTCGATCTCGTCGGTCTTGGCCGAGCGGTTGGCGATGACGCCGCCGAGCCGCACGCCGTAGTTCTTGGACTTGGCGTGGATCGCCGCCACGATCCGGTTCATGGCGAAGATCGAGTCGAAGTCGTTGGCGGTGACGATCAGCGCCCGGTCGGCATGCTGGAGCGGCGAGGCGAAGCCGCCGCAGACCACGTCGCCCAGCACGTCGAACACCACGACGTCGGTATCCTCCAGCAGGTGGTGCTCCTTGAGGAGCTTCACCGTCTGGCCGACCACGTAGCCGCCGCAGCCGGTGCCGGCGGGCGGGCCGCCGGCCTCGACGCACATCACGCCGTTGTAGCCCTCGACGACGAAATCCTCGACGCGCAGTTCTTCCGAATGGAAGTTCACCGCCTCCAGAGCGTCGATCACCGTGGGGGCGAGGCGCTTGGTCAGCGTGAAGGTCGAGTCGTGCTTGGGATCGCAGCCGATCTGCAGCACCCGCTTGCCGAGCTTCGAGAACGCCACCGACAGGTTCGACGAGGTGGTCGACTTGCCGATCCCGCCCTTGCCGTAGACCGCGAAGACCTTGGCGGTCTCGATTCTGAGGTCGGGATCGAGGGCGACCTGAAGGCTTCCCTCCTCCTTCCGGGCGACGACTGGATTACGGATCGCGATGTTCATGCGGCGACTCCTGCGGTGACGCCTTCCAGGCGGTCCTCCAGCTCCTCCTCGGCCCGGTCGAGGGCGTCGCGCATCGCTGCGTCGGGGGTCCAGAAGCCGCGGCGGTGGGCCTCGATCAGCCGTTGGGCGACCTTGGCGGAGGCGGTGGGGTTCAGGGACGCCATGCGCTCGCGCATGGCGGGGTCGAGGACGTAGGTCTCGGTGATCCGCTCATAGATCCAGGGCTGGACCGCGTTGGCGGTGGCCGACCAGCCGACCGTGTTGGTCAGGTGCGTCTCGATCTGGCGGACGCCCTCGTAGCCGTGGCCGAGCAGGCCCTCGTACCATTTCGGGTTGAGCATCCGGGTGCGGGTCTCCAGCGCCACCTGCTCCTCCAGGGAGCGGACGCGCCCCTCCCCGCGGGTCTGGTCGCTGATGTAGATCGGCACCGACGCGCCCTTGGCCCGGGCCACCGCCCGGCCCATGCCGCCGAGTCCGTCGAAATAGTGGTCGACCGAGGTGACGCCGACCTCGACCGAGTCGAGGTTCTGGTAGGCCATGTCGACGGAGGCGAGCACCGCCTGCATCAGGGCGCGCTGCGGTGCCGGGCGGCCGGTGCGGCCATACGCAAAGCTCTTGCGGCGCGCGAAGGTCTCGCAGAGTTCCGCGTCGTCGTCCCAGTTCCCCGAATCGACGAGGTGGTTGACGTTGGCCCCGTAGGCGCCCTCGGCGTTGGAGAAGACCCGGAGCGCCGCCGTCTCCAGGTCGCAGCCCTGCTCGGCCTGGATCGCCAAAGCGTGCTTGCGCACGTAGTTTTGTTCGAGCGGCTCGTCGGCGGTGGCTGCCAGGAAGGACGCCTCTGCCAGAAGCTTGGTCTGGAGCGGCAGCAGGTCGCGGAAGATTCCCGACAGGGTGACCACCGCGTCGATCCGCGGGCGGCCGAGGGTGTCCAGCGGGATCAGCTCGGCGCCGCTGAGCCGTCCGTAGCCGTCGAAGCGCGGTGCGGCGCCGATCAGCGCCAGCGCCTGGGCGATCGGGCCGCCCTCGCTCTTGAGGTTGTCGGTGCCCCACAGGACCAGGGCGACGCTCTCCGGGCAGGGTTTCCCGTCGGCGGCGAAGCGTTCGAGGATCCGGGCGACCTGCCGGGCGCCGTCGGCCACCGCAAAGGCCGAGGGCAGGCGGTAGGGGTCGAAGCCGTGGAGGTTGCGGCCGGTCGGCAGCACGGCCGGGTTGCGCAGCAGGTCGCCGCCGGCCACCGGCGGCACGAAGCGGCCGTCGAGCGCCCGCAGCAGCGCCGGCACCTCGTGGTCGTCGGACAGAAGCCGGTCGGTCTCAGCAAGGCTCGCAAACGCTGCGCGCGCAGTCTCGTCGGCGGGGAGGCCGGAGGCCTTCAGCGCCGCCTCGGCGCCCTGCCCGGCCACCAGCGCCGCGATCCCGGCCCGCTCGGGCCGCACGCCGTGCGCCGACTCGGCGAGCGCGAGGAGCAGGTCGATCCGCTCCTCCTCCGGCGTCCCCTGCCCGACCACGTGCAGCCCGTGCGGGATCAGGGTCTGTTCCAGCTCCTGCAAGGCGGTCCAGAGCCTGGAGACATGGGCGCCGAGATCGCCACTCCAGGCCGGCGCGGCCGCCACGAGATCGACCGCCGCGCCCTGGTCCTGGATCAGGCGGGCCAGCGTTTCGCGCTCGCCCCCCGCCTCGGGGCCGAGGCCGCGCCAGCGCTCGATCGAGCTCTTGAGGTCGAGCAGCCCGCGATAGAGGCCGGCCGCCGCGAGGCTGGGGGTCAGGTAGCTCACCAGCGTCGCCGCCGAGCGGCGCTTGGCGAGCGTCCCTTCGGACGGGTTGTTGGCCGCGTAGAGGTAGACGTTGGGCAGCGCCCCGATCAGCCGTTCCGGCCAGCACGATTCGGACAGGCCGGTCTGCTTGCCGGGCATGAATTCGAGCGCCCCGTGGGTGCCGAAATGCAGCACGGCATCGGCGCCAAAATCCTCGCGCAGGTAGCGGTAGAAGGCCGAGAACGCGTGGGTCGGCGCGAAGCCGCGCTCGAACAGCAGCCGCATCGGATCGCCCTCGTAGCCGAAGGCGGGTTGCACACCCACGAAGACGTTCCCGAATTGCGCGCCGAGGACAAAAATCTCGCCGCCATTGGTCTGGTGGCGGCCGGGCGCCGGACCCCATTGCGCCTCGATCTCGGCGAGGTAGGGCTCGCGCCGCAGGTGGTCTTCGGACGGGATGCGGGCGTGGACGTTGGCCTGGGTGCCGTAGCGCTTGGCATTGCCGTCGAGGATTTTTTCGCGCAGGGCGTCGACGCTCTCCGGCACTTCGACCGTGTAGCCGTCCGCCGCCAAGCCCTTCAGGGTGTTGAGCAGCGAGGCGTAGACCGACAGGAACGCCGCCGTGCCGGTGGCGCCGGCATTGGGCGGGAAGTTGAACAGCACCACGGCGAGCTTCCGCTCAGGCCTCGCGGTCCGGCGGAGCGAGACCAGCCGGGCGACCCGCTCGGCGAGGCGCGCGGCCCGCTCGGGATGCACCCGCATGTCCCTTGCGTTGTCGGCGCCGGAATTGGCGGAGCGGCCGCCGAACACCATCGGGGCGGTGGCGCCGTCGAGTTCGGGGATCGCGACCATCATGGTCGCCTCGACCGGCGACAGGCCGCGGTCGCCCGCCTCCCACTGCTCGATCGTCTGAAATTCCAGCGCCTGGGCGGCGAGGTACGGCACGTCGAGCCGGGCCAGCATCGCTTCGGCGGCGGCGGCGTCGTTGTAGGCGGGGCCGCCGACCAGCGAGAAGCCGGTGAGCGACACCAGCGCGTCGATGCAGGCGCGCCCGTCCCGCATGAAGAAGGAATCCACCGCCGGGCGGTTGTCGAGGCCGCTGGCGAAGGCCGGCACCACGTCGAGGCCCTGCGCCTCCAGGGCGGCGATCACGCCGTCGTAATGGGCGGTGTTGCCGGCGAGCACGTAGCTGCGCATCACCAGCAGGCCGATCCGGCCCTTGGCGCCCGCGAGGCGCGGCAGCCGCGACGGATCGGCGCCGATCCGGCCGGGCAGGCGCGGGTGGTAGAGGCCGGTCTCGGGGTAATCGAGGGGCGCGGGCGCCGCCGGACCCTCGCGCCAGGCCGCCCGCTCGCCGGCCGCGTAGCGGTGGACGAGGAAGCGCACCAGGGCGGCGACGTTCTCGTCGGAGCCCGCAAGCCAGTATTGCAGCGTGAGAAAATAGGCGCGCACGTCCTGGGCCGAGCCCGGGATGAAGCGCAGGATTTTCGGCAGCTTGCGCACCAGGGCCATCTGCCGGCCGGCATTGCCCTGCTGGCCGGGCTTGCCGCGCAGTTTTTTGAGGAAGTCGAGGGCGCTGCGCTTGGTGCCGCTCATGTCGAAGCGGCCGAGCTTCGTGGTCTTCACCACCGCGCCGGCCGAGAGGCAGCCGACCATCGCGTCGCAGGCCTCGCGCCGGGCCGCCAGCGCCGGCAGGATCGCCCGGACATGCTCGTCCATGAACAGCATGGCCGAGAGCACGATGTCGGCACTGGCGATGTCGGCCCGGCAGGCCTCCAGCGTCGCGGGATCGTTGTCCCACTCGGCGGCCGCGTGGAAGCCCAGCACCAGCCCGGGCATCTCGGACCGGAGGCGCAGGCGCGCCCGCTCCACCGCGCTCGCCAAGTGATTGTCGAGCGTGACGATGACGACGCGGATCGGCGGCCGGCGCCGCGCGGCGTCCGCCTTCGACGGGCCGGCCGCGCCGGCGGGGAGCGCCCTAACGGCCATAATGCGCCTTGGCGTCGTAGAGGGTCTCAAGGGTGATGAGCGGCAGGTGCCGCTCCCGGGCGAAGGTCTCGGTGTTGGTGCGTGCCTTCCCGCGCACGAAGAACGGGATCTTTTTCAATTCCTTCTCGGCCTCGGGTGACCACGTGGCCGCATGGTCCAAAAGAATCGGAACGGGCGCCGGCGTCGGAGGGGGGCCGGCCGGCGCCCGTTCCGCGGCCTCGGGCACCGCGTCCGCCGGAGTCCCGTAGGACTTGCCGCCGAGATGCGAGGGGCCGACGCCATCGTGGAATTCGGGATCCTCCCGGAACATGCCGAGGAGGTGTTCTTCGAGGCCCATCATCAGCGGATGGACCAGGGTGTCGAACAGGACGTTGGCGCCCTCGAAGCCCATCTGCGGGGCGTAGCGGGCCGGGAAATCCTGGACGTGCATCGGCGCCGAGATCACCGCGCAGGGGATGCCGAGCCGCTTGGCGACGTGGCGCTCCATCTGGGTGCCGAGCACCAGCTCCGGCGCGGCGGCGCGGATCGCCGCCTCGACGTCGAGGTAATCGTCGGTGATCAGCGCCTCGATGCCGTGCCCGGCCGCCTCGGCGCGGACCTCGCGGGCGAATTCCCGGCCGTAGGTGCCGAGCCCGACGATCGTGAAGCCGAGTTCCTTCGCGGCGACCCGGGCGATGCCGATCGCGTGCGTGGCGTCGCCGAACACGAACACGCGCTTGCCCGTGAGATAGGTCGAATCGACCGAGCGGGCGTACCAGGGCAGGCGAGAGCCTGGGCCGTCGAGCACGGGCGCCGCATCGATCCCGGCGAGGCCCGCCACCTCCTCCACGAACCGGCGGGTACCCCCGACGCCGATCGGGATGGCGTGCGTGAACGGCTGCCCGAAATTCTTTTTGAGATACTCCGCGGCCGACCGGGCGGTCTCGGGATAGAGCACGACGTTGAAGTCGGCCTCCCGGAGCCGGCCGAGATCGGCGGGCGTGGCCCCCAGCGGCGCCACGACGTTCACGCCGACGCCGAGCGCATCCAGCAGCCGGCGGATCTCGATCAGGTCGTCCCGGTGGCGGAAGCCGAGCGCCGTCGGCCCGAGGATGTTGCAGAGCGGACGTTCTCCGGGCTCCCGCACCGGACGCGGCGCGGGCGGGCCGGCGAGGGCGCGGACCAGCCGGTAAAAGGTCTCCGACGCACCCCAGTTCTCCTTCTTCTGGTAGGCGGGCAGCTCCAGCGGGATCACCGGGATCGGCAGGTCGAGGGCCTTGGCGAGGCCGCCCGGATCGTCCTGGATCAGCTCGGCGGTGCAGGAGGCGCCGACGATCATCGCCTGCGGCTGGAACCGCGCATGGGCGGCCGCGACGGCGTTCTTGAACAGCTCCGCGGTGTCGCGGCCGAGATCCTGGGCGCGGAAGGTCGTGTAGGTGACGGGCGGGCGCGTGTCGCGCCGCTCGATCATCGTGAACAGCAGGTCGGCGTAGGTGTCGCCCTGCGGCGCGTGCAGCACGTAGTGCAGCCCGGACATCGCCGTGGCGACGCGCATCGCGCCGATATGCGGGGGGCCCTCGTAGGTCCAGAGGGTGAGCTGCATGGCGCTACACCTCCAGCAGGGCGCGGCGCCGGAGCGGGCGCACGAACAGCGCGGCGAGGTCGCCGGCCTGCTCGTAGCCCTGCACCGGCGTGAACAGCAGCTCGATCGACCACTTGGTCGACAGCCCCTCCGCCTCCAGCGGGTTGGCGAGCCCAAGGCCGCAGATGGTCAGGTCCGGCCGGGCCGCCCGGCAGCGGTCCATCTGGTCGTCGAGGCTCTGCCCCTCGGTCACCCGCGTGCCCGCGGGAAGGAGCTCGATCTCGGCGGCGAGATGCCCCCGGTGCAGGTAGGGCGTCCCGACCTCCACGAGCGCGGCGCCGAGTTCCCGGGCGAGGAAGCGGGCGAGCGGCACCTCCAATTGCGAATCGGGGAAGAAGAACACCTGCTTGCCGCCGAGCTTTTCGCGATGGGGCGCCAGCGCGGTCTCGGCGCGGGCGCGGCCCGGAGCCGTGGCGCGCTCGAACGCATCGTCCGAGACGCCGAATGCCTCGGCGGCGGCAAGCAGCCAGCCGGTCGTGCCCTCGGCGCCAAGGGGGAACGGGGCCGCGAGCCGGCGGGCGCCGCGCTCGTCGAGGGCGCGGGCGGTCTCGGTCAGGAACGGCTGGGCCAGCAGATAGCGGGTGTTGCGGCCGACCGCCGGCATCGCGCCGGCCCGGCGGGCGGGCAGGAACCGGACGTCGCCGATGCCCATCACGGCAAAAATCCGAAAAAACTGGTCTTCGACGACGTCGGCCAGTGCCCCGACGATCAGGAGCGACGGCGCGGCCGTCTCGGTTTCGCGGGGCAGGTCCGGCACCAGGGCCGCGAGGCAGGCATCCTCGCCCTGGGTAAAGGTCGTCTCGATGCCGGAGCCCGAATAGTTCAGCACCCGCACCGGGTTCAGGCGCCCCGAGAGGCGCTGCGCCGCCCGGGACAGGTCGAGCTTGATCACCTCCGACGGGCAGGAGCCCACCAGGAACAGGAGCTTGATGTCCGGCCGGCGCTCGATCAGCCGGGTCACCACCCGGTCGAGCTCCTCGTTGGCGTCGGCGAGGCCGGCGAGGTCGCGCTCGTCGATGATCGCGGTCGCGAAGCGCGGCTCGGCGAAGATCATCACGCCGGCGGCCGATTGGATCAGGTGTGCGCAGGTGCGCGAGCCGACCACGAGGAAGAACGCGTCCTGGATCTTCCGGTGCAGCCAGACGATGCCGGTGAGCCCGCAGAACACGGCCCGCTGGCCCTGCTCCTGATGCAGGTCGATCCCGCCGCAGCCGGGCGAATGGGTGAGCGGCGCGTTCACGACAGCGCCTCCGCGAGGCGCGGTGCGGCCGTGCCGGAACCCTGAAGGCGCGCGGCCCGCAGCTTCAGCACGAACTGGCCGGCATTGACCACGTAGGTCGCGTAGGCCGCGAGCGCGAGGACGAGGAGCGCGTCGCCCCCGAGGGCGCCGGTGGCGAGCGCGGCGAGGTAGGCGGTGTGGAGCGCCAGCACCAGCATGCTGACCACGTCCTCCCAGAAGAAGGCCGGCGCGAACAGAAAGCGGCCGAACACCGCCTTCTCCCAGATCGAGCCGGTGACCATGATCGCGTAGAGCGCCAGCGTCTTCACCACGACCGAGGTCTCGGCGGCGGCCAGCCCCGCGCCGGTCGCCAGGGCGCGCAGCACCAGCACCAGACTCACCAGGAAGATCGCGAATTGCAGGGGTGCCAGGACGCCCTGCACCAGGGTCCAGGGCGACGTGTCGCGCCGGTGCCGTTCGGCTTGCGTGTAGAGCGGTCGTGCCGGCCGGTCCGCGGGACCCATGCATCCGCTCCCCTGATCTCGGCGGAGCCCGGGGCCGCGCCGTCGTCAGAGGCTAGGTCGCCGATCCCGGAAGTGTCAAGTGCGCTTGACGCTTCGGCGTCCTGACACTGATCTGTGATGTTTTTCTTGGTCCTAGATGATTGCCAAGTTCGTCAAGAAGCGTATCGTCTGGCTCGGCGACAGATTGGCCGGCGATAGGCCGGTGACTTGGCAGATCGCGTCGCGCGCCAGACAAAGACGAAGAATAGACGGGCGAGTAATCCCGCACCCGAAGGTGTGAGCGGAGCTGCCGGTTCGTCGGACCGGGGCCGTTTCAGGGAGGGTGCCGATGGGACACTGGAGGCATTTCGGCGAGCACCTGGAACTGGCTGCGGCCGGGTGCGGCGCGGTGGGCGATGTCGCACCGGCCTTCCGCGACCAACCCCTGGCATGGTCCGAGCCGGTGCGCCCGCTGCCCGACGTCCTCGCCCGGGTGATCGAGGGCGAGATCCTGCCCCGGCTGATGCTGGCCCACCGCCCGGGCGCCGGGCGCCGGGCGCCGGCCGACCGCGCGGTGACGCCGCAGGAGATCGCCGCCTTCAGCACCCTCCTCCTGGCTCCCGGGCCGGTCGATCTCGACGGCGAGATCGCGGCGTTGCGGGATGGCGGCCTGCCGCTGGCGCGGCTGCTCCTCGACCTGCTCGCCCCGGCGGCCCGGCATCTCGGAGCCCTGTGGGAGGAGGATGCCTGCGATTTCCTGGCCGTGACCGAGGCCCTCGGGCGGCTGCAGGCCATCAGCCGGCACCTCTGCCTTGAGCTGGAGAGCGAGGCGGCCCCGGTCGGCGGGCGCAGCGTGCTGCTCCTGCCCTGCCCCGGCGAGACGCATCGATTCGGGCTCTCGGTCGTGGCGAGCTTCTTCCGGGAGGCCGGCTGGGACGTGACCACGGCGGTGCCGGCACCCGGCCTCGATCCCCTCGCCCTGCTGGCGACCGACTGGTTCGAGGTTGTCGGCCTGTCGCTCTCCTGCGACGTCCTCCTGCCCGCCCTGTCTGAGACCGTGGCGGAGGTGCGGCGCGCCTCCCGCAATCCGGGGGTCCGGATCCTGGTCGGAGGGCCTTATTTCGCGCGCCATGGCGGCGAGGCGAGCATCGTGGGGGCCGATGCCTGCGCCCTCGACGCATGTTCAGCCCCCGCCGCCGCGGAAGCTTTGCTGGACAGACGGGCATTGGCCTGTTGAAAGGGTTGTCATCCACCCCCTCACATCACGGTGATCGTGACGCTTCAGCCTCACTCCACCCCCCCGGGACCGCCCGCGGTCCTGGACCAGGTGGCCGGCCACCTCGATGGCGAGGCGGTCGGGCGCATCGTCGCGGCGTCCGCCGATCTCTCCCTTGTGATCGACGCTGACGGCGTGATCCGCGACGCCTCGGTCGGCACCGACCTCGAGGCGGAGAACATCCCCGGCTGGCTGGGCCGGCGCTGGGTCGACACCGTGACGGTCGAGAGCCGGCCGAAGGTCGACGCCCTGCTGCGCGACGCCGGTCCCGAGGGCATCACCCGCTGGCGCCAGGTCAACCATCCCTCCCCCAGCGGCATCGACCTGCCGATCCGCTACGCGTCGATCCGCCCGGCGAAGGGCGGCCCGATCCTCGTGCTGGGGCGCGACATGCGGGCGGTGGCGGCCCTCCAGCGCCGCCTGATGGAGACTCAGCAGGCGCTGGAGCGGGATTACGAGCGCCTGCGCGCGGTCGAGACCCGCTACCGTCTCTTGTTCCAGATGTCCGGCGAGCCGGTTCTGGTGGTCGATGCCGGGACGAGGCGGGTGGCCGAGGCGAACCCGGCCGCCGCACGCCTGCTTGGCCGCCCCGCCAAGCGGGTCGCCGGCCAGGACGTGGTGGAGCTGTTCGACGCCAGCAGCACGCGGGCCCTGGAGGCGCAGTTCGCCGCCCTGCGGGCGACCGGGCAGGCCGGGGAGATCCGGGCCGCCCTGCCGCACGGGCGCGGCGAGGTCTGCGTCTCGGTCTCGCTGTTCCGGGGCGAGGGTGGCGCCAGCGCCCTGATGCGCCTCGTGGCCGACACGGCGACCGCCGAGGCCGGGACCGGCCAGGAGGTGCCGACCCAGACGGTGATCGAGGCGATGCCCGAGGGGTTCGTGGTCACCGATCCGGGCCGGCGGATCCTGACCGCCAATGCCGCCTTCCTGGAACTGGCTCAGCTCGCCACCGAGGGGCAGGTTCGCGGACGGACCGTGGATCATTGGCTCGGCCGCGACGAGACCGAGGCGCAGGCCCTGTTCGCGACGCTCGCCGATCACGGCGCGGTGCGGCGCTTCGCGACCGTCATCCGCGGCGCCTATGGCGGCCTGGAGGATGTGGAGGTCGCCGCCGTCTCGGTGGCGGGCGCCCGCCCCTGCCTGGGCTTCGCGATCCGTCCGGCCCCGCGCCGGATCGCCGAGGGCCGATTCGCCGGCGGGCGGGAGGTGCCGCGCTCGGTGGAGCAGATGGCGGAACTGGTCGGCCGGGTCTCGATGAAGACGCTGGTGCGCGAGACGACCGACCTGATCGAGAAATTGTGCATCGAGGCGGCCCTGCGGATCACCCGGGACAACCGGGCCTCGGCCGCCGAGATGCTGGGCCTCAGTCGGCAGGGCCTCTACGCCAAGATGCGCCGCTACGGCGTCGGCGATCTGGACGGGCCGATCGAGGCGGAGTGATCGCGGGGGGGCTCCTCTCCCGTGCGGGCTTCCGGATGCACGCATCTCCCTGAAGGAGAGAAGCGGTGCCGTTCCGTGCCGGCGAACCTACGGAGCTGGGGGCCGCAAAAGAAGCCGGCGACGCGCGGATTCGGACCGCACCCTTGGCCGCCCTCGGCCGCCATGGACGCGCCCTCCGACCGCATCGACCTCCCCGTCGGCACACGCGATCGCGCGACCATCTGCATATTGTATTCGCAATCTCTGGATGTATTCGCAGGACAAACCGCTCGGACGTTCCGCCGCGTCGTGTAAATCTGTCTTGACACTTTTGCGGCGCCCGGTAGCCTTCTCCGCATGGCCGCCACGCCCGCCCCGAGCGCAGTCATCGAGCTGCTCAAGCCGATCACGTGGTTCGCGCCGATGTGGGCCTTCGCCTGCGGCGTGATCTCGTCGGGTCAGCCGGCGCACGGCCAGTGGCCGGTGATCGCCGCCGGGGTGCTGCTCGCCGGGCCGCTGGTCTGCGCCACCAGCCAGGCGGCCAACGACTGGTTCGATCGCCACGTCGACGCGATCAACGAGCCGAACCGGCCGATCCCCTCCGGGCGCATCCCCGGCCGCTGGGGCCTCTATCTCGCCTTCGCCTGGACCGGGCTGTCGCTGGCCGTGGCCGCGGCGCTCGGTCCCTGGATCCTCGGGGCCGCCCTGTTCGGGCTGGTGCTGGCCTGGATCTACTCGGCGCCGCCCGTGCGGCTGAAGCGGAACGGCTGGTGGGGCAACGCCGCGGTGGCGCTCTGCTACGAGGGCCTGCCCTGGTTCACCGGCGCCGCCGTGATGGCCGCCGCCCTGCCGGACCGCCGGGTGCTGGTCGTGGCCCTGCTCTACGCCGCCGGCGCCCACGGCATCATGACGCTCAACGACTTCAAGTCGGTGGAGGGCGACCGGCGCATGGGGCTCCTATCCCTGCCGGTGCAGATGGGCTCGGAGCGCGCCGCGCGCTTCGCCTGCCTGGTCATGGCCCTGCCGCAGCTGGCGGTGATCGGCTTGCTCGTCGGCTGGGGGCGGTACTGGCACGCCGGGATCGTGGCGGCCCTGCTCGCCGGACAGGTCGCCCTGATGGTCCGGTTCCTGGAGAATCCCCGGGCGCGGGCGGCGTGGTACAACGGCACCGGCACCACCCTCTACGTCCTCGGCATGCTGGTCGCCGCCTTCGCGCTGCGGCCGCTGGTGGGAGGGGCGTGATGGCTTCCGATCCGGAGAGCGGCCTCTCCTGGCCCCAGATCGTCCGCCTCGGCCTCGTGCAGACGGCGCTCGGCAGCGTCGTCGTGCTGATGACCGCGACCCTCAACCGCGTGATGGTGGTGGAACTGGCCCTGCCCGCCTTCGTGCCGGGGCTGCTGGTCGCCCTGCACTACGCCGTGCAGGTGCTGCGCCCCCGCTGGGGCTACGGCTCCGACCGGAGCGGCCGGCGCACCGCATGGATCCTCGGCGGCATGGCGGCCCTCTGCCTCGGCGGCTTCGGGGCGGCCTGCGGCACCGCGCTCGCCGCCACGCATCTCGCCCTCGGGCTGGCGCTCGCCGCCCTCGCCTTTCTCTGCGTCGGGATGGGTGTCGGCGCCGCCGGCACCGCGCTCCTCGTGCTGCTGGCCGGCGGCGTCGCCCCGGCCCGGCGGGGGGCGGCTGCCACCGTGGTCTGGGTGATGATGATCGTCGGATTCGCCGTCACGGCGCCGCTCGCCGGCCACTTCCTCGATCCGTTCTCGGGGCTGCGGCTCGTCGCGGTGTCCGGCACGGTCTCGCTCGCCGCTTTCGGCGTCGCGGCGCTCGCGGTCGCCGGGGTGGAGCGCCGCCTGCCGACCCGGGCCCCGGAGCCCGCCGAGGCGCGGCGGCCGTTCCTCGCCGTGCTGCGCCATGTCCTGGCCGATCCGGTGGCCCGGACCTTCACGGTGTTCGTCTTCGTCTCGATGCTGGCCTACAGCGCCCAGGAGTTGATCCTGGAGCCCTATGCCGGGCTGGTCTTCGCCATGAGCCCGGGCGCAACCACCAAGCTCACCGGGCTCCAGCACGGCGGGGTGCTGGCCGGGATGCTGCTGGTGGCGGCCGTTACGCTCGCGGCCCGCGGCACCCCCCTCGCCTCCCTGCGGCTCTGGATAGGCCTCGGCTGCGCCGGCTCGGCGGCTTCGCTCTTCACCCTGGCGGGCGGCGCGGGTGCCGGCTCGGACTTTTCCCTGCGGGCGACGGTCTTCGCCCTCGGGGTGGCCAACGGCGCCTACGCGGTCGCGGCGATCGGCGCGATGATGGCGCTCGCCGGACGCGGCGACGCGCGCGAGCGCGGCACCCGCATGGGCGTCTGGGGCGCCGCACAGGGCATCGCCTTCGGGGCCGGCGGCTTCCTCGGGGCGGTCGCGGTGGATGCGGTGCGGCTCGTGACGGCCGAGCCGGTCCAGGCCTACGCGGCGGTGTTCGCCGCGGAAGGCGTGCTGTTCCTCGTCGCGGTCGCCCTGGCGGCCCGGCTCGAATCGTCTCCGGCACCGGGCGCGGTATCGCTCGATCCTGCCTTCAGCGCGAGGTGACGCCATGGCTCGGTTGGATGATGGCCGCCGCCTTGCCCCTCCCCCCTCTGCGGGAGGAGGGAGAAGCGGCGGCGGCGAAGCGCTCTACGACGTCGTGGTGGTCGGCGGCGGTCCCGCCGGCGCCACGGCGGCGACCGACCTCGCCCGGGCGGGCCATACGGTGCTGCTCCTCGACAAGCCCGGCCGGATCAAGCCCTGCGGCGGCGCGATCCCGCCCCGGCTGATCCGCGATTTCGCCATCCCCGACTTACTCTTGGTCGCGAAGATCCGGTCCGCGCGCATGGTGGCGCCGAGCGGCAAGGCGGTCGACATGCCGGTGGGCGAGGGCTTCGTCGGCATGGTCGATCGCGAGCTTTTCGATCCGTGGCTGCGCGCCCGGGCCGAACAGGCCGGCGCCGAGCTGCGTGAGGCCGCCTTCGAGACGATCACCCGGCCCGATGACGGGCGGGCGCGCGTCCATTTCACCACCGGCACGGGCGCGGCGCTTGCCCGCCACGCCGTCCGGGCGCGCCTCGTCATCGGCGCTGACGGCGCCTGCTCGCCGGTCGGCCGGGCCGAGGTGCCGGGCCACGACCGGATGCGGCAGGTCTTCGCCTACCATGAGATCCTGCGGGTGCCGCAGGCCGGTGCCCCGGGGGCCGGATCGGTCGAGGCGACGCGCTGCGACGTCTACTACCAGGGCCGCCACTCGCCGGATTTCTACAGCTGGATCTTTCCGCACGGCGACACGCTGAGCATCGGCACCGGCAGCGCGAAGAAGGGCTTTTCCCTGCGCTCCTCGATCCGCGCCCTGCGCGCCGCCACCGGCCTCGATCAGGCCGAGACCGTGCGGCGCGAGGGCGCCCCCCTACCCCTCAAGCCCCTGAAGCGGTGGGACAACGGCCGCGACGTGCTGCTGGCGGGCGATGCGGCCGGCGTCGTCGCACCGGCCTCCGGCGAGGGCATCTACTACGCGATGCTGGGCGGGCGTCTCTCCGCCGAGGCCGCGAAGGTCTTCCTGGCAACCGGTGACGTCCGGGCCCTCGCGCGCGCGCGGAAAAGCTTCATGAAGCTGCACGGCCGCGTGTTCTGGATCCTCGGGATGATGCAGTGGGTCTGGTACCGCAGCGATGGGTTGCGCGAGCGCTTCGTCTCGATCTGCCGCGACAAGGACGTGCAGCAGCTCACCTGGGACAGCTACATGAACAAGGAGCTGGTCCGGGCGAGGCCCGCCGCCCACGCGCGGATCTTCTTCAAGGATCTCGCGCATCTGTTCCGCTGGGTCTCACCGTGACTCTTTTGGAACCTGGCGCCGGCTGGGCGCCGCCTGCGGTGGCGGCACTCGCGGCCGTGCTGGTGGCGTTGGCCGGCGGTCTCGCGACCCGGACGGATGCGTGGTACCGGCGCCTGCGGGTCCCGGCCTGGAAGCCGCCGGACTGGGCCTTCGGGCCGGTCTGGACCGTCATCTTCCTGCTCACCACCATCGCCGCCGTGATGGTCTGGAATGCCGATCCCGATCCGGCCGCAAGGGGCGTGCTGCTCGCCGCCTACGCGGTGAACGGGCTGCTCAACATCGCCTGGAGCGTGCTGTTCTTCCGGTTCCGCCGGCCGGACTGGGCGCTCGCCGAGGTCGCCGCCCTGTGGCTGTCGATCGCCGTGCTGGTCCTGGTCACCGGTCGCGTCGCCACCGCGGCGGGGCTCCTGAACCTGCCCTATCTCGCCTGGGTCAGCGTCGCCGCCTGCCTGAACCTGCGGATCGTGCGCCTGAATGCGCCCTTCGGGGAGCCCGCGTGATGGCGGATTCCCTCGCGTCGGCGTTCGCATCCTGGTTCGCCTCCGGCCGGATCATCGACGCGATCCTGCTGCTCGTCGCGGGCGAAGCGCTCCTCCTGGTCTGGATCGCCCGCCGGAGGGGGCTGCCGCTGCCGTCCCTGCTGGCCAATCTCGCCTCCGGAGCCGCGCTGATGCTGGCCCTGCGGGCGGCGCTGGTCGGGGCGGGCTGGGTCACGGTCGCCGGGTGGATGCTCGCCGGACTTGTCGCCCATCTGGCCGATCTCAACCTCCGGTTCCGGGCCGCCACGGCACAACGCCGCAGCCGGGACAGGGCCGGAACAACGCCGCAAACGGCCGCGTTCACGCGCGTCCCCCGCTTGAAACAACTCTAAAGTCCGCTTGGGAGAGGATGCCATGAAGCGCACGAACGCCCTCCCCTCCGGATGGGCCTCCGCCCCGATTCTGGCGAGCCTGATCCTCGCGACGCCCGCTTTGGCGCAGGACGGGTCGTCCGATCAGATCGAGCGCGGCAAGTACCTCGTCACGATGGGCGATTGCGCGGCCTGCCACACGGCGCCGGGCGGCAAGTACCTCGCCGGCAACTACGCCCTGGGCATGCCCTTCGGCACGATCATGACCCCCAATCTGACGCCCGACAAGGAGACCGGGCTCGGCAACTGGAGCTACGAGGACTTCGACCAGGCGTTCCGGCACGGCTACAGCAAGACTGTCGGCTATCTCTATCCGGCCTTCCCGTTCGGCTGGTTCACCAAGGTCACCGACGACGACACCAGGGCGATCTGGGCCTACCTCCAGTCCGTCCCGGCGGTGAACGAGAAGCGGCAGGAGAGCCAGATCCCGTTCCCGTTCAGCGTCCGGACGGCCCTGGTGACGTGGCGGACCGCCTTCTTCACGGACGAGCGCTTCAAGCCCGATCCGAACGCCAGCGCGGAGGTCAACCGCGGCGCCTACCTCGTGGAGGGGCTCGGCCACTGCGCCATGTGCCACAACGAGAACAAGCTCGTCGGCAATTCGAGCTTCGCGGGCCGCTTCGGCGGCGGCGTGATCGATGGCTGGTACGCGCCCAACATCACGCCCGACGGCCACCAGGGCATCGGCGCCTGGACCGACGAGCAGGTCGTGACCTACCTCAAGACCGGCACCGCACCGGGCGACCGGCCGGGTGTCGCGGCCGGCCCGATGCGCCAGACGATCATGGAATCCCTCTCCAAGGTGAAGGAGGAGGATCTGAAGGCCATGGTCGCGTATCTCCGCACGGTCCCCGCCAAGCAGACCTACAAGCCGAAGGACCTCGCGGTGTTCGACACGGCGGGTGCGCCCGGCGCCTCGACCTACCTGACCTACTGCTCCTCCTGCCACCAGCCCGACGGCAAGGGCATCCAGGGCGCGGTCCCGGCGCTCGCCGGCAACACCTCGGTGATGTCGGACGGACCCGAGACGGTGCTGCGGGTGATCTACGGCGGTCTCGCGGCCCAGAGCGGCCTCGCCCCGATGGTGGCGATCGGCCAGCAGATGACCGATGTCGAGGTGAAGAACGTCACCGACTACATCCGCAATTCCTGGGGCAACAAGGCGCCGCCTGTGACCGGCGACAAGGCCTCGGAGGCGCGGGCCGCCACCAAGACCATGCTGGCCGGCACCGCGCCCTGCGCCGAGATCGAGCAGGACAAGCTGAAGGCCGCCTTCGACCAGCTCGGCGTGCAAAACTCCCTGAAGGGCGTGAAGCAGCAGGATTTCGTGCCGACGCTCGTGCGGCTGGTGCCGCAGATCAAGGGCGCCTCCACGGGCGCCACGGACGACGACATCGTCAATGCCCTCACGACCGCCTTCTGCAAGGTCGGCCGCGACGATCCGCAATACGGCAAGCCGAGCTGGCCCGCCGTGATCGGCACCTTCGCCAACGTCGCCTACAGCCAGGTGAAGAACCCGGAGAAGCAGGCCACGAACGTGCCCGCGGCCATCACGCCGCCGACCGGCAAGCCGTGAGGCCGAGGGCGGCGCGGATCAGGTCTGCATGCTCTGGCCGGGGTCGGGTGCGGGCTTGACCGCGACCGGCAGGGACTGCGTCATGACCAGGGCGAGCCGGACCGCCTCCCGAACGGCCTCGTGCTTCAGCATCGAGATCGGCTGGGCACCCGGTCCGGCCGCGTTCATCAGGGTCGGCAAGCCGCTGTCGCACATCCACATCAGCAGATTGTCGATCCGGGACTCGACGGTCAGGTCGGCATCGACCTCGTCGCCCAGCAGGCCGCGTTGGTCCAACGTGTCGTTGACCTGCTCCGCGAGGCGGATGAAGTGCTGACCGATATCCTCTAGGGTCGTCGCCAGCTGGAAGGGGAGATGCGGCGAGCCGCAGAGCTCATCGACCAGGGAGTCGAGGATGGGGAGCGCCGCCTCTCGGAAGGCGCGGAAGAACAGGACGCTGTGTGTCGCGGATGACGTCATCGGTTCTGCCTTTCGAGTTCGGAAAGCGGTTGTCAGGAGACGAGGCGAGCTCTTTCAGCCCGCGCGCCGTTCGGGAGTGCCCCCTGGATCCTCAGTCGTGAGCCGGGCCAGGCCGCGAAGGCGGAATCGGCCGCCTCCAGCGTGCGGGCGGTGATCCGGGCGTAGACCGGGACGATGAGCGCGCCCGCGTAGAGCGTCGGCAGGGCCAGCGTCTCGACGTCCCAGCCGGTCTCGATCAGCCGTCCGACGAGGGCGGGGTGGGTCTGAACGAGGAGGCCTTCCAGATCGAGCGCCTCCGCGACGTGGGCGACGGCGCCCATGAACGCGTTCGAGAAGGCGTTCGCCGTGCTCAACTCCCGCTTCTGGGGGAGGACCGATTGGCGCGTCCACTCGTAGATCCGGTGTCCCGTCGGGGCTGTCGCGCCCTGCAGGAGTTCGGGATACAGATGGGAGAGCAGGTGAGGCCGCGTCGTCGGCAGGAGGCGCGCGTAGGACACGATAGCGCCCCCGTCCCTGCCGATCACGTGGATGCTGCCGGGGCCGTCGAACTGGTCGCGTTCCCGATTGTCCGATCGGCGGCACGCTTCCCAGCCCAGCTCTTCAACGAAATAGGCATGTCGGAAGCTGTAGATCCGATCGAATTCAGCAGGATATTCTCGCTCAATGTCGCCTGATATGATCGAAAACATGGCAATTCTCCGTTTGATCACACGGAAAATGTGCACTTCAAGACGTATATTGGGTATGGGAAAAATTACAGATCTGATTGACGGAGATTGTTAGGAAATTATTTTCCTTCTTATGGCCTCCGCCACGCAATGGGTTCGGCCGACCGCCTGTAATTTGGTGCAGGCGCTGGTCAGGTGATGTTCGACGGTTCTTCTCGATATTGAGAGAATGACAGAAATATCCCAGGCGGTCTTCCCGGCCGCCGACCATTTCAAACATTCCACTTCGCGGGCCGTCAGATGGCCCTGCGTCCGCGCGCCCGCCTCGACCTGCACCTGGCATTGGGTGATCGCCTTCGCGGTGGACGCGGCATAGATCGCGATCATGTGCAGGGCGGCGCGCTCGTCCGGGGAGAGTTCGAGGCGCGCGCCGCCGAAGCTGATACAGGCCTCGCTGCCGTCGTGCTGGTGGAACGGGACGCAGAAGCCCTGGCGCAATCCGAACACGCGCGCCTCTTCCATCACGATGCGGCCTTCGGCCTGACCGGCCGGCGCCTCATGCCAGAAGAAGGGATCGATGACGCCCTTCAGGTGTCTCAGGACGGGATCGACGTGGATGAAGCCCCTGGCTTGGTAACGCTGCTCCCACTCGCGCGGCCAACCTGAGATCGAAGTGCAATCTTGAAGAACCTGCCTTGATGATCTCGGAAGATATCCAATAACAAATGCGTCGTATCCAAAGGTGCTTCTGTTGATTGACAGCTCATTTTGTATGTCGTCTACGGATTGTGCGCTCCGTATTTTTTCCAAAATATCGAAGGCAATTTGACTGATGCTCGTCATCGGCGCATGATTTGTGATAAGGGGGTAGTAAGACACCTAAAGCGATATCATTTATGCAAATTGCGAGCAATAGATGAATAATAAAGAGTATTACTGCAAGTCAAACTGAGGCACAGGGCAGAAGATCCATATGTATACGCATGAGTGGACCTTAAGTTTGCTGCAGAGAATCGCGGCGGCGAACGGAACCGACATCGGCGCCTTCCTGAGCCCCCGGCGGGGACGGGACCGGGATGCGGGTTCGCGGCGCCCCAGCGTGTATGGGAGCGTGGCGATGCTGCTCCGCATCGTCCGGGCCTATCGCGCCTTGCCGGGCATCGAGAGTCGACGGCATGCCCTCTGGATGATGGAAGCGATGGCGGCGCGCGCGAAGGACATGCCGGGCGGCAAGGCCCTCTGACCCGGGAGGCCGGCAGGGCTGCCGCTCGCCACTCCGCGCGTCGTTCGGCCGGTGCGGCGGCCCCGGGATCGTCGGGCGCCTGCCCCGAGGCTCTTCGGGAACGGACACGGTGGCGCTTCGTTTGAGCGTGACGCCCTCAGGATTTCAGCCCCGGAGTGTCCGTGTCCAGTCTGATCCGCATCCTGCTCGCCATCTTCATCCCGCCGATCGCGGTCCTCGTCACCAACGGTTTCGGGCTGCAGTTCCTGCTGAACATCCTGCTCTGGATCCTCGGCTGGCTTCCGGGCACCGTTCACGCCCTGTGGTTGATGAACCGCGAGCGACCGCTGCTCTGAAGCGTCAGGCGGGACGCGGCACCCGTGCACGGGCGCGGCTGTGTGCGGCGCAGAACGCGTGATCTCGTCGATCTCGGGCGATTTGCGGTTGAGCCGCTCGTTGACGTAACGCCGTCGCAGCGGACATCGCGGATGTCCGGCCCGGGAGCATCCGATGCCGACCGAACACGTCACGATCCGGACGCGGGACGGGGATTGCCGCTCGCACGTCGTCACACCGGCCGGCAAAGGCCCGTGGCCGGCGGTGATCCTCTACATGGATGCCGTCGGCATGCGGCCGGCGCTGCTCGACATGGCTGAGCAGCTTGCCGCGACCGGCCTTGTCGTCCTGCTGCCGGATCTCTTCTACCGCTACGGTCCCTACGGTCCGTTCGTGCCCGAGGAGGTGTTCAAAGGCGATTTCCGCGCCATCCTCGGCCCCCTGATGGCCACGACGGGGAACGACAGGGCCGCCGCGGATACGGAGGCCTTCCTCGGCTACCTCGACACGCGCGACGACATTGCCGGCCGCGGGATCGGCGCCGTGGGGTTCTGCATGGGCGGCGGCATGGCGCTAGCCTCGGCCGGGACCTACCCCGACCGGTTCGCATCGGCCGCGAGCTTTCACGGCGGCAACCTCGCGACCGACGCGCCGACGAGCCCGCACCTGTTCGCGCCGAAGCTGAAGGCGGAGGTCTATATCGGCGCGGCGCAGAACGACGGCAGCTACCCGCCCGCGATGGCCGAGCGGCTGGAGAGGTCCCTGACGGAGGCCGGCGTGCGGTTCACCGCCGAGACGTACCCCGCCGCGCACGGCTGGATGATGCCGGACTTTCCGGTTTACGACCCCGCCGCGGCGGAGCGGGGTTGGGCGGCGATGCGCGGCCTGTTCCGCCGAACCCTGCCCGTCAGCCCGTAACCCCGGACCGCGCGTCGCGGGGCCGGGGCCGCTTCCGCTCAGGGCTTGGCCTTGTCGGCCCCCTTGTCGGCCACCTTGCCGTCTCCCTTGCCCTCGGCCTTCGCGGTCTTGAACATGTGCGCCTTGATCATGTGCGCCTTGGCGGCCGGCTTCGGCGGCGCCGTCTCGGCGCCGTGCGCGAGCGTGACGGGTTCGGGTGCGATGGCGGCGGCGACCGCCGGGGTCGGCTGGGCGGCCGGATCGTCCTTGGCGAACAGCTTGCCGAACAGCTTCTGGTAGCTGCTCGGATCCCCGTCCGCGTCCGCCACGGCGATCCGGGCGGGCTTCTCGGGGAGCGCCGCGGTCGTCTCGACCTTGGCGTCGGGCTCCGCCCGATTCGCCATGAGGGTCGCGACGGCGGGCTTGGCCGGCTCCTTGTCCTTGCCCCGGCCCGCCTTGGCGGCCTTGACCGGAGCCGCCGTCTCGACGCCGGCCAGCATCACCGGCTGGCCCTTCGGACCCACCTCGATCTCCTGCGGACCAGCCGCCAGGGTTTCCGGCCGGCTCACGTCGCCGAGATTGTGCCGCCCGTATTCCTTGGCGTCGTAGGGCAGCACCGTCTCGGTGCCGCCGAGGCTCGCGAAGGCGCTCGTGTTGGCCGGCGGCCGGAAGACCGGGTTCTGGCCGCCGTCCTGATAGACCACCCGCACCGCCGGCGTGCCCTTGGCGACGAGGTCGGCGACCGCGCGCGCGTCGCGCTCCCGCTTCTCCGCCACCTCCGGCTCGACCCTCGGCTTGCACGAGCCGGCGGCCGCGTCGGCGCCCCCGAACACGTACTTGGTGCCGCACTGGCCGACCTTCGGCTCCTCGTGCAGGGCCTCGAAATAATCCGAGCCCTCCTTGAGGTTCTGCCAGAAGGCGATGTTCGGGTCGTTGCGGAACTTGGCCATGTTCTCGGCCGTCATCCGGAACGGATAGGACTGGAACTGGAAGCTGCGCTGCCCGCCGATGAACGCGTCGCGGGCGATGGCGTAGATCTCCGCGATGGTCGCGTCGGTCATGGCGAAGCAGCCCGCCGACGAGCAGGTGCCGTGCACCATCAGGTACTTGCCGGTGCGCCCGTTGGCCCGGTCGACGGCATTCGGGAAGCCGGTATCGAACGAGAGATAATACGAGGAATTCGGGTTCATCAGGCCCGGGGTGATCGTGTAGAATCCCTCCGGAACCTGGCGGTCGCCCTCGCGGCTCTTGGGGCCGAGCTGGCCCGACCAGCGGCAGATCGGGTAGGTCTTCAGGAGGGCGTAGCGGCCGTCGCTGCCCTTCTTCCAGACCTCCATCTCCGCCTCCTTCTTGAAGGCGCGGACCAGGATCGGGTCGGATTGCTGCATCCCTTTGGACTGCATCAGGGCGACCGTCTGCGGGGCGACCGGCGCGAGGCTGCGCGCGCTCGGCCCGTTGATCCCGGATCCGTCCTGGCAGGCCGCGAGAGAAAGGGCCAGCAGGGAAGCGGCCGCCAGCATCCGCGCAGTCGCGAGACGCGCCGTCATGGGGAACCTCAATCGTCCTACGTGCGCCCGCGGGCCTTTTCGGCAACCGTCGGACGCCACTCCCCAACCCAATAGGCTCGTTAAGCTTGCGCCTTTCTTACCGCAAGGACGTGCGCGCAACACTGCACCGCTGTCTCTGGGGATGGCGTATCTATCCGCAGGCTGCGCCGGCTGCGGCCCGGGTCCGGCTCCCCCGGCGCAGCCACAGGATCAGCAGCAGGGCGACCCCGGCCAGGGCGGCCCCGGCAAGCGGTACAGACCGGTAGCCGAATCCGCCGTCGATCACGCCGCCGCCGATCGCCGCCCCGATCGCGTTGCCGAGATTGAAGGCGCCGATATTCACCGCCGAGGCGAGGCTCGGCGCCTCGCCCGCCTTTTCCATCACGCGCGTCTGGAGCGGCGGCACGACGGCGAAGGTCGCCACCCCCCAGAGGAAGATCAGGGCCGCCGCGCCTGCCTCCCAGCGCAGACCCCAGGCGAACAGCGCCAGCACGGCCATGATCCCGACGAGGGAGCCGATGATCGTGCCGTCCACGGATCGGTCGGCGAGCCGGCCGCCGAGGGCATTGCCCGCGGTCAGGCCGATTCCATAGAGGACCAGCATCGCCGTGACGAACGGCGTCGCGGCGCCGGTCTCGCTCCGCAGGAGCGGCACGATGTAGGTGAACACCGTGAACATCGCGCTGGCGGACAGCACCGTCAGGGTGAGGGCGCCGAGCACCGGCCCGCGCCCGAGCACCCGCAGCTCTGCCCACAGGTCGGATCCGACCTCGGCCTCCAGCTCCGGCAGGGCGAGGCGCAGCGCCAGCATGGTCACCGCGCCGATCCCCGCAATGCCCCAGAACGCCGTGCGCCAGCCGAGCGCCTCGCCCGCCCAGGCCGCGAGCGGCACGCCACCGACCAGCGCAATGGTGAGCCCCGAGAACATGGCGGCCACCGCGGCTGCCCGTCGCTCCGGCGGCACGAGCCCGGCGGCGACCACTGCGCCGACCCCGAAATACGCGCCGTGGTTCAGCGACGTCACGAGCCGGGCGGCGATCACCATGGCGTAGCTGTCGGCCAGCGCCGCCATCAGATTGCCGAGGGTGAAGATCGCCATCAGCCCGATGAGCAGGCGCCGCCGGGGGACCCGGGCGGTGGCGAGCGTCATCACCGGCGCGCCGATCTGGACCCCGAGCGCGTAGGCGCTGACCACGAGACCCATGGCGGGGATCGAGACGCCGAGATCCCCGGCCATGAGGGGCAGCATGCCCATCGGTGTGAACTCGGTCACGCCGATGCCGAAGGCGCCGATCGCGAGGGCCAGCAGGGGTGGGTTGAGCGCCATGGCTCTGGTCTCCGGTTGTTCCGGAAACGCAGTTGTCTGATTCGACGTTGGGGCAGTAGCCTGCGGAGCGGAGAAGGATCTGTGCGCAGGAAACACAAATGCTGCGCGACAAGACCGACCGCGCCGGCGACATGGCGGTGTTCGTGGCGGCGGCGGAGGCGGGCAGCCTGTCGGGCGCCGCGCGCCGGCTCGGCCTGACGCCCTCGGCGGTCAGCCGGATCGTCGCCCGGATCGAGGGACGGCTTGGGGTGCAGCTCCTCGTGCGGACCACCCGGACCCTGCGTCTCACCGCCGAGGGCGAGACCTACGGGCGGGCGGCGCGCCGCATCCTGGCGGATCTCGCCGAGACTGAAGCCGCGCTCGCCGACCGGGGCTGCCCGCGCGGGCGGGTCCGGGTCAGCGCCGCCACGGCGCATGGGCGGCTCGTGATCGTGCCGCTGCTCGCCGATTTCGTCGCGCGTTATCCCGGCATCACCGTCGAGATCGACCTCAGCGACGAGATCGTCGACGTGCTCGGCGGCCGGGCCGATGTCGGCGTCCGGTTCGGGCCGCTGGCCGACAGCCCGCTCACCGCCCGCCGCCTCGGCGAGACCGGCCGGACGGTGGTGGCCGCACCGGATTATCTCGCCCGGGCCGGCACACCGCGCCGGCCGGCCGACCTCGCCGACCACAATTGCCTGGGTTTCACCTTCCGCCGGAGCGAGCCCGGCTGGCCGTTCCGCGAGGCCGGCCGCGATTTCGTCCTGCCGGTCACCGGCTCCCTCGCGGCCAACAACGGCGAGACCCTGGTGCAGCTCGCCCTGCGCGGCGTTGGCATCACCCGGGTCGGGACCTTCCACGTCGCCGACGATCTCGCGGCAGGCCGGCTGGTGCCACTTCTGGAGCCGTTCAACCCGCAGGACCGCGAGGCGATCCACGCGGTGTTCGTCGGCGGCCCCGCCATGCCGGCCCGGGTGCGGGTGCTGGTGGATTTCCTGGCGGAGCGGATGCGCGGGGGCGGCGCAGGACCGTGAGCCGGTTGCCTTCGACGGGCGTAGGCGCCACCTTATCGGCGGCCACCGATCGGGATTGGCCGAACGAAGCCCTATGCCTGGGACCGCCGACGTCATCCATGACGGCTCTCTCGCTTGATACACATGCGCTCGTGCGCAGGCTCAAGGCCACGGGCCTGTCCGAGGATCAGGCCGAGGCGATCACCACCGCGATCCGCGAAAGCCGCGATGCCGACCTCACGAATCGCGTGACGAAGACGGATCTGGCCGAGGCCGCGTTCGACATCATGAAGGGGGTGATCGGATCGATCGGCTTCCAGACGATCGTCATCGTGGGCGCAATCGTCGCCCTGTCGCGCGCCACGCATTGACGCCGCCCGCCCCGTTCACCCGAACAGCGCCGGCCGCCGCCCCGCCTCCGCGCGGATGATCTCCACGAGCGCCGCGTCGTCGGCCGGGTCGGCCAGCCGCAGGCCGACCGGCTCGGAGGGCGTCTGCACGGTGAGCCAGCGCAGCGTCGGCCGCAGATCGACGGCCTCCACGACTGCCATCCGCGGGTGCCCGGTCTCGAGCTGCAGGAAGGTCAGGTGGTTGCGGCTCGCCCGGGCCTGAAGCCGATCATCGACCGCCTCGATCACGTCCCGGGGCGTGTGGAGATGGGTCATCATCCACAGCCGGTTGTCAGTGCCCGGCGTGTCCAGCGCCGCCCGGATCCGCCGCACGCCCTCGGAGAGGAAGGCGTAATCCGCCGCGTTCGCCGCCGGATCGTGGTGGTTGAACACGCATTCGAGCCCGTGCCGCTCCCGGTAGAGCCGGTGCCGGCCGCGCCAGATGTCCGGGCCGCGCCGCTCCGCCTCCGGGATGCTCTCCAGCTGGTCCCGGTCGAGGAGGGCGGAAAAATCGTCCGCGAGGCAGTCCCGGGCCATGCCGGGCATCGAGAAGATCCAGTCGAGCGGGCCCGACCACTGGCGCAGGTCCAGGGTCTTTAGCACGTGCGCCATCTGGCAGTTGCAGCCCAGGGAGATGTGGTTGTGCGGGCCCGGTTCCCGCGCGTCGCGCCGGCCGAGGAGCCGCCCGATCGCGCCGAACAGCCCCCCCGTCGCTCCGGGCTCGCTCACAGGGTGCGGCCGATCGCCAGGAACTTGTCCGCGCGCCGGTCGCGGATCTCGTCGGGGCCGAGGCCTTCGAACAGGGCGAGCGATTCGGCGATCGCGTCGCCGGCCGCGCGAATCGCCGCCTCGCGGTCGCGATGCGCCCCGCCGGTGGCCTCCGGGATGATCGCATCGATGACGCCGAGCCGCAGGAGGTCCTGGGCGGTGATCTTCATGGCGGTGGCGGCGTCCGCGGCGCGGCCCTGGTCGCGCCACAGGATCGAGGCGGCGCCCTCCGGCGAGATCACCCCGTAGATCGCGTGTTCCAGCATCAGCACCCGGTTGGCGGTGGCGAGCGCGATCGCGCCGCCCGAGCCGCCCTCGCCGATCACCACGGCGACGTTGGGCACGCCGAGCGCGAGGCACGCCTCGGTGGAGCGGGCGATGGCCTCGGCCTGGCCGCGCTCCTCCGCCTCGATCCCCGGATAGGCCCCGGCCGTATCCACGAAGGCGAGGACCGGCAGGCCGAATCGATCCGCGGTCTCCATCAGCCGGACCGCCTTGCGGTAGCCCTCGGGCCGGGCCATGCCGAAATTGTGCCGGAGCCGCGCCTCGGTGGTGGCGCCCTTCTCCTGGCCGAGCACCAGCACCGGCCGTCCGCGGAACCGGCCGAAGCCGCCGAGGATCGCGGCGTCCTCGCCGAAGCTGCGATCGCCCGCGAGCGGGGTGAACTCTGTGATGAGCCCGCCGCAATAATCGACGAAATGCGGCCGCTGCGGGTGGCGGGCCACCTGGGTCTTCTGCCAGGGGGTGAGGTTCGCGTAGATCTCGGCCAGCGCCTGCCCGGCCTTGGCCTCCAGCCGGCCGACCTCCTCGGAGATCGACACCGCGCCGTCGCGCTCGCCCACGGCGCGCAGTTCCTCGAGCTTGGCCTCCAGCTCGGCCACGGGCTTCTCGAAGTCGAGATAGGTGCGCGTCACCGCCATCGTGTCACAGGTCTTCCCGGGATCCGCCGCGCGGAGGCGCGGCGGGCGCGAGGTGTTGGCGATGGCGGGATTGGTGTCAACCGGCCTGTTGGCCGGGGCCGGGCCGGCTTAGCCGTGCGACAGGTCCTCGCGGGCGATCCGGTAGCAATGCTCCAGATAGCCGCGCTGGTGGGCGCCCATCAGCTCGGTGACGACCGACCACAGCCAGCCGGGCGCGTCGGGGCCCGGGCCGGGGGCGCGCACCGTGTCGATCCAGCCCCGCCGGGTGGCCTCGTCCATCTGCCGGCCATGGGCCCGGCCGAGGATCGCGGCGAGGTGGCCGGCGACGCGGACCGCCTCCCGCCGGGAGAACTGCTCGGCGTCGATCTTGAGATCCTGCGGCATCAGCTCGCGGACCGTGACGGGTTTGCCGAGCACGTGGCCCGCGACCATCCGTTCGCCGAGATGCGGCGACAGCGCCCGGGCGCCCGCCACCACGCGCTCGGCAGGGTCGGCCGGCATGGCCGCGCCGCCGGCGGCCGGCGCGAGGTGCGGCACCGCCTCCTTGACGTCGAGGAGCGCGCGGTGCGGGTGCGCGGCGCCGCGGATCTCGACGAGGCCGGCGTAGCGCAGGCGGCCGAGCGAGCTGCAGCCCTTGATCCAGTAGGCGGCATCGAGGAGCCGGATCTCGGCATCCTCCGCGCCGCTGCCGAGCGCCAGGACGAGCCGGCGCACCGCCGGATCCCGGAACAGCGCCGTCACGGAATCCTGCTCCTCCGGCTCGAGGTCGAAGAACCGGCGCCCCCGCGGGAGGCGGTCGGTCTTGCCCTTCAGGCGCTCGTTGGACAGGTGGCGCCAGCGCCGGCCGAGCGCCCGACGCTTCGTGGTGGCGACGATGTCGGATTCGGCGACGTCGCGCTCGGCGCCCGCGGGATCGGCGATCCCCTCGGCGTAACCGATCGCCATCGCGTCCATCATCCGGGCGGTGACGATGCCGGGCAGCGTCGCGTTCAGCGCCGCGGTGACCAGGGACAGCGCCAGCCGCACCAGATCGAAGGCCGGGTTCGCCACCACGGTCTGGTCGAGGTCGCGGATCTGGATTCCGATCCGCCCGTCTGCGTCGGCCACCGCGCCGAGATTGCCGAGATGCGCGTCGCCGCAGATCCAGACCGGCGGCCCCTCGGGCAGGGTCCCGGCCGGCATCCGGGCGAGCAGCTCGTAGAAGCGCGCCGTGGTGCCGCGGACATAGGCGTGCGGCGAGGAGGCGATCTTGCACAGCCGGCGATGCTCCAGCACGCTCGTATCGCGGCCGGATCGTGCCGGCACCTGCATGTCCATTCGGTTTTCCGCTCCTCGCCGTGCAGTCAATGCATACGGCGCTCGATAACGCGTGTCTCGATGCTGTGTGCGCGACCGGACATTAAATTCGCGTTCATCTGCCGGATCCGAGCTTCCTGGCGAAGCGGGACGCCATACGTCGCGGTCATGCGACAGACTTTTCACCGATCCGCCGGGCGCCGGCTGCTCTTCGACGGGTCCAAACCTGTTCACCACACCACCGGAACTTGTGCGGAACTTGCGCTCTGTCCGAAAACTACAACTTGTGCGGGATGGGCGCGATGAGCGGCGATCCCACCCTGGACACGGTCGCGGTCCGTCTCGGCCTGAGCTTCCTGGCGGCCTTCGTGCTCGGCTGGGACCGGGAGGAGCTCGGCCATCCGGCCGGCCTGCGGACCCTGGTGCTGATCTGCCTCTCGGCCTGCACCGCGATGCTGCTCGCCGACTGGCTGCTGGCGCAGAATGCCGGCTCCGGGGGCGGCCTCACCCGGCTCGACCTGATGCGGCTGGCGCAGGGCGTGCTCGGCGGCATCGGCTTCATCGGCGCCGGCACGATCCTGAAGCAGGGCAACATCGTGCGCGGGGTCACCACGGCGGCGACCCTGTGGCTCACCACGGTGATCGGGCTCTGCTTCGGCAGCGGCGCATGGCCGATCGGCCTCGCCGCCACCCTGGCGGGGCTCATCACGCTCCAGGCCCTGCGCCGGCTCGAGGCGATCCTGCGCCGGCGCAGCTACGGCACGATGACCCTGGAATTCGGCCCGGATGCCGACCCGGCGGCTCTGCTGGCCGAGCTGGACGCGCTGGGCCTCGCGGTGAAGGCCAGCACGCTGGTTCAGGGGGCGGAGGGCGGCAGCCTGCGCTGCCTCGGCTCGCACCGGGGCGAAGACCGGGCCTGGACCCTCGCCGCCGTGGCGCGGCTGAAGGCGGCGCGGGCGGTGACGAAGGTTGGCTGGGAGGATCTGAGCTGAGCCCGGCCCGGGGACGGACGGCCGGAATCGCCCGCGGGATACGGCGTCAGGCGGCCTGGTGCTCGACGCGGTTCCGCCCCGCCGCCTTGGCCCGGTAGAGGGCGAGATCGGCCCGCCGGAGCATGGCGCCGGGATCCGCGTCGTCCGGGTGCCGCACGGCGACGCCGATCGAGACCGTCACGCCGATGGAGCGGGTCGCGCGCTGCACCGGGAACGGCACCGCCTCGACCCGCTCGCGGATGCGCTCGGCGATCGCCTGCGCCTCGGCGAGGCCGGCCTCCGGCAGGATCACCACCACCTCCTCGCCGCCGTAGCGTGCCACGATGTCGACCGGGCGCGTGTGCTGGCGGACCCGGTCGGCGAAGCCGCGCAGCACCTCGTCCCCGGCCTCGTGGCCGTAACCGTCGTTGATCCGCTTGAAATGGTCGATGTCGAGGATGAGGGTGGCCAGCGCCGAATGCCGGGCACCGGGCTCCGCGAACAGCGCGCCGAGATGGTTGTCGAGGTAGCGCCGGTTGTGCAGCCCGGTGAGCGCGTCGGTCACGGCAAGCTGCAGGGAGGCCTGCATCGCCCCCCGGAGGGCGTCGGTGAAGCGCCTGCGCTTCACCTGGGTGCGCGCCCGGGCCATCAGCTCGTTGCGGTCGACCGGGCGCATCAGGAAGTCGTGGACGCCGAAATCGAGCCCGCGCACCACCCGGGCGCGGTCATGCGCCTCCGCCAGCATGATCAGCGGCATGGCCCGGGTCCGGTCCAGCGACCGGAGCTGGCTGCACAGGCGCAGGCCGTCGAACCCGTCGAGGTCGAGGCTCACCAGGGCGAGGTCGAACGCCCCCTCGGCGGCCAGCACCAGGGCGGCCTGGGGATCCGGCTCGATCGTCACCGCATGGTGCTGGCGCAGGGCGCCGGCCAAGCGCTCGGCCGAGCCGGGGCGGTCCTCGATCAGCAGGATCCGGGCGTCGAGGCCGGTCTCGGCGGCGGCGCGCGCCAGGGGATCGCCGATCCCGAACTCGCGCGACGCCAGCGCCCGCTGACGCAACTCGTCGGTGACCGCCTTGAGCCGCACGAGGCTGCGCACCCGGGTGAACAGGGCGGTGTCGTCCACCGGCTTGGTCAGGAAGTCGTCGGCGCCCGCGTCGAGGCCCCGCAGCCGGTCCGAGGGCTGGTCGAGGGCCGTGACCATCACCACGGGGATATGGGCCGTGACCGGGTTGCCCTTGAGATGGCGGCAGACCTCGAACCCGTCCATGCCGGGCATCATCACGTCGAGCAGGACGAGGTCGCACAGGCCCTTCTCGCAGATCGCGATGGCGTCCCGGCCGTTCATGGCGGCGAGGGTGTCGAAATATTCCAGCCCGAGCTTCGTTTCCAGAAGCTTCACGTTCGGGAACAGGTCGTCGACGATCAGGACGCGGGCCGACATGGTTCCTCGCTGACGCGCGGCAGGGCGGCCCGGGACGGGCGGGTCGCGATACGGCCGCGCATCGGGACAGACGGTTCAGGCGGCCCCCCGGATCGCGCGGGGGACCGCCTCAACGGTGTGCCCCTCGGAACTCACCGCGGCTCAAGATAGGCGCGAACCGTTGCCAAAAACTTCGCGACCGAGATCGGCTTCGAGAGATAGGCCTCGCAGCCGCCTTCGCGGATCCGCTCCTCGTCGCCCTTCATGGCGAAGGCCGTGATGGCGATGACCGGGATGGACTTGAGGTCGTCATCCTCCTTGAGCCACTTGGTGACTTCGAGGCCCGAGACCTCCGGAAGCTGGATGTCCATCAGGATCAGGTCGGGATGGTGGGCGCGCGCCAGCTCGATCGCCTCGATGCCGTGGGCGGTCTTGAGCGTCGCGTAGCCGTTCGCCTCCAGGAGGTCGTTGAACAGCTTCATGTTCAACTCGTTGTCCTCGACGATCAGCACCGTCTTCTTCATGATCCGATGTCCCGGTGCGCGCCGATCATGATTAGCGGGCGGTGAAGCCCCTCCATCACCTTTGTAGCGTTCACATGTTGATGAATGGCAAACCTCTTCAAGGGGATGAGGCCGCGGAGCGGCTGGCCCTCGACGTTCTGCTGTGGATCACGGGGGAGGAGGACCGACTCCTGCCGTTCCTGGCGGCGACCGGTCTCGACCTCGAGACGCTGCGCGCCAGCGTCCGGGAGCCGGGCTTTCTGGTCGGCGTCCTCGACCACGTGATGGGCGACGAGAACGTGCTCCTCGCCTGTGCACAGGGGCTCGACGTGAAGCCGGAGCGGATCGCCGCGGCGTGGCACCGCCTGTCGCCGCGGCCGGACGACGAATGGGCGTGAGGCAGGGCTTCGCGCAAACCCCTCCCCCGCGAAGGGGGGGAGGGAGTGCCGCGGACCCGTCCTCGATCCGTCCTCAGGGCGTGCAGCCCTTGCCCGCGTCTTTGGCCGCCTCCTTGTCGCCCTTCCCCGCTGTGGCGTCGATGTCGAGGGCGGTCATGTCGCCCAGGATGGCGAAGTCGCCGTAATCGAGCTTGAGCGCGCCGCTGACCCCGTTCTCGTAGAGGTCGAAGCCGAGGGTGTAGATCGGCGTGCGCTCGCCGGCACCCTCCGTGTAGTAGCTCAGGCGGACCGGCCAGTGCGGCATGCCGGCGATCGCGCCCTCGCGCAGGGGCTTGTCCCGGGTGGAGCCGGAGGCCGGCGCCGGGGCCGTCTCCGTGTGGCCGATCACCGCGAAGGTGTCGTAGACCTTCCTGCCGTCGTCGGACCCGTCGAAGACCTTGACCGAGAGGGTCGACTGGCCGGCCCGCGCGGCCTCGATCAGGCGGCGCATATGCTCACTCGGGAACAGCACCGGTCCCTCGACGGTGAAGGGCTTGGCGCCCCCCTTGAGCTTCACGGTGACGGCGTTCCCCTGCTCGGTGGCGGTCCCGTCCACCGGTGCGGCGGGCTGGTTGTTGGTCAGCGTCGTCGTCTTGAACCGGAACTCGCGGCCCTGCCCGCCCTCGAAGGTGGTGCTGCGCATGTCGGACAGGCGGGACCCGGTCTCGCCGGAGGACAGCTCCGTCACCTGCCGGGTCAGCATCGTGTAGCCGCGGCAGGCATCGCCCCGGAAGTCGATGACGATCCGCCCGCGGGCGCTCTCGACCGAACGGCTGCTGCCGCCCTCGTCGAGCGACAGGTCGTAGACGGCCCGGTGGTTGGCGAGCACGATCCCGGGCGCCGGAGCGGGCGCCGGAGCTTGGCTCGGGGCCCCGGGCGCGGGGCCGGGCGGCTCGGAGACGACGGGGGCCGCCTGCGCGCTCCAGGCGGAGACGAGGAGGCCGGCCGTCAGCAGTCGATGGAGGCGCAGGCGCATGGATGACCTCGGTTCGGAGCGCCTCACAAAAGGCCCGGGCACCGGGCGTTCTCCCTCTGGCCGCGACAGCGCAGCGGAAGTTCTGCGAGAGGCTCTCAGTCCGCCGCAGATAGCAGGCTCCGGGAATCGGGCAATCCTGGGGACTACCGGTAGCCCTCGGCCTGGAGGGTGAACAACTCGGCGTAGCGGCCACCCCGGGCCATCAGGGCGGCGTGGCTCCCCTCCTCCAGGACCCGGCCGGCCTCCAGCACCAGGATGCGGTCGGCCATCCGCACCGTAGAGAAGCGGTGCGAGATCAGCACCGTGGCGCGCCCCGCCGAGAGGTCCCGGAACCGCGCGAACACGTCGTGCTCGGCCCGGGCGTCGAGGGCGGCGGTCGGCTCGTCGAGGATCAGGATCTCGGCCGCGCGCATGTAGGCCCGGGACAGGGCGATCTTCTGCCACTCGCCCCCCGAAAGGTCGAGGCCGCCGGCAAAGCGCTTGCCGAGCGGCTGGGCGTAGCGCTCCGGCAGGCGCTCGATCACCGGCGCGGCAAGGCCCCGCGAGGCGGCGGCGGCGATGCGGTCCGCATCCGCGGCGGCCCCGATCCGGCCGACCGCGACGTTCTCCCCGGCGGTGAGGTCGAACCGGACGAAATCCTGGAAGATCGCGCCGATCCGCGCCCGCAGGTCATCGAGGTCGTAATCCGGCAGCGGCACGCCGTCGAGGAGCACGCGGCCCTCGTGGGGGTCGTAGAGCCGGGTCATCAGCTTGACGATCGTGGTCTTGCCGGCGCCGTTGCCGCCGACCAGCGCCACCGTCTCGCCGGCCCGCACCGCGAAGGAGAGATGGCGCAGCGCCCAGGTGTCCGTGCCGGGATAGCGGTAGCCCACATCCTCGAAGACCAGCCCCTCCCGGATCGGACTCGGCACAGGACGCGGGTGAGCGGGCGTCCGGATCTGCGGCCGGATCTCGAAAAACGAATAGAAATCGTCGAGATACTGCGCCTGGTTCGTGATCTGGGTGAAGCCGAGCAGCATCTCCTTGATGCCGCCGTGCAGGCGCTGGAAGGCGCCGGCCAGGAAGGCGAGGTCGCCGACCGAGAACGCGCCCGCCACGGTCCGCCAGACGATCACCGCGTAGGCGCCGTAATAGGCGAGCGTCCCGAGGCTCGCGAAGACGAAGCCCCAGCGGGCGCGGGCGACGGCGAGGCTCCGGCTCTCCGCGAGCAGCCGCCCGGCCACCTGCGCGTAGAGGCCGGTCACGTAGCCCGACAGGCCGAAGAGCTTGACCTCCTTGGCGGTCTCGACGCTGGCGCCCACGTAGCGCAGGTAGTCGAGGCGGCGCCGCTCCGGGCTGCGGAACCACGCGAGGCGGTAGCCGGCCTGGGTGAAGTGCCACTCGTTGAGCACGGCCGGCACCAGGGCGGCGGCGATCAGGACCATCAGCCACGGCGTGAAGGCCGCGACGCCGGCCGCCAGGGAAGCCAGGGTGACCACCGACTGGAACTGCCAGAGCACCGTGCCGATGAGGCCGGTGCGGCCGCTGACCTGCCGGCGCGCCCGCTCCAGCCGGTCCTGCTGCGCACTGTCCTCGAACTGCGCGAGGTCGAGGGCCGCGGCATGGGCCATCAGCCGCAAGGAGGCCGCGTTGGCGTAGAGGTCGCCGATCAGGGTCTCGGTGAGGCTCGTGAGGCGGTCGGCGAGATCCGAGGCCAGGGCGAGCCCGAGTTCGGCCGCCACCAGCCCCGCGAGCCGCGCCCGGCCCGGATCGGCGAACCACGCGGCGAGCCCCGGATCCGGGGCCGGCCGGGCATGCTCGGCCACGATCCCGTCGAGGATCAGCTTGGCGAGGTACAGGGACAGGACCGGCAGGCAGGCCGCCAGGAGCCGCAAGGACAGGCTCGCGGCGAGCAGGAGCGGGCTCGCGGCCGCGATCTCCCGGACCAGGGTCGGCAGGTGGCGCAGGGCGCCGAGGCGTGCTCCCGGGCGGGCCGTCCGCTCCGTCATCGCGGCGTCATCCCGTGGGGAAGAACGCCGACCGGTTGGCCGATACGCGACGAAAGCATAAACTGTAGCATTATAGTGGCGTAGACCTCGTCGAGTGGTGCGTGCTCAGCGGACCTGCAATCCTCAGAATTTCTATTCTCCTCATCATCGCCGGCATCCTCGCCGCGGTGGTGCAATTCCTGTTGCCGAGCCCGCCTCCCGCGCCGGTGTCCACCGCCGCGCCCCCGCCCGCTCAGGTGGCCGAGTCGCCGGCCGTCGTCCAGCCGGCCCCGCCGCCGCCCGCCCCGGACCCGGCGGCCGGATCTGACCCGGGGAGCAACGCCCCACCCCAGGCCGCCGCTCCGCCTCAGACGGCCGCAGCGCCCGCCGCCCCGGTGCAGCTGCCGTCAGACGCCCTCGCCTTCCCGGCCGATCCGGCTCAGCCACAGCGACAGGAGGCGGCCGGACAGGCCGAGATCGACAGGGCGGAGGACAGTGCCGGGCCCCGGGCCCTGGCGGTGGTCGACCTGAACACCGCCTCGGTGGCCGATCTCAACCGCCTGCGGGGCGGGGGCGCCATCGGCCGGGCGATCGTCGCCAAGCGCCCCTACGCGTCGGTGGATCAGCTCCTGTCGAAGCGGGTACTCAGCCGGGCCGTCTACGAACGGATCAAGGATCAGGTGACGGTGCGGTGAGGCGGCCGAAGGCGTGGATCCGCCGTACCAAGGCTTCGACCTTCCGCCTTGCCGCGACCGAAGATATACCATAGGGATATCCGGGATATTCCAGAGGTCTATGGGTGCCGCTCTACGTCAAGGATCCGCAGGTCGATGCGCTCGCGACCCAACTCATGACCCTGCTGGGCACAAGCAAGACGGACGCAGTCCGGCGCGCACTCCAGAACGAGATCGTGCGCCAGACCGGCAAACAGGATCTGGTCGCGTGGACGTCGGATTTCGTCCGCGCGCTCCATCAACGAGCCGGACCGAATCCGAAGCCTGTCGATAAGGCGTTTATCGACAGGCTCTACGAGCGCGGGTGACGCAGATCCCGATGTTCGTGGACGCCTCGGCCCTCACGGCCATTCTGATCGACGAGCCTGACGCCCACACCCTCGTGGCCCGTTTGCAGCAGGCACGCCGCCGCATGACCTCGCCCCTGGCCGTCTGGGAGACCGCCGTGGCGGTGGCGCGCCACCTCGACCTCACGGTTCCGGATGCCCGCGACGCCGTGCGCGCCTATCTCGACCACGCCGGCATTCGGATCCTGGCCGTCCCGCCCGAAGCGGCCGACGGAGCCCTCGACGCCTACGACCGTTTCGGGAAGGGCCGGCATCCCGCCAGCCTCAACTTCGGCGACTGTTTCGCCTACGCGTGTGCCCGCGCCCACCAAGTCCCGCTGCTCTGCAAGGGCAACGATTTTCCGCTCACCGATATCGAGGCCGGGTGAGGCCCGGCCTTCGATCGCGCAACAGGCAGGCCGAGGGCTGAGACCTCCTCAGAGCTTCGTCCCGAAAATCTCCGCGACCTGCGGGATATCCTTGTCGCCGCGGCCCGACAGGTTCATCACCATCAGGTGCTCGGCCGGGCGCTGGGGCGCGAGTTCCAGAACCTTGGCGAGGGCGTGGGCCGGCTCCAGGGCGGGGATGATCCCCTCCAGCATCGAGCAGAGCTTGAACGCCTCCAGCGTCTCGGAATCGGTCGCCGACAGGTAGGTGACCCGGCCCATCTCGTGGAGCCACGCGTGCTCCGGCCCGATGCCCGGATAGTCGAGGCCCGCCGAGATCGAGTGCGCGTCGGCGATCTGGCCGTCGCCGTCCATCAGCAGGTAGGTGCGGTTGCCGTGCAGCACGCCCGGCTTGCCGCCGGTGAGCGAGGCCGCGTGCAGGCCGCTCTCGACCCCGTGGCCCGCCGCCTCGACCCCGAAGATCTCGACCTCGCGGTCGTCCAGGAACGGGTGGAACAGCCCCATGGCGTTCGAGCCGCCGCCGATGCAGGCGATCAGCGAATCCGGGATCCGGCCCTCCTGCGCGATCATCTGCTCGCGGGTCTCCCGGCCGATCACCGACTGGAAGTCGCGCACCATCGCCGGGTACGGGTGCGGCCCCGCCACCGTGCCGATGCAGTAGAACGTGTCGGCGACGTTGGTGACCCAGTCCCGCAGGGCTTCGTTCATGGCGTCCTTGAGGGTCTTGGTGCCGGATTCCACCGGGACCACCTCGGCGCCGAGCATCTTCATGCGGAACACGTTGGGCGCCTGCCGGGCGACGTCGACCGCGCCCATGTAGACAACGCATTTGAGGCCGAAGCGCGCGCAGAGCGTCGCGGTGGCGACGCCGTGCTGGCCGGCGCCGGTCTCGGCGATGATCCGCGGCTTGCCCATGCGGCGGGCCAGCAGGATCTGGCCCAGCACGTTGTTCACCTTGTGGGAGCCGGTATGGTTCAGCTCCTCGCGCTTGAAATAGACCTTGGCCCCCTGCCCGGCCGGCGTCTTGGCGCGCAGGTGCTCGGTGAGGCGCTCGGCGTAGTAGAGCGGGCTCGGCCGGCCGATATAGTGGGTGCCGTAGGACTCCATCTCGGCCTGGAAGGTCGGATCCTTCTTGGCCGCCTCGTAGGCCGCCTCCAGTTCGAGGATCAGCGGCATCAGCGTCTCGGCCACGAACCGGCCGCCGAAGATGCCGAAGCGGCCGCGCTCGTCGGGGCCGGTGCGGAAGGAGTTGGGCTCGGGGGCGATGGTCACGGGACGGGTCCTGCGCGCAGATTAAAGGTTTGCCGGGTGCCTAGACCCATGCGGCCGCCGCCGCAATGCGGCCTGCCGCGCGCGTAACCGGATCGCGCCCGAGGGCGAAAGGTCTTGCAGCATCCGCCAGGAGGACAGCATGGCTCTTCGCGATACGATCCGCCCGATCCTCGGGGCAGTCCTCGGGCTCGGCCTCGCGACCGCAATCCTGCTGCCGCGCCTGCCGGCGCTGGCCGAGGAGGCGCCCCGCCGCCTGCCGGAGCCCGCGACCCACTCGGCCGAGGCGCCGGGCGCGCACGTGGCGGTGTTCGCGGGTGGCTGCTTCTGGGGCGTGCAGGGGGTGTTCCAGCACGTCCGCGGGGTGACAAGCGCGGTCTCGGGCTATGCCGGCGGCACCCGGGCCGACGCCGATTACCGGACGGTCAGCAGCGGCGCGACCGGCCATGCCGAGGCCGTGGCGGTCACCTACGATCCGGCCCAGATCCGCTACGACGAGCTGCTGCGGATCTTCTTCTCGGTCGCCCTCGACCCGACGCAGGTCGATCGCCAGGGCCCCGATACCGGGCACCAGTACCGCTCGGCCCTGTTCCCGCAGGATGCCGAGCAGGCCCGGATCGCCAAGGCCTACATCGCCCAGCTCGACGCGGCGAAAACCTACGCGCGCCCGGTCGCCACCCGGATCGAGCCGGGTGCCGCCTTCTACCCGGCGGAAGCCTACCACCAGGACTTCATGGCCCTGCACCCCGGGCACCCGTACATCGCCGCCAACGATGCGCCGAAGCTCGAAGCCCTGCGTGCCCTGTTCCCGGAGCGGACGGCGGCACAGCCGGTGCTGGTCAACCGCCCGCCGGCGTGAGGCTGCGGGCACCCTCTCCCGCTTGTGTGACGGAGTGAGGCGCCCTCCCTCCCCCTCTGCGGGGGAGGGAGATGCGCGGAGCCAATTGCTCCTCTTCTGCGACGGGTGAGGTGTGAATCCGCGAGGCGGCCAGCCCCCTATTCCTCCGGCGGCCGCGGCCGGCCGAAATCCGGCGCCGCGGTCTCCTGACCCGAGGCCACGATGCTGCGCCGGATCGCCCGGGTGCGGGTGAACATCGCGTGCAGCGCCTCGCCGTCGCCCCAGCGCACCGCCTTGGCGAGCGCCGAGAGATCCTCGTTGAACCGGCCGAGCATCTCCAGCACCGCGTCACGGTTGTTGAGGAAGATGTCGCGCCACATGGTCGGGTCCGAGGCGGCGATGCGGGTGAAATCGCGAAATCCGCTCGCCGAGAACTTGATCACCTCGGATTGCGTCGCCTCCTCCAGCTCCGCCGCGGTGCCCACGATGTTGTAGGCGATCAGGTGCGGCAGGTGGCTGGTGATGGCGAGCACGTGGTCGTGGTGCTCGGCGCTCATCGTCTCGACATTGGCGCCCATCCCGACCCAGAGGGCGCGGACGGTCTCGATCGCCGCCGGGTCGGTGCCCTCGGGCGGGGTCAGGATGCACCAGCGGCCCTGGAACAGGGTCGCGAAGCCGGCATCCGGCCCCGAGAACTCGGTCCCGGCGACCGGGTGGCCGGGGACCAGGGCGACGCCCTCGGGCAGGTGCGGCCGGATCGCCGCCACCACGGCGCCCTTCACCGAGCCGACATCCGACACGATCGCGCCGCGCTTGAGATGCGGCATCATCTCGGCCGCCGCCGCCCCGATGGCACCCACCGGCACGCACAGGATGACGAGGTCGGCGTCGGCCGCGCCCTCCGCCGGGTCGCCGGTGACCACGTCGGCGATGCCGAGTTCGCGGACGCGCTCGCGCACGGCTTCGTCCCGGTCCAAAGCCACGATCGTGCGGGCGAGGCCGTAGCGCCGGGCCGCCCGGGCGATCGACGAGCCGATCAGCCCAAGACCGACGATGGTGAGGCGGCCGAGGGGCGGGGCTTTGGTCTCAGGCAAGGGCTCAGGCATTTGCGCCTCGTACGAAATCGCGCAAAGCCGCAAGGAAAGCGGTGTTCGCCTCGGCGCTCGCCACCGTCACCCGCAAGGCGTTCGGCAGCCCGTAGGCGGCGACCCGGCGGGTGATGAGCCCACGCTCGGTGAGGAACGCGTCCGCATCCGCGGCCGAGCGGCCGGGTTCGTCGGGGAAGTGGATCAGCAGGAAATTCGCCACGCTCGGCGTGACCGTGAGGCCGAGCGCGCGGGCGCCCTCGATGAGCTTGGGCAGCCACTCCGCGTTGTGGGCGGCGGCCGCCGCCATGTGGGCCTCGTCGGCGATGGCGGCCGAGCCGGCGGCGATCGCCGGCCCCGAGACGTTGAACGGGCCCCGGATCCGGTTGACCGCATCCACGACATGGGCCGGCGCCACCATCCAGCCGATCCGCACGGCGGCCAGCCCGTGGATCTTCGAGAAGGTCCGGGTCATCACGACGTTCTCGGATTCGAGCGCGAGTTCCAGCCCGGCCGAGTAGTCGTTCGCCCGGACGTACTCGGCATAGGCGCCGTCGATCACCAGCAGCACCTGCGGCGGCAGGCCGGCATGCAGGCGGCGGATCTCGTCGAAGGGCAGGTAGGTGCCGGTCGGGTTGCTGGGGTTGGTGACGTAGACGATCCGGGTCCGCTCCGTGACCCGGGCGAGGATCGCGTCGACATCGGTGGTGAAGTCCCGCTCGGGCGCCACCACCGGCTCGGCGCCCGAGGCCAGGATGGCGATCCGGTAGACCAGGAATCCGTGCTCCGAGTAGATGCCCTCGGTCCCCGGCCCGCCATACGCGTAGGCCAGCAGCGAGAGCAGCTCGTCCGAGCCCGCGCCGCAGACGATCCGCTCGGGGTCGAGCCCGTAGCGCTTGGCGATTGCCGCGCGCAAGACGGTGGCGCGCCCGTCCGGGTAGGTCTCGAGCTTGGCGCTCGCCTCGTGGAGCGCGGCCAAAGCCGCCGGGCTCGGGCCGAGCGGCGTCTCGTTGGAGGAGAGCTTGTAGACCTTGCCGCCGCCGGGCCGCCCGCTCTTGCCGGGCACGTAGGTGTCGATCGCCAGGACACCGGGGCGCGGTTCCGGGCGGGCGGGCTGCGGGGCGGACATTGCGGGGCGACTCGATCTGCGCGGTGCGGAGGATTGTTCGCGCCCGTCTACAACATTTCCTTTGCCGGTGAACCCGGGCCTGCTCGCGGCGGCAGGATGGCGGCTCCATCCCCGCAGGCCCGCACCGCCCTACCTCTTCCGGTCTCACCCGACCGCGAAGGACGGAAGCCATGCCCCTCACACGCTACTTGGACGGCGGCGCCCACATCCTGCCCGCCGACGACACCCTGATCCGCTTCGCCATGACCAACGGCGAGCGCGTGATCGGGATCGACGTGCCGATCCCGGTGCTGCGCCAGCGCTTCGGCGCGGGGGCCGACGTGGCGCCCCTCGACCTGTTCGCCCGCAACCAGGCGGCGATCGAGGCCGCGGCCAGCCAAGCCTACGACCGGACCGAGACGCCGAACGACCTGCTCGACATGGGGCCGGAGGATTTCGGCACGGCGCCGGCCCAGGCCCAGCTCTGACGGCGACGATCCGCCCGCGCCGGCCGCGGCAAAACCGGCGACGCGCAAATGCCGCGGGGCACGCGCCACGTTTCGGCCTGTTGAATCCGGAGACAGGGCGCAACGGGCGCGCCGCGCCCTGCGTGTGCGTGAATGGATCGAGAATGGCCGGTGACCTGATCCCCTGCAGCCTGTTCCTGATCGGGATCCTCACCTCGGTCGCCGCGGATTGCCGCCTGCGGCGCGCGGAGGCCGCGCCCTGGGCCAATGGCTGCATCACCGCGGCCGGGGCGGCCCTGATCTTCGCCGCCTGCGCGGCGGCGATCCGCTGAGGAACCGTCAGGCACCGGACCGACTTGCCCACCGGATTCGACGGCCGGGCACGGACCGGCGGTGGAGGATGAGGTTGTCATGGTTTCGCTACAGGCGCTGGCCGGCTGCGCCCTCGTGCTGGCCGGGATCCTGATCGAGAGCGCGGCGAGCCGGCACTGGTGGGCGGGGGTCGGGGCCGACCGGCTCGATGCCCGGGCCGCCCTCGCGGTCGCGCTGCCGGCCCTGGGGCTGGCGCTGATGGCTGCGCCCATCACGTAGAACCGAGCAGCACGTGCTCGGCCGCACCGTCGCGCTTGCGGACGTGATCTAGACCTCCGTCATCACCGAACGGAGAGGAACATGAGCCAGTTTTTCGACATCGTCCGGGACGGCGCGTCCTGCATGGTCGAGCCCGCCTGGATGCGGGCCAAGCGGGCCCTGGCGTCGGCGCCGGCGGACCGGCCGGCCGGGACCGTTTGGACAGCCGCTCTGTCCGACTGGGAAGCCGGCGGCCGGTCAAGCTGCACCGGCGGCGCGCGTTGACGCTCGCCGCCCCGCGCATTACCTCCCAAGCCTCGCTGGCCGCATCGGGCGAGGGCGGCGCGTCAGGCGAAACCGTGCTCTCCCGGCTCGGGCCTGCCCGGAAACACGGTCGTCAAGACCCGCCATGGACACCCAACCGGACACGGCCCTCCGGCCGGACCCGATCGACGAGCCGGCCCGACGCGCCTCCGAGCGCTCGCAGGCGCTCGACCCGAAGAGCCCGGTCGCCCGATTCGGTGCGGACCGGCCGCTGCTGACCGATGCGGGCGTCGAACTCGCGCCCTTCCAGATCGCCTACCAGACCGCCGGCACCCTCAACGCCGCGCGCTCGAACGCGGTGCTGATCTGCCATGCGCTCACCGGCGACCAGTACTTCGCCCACACCCATCCGGTGACCGGCAAGCCCGGCTGGTGGGAGACCCTGGTCGGCCCCGGCAAGCCGATCGACACGGACCGCTACTTCGTCGTCTGCTCGAACGTCATCGGCTCGTGCATGGGCTCCACCGGCCCGGCCTCGATCGACCCGGCGACGGGCCGGCCCTACGGGCTGAACTTCCCGCTGGTGACGATCCGCGACATGGTTCGGGCGCAGGCGATGCTGCTGGAGCATCTCGGCGTCCAGGATCTGTTCCTGTGCATCGGCGGCTCGATGGGCGGGATGCAGGTGCTGCAATGGGCGGCGCTCTATCCCGAGCGCGTCTTCGCCGCGATGCCGATCGCCACGGGCCCCCGCCATTCGGCGCAGAACATCGCCTTCCACGAGGTCGGCCGTCAGGCGATCATGGCGGATCCCGCCTGGGCGGATGGGCGCTATCTCGAGGAGGGCACGCGCCCCGCCAAGGGACTCGGCGTCGCCCGGATGGGCGCGCACATCACCTATCTCTCCGAGCCGGCGCTCCACCGGAAGTTCGGCCGCCGCTTCCAGGGCGGCTCGGCGCCGACCTTCTCGTTCAACGCCGATTTCCAGATCGAGAGCTACCTGCGCCACCAGGGCCTGAGCTTCGTCGAGCGGTTCGACGCCAACGCCTATCTCTATCTCACCCGGGCGATGGATTATTTCGACCTGGCCGAGGACCATGGCGGCGTGCTCGCCAACGCGTTCCGGGGCACCAGGACCCGCTTCTGCGTGATCTCCTTCACCTCGGACTGGCTGTTCCCGACCCGGGAGTCCCGGGCGATCGTCCACGCGCTCAACGCCGCCGCGGCGCCGGTCGCCTTCGTGGAGGTCGAGAGCGACAAGGGCCACGACGCCTTCCTGCTCGACGAGCCGGCGATGTTCTCCGCCGCCCGCGGCTTCATCGACGCGGCAGCCCGGGCGCGCGGCCTATGAGCGGTTCGGCGGACAAACTCTTCCTGGGCAAGATCGACCACGGCGCGCCCTGGGAGAGCGCGGATGCCCTCCCCCATGCCGGGGAGAACGGCGCGCCGCGGGTCGACCACCTCGTCGTGCTCGGCCTCGTCCCGGCGGGCGCCCGCGTCCTCGACATCGGCTGCGGCGACGGCTCGCTGCTGGCGCTCCTGCGCGACCGGCGCGGCATCGACGGGCGCGGGATCGAGCTGTCGCGCGAGGGCGTGAATGCCTGCCTCGCCCGGGGCCTCTCGGTGATCCAGGGCGACGCCGACACCGACCTCGCCAATTATCCGGACGGCGCCTTCGACGTGGTGGTCCTGTCCCAGACCATCCAGGCGACCCGCAACCCCCGGGTGGTGCTGGAGCACCTGCTGCGGATCGGCCGGCAGGTGATCATCTCGTTTCCGAATTTCGGCCATTGGCGGGTCCGGTCGGAACTCGCCCTGCGCGGGCGCATGCCGATCACCGAGATCATGCCGGATGCGTGGTGGGAGACGCCCAACATCCACCATTGCACGATCCGCGACTTCGTCGGGCTCTGCCGCCTGATCGGTGCCCGGATCGAGCACGCCACGGCGCTCAACGCCCGCGGCCGGCCGATGCGGTTCTCGATGCCCTGGTGGGTCTGGAACCTGTTCGGCGCGCAGGGCGTGTTCCTGCTCCGCCGCGACGGCGCCGAGGGCGGCCGCTAGGGCGCTGTTCCACGGGACGGCCGCCGGCGTCCGCGATCGGACATCCCGCCTCTCAGCCTGCGCGTATCCGCGGCGCCGCGCCGTGCAACCGATATTCGTTCGTGGCTTCATCTGAAATAGACCAGAAACGGAGCTTGGCTATTTCTGGTCGCGTTCCCGTGATCGGACCGTGATTACGGATCTAATCGGCTGTCGTTCCGGATAAGCCCGTCCGCGCTCGCGCGTGGACTGCGCCCTGCCGTGCCGACATCGGCCGAAGTCTTAGATTCCAGCAGGGTCGACAGGACACGTGCGACGCGCAATCATCCATATCGGGATGCCGCGGACCGGCTCCACCGCGTTCCAGGAGGTGCTGGCGCGGCTGCGTCCCCGCCTCGACGCGGTCGGGATCTGCTACCCGAAGCTGATGCCGCCGGGCGCGCCCGAGAGCCTCGACGTCAATCACCACCGGCTCGGCCAGGGGCTCGACCGGCGACGTCCCGAGGCGGAGCGCCGCGCCGGCCTCGCGCGGCTCGACGAGGCCCTCGCCACGACCCGGGCGGACATTCTGATCCTCTCCTACGAGGATTTTGCCGTCCAGCGGGCGCGCTGGCGGGTGCCGGAGATCCTGGCCGGGATCTGCGCGCGGCATGGCTTCGCCCTGGAGACGGCGCTGGTCGTCAAGCCGCAGGGGGAGCAGCTGGCCTCGGCCTACGCGCTGCGGACGCAGGTCGTCTTCGAGGGCCGCACCTTCCGCGGCTTCCTGGCCGTCGAGGGGACGTCCGGACGCTACGATTACGGGGGCCTGCTGGAGCGTTGGCGCCGGGCGTCCCAGGGCCGCGTGACCGCGGTGCCGTTCCGCGACCGCCGGTCGGACGCGCCGCTGCTCGCGCGGCTGATCGGGGATCTCGGCCTGCGCGACCGCCTCGCGCCGCTGCTGACCCCGGCCGATCTCGAATACCGGACCAACCGGAGTTCGGGGCCGCTCGCCGTCGAGGCCGCGCGCCGCCTGTACCGGCTCGGCGTGCACCGGCAGGTGATCGGGCATCCGCGGCAGCTCGGCCATGTCCTCGATCGCTGGGCCTGGGCGCGGGGATTCGACGCGGAACGGTTCCGCGGCGATGCGCCGGAGGGTCTGGCCCGGGTCGCGGCGCGCTACGCGGGTGCCAACGAACGCTTCGCCGCCGTCTGCTGGGGCCGGCCTTGGGATGCGGTCGTCGAGGCCGCGCCGGCCGCCCCCCCGAACGAGCTCGCCGCCGGGCCTGTCACCCCGGAGACGGAGGCCCTGGTCGCCGCGATGGTGCAGGCGGCGATGGATCACGTCGCCTTCCGGCCGCCCCCCGCCTGGCGTCGGCGGGCGGCCTACCTCCTGGAGGAGTTCAAGGAGCGCCTCGGCGATGCCGCCGGATACCCGGCCTGGCGCGTGCCCTGACGCGGCCCGGCCCTCCCTCGCGATGTTCGATCACCGGCAGCCGCGCCCGCGGACGATGCCCCAGGCGGTGGATATGTGCGTCTTGCAGAAGATCCCGACCGGCGCGCCTTCGAGCCGCGTGACGTGGCACCCCCTGCAGGCGCGGGAGGAACGGTGGGCGCGCCTCGGCCAGGGGCCGGTCATCGCGTGGCTGACCGGCCTGTCGGGGGCCGGCAAGTCGACCCTCGCGGCGGCGGCCGACCGGACGCTCGTTGCGGGCGGCCGGCACAGTGCGGTCCTCGACGGCGACAACCTCCGCCACGGGCTGAACGCCGACCTGACCTTCACGGCGCAGGACCGGTCCGAGAATGTCCGGCGCACCGCCGAGGTGGCGCGGCTGATGGCCGAGGCGGGCTCGGTGGTGATCGTCTCGCTGATCTCCCCCTATCGCGCCGACCGGGCGCTGGCCCGGCGGATCGCGGGCGACATCCCGTTCGTGGAGGTGTTCGTCGACACCCCGCTCGGCCTGTGCGAGGCCCGCGACCCGAAGGGCCTGTACCGGCTGGCCCGCGCCGGCCGGATCCCGGGCTTCACCGGGATCTCGGCACCCTACGAGGCGCCGGAGCACCCGGACCTGACCATCGCCACGCAGGGCCGCACGACCCGGGCCTGCGCCCGGACCTTGAGCGCGCTGCTCATGCGCCTCAGCCGGCCGGTTGAAGGCCGGGCGAAGCCGCGGCGGTGAGCGGTCGAGGGCCGCCCTACCCGCCCGGCCAGCGCAACGCCGCCCGCAGGCCCCCCAGCGCCGAGCGCCCGAATTCCAGCTGCGCCCCCGCGGCCTCGGCCACGTCCCGGGCGATGGCGATGCCGAATCCCGTGCCCGGCCGGGTCTCGTCCCAACGCTGGCCGCGGCCGATGCCGGCGATGGCCGCCGGGCTCATGCCGGGGCCGTCATCCTCGACGGCGAGGCTTTGATCACCCGCCGCCGCGCCGGTGATCCGGACCCGCCGGTGAGCCCATTTGCGGGCATTGTCGAGGAGGTTGCCCAGAACCTCCATCAGCTCGCCCTCCTCGCCCGGATAGGCCAGCGTCTCCGGGACCGAGATTGCCCAGTCGAGGGAATCCCCCTCCGGCAGCCGGCACATGGTGGCGACCAAGCGCTCCGCCACCGGGGCGACCCGGCAGGACCGCCGCCGCAGGTCGCCGGAGGCGGCGATCCGCGCCCGGGTGAGCGCCCGCTCCACCTGGCCGCCCATCGCCCGCGCCTGCTCGGCGATCTCGGCCGAGAGGGCCGGGTCGGCGGGTTCGGACCGGCGCGCCAGGGCGTCGAGCACGGCGAGCGGCGTCTTGAGCCCGTGGGCCATGTCGGCGGCCGCATCCCGGGCGCGGACCAGTGCGCGCTCCTGCGCGTCGAGCAGCCGGTTGAGGTCGTGGACGAGGGGCCGGACCTCGTCGGGAAAGTGCTCCGGCAGCCGGGTCCGCGTCCCGGCATGGACCGCCAGGAGATCCGCCTGCAGCACCCGGAACGGCGCCAGAGCCCGGCGCACGAACAGCGTCATCGCCAGCGTCAGCACGCCGAACAGGGCCACGAGCGCCGGGACGAGCAGGCGCAGGAAGGTCGTCCGGCTCGCCGCGAGGTTGCGCCGGTCCTCCGCGACGATCACCCGCAGCTCGGTCTCGGCGCCGCCCGGCCCGATCGTGAGGGGCTGGACCACCGCGATGAGCCGGCCGCCATCCGGCCCCGTCGTGTCGACGGTGCCCGACGCGACAGCCTTGTCCGGATCCAGACTCTTGTCCCAGAGCGAGCGCGACCGCAGGATGTGCGATCCCGCCTCTACCTGCCAGTACAGGCCGCCATAGGGCGTGGCGAAGCGCGGGTCCGGGGGCTCCCGGGAGAGGATCGGGCTCCCGTCCGGCGCGAGGCTGACCCGTCCGGCGATCAGCTTGGCGGTCCGGTCGAGGCCGTCGGCGGTGCGGGCGTCGAGCACCCGGTCGAGGATCACGGTCAGCCCGATCCCGGCGAGCACGAGCGCCAGGGCGATCAGCGCCGCCGCCGCGAGGCCGAGCCGGAGGCGCAGCGAATGGCGCCTCACGGGCCGTCCGGCGCCGGAACGCAGTAGCCCTGGCCGCGCCTTGTCTCGATCACCCCCGGTCCGAGCTTGCGCCGCAGGCGGGTCAGAAGGGCTTCCAGGGCGTTGGCCTCGCGCTCCGTGCCGACCCCGTGGAGGTGGTCGAGCAGCTCGCCCGCCGGCACGACCTGCCCCGGCCGGTGCAGCAGGAACGACAGGAGCCGGTATTCGAGGGCGGTCAGATCGATCGGTCGGCCGTCGACGCTGACCGCCCGGGTGCGGGTGTCGAGCTCCACGGCGCCGGCCCGGAGCACCGGCGAGGCGTGGCCGGCGGTGCGCCGCAGGATCGCCCGGAGCCGCGCCACCAGCTCCTCCATGCGGAACGGCTTGACGAGGTAGTCGTCGGCCCCGGCATCGATGCCCTCGACCCGCTCGCGCCAGCCGTCGCGCGCCGTGAGGATCAGCACCGGCAGGGCGATGTCGGCGGCCCGCAGCCGCCGCAGCACACCGAGCCCGTCGAGGCGCGGCAGGCCGAGGTCGAGCACCATGGCGTCGTAGGGCTCGGTCTCGGCGCGGAACCACGCCGCCGCGCCGTCCGTGACCACGTCGGCGACGTAGCCCGACCGCTCCAGCCCCGCGCGGATGTCGGCGGCGATGCGGGGCTCGTCCTCGACGATCAGGACGCGCACGCGATTCCCCTGCCCGGCTCAATCATCGTCGTCATCGTCCAGGACCTTCGCCGAGCCGGCATCGACCTTCACGGTCCGGCGCTTCCCGTCGGCGCCGAGGATGCGCAGCTTGTAGCGCCAACGCCCGTCGTCGTGCTTGAGATCGACCGACACGACGTCGCCCGGCACTGCGGCCTGCGCCGCGCGCAGGATCTCGTCGAGGGGGCGGATCTCGCCCTTTTCCAGGGCTTGGCGGGCGCGGTCGGCGTCCTCGGAGGCGGATGCGGGTGCGCCGGCGAGGAGGCCGAGCAGGCAGAGACAGGCGGCGCGGCGGGTGTTCATGCGGGCACGCGGTAGCGCGTTCGACCTGACGGGAGGCTGACAGGCGCCGTCAGGGTGGCGGGGTGAGGCTTCGGCACAAGGGGGCATACCCCTTCCGGAGACCTGTCACCATGTCGCTGATCCTCGGTGCCCTCCTCGCCTGTGCAGCCGGCATCGCCGGCACCCTCCTCTGCCCGGACGACAAAGCCGGCCGGTCGCGCCTGCCGCTGCTGGCGGCGCTCCTGGCCGGCGGCCTCGCCTGGCACGCACCCGCCCGGGCGGGCGAGGTCCTGCAGGGCCCCGCCCAGGTGATCGATGGCGGGACCCTCCGTGTCGGTGCGCGTCAGGTCAGCCTGTCCGGCATCGTCGCGCCGGATGCCGACCAGACCTGCTCGGACGCGCAGGACCGGATCTACGCCTGCGGCCGGGCGGCCGCCCGGGCGCTGGCCAGCCATATCGGCGGCGCGGCGGTCGCCTGCGAGCCGCGGGGCGGCGGGGAGGCGGTCGTGGCCCTGTGCCGGATCGGTGACGAGGATCTCGGCGCCTGGATGGTCGCTCAGGGTCTCGCCGTGCCCGCGCGCGACGCTGCGCCCCTCTATGCGGCCGCCGCCGACCGGGCCTGGGGGCGGCGCCTCGGCCTGTGGTCGGGCGTCTTTCAGGACCCGGCCGAGCGCCGCGGCCGTCACGCCGCGGCGGGGCTGCGCGACGCAAGCTGATGGCATTGGGGCCGGAAGGCTCGAAACAATCCGGGTTTCGAAAGGGCGAGCCCTTTCGCGGGTGCAGGGCGGAGCCATGCTGTCGGGCTCTGCCCGCTGTCGGGCTTCGCCCGCTGTCGGGCTCTGCCCCGACACCCCGCCAAAGGGCACAGCCCAGCCCTTTTAAGGTGTTTGCGGAAGCAACGAGACAGGGGCCAAGCGCACTCTCCTCCCCCTTGTGGGGAGGAGTTGGAGGTGGGGGTGGTGCAGACGGCACCGCTGCGCCTCATCCTGCACCACCCCCACCCCTGGCCCCTCCCCACAAGGGGGAGGGGAAAAGGCGGTGCTCTTTCAGGATGTTAGAGCCACGACTTGCGATTTTCGCAGCTAGCCCAAACACCTTAAAAGGGCTGGGGCACAGCCCTTTGGGATCCCAGAGCGGCCGGCGCTTGGGAACGCTCACGGACCCGTCCGGTTGGTTCCGCAAGCCCGCCTCGCCGATGAACCGCGGAGGTCCCGTGAGACGCCTGACACGCACCCTCCTGCTCGCCGGGATCGTCGCCTGCGCCGCGGGCGCCGCTTATGCCGCGGAGGGCAAGGGTGCGGGCTCCGCCGCCGACCGCAGGGACGGCCCGCCCACGACCAGCATGGGCGCCGGCGGATTGACTGGAACGGGCGCCACCCGGGACGGAGCCCGCACGGGCTCCGACAAGGCGCAGACCGGCGGGACAAAGCCGTCGTCGGCCCCCGCCGCCGGCACCACCCGCTGACCCGGTCGGCTACTGCGAACGCCGGCTGAACGAGACCGCGTAGGCCTGGACCCGGGCGTCGATCAGCGGATCGTCCGAGACCTCGATCCCGTCGGTGAGGTTGTTCGGCATGAACAGCAGCGCCTTCTCGGCCTCAACGCTGTCCGGCACCACCTTCGACACGGTCAGCGTACCGAGATCGACGGTCTTGCGGTCGTCGGGCCAGGGCTTGGTGGCGTCGTTGGTCGGGTCGCCGGCTTGAGCGAGCTGCGCCAGGACGCGGAACTGCGCCGGCTCCTTGGCGACGTGCGGCCCGATCTCACCCATCAGGAAATCCGGATCGCGCTTGGCCGCGTCCTCGGGCGACAGGATCTCCTCGCCCTGCACCGGTTCGATCCGGTAGCGGAACGGCTGACGCTTGCCGTCCTTGTCCACGAGGATGAAGGCGTTGACGCCGTTATAGGTCTGCCGCGCGAGGCTCGACGGGGTCTTGGCGGTCCCGCCCGCGGTCGCGGCGGCCGGGTGGGACGCGGCGAAGCGCTCCAGCGCGGTTGGATGGGCCGCGTCCGGCCCGCTGTCGGCGACCGCCTTCAGGAGGTCGCGGAATTCCTCGCCGGTGGCGACCGGGAAGTATTTCAGCGCATTGGTGACGACATCCATCTCGGAGCCGTCGGCGAGCTTGAACTTGAGCGCCAGGCCGTGCGGGTTGGCGTTGGCCGCGCCGTCCGCGATGGTCGGCACGCCGGTGGCGTCGGAGAAGCGGATCGTCACCGGCACGGCCGGCCCCTGGAACAGGGACGCCTTGCTGATCACCGCGGCCTCCGGCGACGGGGTGAAGCTGCCCTCGGCGACCACGCCCTTGGCGTGATTGGCCCGCGCGCCCGGATGCTTGCCGAACAGCGTGTTCATCGCGTCGATCGTCTGCTCGGCGGTGGAGGCCTCCTGGGCCAGGGCCGGCGCGGCGGCCGCGAGCGCGGTGCTCAGCAGGACGGCGAAACCCAGTCTCGAACGCAGCATGGCGATCCTTTCGGCAGCGATGGCCCGCCCGGGCCGGTCAACGGGACCATCTTCTAGGGAGCCTCGCGCTGGGGACACAACCAAAAGCTATGCCGCGCCGTCGAAGCTACCGCGCCCCGCGATGGAGATCGCCGTCGATCAGCAGGGCGCTGCGGCTGTCGAGCCGGGAGCGATAGACCTGCAGGTTCTCCATCACCCGCTGCACGTAGTTGCGCGTCTCGGTGAAGGGGATGCGCTCCACCCAATCGATCACGTCGACGCCCGGCTTGCGCGGGTCGCCGTAGGCGTCGATCCACTTCTTCACGTTGCCGCCGCCCGCATTGTAGGACGCGAAGGCCAGCACGTAGGAGCCGCGCCAATCCTCCATCAGCTCGCCGAGATGGGCCTGCCCCAGCTTGGCGCAATAGGCGGGATCGCTGGTCAGGCGGTCGAGGTCGAACGAGGCCGAGACCCGGCGAGCGGTGCGCTGGGCGGTGGCCGGCATCATCTGCATCAGGCCCCGTGCGCCGACGCCCGATTGCGCCCGGGGATCGAACTGGCTCTCCTGCCGGGCGATGGCGTAGACCATGGCCCGCTCCACCTGCGGCACCGCCGTGAAGGTCTCGTAATCCGGGATCCCGATCGTCGGATAGGCATGGGCGTCGAGGGGCAGGCCGCGCTGCACCGCGAGCTTGCCGATCGCCACCAGGGCGCGGGGATCCTTCATGTCGGTGGCGAGGTCGCCGAGCGCCTGCAATTCGCGCGGGTCGGTGAGGTCCCGGGCGGCGTCGATATAGAGCGGCAGGGCGAGATCCTTGATCCCGGCCTCGCCCAGCAGGCGCAGGGCCCGGATGTAGAGCCGGCCCTCGAAGGCCTGCCGCTCGGCCCCTTCGAGCTCCGCGGGCGCCCGCAGGGGCAGGCTGGTCTGGCCGAGATGCGCCCGCGCGACCTGTCCGTAATAGGCGATCGGCTGCAGGGCGGCCTTCTCGTAGAAGCGCTTCGCCTCATCCTTCTGGCCGAGGGCTTCGGCCGCCCGGCCCTGCCAGTAGGCGGCCCGCGCCACCGAGATCGGGCTCTCGGCGATCGTGGCCATCTGGGCGAAATGCTGCGCGGCGGCGGCCGGATCACCGGTGAAGCGCAGGGCGATCCAGCCGGCGTGGAACTCGGCCTCGATCCGCTTCTCCGGCGTGCGCGCCGCCTGGGCGCTGGCCACCTTGTAGGCGGTCCTGGCGTCGCCGAGGTCGAGGAGCTTGCGCGCCACGATCCGGCGCTCGACCCACCACTCGTCGCCATCGACCAGAACGTCCGGGTTGCTCGGCGCCGACGCGAGCACGGCGGCCGCCTCCTCGGGCTTGTCGGCCCGGCGGAAATACTGCGCCCGGGAGAAGATGTAGGAGGCGTCGCCCCGCAGCGACGGCGGCACGGCAGCGAGCGCCGCGGCGGCCCCGGAGGACTTGTCCTCCACCGCCCGGCGGGCGCGCACGAGGCTCGCATAGGAGCCCCCCGCATAGCCGGCCGCCCGGCCCGCGCTCTCCCAATCGTCCTTCAGGAGCGCCCGCTCCATCCGGTAGCGGTGATCGACCCGGGTGAGCGCCTCCGGGAAGGCGTCGAGCACCTTGGCCTCCAGGCTGCGCCCGAAGCTCTCGCTGCGCCAGAGGTCGCGGATCATCTCGGCGGCATCCGCCTCGTAGCCGTCGGCGCGGAGCGCCAGGGCCAGGGCGAACTTGCCCGGCGCGCTCGCGGGCTTCGCCGTGGCGAAGAAGGCCCGCACCGTGGCGGGGGGCTTGCGCTCGGAGAGCAAGGCCTCCTCGGCCCGGCGGCGCAGCAGGGGACCCGCCGGCCAGTCCGGATTGGCCCGGGCAAACGCGACCGTGCGGTTGAAGCCGATCCCGGCGCCCGCGCGGATCGCCACCCATTCGAGCAGCGCCTTCGCGGCCGGGTCTGTGAAGCCGTCGCGCATCCGGTCGCCGTCCGCGACCCGGCCCTTGCGGTAGAGATCGATGGCGCCGCGCAGCAGCGTCGGATCGGTGTCGCCGGAGATTTTCGGCCGCGCGGGGTCGGGCACTTCGGGAACCGGAGCCGCCGGGGCGACGGCGGCGTCGGGCGTCGGGAAGGCCACGGGGGCGTCCGGATCGGCCGACGCGTAGGCCGAGGCCGCCGCCGGCAACGCCCGGGCGGAATCCTCGCCCTTGTCGTCGGAGGCGTGGACCGGATCGAGCTTCAGGGCGTCGGCGGCGACCGGATCGACGGCTTTTTCGGCGCCGCGGATCCGCGCGGTGGAGAGGGCGGCGTCGCTCGCCGGCGGGGTCGGCTGCGTCGCCGGCGCGTCCGGACCGGCGAGCGCCACGCCGACCGTGGCGATCAGCACGGCGGCGGCGAGGGAGGTCCGCTTCGGGGCGGGCGTCGTGGCCGCGGATCGGATCACGGGGTCCCCCTGCTGGTCACCGGGGCGGGAAAGGCCGAGGATCGGGCGGCGACCATAAAGATCGCGTTAACCGTCGCGACGATCTGTTTGCGCGCCGTGGCGCGACCGCCTATGTCTGCCCGTCCGCGCCCGTAAGGTGCGGACCACGCGCGGCGCCGAGACCGCCGGACTCCGTTGGGACGCCTGAGATGACCGAGATGACCGGGAGCCGCCTGCGGGGCTCGCTCACCGCGCTTGTGACGCCGTTCCGCGACGGCGCCTTCGACGAGGCCGCCTTCCGCAAACTCGTGCGCTGGCAGATCGAGCAGGGCAGCCACGGCCTCGTGCCGACCGGCACCACCGGCGAGAGCCCGACCCTGACCCATGCCGAGCATGACCGGGTGGTCGAGGCCTGCATCGACGAGGCGGGCGGGCGCGTGCCGGTCGTGGCGGGCGCGGGGTCCAATTCCACCGCGGAGGCGATCGAGCGGGCGCGGCACGCCGAGCGCGCCGGCGCCGACGCCGTCCTGGTGGTGACGCCGTACTACAACAAGCCGACGCAAGAGGGCCTCTACGCCCACTTCAAGGCCGTCAACGATGCAATCGGCATTCCGATCATCATCTACAACATCCCGCCGCGTTCCGTCGTCGACATGAGCGTCGAGACGATGGCCCGGCTCTTCGAACTGAAGAACATCGCCGGCGTGAAGGACGCGACCGCCAAGATCGACCGCGTCAGCCAGCAGCGACAGGCCATGGGGGAGAGCTTCATCCAGCTTTCGGGCGAAGATGCGACGGCGCTCGGCTACAATGCCCAGGGTGGCCACGGCTGCATCTCGGTGGTGGCGAACGTCGCCCCCCGGCTCTGCGCCGACCTGCAGGAGGCTTCGCTCGCGGGCGATTACGCCAAGGCGCTGACCCTCCAGGACCGGCTGTTCCCGCTCCAGAGCGGCCTGTTCGCCGAGGCCAACCCGGCGCCGGTCAAGTACGCGCTGGCCCGGCTCGGCCATATCGCCGAGGAGCTGCGGCTGCCGATGGTTCCGGTCTCCGAGGCGACGCGCCGCATCGTGGACGACGCCCTGCGGCATGCCGGCCTGCTGGAAGGCTGAAGAGAGTCACGAAGAATGGCCCCGAAACCGGAGCCCGGCCGGCGCATCGTCGCCGACAACCGCGCCGCGCGTTACCATTACACGATCGAGGACACCCTCGAGGCCGGCATCGCGCTGACCGGCACCGAGGTGAAGTCCCTGCGCGGCGGCAAGGCGACGATCGGCGAATCCTATGCCGGCCCCTCCGGCAACGACCTGATGCTGTTCAACGCCTACATCCCGGAATATCTGGAGGCGAACCGCTTCAACCACGACACCAAGCGCCCGCGCCGCCTGCTGCTGCATCGCCGCCAGATCGACAAGCTGATCGGCGCGACCCAGCGCCAGGGCTACACGGTGATCCCGCTCAAGATCTACTTCAACGACAAGGGGCGCGCGAAGGTCGAGCTGGGCCTCGGCAAGGGCAAGCAGGCCCACGACAAGCGCGAGGCCGCCAAGGAGCGCGACTGGCAGCGCGACCGGGCCCGGCTGCTGCGGGACCGGGGGTAGGAGTTCGACTGGCCGATCAGGTTCGGGAGGAGCGGACGCCGCCGAGACGGAGGCGCGCCGCCGCGTCGCTGGCTTCTTTCAGCAGGCCAGCCCAGTCGTCGGGCGGGTTCCCGGAACGCAGCATCTTCCGGAAGACCGTATAGGCGTCCGTTCGGCTTCCATAGGCCCGAAGCGTCTGTTCGTCATTCACCCAGGCCAGCACGATCATTTTGCGCCCGTCCGCGTCCCTGTAGCGGACGGCGAGCCGATACTGCTGGCGAAACTTGACGCGAAACCGATGCCTGTGCCCACCCCCGAGCGTGTCGCCCTGACGGTACTCGGTTCGGGCCGGATCCGCGGGGATAAGTTCGAAGGCGAGCTTCAGGGCGGCCGCAAGCAGCTTCGCGCTCCGCTTCTTCCGGTACCCGTCCGGATCCTTCGTCCTGGCCGCTTCGACCTCAGCGACGAAGCCTTCCAGAGCGTCGAGCAACAGCGGATGCGCGTAGATCGCCCATCCGTTGACGATCAGTGCTGCGTCGCTCACCCCTCGTCACTCGGAAGCACGCTGTCCAGGTCGACCTCGACGCCGTCGACCAGGGCGACGGCGTGCCGATACAGATCATCCGAGACCGCCTTGATGGCCTGCCGCCGCCCCGCGATGTCCTGCTCCAGAAGGGTCAGGAACGGGCCGAGCGCCGGATCCTCCGCGGCCTGGGGATCGGCCTTCGCGATCGTGATCGTGCCCTCCCGCTCCCCGTTCGGGAGGGTAATGCTTTTGCATTGCAGATTGAACAATCGTGGCACGCTGCTGCGATCGTGCGCCGGCATGGGGCATCCCAACGATCGACAGGCGATTCACCTTCGCTACGGATCGATCTAGGTTCGCTCCATCAGGGGAGTCGTCCATGTCCGCACATCACGATGTCCTACCCGCCGACCTCCCCGTCCCCGCGGATGACGGCGCGGCCGATCACCTGCGTGGCATGCGTCTGCCCGACGTGGCGCTGACCGCCACCGATGGCAGCACGATCTCGCTCGCCCGGCTCACGGGCCGCACCGTGGTCTATGCCTATCCCCGCACCGGGGAACCGGGAAAGCCGGGTCTCACGCCCGACTGGGATGCGATTCCCGGAGCCCGGGGCTGCACGCCGCAGGCCTGCGACTTCCGCGATCACCATGCCGAGCTGACAGCCCGCGGCGTCACGCAGATCTACGGTCTCTCGACCCAGACCAGCGCCTACCAGCGGGAGGCCGCCGAGCGGCTGCGCCTGCCCTTCCCGCTGCTATCCGATCCGCATCGCGCCTTCGCGATGGCGGCGCGCCTGCCGGCCTTCGAGGCCGGCGGGCAGGTGCTGCTGCGCCGCCTCACCCTGGTGATCGACGACGGCGTGGTCACGCACCTGTTCTATCCGGTCTTCCCGCCGGACCGGAGCGCCCGGCAGGTCCTCGACTGGCTCGACCGAACAGCCGCCTGAAGCCCTACTCCTCCTCGGCCTCCGGCTGGCGGATGCCGTAGCGGTTCTCCAGGCTCGGGCTCGGGCGGCCCTCGCCGCGGTAGCGGCTCGACGAGTCGCCCGCGGCTCGCGCCGGCCGCTCGCTCGGCTCGCGCCCGATCCGTCCCGCGAGGCTCGCCAGATCGACGAATTCGTCGGCCTGCCGCCGCAACTCGTCGGAGATCATCGACGGCTGGGTCTGGATCGTGGAGATCACCGTCACCTTGACGCCGCGCCGCTGCATCGCCTCGACCAGCGAGCGGAAGTCGCCGTCGCCCGAGAACAGGATCATGTGATCGATATGGGCGCTGAGCTCCAGGGCGTCGATCGCCAGCTCGATGTCCATATTGCCCTTGTACTTCCGCCGGCCCATGGAATCGGTGAATTCCTTCACCGGCTTGGTCACGACGCGGTAGCCGTTATAGTCCAGCCAGTCGATCAATGGGCGGATCGAGGAGTATTCCTGGTCCTCGATCATTGCAGTATAGTAAAATGCGCGAAGAAGATTCTCTCTGGATTGGAATTCCTTAAGGAGTTTCTTGTAATCGATGTCGAATCCGAGGGCTTTGGTGGTCGCGTAGAGGTTGGCGCCGTCGATAAAGATGGCGCTGCGCTGAGTTGCTGTCATGAACAGTTCAAATCCTGAAACATTCGGGAGGACGGGAAATCGTCTTCAGGAACGGCCAAGCTCCGACCGTAGCCCGGGGCCAGGGACGGGTCGGCTCGGTCGATCGTCGCTATGCTCTGCAATCCGGGGCAAAAAGCGCGGTCGTTCTCCGGTGACCGTCGCCCGGGCGGTTTGACCATTCGTCTCAAACGCGCCCGTGTCAAGCTTTACGGCTTGGTTGTTGCCGATAAGAGCGGTGATGCCAGGCTGAAGAGCGGGATCTGCCTGTCTTGGTGAGGTTGCCGACTGTCCTCATAAGATTTGTCGGCGCCGGATGCGTAAACTTGAGATGCGCGGCCGGCCGGGCGGATTCAACCGTTCACCCGCTCCACGCTGTTGACCGCGCGCTTGCCGCGCAATTCCGCGATGATCGCATTGAGATGCTGCAGGTCCCAGACCGACAGGTCGATGGTAATGTCGGTGAAATCCTGCGTGCGCCGCTTCATCGAGATGTTGTCGATGTTGCCGTCATGGTCGGCGATCACCTGGGCGATCTGGGCGAACACGCCGGGCTCGTTGATCGACTTGAGCGCCAGCCGGGCGGGGAAGCGCTCGCCGCCGAGCGCTTCGGTGTCCCACCGGACATCGAGCCAGCGTTCCGGCTCGTTGTCGAAGGCGGCGAGCGCCGCGGACTGGATCGGGTAGACCGTGACGCCGACTTCGGGGGTCAGGATGCCGACGATCCGGTCGCCCGGGACGGCGCCGCCGTTCGGCGCGAAGGTCACCGGCAGATCGCCCGCGAGGCCGCGGATCGGGATCGCGTCGCTGCGACCTTCGGTGTCGCCCTCCTTGCCCTCCGCCCCCGGGAAGGTCAGCCGCATCGTCTGGTCGGCCGAGCGGACGAGCCGGCCGGCGCCGCCGGTCGGTCCCGGCGCGGCAGCCGGCCGGCGCTCGTCCCGGTGATCCGGATAGACGGCCCGGACCACATCGCCTGAGAACATCTCGCCGCGCCCGACCGCGGCGAACACGTCCTCGGTGCTGGCGCGGGCGAGCCGCGGCAGGGCGCCGCGCAGCTTGTCCTCCGAGAAGGTCTTGGCGGCGCGCTCGAAGGCCCGGTCCAGGATCTGGCGGCCGAGGCCGGCATATTGCCGGCGCACCGCGGCCCGGGTCGCCCGCCGGATCGCCGCCCGCGCCTTGCCGGTCACCACCAGGGATTCCCAGGCGGCCGGCGGCGAGGCGCCGTCCGAGCGCATGATCTCGACCTCGTCGCCGTTGGCGAGTTCGTGCAGCAGGGGCGCCATCCGGCCGTTGATCTTCGCGCCCACCGCACTGTTGCCGACGTCGGTGTGGACCGCGTAGGCGAAGTCGATCGGCGTCGCCCCCCGCGGCAGGGCGATCAGCCGGCCCTTGGGGGTGAAGCAGAACACCTGATCCTGGAACAGCTCCAGCTTGGTGTGCTCCAGGAATTCCTCCGGGCTGTCGCCCTCGGCGAGCAGCTCGATGGTCCGGCGCAGCCACTGGTAGGCGCCGCTCTCGGCCGCGAGCCTTGGATGGACGCTGCCCTCGCCCTCGCGGCGACCCAACTCCTTGTACTGCGCGTGCGCGGCGATGCCGTATTCGGCGATGTCGTCCATGGCGCGGGTGCGGATCTGCAACTCGACGCGCTGGCTCTGGGGGCCGATCACCGTGGTGTGGATCGAGCGATAATCGTTCTGTTTCGGGGTCGAGATGTAGTCCTTGTACCGTCCCGGGACCATCGGCCAGCTGGTGTGGACGATGCCGAGCGCCGCGTAGCACTCCTGCACGGTGTCGACGACCACCCGGAAGCCGAAGATGTCGGAGAGCTGCTCGAAGGCGACCGACTTGCGCTCCATCTTCGACCAGATCGAGAACGGCCGCTTCTGCCGGCCGCTGACCTCGGCGGTGATTCCCTGCGCGCCGAGCTTCTCGGTGAGCACCTGCGCGATGGTCTCGACCACGCTCTCGGACTTGGCGGTGAGCCGGGCGAGCCGCTGGGTGATGGTGGCGTAGACCTCCGGCTCCAGGTTGCGGAAGGCCAGATCCTCCAGCTCCTCGCGCAGCTCCTGCATGCCCATCCGGCCGGCGAGCGGCGCGTAGATGTCCAGCGTCTCCTGCGCGATGCGGTGGCGCTTGTCCTCCCGCATGTGCTGGAGGGTACGCATGTTGTGCAGGCGGTCGGCGAGCTTGACCAGAAGGACGCGCACATCCGCCGCGACCGCCAGCAGCAGCTTGCGGAAGTTCTCGCCCTGGGCCGCCTGTTTGGAGACGAGGTCGAGGCGCTTGAGCTTGGTCAGGCCGTCGACCAGCGCGCCGATCTCCGGCCCGAACAGCCGGCGGATCTCTTCGAGCGTCGCCTCGGTGTCCTCCACGGTGTCGTGCAGGACCGCGGCCACGATCGTGGCGTCGTCGAGGTGGAGATCCGTGAGGATCGCGGCGACTTCGAGCGGGTGCGCGAAGAACGGATCGCCCGAGGCGCGCTTCTGCGTGCCGTGCGCCTGCATGGCGTAGACGTAGGCGCGGTTGAGCAGCGCCTCGTCGGCGGTGGGGTTGTAGCGCTTGACCCGCTCGACCAGCTCGTACTGGCGCATCATCCGCCGGGACGGGGTCGGCTCCTGGGTGGGACGCGGGGTCGGGTTCACGCGCGATTGTTCCGCAACCGCCGCGCCCGCGCCAGCCCCCGGGGGCGGAAAACCACCCGGTGCGACGGTCTCGGCATCGGAACGAGAGAACCCGGCGTCTCCGCCGGGTCCGGTTGCGGTCAGGTCGTGCGCGTCCAGGCCCACTGTGTCCGGCTCACTCGCCCTCGTCGTCGGTCTCGACCGGCGGGGCGAGGTTTTCCAGGCCGCGCAGCAGGTCCTCTTCGCTCATGCGGTCGAACTGGACCGCCGAATCGTCGCTGGAGGATTGCGGCGCCACCGCGGCGGCGGCCGGCGAGCTCGACAGCAGCGGCACGGTCTCGGCCTCCGGCTCGTCCACCTCGACGTATTTCTGCATCGAGTGGATCAGCTGCTCCTTGAGGTCGTCGGCCGTGATCGTCTCGTCGCCGATCTCGCGCAGGGCCACGACGGGGTTCTTGTCGCGGTCGCGGTCGACGGTGAGCGGGGCACCGGCGGCGAGGAGGCGGGCGCGGTGGCTCGCCAGCAGGACCAGCTCGAACCGGTTCTCGACCTTCTCGATGCAATCTTCGACGGTGACGCGCGCCATGCGGGGCGGCTCCTTGGGCTTGAGCGACGGGTGATGTCGGGTATGAGCCCACCCTACACCGGATGCCGTTGTGCAACAAGCACAGCGGCTTGCGCAGGGCGCACGCCCCGTTCCCCGGCCGCGGCATGGTGCGGCGCATTGTTGACACCCGCGGCGACGGGTGCCAGTCCGCCCGCCATTCCACAGGTTCAGCCGACATGGGCGGCGTTCGCGCGCCGCGGAGCGATCAAGACCGGATATGCGCGCACTCATCTTCCCCGGCCAGGGCAGCCAGGCGGTCGGCATGGCGCGGGACCTCGCGGCGGCCTTCCCGCAGGCCAAGGCCGTGCTCGACGAGGTCGATGCCGCCTTGAGCCAGAACCTGTCGCGGCTGATGTTCGAGGGGCCGGTCGAGGAACTGACCCTCACCACCAACGCCCAGCCGGCGCTGATGGCGGCGAGCCTCGCGGTGCTGCGGGTGCTGGAGGCCGAGCGCGGCCTGGACCTCGCCCGCGACGTCGCCTGCGTGGCCGGCCATTCGCTGGGCGAATATGCGGCGCTCGCCGCCGCCGGCAGCCTGACCATCGCCGATGCCGCGAAGCTCCTGCGCCTGCGCGGAGCGGCCATGCAGGAAGCGGTGTCGCCCGGTGCCGGAGCGATGGCGGCTTTGATCGGCACCGATCTCGAAACGGCGCGATCCCTCGCCGAGGAGGCCGGCGGCGGCGCGGTCTGCGATGTCGCCAACGACAATGGCGGCGGACAGGTGGTGCTCTCGGGCGACCGGGCCGCCGTGGAGCGGGCCATCGGCCTCGCCACCGGCCGCGGGATCAAGCGCGCCGTGATGCTCAACGTCTCGGCGCCGTTCCATTGCCGGCTGATGGCCCCCGCCGCCGAGGCCATGGCCCGCGCGCTCGCCGCCGTGCCCTTGAAGGCGCCGCGGGTCACTCTCTATGCCAACATCGCGGCCGCGCCGGTCTCCGAGCCGGAGGCGATCCGCAAGGCCCTGGTCGAGCAGGTCACCGGCACGGTGCGCTGGCGCGAGAGCGTCGCCGCGATGGCGGAGGCGGGCGTCGACAAGTTTTATGAGCTTGGCGCCGGCAAGGTGCTCACCGGCCTCGTCAAGCGGATCGCGCCGCAGGCTTCGGCCACCGCGATCGGCACGCCCGCGGACGTCGCGGCCTTCGCGCTGTAACGGGTTTCCAAAGGGTTTCAGCCCTTTGGCGGGGTGTCGGGGCGGAGCCCTGACGGATCTTCGCAGGGCTCCGCCCTGCACCCGCAAAAGGCTCCGGCCTTTTGAAACCCAATCTATTTCAGAGGAGCCCCGCATGTTCGATCTCACCGGCCGGAAGGCCCTCGTCACCGGCGCCACCGGCGGCCTCGGGCAGGCGATCGCCCGGACCCTGCACGCGCAGGGTGCCGCCGTCGCCCTCTCGGGGACCCGGCAGGCGGCCCTGGAGGCGCTGGCGTCAGACCTCGGCGAGCGGGCGAGCCCGGTGGTCGCCGACCTCTCCGACAAGGACTCCGTGGAGGGCCTCGTCCCGGCCGCCGAGGCCGCGATCGGCCCGCTCGACATCCTCGTGAACAATGCCGGCATCACCCGGGACAACCTGTTCATGCGGATGAAGGACGAGGAATGGGAGCAGGTGCTCTCGGTCAATCTCACCGCCGCCTTCCGCCTGTCGCGGGCCGCCGTGAAGGGCATGATGCGCCGCCGCTTCGGGCGGATCGTCAATATCGGCTCGGTGGTGGGCTCGACCGGCAATCCCGGTCAGGGCAACTACGCCGCCGCCAAGGCCGGCCTCGTCGGCCTGACCAAGGCGCTCGCCGCCGAGGTCGCCTCCCGCGGGATCACGGTCAACTGCATCGCGCCCGGCTTCATCACCTCGCCGATGACCGACGCGCTCAACGAGAAGCAGCGCGAGGGCATCCTGGCCCGGGTGCCGGCCGGCCGACTCGGCGAGGGCGCGGAGGTCGCCGCCGCCTGCCTCTATCTCGCCTCCGCGGAGGCCGGCTATGTCACCGGCCACACGCTGCACGTGAATGGCGGCATGGCGATGTACTAGGGCCACTATACTGGTCCGGGCGGCCTTTGGACCGGCGCGAATCAAGTGCTCCGGCACGCAAACGCCACACCCGTGAAGGGTTTCTGAACGGCCCCTCGCCAGGGCGGGAGCCCTGTGCTACCAACCCCCCGCAGCCGCGCAGGGGGTTGACGGTTCAGCGGGTTTTCAGTCCAAGGGCCTCCCGGTGGGGGCATCTCGGTGCACCTTGCCGGTTCACCGTCAGAAGCACGCGCAATCGGACACCGGCCGCTCAACAAGCCCGCAAGGGCGCGACGCGGTCAACGCACCACCCCGAGAAGACTGACAGACTTAAAGGACGAGGACGGAAGACCGATGAGCGATATCGCTGAGCGCGTGAAGAAGATCGTCGTCGAGCACCTGGGCGTCGAGCCCGAGAAGGTGGTCGAGAGCGCCAACTTCATCGACGACCTCGGTGCCGACAGCCTCGACACGGTCGAGCTGGTGATGGCCTTCGAGGAGGAGTTCAACGTCGAGATCCCGGACGACGCGGCCGAGACCATCCAGACGGTCGGCGACGCCGTGAAGTTCCTGGAGAAGAACTCCGCCGCCTGATAGCGCCGGGATTTTTCGAGTCACGCGGCGCGGGTGAGGCGGAACAGCCCCCGCGCCGTCATGCGTTTGAAGGCTCGGAGCCGGGACCGAATCCGCCTCCGGCCGTTATAGACGATGCGCTCCGGCGGCCCGGATGCGCGATCCAAGACGGGACGAGTGCGATGCGGCGGGTGGTGGTCACGGGTCTGGGGATGGTCACGCCGCTGGGCTGCGGGGTGGAGCACACCTGGAGCCGGCTGATCGCGGGCGACAGCGGCGCCGGCCCGATCCGCGGCTTCGAATCCGCCGACCTGCCCTGCCGGATCGCCGCGCAGGTCCCCTTCGGCGACGGCACCGACGGCACCTTCAACCCCGACCTCGTGATGGAGGTGAAGGAGCAGCGCAAGGTCGATCCGTTCATCGTCTACGCGATGGCGGCGGCCGACGAGGCGCTGAAGGATGCCGGCTGGGCGCCGAAGAGCCACGAGGACCAGTGCGCCACCGGCGTGTTGATCGGCTCCGGCATCGGCGGCATCGGCGGCATCTACGACGCCTCCGTGACCCTGCACGAGAAGGGGCCCCGCCGGATCTCGCCGTTCTTCATCCCGGGCCGGATCATCAACCTCGCCTCCGGCCAGGTCTCGATCGCGTACGGCCTGAAAGGTCCGAACAACGCCGTGGTGACGGCCTGCTCCACGGGCGCCCACGCGATCGGCGACGCGAGCCGCCTGATCGCGCTCGGCGACGCCGACGTTATGGTGGCGGGCGGCGCCGAATCGCCGGTGAACCGCCTCTCGATCGCGGGTTTTTCCGCCTGCCGGGCGCTGACCACGGGCTTCAACGACACGCCGGAAAAGGCCTCGCGCCCCTACGACCGCGACCGCGACGGCTTCCTCATGGGCGAGGGCGCCGGCATCGTGGTGCTGGAGGAATACGAGCACGCCAAGGCCCGCGGCGCGAAGATCTACGCCGAGGTGGTGGGCTACGGCCTCTCGGGCGACGCCTACCACATCACCTCCCCCTCGCCGGACGGCGACGGCGCCTTCCGCTGCATGAGCGCCGCGGTGAAGCGGGCCGGGATCTCCCCGTCCGAGATCGGCTACATCAACGCCCACGGCACCTCGACGCCCATGGGCGACGAGCTGGAGCTGAAGGCCGTGGAGCGCCTTCTGGGCGACGCCGCCGCAACCGCCACCATGTCGTCCACCAAGAGCTCGGTGGGCCACCTGCTCGGCGCCGCCGGCTCGGTCGAGGCGATCTTTTCGATCCTCGTCCTGCGCGACAACGTCATTCCGCCGACGCTCAACCTCGACAACCCCTCGGTCGACACCAAGATCGATCTGGTGCCGTTCGAGGCGAAGCGGAAGCAGGTGGATGTCGTGCTGTCGAACTCGTTTGGGTTCGGGGGGACGAATGCGTCGTTGGTGATGCGGCGGGTCGCGTAGGAGCGTCGCCGTTTCTTACCGATACGGTCAGTAAGTGTTCGAGAAGTCTTCCTCAAGCTCAGATTGCGCGGCGAAGTCTGGAATACTTGTCCATCGCACCCGTGCAGGCCTAGAGTGACCTATATACGTGCTTGACCCGGCCTGACCGGCCGTCTAAATGGCGCACCTCGCGCCAGAACGGCGCGGCAGGGAGGGCCGTATGGCCGTACAGAGATCAGATCTTGCTGAGGACAAGTGCTACGTAACTGCAAATGGTCAGGTTCGGCGTATCCTTAAGCTTGATGCTACCGAGGTCAGATATGAAGCCCGTGGCAAGGAGCCGAAAATGGCCCCATGGCCGAACCGGGCGACGGCCAAAATCGACACGTTCCTAAGTGACGTTGTCGATGTCGTTTCGTGCGATCACGCGCCGGTCTGACACGAGCACACACAGTCTTCAGACGCGCGCGGCGGTCCCAAATCGCCGTCGCAAATCATCAGCCTCGCCGGGTTCACAAGCGATTGGCAACGCCTCAACGCCGTGATCCCGCATCCATGCGAAGCGATGGCGGCCATTGGTAAAGTCCGCAGCGTTGCCGGTCATTCCGACAACCGGCATTCCGACCCACTCTCGCGTCGTCGCGAACTACGTGCCGAACGCGACGTACTTATGGCGAGACGCCGGGGCGCCGAGAGGTAGGTGGTAGCCCTTATCCAATCGCTACGCGGCGTCCAAAGCGCCTACGTCGATCCATACCGCGACATCGCGAGGAACGCCGGGCCCGCGCCGTCGCCACTCGTCTTTCCATCGAACAATCCGCTTCGCCATGCGCGGCAGCATCGCGCACGAAAACGCCCGGCGCTAGGCCGTTCTAGAAGGGAATGTCGTCGTCTAGATCGTAGCCTCCGCGTGAGGATGACGCCCGACGCTCTGCTGGAGGCGGAGGTGGAGGCCGTGGAGACGAGGGCGGCGGAAGTTCATCGTCCAAATCTTCTTTCAGGATCTCGACGCTACGCTCCGCTTGTTCGAGAGCGCGCCGTTCTAAACTGTCCTGATCCTCTTCCTCTTCTTCCTCATCAGGCGTTTCCGCATCGTCTGGCTGGCGTAAGGTCCAACCTGCTCGACCGTTCGCCTTGAAGGCCCCTGAATTGGACAGCATGGCGCTGAGGTTGTTCACCGGATTTTCGCCACGGATCGTGATCCCAAGCCCGGTGAGATGCTCATAGATGTCGGCAGTTGGGACCGGACCCGCGCGGTTCGTCACAAAGAGGCGCGCTGTCTCAATAGCTCTTGTGCGTTCCGGTGAAGCCTGCCGCACCGGCGGCTTCGTTCGTAGCCTTTCACCCTTCGTTCCAAACTCAGCCAAAGATGGCATTTCTCCATCTTTGGGAGGTGCGTACAAATCCCGAACGCGCTCCAACTCCCGAAGGCGCAAGAACCGAATGTCGCGTTCCAGCGTCTCTCGAAGCTTGGCTATTTCGGTCTCTAGTGCTCGGACGAACTCGGCGCTCATCGCCCTCTCCATAGATTGGAGAGACGATATCACGTTCCCACGGATGGCGAAACGCAGTGCCTTGTGTGGCGTGTGGAGAGTCGCTATGGTTGCGAGCCGTCCTGAACGACACGGCCCGGACAGAGGCGAGTACCAGTCGCCAAAGCCGGGCCGTTCAGGTGACTGCCGGTGTGGATGTGGCACTGCCGGCTGTCAGGAGGCGAGGCGCGCTAAGTACCCTCACCAGGGTGCTACCTTAGTGCGTCTCGCGCATCGGCGCAACGTGCCTTCACCATGGAGGGCACGATGCCTTATCGCGTTTGTCATTACGTCCGTCCCCACACCCGCATCCGGTTCAATCGGCTGGAGCATGTGAACGGGTACTGGCGCTGCTGCTAGCGCTGCTTAGGCTGCCCCTTTAGGGGCGCACGTCGCTGACGTGCTGGCCGTCGCGGGGGTGCATCCTGCGGCGGCATTTTTTGTTTAGCACGTTCAACGCTCTTCTCAACCTCGTTCGGCCTCGTGCCGATGAAGCGCTCAAGCGCCTCCCCGAAATCCATGTCGAGCCCGAACGGCGGCTCTGTCTTGCGATCCCCGGCACTCACGCGATCAGCGCCTTGTAGCGCAGCCGGCCTTCCATGCCGCCGAAGATCGTGTCCATGCGGTCAGTGTGGCTTAGGTCGCGGTGGTTGAAGCGCCACGTCATCTCGGCCGCGTAACGCAATAGGTGCTTCGGCGAGACCCAGTGGTGAATGCCGATGATCTGGCGCTTAAGGATCGCCCGAAGTCGTAATCGGGATCTAGGTGTCATTGCTATGGAGGTTGTCCATCCGAGGGTGTCGAGCGAGGCTGTGGTTGCGACGCCTGCAACCCCGGACCCGG
>NZ_VUOK01000045.1 GCF_009806555.1 Methylobacterium sp. 2A | reverse complement strand
TCGCCAAGCTGAAGCACCTGTTACGAACCGCGGTCGCCCGCACCGTGCCCGACCTCTGGGCGGCCATCCGCGATGCCTTCACCCGCTTCACACCAGACGAGTGCCGAAACAGTCTCACTGCTGCTGGTTACGAAGATGACTTGGCCGTCGCTACATAGGCGGGAATAGCTCTAGCCGTCTTGCCCGAGCCGAGGAACTGGACCTCGCCGACCACCTTCGCCGACCGTGGCGCCTTCCGGGTTGGATCGCGCCGGTCGGTTCCGAAGGCCTCGGTCCTCACCTGACCCGCCGGAACGCCTAGGTCGAGCAGGATCTTCTTGGTCGCATCCATCATGGGCGTCGGCCCGCAGATATGGGCGCGATGCAGGGCGATGTCGGGAACGGCAGCCGTGATGAAGCGGGCGTCAATATGGCCCGTATGGCCGTCCCAGCCCACCTGCCCGGGTGCGGTCACTGCAACGGCCACGCGCAGCCTCGGATTTCGACGCTTCAATTCCTCGATCTCGCTTCGGAAGATGAAATCCTCCAGGCTTCGAAAGGTGAGGAGCAGATAGATCGTCCCGGGCCACTCGGTTTCGGTGAGGTAGCGAACGCTGCTCATCATCGGGTTATGCCAACACCTCCTCCGATGAGGACGACGGTCGGCCATTCAGTGCCCGAGAATACGAATGTGCCGCTCGGTGCCTCGATCTTGATCCGGTCGCCCGGCTGCAACTCGTCATGTAGCCATCGGGAGACCATACCGTGCGCCTCGCGTTTGACGGTGATTTCCACGCGGTCCCGCCAGGTCGGAGATGAGGCGATAGTGTAGGACCGCCGGACCGGGATGCCTTGGCGGACGCATTCCAGGGTCAGGTACTGCCCAGCGACGTGGCGGAACGGGATCTCACCGCCGCGTGGATCGATGAACCGGAACGTTTTGACCTCATGCGTGACCTTCTCGACCTCACCGAGGACCAACTCACCAGACCACCGGACCTTGCCGGTCATCTCGTCGTTCTTCTCGTAGGCCGTGATGGCTGGCCGCAGAAGCGAGTCCACGGGGATGATCTCGACGTCCTTGCGCCGTATCTCGGGTGACGGGAAGCACTTGCCGAATGCCAGCAGGAGACGCGGGTCCCCCGAGACGCGGATCTTCCGCCGCGCGAACGCCCAAACCAGGCTTCTCTCCTTGGCAAGGAAGCCGAGCCACGTCTTGGCATCCGCGACCACCCGGAGGTTGGGCTTGTCGACCAGGCCATCGCGGACGGCGATCTTTCCGTCCCGAACGGTGACGGTCGCCTCCCGGTTCTCGGCGCCGGTGAAAGTGAAGTGGTACACGGCGTCCAGCCCCTCGGCCTGCGCCGGTTGGAACACGATGGGCATGAACGTCAGGAGGCCGGAGATGGTGCGCGGCGTCATGCCGTTGCCCACCGGCTTCACCGTCTTGTGCTTCCACTTGCGCCTAGCGATGTCCTCGGCGTCGGTGCCGGCCACGACGTAGACCGGCTCCGGCCGGTCCTGGAGCGGCTTCAGGACGTCCCGCCGATGGGCGGCCTTGTCCTTCAGGTAGCTGCCGATCACGTCCTCGCCTGCGGGGCACACGGCGATGCAGTAGGCCGACTTGTAGTTCGCACCGTAGGTCAGGCTCTGCCACATCGAGGCCGTCTCGGGCTCGTTCACCCGGCGGCGGTAATCGAGCGCGTCCTTCGCGTCGGCGATCTGTTCCACCCAATCGGTGAAGCCGCCCAGGAACTCGCGGTAGTTGTGGGTGAAGCATGCCTGGAAATCGAACGGGGCATCGACCTTGATCGCGCCGACCGGGCAGGCCGCGACGCAGAGCTTGCAGTCGAGGCAGGGATTGTAGTCGATGGGCTCGTCGGCGACGTCGACCTCCTGGTCGAGCAGGACCGTGCCGAGCAGGATGAAGTTCCCGAACCTCGGGTGGATGACGTTGCGATGGATGCCCATGCGGCCCATCCCCGCCGCGACGGCCACCGGCTTGTGCGCCACGATCCAGATCGTGTTCCCGGGGTTCTGGTCCATCTCCATCGGGAAACCCATGGAGGGGTTCACCGCGCGGATGCCCCGATCCTGGAGTCGTGCGACGATGCCGGCGCAAACGTCGTTGGTTTCGTGCCCTAAGCCCTGGCGCGGACTCGCACGCCTCACCCCATGTGTGAAGCCTCTCTCCGCGGCAGCGCCTTCGGATGGGCGCCAAGCCGAATGTCCGGTTCTGCGCGCGATGGCGATCCGGCATGACGTAGTCTGGCCGAAAGCGGTCTATCCGGTTTGGACTTCACGGCGCAGGTAAGCAGACAATCGGCGAAATTTACACTGTTCCGCCAAGCCCAATTACTAGAGCCTCGGGACACTTGGGCGCGGTTGCCTCACTGCATCCAGCGCGACGGGAGCTACCGCTCATTGACAGGGCTGGACCGTTGATCCTATCTTTCATCTAAGCGAAAAAAACGCCCTGGGGATGAAACTTTGAAGGCCGCTGAGCAGGTTCTTGACCTGTATGTGCGTTTCGCCGAGGCGCAGTCGCCCCTCGCGCCCGCCGAGCTCGCGCGGCGTCTCAACATGGCGCCGTCGACCTGCTTCAATCTGATCCGGACTTTCGAACAGCGTGGCTTCATCTACGCGACGGGAGCCCGCCGGAGTTTGTATCCGACGCGCCGGATGCTTGCGCTCACGCAGGAAATCGCGCGTCACGATCCGGTCGGGGCGGATCTGCTTCAGAGCCTCGAAGACCTGCGCGACCGGACCGGCGAGACCATCGTTCTGGCGAGCCGCAATCGTGACAGGGTGATCTACCTGGAAGTTCTCGAGTCGCCGCATCGGATTCGGTATTCTGCGAAGGTCGGCGAGACGAGACCCGCGCGGGTCAACTCGATGGGCAAAGCCCTCATCTCGTTGCTGCCGCCGCACGATCGTGAAGCACTGGCCGCTACGTTCAAATACGAGCGTCTGACCGAGCGGACCATTCCAACCAAAGAGCAGTATCTCGCCGATATCGAGCGGTCGATCTCCCGTGGCTGGTTCCTGAACTACGGTGAGAGCGACCCCGACGTGATCGCCGTCGCCGTGCCCATCGTGATCCACGGATCGGAATTCGCGGTCACGCTGGCCAGTCCCTTCCACCGGATGGAGGGCGTGATCGAGGCGCGGGCCGCGCAGGTCGTGGCCGCCTGCCGAGAGATCGAGGCGGCAGCGAAGCTCACATCGACGGAACGGGAGGGATGATGGTCCGCATGAACGGTTTCCCCGGATTGCGCATCCCGCGGTCCCTCTGGGTCGGTGTACTCGGTCTCGTCCTGAGCGGAGCGCCGGCCCTCGCGCAGACGACGAATCTGCGGCTCGCGGACTCTTTCCCCGCCAGCCACTATATCGCCGACAAAATCACGAAGTGGTTCATCGAGACCGCAACCGAGCGGTCGAGTGGGGCGGTCAAATTCGAGTATTACCCCGCCGAACAGCTTGGCAAGGCCAAGGACATGCTGACCCTGGTCAGCAACGGCGTCGCTGACATCGCCTATGTCGCTCCCTCTTTCATCACCGACAAGCTTCCCCTGTCGGGCGTGGCCGAGCTTCCCCTTGGGTTCGCCACCTCGTGCCAGGGCACCCGTGCCTTCTACAGCTTGGCGAACGAGGAAGGTGTGATCGCCCAGCGCGAGTTGGCACCTAACAATGTCCGGCTGCTCTTCACGATCGTTCTGCCGCCCTACCAAGTGTTCGTGCGCGGGCGGGACCTGAAGTCCATGTCCGACGTCAAAAGCCTCAAGATCCGCACCTCGGGCAAGGCCAAGGAACTCGCGGTGCGGGCCCTGGGGGCGGTGCCGATTCAGATCGCGTCGCCAGATATCTACCAAGCTCTGTCCCGCGGCACGATCGATGGAATGCTGTTCCCGTATTCCTCCATCTATTCGTACGATCTGCAGGACTTGACCAAATCCGCGACCCAGGGCGCCAATTTCGGCAGCTTCGTCGTCATGTACGTCATAAGCGAGCGCAAATGGCGGACCTTGCCGCCGGCGGTGCAGGAGACCCTGCGCAGCGTCGGCAAGGAGGCCACGGAGCGCGGCTGCCAAATTTCCGAAGCTCAGGAGCGGGACGATCAGGAGCGCCTGAGGGTCAAGGGCGTCTCCGAGATCGCCCTCAGTAAAGCCGACAAGGCCGCTATCGGCAAGGAGATGTCCGGCATCGGCCGCCTCTGGGCGAAGGAACTGGACGATCGCGGCAAGCCGGGCACGCTCGTGCTCGACGCATTCGAAAAGGCCTCTCGATAATGCGGCGCCTCCTCATCTCCGTCGTCGCAGCGCTTCTCGTCCCGGCGGCAGCGCGGGCCGACGAGCGGCTGCGCCTCGCCGACAGCCTGCCGGTCGGGCATTTCTTCGCTGAATCCGGGACGCGGTTCTTCATGGACCGGGTCAAGGAGATCTCGGGCGGCAAGATCGCCTTCGAGTATTACCCGGCCGAACAGCTCGGTAAGGCGAAGGATCTTCTCAGCCTGACGCGAAGCAGCATCGTCGATATCGGCTACGTCGTCCCCTCCTACACCTCCGACAAGATGCCCCTGTCGGCCGTGGCGGAGCTGCCCGGCCCGTTCGTGACGGCCTGCCAGCGCACCCTCGCCTACGACAGCCTCGCCCGCTCCGGCCCGATCGACGAGGCGGAGTTCAAGCCGAACGGCGTGCACATGCTCTTCACCCTGGTGGCGCCGGCCTACCAGCTCTTCACCGCGAACCGGCGGATCGAGGGGCTGAAGTCGATGGCCGGGCTGAAGATCCGCACCACCGGTGGAGCGATGGATGCGACGGTGAAGCATTTCGACGGCATCCCCGTCCGCATGGCGGCACCGGATCTCTATCAGAGCCTGTCGCGCGGCACGGTGGACGGCCTGCTGTTCCCCTATGCCAGCGTCGTCTCCTACGACCTCGGCGCGCTCACGAAATACGGAACCACCGGAATCAACCTCGGCAGCGCGGCCCTGACCTACGTCATCGGCCTCGACCGCTGGAAGCGCCTCTCGCCCGAGGCGCGCGCCACCCTCGAACAGGCCGGAAAGGAAGCCACCCGGCACGCCTGCGAGGCCGCCGACCAGGATTCGGCGCGGGATCAGGAGACCCTGCGCGGGAAGGGCGTGACGCTCGAACCCTTCCCCGAGGCCGACCGGACCGAACTCGTCACCGCGTCGGATGCCATCGCCAAGGATTGGGCGGCGGCCCTAGACAAGCGCGGCAAGCCGGGAACCGCCGTGCTCGGCGCCTTCCGCGACGCCCTCGCCCGGACCCACTGAGCGCCATGACAGGTCCCCTCCAAGGCCTTCGGGTCCTCGACCTCACGAACACCCTGATGGGGCCCTACGCCACGCAGATCCTCGCCGATATGGGCGCGGAGGTGGTGAAGGTCGAATCGCCCGGCGGCGATCCCGTGCGGGGGCTCGGCCCGTTCCGCAATCCGGGCATGGGCGCGATCTTCCTTCAGGTGAATCGCGGCAAGCGCAGCCTCGTGCTCGATCTCAAGCAGGAGGCCGGACGGGACACGCTGCTGAGGCTCGCCGCGCGGGCGGACCTCCTCGTCTCCAACATGCGGCCCCAGGTGATGGCGCGCCTCGGCATCGGCTATGAGGCCATCGCCGCCGTGAAGCCGGACATCGTCTATGCCGGGCTGTTCGGCTTCGGTCAGGACGGCCCGCTGGCCGCCCGCCCGGCCTATGACGACCTGATCCAGGGCGCGGCCGCCCTGCCGAGCCTCGCGGTCCAGGCGGGGGGCGCCGCCCCGCGTTACGTGCCGCTGGCCCTGGTGGACCGGGTAGTCGGCCTCTACGGGGTCGGCGCCATCTTGGCGGCCCTCTGGCACCGGGAGCGCACGGGCGAAGGCCAGCGCCTCGACATCCCGATGTTCGAGACGATGGCGAGCTTCGTCCTCGCCGATCACATGGGCGGGCGCCTGTTCGATCCGCCGCTCGGGCCGCCCGGTTATGCGCGGCTCCTGTCGCGGGACAGGCGGCCCTACGCCACCCGCGACGGATTCGTCTGCGCCGTCATCTACAATGACGGACAGTGGCGGCGCTTCCTCACCGCGATCGGGCGCCCGGAGATCTGGACGGATGATCCGCGCTTCGCGACCATCAGTGAGCGCACCCGGCACATCGATGCGATCTACGGGATGGTGGCCGGAATTCTCGCCACCCTCGGGACCGAGGAATGCGTCGCCCTGCTCGAAGGCGCGGACATCCCGGTCTCCCGCCTCGCCACGCTCGATGGCCTGATCGAGGATTCCCACCTCGCGGCGAAGGGCTTCTTCGTCGAGATCGACCATCCGACCGAGGGCCGGCTCTCCATGCCGGGCATCCCCGGCTCCTTCTCCCACACCGCGGCTGCCATCGGCCGTCCCGCGCCCAGGCTCGGACAGGACGGGCCGGCGATCCTGCGCGAGGCGGGCTTCTCGGATTCCGACATCGCTGGCCTCACGGCGGCCGGTGTCACCCTCGCTCCCGCAGCCTGAGGAGGCCGACCATGGATTTCGCCCTCACGGAACGGCAGGACGCCATCCGCGCGGCGATCCCGGGGCTCCGCTCCGGCTTCGACGACGCGTATCGGACCGTGAGAGACCGCCAGGCCGGCTCGGCTTCCGTATCCCCCGAAGCCTATGGCGGATCGGGTCTCGACCTCACCGAAGGCGCCATCACGCCGGGCGCCATCGCCGAATCCGGGGCCGGCATGTCCGGCACCTCCGCGGTCCAGATGAACATCTTCGGGCTGAACCCCGTCATTGTCTTCGGCGCCGAGGAGCAGAAGCGCCGGTCAGCCCGCAGCTGATCCTCTGCTTCATTGCCGAGAAAGTCCTGGGGTTGCCGAAATCATACTGAGACTACGCGTCGGGACAGGCGCGGGCCTCGATTCGGGAGGATACGCCGCATGACCATGACTGTTTTGACCCGAACGGAGCCGGACGAGCCATCGCGCATCGGGAGGCCGGTGATGATGCTGCTCGCTAGGCTCGACCGCGCATTGCGTGCCGTCGAGACGGCCGCCTCCTCTCTCGCGGCCTTCGCGCTCTTCGCCATCATGTGGATCGTCGGGATCGACGTGGCGATGCGCTACCTGTTCAATCGGCCCTTCGGCTGGTCCTACGACTTCATCTCCCTCTACGTCATCGTCGCGCTGTTCTTCCTGGCCCTGTCGCCGACCTTCGCGGCCAACGGGCACATCAACGTCGATCTTCTGCACCACGCCCTTCCGCGCTGGGGCCGCCGGGTCTGCGAAGTCCTGATCTGCGCGCTTTCGGCCGGGTTCTTCGGCCTGCTGACGGAGACGAGCGCAGCCCGGACCTGGGAGGCCTATCAGGCCGGCGACGTCCTGGCGGGGAGCTATTCCTGGCCGACCTGGGCCTCGCTGATCTTCGTGCCGCTCGGGGCCGGACTTCTCACCCTGCGCCTCGCCCTGTCGGGCCTGTGCCATCTCGCGACCCTCTTGGGCGGGCGCGAGATCATCTCGCTGCCGGCCATCGCGGGTTCCTCCGAGGCCATCGCACAGAGGGGGTTCGAGTGATCGTCCTCGCCGTCGTCCTGGGGCTGTTCGCCCTGCTCACGATCGGGCTCCCGGTCGGGTTCTCCATGGCCGTCTCCGGCGCCGCCGGCCTCTGGGCGCTCGGCGGTCCCAGCATGGTGATGGGCATCCTTCAGACGTCGCCGCTCTCCGTCGTCAGCTCCTACGAGCTCCTGACGATCCCGATGTTCCTCCTCATGGCGGAACTGGTGCTGGTGAGCGGCGTCGCCGACGACCTGTTCCAGGCGGCCGCCGCCTGGGTCGGCCGGATTCCCGGCGGCCTCGGCATGGCGACCGCCCTCGCCGGGGCGGGCTTCGGCGCGATCTGCGGATCGAGCACCGCCTCGGCCGCCACCCTGTCCTCGACGTCGCTGCCGGCGATGCTCAAGCAGGGCTACGAGCCCCGCATGGCCGCCGGCGTCGTCGCCATCTCGGGCACGCTGTCCATGCTGCTGCCCACCAGCATCGCCCTGGTGATCTACGGGCTCCTGGCCGAGGTGAATATCGGGAAGCTCCTGGTCAGCGGCATCATCCCGGCGATTCTCGTCACCATCACCATCATGCTGACCATCCTCCTGCTGGTCTGGGAGGATCCGCGCCGGGCGCCGTCCGTCCGGGGGGTTCCTTGGGCCGACAGGATCCGGATGCTCCGGTCGGTCGGGCCGATGCTGATCCTCTTCGGCATCGTGACGGGCGTCATCTACACCGGCGTCGCGACGCCCACGGAGGCCTCGGCCTTCGGGGCCCTCGGTGCCTTCTTCCTGGCCGTGCAACGGGGGAAGCTCACGCTCGCGAGCGGCGTGAAGAGCTTCCAGCACGCCGCCCAGGGCACCTGCATGATCACGATGATCCTCGTCGGCGCGAGTATCTTCGGATATTTCTTCACGATCACGCAGGTCACCCAAGGTCTCGTGGACTGGGTCGGGAGCCTCGAAGTCTCCCGGTGGATCATCATCACGCTGATCCTGTGCGGCTACATCATCCTCGGCTCGTTCATGGACCAGATCGCGATCCTCGTGCTGACGGTCCCCATCGTCCTGCCGCTGATCAAGAGCCTCGGCTTCGATCCGCTCTGGTTCGGCGTGGTCAAGATCGTGACGGCGGAGGTGGGGATGATCACCCCGCCCATCGGACTCAACTGCTTCATCGTGGCCCGCTACGCGAACCGGCCGGTCTCCGACGTCTTCCACGGGATCTGGCCGCACTTCGTCGCCCACCTGATCGCGATCGCCATCCTCGTCGCGTTCCCGGCGATCGTCCTCTGGCTCCCGTCGCGGATGTGATCCCCGTGCCGTTGCCATCGACCTCGCGGCCTGGGCCATTGTCGGGACTTCGCATCGTCGAGTTCGCCGGGATCGGGCCGACCCCGATGGCGGCGATGCTGTTCGCCGACCTCGGGGCGGACGTCCTCCGGCTCGACCGGACGATCCCGGCCGATCTCGGCATCGCCCGACCCGACGCGCTCGACCTGACCCGGCGCGGGCGTCCCTCGGTCGCCATCGACCTGAAGGACGCACGGGCGGTCGACCTCGTCCACGACCTCCTCGCCGGGGCGGATGCCCTGATCGAGGGGTTCCGGCCGGGAACGATGGAGCGGATGGGATTCGGGCCGGAGGTCGTCCTCGACCGCAATCCGCGCCTCGTCTACGGGCGCATGACGGGCTGGGGCCAATCCGGTCCCCTGGCGAAGGCCGCCGGGCACGATCTGAACTACCTCGCGCTCACAGGCGCCCTCGCGGCCATCGGCCGGGCCGAGGGCAAGCCGGTGCCGCCCCTCAACCTCGTGGCGGATATGGGCGGCGGCGCGCTCTACCTCGCCTTCGGCGTCGCCTGCGCGCTGATTGAGGCCGGGCGAACGGGCCGGGGCCAAGTGGTCGATGCGGCGATGACCGATGGGGCGGCATCGCTGATGACGACCTTCTACGGCCTCTTCGCCGCCGGTCTGCACAGCCTGGAGCGGGGCACGAATCTCCTCGATTCCGGGTCGGCGCTCTACGACACCTACGAATGCCGCGACGGCGGGCTCGTCTCGATCGCCCCCATCGAGCCGCGATTCGGCAGCGAGCTCTTCCGCCTCATCGGCCTCCCGGCGGGCACGCCGGACGACGCGCGGCTGCGGGAGCGTCTCGCAGAGCTCTTCCTGACGCGGACGCGCGCCGAGTGGTGTGCGCTCCTCGAGGGGACCGATGCCTGCTTCGCCCCCGTCCTAACGATGGCCGAGGCGGCCGACCACCCCCACAACGCCGCGCGCGGCACCTTCGTCACGGTCGAGGGTGTGACGCAGCCGGCCCCTGCGCCCCGCTTCAGCCGCACGCCGGCCGCCCCTCCGTCACCGCCGCAGCGGCGCGGCGAGGGCACGAGGCGCGCGCTGGCCGCCTGGGGCATCGCGGCGGACCGGATCGAAACCCTCGTCGCGGCGGGGGTCCTCGCCGTGGCCGAGGCCACCGCCCCCTGACGGGCGGCGATAGACACGAAGGGAGACGCGAATGGACGACACGTTCGACATCCTCGCCACGACGACGACCCGGCTCTACGCCGACCTCTTCCCGGTGGATCGCATCGGCGGCGCGGCCGGCTGGAGCGAGGAGGCGTGGCGCGCCCTCGACGAGACCGGCCTGCCCCTCGCGCTCGTGCCCGAGGAGAAGGGCGGTGCGGGTCTCGAACCGTCCGCCGCCCTCGGTCTCGTCCGGGTCGCGAGCCGGTCCGGCGGGACGCTTCCCCTCGGGGAAACGATGCTGGCGAACTGGCTGCTCTCCGAGGCGGACCTGCCACCTTCCGAGGGACCGGCATCGCTGGCGGCCTCGCGCGCGGGCATCGAGGTCGGGCGATCCGGCGATGGTGGAGAATGGACGCTGACCGGCACCGTTGCCGGCGTGCCCTGGGGACGCACCGCGCAGACCCTCGCCCTGCTCGTGGCGCACGGGGGTGAAACGTGGATCGCCCGGATACCGCGATCCGGCTGGTCCGTGGCGGAGGGCCGGAATCTCGCGGACCTTCCGCGCGACGACCTGACCTTGCGCACCGCGCTGTCGGCCGGCGAGGTGCGTCCCCTCTCCGCTTTCTGGAATGCGGAGCGCCTGCGCGCGACCGGAGCGGCGCTGCGGGCCCAGGAAATGGCCGGCGCATTGGAGAGCATACTCGACCTCACGGTCCGTTATGCCGGCGAGCGCGTGCAGTTCGGGAAGCCCATCGGCAAGCAGCAGGCGGTCCAGCAGCAGATCGCCGTCCTCGCGGGCCAGACGGCCGCGGCGGGGGCCGCCGCCGCGCTGGCGGCGGACGCCCTCGTCCTGCCCGAGGGCACCGCGACGATCGCGGCGGCCAAGGTCCGGGCCGGGGAAGCGGCGGGGATCGGAGCCGCCATCGCGCATCAGGTCCACGGGGCCATCGGCATCACGGCCGAGCATTCCCTGCACGTCTTCACCAAGCGCCTTTGGGCGTGGCGGGACGAGTTCGGGTCGGAGCGGGCCTGGAGCCTGTATCTCGGACGGCTCGCCCTCGCCGCCGGAGCCGACGGCTTCTGGCCTTTCGTCACGGACGCCGGCGCGCGGACGCTGGAGGAGGTTGCCTGACATGGAGCGTTTCAGCTTTCCCGATGCGCCTCACGCCCCCGAGGCGGAGCAGCTTCGCACCGAGATCCGGGCCTTCCTGCGCGAAGAACTCAAGGACATGCCGGCCGAGGCCCGCACCGGTTCATGGACCGGGTTTGATGCCGGCTTCAGCCGCCGGATGGGCGAGCGGGGTTGGATCGGCATGACCTGGCCGAGGGCCTATGGCGGCCGGGAACGGTCCGCCCTCGAACGGTACGTGGTGCTGGAGGAGATGCTGGCGGCCGGTGCGCCGGTCGCCGCCCACTGGATCGCGGATCGCCAGACCGGGCCGCTCATCCTGCGCTTCGGCACGGAGGCGCAGCGCAGGACCTACCTCCCCCGGATCGCGGCGGGCGAGTGCTTCGCCTGCATCGGCATGAGCGAGCCGGATTCCGGCTCGGACCTCGCGGCCGTGCGCACCCGGGCCGAGCCGGTGCCGGGCGGCTTCAGGGTCAACGGCACGAAGCTCTGGACCACCTACGCGCACGAATCGCACGTCATGGTCCTGTTCTGCCGAACCGACCCGAAGGCGCAGAGGCACGAGGGCACGAGCCAGCTTCTCATCGACCTTCGCGATACGCCCGGTGTCACGATCCGGCCGATCATCGACCTGCAGGGCGCGCACCATTTCAACGAGGTCGTCTTCGAGGACGCGTTCGTACCGGAGGCCAACCTGATTGGTAATCTCGGCGATGGCTGGAAGCAGGTCACCGCCGAACTGGCGAACGAGCGCAGCGGCCCCGAGCGCTTCCTGTCCTCCATGACGCTCCTCGTCGAGCTGATCCGCCTGCTCGGCCGGGAGCCCGGCGACGAGGCCGCCATCGCCATCGGGAGGCTCACCGCCCACCTGATCGTCCTGCGTCGCCTGTCGCGCGGGGTCGCCCGCCTGCTTCAGGACGGGGCGGACCCGGCCCTTCAGGCGGCCATCGTCAAGGATCTCGGCAGCGTCTTCGAGCAGGCGATCCCCGACGTGGCCCGCGCCCTCGTCATCCTCGACCCGGACGAGCCCGTGACGCGCCGGTTCGGCGAGGTCCTCGCCCGCACGGTGATGAGCGTCCCCTCCTTCTCCCTCCGGGGCGGCGCCCGAGAGATCCTTCGCGGCATCATCGCCAGGGGGCTCGGCCTCCGGTGACCGGGGGAACCGCCTGCGACTCACATCTGACAGGACCGACATGACCGACCCCATCCTCTACGAAGCCACGGACGGGATCGTCACGCTGACGATCAACCGTCCCGACCAGCGCAACCCGATCTCCGATCCCGAGGTGGTGGAGGCCGTCCTCGCCGCCCTCGCCCGTCTCGACACCGACCGGGAGGCGAGGGTCGCCATCCTGACCGGCGCCGGCTCGGTCTTCTCCAGCGGCGGCAACATCAAGACGATGGGCGAGGCCGGCGGCTTGAGCGACGCCCTCCCCGCCCGCACGCGCCTCAACTACAAGCAGGGCATCCAGCGGATCCCCCTCGCCTTCGAGCGCCTGGAAGTCCCGGTCATCGCGGCGGTGAACGGTCCGGCGGTCGGGGCCGGTTGCGACCTGGCCTGCATGTGCGACATCCGCATCGCCTCCGAAGCGGCGTGGTTCGCGGAGAATTTCGTCACCCTGGGTCTGATGCCGGGCGATGGCGGGGCGTGGCTGCTGCCGCGGGTGGTGGGCTTCTCGAAGGCGTGCGAGATGGCGCTCACGGGCGAGCGGGTCGCGGCGGCGGAGGCCCTCGCCTGCGGGCTCGTCTCGCGGGTGGTCCCGGCCGACCGCCTGCTCGAGGAGGCGGTCGGCCTCGCCCGCCGGATCGCGGCGAACCCGCCCCACGCCGTGCGCATGACCAAGCGGCTCCTCTGGGCCGGGCGCTCGGGACGGCTCGATCAGCACCTGGAGACGGCCGCCGCCATGCAGGCCCTCGCCCATGCGACCGCCGACCACCGGGAGGCCGTCGCGGCCTTCCTGGACAAGCGCCCGCCGACCTTCGTGGGGGCATGAGGATGCCCGGCCTGTTTCTCGAAGACTTCACGGACGGGCTGGTGATCGACGCCGACTGGCGCCGCGCGGTCACCGAGGCCGACAACGTCCTGTTCTGCGGCATGGCGATGACCATCGCCCTCTGCACCCGAATGGCCCTGACGCGCCGCCGCCTCGTGGAGGAACGGCGCTGAAGCTGCGGACACTCCTGTTTGCCCCCGGCGATTCGCCGCGCAAGATCGCCAAGGCCCTCGCCGCGGGGGCGGACGGCACGATCCTCGATCTGGAAGACTCGGTCGGGCCGGCGGGCAAGGTCGCCGCCCGCGATCTCGTGGCCGCGGCGCTCGCCGGCCTCGACCGCGATGACATCCTGATTCGGATCAACGCGCGGACGACCCCGTGGCATCTCACTGACCTGGCGGCGGCGGTAAAGGCACGGCCCGCGGCGATCGTCCTGCCGAAATGCACCGGTCCGGCCGACTTCTCGATCCCCGATCACCAAATCTCGGCGCTCGAGGCCGCCCACGGCCTACCGCAGGGGAGGATCGCGATCCTGCCTCTGGTGACGGAGACCGCAGCGTCGATCCACGGGCTCGACTATCGCGGCGTGTCCTCCCGCCTGCTGGCCCTGGCCTTCGGCGCCGAGGATATCGCCGGCGACCACGGCGTCGCGCCTCGGAACAGGGCGGGCCTCTTTTCGGCGCCGGTGATGCAGGCCAGGGCGATGACGCTGCTCGCGGCCACCGCTGCGGGCGTCCCCGTCATCGATACCCCGTTCGCTGATCCCCGGGACGGGGCGGGGCTTGACCGCGAAGCCCGCGCGGCCGCCGAGGACGGCTTCTCGGGCCGGTTCTGCATCCACCCGGACCAGATCGATCCGGTGCGGCGGGCCTTCGCGCCGGGGCCGGAGCGTATCGCCTGGGCGCGGGCGGTCCGCGACGCCTTCGCGGCATCGCCGGAGGCGGGCGTGCTCACCCTAGACGGGCGCATGATCGAAGCAATGCACCTGCGGCTGGCCTACAAGATCCTCGCTCAGGCGGATGCCGGGGGTGACCCTGCCTGAGCGCCGCCGTCAGCGCGGCGGCATGCGCAGGGCGCCGTCGAGGCGGATCACCTCGCCGTTGAGCATCGGGTTCTCGCAGATGTGCCTGACCAGCGCAGCGTATTCGGACGGCCTGCCGAGGCGCGGAGGGAAAGGCACGGTCTTGCCGAGGCTCTCTTGCACATCCGCCGGCAGGCCCGCCATCATCGGCGTTTCAAAAATGCCCGGGGCAATCGTGACCACGCGGATGCCGTGACGGGAAAGTTCGCGGGCCACCGGCAGAGTCAGCGCCGCGACGCCGCCCTTCGAGGCGGCATAGGCCGCCTGCCCGATCTGCCCGTCGAAGGCGGCGATGGAGGCGGTGTTGACGATCACACCCCGCTGGCCGTCTGCGTCCGGCTCCTCCCGCGACATGGCATCGGCCGCAAGCCGGATCATGTTGAACGTGCCGACGAGGTTGATCGCGATCGCCCGAGAGAAGCTGTCGAGCCGATGAGGGCCATCGCGGCCGACGACCTTCTCGCCGGGGGCGATGCCGGCGCAGTTCACCAGACCGTGCAGGTGGCCGAACGTGTCGAGGGTGAGGCGCACGGCGGCCTGCCCGTCGGCTTCCTGCGTCACGTCGCAGGCGGAGAAGCGCGCCGCCTCCCCGAGTTCCGCCGCGACCCGCTCGCCGGCTTCGCGACCAATATCGGCGAGCACCACGCGCGCACCCTCGGCGACGAACATCCGAGCCACCGCGGCGCCGAGGCCGGAGGATGCCCCGGTCACGATGTAGATGCGGTCCTTAATCATCGCGATTCCTCGGGCGCCTGGGGTCGAGCAGGTCCTCGACCTCGTCGTTGAGATAGGTGAGCTTGTGGCGCTGGAGCTTCTCGGTCTCAGTCTTGGGCAGCGTGTCGAGGAACTCAACGTAGCGCGGCAGCATGAAGGTCGGAAGATGCGCGGCGAGATAGGCGCGGACGGCGCCGGCCGGGAGGTCCGAGTGCTCGGCGCGCACCACCGCAACCTTGATCTCCTCGCCCAGGATCGGATCGGCCACCGCCACCGCCGCGCAATCTAAAATCCCCGGAAGCTTGAGCAGGCGGGTCTCAATCTCGGCGGGCGCGATCATCTCGCCGGCCCGGCGGATCAACTCCTTCGACCGGCCCTGAAACCAGAGGTAGCCGTCCGTGTCGAACCTGCCGAGATCGCCGGTATGGAACCAGAGGTTCCGGCACGCCTCGGCGAGCTTGTCCGGCTGGCGATAATAGCCCGACAGGATCACGTCTGGCTCGCTCGGACGCACCACGATCTCCCCTGTCTCGTCGGGGCCGAGGATCCGTGACGCGTGTGGGTCAGCGTGTTGGCGGTCACCCAGCCGCCGATCTCGGTCATGCCGTAGAGCTCGTGGACCTTGATACCGAACCGCTCCTCGACCTCATGCCACACGGAGAGCGGCGCGCCGCCGCCGAGGCAGAAGCGAAGGGCGTGATCCCGCCGCGGGTCCGGATGGCGGGCGGCGAGGATTGCCAGCACCGTTCCGACGAAGGTGAAGCCGGTGGCGCCGAAGCGCGCCGCGTCCTCGAAGAACCGGCCCGCAGAGAACCTATCTCGGAGGATCAGCGTCGAGCCGACATGGAGGGCCGACATCACCGCGTACATCTGCGGGTTCGCGTGGAACAGGGGCAGGACCACCATGCAGCGATCCCCAGGGGTGAGCCCGACCATCGCGGCGGTGTGGCGCCCGGCGGCGAGGTAGGCGGCGTGGCTGTTCACCACCCCCTTAGGCGCCCCGGTCGTGCCCGAGGTGTAGAGGATCATCGCGGGCGCCGAGGCCGGGCGCTCCGCCCGCGTGGTCGCTAGGGGCCATCCGGCAGCCTCCGCCAGGAAGGGTGCCTCCCCCTTATCCGCATGACCGGTAGGTCCGGCGGCGCCTCGTCGAGGCCGGCGAAGGGGCCGTCCAGGAATGCATCGTCCGCGATCAGCAGGCGGGCATCCGACTGGCGCAGGACATAGGCGAGCCCGTCCCCGATGAGGGCGGGATTGATGGTCACCGCCACCGCGCCGGCCGCCATGATCCCGAACCACGCGACGAGGTAGGCGGCCGAGTTGCCGGCGGCCAGGACGACGTGGTCACCGGGGTGGATCCCCTCCCCGGCTAGGCGCCCGGCCGTGCGCAGGGCGGCTTCATAAATTGCCGCGTAGCCATGGACGCCGTCCTCCGTCACGGCGAAGGGCCGATCGGGCGTCGCGGCGGCGTTCCGGCCAAGGAGGTCGGTGATCGTCGCGGACGCGGTCATGGCTGCGCCGCCGGCACCAGGTGGGCGAGGAGATACTTGCCGATGGTGTTGCGCAGGATCTCGGCGGAGCCCCCCGCAATTTCATAGGCTTTCGCATCGCGCAGGTAGCGGCCGAAAGGCGCCGTCTCCATCGTGCCGTAGGCCCCGCAGATCTGGACCGCCTGGGAGGCGACCTGCGTCGCCACCGCAGCCGCCTTGAGCTTCGCCTCGCTGCCGTAGCGCTCCGTCTCGAACCCGTCGTCGAGGACCCGCGCGGCCCGGTAGACGAGCAGCCGCGCTGCATCGATCTCGCTCAGCATGTCGGCGAAGTACCATTGGATGCCCTGGAACTCTGCGACCCGCTTGTCGAAGGCGCGGCGGTTGCCCGCGAAGGCGAGGGCCCCGTCGAAGGCCGCCCGGGCGATGCCGATGCTGATGGCCGCCGCCAGGGTGCGCGAGTAGTTCAGGGTTCCGACCGCTTGGCGGATGCCCTTGCCGTCGATGCCGATGAGCGCGTGCTCCGGCAGCCGAACGGCGTCGAGCACGAGGTTCACGTGCGGCCTATTGCGCAGGCCGAAGGTCGCCGAGTTCGTGCCGACATAGGTGGAGAGGCCCGGCGTGTCGCCGGGGACGGCGAAGGCGGAAATGCCGGCGTTGGTCTCGGCGAGGATGATGAAGAACTCAGCGCCCGACCCGGAGGTGATGAAGGACTTCTCCCCCGGATCGTCCAGCCCTCTCCCTCCCGCACGGCCTTGGTGTCGAGGCTGCGGATGTCGCTGCCGTGGCTCGCCTCCGTCAGGGCGTAGGAGGAGATCAGCCCCTGCGCAAAGCGGGGCAGAAACTCGTCCTTCAGCTGGTCCGAGCCGAAGAGTTTGAGGATCGTCTGTGCCTGAAAGATCGTGATGAGCGAGATGCCGACCGCGGCGCTGGCGTAGGAGACTTCCTCGAAGATCGCCGCCGCATGGCCGTAGCCGAGGCCGCCCCCGCCGTATCGCGGCTCCGTCGTCGCCGCGTTGTAACCGGCTATCGCGAGCGCTTTCACGATGGCCGTGGGGTATACGTCCTCCCGGTCGATCGCGTCGGCCTCCGGGGCGATATGCTCCGCCGCGAAGGACCGCAAACCCTCGACGTAGGCGGGATCGATGCAGGGCTGCCACAAGCTCACGATGCGTCACCACTCTGATGCAGGGACTGACTGTGCCCCGTGCAGGCCACGAGCTTATTCGTCCATTTGATTTCAAAAATCGAGCAGGTGATTAAGCGCGGATCATGGCCAGACCGCGCAAGCCGAAGCCCGAGGGGCCCCAGGTCAAGTCCGCCACGCGGGTCTTGGACATCTTGGAGTATTTCGACCGCATCGAGCGGCCCGCCACCGTGTCCGAGATTTCCCGTGCCTTGGAGATCCCCCAGTCGAGCACCTCGATGCTCGTGGGATCCCTGATCGACCGGGGATATCTCGCCGACACGGGCGATGGGCGCGCTGTCGTTCCGACCGCCCGCGTTCCGCTCCTGGGACGATGGGTCAATGTCGGGGTTACCGACGGCCGGATCGCGCAGATGATGCACGATCTCAGCCTGCGGACGGGCGAGACGGTGCTGCTCGGCATCGCTACGGATATCGTCGCCACCTATATCGATGCCATCCCGGCCACCAAGCCGATGCGCCTGCACATCACGCGCGGCACCGTGCGGCCGCTCGCGACATCCGGCATGGGCGTGCTGCTCCTGTCGGGTATGAGCGACGAGGAGGTGGAGGCCCGGATCGCGCGGGTGAACCGGGTCCGCGAGGGGCGCGACGAGCCGCTGGTCGACCTTGCCGCCGTGGGGGCCGAGATCGCCGCTGTCCGGGCTCGCGGCTACTCCCTGTCGATGGACCGCGTGGCGGCGGGGGCCGGTATAGTCGGCATGCTGCTGCCTGACTCGGTGGCGGGTCAGCCGATCGGGCTCGGCCTCGGCGGGTTGTCCAGCACCATCGAGGCCCAGTCGGAATTCCTCGTCGCCGAACTGCGCGCGGCCATCGCACGCCATCTCGGCTGACGGGCGCCGTTTCCGTCCCGTCCCCGTCATGGCCGCGCCGGGGCCTGGTCGATGGCCCGGAGGTCACGACCCCTCGTCTCCGGAAGGCAGAGGGCGGCGACGAACATGATGCCGTAAGCGACGCTCGCGAACAGTGCCATCGCAGTCGCGAGCGGCATGACCGACGAGAGGTATCCGACCAGCGTCGGGGTGAGGGCGCCGAGCCCGCGCCCGAAATTGTAGCCGAAGTCCTGGCCGGATCCGCGCAGGTGGGTGGGGAACAGCTCCGTCAGGAAGGCGCCGAGCCCGGAAAACGCCCCCGAGGCGAAGAAGCCGAGGGGGAAGCCGAGCACCAGCATCACACCGTTCGAGATCGGGACTTGCGTATAAACCAGCACGATGGCGCAGGCGCCCACCGAGAAGGTCAGGAACAGCGGGCGCCGGCCGTAGCGATCCGCGAACCACGCCCCGTACAGGTAGCCCGCGAAGCTGCCGAGGATCAGGACGGTGAGGTAGTCGGTCGAGTTGATGACGGTGAGACCGCGTTCGACCTTGAGGTAGGTCGGCAGCCATGTGGTGATGGCGTAGTAGCCGCCCTGGACACCGGCCACGAGGACGGCTGCGAGCATCGTGGTCCCGACGATGCTGGGGGCGAAGATGGCGAGCAGGCCGGGCCTGCGCCTGTCCTCCACGCCCGCCCGCGCCGTCTCGGAGATGGCCGGCTCGGCCACGTTCCGGCGCACGTAGACGATAAGCAGGGCAGGGAAGATCCCGATCAGGAACATGGCGCGCCATGCGAGTTCGGGCTCCAGGGCCGAGAAGACCACGGCTTGCAGCAGCACCGCGCTGCCCCACCCAACCGCCCAGGCGGACTGGATCGTGCCGACCGCGCGGCCCCGGTATTGCGGCCCGATCGTCTCGCCCATCAGCACGGCGCCGGCCGCCCACTCGCCCCCGAAGCCGATGCCAACGAAGGCACGGGCGATGGTGAGCTGCGTGAAATCCTGCGCGAAGGCGCAGAGGAAGGTGAAGAGGGAGAACCACAGGACGGTGATCTGCAGCGTGCGCACCCGTCCTATCCGGTCGGACAGGTAGCCCGCGAGCCAGCCGCCGACAGCCGAGGCGAGGAGCGTCAGCGTCGTGGCGAAGCCCGCCCAGCTGCGGTCGACGTGCCAGGTCGCGATGATCGTCGAGAGCACGAGCGGGTAGATCATGAAGTCGACGCCGTCGAGCGCCCAGCCCGTGAAGCAGGCCCAGAAGGCGCGCCGCTCAGGCGGAGTCATATCGCCGTAGAAGCTCGTGAGCTTGGTGTTCGCTATCGGAACGCTGGGGACCGGGGCCGCATCCATCGCATCTGCTCCCTGGATCGCCCGCCGGGTGTCCTCAATCCGTCCGTGGGTCAGGCCGACGCCTGGTCGTGTGAGGCCGCGTGCAGCATCGCTTTCCAGGACACGATCGCGTCCCGGAAGCCGGGCTCCGTGAGCGAGCGCAGGCGCTCCTTGGTCAGGCGGGTGGCGGTGGCCGGGCGGGACCCGAGTTCCGCGGCGAGCGCCAGGGCCTCGGGCAGGACGTCGGCCTGCGGCACGATCCGATTGAGGAGGCCCATCGACTTCGCCTCCTCGGCGGGCATGAGCCGCCCGGTCATCACCAGTTCGGCGGCCCTAGCGGGGCCGAGGCAGGCATGGAGGATCCACGGTCCCATGCTGCTCGGGATGCCGTTCTTCAGTTCCGGCTGGCCCACCCGCACGCCCGGATGCCCGATGCGCAGGTCGCACATCAGCGCTGCTTGAAACGACGAGCCGGCGGCCACGCCGTTCAGGGCCGCGATGATCGGCTTGCCTAGGCCCCGCAGCGCTCCGAAGAAAACCGCCCACTCGTCGATCCAAGCATCGATCTTCGCACCGCCGGAGGGCCGTTTCTCGCGGAGGTCCTGCCCGGCCCCGAATGCGCGTTCGCCCGCGCCGGTGAGCACGACGGCCCTCACGGACGCGTCGCGGTCGTAGGCATGTAGCCAATCCGCGATCCGCCGACGCATCGCCGCGTCCCAGGCGTTCATGACCTCCGGCCGGTCGAGGGTGATAACGCCGATCCCCTCACGACTCTCGGACCGCACCCCCTCGGACATGCCGTTCCCTCCCAGAACGTCGTACATCGGGTACTTGATCATATATGCGATTAATAAAATCGCATTGACGATTTTGTATCGGAACGCGTAGGCTGAATACAAGATGGCCGGAATGAACAATCTTGGAGGAAAGATGGAAGCCAGCCCCGCAATCCCGACCGTTGGTCTTGGGCTGCCGTGGGAAGACACGCCGGTCGGATTCCGCTTCAAGACGATCGGCCGAACGATCTTCGATGCCGACATCACGGCCTTCATCGGCGTCACGGGCATGGTCGAAGTCTTGTTCACGAACGCCGAGTACCTGCGCGAGCGTTCGCTCTACGAGGGACGCCGGCTTGTGCCCGGCGCGCTCGTCTATTCCTTTGCCGAGGGTCTGCTGATGCAGTCGGTGGTGCAGGGCACTGGCCTCGCCTTCCTGGGCATGGAGCTGTCCGTCGAGGCCCCCACTTTCTCCGGCGATACGATCCACGTCGAATGCGAGGTTCTGGAATCGCGGCCGACCACGAAACCCGGCCGCGGCCTGGTCAAGACTCGCAACCGGATCATCAATCAGCGGGGTGAGTGCATCATCGTCTACAGTCCGGCCCGGCTCGTGAAGGGCCGGGAGAGCCTCGGGGGCCTCTAATGGGGCCGCTTTCCGGCATCCGCATCGTCGACATGACGACGGTGATGATGGGCCCCTCGGCGACGCAGGCGCTCGCCGAGATGGGAGCGGACGTCATCAAGATCGAAGCACCAGGGGGAGACGGGGTGCGCAACATCGCCCCCGGTCGCCATCCTGGGATGGGCGGCCTGTTCCTCAACAACAACGCGAACAAGCGCAGCCTTGCGGTGAACCTGAAGCGGCCGGAGGGGCGCGCCGCCCTGCTGCGGCTCGTGGAGACGGCCGACGCACTGGTCTACAACGTCCGCCCCGCCGCCATGGAGCGCCTCGGCCTCTCCTATGACGCGGTAGCGGCCGCCCGGCCCGACATCGTTTATCTCGGCATGTTCGGCTACGGCCAGGACGGCCCCTACGCCGCGCGCCCGGCCTACGACGACCTGATCCAGGGTGCCGCGATGATCCCGGCGCTCGTCGCGCAGGCCAGTGGCTGCGAACCGCGCTACGTGCCCAATGCCATCGCCGACCGCATCGTCGGGCTTAGCGCCGTGAGCGCCCTGTGCGCCGCGCTCTTTCACCGGGAGCGCACGGGCCAGGGCCAGCGCATCGACGTGCCGATGTTCGAGACCATGACCGCCTTCGTGCTCGGCGATCACATGGCGGGCCGGACCTTCGACCCGCCCCTCGACGGGGGTGGCTACGCCCGGCTCCTCGCCCGCGAACGGCGCCCGTTCCGCACCCGCGACGGCTACCTCTGTGCGCTTCTCTACAACGACACGCAATGGCGGTCCTTCTACGCGGCGATCGGGCAGGCCGAGCGCTTCGAGGCCGATCCGCGCCTGACCACAATGGCCGCCCGCAGCGTCCACATCGCCGACCTGTACGCTGAACTGGCGACGATCTTCGCCGGCCGGACCACGGCGGAGTGGGCGGTCCTTCTCGACGAGGCTGACGTTCCGTTCGCGCCGATGCACGACTTCGAGACGATCTTCGAGGATCCGCATCTCAAGGCGATCGGGTTCTTTCGGACCGAGGAGCATCCCACCGAGGGATGCGTGCGCCGCATGCGGACACCCAGCCTCTGGAGCGAGACGCAACCGATCCTCGACCGTCCGGCTCCCGCCTACGGCGAGCACAGCGTCGAAATCCTGAAGGAAGCGGGCCTCGCCAGGGATGAAATCGCCGCGCTGATCGACGGTGGGAGCGTCGCTGATGGGGCCGCGCGTCCGGTGACCGCCGTGGCTACGGAGCCGGTCGGGCCCCAACGCATGGACACGCTCAAGGCCGCCGATCCGGTGTAACGCCCCCGGGCGGGCTGGATCGGGAGAAGGATGGCAGGAGGAGGATGCAATGACGGATGACCCCATCGCCATCGTCAGCTTCGCCCGCACGCCGATGGGCGGCTTCCAGGGCGAACTCTCCGGGGCGACGGCGACAGAGCTCGGATCGGCCGCGATCCGCGCCGCAGTCGAGCGGGCCGACCTGTCTGGCGAGGACATCGATGAGACCCTGTTCGGGTGCGTGCTGCCGGCCGGTCTCGGGCAGGCGCCGGCCCGGCAGGCCGCTCTAGGTGCTGGGCTGCCGCGCGCCGTCGGGTGCACCACCGTCAACAAAATGTGCGGCTCGGGGATGAAGGCCGTGATGATGGCTCACGACGGCCTGATGGCCGGTTCCATCCGGGTCGCCGTCGCGGGGGGCATGGAGAGCATGTCCAACGCTCCCTACCTGCTTGAGAGGGCACGCAGCGGCTACCGGATGGGTCACGGCCGCGTGGTGGATCATATGTTCCTCGACGGGCTGGAGGACGCATACGACCCCGGCCGGCTGATGGGCACCTTCGCGGAGGATTGCGCCGAGGCCTACCAGTTCACCCGGGAAGCCCAGGACGCCTACGCGCTCGCCTCCCTCGACCGCGCGCAGAACGCGATGAGCGAAGGCGCGTTCTCCAGCGAGATTGTGCCCGTGTCGGTGAAGGCGGGCAAAGGCAAGCGGGACGTGACGGCCGACGAGCAGCCGCCCAAGGCCAAGCCCGACAAGATCCCCTCGCTGAGGCCGGCGTTCCGCGAAGGCGGCACGGTCACCGCCGCCAACAGCTCGTCCATCTCCGATGGCGCGGCGGCCCTGGTCCTGATGCGCCTGTCGGAGGCCGAGCGGCGCGGCCTCACACCGGTCGCCGCCATTCGCGGGCACGCCTCCTTCGCCGATGCGCCACACCTTTTTCCGACAGCGCCGGTCGGCGCCGTGCAGCGTCTCGTGGAGCGGAACGGATGGTCGCTCGGCGATGTCGACCTGTTCGAGATCAACGAGGCCTTCGCCGTCGTCGCCATGGCCGCCATGCGCGATCTCAGCCTGCCGCACGACAAGGTCAACGTCCATGGCGGCGCCTGCGCCCTCGGACACCCGATCGGCGCCTCGGGCGCGCGCATCCTCGTCACCCTGCTCGCCGCCCTCGAACGCCGTGGGCAGCGCCGGGGCATCGCGGGGATCTGCATTGGCGGCGGCGAGGCGACGGCCATCGCCGTCGAGCGGCTGAGCTGAGACGGCGTTACCGCAAAAGGCGGGGCACCGAACCGGGCCGGACCGCTCACAAGATGCGGCCGGCTGTATTGGGAGGAAGGCCATGCAGCAGGTTGCCGCCGAAGGAGACCTCAAACGAACGGCTGCAGCGGAGGGCGCGCGCACCACGCGGTTCCGCTGGGTTCTGATGGTCCTAGTCTTCGGGATCTACACCCTCGCCTCGGCCGACAGGGCGAATGTCGGCATCGTGCTGCCGTTCGTGAAGGCCGAGTTCGGCATGACCAACACGGAGGCCGGCGCGGTCATCAGCCTGTTCTTCGTAGGTTACTCCGTCGCGCAGATCCCCTCGGGCTTCCTCGTGCGGCGGTTCGGGGTGCGCAGCACCTTCCCGATCTTCATGCTGCTCACCTCCCTTTTCACGCGCCTTCTCGGCACCGCCGGCTCCGCTTTCGCGATGAAGGCCAACCGCCTCGCCCTCGGCCTCGCGGAGGCGCCCCTGCCGGTGGCTATCCTCTCCATGCTCAACCGGTGGTTTCCACCACAGGAGAAGGGCACCGCCGTCGGGATCTTCCTCGCTGCGGCGAAGTTCGGGCCTGTCCTCGTCCCACCCATCGGGGCCGTCATCATCACGGCCTATGGCTGGCCCTACGTCTTCTACTTCTGCACGCTTCCGGGAATCGTGTTCTCGATCCTCTGGTTTGGGCTGGTAACCGACGATCCGGGGCGCAACCAGTTCGTGTCCGAAGGGGAGGCCAACCACATCCAGGCCGGCCCGCGCACGGCCCCCAGTCCCGAGACCACCACTGCGGCGGCGGAACCGCGCTGGATCGGCCGCCTCGACCGGCTGGTGCGGGCGCGGGTCGTCCGCCCAATCATCACTGCCCGGGAGACCTTCGCGAGCCCGCACATCTGGGGCCTCGCGACCGGATACTTCCTGATGAGCGGGATCATCACGGTGATCCTATCGTGGCTGCCGACCTACTTGGTCACGGTCAAGCATTTCTCGATCATGAATGTCGGCTTCGTCTCCTTGGCGCCATTCGTCGGTGGCGTTCTCGGCAATCTCGTCGGCGGGTGGTTCTCGGACCGGATCGTGGCCAAGCGGCGCAAGCCGACGATCCTCATCAGCACCATCTCGACGGTGTTCATGATGTACGCGCTGGTGCACCCCCCGAACGATCCGCCAACGCTGGCGGCCCTCCTCATGCTGACCGGGTTTCTGCTGAACCTCGGCTACTCGGCATTCACCGTATATCCGGCGGGGCTGACCACGAAGGAAGCCTATCCCCTGGCCGTGTCCGCGGTGAACACCGGTGGTCAAGCCGGGGCCGCCCTCCTGCCGTTCGTCACGGGGGTGATCCTTGATCACTCCGATTGGGACCATGTGTTCCTCTTCCTCGGCGGCGCTTCGCTGGTCGCGCTGACCGTCATGATGACAATCATCGACCCGATCGAGCGGCGCGCCGCTTAGCAGAACAAGCCTCAAAGCAACGAAGGACACGTCGAATCCGATAGTCGCGGTGCACCCGATGCCGTCCTCGTGCAGGACGAGTGGCGGGCCCTTATCGCCCTGCCGATCCCCATGTCGAGCGATGCGCTGGACCGGCTCGGCGAGATGGTGGGGCCGCACCGCTACGACGGGCAAGGCAAGCTTGTCGGCACCGCCCTCACCATCATGACCCGTCCGGGACACAATCTCGGGATGCACGTGACGATGACCCTGATGAAGCTTGGACACGTCCTCGTCGTCGGTGGCGGCGGGGACCTGAACAACGCACTTTGGGGCGACTTGATGCGCGCCTATGCGGTGTCCCGCGGCCGCGCGGGTTTCGTCATCAATGGCGCCATGCACGATTCCGCTTGCTTCGCGACGGGAGACTTCCCCTGATATGCCCCTGGGTTCGTCCACCGGGGCCTACAAGTCAGGGCCGGTCCGGCTAAACGTGCCTGTCTGCGTCGGCGCCGTTGTGAACCCCGGCGATGTGCTGGTTGGGGACGAGAACGGCCTCGTCGCCTTCCCGCAGGAACAGGTGCCGATGCTGACCGAACGCGCCCAGGCGAAACTGCGCCTAGAGCAGGCCATCATGGTCGGGATCGACGGCGGAGCCGGGCGGCAGGACTGGCTGCACGACACGCTCTGGACGCTGCGCTTGGAGAAGTGTCCGCCGCTCTCGTCACCATAGGTGTCGAAGCGAGGTGCCGCCTAGGGTGCCGCGGTACCTGGCCGAAGCAGGGAGAGGCATTTGATGCATGAGGTCCCCAACGGGTTCGACAGCGTCGCGGAGGCGATTGAGAGCCGCCGCAGTGTGCGCGGCTTCCTCGACCAGCCGGTAGAGCAGGGTCTGATCGAGCGCCTGCTCGTCTTGGCGGGCCGAGCGCCGAGTGGCAGCAACATTCAGCCTTGGAAGTTGCACGTGCTGACCGGGCCGGCCCTCGCCCGCCTGACCGAGGCCTTAACTGCGGCCCATTCCGCGGGCGAGCCGGAAGCGCGGGAATACGAGTACTACCCGACCCGATGGCGCGAGCCCTATCTCGGGCGCCGCCGCGAGATCGGCTGGCGGCTCTACGAACTCGCCGGGGTCGCGCGGGGCGATCACGAGGGGTCGCTTCGGCAGCGTGGGCGCAACTATACGTTCTTCGGCGCGCCTGTCGGTCTCATCTTCACCATCGATAAGGACCTGGAGCAGGGCAGCTGGCTCGATTACGGGATGTTCCTTCAGACCCTGATGATCGCGGCGCGCAGTGCCGGGCTCGACACCTGCCCCCAGGCGGCCATTGCGAGCTACCCGGCCATCGTGCGGCGGGAGGTCGGCATCCCGGAGGATGAAACCATCGTGTGCGGGATGGCCCTGGGGTATGCCGACCCGGATGAGCCGACCAACGCCCTGCGCGCCGACCGCGCGGCAGTTTCGGCTTACGCGACGTTTCACGCGGAGTAAGCGCTGGAATGGGCCGGCAGACATCACGCCCAGGTCGGCGCCTCGCCTCGCGGCTTCGACGGGCCTTCGACGTCGGGGCTAATTTGTTGGGTTCGCCCCACTTATCCGCCACTCCGCCCGTCCCATGTGGTCGGTCATGAGCAACACCCTGGTTCTGTCGAGAGCCACACCCACAAGGCGTCCCTGTGCTTTTTTGTCGGCGTTGAGAAGCGGTCAGCACGTTGACCGGCTCGCCTGCGGGCTTCCCGCCGCTAAACGGCACGTGGATGAGAGGCCGAGCGCCCGAAAGCCCTGCTATGTGGTGATAAGCGACCTTACCGGCGTCCTGCACAGAAGTCTGGTGCTGGCGCGACTCCGATTGCTGATCCAGCCGCATTGATGTCCGCTCCGGGCGCAAAGCTGTCGGACGTTCGCTGGGATTGAGCGCCTGCTTTTTGGATTCCGCCACCCGAAACCGGACCGTCTGGAAACCACCCAGCCTTGCCGCCTGGAACGCCGCGGATGGTTCTCCAGGCCGCTCGCTCAGACTGAAGCGGCAACTCAAACACCGCCGGAAATTGCTGTTGCCTCTTCACGCAGCGTCCGGTGCGAGGCGAAGCAAAAAGATTCGCGGGAGCTTTGCATCGGCTTGACCGACAAACATTGCACTCCGAGGCCGACACACTCGCTGCACACCCGAGATCCGCGGTTAGCGATATCAAGGATTTATAAGGACGTGTGCCGACAAACTTCGGCTACCAGCACACCCAGCTGGATCTCGATGCCGTCGAGGGCATTGCACAGCATGACGATCTGCTCGCGTCCCCCGGCTCCGGCCGCTGCGAGGGTCGTGGAAGGTTCATCAACCAGACGGGCTCGGAGCCAGCGCGAAAGCTCGAGCCGTTCGCGCTGCATGAACAAGGCATCCGCATAGAGCGCGCTGCTCTCCGTGAGCCGCGTGATCTCCTTCAATCGAAGCCTATGTTCGGCCAACCGGGATGCCGAAGCCGTCTCCTCCCGGCGGAGGCGCTCCAGCCGGGACAGGGTTGCGTCCATGCCGGCCATGCCCGGCCTAGGCGGAGCCGACGAGGTCCCGACGCGGCGCAGCAGACCCAGGATCCGGGGCCAATCAGTCGGAAGGGGTGGACCGGGGGGCAGAAGTCCGAGTTCGACGGCTTCGCGCAGCCATGCCTGCGCCTCGGCCTGCCAAGCGCCTGTGGCGCCCTCTACGGCACGAAGCTCGCTCTGCTTGCGCCGCAACGTCCGCATGGCTCGATCGAGATCGTGGCGTGCCATGAGAACCTTCGCCGTCACCGCGTCGAGCACATACGGAAAGATGGTCTTGAGCTTCTCGCGGTGTTCGAACGTGTCAGCCTTGAAGAACAACACGTCAGGGTTGGCGACGATGTTCTGCGGCTGGAAGATGAAGGCCATCAGATCCCAAAACTCGGTCGCGCCTTGAACGAGCCGTCGCCCCCCGATTCGAAATCGAGGCCCGTCAAGCCGGCGAGGCGATTGAGCATTGCCTTGACCGTCTCGACGTTCGTGTTCTTTCCCGGGATACGCGCCGGGACCACGAATTCGGGTCCTTCGAGGACGAACATGTCGTCCGTGTTCTGCTGATCGCCCGGTTCTCTCCGAGCGAGCAACTTGCGGCCTTCGAGCGTCTCGATCACGACGCCGAACCACGAACATCGCTCCCTTATGGTTCCGACCGGGATCGCGCACTTCTCTGCGCAGAGGCAGTAGTCGACGATCGGGATGACGGCCGACTTGCCCGTCTTCGACGCTCCGGTGATGACGTTGATCGCACCGAGTTCGAAATTCAGTTCGCGCAACGGGGCCTGTACGCGGGGCCAAAGGATCAGCTTGGACAGTTGGAAATACATCAGAACCGCACCGCCAGATGCGTGCCGACCTGTGCCGGACCCACCATCGCAAACCAATGGCCGAGCTTTTCCGCCGCCGAGGCGATAGGTTTGAGGCCGACAGGCAGGTCGGGACGCCGGATTCCGATTGTGTTCGAGCGCATGCGTGCTTCCGCATGATCGAGTGTGGCCAAGCCCGTCGCTGCCGCCACCCCGATGGCCTCCAGGGACAATCCGCGCATGGCCAGGGCGCGCGTGTGGACGGCAAGGAGGTTCTCCCGTTCCTGGCCTAGTTTCGCTGCGAAGAGGGCGAGGCCGGAACCTGTCCGAGTCGATTCGACGTGTCGCACGGTCGGCTTGTGCAGAACAATCGGGAGAACGAGGAACGATAACGGGACGAGGGGAGGCGAGCCGCACTGATCCTGATGACCGACACCGAACCGCCACAAGGCATATGCGCCCAGGGCGGTGTTATGGATGATGCCGATCTCGTCCGGAATCGCGGCGCCTCGGCGGTAGGACATCAGGATCCGTCAGAGTGCAGCAGGGCCGCGTAGTCCGGATGCCAGCCTATGCGGAAGTCGTCGGCGAGAGCGTTGAGGCACCCATGAACGAAGTGCCCCGGCACGGCTCGTCCCTCCAGCGCAGCCTCGATCCGACTGCTTTGACGATAGGCCAAACGCCCTCGCACCACCCCGGTTCGGTCCGTATGAGTGTCCTCTATCTCACCGCGGATCGCGGAGTGGCGCCTGATCAGATCTTCGTCCCAAAGGTCCAGGCTGCCGGGATAGAGGAGACCTTGTTCCGCCCACATCGTCTTGTCCGCCGACGTTCGTAGATAGTCGCTTACCGCACGGGACGTCTCGTCCAGCCCCACATCGATGATCTCGAGCTGGCGGACGAAAGTGGGTCGGACGGCCAGTACGGCTTCGATGTCGTCGGGCACGGGCTTGGGCGCCAGGGAGACCAGCAGGTCTGGCAGGTTGTGCCTTCGAACGAAGGAGCGAAACTGGCGCTTGTAGACATCGCCTTCGATGATCGCCGGCTTGCCCTGACGGATCAATTCGTCGGCCAATTCCTTCGCTATGCCGATGGCGCTCCTGGCTATGGGCAACGCGAGTTCCGGCGGGACCGTCACCTCGATGAGTTTCAGCAACGGCGAAACGGGAGACTGGTCGCGGTTCTCCAGGCGGAACCGAGCGATCACGCATGCTCGAAGGTTCTTGTCAGCGGCCAGATAGCTTCTCAGATGCGATGCGCATGCGGCGGATGTCGCGGAATTCTCGAGCAGTCTTCCGACCTTCGCGTCGATCGAAGCCGCCTCCTCTTCGGTCCGGGCTTCGTGAAGCGCCTGGACCAGCTTTCCTGCCCGCGTCGGCACCACGTAGAGGCTGAAACGCGCCTTCAGAACGTCGATGCCGCCACGCCCGCATCCCTCGAACCAATGCGAGAAGGTCTTCCAGAGATCGGCCGCCCTATCGGACACCGGATTCTGCTTGAGGGCGCTCTTGCATTGCTCCAGCAGGACCGAGCCATTCGGGTAGTGAACGGCGACATCGTCGAGGTGCTCGAGCGAGACGAGCGCTCCCGGTGGAGCCGTCAGAAGATGATGGCAGAGCCGCACTGGCTGGAGCGCGAAGCCGAGATACTGGCCAGGCGCCGCGTGCGCGGCTGGCTTCGAGGCGATATTCATTCCGTACCCTGAGGAATAGTTCCGCAAGGAGGAGGGGAGCTCAATCTCCCTCGGGACACGCGTCACCCGATTGCTGTCGTCCTCGGCAGAAGCGGAAGAGCAATTCTCGTCCCGATAACGGTCTCGGCGACCGCCGGGCAGGCTTCGCCGGATCATGCTTCCGGTAAGGCGCTGGGATGCGACGATGGATCGTCCGCTGACATACGGACGGCACGCCTCTCATTTCCGCGTTCGGATGGGGAGGACCATACCGTCCTCGACCTCCGCAATCGGCGGCGGCAGGTGCTTCGCGGGGATACGTGTCGCGCGGCGTGGTTCCTTACAACCGACCGATACACATCGGATCGAAGGAACGAGGGATCCTTCCCATCTAGCGAATCAGCTGTGAGGCGAGACCCGCTGCTTCATACAGACGCTCCTTTGATCGATGGAGCCGGCACCGCTTCATGGGGACAAATCGGGGGCAAACCACAAAATAGACCCAGAAAAAATCCAACGATCACAATGTTTTAGGCGGGGTTGAAACGTTATGGCGGAGACGGAGGGATTAGACCCCAAGCATCGCTTAACCGATTCTAGGATAAGCAAGCCCCGGCGATTGCACGGAATCGCGGTTCGAGATAGCGGTACGACTGCGGTACGAACCCCCTCCCGAGGACGTCCATCCAGTGCCCCGCAGAACCAACACAGGCGTGCGCTACCTCGCCGAGTATAAGGGGTACTACCGCGTGACGATGGCGGTCCCCCGGCAGCTCCAGGACCAGCTCGGCCAGCGCCTCGTCAAGGGGCTGGACACGCAGTCCCTGCTCATCGCGAGGGCTCGCGCCCCGCAGGTCATCGCCGAGTTCAAGCGCCGGATCGAGGATGCCTGGACGGCGCGCGGAGGCAAGAAGCACAGCCTCCTCGCCGAGGCCCTGGAGGTCCGGGGCATGCTGCAGGACGCGGACGAGGACATGGAGCACTTCCTCCGCCAGGGCATGAACGAGCGCATCGACAAGATCCTCAGCAAGGGGGCGACCTACAAGACGGTGTGGAACCCCGAGCTCGGCCCGGACGAGATCCGCATCCCCACGAAGGAGGCCCTGGCCGAGGCGGAGGAGTACCGGCAGATCGTCCGTGGGAGCACGCCGATCGCCTACCACCACGAGTCGTTCATGCGGACGCTCAAGATCGCGGACCGGTCGAAGCTCGACGAGCCGCGGGCGCTCGGGATTTTCCTGGACTGGCTGTCGACCCGGAACCCTCCGATCCAGCCCTTCATCGAGAACGTGACCCGGCCCGTCGCGCTCCGGTACATGGACGAGATGCCCGCCTACACCGGGCTCGCGTGGGGATCCAACGCGAAGTATTTCGGGAGGCTCAAGTTCTACTGGTCTTGGCTGTCGAAGCGGGGCTTCGCCAAGGGGAACCCGTTCCATGACCTGACGATCGCCAAGGACAAGGTCGCGCACGACGAGGAGGAGCGGGCGTTCACGGACTCGGAGATGCAGCGCCTGTTCATGGGCGACCCGCCCGAGGGCAGGTCCATGCTCGACGTCATGTGGGTGGCGGCCCTGACCGGGGCCCGGCTCGACGCGGTGATCGACCTGCGCGTCGGCGAGTGCGACGACGGCTGGTTCACCTTCAAGCCGCAGAAGAAGGAGAAGTCTTCGCGCGACGTGCCGATCCACCCGGACCTGCTGCCGATCGTGCGCCGGCGCATCGAGGGCAAGAAGCCCGACGACGACCTGTTCCCCGAGTGGCCGGCCCCCAAGCCTCCCTCGGTCAAGCCGCGTTCATCATATTATTCGAAGAGGTTCACCAAGTATTCGCGTGATATCAAGGTTCGTGATGAGCTGGAAGGCAAGAGAAGGTCTCTAATCAACTTTCATTCATTCAGAAGATGGTTCATCACGAAGATGGAGCGCGCGGCCGTCCCGGGCGACCTCATTGCGGCCATCGTCGGCCACAAGCGGTCCGGGCTGACGCTCGGCCGCTACAGCGACGGCCCCGAGATGGGGGCCGCCATAGAGGCCATCAAGAAGGTGCGGATGCCCCCGCTCGACGGCAGCGTCGTCATCGAGGACCGCAGCCTTACACCGCGCCGCAGGAGGCAAGCATGAAACCGTTCCCCCGTTCGAATCCCGACTCCTCCGCCAAACCCTAGGGCCTCGCAGGGGGTCCGCCCCCTACGGATCCTCGCCATGACCATTTTCCTGACCGCCGACCAGCACTTCGGGCATTCCCAAATCGCCAGAATGTGCGGCCGCCCCTTCGACGACCGCGACGCCTCGGCCATGAACGAGGCCATGGTCGCGGCCTGGAACGCCCGGGTCCGGCCGGCGGACGACGTCTGGCACGTTGGCGACTTCGCCATGAGGCTGAAGGCGGGGCCGCTGCGCGAGATCTTCGACAGGCTCAACGGGACGAAGCGCCTGGTCCGAGGCAACCACGACCACCGCGACACGCTCGACCTTCCGTGGGCCGAGCCGCCGCGCGACCTCGTCGAGACGACGGTCGAGGGGCAGAAGCTCGTCCTCTGCCATTTTCCTATGCGCGCGTGGCGGGGGTCGATGGGCAGCGCCATCCATGCCTACGGCCACGTGCACGGCCTGTTCGAGCCGACTCGGCTGAGCCTGGACGTCGGCGTGGACGCATGGCCCGGCATGGAACCGGCCAGCCTCGCCCAGGTCGTCGCCCGGGTCGAGCGGTCCGAGCTGGAGCCGGAGGAGCAGCGGCTCGTCCGGGAGCGGCGGGAGAGGGCTTAGAGCAGGTCCTGCCCGCGCGTCTCGCTCCAGTCGACCGGCCCGGCGGCGAGGACCTGCCCCACGAAGGCGTCAAGGTCGAAGTCTTCCTCAGGGGCGGCCTCGGCCGCGGGCGACCCAGATTCGCGCGGTGGCTCGCCGTCCGACCCGGGCTCGCCTTGGGCCCCGGGCGGGGCCCCTGCATCGTCGGCGGCGGCATCGAGGGTGGCGGCCCGCGTCCGCAGGTCGGCCGCGGCGGCCCGGGCGATCGCCGGCAGGGAATCGACGACCCACTTCGGGACTGGCTTCGCCGCATCGGTCTCCAGGAGCCACTGCGCCACGCGGGCGCGCCCGATCTCGCGACCCGTCGCCTCGTGGATCGCCTTGGCGAAATCGGCGTGCCAGGTCCCGGTCCTCGCGCCGAAGGACGCATCCCCGATCCGGCGGACGAGGTCCCGGCGGCGTCCGCGCTCTCCCGCGTCAGTGAACTCGCGCGCTCCCATCGGTACCTCGTCGCCCCTTAGTGAACGGATCGTATCACCAACTGGAGGAAGTGAACACACGCGTTCACCAGACGAGTGCCTCCATCGCATCGGCGTCGTCGTCTGGCAGCTGCACCGGCCCTCCGAGCATCGCGGCCTCGCGCGCATACGCGGGTGCGACGAGGTCCCAGAGGTCCGGGGCCAGCACGGAGAAGGCGGGCACGACGACGGCGGCGCCGAGCTCGAATTCCTCCGCCACGTGACGGGCGGCCTCCAGGGCGACGCGTGCGTGCTCGGCGCACGATGCCCTGCTCGTCTCCACCCGGGCTCGCATGGCCGCCGCGACGCAGGCCTCGGCTTCGGCGATTGCCGCCCGGCACAGGGCGGTCCCGTTCTCGCGGAGGCGCGCGTGCTCCGTGCTGCCGCCGGCGATGTGCGCCATCGAGCGGCCGGCGCAGAGGGCCGACACGTTCGGGACGGGCACGACGCGTTCGGACGCGTGGCGCACCCTTCCCCTCGCCACGTCCCGGATCTCCCGCGTCCGCAAGGCCTGGGCGAACCTGTTCAGCGCCGGTGTCAGGCGAGGGGATTCGACGGCCACGAACAGCGTGTGGCTCGGACCCGAGGGACGGATCGGCCCGTACAGCGACGTCACCCCATGCAGCAGGCGCAACGGCGCGCTTTCGTGGTGCTTGAGCGACGTGACGGACGCGGCCTCGCGGAGCGCCCTAAGCAGCGTGTAGTGACAGGTGCGTTCCATGACCGCCTCCGAATGGCATCGGCCCTTGTCGGGACGGCCCTGGCCGAGGGCGGTCCGGAGAAGGGCCGGGGCACGGGGCCCCGGCTGCTGGGTTCAGTCGCGGTAGTTCCCGAACCCATCGCGGGGGCGGTCCCAGTCGTGCGCATCCTCACGCTCGTCGCGGGCGATGCGGGCGTCGTCGGCGGCCTCGCGGTACGCGACCTCGGCGCGCTCCTCCGCGGCGGATGCCGCAGCGATCGCGTCTGGGGTGCCGTGGGCGAACGCGGCGGAGGAGGCGTCCCGGGCACGGACGAGTTCGCGGTAGGCGGCCGCGCTGGCGGCCTTGGCGGCATCGTAGTTGGCGCGGGCACGAGAGTGGGTCTGGGAAGATGACACGGGTGTCTCCGAAGTTGGCGGGGCGGCTCGGCTGAGGCCCGTGCGAGGCCGGCGAGATCCGCGGAATCGCGGCGCCGGCCCCGAGGCGGGCGTCAGTCCACGCCCTCTGCCAGGGCAGCAACGTCCGGGACGTACAGGCGGGCATCGGTCACGCCGACGTAGCCGTCGGCCATCGCCTTTTCGGCAACCTTGCGGGGGCAGTCATGGATCACGACGACCGCGTCCACTACGGTCCGCCAGTTGGCCCTGGAGCCGCCCGACGTGACGGATCCCTCCAGGCGGACCACGCCCTCGCCGAGCTTGGCGCTCGAGTCCCGCCCGAAGGCCCGGGCAATGACCCGGCCGGCGACCTCGACGGGTCCCTGCCAGCTGTCCTTCTCGATGTGGCACTGCAGGGAAACGGTGTCCGGCTCGCCCTCGCCGTCGCCGCCGTAGGACCGCTTGAGTGCGGCCCGGACCAAGGCCTCGTTGCGGGCGTCGACGCGCCAGGCCGGGGACTCCCAGCGGCCGCCCATGTCTCTGAGGCGCTTGTTGAAATTCGTGTTCATGTGCGGCGTCTGCACCAACAGGTCGGTGCCGGACTTGGTGATCTGAATGGCCACGTGGCGTTCTCCGAGATCGTGCCCGCGAGGTCGGGCGGGTGGGTAGGCCCCTCGACGAGCCGCCCTTGCGCGAGGGCGGCTGGTGGAAGGGCCGGGGCGAACCCCCGGCGGTGGTCAGAGGACGGTGGGGAAGGGGAGGACCTCGCCGGTCACGGGCAGCTCGACGAGCTCGGCGTTCTTGGCCTCGACGATCGCCACGAGGGCGTCGAGGGGGATCTCGATCGAGGTCTGAGGGATCGTGGGGGTGGTGGTGGGCTGGGTCATCTTGGCCTCCGCGAGAAGCGTTCTGCTCTCTCAGTGAACATAATGGTTCACTGAAACGGAGGCAATGGGTAGGTGAACGTTTTTGTTCACCATGTCGCTCAGGCGCCACCCCTGCCGCCAGCGCCGCCCTCCGCCGCTTCTCTGGCCAGGCGGTTGCGCCGCCTGGTCTCTGCGGCGCGGCGGGCGGCCTCGCGCCGTTTCTCCGCCTTGTGCAGATACTCGGCGTCATCGACGTCGAGCCGAGCGAGGGCCTCGCGGGCGTCGCCGGTCAGCAGGGCGAGATCGGGGTAGCGCCGCCAGACCCTGCGAGCCCGGTCGTAGCCGATCGGGACTTGGCGCTCTCCGTCAAGCAACCGCACGCGCTGGGGGGCACCCGGCGCGAGCGGCGGCGGGAACCAGAGGCCAGCGCGGCCGCCGTCGAACAGCAGGACTTCGGCGGTGAGGCCTCCGATGGCGTCGTGTTCGATGGCCGTCACGAGGACGACGGGGAGAGGCACCTCCGGCGGCACCCAGGGCAGCGCCAGGCGGAGCAAGGCCTTGACCAGGGCGTCCTCACCGGGGGCGACGCGCTCGACGACGAGCAGGTCGTCCAGCGCGGGGATCAGGGATTCCTGCGGCATGGCTACTCCCCCCACCGGATGCCGGTGCGGACGCCGGCGAGCCAGGCGAGGGCGCCCAGCGCGACGTACGCCCAGCCCCACGTCCCGACCCAGACGACGGCCATCAGCTGCGGGCTGTCGGTGCCGAACAGCGCGACCCCGGCCGGCGTGAGCGTGCCGGCCGTCAGCAGCCGGTCGATGGGCTCGCCCGCCGCGGCGGCGATGCCCTCCCTCAGGGCGGAGCGGAGATCGGGAATCATCGGACCGCCCCCGGCTTCGCGGGCGCATCGACGGGGCCGTATCGCCGCGGCAGCTCGGCGAGGCCGAGGGCGGCCAGGACGCGCTCTCCCGGATCCCGCTTCCCCGCGAGGACTTTGCCGACGTAGCTCTGGTTGATCTCGTGCAGCCGCGACCAGACCCTCTGTCCGCCCGCAATCCGGACGGCGGCTGAGAGCACGATGCGGACGTCCTCGTCCGTCAGGGGGCGCCGGCTCACGACCGGGACTCCCGCAGCGCCTCGCGGCCCCGCTCGTCCGTGGGCAGGCCGTGCCGGGCGGCGGCCTTGGCGATCGTGCTGGGCTTGCAGCCGTAGGCCGCGGCGATCCGGGCGATCGGGATGTCGGTGTGCGCCAGGGCCATAGCGAGCGCCTGGGCGTTCGGCGCGCGCCCATTGGGCTTCCCGATGCCGAGCCGCCGGCAACGGTAGGCGACGCGGTGCTCCTCGACGCCGTGCATCCGCGCGATCGACGCCCTGGTCTCACCCACATCCAGGAGCTGGCGCAGCAGCGCAGGCGGCGCCCGGTACTCCCCATCCCTTATGTACATCGGCGCGCCCATCCCCTTGCCTCCCGGTCCCTTTGAGTCCACGATTGGCCTCAGTGGTACGAGATGTAATCGCAAATTTTGCGGTTAGAAAGGGTTCTACGATAACGAACGCGCCCCATGGTGAATCGAGGCTGAGTCCTGCCCAGGACTCGCCCCCGGCGTCCGGGACGGTGACGGTAGTGATGAGGGCCGGGGCCGTGCTCCGGCCGGTCCTCGTGTGGAGCGGGACGCGCACGCGCCTGGAGGACCGGCTGGTCGCCGGATTCCAGAGCTATCCCAAGCGGCCGCACTACATCGACGAGGCGCAGACGACGTGGAAATCCGCGCACGACCTGCCCGTCGGCGCGGTCGTGACGACCGCGCGCCAGACGCCATGGGATGACGATACGTACCTGGTCACCCCGGACGGCCTGAATGCCATCACGCGTGCCCAGGCGTGGGACATCATCGACCCGGCCGGCGCCGAGGACAGGGCCGCCGAGCGCGAGCACCACCACCGCGCCGACTTGGAGGCCCTGCCGCTGCATCTCACCCGATTCGTCGGCCACCACGGGTTCCAAGACGGGGTCCACCCGGCCGGGAATTCCTATTATTTCGCAGAGAGATGCACGCGCCGGCAGGCTTTCATGCGCCGGGCCACCCGGGCGGAAATCGCGGCCCTCGGTGGCTAGTGCGCGCCTGCGCGCTTTGTGGCTCTCATGGCGGAGTGCTCTGCTCCGGATGAGGGGCCGGCGCCAGTGACCGCGCCCCCTACGCACAGGGGTTCACATGTCCTTCTTCGCCCGCCTCGCCTCCATCTTGGCCCGCATCATGGGCGGCCTGGGCACCGCCGTCGGCTACGGCCTGCAGGTCCCCGGCGCGCTGCTCAGGAGCGTCTTCCCGAACCCGGCGCTGACGCCCCGCCGCGTGGCCGACGACGCCGTCGCCGAGGACGACGCCACCGACCCGGGTTTCAACTTCGAAACCCCCGGGTTCGGGCTGTTCGTCCAGCACGCCGCGCAGGCGCTCAAGGATGGCGGGGAGGCCGCGTTCGCAGAGCATGTGCCCCACATCTCGGAGCCCGTCGCCGACTGGCTGCGCAGCCTCAACCGGGCCGAGCTCGCCAAAGTCTGCAAGGTCGCGGTGCCGGATCTGACGCGCCACGTCGCCGCCAAGACCGTCGCCGAGGGCTCGCCCCTGCTGCCGTCCTACGTCCGATTCGTCGAGCAACAGTCGGCGGCAGAGGCGCGCAGGACGGTCGAGATCGCCGTGATGGCCGCGAAGGCCCGGACCTCGTTCAAGACGATGGAGGCCGAGGTGGCCGCGATGGCGAAGCGCGGGCCGCGCCCGATCGCGGAGCCGACATGGGACGAGCGCCACGACCTCGGTGGGGCGCGCCCCGCCTTCCGCTGAGCCATCCCCAGGAACGAAGAAGGGGCCCGCCGGTCATCCCGGCGGGCCCCTTCTCTTTTGGCGGTCCCCGGCGGCTCAGATGCCCAGGGCTTCCCGGAGCGCCGCCGTCATGTGCCTCTCCTGCGCCAGTGCCTGCCGCAGCGCCGCGATCTCCGCCTGGGCGGCCCCAAGGCGGGCCTCGGCCTGGGCCGCACGCCGGAGCGCGCCGCGCTGCGCCTGCCGGGCCTCCTGGAGGCGGATCGCCAGCTCCGTGACCGAGTCGACGGCCTGCTCGCGGCGGATCCGGTGCTCGGCCTTGGCGATGGCGATGCCGAGGCCGATCGAGCTTCCGACCCTGGCCATCGTCCCTGTGACCTCGATCGCCGCTGCCGTCCCCATGCTCATGGCCGTCTTCCCTTGTTCCGTGAGCCCAGGAGAATCGAGTGGGAGTCCCGGGTCAACGGGGGTCCGCTGGCCACGGTTAAGGGATCCCTGGCCGGGCCGCGGGCCGACGTGCGCCCGACGTCGGGCCGACGTCGGCCTTAAATAGCCTTTCTGTAATTTTGTATTCAGCCCGATAAGCGACTCTCGCGACTCGGGAAATCGACGTTTTCCGAAATGGCTAGGTACAAGAAGCGCGTTACTAGGGGTTCAGGAGCGTTCCAGGCGGGGTGTCCCGTATTGAATCAGGAAAGCCCCGGTCGCGGAAGCATGGGCGAGCGTTACTCGTCTGTGGATAAGCTGCGTTGCAACGGGGGGTGGACGTGCGTTGCAACGCGATTTCCGGTCAGGCACTCCCTCGTTACACAATAGGCAGGTAACGGTAGGACAACTCGTCGGCGTGAATTTCACTCGCCTCCGGAACGATGGCCTAGACGTGGGTGCCCGCGATCCCGACAGCGACCGTGGCCCCGAATAGCGCAGCGCCCGTGTTGACGAACTCGATCAGCGACCCCGGCGACACGAGAAGGGCCCCGGCCCCTGTCAGCGGCATGCTCCCTCCGCCTGCGGGGATCGCGGCCGGGGCGACGGTGGCTCCGTCGACGTGGATCTCGAACGTCGTGGCCGGCGGCGAGGCGGCCGAGGTCGGCGAGGGCAGCAGCACGATCCCCGAACCGGTCCAGGCCAGCGGGATCGAGATCGGGGTCGCGAGCCGGCGCACCGCGCACGTGCCCGCCGGGATCCGGTTGGCCGTCACGTCCACGGGCGAGCGCATCGAGAGTTGACGCGAGCGCGAGAGGACGGTCTCCGACGTCCAGTAGGGATAGCCGCCCGGGTCCACGCTGCCCGGCGCGCTGCCCACGGGGATGACCCTGGTCGGGTCGGTCCAGACTGCATCCAGCCGTGGCGGTGGATGCGACCGCCAGACTCGGCGATGGGGATGGCCCGCTCCAGGGTCATCAGTCCCTCGACCATGCCCATGGTCAGGCCTCATCATCCAGCATGCGGCCCATGGCGTAGGACGGCACGTAGCCGTCGAGGACGTTCCCGCTCGGCCTGATGGCCCGCAGCATCGCCGTGTAGACCTTGCCCTTCAGCACCCCTCCGGCCTTGCGGTAGGCGAATAGGAACGGCCGCACGTCCTCGGGCTGAGCCGCGAGCGTCAGGCCGAGCTCGCGGTCAGACAGGTGCTCGACAGCCTTGGCGGCGGCCTGGATCTTGGCGGCCAGCGCCATGGCACGGCCATCGAGGATTCTGACGATCGCGTCGAAGTCCCCCCAGAACTCCTCGGGCAGGTCGCGGCGCTTGTCGTCGAGCGGCAGACCGGCGTTGAGCACGTCCCACACGGCGAGCGGCGTGCAGCGCGAGATCAACGCGTGGATCCGCTTGTACTCGGACCCCTTGATCTTCAGCCGCGTGCCGTCGCTGAACCGGACGACGAACCCCTCCATGGTGCGGGGCATGTCGCCGGCGATGCGGACGAGCTCCGCGATCGACTGGAACGGGTGCCTCCACGCTACGAAGAACCCGGTGGCGTCGCCGACCTGCAGCATCTCGGACCTGTCGAGCTCACGTCCGGTGTCATCGTAGGCGCCCAGGAAGACCAGCCCGGAGGTGACGTAGCGGACGACGATCACGTTCTCCGGGTAGAGCGCCTCGAACAGGTAGGTGGTGCCGGGCACCAGGGCCGAGGTGTCCCGGGCATCGAGCCAGGCCTGCGCCCATGCCGCCTGGGTCGAGACGAAGGCGCCCTTGGTCGCCGTGCGCCACCGGCCGGCGTGGTGGAAGGCGATGATCAGGCTGCCGTCGAGCTTGTCGAAGGCCTCGAAGGGTAGGTCCGGCGCCACGCCCCGGCGCTCGCCGAGGTTGAAGAAATTCGGGAACGGGGTGGCCACGACGGCTTGCTCCGCCGGGTCGACGATGAGGCCGCGGGCCACCAGCGAGAACGCGTCCCAGGCGTCGTCGTACACGCACCGCTGGGTGTAGCAGTAGATGTGCAGCCCGGTCTCGGGGCACTCCTTGCGGCTGACGAGGCCGCGACCGCGCGCAGCCTCCAGGCCCGCGACGAGGTCGGCATAGGGGATCGTGCGAGCGGGGTGCATCTCAGCCTCGTGCTTCGTGGGTGGCGGTGGTGATGGCGGTGGCAGCCGGGGCCAGTCCGAGCTCACGCCGCAGGTCATCCCGTGCCGCGAGCAGGCCGTGCCGGTAGGCCTGGTGCGCCCACGGCAGGATCCCCTCGGGCGGCTCGGGCTGCCACGCGGCGAGGTCCCGCTCGTAGCCGTCGAGCTCCTGCCTCGCCGTGGCTGCCTGCCGGGCGGCAAGGCGCTCCTGTGCACGTGTCATGGATCGCTCCTGAGGGAGGGGCCCCGATTGAGGCCCCTAGCGCGCCCGCTTCCGCTTCGGCTGCCGGTCCGTCTCCGCCGGCGGCAGGCCAAGCTTCCGGCGGAGCTGGTCCCTGCGCTTGACGAAGGTGGCGAGGTCCAAGGCGAGGAGCGCCGCGGGGATGCCGGCAGGCGGCTCGTCCCTCACCTTCCGGACGGTCTCCTCCATCTCGGCCAGCTCCTGGCGCCAGCGGCTCTCGGCGAGGCTCTCGTCGAAGATCGGCATGGTCAGCGCTTCCTTCTCTTGGCGGTTTCACGGAGGATGTCGGCGATGCCGTCCCGACGGGGCCGGGGACGCTCTGCGGCGGCCAGCGCGCCCACGAGGACGACGGCGAGGACGAGCACCAGGGCGGCGCCCCAGATGACGAAGTCGAGGGCGAGCTCAGCCATCGCTGCGCTTGCTCCAGGCGATCGCCTTGCCAATGGCGACGCCGATCGGGACGGACGCGACGGTCCAGACAGCGATGACCTCGGGCACGGTCACGGGCGGCTCTCCCGGCTATGGGTGGCGAACAGGGCCAAGGCGACCGAGGCGAATAGGAGGGTCGCTCACGGCAGGGTCACGATGAGCAGGAGGGCGAGGCCGGGCGGGCTCACCACGCGCAGGCTCCGGCGGGCTCAGGCTTGGGGACGATGCCGAGGGCCTCGTGCCGGGCGGCGAGTCTGTCCTCGATCGCGGCGATGCGGTCCTCGACGGCACGGGCCCACGCGGCAGATGCGGCGTACCGGACGGTGTCGCGGTCGGCCTTCCACGCCTCCAGGCGCGCCACGAGCTCGGCGGTCGTCAGCCGGTCCAGGAACTCGTCGCGCGGGAGGGCGGAGCTACGCATCGCCGCCGACCACGACATAGGTGACCCGGCGCTCAACCCCGACCGAGGCCAGCAGCCTCGGGCCCGGCGTACGACGTCCCTGCAGGACGTCCCGGACGTGGACCTCGCTCAGACCGGCCTTGCGCGCGAAGGCACGGACGGAGCCAACCGCCGAGACGAAGCTGATGATGCGTGCGAGTACGGCGGCTTGATCCATGTCCGGGCCGGGATCCTGTTCGCCGCGAATCCTCGTCGTCCGCTGCGAGCCAAGAAGCTAACAGGCGCGCACGCCTGGAACAGCGCTCTCGGGCGGTTCGATTTCAGAGTTGACGTGACGGCTCCTAGGAGAGGTCCGCATCCGATGTCTACAGGCGTGTCGGAACAGCATGCGGAGTTGCCGGAATGCCACATGTACATGTGTGCACCCCGGACATGTACATGCCAGCGACGTCGGCGATGCTTCGGGTACCGTCCAGGCTTTCTCAGAAATACCTGGACGAGGGGCCTCAATCGGGGCCCCTACCGTCCCTTGCGGGCCATGTGCTCCAGGCGGTCCGTGAATTCTTGGGCGAGCCGGTCCGGCATCGTCTCGGCGGCCTCCTGCATCGCCCGCTGCCAGCTCGGCGTGGCGATCGGCTTCATCTCGGCCTTCGGGGTGCTGAGGAGGAGGAGCCGCGGCACGTCGTTGTTCACGACCTTCGGGACGCTGACCTCGGTGCCGTCGCGCCGGGTGAACTCCGTCGTCGGGGCGGACATGCGGCCGGCCTTGATCGCCCGGGCCGTTCGCTTGCGGCCGACGCTGGCCACGACCCGGGGCGGGCGAGCCCAGATGCCCGGCTGCCACGTGTAGCCGCTAAGGGCCTTGTCCCCCGGCCTGACCTCGAACACCCCCCACCGGGCCGAGCCGGCGGTCATGCCGGGGGTGCCGATGTTGCGCTGGTAGCCCCGGGCGGCCATGCGGGCGATGTTCTTGGCGTCCCGCCCGGGGACCTTGTCGCCGGCGCCGGGGCGGCCGAGGCCGGTGTAGCTGATGGCCCCCGGGTTCGGGATCTTCAGCAGCGTCTGGTCGGCGAAGTAAGCCTCCACGCCGACGTCGCCGGGGAGACGGGTCTGGTTGCTGTCCCCGAAGGCGTACTTCAGCCATGTCGACTGCAGCGGCAGGACGAACACGGCGGCCGAGGCCTCGCCGACGGTCGTGACCTTGTTCAGCAGGTCCTTGTCGACGACGTACCGGACGGCGTCCCGGGTTGCCCGGTTGGGATGGTCGAAGGTCGTGTCCACGGACCGGCGCCACCGGTTCGCGCCGTCGATGACGGTCCCCGTCAGGGCGTATTGGACGGCGCGGGGGAAGCGGTCGAGCCCGAACGACTCGAACGCCTGCTGGGCCTCGCGGACGGCCTTGGCGACGTCGAACCGGACGGACAGGGACACGGGGCGGCTCCGGGAGATGGCGGGGCTGGAGGAGGTCCTCGACGGCCGCCGCGGGAGTCTACGCTGGCCCCCGGAGGGAACAAGGCCGGGACAACTCAGGCGGCCTCGGCGACGGCCGCGGCGGGATCCGGAGGGGCGCCGAGACGCAGCCGCTCGCGGACGGCCTCGCGGGCCGAGGCGGGATCCATGCCGGCCTCCTGAAGCCGCTCCCGGGCCCGGCGGACGACGTCGACGAGGGGTAGGGCCGGATCCCGGCGGCCGGTGGCCTCGCGGGCTTCGATGTGCAGCCGGACGAGCGTCGCGACCACGGCGGCGTCCACCGCGGCGACGTCGGCCTCGGCTTCCAAGGTTGCGAGCCGGTCTGCGCGGGCCTCGCGCCACCGCCTGTTGCGCTCGCGGCCGCGCTCCAGGCGTGCCTCGTAGATGGCCTGTGCGATGGGGGTGCGGGACTTCTTCCGGGGCTTGGCCATAGCGGGATCCGGCGGCGTTGCAACGCGCGCAGCATCGGATGCCGGGATGCAAGGATCAAAGGACGGACGGAAGGCGGGGTCCAGAAACACGGAAGCCCCCGCGGTAGTCCGCAGGGGCCTCACACGTGTGGTGCACGTCCCAACCAGCGACGGCAGGTGAAGGGATTCTAGCGGACCACCATGCCCGCCACAAGGGCGTTCAGCGACCGGACGCCCGGCGGTAATCCTCGGCGGAGGCGGCGATTTCCTGAGGGGTCATAGGGCGCCGCGCAGCCGAGGAGCGGGGCGCATCGGCGATGGGGCGACGCCGGGTGAAGGCCCGGACGGGGCGGGGCTGCCGGACTTTGCGGGGCGGAGGAACGGCGAGCGGCTCCAGGTGCTCCGGGAGGCTCGTCCACTCACCGGTCAAGCTGAGGACGACCCGGCCGTGGAACCGGTCCTTGGGGTCGTCGATGACGACGTAGCCGACGTCGGGGGCGACCTCGATCATGACCGAGATGTCCGAGATGCGCCGAACCTTGGGCTCGGGGTAGGGGGCGGGGCCAACGTCGACCTCGGCCGTCGCGAGGGGGGCAGGGCCCGGGGCGGAGCCCCCGATAAAGCGTGACGGAAACCGAACCCCCAGGTCCTCGGATTCGCGGACATCGGACGGCTCGATGACGGTCTCGACCGGCTCGACCGCGACGGGCTCCATGGCGACCGGTTCGGCGAGGGGCTCGGCCGGGGCAGCCGCCGCTAGCTTCATGGCCTCGATGGCCCACGTCCGGCCACGTCCCGTGGCAACCCGGATGGCCTCGATTGCCGCGTCCGCCGTCCCGCACTCGGACCGGATGGCCAGACCCTGACGGCCCGCCTGGAACTTGGCGTCGGCCCGGTCGGCGCGGGGGACGGCACCGTCCCGGATCCTCTTCGCTGCCTGCCGCTCCCTCGGCGGGATAGACCTTGCCTTGCCAGGGCGGACCAAGTTCAGGCCCGCGGCATCCGCCTCCTCCTGGGTGACGCCGAGCAGATCGGCCATCTTGGCGCCGGAGTGGTGGAACAACACGTTCCAGACTTCGTCCTTGTACTCGGACGTCTCGCCGGCCTCGTGCCGCCGCATCCTCCGGCCGAGGCTCTGGAGGCAGTCCAAGGCGTCAGGGACCGTCAGCCCAGCCATGTGGGCGTACAGCGCCGCCCAGGTCTCGGGGTTGCCGCCATGGATATGCGCGTGGCAGTTCGCGACGAGGAACAGCCAGCAATGGCGATGCCCCTTCGCGATGCCGCCGCGGTGCCCGTGGAGGCGCATCAGGTCGGCGAGCATCCGATCCCTCACCCCGGCGGTACCGGCGTACTGCCGGGCGCGGCCGACGTTCCGCTGCGGCCTGCTCCGAGGGTTCTGGGCCTTCCACGGGGCCCTTTCGGCGAGTCGCCTGCGCAGCTCTGTGCTCGTGATCGGGAGCACCGAGTCGGCGAGGTCGTCGAAGCGGCACCTCTTGATGTCATCGATGCAGTCCGGCCAGAGCCGTTCGCAGTACGAGTCGGATGCCTGGTTGTAGCTACCCCAGATCCGGAGCACGCGGCTGGAATCCTGCGTGCCGCGGTCCAGGCCGGCGTCGCGGAACGCCATCCACATCCCGACGAGTCGGTTCTCCTGGGCGTCGCGGTCGGGGTCGTCGTACCGCCTCGCCGGGACGCTGCCGTCATCGGTCAGGGTCGGGCCGTAGAGCGCGTCCATGACCCTCTGCACCTTGCCGGCGGCCTCGCCCGGCAGGGCTTCGCAGGCCCAGGCCGCGTGGAGCCCGCGGCCGCTCCGCGTCCAGTAGCTCGGAGCCGGGACGCCGGCAGCGGTGATCGCTGCTGTGAGCAGGACCTGCAGGTCCTTCAAGGGCATTTCGCGGTAAGGAAGGGGGTTGCCGTTCTTGTCCTCGGCGTAGGGGTCGAACTCCAACCAGGCGTGCCCGACGGAGCACAGGGCATCCCCCTTCCGGCTCCAGGAGAACCTATTCATGCTGACGAACTGCGCGTCCCTCAGGATGTCACACGGGATATCGCCGCGCGCGCGGATCAGGGGGAATTGGCGGTAGGTGCCATGCCACTTCGAGGAGAGGACGATGTATCCGTCCGAGCCCTTGGGATGGAGGATCCGGATGTGCTCAAGCATCTCCATCACGTCGCGCGGCAAAAGGCTGTGCTTGGCGTTGCGCGGCTTGCTACCATCTCGCGTGGCTAGCAGGAACGCGGGGACGATGGGACCCCGCACAGCCACGGCCTCGCCCTGCAGGCTGCCTGCACCCGCGGCGGGAATGGCTTTCGGGGAGACATGGGTTCGGGGCGCCATCTTCCGTCGCTGTGGGTTAGGCGCGGGCACCACTCCGCGCGTCGAGCCATGAGGCTAGCCCCGGACCCAGCAATCTCCAAACGGGCACCGACACGCAGAACTACCTAGGCCGCTTCCCCTAGAGGCTGTTATGGACCTGCGTCGGGCTGATGCTCAGATGAGCGGGGATGAGCCCGACCCGCAAGTCGTATCCGTCCGACGTGTCCGATGAGGAGTGGGCGCTGGTCGCGCCCTACCTGACGCTGCTGCGTGAGGATGCCGGTCAGCGTGAGCATGCGTTGCGCGAGGTGTTCAACGGGTTGCGCTACGTGGTCAGGAGCGGCTGCCCGTGGCGGCTGATGCCCCACGACCTGCCGCCCTGGTTTGCCGTGTATCAGCAGGCCCAGCGCTGGCTGGCGGCCGGCTGTTTCGAGCAACTGGCCGAGGATCTGCGTGCGGTGCTGCGCATGGCGGCCGGTCGGGCGCCGGAGCCGAGCGCGGCCGTGCTCGACAGCCGGACCTTGCGCTCCTCACCCGAGAGCGGCGAGCGGGCCGGCTACGACGGAGCCAAGCGCAAGAAGGGTTCGAAGCTGCACATGGCGGTGGATACCCTCGGCCACCTCCTGGCGCTGCATGTCACACCCGCTGATGCCGATGATCGCGCTCAGGTCGCCCGGCTGGCCAAGACCGTGCAGGCGGCCACCGGCGCGAGCGTCGAGATCGCCTTCGTCGATCAGGGCTACACCGGCGAGAAGCCGGCCGTGGCCGCCCGTGCGCACGGCATCGAACTGGAGGTCGTGAAGCTGCCCGAGGCCAAGCGGGGCTTCGTGCTGCTCCCACGCCGTTGGGTCGTCGAACGCTCCTTTCCCTGCTCCACACGCTTCCGCAGGCTCGTCAAAGATTACGAACGCTATGCAAGCACCCTGGCAGACCTGCACCTCGTCGCCTTCGTCTGCCTTCATGCTCAAAAAGGCCGCTCAACTCGCCGCAGGTTCATAACAGCCTCTAGCACTACCTGGGCACTTTGAGGGGCGGTGGGCGTTTTGATCCCGCGGTGGCACTGCGGGAGATGGACATGGGCGAGAGATCGTCGGGGCCGGACCTCGATGTATGGCTGGCCCCGTTTCTGGCTGCGATGGGGCGCAAGACGCGGCGGACCTGGGCGCCGCTGTACCTGCGCGGCCTGCTCGGCCCCGGGGATCGCAAGAGCCTGCAGCCGATGGCCGCCCGTCTCGGGCTGCCGGGTCACGACCAACTGCAGCACTTCATCGCCAGCCCGGCCTGGGACGACGGCCCGCTCTGGGCGGAACTCACCCGTACCGCGGACCGGCTGGTCGGCGGATCCGACGCCTGCCTGGTGATCGACGATACGGCGCTGCCGAAGAAGGGCACGCGCTCGGTGGGCGTGGCGCGCCAGTACTGCGGGCACCTCGGCAAGAAGGCCAACTGCCAGTCGCTCGTCTCGCTCACCCTGGCGCGGGGCGAGGTGCCCGTGCCGGTTTGCCTGCACCTGTTCCTGCCGGAGGAGTGGGTCGCCAACCCGAAGCGGTGTGAGCGGGCAGGTGTGCCCGAGGCGGCGGTGGTGCCGCAGAGCAAGGGCGAGATCGCGCTTGCCGAACTCGACCGCCTGCAGGCCGAAGGCGTCCGCTTCGGTGTGGTACTGGCCGATGCCGGCTACGGCTGTAGCGCCCTGTTTCGGCATGGCCTCGACGCGCGCGGGCTGACCTGGGCGGTGGGGATCGCCAAGAACCAGAAGGTCTACGATCCCGACGTGCGGCTGGTGGAGCCGGGCGGGAGGGCGCGCAGACCCGTGCCGGATCAGGAGCCGCAGGAGGCCGAGGCGGTTCTCGCTGCGCTGCCGTGGCGGCGCGTGACGTGGCGACAGGGCACGAAGGGCGCGCTCGCGGCCCGGTTTGCCATGACCCGCGTGCGGGTGGGCGACGGTCCGATCTGGGGCAACAACCGCCATCTGCCGGGCGCCGAGGTCTGGTTGGTGGGCGAGTGGCGCGCCTCGGGCGAGCGCAAGTACTACCTCTCGAACCTGCCGCCCCGCACGACCCGGCGCGCCCTGGCCGGCACAATCAAGGCGCGCTGGGTGTGCGAGCAGGGCCACCAGCAGTTGAAGGAGGAACTGGGCCTCGACCACTTCGAGGGCCGCTCCTGGACCGGCCTGCACCGGCACGCGCTGATGACGTGCATCGCCTGCGCCTACCTGCAGCACCTGCGCCTGGCTGGGCCCGACCGGACGGATGGGGGAAAAAAAGGTGGCCGGCCTACCGGGACCGCCACCGTCTCCGAGCCTGCCCGCCGTGCGGCAGGCCATCATCGGCCGCCTGTTCGTCGGCCTCATCCCACCGGTGCGATGCCCGCACTGTCGCCGCCGCTTCCGGCTGCCGTCTGACCTCAAAGTGCCCAGGTAGTGCTAGGGGGAGGCCCATGTCGGGGGCATGCCGAGTCCGGATCCAGCCCGCCCGGCGCGCGAATCGACGGCCACGATTCGGTCCCAGGGCCGGCAAGATCCGGATGGCCCATCCTCGGCCTGATCAATTATGACTGAGTACTGGTCGGACGGTAATTACCGTGCACTTGAGATGCGCCTCCCTCTCGGAGGGCGGGCCGCAGTCGCGGTTTCGGTAAAGCCGTGAGAGCTTCAGACGAGGTGTGGTCGCGAGGGCTGGCCGACTAGTTTTCGTGTGTGGTCAATAGCAAGGAGTTTGAGGTTAGCGTATCAAGTCGCCAAGCTCTTCGATGTCAGACCTACATCCAACGATCGGCCGTCTCGAAGATTTTGGAAGAGTCATAGTCCCCGCTAAGATGTCTCCCGCTACGCCGAGGATTTGGCTAGCTCGATGTAGCCAAACGCGTTCAGGCGTGAGCAGAATACACCGATCATCGTTCGCTAATATTACATGCTCTGGGCGTCTAGATATTAATCTTGATCTGATTGCGAAAGCCCAAGCTCGCGGCGGCGTGACTGTGAGCAGCAGCGCAAATGGATTATCTTCGTTGTAATTGAAAATATGAACTGATTTGATGACATTGTAGGGTATAAATTTTCTTGCATCCTTGGTTAGTGGTGCAAAATTCCAGATCGGGTCATCGGATAAGTTGCAAGCAACAGGTTCAATTTGAATTTTTAATTTAGGGTCGTAAGTCGCCCCATTCTGAAAAGGAAACCGGTTAGGTTTAATTGATCGCCAGATTCGAGTCATTCTGATTTATCCCAAAATATAAATCTTTCAGACCGCCTCAGAAAGATAGTTTCATCATGGCTTTTGCTTTGCGTAAGCGAGATTTTTGGCAGGGACCAGCCTAAAGCGGTGAGTGACTAGGGTGTGAACCGAACCAAGGCGTTGCAGGGTTTGTCGTTTTGTGATTCCAGGCGGCCGTTTTGCGGCCTGGAGGTAGCGATGGCGGACCTGTTCTGGCTTTCGGATGAGCAGTGGGCGGTGATCGAACCGTTCATGCCCAAGGATCAGCCCGGCCCCGAGCGGAAGGACGACCGGCAGATCATCTCGGGCATCCTGCACGTGCTGACATCGGGCTGTCGCTGGCGCGATTGCCCGGCCGCCTACGGCCCGCGTACCACGGTCTACAACCGCTTCAACCGCTGGTCGCGGCGCGGCTTCTGGAAAGCCATGCTCGCCGCGCTGGCCACGGCCGGATGGGCAGGTGATGCAGCCGCCCTCGACAGCAGCTACGTCCGGGCCCACCGCTCAGCCCATGGCGGCAAAGGGGGGCGACGGCGCAGGCTATCGGCCCGTCGCGCGGCGGCCAAACGACCAAGATCCACGCGCTCACCGATGTCCTCGGTCGCCCTGGCGTCCTGCTACTGACGCCCGGCAACACCAGCGATGTGACCACCGCTCCGGCGGTCTTGGCCGAAGCGCCTGGTCGGATCCAGCGTCTGGCCGCCGACAAGGGCTACGATGCCGACTGGCTGCGCGCTGACCTGCGCAAGAGCGGCATCACGCCGGTCATCCCGGGCAAGCGCGGCCGCAAGCGGAAGATCCGCCATGACAGGCCCCGCTATCGGGAGCGCTGGCGGATCGAGGCGACCTTCAACCGCCTCAAAGACTTCCGCCGCATTGCCACCCGCTACGACAAACTCGCCCGCAACTACGCCTCGGCCCTCGCTCTGGCCGCCGTCATCGCCTTCTGGTGCTGATCGAGTCCACACCCTAGCACGCGCTCATACATAGAATGGGGTTAAGACGCCATATGACTCCAGAGCTGAAGCGACGGCTACTGGTCGAATCGTGCAACGCACGTTCACAGACGTATCGGAACGTTAAGTCGAGTTGCTGTGCGGCAACACCTCTGCAAGCGTTCAACGCTCAAGAAGCTTAGTGCCGCGTCCCGGTTTTCTCGCTAAGCATTATGGCAAAGGTCACAACTAGAGCCATGCCCGCTCACGTGGCGACGGCCAAGTTAATTTCGTGCCCGGCGGCAGCGATGCAGATGCTGCACTCATCGACCGTGAACCGAGTGAAGGCCTGCCGGATGGTGTACCACAGCTCGGGGATAGTCCGGGCCACCGCAGTTCGGAGCAGGCCCTTCAACTTAGCGAAGATCTGCTTGATCGAATTGAAGTCCGGCTGTTGGGCGGGAGGTAGAGCAGCCTCGCCCTCACGGCCTCTATGGCCTTCCGCGGAAGACTCACGGGGTTAGCCAGGAACAGCTTCTCTGTTGCGCAGGTCGTTCACGGTGGGTGCCTCTCCACACGCGAACCCGTCCCCATGATGCAGCTTGTCATCCCGGGACGGGATGGCGCCGCAGGAAACCGAGCAGGATCGCGTTGAACCGCGCGGGCTGTCGGAATGCAGTCAGTACGCCCGACGCGATCATCGTCTGCTTACTGGATCTCGCTTGGGCCAACTGAATGGCTGTGATAGGCGCGAAGCCGAACGGCCGATTTTGCAATCATTGTCGACTCGGCATGACGTCGTCGGGCCGAAAGCGGAATGGCTGCTGTTAGGCTCAGATTGCGGGCAAGCGGACGTTCAGCGCGGCTAATTTAATGGGCTCAGAGTGCCGTCCTCAGGACCATCCACATCATACCACTGAAGGTCTGCATCAAGTTGCGAATCGGGCGTGACGCTGCTGATGCTGGCGCAAGCTGACGCCCAGTTTTTGCACCCCGGCGCAATGATGTGCTCTGAGGCGCAAAGTTCTGCTTAGATATATCTCAAGTTAGCCAAGTGGCAACAAATTAAACCTGAAGATATTTCGATTGATCGTCTTCCCTTTTTTGCAACCCGGCTCCCGGACCTGATCATCAAGGACTACGCCGTGCTGGCAGGCCGGTGGCCCGTCGTTTCCGAGGCAAAACCGGCTACCTGCGCGCACGCGCCTTCGGCGCAAGCCTAGGCATCGCTAGGACCCGCAGGCATCGAATGTTTCGAGACTGGCAAGCACCACTCATCGCGCCGCCGCCATCTCGGCAGCCTCGGCCTCACCTCTGCGGCCACCGACAAAAATACAGGTTGCGGCGCCCGGCGGCCTCGCACGAGTCGATATCACGTCGGCACTCCGTTCCGGTCCAAGACCCGCTTCACGGTCGAGCGCGCCGCCTCGATGGCCACTGTGGCGGCGCCGAGCGTCCGCGGTTCGGTCGGCCTATTCAGGGCATGGCGGGCAATGCTCCCGGCGAGGTCGTCCACCTCGCCCGCCATCGCCTCCAGGCGCGCACGGTCGGTCTCGCGGCGCGCCTCCGAACGAAGCTCCAGCAGCCTCCCTATGGCCACCTCGATCCGCTCCCGGCGGATGCGTCCGAGGCGCTGCCGCAGCCACGCGGCGGTCGAACCCAGTCCACCACCGAGGATGGCGACGAGGTAGATCCAGCTCTCGTAGCGCTCGATGAAGGTCTCCTGCTCGCGCTCGTAGTAGTCGATGGCACCCGGATGGCTGGGCAGGCGAGCGCTGGTTGCGTCGGCGGTGTCCTCGTAATCGGGGTGGGTGACGTCCTCGGCCGCCGGCACGGTCTCTGCGAGCGCCGTGCGCATCTCGAACAGGTGCTGGGTCACTTCCGCGGCCACGCTGCGCGACAGGCCGGAACGGGCCATCAGCCGGTAGGACGAGCCCACGGTCGCGACGTCCTCGCCGGGGAGGCGCGGGTTGCCGCCGTACAGGGCCGCAGGGACCGTGACCGCTTGCAGGCGCGGCCACCGGGCCAAAAGGGCGGCGGTGTCGGGAAACCCGATCAGCGCGACCTCGCCGGCTTCACTTGCCTCCCCCACGAGGCCGACGATCCGTCTCGCGGACGGGAGGGTGGGCGTCGTCACCAGCGCCATGGCGTCGATCCGACCGTCGCGGAAGGCGGCCGCGACGTCGGACTTCTCCACGGGAACCAACGCGACGGACTTTCCGCCCACGACACCGGTCGGAGGATTGGTCAGGAGTTCAAGCCCATCGTGGGCGAGGAGATCCCGCAGCAGCGTGCGATCCGCCGTCCGCGCGGCCAGCATGCCCAGCCGCTTCCCCGCGAGGTCCGGGATGGCCTTGATGCCGGACGCTCCGGGAGCCACGACGAAGGCCGCGAGCTCGCGCAGGATGGCGAGCGTGAGGCCGTTCCCCGGCAGCGCGACGTCGGGCCTGACCACCGCGAGGTCGGCCTTGCCGCCCCGCAGTGCCTCGGCGCTTTCCTGCACGCCGCCGAACGCGACGACCTTCAGGCGGACGGCGAGCTTTCGACGGGCGAGTTCGTCGGCGTAGGCCTGCAAGAGGGCTGGCTCGGTTCCGCCGCTCGGGGCGACCGCGATGGTCAGAATCGTGGCCCGGGTCAAGTAGAAGCCAGTGGCGACGAGAAGGATGAGCAAGAGCGCCAAGCCGAGGGGCAGCCATGCCCCGCGACCATCCGGAAACGCTAACTTGCGCACGACTGCCCCCCAACCTCGCCGGGTCGACCGGCAGTAGCGCCCAGTTGGGCGGCGGGCCTCCCGATTTCGAGGGGACGGAAAGTCGGCACCAGAAATCCTAACGACACACTTACGGAATCGACGTCGCTTCCCGCTCGAACCCTAACGCATTCGGGCCCAGCTTAGGGTCGCGGTTCAACGAGGACCGCGCGAACCCCAGACACACGATGTCTCCCACCATCCACGTTGCCGCCATCCATGCCGAGGCCCCCGCCTCGGACGCGGCCCGGTTCATCGTAGGCCAGGACCCGGAAGGGCACTGGGTCGCCATCGAGACCCACGGGCGGGCCGGCGGCATCTTCCGCAGCCGGAAGGCCGCCGTCGACTACGCCGAGGACGAGACCGACCACCGGCCTGACGCGGTGTTCCTGTCCGGGGAACGCGTCGAGTTCCGCATCTGAGAACGTGCCCGGCCCACTGGAGCGGCCGGGCCGCGCTTCCCATATCACTCCCGTAACAGATCCCAGGGGTCACCCGTGTCCACCCGTTCCGTCCGAGCCCGCCACTTCCGGCACCTGGGTTCCGGGCGCCGCAGCGCAGACGCCGTCCGGACATCGGACCTCGTCCTCGCGGTCGCGGGTGTCGCCACGCTCGGCGGCTTCTGCCTCCTGCTCGCCGCCGACGTCCTTGGCGACCTAGTGGGCATCTGACGCCCTTCGAACGGCGGGCGATGCGGTCGGCAGGTCCTTAACGGGATACTGATACAGCGACCCCGTCCGCCTTCTCGAACCCTTATGCGAGAGCGTGCAGGCTCCGGGACCTTCCGTGTTCCCAGAACTTGCCATGCTCGCCCTCCGCACCGCCAGCATCGACCCAGACGCGCAGGGGCGGCGGCTCGCGCAAGCGCGCATCGCAGGCAACCTCGCCGACGTCGACCTTTCGTCCGTGATGACCTTGGAGGATGCCGAGGACGTATCCGACGCGACCGTGAGGGCGCTCGGCTGGGCGCAGATCGGCTACGCCCTCGTCGGCACGCATCCCGCGGTGGCGCGCACTCTCCGGCTGGGCGGGCCGGTCGTCGGACCGCTCCTGCGCGAGGCCATCCTGGACGACGGCGGGACGCTCCGGCTGCCGCGCGGCGCGCTCGGCGCCAGCGTCGGCCTCACCTTCATGATCGGTCGCTCGTTCCCATTCACCGACGAGGAGGCGACGACCGCGCGCAACGCCCTCGGCGCCTGCGCCGCCTGCCGGCTCGACCTGCACATCGTCGGGCGGCGCACCGCGCTGCCGACGGTGCTCGACGAGCGGGCGGCGACAGCGGACCTCGGGCTGGAGGTCGCCCACGTGGCCGGACCATGGATCGACGGCTGGATGAGCGCGGACATCGCCGCCGGAGAGGCGAGCCTCGCCATCGACGGGAACGTGGTCGCCCGTGGCCACGGGCGCGACGTCATGGGCGACCCGCTCAACGCGGTCGCGTGGCTGGCACGCCACCTCGCCGACCGCGGCTCGGGCCTGAACGGCGGCGACCTCGTGTCGGTCGGCAGTTGCTGCGGCCTCGCGCAGGTGTTGCCCGGCCAAATACTGACGGCCAGGCTTGGCGGGCTCGGCCCAATCTCGCTCAGGCTTTGCTGAGCATCCGGTCGCCGACGACGGCGTGCAGCGCGGCGGCGTCGCGGGCGCCGCGCAGGGCCGCCGCGGTCTCAGGGTCCCGCAGCCACCGCGCCACGCAGGCCAGGGCGTTCAGGTGCCGCCCCTCGCTGCCGGCGGGGAGCAGCAGCAGGAAGACGAGGTCGATCGGGCGGTCGTCCACCGCGTCGAACTCCATCGGATCGCGCAGCCGCGCCAGCAGGCCGAACGGTCGGTCGATGCCTTCCAGCCTCGCATGGGGCAGCGCCACGCCGTCCCCTACGCCGGTCGAACCCAGTTCCTCCCGCCTGGCGAGGGGGGCGAGGATCACGTCGACGGCGAGGCCGAGCCGGTCCGCGGCCCGCGCGGCCAGGCTCTCCAGCAGGGCTTTCTTGGATGGGGCGCGCAGGCCCGCCAGGACGTCCTCGGGCGCGAGGATCTCGTCGATGGTCATGGTGCCGGCCGGCGGGGCGTCGAGAGCGGCATCAGTGCGTCGTCTCCGTCGTTCGCGGCCCGGCATCGTTCGCGGCGCGCGGCTTGAGGTTTGGCTCGTCGTCCGGGGCCCGGAGGCGATAGCCGACGCCGGTCTCGGTGAGAAGGATGCGCGGCCGCTCGGGGTCGGCCTCAAGCTTCTGGCGGAGCTGGCGCACGTAGACGCGGAGGTATTGCGGCTCGGACGAGACCGCGACCTCGTGCATGAGTTGCGCGTGGGTGAGCACCTTGCCGGCATGGAGCACGAGCACGCGGAGGAAGTCGTACTCGCGCGGGGTGAGCTTCACCTCGACGTCGTCGACCCTCACAACCCTGCGGACGAGGTCCACGCTCAGGCCGTCAATTCGGAACACCGGACGCTCGCCGCGCTGGGCGAGTTGGTGGCGCAGCGCCGCCCGGAGTCGGGCCAGGAGCTCGGCCATGCCGAACGGCTTGGTCACGTAGTCGTCTGCGCCAAGGTCCAGCGCCTCGACCTTGCCGGCCTCGTCGTCCCGGCTCGACAGGACCACCACCGGCAAGCCGGGATGGCTCGCCCGGATCGTCCGCAGGAGGTCGTGGCCGCGCATGTCCGGCAGGCCGAGGTCGAGCAGGACGAGGTCCACGCCCTCCCGCCCCAGCACGTCCAGGGCGGTCGCCCCGTTCGGCGCCTCCAGGATGGCGTAGCCCTGGGTCGAGAGGCCCATGCGCAGCAGCTTACGGATCGGCGGCTCGTCGTCGATCACGAGGACGGTCGGGCTCATGCGGCGATGTCCTTTGACGACCGAGCGGGGACGGGCAGTGTCACGGTGAAGACCGCGCCCAGCCGGTCGTGCCGGTTGCCCGCGGTGACGGTGCCGCCCATCGCCTCGACGAAGCCGCGCGAGATGGCCAGGCCCAGCCCGGTACCGGCTCGGACGCGGTCGCTCTTGCGCACCCGGTAGAACTTGTCGAACAGGCGCTCGACGTCCGCCTCCGGGATGCCGTTGCCCTCGTCGAGGATCTCGATGCGGACGGACCGTCCGTCCTGGCGGGCCCGCACCGTCACGGTCGTGTCCTCGGGCGCGTACTTCGCGGCGTTGTCGAGGAGGTTCACGAGCACCTGCTCGAACAGGACCGGGTCGAGGCGCAGGGTCGGCAGGTTAGGCGCGAGGTCGACCGCGATCCTATGGCCGCACAGCACCTTCTCGACCCGGCGCAGCGCCGTGTCGACGGTCTCGGCCACATCCTGCGGGGCGAGGTTTGGCGCGACCGCGCCTGCCTCCAGGCGGGTCATGTCGAGGAGGTTCACGATGAAGCGGTTCAACCGCTCCGATTCCTCGATGATCGTACCGAGCAGCTCCGCCTTGGCCGCGCCGTCAAGCGCGGTGTCGAGGTCGCGCAGCGTGCTGGCCGCGCCGAGCACCGACGCCAGCGGCGTGCGCAGGTCGTGGCTGATCGAGGTCAGCAGCGCCTGCCGCAGTCGGTCGGTCTCGGCGGCGCGCTCGGCCCGGTCGAGATCCTCCACGAGGCTCACCCGCTCGATGGCGAGCGCCCCCATGTCGGCGAGGGCATCGAACATGCGGCGGCCCTCCGGCGTGAGGATCGGCCCGGTCCCGTCCGCGTCGAGGCCGACCACACCGACGGTGCCGCGCCCGGTCCGCATCGGCAGGAACAGGCGCTTGGCGCCGGGCAGCGTGTCGGCGCCCCGGCCCGCGGGGCGGTCGTTGTCGAAAGCCCACTGCGCCGCCGCGACGTCGGCCTCGTCCAACATGTCCTCCGGCGGGTAGCCGGCCCGCACCGTCACCGCCTTGCCCTCGGGTAGGAGGAGCACGACGCGCACCTTCAGGATCGCCGCGACCTGGGACGAGGTCGCCCAGAGCACGTCGTCGAGGGTGCCGCAGGCGGCGAGCTTGCGCGAGAATCCGAACAGCCGCTCCGTCGCCCGCGCCCGTCCCTGGCTCACCATGGCGGTCAGCCTCGCCCGGGCGGCGAGGTTGGAGACGAGCACGGCCACCAGGGTGAAGAGCAGGAACGCGGCGACGTTGGTCGGGTCGGCGATGGTGAGGGTGTAGACCGGCGGCAGGAAGAAGAAATTGTAGGCGAGCGAGGCGGCCACCACCGCGGCGAGCGCCGGGCCCAGGCCCCATTTGACCGCGACCCCAACCACGGCGGTGAGCAGGAACAGGTCGGCGTTCTCGACGCCCGCGTAGGGTTGGGCCACGACCGCCGCACCGAGGCCGGCCCCCACCGCGGCCAGAGCAACGAGGTAGGGCCGGGCGTCGAACGCCGTGCGCGGTGCGGCGGTCGCGACGGCGCGACGTGTCGGCTTCTCCGGCTCCACGGCCTCACCGGGCACCACGTGCACGCAGATGTTGCCCCCGTCCCGGACGAGGTCGTGCACCACCGAGCCGTTGACGAGTTCGAACAGGCGGGAGCGCTCCGACTTGCCGACCACGACGTGGTTGACGTTGGCCGAGCGGGCGTAGGCCAGGATGTCGTCGGCGGTCCGGCGGCCGCCGGGGAGCGTGACGGCGTCGCCCCCGAGCTTGTCGGCGAGCCGCAGGGCCTCGGCGATCCGGTCGCGCTGGGCCTCGCTCAAGGAGGCGGCGCGGGTGCCCTCCACGGCGAGCGCGGTCCACGGGGCGTGCAGGCGGTCGGCGAGACGCTTCGTGTAGCGGACGAGGCCGGAGGACCGGGGATCCTCGCTGACGCAGACCAGCACGCGCTCGCCCGCCGCCCAGGGGCCAGCGATGGCGTTGGCCCGCATGTGGCTCAGGAGTTCGTCGTCCACCCGGTCGGCCGTACGCCGCAGCGCCAGTTCCCGCAGGGCCGTCAGGTTGCCCCGGGAGAAGTAGTGCTTCAGCGCGCGCTCGGCGTTGGTCGGGACGTAGACCTTCCCGGCCTTCAGGCGCTCGATCAGGTCGTCGGGGTTAAGGTCCACCACCTCGATGTCGTCGGCCCGGTCCAGGACCCCGTCAGGCACGGTCTCACGCACCCGGATGCGGGTGATCGAGGCGACGACGTCGTTCAGGCTCTCGACGTGCTGGATGTTGAGCGTCGTCAGGACGTCGATGCCGGCATCGAGCAGTTCCTCGACGTCCTGGTAGCGCTTCGGATGGCGGGAGCCCGGCGCGTTGGTGTGGGCGAGCTCGTCGACGAGGGCGAGCGCCGGCCGGCGGGCGAGCAGGGCGTCGAGGTCCATCTCTTCAAGGACGGTGCCGTGATACGGCACGGGCCGCCGGGGGATCACCTCGAAGCCGTCGAGCAGGGCCTCGGTCTCGGCCCTTCCGTGTGTCTCGACGACGCCGATCACCACGTCGGCCCCGGCCTTCAGCCTGGCACGTCCGATCGTCAGCATCTCGTAGGTCTTGCCGACGCCGGGGGCGGCCCCGAGGAAGACCTTGAGTCGGCCGCGGGTCCGTTCCTCCCGGCGCGCCGCTTCGAGCAGCGCGTCGGGCGAGGGGCGGTTCGGGTCGCGGCCGTTCTCGGACATGCTCGTTCCTCAGCGCTTGGCGAGGTCGTCCAGGGCGAGGTTGAGCGCCAGGACGTTGACGCGCGGCTCGCCGAGCAGGCCGAGCGTGCGGCCCTGGATCTGACCGGCGACGAGGTCGCGCAGCTTGTCCTCCGGGACGTTGCGGGCCTTGGCGACGCGCGGCACCTGGAACAGGGCTGCGTCGGGTGAGATGTCCGGGTCGAGGCCGGAGCCGCTGGTCGTCACGAGGTCGACCGGAACGGGCTGGCCGGGGTTCTCGGCCTTCAGCGTGTCGAGGTCGCCCTTGACCCGCTCGGCCAGCGCCGCGCTCGTCGGGCCGAGGTTCGAGCCGGAGGAATTCGCCGCGTTGTAGGGCGCCGGGACGGTCTTGGTGGCGTCGGCCGGGTCCGCCGCCGTGGTCGCCGAGGGGCGGCCGTGGAAGTAGTTGGCCCCGGTGAAGTTCTGGCCGATCAGGCTGGAGCCGACGACCTTGCCGTCGCGCTCGATCAGGCTGCCGGCGGCCTTGGCCGGGAAGATGGCCCCCGCGATGCCGGTCATCGCCAGCGGGTAGGCGAGGCCGGTGACCGCCGTCATGGCGACGAGGAGGACGAGGGCGGGGCGAAGCTGGTTCAACATGGCGAGGGCTTTCGTTGGACGGCTCCCCTCCCCACGAGGGAGAGGGAGAGGACGCAGACGTTACGCGAGGTGCAGGGCGCTGACGGCGAGGTCGATGGCCTTGATGCCGACGAACGGCACCAGGACGCCGCCGAGGCCGTAGATCAGCAGGTTCCGGCGCAGCAGCGCGGCGGCGCCGACGGCCCGGTAGGTGACACCCTTCAGGGCCAGCGGGATCAGCGCCACGATGATGAGCGCGTTGAAGATGATGGCCGACAGGATCGCGCTCTGCGGCGAGGCCAGGTGCATGACGTTCAGCGCCTGGAGCTGCGGGTAGAGCGTCAGGAACATCGCCGGGATGATGGCGAAGTATTTCGCCACGTCGTTGGCGATGGAGAAGGTCGTCAGCGCGCCGCGGGTCATCAGCAACTGCTTGCCGATGCCGACGATCTCGATGAGCTTCGTCGGGTCGCTGTCGAGGTCGACCATGTTCCCGGCCTCGCGGGCGGCCACCGTACCGGTGTTCATGGCGACGCCGACATCGGCCTGGGCGAGCGCCGGGGCGTCGTTGGTGCCGTCGCCACACATGGCGACCAGCTTGCCCTGGGACTGCTCCTTGCGGATCAGCGCGAGCTTGTCCTCCGGGGTGGCCTGGGCGAGGAAGTCGTCCACCCCCGCCTCGGCCGCGATGGCGGCGGCGGTCATCGGGTTGTCGCCGGTGATCATCACCGTGCGGATGCCCATCTGGCGCAGTTCCGCGAAGCGCTCGCGGATGCCGCCCTTCACGATGTCCTTGAGGTAGACGACACCGAGTAGGCGGCCGTCCTTGGACACGGCGAGCGGGGTGCCGCCGGCCTTGGCGATGGTTTCCGCGATGGCACGGATCTCGGTCACGACGCCGGTCTCCGCCTCGGGACGGACGGCCAGGGCCACGTTCGAGCCCCGGCTCGCCATCGGCTGGCCCGAGACCGAGGCGATGACCGCATCGACCGCGCCCTTGCGGATCGACGTGCCCTGCAGGTCCACCCCCGACATCCGCGACTGCGCGGTGAACGGCACGAAGGTGGCGTTCAGGCTCGCCATGTCCCGGGCGCGGATGCCGTACTTCTCCTTCGCGAGGACCACGATGGAGCGGCCCTCCGGCGTCTCGTCCGCGAGCGAGGCGAGTTGCGCCGCGTCGGCCAAGTCCTGCTCGGTGACACCGCGGACGGGACGGAACTCGGTGGCCTGCCGGTTGCCGAGCGTGATCGTGCCGGTCTTGTCCAGCAACAGCGTGTCGACGTCACCCGCCGCCTCGACGGCGCGGCCGGACATGGCGAGCACGTTGAAGCGCACCAGCCGGTCCATGCCGGCGATGCCGATGGCCGAGAGCAGCGCGCCGATGGTCGTGGGGATCAGCGTCACGAACAGGGCGACCAGCACGATCACGGGGATCGACCCGCCCGCGTAGCTGGCGAAGCTCGGGATCGAGGCCACCGCGAAGACGAACACGAGGGTCAATCCGGCGAGCAGGATGTTCAGGGCGATCTCGTTCGGCGTCTTCTGCCGCGACGCACCCTCGACCAGAGCGATCATGCGATCGACGAAAGTCGAGCCGGCGGCCGCGGTGATCCGGACCTTGATCTCGTCGGACAGCACCTGTGTCCCGCCGGTCACCGCAGAGCGGTCACCGCCGGACTCGCGGATCACCGGAGCGGACTCGCCGGTGATGGCGGCTTCGTTGACCGAGGCGACGCCCTCGATCACCTCGCCGTCGGAGGGGATCAGGTCGCCGGCCTCGACGAGCACCACGTCGCCGACCTTCAGCGAGGTGCCGGGCACGCTCTCGTAGCTGCGACCCTGGCCGGTGAGCCGCTTGGCGGTCATCTCGGTGCGGGTGCGCCGCAGGCTGTCGGCCTGGGCCTTGCCGCGGCCTTCCGCCAGCGCCTCCGCGAAGTTAGCGAAGATCAGGGTGAACCACAGCCAGAGGATGATCTGGCCTGAGAAGAGGAGGTCGCTGCCGCCGGTGAGGAGGTCGCGGGCGAACAGGATGGTCGTGAGGACGGCCACGACCTCGACGACGAACATGACCGGGTTCCGGATCATGGCGCGGGGGTCGAGCTTCCTGACGGAGCCGACGAGGGCCGGCCCGACGAGGGCGGCGCTGAACAGGGATGAGGTCTGGCGGGACATGGTCTGAGGTGTCCGGAGAGGGGCGGTGGGGCCCGGCCGCGAGGGCCGGGCCTGCCTTGGTTCAGGGAGCGGTCGCACCGGAGGTCAGGACGAAGGCGGCGGCGAGGGCGAGGCCGCCGAGCATCACGACGCCGAGCAACGCCATCACGAGGTCGGAGGTCCGCAGGGGCTGGGCACCGCCGCGGTCGTGCCGCAGCGGGGGGCGGTGCAGCGCGAGGTGGTGGCGCGGCACACGACGGGCGTGGAGGGCGCGAGGCATGCCTCAGCCCCCCGTCGCGAAGGTCTGGCCGGCCACGGCCGCGAAGTGCTCGACGATGGGTCCGAGCGCCAGGGACGGGAAGAAGGTCAGGCCGCCCATGATCAACACCACGCCGACCAGCAGCCCGATGAACAGGCCGCCATGGGTCGGGAAGGTGCCCGCGGAGGCCGGAACCGTCTTCTTGGCTGCGAGCGAGCCCGCGATGGCGAGCACCGGGATCTTCACGAAGAACCGGCCGACCAGCATGCCGATCGCCAGGGTGCTGTTGTAGAACAGGGTGTTGGCCGTCAGCCCGCCGAAGGCCGAGCCGTTGTTCGCGGCCGCCGACGTGTAGGCATAGAGGATCTCCGAGAACCCGTGCGGGCCGGCATTGGCCGGACCGGCAAGGCCCGCGGACACCACCGTGGCGAGCGCGGTGAAGCCCAGCATCATCAGCGGCAGGCAGAGGATGCCGAGCATCGCCATCTTCACCTCCTTCGCCTCGATCTTCTTGCCGAGGTATTCGGGCGTGCGGCCGACCATCAGGCCCGCCACAAAGATCGCCACGATCACGAAGATCAGCATGCCGTAGAGACCGGCGCCGACACCGCCGATAATGACTTCGCCGAGCTGCATGTTGATGAGCGGGATCAGGCCGCCGAGCGCCGTGAACGAGTCGTGCATGGCGTTGACGGCGCCGCATGAGGCCGCGGTGGTGATCACCGCGAACAGTGCCGAGGCCGCGATGCCGAAGCGGGTCTCCTTGCCCTCCATGTTGCCGCCCGTGAGCCCGAGCTGGGACAGGACGCCGGTCGCGTTGGCTTCCGCCCAGTAGGTGACGGCGACGCCGGCCACGAAGAGCAGGCCCATCGCCGCGAGGATAGCCCAGCCCTGGCGCTCATCCCCGACCATGCGGCCGAAGACGTTGGTGAGCGCCGCCCCGATCACGAAGATCGAGATCATCTGGAGGTAGTTCGACAGGGCGGTGGGGTTCTCGAAGGGATGCGCGGCGTTGGCGTTGAAGAAGCCGCCGCCGTTGGTGCCGAGCATCTTGATCGCCACCTGGCTCGCCACCGGACCGACCGCAATGGTCTGCTTGGCGCCCTCCAGCGTCGTGGCGTCCACATAGCCGCCGAGGGTCTGCGGCATGCCCTGCGAGACCAGGAACAGCGTGAAGACGATGCAGATCGGCAGCAGCACGTAGAGGGTGGCGCGGGTCATATCGACCCAGAAAGAGCCCAGCGTCTTTGTGGAGGCACGGGCGAACCCGCGGATCAGCGCCACGGCGACCGCGATGCCGGAGGCCGCCGACACGAAATTCTGGTGCGTCAGCCCAAGCATCTGGGAGAGGTACGAGAGCGTGGTCTCGCCGCCGTAGGACTGCCAGTTCGTGTTGGTGACGAAGCTGGTCGAGGTGTTGAACGCGAGGTCCGGGGCGACCGCCGACTGTTCCGCCGGGTTGTACGGCAGCACCGCCTGCAGCCGGAGGATCGCGTACAGCAGCACGAAGCCGAGCAGGTTGAAGACGATCATCCCCCCGGCGTAGCCGAGCCAGGTCTGTTCCTGGCGGGCGTCGATGCCAGCCACGCGGTAGAGCCCGCGCTCGATGGGAGCGAGCACGGGCGAGAGGAAGGTGCGCTCGCCGTTGAAGACCCGGGTCATGTAGGCCCCGAGCGGCTTCACGAGCGCCAGAACGACCGCGCAGTACAGCGCGATCTGGATCCAGCCGTTGGTTGTCATGGGGGGAGGTCCGTCTGGCCGCTCAGAACCGCTCGGGGCGGACGAGGGCGTAGGTGAGGTAGACGAGGAGGCCGGCGGTCACGAGGGCGCCGAGGGCGAGGTCGAGGGTCATGGCGGCGTGCCTCAGAGGCGATCGCAGAGCGCGGTGTAGCCGGCGGTGAGCGCGAAGAAGGCGAGGCCTCCGGCGATGAAGACGATGTCGAGCATGGGGGTCGTGTCCGGTTCGGCGGGCCGGAAGCGGGGACGCCGCGACCGGTCTTTGCCGACCCTGAATGTGGACCGGAACCGCGTTAGGGTTCGAGACGGAGCCAGGGGCGATCTTATAAGGAAGCCGTTAGGATCGCTCCGATTCCGATCTACCCGCGCTTGCCGGACCAGCGCCTGGACGCCACGCGGCGCGCAATTCGTGGCAGGCTCCGGGCACGTCGATGTGCGCCGACCGATGGCATGCCGCGCGCCACAGGGCCCGGTCGACGCGGACCACGCCGGTGTCTCCGCCGGCGAAGCCGCTGAAGGGGATGCCGCAGGCGGTACAGCGACCGTCGATATGTCGGAGCACGACGGCGTCGGACGCGGTCCCCACCTCCGGCATCGGGGAGGCGGAGGGGAACCTGGGGATCGGGCACGGCAACCGGCCGCGCAGGCCTGGGCGGGAACCGGCGCTCAAGATGGGGGCAACACGTCGATGACGTTCAGGGCAAGCAGCCCGAAGCAGAAGGCCGTCCACGAACCGAGGACCAGGACCATCAGAGCGAAGACGCGGTCGTCCCTGCATTCCGCGGCGATGTGCCGAAAGACGATCATCTGGATGCTCCACGCGGGCGAAGGCCCGGTGGTGCGAGAGGTCTCGCTTACGCCGTTAGGGAACAAGACGGAGGCGGGCGCCGCGGTATAGGTAAGTCATAAGGCGCCGCGGTCGGGTTCCGGGACAGGTCCCTTGGCTCAGCGCTTACCCGCGAGGCGGTGGTCCCTGATCGCGCGCCGGGTCGCACGGCTCGTGCACAGCCGCCGGAATGCGTGCTGCGCCTCTTGCTCGGACGGCACGGCGGCGCGGGCCCGCAGCGTGGCGGCCAGGGCCTCCTCGCCGCGACAGGCATCGAGGGCGCCGAAATCCCTGTCGTCGTTCAGGTGATGGGTCATGTCCGCGCTCCGGTGATGAGGGTCATCCCAGGTGAGCACGGGACCGCGTAAGGATGCGAGATGCCTCGGATGGCATCTCCATCAGGGTTTCATCAGGAGTGCGGGTGCCGATCCTGTCCCGGGAATCAGCTTCCCCGCGGCGCGAAGATGATCAGGCCGCTGCCGAGCAGGCATATCATTCCCCCGACGACGTCCCACCTATCCGGCCGGTGACCCTCGAAGCCCCATAGCCAGAGGATGGCCGCGACGACGTAGATCCCGCCGTAGGCTGCGTAGGCGCGACCGGCGGCCTTGCTCTCCACGAGGGTCAGCAAGTAGGCGAACAGCGCCAGCGAGGCCATGCCTGGGATGAGCCACAGCGGTGACCTGTCGAGGCGGAGCCAAGCCCAGAATGCGAAGCAGCCGGCGATCTCGGCCAGGGCGGCCGCTGCGAAGGCGGGGTAGGTGAGCATGGCCGCGTGTTCGCACGGGCGGGCAACACAACCAAGCCGGGGCGCCGGGCCCCTGTCCTGATGACTTCCTAATCCTGCGAGCCCGCTTGGCGTCTCGTTCCCTTATGCGGGTCGCCTTATCGTCGACGCCAAGGCTTACCGCCCCCCCACCTCACCGCGGCCTGGCCGATCCCGAGGTTCTTCATGTCCCTATCCCGCCTCGACCGGGCCGAGCCGTCCGATGCCGCCAACGCCGGAGCGGACCGGTTCGGGGGCTCGCTGACGGCCCTGGTGACGCCGTTCGCCGACGGAGGACGGAGGCTCGACGAGCGCGCCTTCGCCGGGCTCGTCGAATGGCAGGTCGCGGAGGGCACCGAAGGCCTGGTGGTCGCCGGCACCACTGGCGAGGCGCCCACGCTGACGGCGGGCGAGCACGACCGGCTGCTCCGCATCGCCGTAGAGGCCGCCGCCGGGCGCGTTCCGGTCATCGCCGGCACCGGCACGAACTGCACCCGCAGCAGCATCGAGCTCACGCGGGCCGCCCAAGCCGCGGGCGCCGATGCCGCGCTCGTGGTCACGCCCTACTACAACAAGCCGATGCAGGAGGGGCTCTACCGCCACTTCGCCGCCATCGCCGGCTCGGTCGACCTCCCGATCCTGCTGTACACCGTGCCGTGCCGGACGGGCGTCGACATCGCCGCCGACACGCTCGCGCGGCTGGCGGCGATCCCGAACGTCGTCGGGATCAAGGACGCGACGGGCGACTTGGCACGGCCGACGGCGACCGCCCGGTCGATTGGGACCGTCTTCCTTCAGCTCTCGGGCCACGACGCGACCGCCGCCGCCTTCAACCTCGCTGGCGGACGGGGCTGCATCTCCGTGGTGTCCAACGTCGCGCCGCGGCTGTGCGCCGACCTGCAGCGCGCCTGCCGGGATGGCGACTTCCGGGCCGCGGCGGCCATCCAGGCCCGGCTCGCGCCCCTGGTCTTGGCGCTGGAGCGCGAGACCAACCCGGGGCCGGTCAAGCTGGCCCTCTCCCTCCTGCAGGCGGACGTGTCCCCGGACATGCGCCTGCCGCTGGTCGCGCCCTCGACCGGGACGGCCGTGGCGGTCGCCGAGGCCCTCGAAGCGGTCCTCGGTTCGAGGCCGGAAGCCTCCGGCCTCGAACCCGAGCCGACGTCCCGCGCGGCCTGACGGCGCGCGTCCACCCTCGGCAGGTCGCCCATCCGTGAAGACTGCCCGCTTGCGGGCGAGGTGTCGCCGCCCGAGATCCACCTTGGCCGTGCCGATGACCGGTCCGTTGTCCGCCAGGGCTCGCCACCATGGACGCAGATGCTGGCCTCACCTCCTGAACCTTCCCGGACGCAGACGCCTGGCGTCGTCATGGCTGTCAACACGGTCGGTTCCCTCGGGCGCCCCTACGAGCGGAGACGCGGGGTCCGGTAGCATCGGCGTCTCGGTGGCTACGCCGGCCGGCGGGCGCCGCCGCCCGGGGACTGTCCCATCCGCGCCGCCCGGGCTGGCCGGCTCGATCAACCTGTTTGGGGAGGACGTCGAATGAGCGCCGATAGCGACAGCCTTATCGCCGCGGGTGCTGGCTCGGGGAACCTCTCGTCCGACGACCTTCGTCGGCGGATGCGATCAAAGCTGCCTGATCGAGACCTGAGGGGGCTGACCCGGCTCGACAAGCTCGAAGACGTCTATGTCGAATGCAGCCGCGACAGGATCCTGGAGGATACCTTCGCTCAATTCATGAAGTACCACCTCACCGAGAAGCGCCTGCGCCTCAAGGAGGCTGAGGTCTTCTTCATGATCGGTCCCAGCGGGGCGGGGAAGAGCCTCGCGATGGATCGGGTGTTGCGCGCACACCCGTCCCTTCAGGCGGAACGGCGGTCCTTCGGCGTCGTGCGGCCCCGCATCTCCATTTCCCTGAGCGGATACGTCCACCCCAGGATCCTCGCCGAAATGATCCTCGACGAGGCCGGAGCGCGCGTCGGCAAGATCGGGCGCGGCGACATCTGGTACAGGCTGCCGGAGGAGCTCCTGAAGCGGGAGGTCAGCGTCGTCCATATCGACGAGTTCAGCCATCTCATCCGGAAGGGCAAGACGCCCGAGATCGAGGAACTCGCGGATGCGATCAAGGGGGCATCGATCTCGCGGACCCATCCGGTCGCCTTCGTCCTGTCGGGGCTACCCAAGATCACGAGGCTTCCCATCAAGGACGAGTAGGTAGAACGGCGTAACTGGATCGTTGAGTTCCCCGATCTCCAGATGGAGAGCGAAAGGGTGCTCGTCGTGAAAATCCTCAATACGATGGCCAAGGCGGTCGAGATGAAGATCGGAGCCATGGCGAAGACGGACATGCCCGAACGGATTGCGCACGCCGCACGCTATCGTTTCGCCCGCATCTGCCAGGTCGTCGCCGCCGCGATCCATCAGGCCCTGCACGCCAAACCCGACGCGAAGGAACTCACGCGGGAACACTTCGCCCTCGCTTATGCGAACCGATCCCTCGCCCGTGGCCGCAACGATCGGAACCCTTTCCTCGTGGACGACTGGGATGCGCTGCAGCCCGGGTCGTTCCTCGGGGATACCAAGAACAAGGAGGACGACGACGAGGACGAGCGATGACCCGGGTCGCGGACGTCGAACCTCTGCAATGGGCTCTGCGGGTGCATCCGGGGGAGGTAGCTATCGGCTACGCCTCGCGCCTCGCCGCCCTCAACGGGTATGACCTTCCCACCCTCATGCGCGGCACCGGCGTGGATGTTCGAAGGCTCCACGTTGGCGACGAGGCGGCCGTCCGCCATGTTGCGGCGCTCGGTGCGCTCGATCCGGCCGAGACGGATGGCCTGGTTCGTACGACCCCTCGCAGAAACGGACCTTCGGATTCCAGGATTGGGAGCGAGAGACTCGCGCGGCGCTCACTGCTCACGGGGTTCGTTCGGTTCTGCCCCCACTGCATCGCCGGGGACATTTGCGACGGTCCTGGGGACGTGACGCCCACGGCGCTGACATGGCTGCGTGTCGAGTGGATGGTCGAGCAGATCCACTCTTGCCACGTGCACGCGATCCAGCTCGTCGAAACAGATCTCGTCGCAGGCTTTCCACTTGTGGACTTTTCGAGTGCTATTGCGACAGAGGTGCTGCCTCGGCTCGAACGATTGCGTGTCGAGGCCGTGCCCTCCAAGCCGAGCGACTTCGAGAAGTGGGTGCTCCGGCGCCTTTCCGGCATCATGAACCCGGATGACTGGCTCGACCGGATGCCCCTCTACGCCGCAGTCGATATCTGCGAGGCCCTTGGGATCGAGACGGTCGATAAGGAAGCACACCCTTACGAGTGTCTCGATCCAGCGGAAAGGGCGGCCGTCTCCCTCGCCGGCTTTCGGGTCGCGCAGGGGGCGGAGCCCGGCATCGAGCGCTTCCTCGATGGCCTCGTCTCACGGGCCAACCAGGCTGGCTACGTGGGGAGCAACAAGGTCTACGGGCAAATTTGGAGATCCGTCGGGCGGAACTCGGATCCTGCGTTCGACCCTTTCCGGGACATCGTGCGGCGGCATGCCCTCGACAACGTGCCGTTCGCGGCTGGCACCGTGGTGCTCGGGCAGGTCCTGGAGGCCCGGCGGCTGCACACCATGTCCTCCGCCGCGAGGGAGTCGCGGGTGTGCAACCAGACCCTACGCGGCATGTTTGCAAGACCCGGCGTGGCGCCGGCGCTTCCCGCCTCGGAGCGGACGCGGCTGATGATCGGCGCGGCCGAGTTCGAGGAGCGACTGCGCGAGTTCGGGGTTGCCCTGCCCGTCGCCGCGGTCGTGGCATCGACCGGCATCATCCATAGGCACTTGCTCGAACTCATCGTCCAGGGGGTGATCCCCGTGTTGTTCGGATCGCGCGACGTGGCCAACGCGCGTCACCGCATCGCCCGTGCGGACTTGGAAAGCTTCATCGGCCGCCTGGGCGAGGGAGCCGTGCCTGTCGAGCAGCCGACCCGCTTGCAGGTCAACCTGGGTCATGCGTGCCTGGTCGCATCGACCAACATCGTGGAACTCGTGAGCTTGGTCCTCGCAGGACGGCTCACGTGGAAGGGCCGCCTGGGTGGCGGTGCTCGATACACGGACCTGCTGGTGGACGCCGGCGAGGTGTTGAACGTCCTCAGGCAGGACAGGCCGCCCCCGACGCACATGACCAAGTTCGACGTGGGCGCCGAGATGCGGGGGATGAGCCATCAGCTGGTCGGCCGGATGATCCGGGCGGGCCACCTGAAGGTCGAGAAGGCATTCTGCCCGAGGGTCCGGCGGCGTATCCCCTTGATCACGCGCGAGAGCTTCGAGACGTTCCGCGGCAGGTACGTGACCCTCACGGAGCTCGGGCATACTCAGGACTTGCACTGGCGTATCGTGAGGCGGCACCTCGATACGTCCGGGTGCATGCCGACATATTCTTGGGACGGGCGGGGCAACGCCATCTACGCGTTGTCGAAAGACTTGGAGAAGGCATTGGCCACGCTCCCCGGCGGCGGTGCGCCGAAGGCGCCCTAGTGCATCGGGACCGGAGCCTCGGCCTCGTAGTCCGCCCAGGCAACATCCACGAACGAGAACTGCGTCCGGCCAAGTGCCATGGCGACCTCGCAGGCCACGGCGAGGCTCTCTCGGTCCTTCGCTGACGCCGCGGCGACCTTGTCCGCCGTGACCGGGCCGTCGCCGGAAATGATCCGGCGGAGCCGGGCAAGCTGCCGGCAGGCCTGTTCCACGGTGAAGCCGTCATCGGCGAGGCGCGCGGCCACCCCGGGTAGATAATCCGGGTCGACCGGAACCTCGACCTCGTCGAACACGAACCACCGCATGGCCGTGTCGAAGCTGGCCAAGTAATGCTTCTCTCGCTCCGCGCAGACCGACAGCTGCCTGATTGCGCTCTCCAACGCCGCCCTGCGCGTCGCGCACGGAACGGCGTTCCCGGTCACCACCGGCACGCCGAGCGGAAGGTTCTCGAACACCAAGTCGGCATTCCATCCGCCGTCCGCCTCGTAGACGTGAACGCCGGCGACGTTGGACAGCCGCCAGTGCGGGGATGCAGTCGCGGCCTGCATCGTCATGGTCGTTTCGACGGCCTCGCTTGCGTCGACCAGCCTTCCCTTGAGGTGCTCAAGCAGAGATGCGGCCAGGCGCCGGTTTGGCCGACTCCCATGAACGTAGGCCATCGGAAGATCCCCGGGCGGCTTTCCATCGGGCCGCTGCGGCGAATGTCGAGTGGACCGGTGCAAGCCACAAACCGAGATCGAACGTCGGGTGCCGCAATCATTCGCAGAGAGAGCAGAACTTTGCGGCGCTCAAGACCACAACTTTGCGCCGTTAGTGGTCCGCTACAGAGGGAACGGGGAGCAGATCATTGCACCGGAGCGCAGTTTTTGCGCTCCGGACCAATGATATGTTTTGCAACTCAAAGTTATTCTTAAAGCAGATCCAACTTAACCGGAGGATACGATCGTCAACCTGAGGCTGATTTAGGTCTTGCGTGCGCTGGATTTGATCGCCTTGACCTCCCCAAGGGCATCCTTGGCGAAGTCCCGCCCTGTGGCGGTAACCACCAAGCCGGCCCTAGCCGCGCGTGCCGTCAGATGGCGAACTCGACGTCCGGCACCACCGCGAGCCGCTCGGGCAACGGCGCCTCGAGCGTGAACCGCACCCAGCCGGGCGGTAGTCGATCCCGGCCTTGCCGCCCATCTCGGACGCGAGCGCCCGCTCGATCAGGCGTAAGCCCAACCCGGCGGTCGTCTCTCTGATCGAGGCCTCGGCCGGAAGTCTGTGACGCGCAGGGTCGCCGATCCGCATCGCGCCCGGCAGACGCACCCGTACCCGCATCATGCGCCGTTGCACAAAGGGCCCGAATTCCGCTCCTTGGTCATCCGGACGACCAAGCTTCGACCTTCCGCGGCAGGATCCCGTGCACGTCCGTCCCGCAGCCTTTTGAAGCTTGCAACTTGCGCGGACCTATATATGTACGTGTGAGCATATATGGGGACGGTGACGATGCTGGCTGAGGGGTCAATCGGCGCTCGACGGACGTCGCGGCAGGCATTCCTGTTCCCCGGGGCGGCGCTGTTCCTCGGCCAGGCCACCGATCAGCGGCTGCATCGCCACAGGGCGTTCGAGGTCGCCATCCCGCTGGAAGGCCATCTGCGCATCGAGACGGCGCGCGCCCCGGGCATCGGTCCCGAGGCAGGCGTCCTCGCGCCACTCGAACATCATCGCGTCATCGCGACCGGCAGGACCGCCTTCCTGTGGGTGGATCCTGAAACCCGTGCGGCCCGCGCCTTGGCGCAGGTCCGCCCCTCCGTGGACGGCAAGGGGCACGAGCGGTTGGTGTCACTGCTGCGCGAGATGGACCGTTCGGAGCCGACCCATGACGAGGCATGGGCGCTGCTCGACCTCTGGCGTTCGATCTGGCTCGACGGACTGCCGCAGTTGCCGCGGCTGGACCGCCGCGTGTCAGAGGTTGTCGATCTCATCGATTCCGCGCCGGTACCGCTGGCCAACCGCTACGAGGCTGCCGACCAGGTCGCCCTCTCTCCGAGTCGGTTCTCGGCGCTCTTCACCCAACAGGTCGGCATGCCGCTCAGGAAGTACCTCCTCTGGCGGCGCCTGCTCTTTGGCATTCGCCGCCTCGGCAACGGGGCTTCGGTGACGTCGGCCGCGGTCGAGGCCGGCTTCGCCGACGGCGCGCATTTCAGCCGGGTTTTCCGGGCGACCTTCGGATGCAAGCCCTCGTCGCTCGCGAACATGAGGGTCGTCGCGAGCGAAGCCCACCCGATCTCGCCGCGACCCCGACCGAGCTAGGACGCGGCCCCGTCTCGCGGGACCGTCGTATCGTTCAAGGAATTCCCGTCGCCCGGCCCAGATGTAGGTGCAACCAGCGCAAGACCGGGTCGAGGGCGAAAGCCCCCACGTCAGGTATCCGCATTTGCGCGGAGCTCTTGCAGAAACATGGAGATCATCGATGAGAGCCGTAGGCCCCCGTAAAAAGCACCTTCCCACCGCGCTCGTCGGACTGGTGCTGACGTGCCTCGTCGGATCGGTCATGCAGGTCGAGGCACAGGAGTTTCACGACACCCCGTCGGAGACGATCCGCGACCGCCAGGCATGCACCTCTGACGTCATGAATCTCTGCCGGGCCTTCATCCCGAACCGGACCGCCATCACCAACTGCCTGGTCGAGAACATCGACCATCTCAGTCCGGCCTGCCGCACCGTGATCGCGAGCCGTCGATGACCGCGGCACCACTCGACCAGCCCCTGGCCGGCGACGGGGTGGGCGGCGAGGCCGGTCACGGTCATCCGCCCTCGGTGGGCCGCCGCGTCTGCTTGCAGCGTCGACGCCCGACGTTATATGTACGAAAGGACACTTATTCGGCGGGTGGGATGGTTTCTCGACCCAGAGGGCCGGCCGAGGCGGGAACCCGTCCGCGCGGCCGCAGGACCAAAGACATGCCGGACGGTCGGCAGGCCCTTCTCCGTGCGGCGACCCTCGCGTTCTCCAACGACGGCTTCGACGGAGCCGACATCCGGAGCATTTCCATCGCTGCGGGGGTCAGCCCGAACCTGGTTCGCATCCATTTCGGCAGCAAGGCGGAGCTCTGGGAAGCCTGCCTCGACTTAATCGTGACGGCGACGACGCCTGTCATCGACGAGGTCGGAAAGCTTTCCAGGCAATCGGATAGGCCCCTTTACGAACGTCTGAGCAATCTCATCACCACGGTCGCGAACTTCTACGCGGTCCATCCGGAGGTAAGGGATTTCGTCTTCCACCACGGGTCGGACGCCCCCGAGCGAGCGGTGATGGTGACGGAGCGCCTCCTCAGGCCGGCCTACGAGGCCTGCCGTTCGTTGTTCGCAGCCGGCATCGAGGCCGGGATCGTGCGCAGCAGCCATCCGGCCCTGTTCTTCTCGCTGCTCAACGGTGCCGTGGGCCAGCCGCCCGCCTTCCCGGCGATGCTGAATCGGCTCGCGCCCGACATCGACGTCGAAGAGGCGCGCAGGCGCATGGCCAAGACCGTGGTCGCATCGCTGCTTCACCGGGCCGCCTGACCCGACCAGCCTTCTCCCGACGTCGATGGCGCCGGACCGAGCGACGGGACGCCGGCATCACCAGCCGGGTCCCGGCTGGCCAGCGGTCCCGGGCACGATGGTGAAGATTGAGAGAGCCGCCATGCCGCTCACCTTCGTTCGACGTCCATCCTCTCACGGAGGCCGACCACGCCTCCGCATAGGACGCTGGGCCTTCGGCTTCGCCCCCTCGCCGGAAGTCCAGCCAGCAGGCCGCGCGGGCAATAAGCCCGATCCCCGCGCGGCCTCCGACCTCGCCGACTTCCGGGGGGCGGTCCGCGGCAAGGAAAGCCTTCGCCGGTGCCGGTGGACCGAAATCCAGCCGCGGCAGGATCATCGGCTACCCCCGTGCCGAAGCCATCACTTGTTCGAAGAACTTCGAACCCATCGCCTTAAGCCGCGGTGGAGAACTTCGTCTCGGCTGCCGCCAGCGACGGCAAGTCAGTCGTATCGTTCAAGCGTTCAGGGCCGCCTGCCCGTAGCGTCCCTGCTCCGGCCCGAGGGCCGAAGCACCATCGGCCGGGGGGCTCAGTGAATGTGCCGGCTTCCCGGACGATGGCAGTGATGCAAGCCGCGGCACCGACCTTCAGCCTCTTCGGGGCCTTCTTCCCTGCGTGGCTCGTCTGCGCGGTCGCGGGGATCGTCGGCGCGTTGTCGCTCAGGGTGGCATTCTCCGTCATCCAACTCGACGACGGCATCCCGTTCAAGCTGCTGACCTACACCTGTGCGGCCTTGGCCATCGACTGTGGCCTCTGGCTGCTGCTGTTCGGCCCGTGAGCGATATGCGGCCGCATGGTTAAGGCACTCCTCGGCAGGCTCGTCGCCCTCGCGATCATCCTCACGGCGGTCGGCGTAGGCTGGAGCTACTACCGCGCGACGCAGCACAACCCGACCTCCGACGATGCGTCCATCGATGCGGACGTGGTCCACATGGCCGCCTCGGTCGGGGGACGGATCGTCGAGTTGCCGGTGCAGGAGAACCAACTGGTCCGGAAGGACGAGGTGGTGTTCCGCATCGACCCGGAGCCCTACCGCCTGCGCCTGGAGGCGGCCCTGGCCGAGGTGAAGGCCGGCGAGGGCCTGCTCGCGAGCCAGACCCGGGCCGTCGCCACCGAGCGGGCGAACGTGGAGATCGCCGATCAGCAGGTCGTGCGCGCCCGTTCAAACCTCGAACTGGCCACGAACACCCTGGCGCGGATCAAGCCGCTGCATCCGAAGGGGTACGTGTCGGATCAGCAGGTGGACGATGCCGCCACGGCCAAACGCAACGCCGAGACAAGCCTGACCCAGGCGATGCAGCAGGCCGCCGCCGCCCGCGGCGCGGTCGGTGACACGGAATCGGCGAAGGCCAACCTGGAGACCCGCAAGGCCACGGCGGCCCTGGCGGCGCGTGACCTCGCGAACACGGTCGTCAAGGCGCCCCACGAAGGCCGCGTCACCGGCCTCACCGTCAAGTCGGGGGAATTCGTCGCCCCCGGCCAGTCGCTCTTCACCCTGATCGTCACCGACGAGTGGTTCGCCGTCGCCAACTTCCGCGAGACCGAACTCAACCGCATCCGGGGCGGCGGGTGCGCGGTCGTGTACTCGATGATCGACCGGACTGTGCCCATCAAGGGACGCGTCGACAGCATCGGCTACGGCGTCTCGGGACAGGACCGGGTGAACCTGCCGCGTTCGGTCCCCATCGTCGTCCGTTCCGTCGACTGGGTCCACGTCGCCCAGCGGTTCCCCGTGCGCGTGAAGCTGGAGAACCCGCCGGAGGATCTCGCCCGGCTGGGCGCCAGCGCCATCGTCAGGATACCCCGCGATGGCGACTGCTGAAGCACGCGGCCCGTCGCCCCTCCTCGCCGAGTTGGCGCCTTTCCCAGGCCGCACCGGGATGGCCCTGCGGGTGACCGCGGTGTCCGTGCTCGTCGTCCTGGCATCGATGACCTTCAAGGTCCCCGAGACCGCGGTCAGCGTCTTCCTCGTCCTCTTCCTGCAGAAGCCCGACAGCGCGACCACCGTCCTGATGTGCATCGCCCTCTCGGTGCTGCTGCCCATCATCGTGGGGATCATCTTCGCCGTCGCGATCCTGACCCTGGACTTCCCCCAGGCGCGGGTCGCCGCGATGGTCCTGCTGTCGTTCGGCATCCTTTGGTTAGCCTCGGCGAGCAAGCTCGGCGCCCTGGGCAACACGATAGGCCTCGTCCTCGCCTACGGCATCGACCTGCTCGGCAAGGGCGCCAACGGCGAGCTCGTGACCCGGGGCCTGCTTTATGCCCTGCAGTTCTCGATGATGCCGCTCGCGGTGTTGATCGCCTTCAACCTGCCCTTCGGCCGGCATCCGGAGCGGCTCGCGAGGGAGGCGCTGGCGGAACGCCTCAGGCTCGCTGCCGCGTGCTTCGAGGACCCGGGCCGCGCGGATGCCATTCGCGTCGTGGACCTGGACGATGGCGCGATCCGGAAGCTGGTACGTCTGGCCGGTCTCCTGGGCCGTCTGAAGCGGACGTCGGCGGCGCGGCTGGGCGCCCTGATGCCCGTCAGTCGGGCGCTCCTGATCAGGCTTGCCGCCGGTGGGGGCGCCGGACAGCCCACGGACCGTCCCGACCTCGGCGCCCGGTGCCGGGACCTGGCGCAGACGGTCGAACACGGGCGACCGACGACAGGGGGCGCAAGGCCGGCCGTCCAGCCGGGAGACGCCCTCGGGGATCTGGTCACGGAAGCGGAGGAGGCTTTCGCGAGCGGCCGGGCCGCAGCGAAGCCGAAGGTCGCGAAATCGGGATTCCTCAAACCCGACGCGTTCTCGAACCCCGACCACGTCCGCTACGCGCTGAAGACGACGTTGGCGGCGATGGCCTGCTACCTCACCTACGCCATCCTCGACTGGCCGGGCATCCACACCTGCATGATCACGTGCTTCGTGGGGTCGCTGCTCACGGTCGGCGAGACCAACCGGAAGCTGGTCCTGCGCCTATCCGGCTGCCTGATCGGCGCGACGCTCGGCCTCGCGACCCTCGTGTACGTCCTGCCGCACATCGACGGCATCACCGGCCTGCTCGTCGTCGTCGCCGCCGTCGTCCTGCCGAGCGCGTGGGTCGTCGTCGGCAGCGAGCGGATTTCGTACATGGGCATCCAGATCGCCTTCGCGTTCTGCCTGTGCGTGCTGCAGGGCTTCGCGCTGAAGACGGATCTGACCGTCGCCCGCGACAGGATCATCGGCATCGTCTTCGGCGACCTCGTGATCTTCCTGGTGGCGACCCGGCTCTACCCCGTTTCGATCCTGCCGGAGGTGGAGGCGACGGTGCGCCGCTTCCTCGCCGGCATCCGCGGCCTCGTGGCGAGGGAGGAGACCGGTCCCGTCGGCCAGCGTTCCGACCCCGGCGCGCTGGAAGCCCTGGAGCGCCTGCGGGACCAGATCGACGCCCTGGCCTACGAGCCGGGCGACGGCCCCGAACGGGCGCGGCCCGCCACCGACATGCTCGACGCCGGGGAGCGTCTCTACGAGCGCGCGGCCCGCATCGGATCGCTCGCCGCGGAGCACCGCCCCCCCGCCATGGCCGGTGCCCGAGCCATGGCGGCTGCCGTGGACGGGGCGATGCACGAGGCGGACGACCCCGAAGCGCCCGCAAGGGGCGCCCCGGACGTGGCCGGGTTCGCCGAGGCGTGGCGGACGCTCCGTTCGGACGCAGCGAGGCGTCACGCACATGCTTAGGATACTCCGTCGCGCCTTCGGTCTGGCGACCGTCCTCCTCACGGCGGGATGCGCGACGTCGTCCCTGGACCTCGCCCCGGCGACGCCCGGCACGCCCTTCGTGCCGCCGGGCGCACCGGCGCCCATCGAGATGAGCGAGGTCGATTTCGGTCTCCCGGCCAGGCCTGCGCTCGCGGTCGTTCAACCGCCGCCGGCCACAGACCCCGTCCGGGTCCACACCTTGCCGGAACTCATCGACATCGCGCAGACCACGAACCCGACGACCCGCATCGCATGGGAGCAGGCCCGGCAGGCGGCTTTGGCGGTCGGCATCGTCAAGGCGAGCTACCTGCCGGTCGTCACCGCCACGGTCCTCGGCGGGTATCAGTATACCTCGTCGAGCCAGACGCTGCCGCTCACCGGCCGGACCGGCAACCTCGGGACCGAGGCTACCGGCACGGTCTCGACGGCAGCCTTGCAGTGGCTCCTGTTCGATTTCGGGCAGCGTGACGCGCTGGCGAAGGCGGCCGGCAAGCTGTCGCTCGCCTCGAACATCTCGTTCAACGCCGTCCACCAGAAGATCATCTATGACGTCGGGCGGCAGTTCTACGAGTTCGGCGCCGCCCGCGAGCGCGTCCGCATCGCGGGTGCGTCGCAGCGTGACGCGCGGGCCGTCCTCGACGCCGCCGAGAGCCGCCTGCACCAGGGCGTCGGGACCACCGTCGAGGTCGCGCAGGCCAAGCAGATGCTCGCCCAGGCCGACTTCGACCTGGTCCAGGGCCGGAACGCCGAGCGGGATTCCTACAACGGCCTCATCGGCGCGATGGGCGTGTCGCCGGTCACGCGGATCCGCGTCGAGGACGCTTCCGTCCATCCTCTGCCCCCATTGGTCGGTGCCCCCCTGGAAACGCTCGTCGGAACGGCCCTGCGCCACAGGCCGGACCTGCAGGTCGCGGTCGCGACCGCACAGGCCAGCCGCGCCGGCGTCGCCGCGGCGGAAGCCGACTTCCTGCCGAAGGTCTTCACGTCGGTCTCGGGGAACTCCGTGAACGGCCGGCTGAGCGTGACGTCGTTGCCCATCGTGGGGAACGTCGGGAGCTCCGCCCTTGGCACGTCGCCAGGAAGCAGCAACGTCACCGTGCTCGGCGGCGTTTCCGTGCCGATCTTCGACGGAGGCGTGCGGGCCGCGCGCCTCGAAGAGGCGAGGTCCCGGACCGCGCAGGCCGAGGACACGTTCATCCGCCTACAGCAGGACGCGGCGCGGGAAGTGGTCGTGTCGGTCGACGCGCTGAAGAGCGCGCTCGCCGCGTTCCGCGCCGCTACCACGCTCGTGGCAGCGTCCGCGGTCAGTTACGACGCGACCCTGTCTGCCTATCGCAGCGGCGCGGGGACGATCACGGCGGCGCTGGAGGCGCAGAGGGCTCTCTTGGCGGCCCGGAATGCGCGGGGCCAGGCCCATGGCACGGCGCAGATCGCCGCCGCCACGCTGGCTTTCGCCATGGGTAGCGCGACCAACGCCCGGGCTTTCTCACGATGACCGCGGCGCCGCCGTCCCGACGACGATCTGCACTTGGCGTGCCGCCGGGACCTGCTTACTGAATGAGCCTCTAGCTTTAAGCTTTAGCGATCTCGGATCGCAGCTCCGGGACGACCTGGAACAGATCGCCAACGAGGCCGTAATCGGCAACTTGGAAGATTGGCGCGTCCTCATCCTTGTTGATCGCGACGATGATCTTCGAGTCCTTCATGCCGGCCAGATGCTGGATCGCGCCGGAGATGCCGACCGCTACGTAGAGGTCCGGGGCCACGACCTTGCCGGTCTGGCCGACCTGCCAGTCGTTCGGCGCGTAGCCGGCATCCACGGCTGCGCGCGAGGCACCCACCGCCGCGCCGAGGCTGTCAGCTAGGGGCTCGATCAACTCATGGAACTTGTCCGACGATCCTAGCGAGCGGCCACCCGATACGATGATCCGCGCGGAGGCCAGCTCCGGGCGGTCGGACTTGGCGATCTCCTCGCCCTTGAAGCTCGAACGGGCCGCGTCAGGCGCGGCGGCGGAGACCGGCTCGATCGGGGCCGCGGCTCCACTTTCCTCGGCGGCCTTGAAGGCCGCGGTGCGCACCGTGATCACACGCTTGCCGGTCGGCGTCTGCACGGTCTGGATCGCATTGCCGGCGTAGATCGGCCGCTCGAAGGTGTCGGGTGCGATGACCTTGATGATGTCCGACACCTGCGCCACGTCGAGCAGGGCGGCCACGCGCGGCAGCACGTTCTTGCCCGTGGTCGAGGCCGAGGCGATGACCGTCTCGTAGGGGTCGGCGATCGACGCTATCAAAGCCCCGACCGGCTCGGCGAGATCGTGATCGTAGACCGCATCCTCGGCAACGAGCACCTTCTCGACGCCGTCGAGCTTGGCGGCCGCTTCCGCCACGGATTTCGATCCGGAACCGAGCACGAGGGCGTGGATCGGTGCGCCGATAGTCTTGGCGGCGGTCAGCGCCTTGAGCGTGCCGTCCTTGATCCGGCCGTTGCCGTGCTCGACGAAGAGAAGTGTGGTCATGTGCGTGCGAACCCCTGTGTGTGCGGGCCGCGCTCGACCGTAGCGGGAGCGCGGCCACGGTTGCGTAGACTTATATGACGCCGGCCTCGACCTTGAGTTTCTGTACCAGCTCGGCCGCGGAGCTGACTTTGACGCCGGCTGACCGGCCCGGCGGCTCAGCAGTCTTGAGCACCGTGAGCTTCGGCGTCACATCGACACCGAGCGCGTCGGGCGCGAGTTCTTCGAGCGGCTTCTTCTTCGCCTTCATGATGTTTGGCAGGGAGGCGTAGCGCGGCTCGTTCAGGCGTAGATCCGTCGTGACGATCGCCGGAAGCGTCAGTGTCACGGTCTGCAGGCCGCCATCGACCTCGCGGGTCACGTCGAGGCTGCCCTCGCCGAACTCGATCTTGTACGCGAAGGTGCCCTGCGGCCAGCCGAGCAGGGCGCCGAGCATCTGCCCGGTTTGGTTTGAATCGTCGTCGATCGCCTGTTTGCCGAGGATGACGAGTTCGGGATTCTCCTTTTCCACGACCCCCTTCAGGAGCTTGGCGACCGCGAGCGGCTCGCAGTTGACGTCGGTCTTCACCAGAATAGCCCGGTCGGCGCCCATGGCGAGCGCGGTGCGCAGAGTCTCCTGCGCAGCCTGCGGGCCGATCGAGATGGCCACGATCTCGGTGACCTGGCCTTTCTCCTTGAGCCGGATCGCCTCCTCGACGGCGATCTCGTCGAAGGGGTTCATCGACATCTTGACGTTAGCGAGTTCGACCCCGGAGCCGTCGGCCTTTACGCGGATCTTGACGTTGTAGTCTACAACCCGCTTGACGGGCACAAGAACCTTCATCCTGTCTCTCCTGAAGATCTTCGATGGCTGCACGCGCAGACCGGCGTCACCTCCAGCGCACGCATCACTGATCGAGAAGACCGGCGAGCTTCATCGCCACGCCCTGCGAGCCCTGGACCTTGAGGCGGCCGGTAGAGAATGCGATCGTCGGGCTCAGCTTGCCCCGCACCAGCTTAAGAAGGTTGTCGGAACTCAGCTTCATCACCGTATCGGCCTCGCCGCCCTCGCCGGTGGAGACGTTCACGCCGCCGCCGGTCGCGTCCACGAGGATGCTGCCGCCATCGGTGAGATCGAACCGGACCCGGTAGCCGAGGGCACTGAGCGCCTCCGACCGTTGCTCGATGCAATCGACCAGTTGCCCGAGATCCGCCATTGCTCTTCTCCGCATCGCCTCGAATGAATGCCCCCGCCCGGTTTTCGGCCGAGGAAGCTTCCCGTCAGAACATCGCCTCGTCGAGCGCCATCATCGCGCCCTTGCCGGACTTCACCGCCGCCAGCAGGCCCGCGACCTGGGGCAGGATGCGCTCCATGTAGAAGCGGGCCGTCGCGAGCTTAGCCTCGTAGAAGTCGCGCTCGTCCGTCCCGGCCTCGAGCGCGGTGTGGGAGACCTTGGCCGTGCGCAGCCACATGTAGCCCAACGCCACCAACCCGAAGAGACGCAGGTACTCGGTGGCGGCGGCACCCGCCTCCTCCGGATCCTTGAGGCCCCGCTGGGCGATGTGAGCGGTGGCGAGTTGTAGGGCGCCGAAGGCCTTCGACAGGGGCTGGGCGAGGGGGGCGAGGTCGTCGTCCTCGATCGCCTCGTCCAGGGCAGCGAGCACCGGGTGGAAGAAGCTGCGCAGGTAGCGGCCGGCATGGGCCGGGAGTTTGCGGCCGACGAGGTCGAGGGCCTGGATGCCGTTTGTGCCCTCGTAGATCATCGAGATCCGGGCGTCGCGGACGTACTGCTCCATGCCGTGGTCGCGGATGAAGCCGTGGCCGCCGTAGACCTGCATGCCGATGCTCGCCGATTCGAAGCCGAGATCGGTGAACAGCGCCTTCACGATGGGGGTCATCAGGGCGGAGAAATCCTCAGCCCGCCGCCGCTCGGCCGGATCGGGATGGTGCTCCATCACGTCGAGGCTTCGGGCGACCCAGGCGCCGAGCGCCCGGCAGCCCTCGTTGTACGCGCGGATCGTCATCAGCATCCGCCGCACGTCCGGGTGGACGAGGATCGGGTCGGCGGGCAGGTCCGGCCGCTTGGCGCCCGAGAGCGCGCGGCCCTGGAGGCGCTCCTTCGCGTAGGCGATGGCGCCCTGGTAGGCGGCCTCGCCCGCGCCGAGCCCCTGGATGCCGACCGACAGGCGCTCGCTGTTCATCATCGTGAACATCGCGCGCATGCCCTTGTGCGGCTCGCCCACGAGCCAACCCGTGGCGTCGTCGAACGACATCTGGCAGGTGGCCGAGGCCTTGATGCCCATCTTGTGCTCAAGGGCGCTACAGGTCACGCCATTGCGCTCGCCCGGCGAACCGTCCGCCCGCGGCAGGAACTTCGGCACGAGGAACAGGCTGATACCCTTCACGCCCTTGGGCGCGTCGGGGATCTTGGCCAGCACCAAGTGGATGATGTTCTCGGTGAGGTCGTGGTCGCCCGCCGAGATGAAGATCTTCGAGCCGGTGACGCGAAAGGACCCGTCGTCCTGCGGCACGGCCTTGGTCCGCAGGAGGCCGAGATCGGTGCCGCAATGGGGTTCGGTCAGGCACATCGTGCCGGACCACGTGCCGTCCACGAGCTTCGGCAGGTAGGCCGCCTTCAGCTCCTCCGAGGCGTGGCCCTCGATCGCCTGATAGGCCCCGTGGCTGAGGCCGGGATAGAGGCCGAAGGACAGGTTCGTGGAGCAGATCATCTCCTCGACGAGCTTGTTGATGCCCGCCGGCAGGCCCTGGCCGCCATAGGCGGGGTCCGCGCCCATGGCGGTCCAGCCGCCCTCCCGGAACGCCTTGTACGCCTCGGGAAAGCCCTTCGGCGTACGGACGACGCCGTTCTCCAGGCAGCAGCCCTCCTCGTCGCCGGAGGCGTTCAGCGGCAGCAGGCGCTCCGTGCAGAACTTGCCGGCCTCCTCCAGGATGGCGTCGGCGACGTCGGGGGTGAAGTCTTCCAGGCCCGGCAGGGGCTGGGCGTCGGCGTGCAACTCGTGCAGCACGAAGCGCATGTCGCGCAAGGGAGCCTTGTAGGTCTGCATCGGGTCAGTTCCTCACCGGCCGGCCGGTTTCGATCACGCTCTCGAACCGGTCGAGGGTCGCCTCCGTCCGCACGAGGCGCATGAAGCTGTCACGTTCGAGTTCGAGGATTGCATCCTCGTCCAGCGCATCCAGGATGTCGGCCTCGCCCCCGGAGAGCACTGAGGCCAGTTCCCCCGCCACGACGAGGTCGTGCTTGGTGGCGATGCCGCGACGGGCGAAGCCCTCCGCCGCCATGCGCATGGCGACCCCGCCCGCGGGGCCGGGCAGCGTCACAGTGACGGGCTTGGGTGCCTCGTAGCCCTCGATGAGCGACAGGGCCTTGGCCTTGGCGTCGGCGAGCAGCCGGTCGCGGTTCATGGTGATCCCGTCGCTCTCGCGCAGGAACAGGAGGTCGCGGGCCTCCTCCGCCGACTTGGCGACCGTGGCGGTCGAGATCGTCTCGAACACCTTGGCGGCGGCGGGCATCGGCCCCCTCGGCAGCTTCGGCGACGATTGCCAGCGGGCCAGCATCTCCTTGCAGCCGCCCCAGGCCGGCACGAGCCCGACGCCCGCCTCCACGAGGCCGATATAGCTCTCGGCATGGGCCTGCACGGCATCGCTGTGCAGAAGGATCTCGCAGCCGCCGCCAAGCGCCATGCCGGCGGGGGCGCTCACCACCGGGAAGGGCGCGTATTTCAGCTGACCGTAGGTCTGCTGACCGAGGCTGACCAGCTTCTCGATCTCGCCCCAGGCGGCGATGTTGGCGGCGAACAGGGCCAGCCCGAGATTCGCGCCGACCGAGAAGTTCGAGCCTTCGTTGTAGACGACGAGCGCCTTGTACTTATCCTTGATCAGCTTGATGGTCTTGCCGAGCAAGACCATGATCTGCTCGTCCAGCGCGTTCGACTGCGAGATGAACTCGAAGCAGACCACGCCGTCGCCGATATCCCACAGGGCGGCGGAGCCGTTCTTGAGGAGTGGCTTGGCGGACAGTTTGATGTCCTCCAACCGCAGAACGCCCTCGGGGCGGACGACATCCTTGTAGCCGCCCTCGGCCTGCAGCACCTGCCGACGGCCGTTCTCGACCCGGTAGAAGGTCTGGCCGTTGAGCCCGGCGAGGATCGGCGGGACGGCATGGCCGTCCTTCGCCAGCCGCTCGGCCACGTAGGCACCGCCGATCCTGTCGGTCAGCTCGAACGGCCCCCACTTCCAGTTGTAGCCCAGGCGCATGGCCTCATCGATGGCGGCGACCTCGTCGCTCGCCTCGCCGACGAGCCCGGCGGCATAGGCCAACGTCGGGCCGATCACCTTCCAGGCGTAGTCGCCGGCGCGGCCCTTCAGGTCGAGCACCGCGCGCGGGCCCTTGGCCTCCTTCAGCGCCGGCAAGTCGGCCTTCGCGGAGGGCCTGTACTCACCGGTCTTTAGGTCGATGGCTTCCTTGGTCTTCTGCCCGTCCTTCCGGTTCAGGCGGTAGAAGCCGCCCTTGCCCTTGCGGCCGGTGAAGCCCTCCGCGATCAGCTTCGTGACCACCGGCATCTCGCGATAGGTGGCGTGGAATGCGTCCTCCGGCGGCAGGGCCGCCCGCAGGCTCTTCGTGGTGTGCGGGATCAGGTCGAGCCCGACGAGATCGACGAGGCCGAACACGCCGGTCTTCGGGATGCCGAAGGGGCGGCCCATCACCGCGTCCGCCTCCTCCACCGGCACGTCGAGGTCGTCGGCCGCCGCGATGGCGTTCTGGATCCAGAAGATCCCGAGCCGGTTGGCGATGAAACCCGGCCGGTCCTTGCAGCGGACGATGCTCTTGCCGAGCTTGCGGTCGGCGAAGTCCGCCACGGTCTGGGCGAGCGCCGGATCGGTCTTCGGCCCCGTCACGATCTCCAGAAGCCGCATGTAGCGCGGCGGGTTGAAGAAGTGGGTGATGAGGAAGTCTCGCTGGAATGCCTCGGGCATCCCTTCGACCAGCGCGTCCAGCGGAATGGTCGAGGTGTTCGACGAGACCGCCGTGCCGGGCCGGCGCACGGCGTCGATCCGCTTGTAGAGCGCCTGTTTCGCGTCAAGCCGCTCGATCACCACCTCGATGATCCAATCGACCTCGCCGAGGCGGTCGAGATGGTCCTCGACGTTGAGCGTCTCCACGAGCTTGGCGGCCCGCGGGGACATGAAGGCGGCGGGCTCGGTCTTGAGCAGCTTCGCGATGGCGCCCTCGGCCAGCGCGTTCCGGCCGGCGGCGCCCTCGGGGACGATGTCCATGAGGAGCACCGGCATGCCGGCATTGGCGACATGGGCGGCGATGCCGGCGCCCATGACTCCGGCGCCGATGACGGCGACTTTGCGGATCCCGGTCATCAGATGCGCTCCAGAACGGTGGCGATGCCCTGGCCGCCGCCGATGCACTGGGTGGCCAGCGCGAAGCGACCGCCCTCGCGGGACAGGAGCGAGGCCGCCTTGCCGACGATGCGGGCCCCTGTGGCGCCGAGCGGATGGCCGAGCGCGATGGCGCCGCCGTCGATGTTGACGATCTTTTCGTCGAGGCCGAGGTCGCGCATGCAGGCGAGCGCCTGGGAGGCGAAGGCCTCGTTCAGCTCGACCACGCTTAGGGCGTCGGCGGCGATGCCCGCCCGGGCCAAGGCCTTGCGCGAGGCGACGACGGGACCCATGCCCATGATCTCCGGCTCGCAGCCCGCGACCGCGACCGAGGCGACCCGCGCCAGCGGCTTCAGCCCGTGACGGTTCGCGAAGCCTGCGCTGCACACCAGCACCGCCGAGGCGCCATCGGTCAGCGGCGAGGACGTGCCGGCGGTGACTGAGCCGTCCTGCTGGAAGGCGGGCTTGAGGCTGGCGAGACCTTCGGCGCTGGCATCCGCCCGGATGCAGCCGTCCGTCTCGACCGTGCCGCCCTTGGTGGCGATCGGGACGATCTCGGCGGCAAGCCGCCCTTCTCCCTGCGCCTTGGCCGCCTTGTGGTGGCTCGCCACCGCGAAGGCCTCCTGATCCGCACGGGAGATCTCCCAGCGGCGGGCGACGTTCTCGGCGGTGTCGCCCATGCCCATGTAGGCGCCGGGGCGCTTCTCATGGAGAGCCGGGTTCGGCATCGGGTTGAAGCCCATCATCGGCACGCGGCTCATGCTCTCCACACCCGCGCAGACGAAGGCCACGCCCGCGCCGAGGGCGATCTGCCCCGCCGCCATGTGGACCGACTGCATCGACGAGCCGCAGAAGCGGTTCACCGTGACGCCGCCGACGCCGAGGTCGAGATCGGCCATCAGGCCGATCAGGCGGGCGATGTTGAAGCCCTGCTCGCCCTCGGGGAAGGCGCAGCCGACGATCAGGTCCTCGATGTCCTTCGAGGGGATCCCGATGTCGGCGACCAGCTTGCGCACCACCTGCGCGGCGAGGTCGTCGGGACGGACCCGGGCGAGCGCTCCCTTCTTCGCGGGTGTGAAGGGCGAGCGGGCATAGCCCGCGATGACGATGTCGGTCATGTTTACCTCCCGGAAAGACTACGATGAGAGAGCGCCGGCGACGTCGCGGCTGCGGGCAGCCGCATCGCCTCCGCGAAGCCCTGGGCGCATGGGCTTGTGAAGTGCGGCCCGACCCACGCCTCCAGGGCGGGATGCAGTCCCGGGGATGCGGCCGGAAAGCCTGCCGGCGCCCGGCGGTGGCATCCCGCGGGCAGGCCGGCGCTGCGTCCGACTGAATCCTCGGTGCGCAGCAGTTCTTCGTCGCGAGACCGGCGACGGTTCTTGCGAGCCCTTGCTAGCGCGCGCGCCGCGTCTTGTCGGGCTCCGCGTCGTCGAGGCCGGCCAGAGCGTAAAGCCTGAGCTTCTCCAGTTCGCCGAGCGTCTCGATGAGCGCCTTCTGCTGATCGACGAGTTGATCGATCCGGCCCTGAACCTTCTTCAGAAGGTCGCGCCACTGCTCTCTCTGGGTCGGATCGGCCGCGTAGAGGTCGAGATATTCCTTGATCTCGCGGAGCGAGAAGCCCAACCGCTTGCCCCGTAGGATGAGGATCAACCGGACCTTGTCGCGATGGGCGAAGATGCGGGTATTCCCGGCGCGCTGCGGGGTCAGCAGCCCCTTGTCCTCGTAGAAGCGCACCGTCCTCGCCGTAACCCCCAATTCCGTGGCGAGTTGGGTCACGGTGTACAGCGTTTCGGACACAGACGGCCTTTTCGTGAAGAACGTCATCGTATGCCCCGAGGGTCCTTAGGGTCAACATCATGCCGAAGCCCGCCTGTTCATGGCCGCCAGCCCGGCCCGTTCGCGCTCCTCCGCGATCAGTTCCTTCTTCGACAGCTTGCCGACCGCGGTCTTCGGCAGGCTTGTCCGGATCTCGATTTCCCTGGGCATCTCGATCTTCGAGATACGCTCGGAGAGGAAGGCGCGAAGCTCATCGGGCGTCGTCGGGAACCCGGCGCGCAGCTTCACGAACGCCTTGGGACTTTCGCCGCGGTACGCATCCGGGATGCCGATCGCGACCACCTCTTCGACGGCCTCGTGCTCGTACAGTGCATCCTCGATCTGGCGCGGATAGACGTTGTATCCGCCACAGATGATGAGATCCTTGATCCTATCGACGAGGAACAGGAATCCCTCCGGATCGCGGTAGCCCACGTCCCCGGTCCTGAGCGCCCCGTCGACCAGAACCTCAGAGGAGTCGGCCGGACGGCGCCAGTAACCCGCCATGATCTGCGGGCCCCGGATGTAGACTTCGCCCTTTGCGCCAGCCGGCATCAGCCGATCGGGGCAGTTCGGATCCCGGATCTCGATGGTCGTGTCCACCAGTGGCAGGCCGACCGAACCCGCGCGACGCCGGGCGTCGAACGGATTGACGCTGACGACGGGCGAACTCTCCGTCAGCCCATAGCCTTCCGACAGCCGGCATCCCGTCAGCGCCTCGAAACGGGCCCCGACCTCGGCGGGCAGCGGCGCGCCGCCCGAGATGCACAGACGGATGGAGCGGAGATCGACGTCGGCCGTTTCCGCCGCCTTGTTGATCGCCGCGAAGATCGTCGGGACGGCCGGGAAGAACGTGGGCTTTGTTCGTGCGATCGTGGCGAGGAGTTCCTCGATCTTGAATTGCGGAACGAGGACGATCTGGGCGCCCATATCGAGGGCCAGATTCATCGCGACGGTCATCGCGAAGACGTGGAACAGCGGGATCACGGCGAGCGCTCGCTCTTGTCCGTCGCGCAGCCCTCCGCCCTGCATCAGGGGCGACAACTGACGAACGTTTCCGGCGAGATTGGCGTGGGTCAGCATCGCACCTTTGGGCACGCCGGTCGTCCCGCCGGTGTACTGCAGCAGCGCGACATCGTCCGGACGCGGTGCGGGACGTCGCTGGGTAGCGCTGCGGCCGGACAGCAGCTTCGAGAAGGAAACGTGCCGCGCATCGTCATGAACGCGGGCCTTTTCCGTCCGCTTGAACAGCCGATAGAGAACGCCGCGGCCGAAGGGCAAAGCATCCGCAAACGGACAGACGACCAGATGGCGAAGACCGGCCTCATCCGCCACGGCGGCGACGGGGCCATAGACCCGTTCTATGTCGGGCAAGACCATGATCGTCGTGTCCGAATCGAGGATCTGCGCTAGGCACTCCCGCGGGGTATAGAGTGGATTGTAGTTGACGACGGTTCCGCCGGACTTGAGAATGGCGAAGTAGAACACCACCGAATACGGCGAGTTCGGCAAGCACAGACCGACCTTAACGCCGTGTCCGACGCCGAGGCGGATGAGGCCCTCGGCCACGCGATCGGTCAGCTCGCCGACGTCACGATAGGTCCACTTCCGCCCGAAAAAATCGAGCGCCGGCCTGTCCGCGAAACGACGCACGGCCCGGTCGAATACCTCCGGCAACGTGTTCGGCTCACTGGCGGACAGACGTGGTGCCGAGGGTGCGGCTGCTTGCCTGCAACCGCCATCATCGTGGGTGGCCGACATGTTCCCCCCTTCCTGCGTCGCTCTCTTCGGAAGCGCTTCGTTCGAGCAGGTCTGGATTGACGTATACGTTAGTCTATATCCGCATAGGTAAACCAAACGCAAGCCCCCACCCCGGCATTCGATCGCGGCGGTGTCCGGTCGAACTTGGGTTCTGCCGCGCCCGACGGATGACGGGACGCCGGTGGTCGACCTTCGAGATCTCGCTGCCGACGAGGATCCGAGGCGCGGCCCGCCGTTCCGTGCCGAGATCGGCGGCCCTCACACCGCGCGCGCGAATATTTGCGCAACACGTCGTTGTGCGCTGCAGCGAGAGCGCCGTTGGTGCCCAAAGGCCACATCCATTGGCGATTACATTCGGCCGATCGAATTTCGGTGAGAAAGGGGCAATCCGTGCTTGCAACTTTTTGCAGCATTAGTCAGCATCATGACGTATAGGTTATGTTAGTGCCACAAGCCGGCGCGATGAGTCGGTCTCGGCACCTCGGCATCCGATCTTGCCAGCCGCCGTTTCTCCCGCCCGTGCCTGCTAAGCCTGGGCGCTCCGGAACGGACTCAAAATTCGAAATCCGCATCGGCTCAATCAGCGGATTCGTGTGGGGGAAACCATGAATTCACGCCTTCGCATCGGCTCGATTGCCGTCCTCACCGCGCTCTGCGCCGTTACGGAAGCATCTGCGGGCGCATTCGGCCTGCGGGAGCAGAGCACGCAGGCCCAGGGCCTGGGATTCGCGGGTGCGGCGGCCGGCTCCGGCGGCGTGTCGTCGATGTTCTGGAACCCGGCCGTCATCACGATGCGGCCTGGCTTCGTCACCGAGCAGAACCTCACGTATCTCGGTCCCTCTGCGACCATCACCCCGTCCACCGGCACCAACCCGGCCTTCGGGGGCCTCGGCGGCTCGGGCGATATCGGCCAGGGCGCGGTGCTCCCGGCGGGTGCAAGCTCTTACCAAATCAACGACCGCCTCTGGCTCGGCATCTCCACCGGCGCGCCGTTCGGCCTGACTACCAAGCCGAACGAGGTCTGGGCCGGCGAGGTCTACGGTCGCTCTTCGCGAATCTTCTCGCTGGTCTTCAACCCGGTCGTCGGCTTCAAGGTGAACGAGTGGCTCTCGGTCGCCGCCGGTCCGAACATCGAGTATTTCCGCCTAACCCTGCGCCAGGCCCTGCCGCTTCCCGGCCTGCCCCCGACGGCCTATCCCAGCTCCTTCCTGAAGGGTGAGTCCTGGGGTGTGGGCTTCACCGCGGGCGTGAACATCACGCCCTGGGAAGGGACGGCGCTCGGCATCGGCTACCGCTCCTCGGTGCATCACGACATCGACGGCTCGATCGGCGTGCCGATCCTCGCCCTGGCGCCGCTGGCCGGACAGGTGCGCGCAAACTTCAACACGCCGGAGAAGCTCAGCGTGGGCCTGACCCAGGCGGTGAGCCCGATCGCCCGCGTGTCCCTCGGCTTCGAGTGGGACAACTGGTCGAGGCTCGGCACCGTCGGCATCGTGTCGAAGACGCTGGGCGTACCGGTGAACTCCCTGCCGCTGAACTACAAGGACGGGTATTACTACTCGATCGGCGGTGAGTACGACGTGAACGCCGCCCTGACGGTGCGCGCCGGCTTCGGCTACGAGACTTCGCCGATCGACTTCAGCAACCGCTCGGTCCGCCTGCCGGACGGCGACCGCTACAGCCTGAACGTCGGTGCGAGCTACCGCTGGAACAATCAGCTGACGCTGAACGCCGCCTATTCTCACCTCTTCCTGGACCGCTCGCGTATCCTCGCGGGCATCGGGCGGGACTACAACGTTGGCAACATCGCCTTCGCGGGTGTGGTCGATTCGAGCGTCGACATCGTCTCGGTCGGCTTCCGCTACGCCTTCGGCGCCCCGCCGCCGCCGGCGCCCGTCCCGCTGGTCCGGAAGAACTGATCAGGTTTCCGCCCAGCATTTGTCTTGACGGTAAATCGCAGCCTTCCAGGCAGATCGTACGGGATTGTCCGCCGCAACGACCAGGATCTCGTCCAGCCGGGTCGTGTAGCGCGGCGAGCGCATCTCGAACTTGGTCGACCATGCCCGCGCCGGGGTGAACCCGGCCGCGGCTGGGACGACCGCCCCGCGCCCGAAGCGCCGGTTGCAGGCATCGAGCGCCGCCATCAGCGCGGCCCCCGCTCGCGGTCGAGCTGGCCGAGGCCGGGTATCGCTCGCTGGGAGGCGTGGAGAGGCAGGAGGTCCGTCGTGACCACTCCGGCCTTCGAATAACAAAAGCCGTCCCGCCAGGTCTTGCGGACGCCATGCAGTGCGGCCTTCACCAGCACCAAAGTGTCGTTCGACGATTCCGGCAGGGTCACCACCGTCGAGACCGACCGCTGCAGCCGAGTCCGGTCGTGCTCGGAGGTGCGGAAGAAGACCGTGACGTGGTCGGTTCCGAACCCCTCCCGGCGGAGCTTTTCCCCGAGCCGGGTCGCGTTGGCGGCGACCGCCTGCTCCATCGTTGCGTGATCCTCGACCCGGTCGGAGAAGCTCCGGTTCACGGCGCAGCCCTTCCGAGTCGCGGCGACCTCCTCCAGGTCGAGACAGGCCTCGCCGCGTAGCTGCCGCAACAGCCGCTCGCCGACCACTGTCATGGCCTTGCGCACCGCCCGGGGGTCGAGATCGCGCACGTCGGCGGCGCTCTCGCACCCCAGCGCCCCAAGCTTGCGGGCGTTCACCGGGCCAACGCCCCAGATGTCCTGCGTCAAGTTCTGGGCCATCCAGTGGTCGTGGGCGGGTCGGTCCGGTCGTAGCCCGAACGGCTCTGTCAACAAGTGGAGCGGGAATACGGGTATCGGCACCCGCCATGTCTGCTTTGGAGATGCCATCGAACCCCTGCGAACGACTGGCTTGGGCGCACAGCCGAACGACCGCTTTTGCGCCTGTCGGCTATCCGGCATGGCGTAATCTGGCCGAAAGCGGTCTGGCAGCTTTCGGTCGCGCGAGGCGCTAAACCGGACACCGCAGCGTTCTCGCTGCCGGCTACCGACGGATACCTTTTCTCGACATTTGAATTTCCGACGCAGTATTCCAAGAGAATCCGGCAGCCTCGGCGGGCGCAACACATGCATAGACCGCGTTTGTTGAAAAACTTTCCTTTTATCTGCATCGCTGAGCGCGCTACCTATCGTTGAATTCCGATTGGGCAAGCAATGTGGAACAGCGCAGCTAGAACTCATCCTTGCCGGTCAGCTCACAGAGAGAAGCTGGAACTGTCCGTCCGCTACAGATGCGCCTTCAGACAACAATCGCCGGCATCTTCTCCTGACACCGACCGAAGACAGAGATATGATTTTGTATAATAATTCTGCATATGTTTAACCGATACTATTATTTATTTTTGCACCAGGCCAGAAACATTCTGACACCTTCTCTTACTTGAGCTTCAATTTCGATTGAAGAAGGACGCTCACCTAGAAGCATTCGCTCTCGGATCTGTCCTGTCGTCACGGACACAAACAACTGAACGGCGGTCGAGACATCCTTGATCACGAGCACACGTCGAGCGACTTGATCGGTGAGATACGCCGTCACGACTTCACGGAACGCGTCGGTGCTCTCTCGATAAAGCGTTACGAGGTGGGGGAAGCGACCGGCTTCCGTGATGACAAGCCTGTAGAGTCCGAACTCACGCTCCGATGTCCAATGGTAGGCGGTGGTCAGGGCAAAGGTCGTCAGACCTTGCTCGGGGCTGATTGAGCCATCCATCAGCTCCTGTGCCAGTCCTTCGCGCGAGGCCTCCGTTAGGTGAACCACGACTGCCAGCAGCAACTCGTCCTTTGTGGCGTAGCGCGCGTAGATCGTCTTGGGCGAAACTCCTGCGGTACGGGCTACACGCGCGATATTTGCCCCCTCATAGCCGTATGTCAGAAACTCGGCAGTGACGATGTCCATCAGCCGATCCTGACGTGCCTGGATCGTTGCCGCGCGCGGGCGTCCGGGGCTGAGGGCACGCTTCCGCGACGCCAACGGCGACGCCTCTTTCTGGCTTGTCGTCACTGCATACCTCCCCGTGACATTCCTACTTGAAAAGGAACTTATTATTTCCTTTATGGTTCTACGACGGGGCGCATCCAGAGAGCCGCATCATGTCGCGTTTGACACTCCTAATCCTATTCCTCGTCGTCGGTACCAGTCTCAACGGCGCCGCTGCCGAGACAAGTATCACGGAAGCGACCTTGGCGTGTCGCAGCGACGTCCTGCGCCTGTGCGCTGAGGACGTGCCCAACCGTCCGGCGATCATCGCCTGCATGCATCAACACCGCGAGCAGTTGAGTGCTCGGTGCGGTGCCGTGTTCGATGAGGGGACGAGCGCGCCATCCTCCGCCGGGAGGTCACACGACTGACGCTCCGCGTCCTCCAGTGACTGCCGCCACCGGCGCTTGCCCCTTCGACGGAGTGTCATCCATGAAGGTCGTCGTCGACCTCAACCGCTGCCAAGCTTACGCGCAGTGCATCTACGCCGCTCCCGACCACTTCGCCCTGCATGGTGCAGAAGCGTTGGTCTACGACACGGCACCCGACGAAGCCGCTCGAGCCGAGATTGAGCGCGCGGTGCAGGCCTGCCCGGTGCGTGCCATTACTGCGACGAGCGACGTTCCGGCCCTTATGCCGCATAAAGTGGGCGACCGATGACAGCGCCCACCGAAGCTCCTCGCCAGATCGTCATCGTCGGCGCCTCGCTCGCGGGCCTGTCCGCGGCGCACGCACTGCGTGACGTGGGCTACGAAGGCAGGATTGTTCTGATCGGTGACGAGAACGAGCCGCCCTACGATCGTCCGCCGCTGTCGAAGCAGGTGCTCCGCGGCCTGTACAGCGCGGAAACATCCCTGCCGCAACGGGCCGATCTGAACGCCACGTTCCGCCTCGGGGTCGGTGCATTGGGGCTCGATACGCTCGCACATCGTATCTACCTCTCGGACGGCACACAGATCGTATACGACCGGCTGCTTATCGCGACCGGGACTCGGGCACGCCCGTGGCCGAACGGTGCGGAAGCAGCTTCCTCGAACGTGTACACGCTTCGCGGCCACGCGGACGCAGAGCATCTTGCGCGTGGCCTCGCCGGGAAACCGCGCCGCGTGCTCATCATCGGTGGCGGGTTTATCGGCTGTGAGATCGCGTCGTGCTGCCGCGATCTCGGCCTCGACGTGACCCTGGCGGTGCGCGGTGCGCTCCCGTTGGTTCATGCCCTGGGTTCCGTCACGGCCGCTTTCATGCGGGACGTAATCCGCGACCGCGGCGTGGACCTCCGACTGGAGACAGAAGTCGCGCGATTTCAACCCGACGCGGATAGCCGGGTCGTCGCGGCCATCCTGCGCAACGGCCAACGGATCGAGGCCGATTGCGTCGTCGCTGCCCTCGGCGCCCTGCGCAACACTGAGTGGCTGGCCGGTGCAGGCTTGGCGGTTTCGCCTAAAGGCGTCCGGGTGGACACCCACTGCCGCGTCCTCACCGCCACTCGGGCAGTTGTGCCGGATGTCTTCGCGGCCGGCGATATCGCTCACTGGCCGAGCGCCATCTACGGCAACCGCCTCCTCGCCGTCGAGCATTGGGGCAACGCGGTCGCTCAAGCGGAGACGGCAGCCCGGAACATGGTCGCCGGTGAAGCGGGACTAATCCCCTACGACCACCTGCCGGACTTCTGGTCGCAGCAGTTCGGCCTCAACATCAAGCTCGTTGGCCTGCCGACCGGGGCCAACCAATTCGCCGTCGTGCAGGGTTCGTTGCGGGATCGCCGGTTCATCGGCGTGTACGGCGCGCAGGGGCGAACTGTGGCCGCTGTCTCCGTAGACAGCGCCCGCTGGCTGCCCGCCTACCGGGCGGCGGTGGCGGAGGCGACGCCTTTCCCACCGATCGTCGGCGCTCTCGACCAAGCCGACATCCGGCCTCAACCGCTGGCCCGGGCCGTGTCCTGACCGCATCCCGCACCACCGTCCGACAGGAGCTCACCGTGAACGGCACGCTGTTCCAGCAGATCCTCGATCCGGCCAACCGCGCCGACCCGTACCCGCTCTACGCCGAGATGCGCCGGACGCCCGTGAGCCGCCAGGACGACGGCAGTTACGTCGTGAGCACTCACGCGGAACTCTACCGCCTCCTGCACGATCCGCGCATCAGCTCGGAGGATCTGCCCGATCCGCCTCTATTCCGCTGGACCGGGCATCCACTGAGCGATCTGTTCGTGCGCCCGGTCCGCAGCCGGATCACCGCGCGCCATCGTCCCTTCATCTTCCGCGATCCGCCAGACCACGACCTCCTGCGCCGGCAGGTCATGCGCGAGTTCGCACCTGCTCGCGTGCGGGCGATGCACCGTAAGGCGGAGCAGCTCACCCACGCCCTCCTCGACGGGCTGCGGGACCGGACCGACCTCGATCTGGTCGACGATTTCTCCTACCCCCTGCCAGTCACGGTGATCTGCGAGCTGCTCGGCGTCCCGCGCGAGGACGAGCCCCGGTTCCAAGGATGGGCGACTCAGCTCGCCACCGCCCTCGAACCGGACCGGCGTACGGACCGCGAGAACGCCGGCAGGACTGAGGAAGCGTTCACGGCGATCACCGACTACCTGCAGGGATTGATCAAAGAGAAGCGCCGGGCGCCGCAGGACGACCTGCTCTCCGGGCTCGCAGCCGAGCACGACGGCGAGCGGATGAACGACCACGACCTCGTGGCCACGGCCGTCCTCCTCCTGGTCGCGGGTCACGAGACGACCGTGAACTTGATTACCAACGGCGTCCTTACGCTGCTCCGCTTCCCCGAGCACCTGGAACGCCTGCGCCGAGAGCCGGAAGTCGCGCCGCGGCTGATCGAGGAGTTGCTGCGCTACGAGCCGCCCGTCCACTATCGCACGCGGCTGGCGCGCGCCGACATCGCGATCGGTGGAACCACGATCCCGGAAGGGGCGCCGGTGGTGCTCCTGCTCGCCTCCGGCAGCCGCGACCCGCTGCGCTTCGCTGATCCGGACCGCTTCGTTCCCGACCGCGCGAACAACCAGCACTTCGGGTTCGGCGGCAGCCTGCACTACTGCGTGGGCGCGCCGCTCGCGCGGATCGAGGCGGAGGTCGCACTCGTGGCATTGGCCCAGCGGCTGCAAGCGCCGCGGCTTCTCGCCGACCCACCGCCATACCGCCCCGGCGCCTCGCTGCGAGGCCCACGGCACTTGCTTTTGGCCATCGACGCCGTCACACCGAGCGCATCGGCGGAGCTCGCGGCATGAGTACGCTCGACGGGAGTTCTCACCGCGACGCCGGAAGGCCCTATCTTCGCTACACGCCGGATGTCGAGGTTCAACAACCCGATGAGGCGGCCCTGACGGCCGAAATCCTCGACGTCATGGCGCGCTCGAACCATGTGGCGTTCGAGCGGCATCGTCACGCGGTTCGCGACGCCCACGCGAAGAGCCACGGCATCCTCACGGGCGAGCTTGTCATATCTGACGGGCTGCCGGCATACCTGCAGCAGGGGATCTTCGCACGACCCGCCGTCTATCCCGTCGTCGTGCGCCTGTCCTCCGCGCCCGGCGACATCCACTCCGATACAATCCCGGCTCCGCGCGGCATGGCGATCAAGGTGCTCGGGGTCAAGGGCGAACGCCTTCTGCATGAGGATGCGGGAGGCAACCAAGACTTCCTGCTGGTCAACATCCCCGTACTCAGCTTCGGTACCATCCAGGCCTACAGGCAGCTCGTCGATCTCCTGGAAAAGAACGCCCGAAATCCAGCCTTCCTGCAGCGGGCGCTCGCCGGCGCCGCGCGCGGGATCGAGTCGGCGGCCGAAGCGATCGGTCTCACGCCCGGCGCGACCCTGCGCGGGTTGGCCCGGGACAACGCGCACCTGCTCGGCGAGACCTACCACTCCATGGCGGCGCTCCGCTTCGGCGACCACGTCGCCAAGATCAGCGCCGCGCCGTTGTCCGCGAACGTGAGGGCGCTGGCGGGCAAGGAAGTCGGCCCGGTCGACGATGGGACTATGCGCAATCTCGTAGTCGAGCACTTCCGGACGGCAGGGGCCGAGTATCAGCTGCGTGCCCAGCTCTGCACCGATCTCGCGGCGATGCCAGTCGAGGATGCGTCGGTGCTCTGGCCGGACGATCTCTCCCCGCATCAGCCGATTGCGACCCTGCGGTTCCCACCGCAGGATGCCTACTCTCCGACCCGGCGTGTCTACGGCGACGACGTGCTCTCGTTCAATCCTTGGCACGGCATCCAGGAGCACCGGCCACTCGGCTCGATCATGCGCGTGCGCATCGCCGCCTACGAACGGTCGAGCGCACGTCGACACATGCTGAACGCACAGCCACGCGTCGAGCCGACGTCGATCGAGCAGATACCTGACTGAAGGGATCTCGAACCCCAGACGCGACAGGAGCCACCGATGACCGACAGCCACGACGCCCCGCAGATCGACGAGACCCGTCTCCGGGCGATCCGCCGCCGGATCGAGGAGGTTGCGGGCGACGCGCCGCAGCTCGCCAAGCTTGCGCTCGAACAGATGATGACCAAGCACAATCCCGACTTGAAGGGCTCCGCGGGCTCGGCCGGGCGGATCGGTGCACAGTCCGGCAACGTCTCGGAGCTGACGGCGATCGCCAGGCTGAAGCCTGGAGGCGCCGAACGGCTGCGGCGCATCTTCGGCCTGGTCAACGGCAACTTCGACGGCGCGCAGAAGGTCGGCACACTCCACGACATGCGCTTCGCCTTCTTCGACGATGACACGCGCATCCTGTTCGCCACCACCTACGACGGCGACTGGGACACGTACATCAACGACTTCGCCACCAAGATCCCGGATCTGATGGATCTGCTGTTCCAGTCGGTTGAGGGCTGGCCGGGGATCAAGAGCCCGAAAGTCAAGGACTTCATCGCCGGACATCAGATCACCGCGGCCGGCTGGTTCGTGGCCAACCCACAGGTCACGGTCGTCGACGTGCGCCGGCTCCAGCGCTTGGAGCGCGCGTTCAACGAATTCCTGGACAAGGTGGGTTGAAGCATGTCGATCATCGAACGACTCGCATCGCGCTTCCGCAGAGACACCGTCTCGCTGGAGCTCGACGACATCCAGGCGCTGATCCTGCGCAGCCGTCCCGAGCCGTACGTCGGCATCCACGCCATGCTCCACTTCGACGACGCGGAGGGTGCGCGCGACCTGCTCGGACGCCTTGCTCCCCACATCGCGTCGGCCGACACGTGGACCGACGAACTCGATCACTGGATCGGCGTGGCCATCAGCTACGAAGGGTTGAAGGCCCTTGGTCTGCCTGAGGCCCAGCTCAAGACCTTCCCGCTGCCCTTCCAGCAGGGCATGGCCGCACGCGCGCCGCAGCTGCGCGATCAGGGGCTCAACGCGCCGGAGAACTGGGACGCGGTGTTCACGCCCGGCCGGTGCCACCTCGCGCTGACCATCTATGCGGTCGACGATGCCGCCCTCGATAGAGCACTCGCGAGCGCCCGCGCGGAGCTCGACCGTGCTGTGGGGGTGACACTTCTCGGAGAGCACCGCTTCGGCGCGCCCGAGGGCGCGAAGAACCCGTTCGGCTTCCGAGACTCAATCTCGCAGCCAGCGATCGAGGGCAGCGGCGTCGCCCCGCTGCTCGGCGAGGCACGGCCGATCAAGGCTGGCGAGTTCATCCTAGGCTACCCGAGCGAGACCGGCGTGCCACTCGCGATGCCTGTGCCAGCCGTCTTGGGGCGGAACGGCACCTTTGTGGTGCTGCGCAAATACCAGAGCCGCGTCGGCTGCTTCAACGCCTTCCTGAAGGCCAACGGCGAGACGACGGAGGCGCGTGAGCGCCTCGCCGCCAAAATGTTCGGGCGCTGGCGCTCAGGCGCACCCCTTACCCTTGCGCCCGACACTGACGATCCCGAACTCGGCGCTGATCCGCGCCGCAACAACGACTTCGCCTACGCGGACGACCCGAGAGGGCGTCTCGTCCCGCTCGGCTGCCATATGCGCCGGCTCAACCCACGCGACGCCGAGCTGACACTGCTCACCGACGTCAATATCCACCGCATCATCCGCCGCTCCAGCACCTTCGGGCCTGTCTACTCCGAGGACGTGGTACCGGCGGACGATGCCAAGGGCGAGCGGGGCATCTTCTTCATCTTCGTCAGCGCGCGCGCTTACGATACGATCGAGTTCATGCAGCAGGAGTGGATCAACCGCGGCAACTTCATCGACCTCGGGGAGGAGCGAGATCCGGTCGTGGGGTTGCACGAGGGTGAGCAACGCTTCACGATCCCGCAGGCTCCGGCACGCAAGCGCATCGACGGCGTGCAAACCTTCAACGTCATGAAAGGTGGCGAGTACCTATTCATGCCGAGCCTCTCGGCGCTGAACTGGCTAGCCAAAGCCGGATGGCGCAATGCTTCCAAACACGACTGACATAATTGGTCCCAGTGCGGTATGTCGAAACTAAATCGGTCAGATAATGGGCCGAGAAGAATCATTCAATTTGAATCGAAATCCCCGAGTCTCATCTGTTGCAGCGAGCCGCGCGAACACAAACCTGTTGCGATGATCAGCCGATCGCAGGGAAGAATACCGACTGTCTCGCGAGCGGTGCTCGTCGTACTGCTATTTCGTAAGCTGCCCTTACGCGAATGGCCTATCGAGCCGGTAGCGTCCGCTTACGGGACGTCGGCAGGACCTTCTGAATGACCGGGACGGGCGCGCAGCCGAATGTCAGGTCCTGCGCGCGCCGGCAATTCGGCGTGACGAAGTATGGCCACAAGCGGCCTGTCCTGTGTGGATGGCTCCCGCATTGCAAGTGGCGAATTGAGCTTCTGACGCGTTGGTCGGGTGCAGTCTTGTGTCCGGCCTGTCGATGCAGTCGTTCATGTTGACCGCTGGCCCTGATGGTATCCGCGAGCTGGGTCCCACTCTGCTTCGCGGGCTATGACGCCCTGGACAGGCGGCGGGGTGTCCCGGCTCCCGGTCTGACCGGTTCGCCATCAACTCTCATCGTCCTCGCAACCTGGAAACGTCTCCTTCGCGTGCTGTCAGGCGGCCGTGGCCGCCGGTGCGCGGTAGGTGCCGCCGCGGGTCATGATCGCCCAGGCGACCCGCGCCGTGCGATTGGCCGCCGCCACGGTCACCACGCGCACCGGCTTACGCTGCAGCAGCGCCGGCAGCCGCGGGTCGACCGAGGTCGGTGTCGTCTTCGCACGCCGGATCAGAGAGGTCATGCCGACCACGAGCAGCCGGCGCAGGTAGCGGTCGCCCATGCGCGAGATCCGGCCCAGGCGCTCTTTGCCGCCACTGCAGTTCTGCAGCGGTGTCAGGCCCAACGAGGCCGCGAACTGCCGACCGGAGCGGAAGCGTTCGGGCTCGCTCACCGAGGCGGCCAACGCGGTTGCCGACACGATGCCGACACCCGGGATCGTCGCCAGGCGCTGCGACAGGTCGCTGTCCCGATGCCAGGCGAGCAACTCCTTCTCCAGTCGGGTGAGTTGGATCTGCAAGGCACCGATCTGATCGGCCAACCCGGTCACCACGCGCTGGGCTAACGGCGGCACCTCGGCCGCGTCGCCGGCCGAGAGTCGGGCCGCCAGTTCGAGCGCGTGCCGCAGGCCCCGCGCCATCTCGATCCCAAACTCAGCGAGCAGGCCGCGGATCATGTTCACCAGCTGCGTGCGTTGCTTGACCAGCAGGTCGCGCGTCCGGTGCAGCGCCAGCGCCGCCTGCTGCTCGGTCGACTTCACGGGCACGAAGCGCATGCTCGGGCGCGTCACCGCCTCACAGATGGCTGCGGCATCGTTCGCATCGGTTTTGCCGCGCTTGACGTACGGCTTCACGTAAGCCGGCGGCATCAGCCGCACGTCGTGGCCGAGGCTCATGAGCTCCCGGGCCCAGTGGTGCGCTGTGCCGCACGCCTCCATGCCGACCAGGCATCGCGGCAGCTTGGCGAAGAACGGCACGACCTGCGCCCGCCTCAAGGCCTTGCGCACGACGACGTGCCCAACTGCATCGACGGCGTGAACCTGAAAGATGCTCTTGGCCAGATCGATGCCGACGGTGGTGATCTCCATGGGGATGGCTCCTGCATGAGCGTGGCTGCTGCTTTGACAGCAACCACATCTTGGCATCGAGACGCCGTCAGTCGGAGCGGGAGCCATCCACCCCATCTGCTTCGGAGCAGGTCCGCTTGAAAATTCGACAGCCTCCTATCGACCCGACCCGGCCGCGCGGACGGCCGCCTGCGTCTCCCGTAAGCAGCCATCTGTCGGTAGTCCCGCAACTCGGCTCGGGAAGGAAACCGGACCTCAGTTTGCAGACACCGCGATCCGATAGGGCGATACCTCAAATGGGCTGACGCGGATGTGCGCGCCGTCGTCCTTGAAGACCGCCAGCTCGTGCAGCCGCCCGCCAACGACGTGAAGCAGGAGGTTGACCGCCGGGCCAGACAGCTCATCGCCATCCCGGTAACGGCCTTCTACCGGGACCCGCCGGGCGACCGCGACGGGCTCGCCCTCAACCCGGAACCTCAGGCTGCCCTCGTCGTCAATCCGACGCACTAGGGCGGTCCGAGCTTGTTCGGCGAGCCCGTCCCTGCCGGGGAAGTCGGCGGCAAAAAGGCGGTCGAGCACGGCCCGCTCGCGCGGCGCCGGTACACGCCAATCAACGACTGCACTCCAAGGTACGGCCAGCGACGCCGCGGCCGCGAGATCGCTCTCGCGCAGCCACGCGATCACGGCATGCGCCTCTCGCTCGGCGGCTGCGGCCGAGTCGAACAGACCGGACCAGCCAAAACCAGCGCCATCCCACCGCGACCACGAGCCATTCTCATCGTCCTCGTGGCGGAGGATGCCCTCCCCATAGGCGTATTGGCTGCCGGGGGTCTTGAAGACCCAGACGCAACGCAGGCCGTCCGGGCTCGACCACTGCCCAACGAGATTGCCCGCCCCATGCAGGTGCGCATCGCGCAGGCCGAGGAGCGCGCGGGCCGCTCGCGTTCGGTTGGCAGGCGGCAGCGACAGATGCATTGCCTCGATTTCGATCCGCACGAGGTGTGCGATGAGCACGTCCTCGAACACTGCTGTGTCTCGCACCAGGATGACGAAGTCGGGAACGTAGGCATCGTACTCGTCCGCTGGTCCGGCCGTCCCGAGGCCGATTGGATCCCAAACCCAGCGCAGCACCTCGGCAACGTGCGACGCCAGTTCCCCGTTGTCGCCTTCATCAGGCATCGCACCCTCTCGGCATCCTGTTCATTTGCCATGCGGCTCATTCGGCCATCGACACCGAGAGCCCGCAAGGGGTCGAGAGCGGGCATGGCGACGATGTCCGCTTCCCGACCTTGTCGTCCGGAAGGGGACCGGCAGAAATCCACCCATCTGAGACGTTCGTCCGGGCACTGGGCGGCGGCAGATGCTGGCCGTAAGCCGAAAGGCCGCTTCGGAGCAGGGCCACCGCAAAAGCGGACAGCCTTCTGCCGATCCGTCCCGGCCATCCAACGAGACGCTAGCGCTTCTCCAGAGTTATCATTCGCAGGGACAGCTGCGGTGTGGTTGCAGTAAGGAGGCTGGTGAGCCTCATTCTCCGGCCGATCTCATTCTTTAGCCCTGGCAATCTCGGACTGAAGCTCCGGCACGACCTGGAACAGGTCACCGACCAAGCCGTAATCGGCGATCTGGAAGATGGGGGCGTCCTCGTCCTTGTTGATTGCGACGATGACCTTCGAGTCCTTCATGCCGGCGAGGTGCTGGATGGCCCCGGAGATCCCGACCGCCACGTAGAGATCCGGCGCGACCACCTTGCCCGTCTGGCCTACTTGCCAGTCGTTGGGGGCGTAGCCCGCATCCACCGCCGCCCGCGAGGCGCCCACGGCGGCACCGAGCGTGTCGGCCAGCGGCTCGATCAGTTCGTGAAACTTGTCCGACGAGCCGAGGGAGCGGCCACCGGAGACGATGATCCGCGCCGAGGCCAGCTCCGGCCGGTCGGACTTGGCAATCTCCTCGCCCTTGAATGTCGAGCCGCCGGCCTCCGGGGTTGCGGCGGATACGAGCTCAATCGGGGCGACGCCGCCGCCCTCGGCCGCCGCCGCGAAGGCCGCCGTGCGCACGGTGATCACCCGCTTTCCATTGGGAGCCTGCACGGTCTGGATCGCGTTCCCGGCGTAGATCGGCCGCTCGAACGTGTCAGACGAGACCACCTTAATGATATCAGAGACCTGCGGGACATCCAGCAGCGCGGCCACCCGTGGCAGGACGTTTTTACCGGTGGTCGAGGCGGAGGCGATGATCGTCGTGTACGGCTCGGCGAGCGACGCGATCAGCGCGCCCACCGGCTCGGCGAGGTCGTAATCGTAGGTGCCGTCCTCGGCGTTCAGGACCTTTTCGATGCCGTCGAGCCTGGCCGCTGCCTCCGCGACGGGCCTGGAGCCGGCGCCCAGGACCAGAGCATGGATCGAGGCGCCGATCGTCCTGGCGGCGGTGAGCGCCTTCAGCGTCCCATCCTTGATCTGGCCGTTGCCGTGCTCAACGAAGAGGAGTGTCGTCATGGTTGTCTGCGCTCTTTAGGGTGGTGGCGCAAGGCTCGATCTGGGAGGCGAGCCTCGCCTGCGGATCAGATGACGCCGGCTTCGACCTTGAGCTTCTGGACGAGCTCGGCCACCGACGCGACCTTGACGCCGGCGGAGCGGCCCGGCGGCTCGGCGGTCTTCAACACGGTCAGCTTCGGGGTCACGTCGACGCCGAGGGTGTCGGGCGCCAGTTCCTCCAGGGGCTTCTTCTTGGCCTTCATGATGTTGGGCAGCGAAGCGTAGCGCGGCTCGTTGAGGCGCAAGTCCGTCGTCACGATCGCCGGCAGCGTCAGGCTGAGGGTCTGAAGGCCGCCGTCCACCTCTCGGGTCACGTCGAGGCTGCCCTCGTGGGGCTCGATCCTGTAGGCGAAGGTGCCCTGCGGCCAGCCCAGTAGCGCCCCGAGCATCTGCCCGGTCTGGTTCGAATCGTCGTCGATCGCCTGCTTGCCGAGGATGACGAGCTGCGGGCTCTCCTTCTCGACGACGGCCTTCAGAAGCTTGGCGACGACCAGGGGCTCGCAGGCGACGTCGGTCTTGATGAGGATCGCCCGGTCGGCGCCCATCGCGAGCGCCGTGCGCAGCGTCTCCTGCGCCTGCTGCGGGCCGATCGACACCGCGACGATCTCGCTGGCCTTGCCCTTCTCCTTCATCCGGATCGCCTCCTCGACGGCGATCTCATCGAAGGGGTTCATCGCCATCTTGACATTGGCGAGTTCGACGCCGGATCCATCCGGCTTCACCCGGATCTTCACGTTGTAGTCGACCACCCGCTTGACGGGCACCAGAATCTTCATGGCGAACGCGATCCTTCCGAATTCTTCTCCGGGCGTGGGCGATTGCTTCTCAGAAGAACGCCTGTAGACCCGTCTGCGCCCGTCCCAGGATCAGGGCGTGGACGTCGTGGGTGCCCTCGTAGGTGTTCACCGTCTCGAGGTTCTGGGCGTGCCGCATCACGTGGTACTCGCCCATGATGCCATTGCCGCCGTGCATGTCCCGGGCGACCCGGGCGATGTCCAGCGCCTTGCCGCAATTGTTGCGCTTGATCAGACTGATCATCTCCGGCGCCATCTTGCCCTCGTCCATCAGCCGCCCGACCCGCAGCGAGGCCTGGAGGCCCAGCGTGATCTCGGTCTGCATGTCCGCGAGCTTCTTCTGGACGAGCTGCGTCTGCGCCAGCGGTCGGCCGAACTGCTTGCGCTCCAGCGTGTAGTCCCGCGCCCGGCGCCAGCAATCCTCCGCCGCGCCCATGGCGCCCCAGGAGATGCCGTAGCGCGCCCGGTTCAGACAGCCGAACGGGCCCTTAAGGCCCGAGACGTTCGGGAGCAGCGCGTCCTCGCCGACCTCCACATCCTCCATCACGATCTCGCCCGTGGTGGAGGCGCGCAGGGACAGCTTGCCCTTGATGGTCGGGGTCGAGATCCCCTTCATGCTGCGCTCCAGGACGAAGCCGCGGATCGCATTGTCATGCGCCTCCGACTTTGCCCAGACGACGAACACGTCGGCGAAGGGCGCGTTCGAGATCCACATCTTGGCGCCCGACAGGCGGTACCCGCCCGCCGTCTTGACCGCCTTGGTCTTCATGCCCGCCGGGTCCGAACCCGCATCCGGCTCGGTGAGGCCGAAGCAGCCGATCCATTCGCCCGAGGCGAGCTTCGGCAGGTACTTCCGGCGCTGCTCCTCCGAGCCGTAAGCATGGATCGGGTACATCACCAGGGAGGATTGCACGCTCATCATCGAGCGGTAGCCGGAATCGACCGCCTCCACCGCCCGCGCCACCAGCCCGTAGGCGACGTAGGACGCGCCCGCGCAGCCATATTCCTCCGGCAGGGTGACGCCGAGGAGGCCACGCTCACCCATCTCGCGGAACAGGCCGGGGTCGGACTTTTCGGTCGCGTAGGCCTCGACGATGCCGGGCAGCAGGCGCTCGCGGGCGAAGTCCTGGGCGGCGTCGCGGATGGCGCGCTCGTCCTCGGTCAGCTGATCGTCAAGCAGGAAGGGATCGTCCCACACGAAACGCGCGGAGGGCGGGGCGTCGGGGGCGGCGGAGCCCGGCGGGCGCATCGGGGCGTTCATGGGCAAGTCTCCCTGGATCGTTCGTTTCACGCTGCGCCGAGAAGGCCGCCCGCGTCGCTCACCCGACGCAGGTGATAGGGCGTATCGCCGAGCAGGTATTCGATCGTAGCGAGGCGGCGGAACAGGTGGGCGCCGAGATACTCGAGCGTCATGCCGATGCCCCCGTGCAGTTGCACGGCTTCCTGTCCGATATAGCGGGCCGCGCGGTTGACCTGCACCTTCGCGGCCGAGACCGCAGGCGCGCGCTCGGCCGCGTCGTCGGACCCCGCCATCATGGTGGCGTAGAGGGCCATGGAGCGGGCCTGTTCCAGCGACATCAGCATGTCGACGGCCCGATGCTGCAACACCTGGAAGCCACCGATTGCGGTGCCGAATTGCTTGCGGGTCTTCAGATAATCGACGGTCAGCGCGTGCAGCGCCTCCATCACGCCGACCGCCTCAGCGCACAGGGCCGCGATGCCCTCGTCCAGAACCCGCTCGATCACGGGGAGCCCCGCATTGGCCTCCCCGAGCAGTGCATTGGCGGGAAGGATTACATCGTCCAGCACGAGATCGGCCGCCCGGCCGCCATCCTGCGTCGGGTAGGGCTTGATCGTGAGGCCAGGGGCGTCGGCGGGCACGAGGAACAGGCTGATGCCCGCCTCGTCCCGCTGGCCGCCCGCCGTGCGCGCGCTGACCACGAGGGTCTGCGCCGCGTCGGCATTGAGCACCACGGCCTTGGCCCCGTCGAGCCGGAAGCCGTCGCCCTCCCGGCGGGCCGTGGTCGCCACGTCCGCGCGGTCGTAGCGGGCCTGACGCTCGCCATGGGCGAAGGCGAGGCGATGGCTTCCCTCGACGAGGCCGGGGACTAGGGCTTCCCGCTGCGCGGCGGTGCCTGCGAGCCGCAGGGCGCCGCCGCCGAGCACGACGCTCGCGAGATAGGGCTCGGGGGCGAGGTGTCGGCCGAGTGCCTCGACGGCGATCATGGTCTCGACCGGCCCGCCGCCGAAGCCGCCATCCTCCTCCGAGAAGGGCAGGCCGAGCAGGCCGAGTTCAGCGAGTTGCGACCACGCACCCCCATCGAAGCCCAGCGGCTTGCGGCGGGCGGCCTCGACTTGCTCGAGGCTGCCGTAACGGTCCGCGGCCCAGCGGGCCACGCTGTCCTTCAGCAGGCTCTGTTCGTCGGTGAAGTCGAAATCCATCGCGAAAACTCCTTCAGAGCCCCAGGATCGCCTTGGCGATCACGTTGCGCTGGATCTCGTTCGAGCCGCCGTAGATCGAGACCTTGCGGGTGTTGAGGTAGGTCGGCGCGGCGAAGGCTTCCCAGCCGAGGGCATCGACGTCGTTCGCCACGGGCGCGGGCAAGCTCAAGGGACCCGCGAGTTCGACCAGCAGCTCGGTCGCCATCTGCTGCAGTTCCGAGCCCTTGATCTTCAGGATCGAGGAGGCCGGGTCGGGCTTCGAGGCGTCGCGGCGTCCCTGGGCCGAGACCACCCGCATCTGGGTGATTTCCAGCGCCTTCAACTCCACTTCCAGGCTCGCCACCCGGCTGCGGAAATCGGGCTCGTCCCACATCGTCCCGGCGCCGGCGGGCGTCTCCTTCGCCAGCCGCTTCACCCGGGCGACACGCTCCTTGGTGAGGCCGATGCGGGCGATGCCGGTGCGCTCGTTGGCGAGCAGGAACTTGGCGTAGTCCCAGCCCTTGTTCTCCTCGCCGACGAGGTTCTCGACCGGCACGCGCACGGAGTCGAAGAACACCTCATTGACCTCGTGCCGCCCGTCGATCGTGATGATCGGGCGCACGGAGATGCCGGGGGTCTTCATGTCGATGAGCAGGAAGGAGATACCGGCCTGCTTCTTCGCCGCCGGATCGGTGCGCACGAGGCAGAAAATCCAGTCGGCATACTGGCCGAGCGTGGTCCAGGTCTTCTGGCCATCGACGATGTAATGGTCGCCGTCGCGCACCGCCTTGGTCTTGAGCGAGGCGAGGTCGGAGCCCGCGCCGGGCTCGGAGAAGCCCTGGCACCACCAATCGTCGAGGTTGGCGATGCGCGGCAGGAAGCGCTTCTTCTGCTCTTCGTTGCCGAAGGCGGCGATGACGGGGCCCACCATGAAGCAGTTGAATTGGAGCGGCAGCGGCACCGCCGCCTGCATCAGTTCCTCCATGAAGATGTAGCGGCGGATCGGATCCCAATCCTGCCCGCCCCACTCCTTCGGCCAATGGGGCACGGCCCAGCCCTTGGCGTTCAGGATCCGCTGCGAGGTGACGTAATCCTCCCGCGCGAGGGAGCGCCCCTCGGAGATCTTGCGGCGGATCTCGGCGGGAATCTCGGTGCGGAAGAAGGTGCGGACCTCCTGGCGGAAATCAGCCTCTTCCTGTGTGAAGCGCAGATCCATGGGTCTTACTCCCCCTCGATCTCGAACAGGCCGGCGCAGCCCTGGCCGCCGGCCACGCACATGGTGACGACCGCGTAGCGCACACGGCGGCGGCGGCCCTCCAGAAGGGCATGGCCCACCAGCCGGGCGCCCGACATGCCGAACGGATGGCCGACGCTGATCGCGCCACCGTTGACGTTGACCTTGTCCGGGTCGATCCCGAGCTTGTCGCGGCAGTAGATCGACTGCGAGGCGAAGGCCTCGTTCAACTCCCAAAGGCCGATATCGTCCACGGAGAGCCCGTTGCGCTCGAGGAGACGCGGCACCGCGAAGACCGGGCCGATGCCCATCTCCTCCGGCCCGCACCCGGCGGCTGCGAAGCCGCGCACGATCCCCAGCGGCTTGAGGTTCCGGCGCGCGGCCTCCTCGGCGGACATCAGCACGGAGGCCGACGCGCCGTCGGAGAGCTGGCTGGCATTGCCCGCTGTGACGAAGGCGGCCTCGCCGCGCACGGGCTTGAGCTTGGCGAGGCCGTCCAAGGTGGTCTCGGGCCGGTTGCCCTCGTCCTTGGCAAGGCGGGTCTCAACCTGCCTCGTCTCGCCGGTCGCCTTGTCGGTCACGGCCATGGTGGCGGTGATCGGCACGATCTCGTCATCGAACAGCCCGGCGGCTTGAGCGGCGGCGGTGCGCTGCTGGCTCATCAGGGCGAATTCGTCCTGCGCCTCGCGCGAGATGCCGTACCGCTCCGCCACGATGTCGGCGGTCTCGATCATCGGCATGTAGATCTCGGGCAGGTTCCGCTCGAGCCACGCGTTGCGGGTGAGTTCGCGCCGCACCTGCGGCTGGACGAGGCTGATCGATTCGACGCCGCCCGCCACCGCCACCGGCACGCCATCGAGGCGGATGCGCTTGGCGGCATCCGCGATGGCCTGGAGGCCCGAGGCGCAGAAGCGCGAGACCGTGGCCCCCGCCGACTGGACCGGGATGCCCGCGACGAGGCTCGCATGCCGGGCGACGTTGCCGCCGGTCGCCGCTTCCGGGTAGCCGCAGCCCATCACGACCTCTTCGACGGCCTCGGGCTCGACACCCGCCTTGCCGAGGGCGTGGCGGATGGCGTGGGCGGCGAGGTCGGCCCCACCGGTCAGGTTCAGCGCCCCGCGATGCGCCTTGCCGATGGGCGTGCGAGCGGTGGCGACGATCACGGCGTCAGTCATCGGGATCTCGTGAGCGAAGTTGCGGTGCGGGCGGAAGCGGGATTCACCGGCCACCCCAATCGGAAAAGCGCTTGCCCTCCTGGGCAAGCCGGGCGAGCAGCGGCGCGGGGCGCAAGGTCTCGTCGCCGCTCTCTTCAGCGAAGCGGTCGAGATCGGCCGCCACCGCAGCGAGGCCGAGGCTGTCGGCCCAATGCATCGGCCCACCGCGCCACGCGGGCCAGTTGTAGCCGTTGAGCCAGATCGTATCGATGTCGCCGGGGCGGGCCGCGATGCCCTCCTCGAGGATGCGCGCGCCCTCGTTGGCCATCGGCAGCATCAGCCGGGCGACGATCTCATCCGGCGAGAAGCTGCGGCGAGTGGTGCCGTGCTCGGCAGAGGTTCGCTCGATCAGCGCCTCGACCTCGGGGTCGCGCGAGCCCGTCCGGGCACCCTCGGGGTAGAGGTAGAAGCCCTTACCCGTCTTCTGGCCGAGGCGACCCGCCTCGCAGAGCGCATCGGCGACCGGGGCCTTGCCGCCGGTGGCCTTCCGGGTGCGCCAGCCGATATCCAGCCCGGCGAGGTCGCTCATGGCGAAAGGCCCCATGCGGAAGCCGAACTCCGTCACCGCCGCATCGACCTCGTGTGGCAGGGCGCCCGCGAGCAGCAGGCGCTCGCCCGCCGCGCTGCGCCGGGCCAGCATGCGGTTGCCGACGAAGCCGAAGCAGACGCCGACCGTCACCGGCAGCTTGCCGAGCCGCCGGGCGAGGTCGTTGCCCGTGGCCAGGGCATCCGGCGCCGTGCGCGCCGCCCGCACCACCTCCACGAGGCGCATGACGTTGGCCGGGCTGAAGAAATGCAGGCCGAGCACGTCGCCCGGCCGGTCCGTGGCGTCGGCGATCCGGTCGATGTCGAGATAGGACGTGTTGGTGGCGAGAATCGCGCCGGGCTTGGCGATCCGCGACAGGGCGGAGAAGATCGTCTCCTTGATGCCCATCTCCTCGAAGGCCGCCTCGACCACGATGTCGGCCTGTGCCGCGTTGTCCAGGCCGACCGCGCCCGTGATACGGCTCAGCCGCTCTTCCATCGCCGCCTCGCTGAGCGAGCCGCGCTTGACGGACGAGGCGTAGGTGGCGCGCATCCGCGCCAAGCCGCGGTCCAGGGCCTCCTGTTCGGTCTCGATCACGATGACGGGAATGCCCGCATTGGCGAAGCAGAGGGCGATGCCGCCGCCCATCGTGCCCGCGCCGATCACGGCCGCCGACGCGATCTCCCGCCGTGGGGTCTCCTTGGACAGGCCCGGCACCCGCGCGGTCTCGCGCTCCGCGAAGAAGGCGTAGCGCAGGGCCTTCGAGCGCGGATCGTCCACGAGCGCGAGGAAGCGGGTGCGCTCCGTCTTCACGGCCTCCTCGAAAGGCAGGTCGAATCCGGCCCGGACCACGTCGGCCAGCGCCGCCACGTTCGGCTGGCCGGGCGCTTTCTTCACTGCTTCATTGGCCTTGGTCTCGAAGCCTGCGCGTGTCGCCGGGTCCAGCCGCTCGCCTCGGTCGCGGACCCGCACCGGCGCGCCGCCTTCGGCAAGCTTGAGCGCATGCGTGCGCGCCGCCTCCACGAGGTCGCCTGTCTCGAGGGCATCCGCGAGGCCCATCGCGACGGCCTTCTTGGCATCGACAGGCTCACCGCTCAGCATCATGGCGAAAGCGGACTCGGGGCCGACGAGGCGCGGCAGGCGCTGCGTGCCACCCGCGCCGGGGATCAGCCCGAGCTTCACTTCCGGCAGGCCGAGCTTGGCCTTTGGTCCGACCACCCGCGCGTGACAGGCGAGGGCGAGTTCGAGGCCGCCGCCGAGGGCCGCCCCATGGATTGCGGCGACGACCGGCTTGCCCGCACCGTCGAGGCGGTCGAGCACGTCCGGCAGCAGCGGCGCGCGTGGGGGCGTGCCGAATTCGGAGATGTCGGCTCCACCGACGAACACCTTGCCCTCCGCCGCCAGCACCACGGCGCGCACTGAGGCATTCGCCAGCGCCGCCTCCAGCGCGCTATCGATGGCCGCGCGCAGGCCATGGCCCAGCGCGTTCACTGGCGGGTTCGACAGCGTGAGCACGGCGACGCCGCCCAGGGTCTCCTGACGAACCACGGTCCCTCCCATCGTTCTGCATTGCAGAATATCGGTTTGCATTTGTGGCCGCATGTCGGGTCGGGGCGCGACGTTTGTCAAGTCTGGCGGCGAAAATCGTGGCGTTTGAAACAGACTTGTTCCGTCATGCAGAACATTGAACCGCTTTCGATTGACAAATTCGGAGCGGGCGTGCGAAGGCGCATCCGCCGAGGCCGCCATGCGGTCTCGCTGTGGACGAGGGTCGTCAGAACCCACGCACGGGATGAAACACGCGCGCTACCGTCATGACGGGCCGCGCCCAGGGAGGAACCCGCATGCTTCGCAGAGCCGCCGCGGCCGCGTCGATCGCCATCGCCACCATGTTGGGGGCGGGGGCCCGTGCCGACGAGATCCTCGTCGGGGCTCACATGCCGCTGACCGGCTCGCTGGCCCGCTCGGGTCAGGCCTTCGACGAAGGCATGCGGGTGGCGATCCAGATGTTCAACGCCCGCTCCGAGAAGCACAAGATCCGCCTCCAGGTGATCGATGACGAGAGCACGCCTGCCAAGGCGGTGTCGGCGGTCGAGAAGCTCGTCTCGGACGGCGCGGTGGCCCTGGTCGGCGGCTACGGCTCGAACATCATCGGCCCGGCCTCGGACGCCTCGAACCGGCTCAACACCACCTACATCACGGCGGGCGCGGTCAGCGACGAGCTGACGGCGCGGGGCCTGAAGACCTTCTTCCGCATCAACAACAACGCGGGCTACCAGCGGGGCATCGGCACCCTGCTCGAGACCCTGAAGCCGACCTCCGTGTCGATCCTGGCCTCGACCAAGGAGGCCCCGGCGCTGCTCGCCAAGGGCTTGCAGAAGGACCTGACCGCCAAGGGCGTGAAGGTCACGGTCCACGAGTTCGACCCGGCGATCACCGACTTCAAGCCGATCATCAACAAGGTGAAGCTGCAGGACCGCTCGGACATCCTGATGATGTCGGCCTACGAAAACGACTATGTCGGCATCATCCGCGCCGCCAAGGTGCTGAAGCCGCCGGTCAAGCTGGTCGTCGGCGCGTGGTCGCTCGCTACCCCGAAGATGTATGCCGAGTTTCCCGACCTGATGAACAACGTGGTCGGCACGTCCTTCCTGCCCTTCCCGGTCGAGATGAAGGACGAAGAGGGCAAGCGCTTCGCGGAGGTCTACAAGAAGACCTACAACAAGGAGATCGAGTACCTCTCGACCCTGAGCTTCGTGGAGACCACGATCCTCGCGGAAGCCATTGCCCGCGCGGCCGATGCCGGCACACTGAAGTCCGGCGGCCTGCCCGATGCCATGCGCAAGACCGACCGCGAGACGTTGCTCGGCCCCGTCCAGTTCGACGCTACCGGCGACAACCCGCGCTTCTCCGTGGCGATGGGCCAGCACCGTGCGGGCAAGGTCGTGCTGGTCTCCCCGGCGGCCGCCGCGACGGGCGAGATCGTCTTCCCCGGCCTGCCCTGGTGAGGCGGGAATGACCGATCTCATCCTCCAGGCCCTGTTCTCCGGGCTCCTCGTCGGCAGCGTCTACGCCCTCGTGGCGCTCGGCCTCGCCCTCTCCTTCGGGGCGATGCGGATCATCAACCTCGCCCATGGCGAGCTCGTCCTGCTCGCCGCCTATTGCGCCTACGTGGTCGAGGCCCGTGCGGGGCTCGATCCCTACTACGCCATTCCCCTGGCGCTCCTCGTGGTCACGGCGGTCTGCGCCGTTCTGTTCCTGATGATCGACCGCATCCGCGAGCACCGGGAGCTGAACTCGCTGATCCTGACCTTCGGGATCGGCATCATCCTGACGAACGCGATCCTCCTGGCCTTCGCCAGCGACGTGCGCACCACCTCCTCGCCGGTGTTGCAGGACGCGACCTCGGTCGGACCGGTCTATGCCATGAACGGTGAGATCGTCGCCTTCGGCGTCAGCCTCGCGCTGATGGTCGCCCTGTGGTGGTGGCTCAAGAAGAGCTGGTACGGGCGGGCCGTGCGCGCCGTCTCGTCGAACCGGGCGGCGGCCAAGCTCATGGGCATCAGCCCGGTGCGGACCGAGCTGGTCTCGTTCCTCGTCGCGGGCGCGCTCGCGAGCTTCGCGGGCGTGGCGCTCTACACGATGAGCGTGGTGCAACCGGCGGTTGGCCATGCGCTGACCGTGAAGGCGTTCATCGTCACGGTGCTCGCGGGCGTCGGCTCGATCCCCGGCGTGTTCCTGGCCGCGATCCTCCTCGGCGTCACCGAGGCACTCACCGTCACGCTGGCGAGCTCCGCGCTTCAGGAGCTCGCCGGGATGGTGCTGTTCCTCCTCGTCCTCTTCCTGCTGCCGAACGGGCTGTTCGGCGCACGCGCCCGGCGCGGCTGAGGAGAACCCCATGGCCTCCCTCGATTCCGCCCCCGCCGTACCGTTGAAGGCGGCTCCCGCGAAAGCACGCGTGCCCGTCGGCGCCCTGATCGGCCTCGGACTCCTCGTCCTGGCGGCTTTGCCGGTGCTGCTCGGCGCCAGCAACTACATGCTCGGCCTGCTGATCTCGGCGCTGATCCTGTCGGGCGTCGCCCTCGCCTGGGCGCTGCTCGGCAATCTCGGCGGCATGGTCTCCTTCGGCCACGCCGCCTTCTTCGGGGTCGGCGCGTACGCCTCGGCCCTGCTCGCGGGCAAGCTCGGCCTGCCGGTGCTGCTCACCGTGCCCCTCGGCGGGGTCGTGGCCGTCGTGTCCTCGCTCGCCATGCTGCCGGCGTTGCGCCTGTCGGGCGCCTATTTCGCGCTTGCCATCCTCGCCTACGCGCAGATCTTCCGCATCCTCGCGACGGAAGCGTCCTGGCTGACCGGCGGCGGCGCGGGCTACCAGCGTTATCCCGGCCTGCCCACCGTATTCGGGTTCGATCTCGCGAGCCGCACCGGCAGCTACCTTCTGCTCGTGGCCTGCGTGGCGCTCTGCGCGCTGGCCTACCACGCGGTGCGGCGCAGCCATGTCGGGCTGGCGCTCCGCGCCATCGCCGACAGCGAGGACGCGACGCGGGTGGTAGGCGTCAACAGCACCTTCCTGAAGTGCCTGATGCTGATGCTCTCGGCCTTCATCACCGGCGTGTTCGGCGCGCTGAACGCCCACATCATCGGCTTCCTCGAGCCGGATTACGCCTTCTCCGGCATCTGGAGCCTGATGCCGATCATCGCTGCGATCTTCGGCGGCTACCGCACCATCGCCGGGCCGATCGGCGGCGCGGTGATCATCTACCTGTTCGACCAGATCGTCGCGAAGGGGCTGATCGCGGTCGGCCACCAGATCATCCTCGGCTTCGTCCTCGTCGGCATGGTGCTGGCCGCGCCGAACGGGCTGCTCGGTCTTGTCAGGAAGAGGGCCCGCCATGCTTGAGCTCGACGCCGTCACCGTCCGCTTCGGCGGGCTGGTGGCGCTCCGCGACGTCACCTTCTCGGTGAAGCCGGGGGAGATCCTGGGGCTGGTCGGCCCCAACGGGGCGGGCAAGACCACCCTGTTCAACGGCATCTCCGGGCTGACCCGGGTGCGCGGGCGCATCCGCTTCGAAGGCCGCGACGTCACGAAGCTGCCGCTTTACCGCCGGGCCCGGCTCGGGATCGGCCGTACCTTCCAGATCCCGCAGCCGATGCAGCACCTCACCGTGCGGGAGAACCTCGCCGTCGCGCAGGTCTTCGGCGCGGGCAAACACAATCCAGAGCGGATCGAGGAGATCCTCTCCGTCATGGAGTTGCAAGCGCAGGGCGACCGCCCGGCCGAGAGCGCACTGGCCCTGCAGGAACTGAAGCGCCTGGAGATTGCCAAGGCGCTCGCCACCGAGCCGCGCCTCCTCCTGCTCGATGAGGTCCTGGCGGGGCTGGAGAGCCAGGCCAAGCGCCAGTTCGCCGCCAAGCTGAAGGAACTGCATCAGCGCTTCGGGCTGACCATCGTCATCGTCGAGCACGACATCGAGACGATCTCGGGCCTCTGCTCGCGGGCGGTGGTGCTGAACTTTGGTGAGATCATCGCCGACGGCACTCCGGCGCAGGTGTTCCGCGATCCCCGCGTCGTCGAGAGCTACACGGGGACCGCCCATGCTTGAGACCCGGAACCTCAAGGCCGGCTATGGCCATATCACCGTCCTGTGGGACCTCTCCCTGACCTTCCGGGAAGGGGCGCTCACCGCCATCGTCGGCCCGAACGGGGCAGGTAAGACCACGCTGCTGCGTGCCCTGACCGGGCTGATCCCCTACGAGGGCGAAATCCGGCTCGGCGGCGAGCGGCTCGCGGGCAAGACCTGGGATCTCGCGTCCCAGGGCCTCGTGATGGTGCCGGAAGGGCGCCTCGTCTTCCGCGACATGAGCGTGGAGGAGAACCTCTGCCTCGGGGCCTACCCGAAGCGGTGCCGGGGCAACCTGTCCGCCGGGCTCGACCGGGTCTACGCGCTGTTTCCCCGTTTGCGCGAGCGGCGCAACCAGGCGGCGGGCTCGCTCTCGGGCGGCGAGGCGCAGATGGTCGCAATGGGTCGGGGGCTGATGTCTCAGCCCAAGATCCTGCTGATTGACGAGCCGAGCCTCGGCCTCGCCCCGGTCATCGTCAACGAGGTGTTCGACATCATCGCCCGCCTGAAGGAAGCCGGGACGACGATCCTGCTGGTCGAGCAGAACACCCGCGTCGCCCTCTCCGTGGCCGACGATGTGCATCTCCTGCGCGGCGGGCAGGTGCGCCTCAGCGCCCCTGCGGGCGAGGTCGATCTCGACCGCCTGCACGATCTCTACTTCGCGCGGGAGGCGCAGAGCGCATGACCGGGACCCTGCGGATCTCCGACCCCGCCGAGGGCGTCCGTCTCCTCACCATCGACCGGCCGACGCGCCGCAACGCCCTCGACCGGGCGACCTACGGAGTCTTGCGGGAGGCGATCCTCCGGGCCGGGGACGAGGGGACCGTGCGCGCCATCGTCCTCACGGGCGCTGGCGGTTGCTTCACCGCCGGCAACGACCTCGCGGATTTCCGCGAGACCGACGAGACCGGGCAGGACAGCCCCGGCCTCGCTCTCCTGAAGGTGCTCGCCGCCTGCCCGAAGCCGCTGGTGGCGGCGGTGGAGGGGCACGCGGTCGGCATCGGCACGACGCTGCTCCTGCATTGCGACCTCGCCTATGCCGGGGAGGGCGCACGCTTCCGCCTGCCCTTCGTCAATCTCGGGCTCAGCCCCGAGGGAGCCTCGAGCTATCTCCTGCCCCTGGTCGCGGGCACGAAGCGCGCCGCCGAACTCCTGATGCTGGGCGAGGTGTTCGGACCCGGGATCGCGGCGGAGGCGGGCCTCGTCAACGCGGTGGTGGCGACGGGCCAAGCCCTCGACACGGCCCTGGCGCGGGCCACGGCGCTGGCGGCGCTGCCTCCGGTCTCGATCGCCGCCACCAAGCGGGCGTTGCGGGCGGGCCATGCGGAGATCGTCGCGCGGACGCTCGCGAGCGAGGCCGAGACCTTCCACGCGCTCCGCCGCGGCCCCGCGGCCCAGGCCGCCTTCGCGGCCTTCTTCGCACGGAATGCGGGACGATGAGCGACATGGCCGAGCTGACGACCGAGGCCGAGCCCGAGGAGGGCGGTCCGAAGGAGGACCGGCACTTCGTCACGGCGCTCGCCCGGGGTTTGGCCGTGCTCGCCTGTTTCGGCCGCGGACGGCGGATGCTCGCCAACCACGACATCGCCGAAGCCTGCGGTCTGCCGCGCTCCACCGTGTCGCGGCTGACCTATACGCTGACCAAGCTCGGCTACCTGCAATTCGTCGAGGAATCCGGGAAATACGCGCTGGGCGCCCAGACCATCGCGCTGGGCTCCATGGCGCTCGGCGGGCTCGATGTCCGCCACATCGCGCGGCCGGCGCTACGAGCCGTGGCCCAGGCCGCGAACGCCTCGGTCGGCCTCGGCGTGCGCGACCGGCTGAGCATGCGCTACGTCGATTGCCAGCGCGGCCCGGCCGCGATTTCGCTCAACCTCGATATCGGCTCGCGCATTTCGCTGGCCCGCTCCGCCATGGGCCGGGCCTATATCGCCGTCTGCTCGGACCGGGAGCGCGCCGCGCTCTACGAGGAACTGAAGGCCTACGATCCGCTCGCGTGGCCTGCCCTGCGCACCGGGCTGGACCGGGCGGTGGAGGAGCACCGGGAGATCGGCTGCTGCACCTCCTTCGGCGAGTGGCAGACCACCGTATCGGCCATCGCGGTCGGCTTCCATCCGGGCGGTGGGCTTCCGCCGATGTCGATTAATTGCGGCGCCCCCACCGTCATCACCGACGGCCGCTTCCTGATGGAGGTGGCCCGGCCCAAGCTCATCGAGGCCGTGCGCGGTCTCGAGGGCGTGATGGGCACCTGAGACAACGAGGATCCCGATGCTGTTCGATCCCGACGACCTGCCGCTCGCCGGCATCCGCGTGCTGGACCTTTCGCGCGTGCTCGCAGGCCCCTGGTGCGCCCAGGTGCTGGGCGATCTCGGCGCCGACGTGATCAAGGTCGAGCATCCCGAGCGCGGCGACGACACCCGCGATTGGGGGCTGCGGACGGGGCCGAGCAACACCTCGTATTTCGACAGCGTGAACCGCAACAAGCGGTCCATCGGGATCGACCTCACTGATCCGGAAGGGTTGGCGCGGGTCCGGGAACTCGCTCGCCAGAGCGACGTGGTGGTGCAGAACTTCAAGACCGGGGGCGCCGACCGGCTCGGCCTCGGCTACGCGGCGCTCTCCGCCGAGAACCCGCGCCTGATCTACTGCTCGGTCTCAGGTTACGCCTCGGACGGGCCCGAGGCGACGCGGCCGGGCTACGACCTCGTGATCCAGGGCGAAGCGGGGCTGATGGCTCTGAACGGCGAGGTCGGGCAACCGCCCCTCAAGTTAGGCCTCGCGGCGGTCGATCTGTTTACCGGCCAATACGCGGCGCAGGCCGTGCTGGCCGCCCTCTTCCAGCGCGAGCGCACCGGACGTGGGCGCCTCGTCGAGTTGGCCCTATTCGATTGCGGCGTAGCCCTGACGTCCTACTACGGGCTGGAGGCGATGGCGCAGGGCTACGATCCCGTCCGCTACGGCAACGCGCACCCCTCCATCGTCCCCTACGGCGTCTTCCAAGCCGGAGACGGGCCGATCATCCTGACGGTGGGGAACAACGGTCAGTATCGACGCCTCTGCGAGCAGGTGTTGGAGCGTCCCGACCTCTCCACCGATCCCCGCTTTGTCACCAACCTTGACCGCTCGCGGAATCGCGCCGACTTCGTCCCGGTGCTTCAGGCGGAACTGGCCAAGTGGACGCGCGTCGAACTGCTCGTGCGCCTCTCGGCCGTCGGCATTCCCTGCGGCGAGGTGCTGGGGCTCCGTGAAGCGCTGATCTCGGATCGCGCTAGGACGGCGGGCCTAATGATCCCCCCGGGCGACGAGAGGCAGGCTGGCGGCCGCGCCCACGTCTTCGCCCCGCCCTACCGCTTTGACGGCGCCCGTTTGCCCGTTCGCAGACCACCGCCGCCCCTCGATGACGGGCGTGCCGAGATCCTGACCTTACTCTCGACCAATCCGGCATGAAGCACCGCCCATTCCGTAGCTCGTGGGTGATCGCCATCCGGGTTGACGCCGTAGCGCTTGGCCACCGCTCTCACGCGCTCTCGACTGGGCTGTAAGGCGCGACGGACGGCCTGTATCTCTGAGGTGCCCGTCGGCGCGAAGTCAGCGAGGTCATGTCCGCTTTGCAGATGGGAAGAGCCAGCTGCGCACGGCAGCAACGGGCGCATTGCAGAACGGCCGCTTCCGGGCGACGGTCCATCACCGCAGTTGACCCTTAGCGGTCGTTGGCAGGGTCCGCTGTTAGGCGTGTTGGTTTACAGATGACCCAGACGACGTGACACAACGTCCCGACGTCGGAGCGCTGCTGTGCGGCGGGCAAATTGATCGGATAGCGAAGCTGCGACTCTAATCTAATCTGAATCACGGCATGTGCAATTCCTGGCACTTCGCCTTAAAAATAACGGTTTAGACCGATCTATACTTGCAATAATAAACAAAAGTAAAATTATCTGTGATTAACTAAGCGTAGCGGCTTCCAGATAATATTCTATTCGCTTTCAGATTTAACATGATAATCAATTTCTGCTAGTTCACTACTGATCATAAATTTGCAGTCATCAGTAAGTTTTGCGGTTTCATGCGTGAGTCGTTTGAGATATTTCTTCCCGTTTTTCTGTTGGCCGATCCGCCGTAGGATTTTTGATACCTCTCCCGTGCGACACGCAGTTAATGCAAGGTCAGAGGGGGGCCAGGAGGACGACATGAATGCGTCCACCAGTTCGTGACGGGCCGCCTTGCATCGGTCCCAATCGAAGAACGGGATAAACTTGAAGAGGTCAGGGACGTCGTCGTACCTCGCGAGCTCGCGGTGGACCGATGGAAATGCCGCGACGATCATCGGGGAGATCGGTCGATCACGGGACCTGAGCAGGACCGGCAAGAGATGTCCCGAGGCCGAAAGGAGCGCCCTGGGCGCGACCTTTTCTGCGTCGAGCATGAGTGCGGCACAGGCTTCCACCGCGGCAGCGTCAAGGTCGAGGCTCGGGCGTTGGACCAGCGTCCGGGCGATGTCTTCCATGGCCCAGGCCGCCCGGAGGCGGGCCGGCTGCGTCGCTCTCCCCAGGGCGACCATGTTGCGGCTCGCGGTCACGCCGTCCAGGTCCCTGCCCAGGCCCATTCGCGCGAACCATGCGCCGTCCAGGCCGTCTCCCACGGCGCTGAGCAACGACGCGATGAGATCGATCTCGTCGCCGTCGAAGCGATCCCTTAGGAAACGATGCAGGGCATGCCCCGCTAGCTTGAGCCTGGCCTCGCCCCGAAGGTCCTTCAGCACGCGCGGCAGGACCCTGGCGAACGTCTTCACCGTCAGCGCGTCGCCGGACATGGCGCGAAGCAGTAGCTTCGGTGCCTTGCTCTCCATGACGCTGAGGGCATGCGCGCCGACGCGCTTGTCTCGAAGCATGGCGGCGAACTGCCAGTCGTCCGCGCGACCAAGGAGGTCGAGCAGCATCGCCGTCGCCGATTCCCGATCCAGAAGCTTGGCGTCGAGCTCGTAAAGCCAGCGTGCGTCCTCAGCGCCGGGAACAAGCGTCCGGGCGATCATCTCGTCGCGCCGTGGCGTCTGTGGCAGCGTCACCAGCGTCGATTGAACATCCTCTTTGGTGCCTGCGGACAGCGCCCTGTCCAGGACGAGGCCGGAAAGTTGCGCCCCCGCGAAGTCGTTCGCTTGTCCGAGGTGGCGCAACTCTGAGGCGAGCCGAGAAACATCGAGGCGTCGGATCAATGGTTCGGCAGCCGGAAGATGCCAATCATCGATCAACCGCGGGAGAAGGCTCGGACCGACGGCATCTAGGGTCTCGTCGTCCAGCGCAGGGAGGATTTGGCCGAGCCGCTCGACGAGAGGGCGGTCGTCTGCGACGTGTCCGGCCAGCGCATCACCTTGAGCCAAGAGCCTCCCCAGCACGGCCGGGGCGGCCTCGCGCAAGGCGCGCTCCGCACGGTCCGTAAAGTTGCTGCCCAGACCTGCGGCGATGCGGGGCACGAGCTCGGTGAGGACTTTGCGGGGGTCGTCCTGCGACAGGAGCGAGACCGCCCCCTCCGGCGCGCGTTCGGCGAGCCTCTCGACCGCGTCCGCGACGGCCGCACGCCCCGCCGGCATGGACCGTCCCTGCAATTTCCGGGAGATGGCGCCCAGAAAGCCCCAAGCGTCGTCGTCCGCGAAGGTCGTGGACGCGCGGTTCGTTGCCTCCACCAGCGACGGTTCGATAGCCTTAATCGCGAGGGAGTCGCGGACCTTGCCGGAATTGACGATGTCCAGCAGGCCGAGGGCGGCCGTCGGCGTGTAATGGATCTTGGTGACCAGTTCGTCCCACAGCAACGCGATCCGCAGGGCCGCCGCGTCGTCCTGGCCGGCGTCGTTCCCGCCCACCAACCCGCTCTCGGGGATGGTCAGGAGGCGCGGGTGGGGCTGGTCGAAGACCCGGGCTACGATCGCGCCCGTCCAACGGTGCCGGCCGTCCTGCACTAAGCGGCCATCCACCCGGCGCCCGTTCCAGTCGGCGAACCTCGACCGTGCGTCCTTCGGGGCGAAGACGAGGTCGAAGTCGCGGCCTCCAACCTTGCGCGGGGACCGCGCGAATGTCGACACGGCGAACCGTCGCCTCAGGGAGGGCCAGAGCGCAGTGAGCAGGCGCGTCGCGACGAGCTCGGGTTCCAGCGCGTCCAGCATGACGACGGGCCGTGCGTCCTCCAGGAACAGCGCTTCCAAGAGCTCGCTGCCGTTGAACGGCGGCGCCGGCGGCAGCGGCTTAATTTCCGTGTCCCAAACGACGACTTGTGTGGCGTCCCGGGCGTCGGGAAGCCTGTCCAGCCGCAACTGGTCGAAATAGGCGGACAGACCTTCGGCCCGGACCCATTCGTCCATAGGAATTACGAGGCTCAAGGTTCGGACACATCCCGCCCGCGCGACCGTCAGGTCCTGCCAGGTCCGCGCAAGCACGAAGCGCTTGCCCCCCGGCAGCGGATACGCCGTCAGGTATGGATCGAACCGCTCCCGCGGCCGCAAGGGTCCCGCGACGTCGGACAGTTGGTTGACCACCGACTGTTCCGCCTTCGGAAGGGGCATGGACGTCGCGAGGAGCTGGTGCCCCTGCTGATACCCATGGACTTGGCGCTCGACGGCTGACACGATCAGACGCCGACGGCCCACGCGATGGGCCACGTCAGGTCGAGATCCCGACGCCAGGTCCCTCCGTCGTCCTCGGCCGCCACCCACCCACGGCCGTCGAGGCCGTTCTCCTGGACGTCGTCGCGGCAGGACTCGTCCGCCTTGAGGTCGCCGCCCACCACGCTGAGGCCGAAGACTCGGATGTCTAGGCCCTCAATGTCGTCGAGCCGTCCCGCGAACAGGGGGTACTCGCGCCCGAGCCATGCCTTCGGCCCAAGCTTGAATGTCTCGGGGTCCACCAAGTCCCACGCGCTCACCACGACCGAGACGCGCGGGCGCTGCCCGCCATGACGCGGGGCGAGCGTCGCCTCAAGGAAGCGCACCAGCTCGCACAGCATGACCTGGGTGGGCAGTCCGCGGTCGTCGTCGTTGCCGAGCTTGCCGAGCATCCTCTTCGACGTGACCCAATCCAGCGGGCGGACGGCCAACTCCGACTGCACCCGGACGAACAGCAGGGCACCGCTGGCCGACCGCATCTCCTCCATGAGCTCGGCCGACACCTCGCCCTGTGCGGCAGCACTGAGCCAGAGCTCCCCCGAGATGTCCGGGATGACGATGTTCGTCTCCTCTCCGCCCTTCACGGTCGCGACGGCGACCTCGAAGTCGCGCCGGTCGTCCGCGTGTTCCGAGCGCGGCGCGAAGCTGCCGGAGTTCAGGTGGTCGGTGACGTCAAGGACGAAGCGGATGTCCTCGGGCTGTCGGGCGGCGTGGAGGCGTCCGCCTCCGGCGTCCAGGGCCGGCCAGACGCGCCCGACGTAGTTGGTCTTCCCGGAGTCGGGCCCCCCGAGCAGGACGATCGAGTTGCTCATCGCCGCCCCCTGTACCCGATGTAGGAGCGCACGCCCACGACCGGCTCGGAGGTCGGCCAGACGTCGACAGGCGGCAGGTCGCTGGCCGTGGTGGCCGCAATCAGCCGATCCAGCCCGAAGCCCGGCCTCGCCCTTTCGTCGTCTTCGGAGAACGGAGCGACCGGCACGATCGTCGCCGTCATGTGGCGCTTCGCGAGCTCCGCCTCCAGTCGGGTGATCACCGAGGGGGATGGTTCGCCGGCGTCGCGATGCGTGACGACGAGCACCAGTCTCGGTATCGGTCCGTCGAACAGCGCACCGAGCCGACCCGCGAGTTGGCCGACCCGCGAGATGATCCCCTGTCGACGCTCCTTGTTCTCCAGGGCGCGTCCGTCCAGCACTACCCAGATCGCCTCCGCTGCCTTCATGAACTCGAAGCGGTCGGTGCGGGAGGTGGCGACGAGGTCCGTCGTCCATTCGCCCGGGAGGTCCGGCAACGCGAGATCGACACGCCGGCCGTCGGAATCGCGGACCAGTCGCAGGTGGAGGAAACCGGGCCGCCTATCGTCCGCCATCTCGGTATGGACGGTCATCTGCTCGGGCGGGTTGCCCTCGTCCCAGTCGCGCGCTCCCCGTGCGATCTCTTCAAAGGCCATGAGGCTCTTGCTGTCGGTAAAACTCCAACCGGCGAGCTGGGCGTTCGCGACGAGGAGGTACAGGCTTACCAGGCACGCGGTCTTGCCCGATTCCGGGTCGCCCAGAATCCCGACCACCGTCACATAGCGCGAGCCCATGATCGCGGACACCGCGTCCGGCCCGAGCGTCCGGCTCGACGGGAACGACGCCGTCCCCTCCGGCCGTTCGAGCACGGGAGCCCCGATGTTCGACAGGCTTTCCGATGCGGACGGGTCGGTGGCTACGCCCGCTTCGACGGCTCCAGGTGCTGGACGTCGGCCGAGGCGATGCTCACAGGTCGCCGGATCCTTCTCCAGCGCGCAGGCACCGGTCTCCCCGACCGTGCAGCCCTCGAAAGTGCACGCATCGCTCACAGCTTAACGAGCCCACGGCACATGTGACAAAGGCCGGCCTCAAGCAGGGCCTGCGCCGCCCACTCAGACGCCTTCCGCTTCCGCTCCGCCCCCGCTACCTCGGTTTGCCCGGTGGCGAGGGCGTTGAGCAGCGGGAACACTGAAGGATGGTGAGCGGCAGGGCCGGCGTCAAACGACGCGACGAGCTTGGTCCGGTCATCGCCAATGATCTTCGTCAAGTCCTTGAGGTCGAGCTCCGGGTCCTTGTCGACGGAGCGGAGCACCAGCTCGTAGTGCAGGTCAGCCGGCAGCCGGCGGAGATGCACCGCTGCCTCGATCGCCAGCGCGACGAGGCGCAAGGGTTCGTCCATCGCGCTCGCCGCGCGATTGAGGAGCCGGCTTCGGTTCAATTGCACCCACCAGAGGAAGTCGATCTCCTCTCGGTCGAGCGCGGCGTTGCGCCGGAGAGCCTCGATCGTCGCGGCGGCCGCCTTCTTGAAGTTCGTGGTGGGCTTGGCGCCTTCCGCGATTGTCACGTTGAGTTCGCCTAAGTCAGGGACGTTAATGCGTTCCCGAGCTTTCTCGGCGGACGCCTGGCTGCGTTCCCGCGCCTCAGTGAGTACCTCGCGGCGCAGCTTCTCACGCTTCTCTTCCGCGAGCTGCGGCTGGAACGAAAGGGCCGCCCAAAGGGCGTTCGAGAAGACGTCAGCGGTGGTCCAGCCGTGAATGCCCGGGGTGCCGCGAAGGATCGAAAGGACCGCCATGCCCGCGCAGATGCCTACGTCGAGCGGCTTCTCCTCGTACAGGTACGCGGAAGCGTGCTTTTGTAGCGTCCCCTGCACCTCTGTGCCGAGATCCTGGTGTGGCCTGCCGTCCCCACCCAGCGCGTCCGCAACCATCCCGGCCTTGGCCAGGATTGCGCCCGAGTCGTTGACCTTGATCCAGGCAGCGGACAGCTCGCCGATGGTTGCCCGACGTGCGTCGACGTCCTCGTTCGACGGCGTGAGCGTCGAGATCCTCATGTGCACCGGAAGGTTGTCCATCACGCGTCCTTCTTCTCTCGTTCACCTATGAGCCTGTCGATCATCGCGACCGTTTCGGGAAGCTTGCCCTGGCGGACGAGCCAGTCGAACAGCCTGCGTTCCAGGCCCTGGGTCATCCGCTCGTCCGATTCCCTCGGCAGGGCTTCGAGGTCGACGAGTATGCGTAGCCGCTCGCTCTCGTAGAGATCGCGGAAGAACCGCAACAGGGCGAGTTCGTAGCCTTCGGCGTCCGGCGGCATCGGCACTGTCTCCCCCGAGCCGGTCTCCGCCTGTTTGGTGGGTACCAGCTCGACAACCGGCTCGCCCTCGACGCCGTCGCCGTCGGGTTGCGCGGGAGCCGCCGGGACCGGGCCTTGCTTCCTGAAGTTCGGAGAGCCTAGCGTGAAGCGCGGGTCGCTGCCCCCGAGCCGCTTGTTGTCGGCCTCGAAACACGTCCGTTCGGGGCTCCAGGCACGGGGATGCATCGTGACGACTAGGCTGTCCGTGCCCTCGTCCCAATCGAACTCGATGACGTTGTAGGTGTGAGTGTAGGTCTCGTCCGACCGGAAGGGGACCGCGGCACCGGACGCGAGCATCATGACGTCGCAGCCGTCCTCAACGCTGTCGATGCCCACCTTCGGGTCGTGTTCGTGACCGGTGATGAAGACGCGCGCGCGGCTGCGCACGTAGCGCCGGAAGTCCTCGGCGTCCTTGTACCAATGCAGCGGATGGTGCGCGAGGACCACATTCTCCTCGCCGTCGTTCCGCGGGATCGAGAACTGGCGTTGGCCGATAACCAGCTCCGGGGGGTCGTCGCGCTCCTTGCCATGGCAGAGAAGCGACGAGTTCAGCCGCACGATCCTGATCCAGCGGTCCGGCCCCACCTCGAAGCGAAGGTCCGTCGCGTACTTCGCCTCCTCGTCGAGTCCGCAATCGTATCCGATGCTAAACCGGCTGTAGTTCTCGAAGCGGGCGAAAAGCGTTGCGCGGTCGTTCGCGTTAGACATGACCTCCTCGTATTCCGCCGCGCCTCCCGCTCTGATGAAGTCCAGGAGCTGACGCCCGCCTCTGGAGAGCTTGTCGCGGTCGACGTCGTGGTTCCCCGGGATCATCCGGACTCGATGGCTCGGGCAACCAATCGCTCCGGCAAGGCTATCGAGCCACTTGCCTGCCTGGGCATATTCCTCTGCCTTGCCGGCGTATGCGATGTCGCCCGTGACGAGGATGCCGTGTGCGGACCGTGACGGCAGGGCCGTCACGACCGCCGCCGCGTCGGCGACGAGCTCCCTCTTCACGTCGTCGTGGATGTGGACGATGTGGTCGCGCTCCTGTCCAAAGTGGATGTCGGAGACGTGGACGAAGACTACCGGCATCAATCCCTCGATCCGCACTCGGCCTGGTTGCAACGGCCTTAGCGCACCGAGTGAGTAATTTCACTCGCGAGCGGGTATAACTAGACCGTCATAGCGTGAGCGAAGACCGCGTCGAGCGCCGATGTCGGCTCGCCGGCACGCTCTTCTGACCTCGTGCCTGTACCGCTTGCCTGCTCACGCCCGCTGTCGGGTAGGCACCTGGCGTCCGCTCCTGGCGCAAAGGAGAAGATCTACTTTGTCTAAACCTGCCAACTGAGGGCTGGTTAAGCGGTTTACTCCTACGTCTCGGCTTTGAAGCGCTGTGCCATGCGCTTGCGCACCGGCTAGGAACTCGACGATCAGACGAAGGTCTCGCGCCTCATTTTGGCCATCGCGTTCCTGACGATTCGCCGCGAAGCTGAGTAATCTAGCGTCCGGACCCATAACGGTGGCGCGGACGGCTCGGGTGTGATTCACGGCTCCGGCGGGAGGGGCCGATGGACCATTTCTGGCTGACGGACGAGCAGTTCGCGAAGATCGCACCGCTTCTTCCAAACGACACACGGGGCAAGGAGCGCGTGGACGACAGGCGCGTGATCAGCGGCATCGTCCACGTGCTGAAATCTGGAGGGCGCTGGACGGACGCGCCACGCGATCTCTACGGGCCGAAGAAGACCCTCTACAATCGCTTCGTGCGCTGGGCGGCCAAGGGGGTCTGGGTCGAGCTGTTCGAGACGCTGGCCCGAGCTGGCGGGCCGCCCTCTCAGGTGCTGATCGACTCCACCGCCGTGAAGGCCCACCGCTGCGCCGCAGGGGGCAAGGGGGGGAGCAGAGCCAAGCCATCGGTCGCTCGCGGGGCGGGCGCACGACCAAGATCCACGCCCTCACCGACCGCTTCTGCCGTCCGCTCGCGTTCCTGCTGACCGGTGGACAGGCCGCCGACTGCAAGGCAGGCGCGCTGCTGCTCGAACGCTTGCCCGCCTGCCGCATCGTGCTGGCGGACAAGGGCTACGACAGCGACGCCATTCGGCGGCAGATCGAGGCGGCTGGGGCCGCACCCAACATCCCGCCCAAGATCAACCGCCGCTGGAAGCCGTGCTTCTCCCCCGTGCTCTATCGCGGGCGCAACGCCATCGAGCGCATGTTCGGCCGCCTCAAGGACTTCCGCCGCATCGCCACCCGCTACGACCGTTTGGCGACCAACTATCTCGCCGCCGTCTGCCTCGCCGCCACCGTCAGCTACTGGTTATGAGTCCGGACGGTAGGACGTTGATCGATAACCGGTGCGGCGGTCACGGCGTTCTAGCGATCATGGATTATTATGACGCGTCCTCGATGCCGGTCGTGAAGCCCGCCTGACCCCGTGTAACGCAAATCCTGAAATATGCCGGATGCTATAACCGGGTGCTAAAGCGCGTCCAGATAGCAGTAATCCGGGAAGTATAGCCTAGGGTATGCGCAGGGCGCACAGGTGGCGCACACCGTACGCACACGGGCGCACGTCAGCCCGCGGGGCACATGCCGGGCCGGGGAACGCGCCGGAACAGGACGCCGAAGCGCGCCATGTCGCCGTTCGAAAGGACCTCCAGGTCGAGCGGGTACGCCCCCCCGTGGTCGGTCACGGAGTTCGTGAAGCAGGTCGCCCTGAGCTTGCCCTGGACGAGCCGCGCGTCGTGGCAATCCATGCCGTCGATGCCGATGTCGCGCGGGCCAGGGCCGACGAAGATCGGCCCGTAGCCCTCCCCTCCGACCGGGCAGAACATTCCGGGTGCGGGGAGCGGGCCAGAGGAGGCGATGGCGGCGGCGAGGGCGAGGATACGCATGATAGTCACTCCACTTGAGGGGCTAGGCACCAGGCGGTGCCGTCCGGTTCGAGCCAGACGGCGGCCGCGCTGCTGATGGGGGTGCCATCTGCGAGCCGGAATCCCGGCTGGCTGAGGCGGTAGCAGAAGCGGACGGCGCCGCCCGGCCGGGGAACGCCGACGAGGGGGAGGCCCCGAGCCACCGCGTGGACGTCCCGGGCGCCGGTCCGCAGGCAGCGCAGGCGGGCCGCCTCGGAGGCCCGGAGCGTCACGCCGACCAGGGCGACGGACTGGGCGTGCCCGACGACTCGGCCGGCGACGCGGATGCTCCAGAGCCGACGGGTCAGGTTGCGGTAGGCCTCAACGCCGCTTGCGATCGGCGTGGGCATCGCACAGCGTCCGGATCCACCCACCGGTCCGGATGGACCCAGGCGCGCCGCAGACCTCGCAGACCGCCCCGGACACCCATTCCGCGGTCGCGATCGTCTCCAGCATGCTCTGGGGCGTGCTACCCCGGACGTACCAGCGCAGGGTCCCGAACTTCTCCTTGACCTGGCATGTCCGGTGGCCTTCCGGAACGCCGCCCTCCAAGATCGACTCTGCCGCGGCGGCGAGCAGCCAGTGCCATCCCGAGCCCGTTTCCAGGGTCTCGGTGAACACCGCGGGGTAGTCCGCGTGCAGCTGAAGGTAGCTCTCGGCCGGGACCTCGCGCGGCTGCTGGCTGCCCTGCCAGCGCAGGGCCATCATGCGGCTGACGAGCTCGGCGACATGGGCCCTGTCCGGGGCCCCTGCGTGGCCAGTGCGGGGCCGCGACAGCCGGGGGATGTCCCACCGGACGCGGGGGCCGGCCCCGGTCGTGTCGATCGCGGCGACGGTGATTCCGGCGGCGCCTTCGCCCAGGGCCTGCGTAAGGTATCCCATCGCCTCGGCGTGGATCGCGGTGTTCATGACGGTCTCCATCGCTGAGGGGGTCACTGCCGGGGGCCGGCTTCGCGGGCATCGAGGACGGCCTCGACGAGGCGGCGCAGGGCGCGCAGGCTGCCGCCATTGGCCCAGTTCGCTTCGAGGGCCTCCCATTCCCACCACTCGAACGGCGGCACCCATTGCTCGTCGAGGCCGCGGTCGAGGCGGACATCCGTGAGGATCGAGGCCGCCAGCGGGCGCAGGTGCTCAGGCTCCGGGTCTGGCATCCGCAGGATGAGGCAGCGATCGAGAAGCGGGCGCGGGACAGTATCTAACGTATTCGCCGTGAGGATCCATTGGATGTGTGAGATATTCACGTCAGCCTGTAGGTAGATGTCCTTGTATCGGGCGGCGGTCTCTACGCCGATTTGATTGATCAGGGCATCGGCCGCGTTGCCGTTCTGTCGAGACGTAGCCATCTTGTCGACTTCGTCCATTACAATGAGAGGGTTCGCGATCCCGGTCCGGATCAGCTCGCGCACGGGGGCGCTGAACCCTCCGCTCGACCAGCCCCGCGCCACCCCCGAGACGGTCATGGCGTCCATGGATCCGCCCATCGAGTAGAGCGACGGATCGAGGCGCAGGACCTGGCCGTAGCGGCGGGCGAGGCGCGTCTTCCCGGACCCGGGCTCCCCGACGAGGAGCACGGGCGGATTCTTGACGGCATCCTGGCCAGCCAGGGGCCGGAGCAGCCGGTCGATGATTGCGTGCCCGTGGGGACAGTCCGCCACGAGCTCGGCCCTGGCAGCCGCCAGGTCCTCCGGCGGCATGGCCAAGATGAGCTCCCGGTTAATGATCGACACGGCTTGCTTGATGGGATCGTTCTCGTTCTTGCCGACCTTCTGGACATGGCTGACATCGCCGACCAGGATCACCTTCCGAGGGTTGCGCGCGTCCCCATCGCCCGCGTACGTCTGCCCATCCTCGGGCGCCTTGGGCTCGGGCTCGGCGTTCCGGGCGACCTCGGCGCGGTCCTCCTGGACCAGCTGCGCGAGCACCGACAGGTCGTCGACCGGAGCTTCCGGCGGGGCCGGGGGCTCGTCGAGCACGTCCTGGACGAGGCCGAGGACGTGGACGAATCCACGGACGAGAGGGCCGCTCGACTCGATCTGCACGTGGCGGGATTCGGGAAGGTAGACGCCCGTGTCCACGTCGTCCTCGTCGAACCGGTCGAGCGCCGCGGCGGTGGCCAGGTAGTCGATCGCGGACCGGGCGAGCCCCCATGTGATGACGTCGACGTAGCCGCTGATGGGTCTGTGGCCGAAATGCTCGACGCACAGCATCGCGCAGCGGCGGTTCGCCTCCGCGCTGCCGATCGCCGCGAGCCAGATCGCGCACCGGTCGTGCAGGTCCTCCAGCAGGCGCATCGTCTCCGACAGCACTCTGGGGCCGCTCTTGTCGCTGTCCCACATGGACATCACGGCGCCGATCTCGTCCTGGAGCCACCGGATCGCCCCGGTCGTAGGCTTGCCCAGCACGCCCTGGATCCCCAGCGCGACCTTCGGCGGCATCTTGTGGGGGCTGTCGTCCTCGTTGAGCGGCCCGAGGACGGCTCGGGCGTCGGCGTAGACGTCGCCGCCGACCATTTCGGCCCCGGACAGGACCTCCAGCGTCGAGGGGATCGTTCCCTCGGACGGCCAGCGCCCCTTCTCGAACAGCTCGCGGTGCTTGCGCACGGCTTCTCGCGCGCGGGGATGGGACTCGGACATGGGGGATGCTCACTGAAACGGGGACGCGCGGTCGCCGAGCGGAAAGCTCAGGCGGCGGAGGGGGCGCGTTTCGGTTTCAGGAGCGTGCTCATGGGGAGGATTCTGCCCGAGGAGGAATCCGCCCGCAACGGGCGGCTGTAGTCTTGGTTGAGAAATCCCTGGGCGATGGGTGGCTGTTACTTTTGGGTGATCAGACCCGGGGTTCGTCACCCAAAAGTAACAGGCGTCCCAATACAAAGGAGGACCCGGTTTCCCGAGGCTTCCCTTGGTATAGCCGCCTGTTCGGCGGGACTGGTGTAGGCCTTGCCGCCGCATACGCGGTGGAGGGCGTGTAATCCTCGCGACGATGCGAGGCCGGACGTTTCCCGCATGGGCCGGGATAATCCGGGTGTCATCCCCTCCGGAGAGAGGAACGGGTCTCAGGGTCGCCCCGAGCAAGAGGGGGGCAGCCAGGTTAATCCTCGACGGGCGAGGGGTTGTGCACGACCCGAACATGGACCGCCCTGGCGGGCTTGGCGAGCAGGCCAGCGTCCGGGCGTGTCGGAACAGCATGTTCTGTGGCCGTTCTGCCTCTGTGCGAATCCGCGGGGAGTGGGAACCTGTGTGCGGCCCGCGGCGACGAGCCGGGATCACTCAGGTCCCGGACGGTCAGAGGGGCACGTCACTCCTTCTCTAGCCGTGTGGGAGGGGCATCAGCACCGGGGGATGCCGGTGAGGGTTTTGACGGTCCCCGCAGTGTCGTCCGGCAGCGACCGCCGCATTGAAGGCCATGACCGGGGCGCTCCGGTCATGGCCGACCATTCGAGGCAAGCCCCATGAAAATCGAGCAGGTCGCTGAGCTAGCGCACAAGGTCGCCGCTCTGTCCCAGGCCGAGCGGGATTTCTTCGACGGGATGCTTGCCGACGAGCTGGCGGCCGCTGCCGACGCGGAGCGGGTCGCCAAGCTGCGGGGGATGCCCGACGTCGACGCCGTCCAGTCCGCCATCGCCTGGGCGTCGGAGACCGTCGATCTCGACGCCATCCCGGGGCGGATGCTCCAGGGGCTGAAGGACGCCGGATTCGAGAGGCGCGAGCGATGACCATCGAGCCCACTGAGTTCGACCTGGTCGCCCTGGCGCGCCGGGGCCTGCAGGCGCTGCTCGACCAAGCGTTCTCGGAGATCCAGTACGCCCGCAAGTACGCGACTGTCGACGTCGCCACGCGGGCGCCAACGCCCGAGTCGGCCGAGGCGATGAAGGCGGCCTTCGAGGCGCACCGGGTCGCCAAGGAGCGGCTGGATCGCTTCGAGCTGCTGCACCCGGATCCGAAGTGGCTGTGGGAGGCCGCGATCGTCTACCGCGACGACCGTCCCGACGTTGTGCTGACCCGGCCCGGCGGGGTCACGCAGGACGAGGCGATCGCCGTCTATCAGGCGAACGCCGGCGTGATCGATCGGTCCGAGGGCGTGGTCGGCACGTTCCGGGTCCGGGCGCCCAAGACATGAGCCGCCCAGCCGCCACGGCGCCGGCCGCGATCCGCGAGGCTGTCTCCCGCTACCTGCCGGGCGAGCCCGTCGAGCCGGCGTTCGCCCGCATGTTGGCCGCCTACGCGCGCTGCGAGCGGGGCTGCCTCGATCGGATCGAGGGCAACCCCGAGTGCCGGGATCTCTGCAGGCGGGCGGCCCGGGCGATGAGGAGGCAGGGATGACGATCCTCGAAGCGATGAAGGCCATGCGGAATGGCGCGACCACGCGGTGCCCGGAGTGCTGCACGGGGACGCTCTACCAGATCGTCGCCGGCAGCCTCATCGAGATCGTGCCGGGGTCGGACGCCTGGCACCGCGCCGGAGACATCATCGACGACCCGACGCTCGGGCAGGCCTGGGTCGAGAGCGACAGCTGGGAGATCGTGCAGTGACCCGCCCCGCCCCCTCGGCCGCCCTACTCGCGCGGCTCGCCAAGCGCTTCACTGGATCCCCCGGGCACGCCGCCTGGGTCGCTCGGCAGGCTGGCCCGGATCGCGGCCTCGACGGCGGCCGCGGCGACGTCGGCCCCCCGGCCGTGATGGACGAGCTCGCGGACCAGAGCGCGCCCGGTCAGCGGGTCGGCTACGATGACCGTGGACCGCTCCGTCCCGACGAGCACGCTCACGCTGAGCTCGACGCGGGTGCCGCTGCCGGGGCCGTCCTCGAAGGGGTAGCAGTCCTCGATGCCGATCAGGACGCCCGGCTTTCGGGGCTCCAGGCCGGCGAGGACGCGGATCGACTCGGGGGGGTACTCGTCGTCGGGCATGCCGGTCTCCGTGGCGAGGGCCTCCGCCCTGGCGCGGGCCCACAGATTCGGGTCGGTGAGGTGGTGCCCCCGCTCGCGCAGGAGGCGGATCAGCGTGTGCTCGCGGTTAGGCATTCAGGGCTCTTCCCCGCGGGCGGCCCGGGCCAGGGCATCTCCGCCGAGGAGGTAGCCAGCGAGCCAGCGATATACGTCCGCCTCCGTCTCAGCCTCGGAGCAGAGCGCTATCGCGAAATCGCCGCCCTGGCCGGTCCGTCTGAGGATCCGCACGGCGAGCGCGGCGGCCGCGTCGAGGCGGTCCGCCTGTTGCTCGAACTCCGCCTCGGCGGCGAGGGCGGCCCCGGCGTATCGCAGCGCCGCGACGCAGCGGTCCCGGCTGACCTCCGGGTACTCGTCGAGGAATCCGTCCAGGGAGACGTGCCACTTACTCCCCAGCAGGCCGAACAGCAGCTGCGCCTCCTCGCGCGTCAGCAGTCCAGCCTCAGCGACGAGGACGGCCCCCCGCTCCAGGGCGGCGATGCAGTCGTCCCGGTCCAGCGTGGGGAAGCTCTCGTCCACGATGGTGTCCAGGTCGTCCGCGACCAGGTTCACGAACAGGGTCTCGACGTTGACGCGGGTGCCCCGGAAGCAGGCGGCGCCTCCCATAACGCCGGGGCGGCGCACGATGACCGCATCGCGCGGGGAGGCGCGCTCGACAGTCGAGGACCGCCCCCGGAGCGCGTCCAGGCGCTTGGCGGCGGATCGCAAATCGTCTGTCCAATCGTCTGGCATGCCCCGGATTCTGAGTCCGTTCCGCCGCCCAGACAAGCACGCATGAATACGGGGGTCCCGGCCGTGTGGTCGGCCTACAACTGAGGGAGTGGACCATGCCGCACTGGAACCGCCGCGAGCGTCCGGACTACCGGCACCTGAAGGACGCCACGCCCGAGTCCGCCCTGGTGACCGCCATCCGGTCCCCGACGTACGGGGAGGCCCGCGACTACCGGCTGCTCGCCGGGTTCCAGGCCCGCCTGACGGCCATGTGGGGCGACCGGGAGGTCCTGGCGATCGACGAGCTCGTGCCCGCCCACGAAGAGGTGCGGGCCCGGGATGCGGGGTTCTTCGGCCACGGCCGCGACTGGCGGGGGGCGTTCCTCCACGATGCCATCGGAAACCTGGTGGGGTGGGGCCTGCGCCTGGCGATCCTGGTCGAGGAGGGCACGCCCGAGGCCCAGGCCTTCAGGATGGCCCGCCGGGATCCCCTTTTCGAGCGCATGGGCAACGGCCAGTACCGCCGGCTCGACGCCGAGGGCATCCGCGAGAAGAGCGCCCGGGGCGCCGGGCGGCGCGAGGCAGCCCGGATCCGGCACGCCGAGCGGGTCGCGCACCTCATCGCCTCCCACGTCGGCCGCCTATGCGAGAAGGGGGCCGCGATCCCGGACGTCTGGTTCACCCGGTTCCCCGACGAGTTCGGTCGCCTCAAGGGCTTGGCCGAGCTCGTCTCCGACTCCCGGGGCACGTTCGTCGAGGCCCACCGCGGGATGCACCTCGCTGACCAGAAGGCCTGGCTGAAGGCGGTCGAGGACTACAACCAGCGGCACCCGATGAAAGCGCCCCCGCGGGATCCGGCCCCGGTGCCGGCCGAGGATCTCGACGCGCTCGACGGGCTCTGAAACGTTTTTAAGGCAAAGTCCGGAATTGCCTTAAAAAGGTTCCTAGGCAACATGCGCCGAAAGAGCCCCTACCTCACTTCGGCCGCTTGCAATCCCTGAGAACGAGAGGAACGGTATTAACAGAGTTCGCAGCGGAGATTTGGAAGGAGAACTGCTGAACGTCGCCTACCCAGTTCATCAGGGCGATCATCTCTGGCGTCGCGCCTACCTTCCCTTTTGCCCTACGGTCTATCGCCGGGTTGGCTATGTCATCGAGCTTCAGGCCTTCGCCGGCGAAGGACTGCTTGGTCAGGTCCGGGATCGAGAAGATCAAAAATCCAAGCTTCGGGTTCTTGAAGTAGCTGACTAGACCGTTGAGGGTCCGCCCTGCGCCGTCGATGAACCTCGCGGGAAAATTGCTGGCCTGCCGCAAAGACTGCGGAATGACATCGTCCACGTCCATTATGGTAAGGAACTTCGATCCTTCGTCGCACATGAGCGAACCGGCATAGCGCCGCTCTCGCTTGTTGAATTCGAACCGGATGACGGTCCGGCCGTCCACGTCTTCGACGTTAAACGTGGTCTCGCCGCTCTGCCCGCTGATGACCCGCATGCGTTTGGCCAGGGCGACCGGCAGCCGGTAGACCCCGTTCTCGAAGGGGGCTGACGCGGCCGCCCGCAGTACGGCTTGGTCGATCCCCATTCGCTGGATGTACGCGGAGATGATGCTGCTGATGACCTGAGCGTCGTCACCCGAGATGGCCTTCCCGTCCACCCCGAAGCGGTGGAGGCCGAAAAAGTCGCGATCGCCGTAATCGCGCGTGACCCCTCCCAGGAACGCGTATGCGCAGGCAGAGGCGCAGGTCGCGCTATCATACGAGAAGATGTTCGTGATGCCCTCCAGCGGAATGGATCGCCCGACCATCGTGTTCATGCCAGCCTTGCGGATCATCTCACCGAGCCGCAGGCCCGCCATAAGGTTCCCCCCTAGCGAATGGAGGTGGAGATCCTTGGAGTAGCTGGCTTCGTCGCTCTTGAGGAACCGCTCAAACTCGGCCGGCGTGTCCTCTGTGATCGTCCCTGTCGCTTGGACATGGATCATCATCATGCTGACCTGCACGGCCTCGAACCGCATCGGCTTCGTCTCATCCAGTGGCAGCTTGGTGCGCTCGGACAGCTTGGTGCAGGTCTCGTTCAAGCCCTTGAGCTGACCCGCCGGGCATCCTTCCTCGGCGAGCGCCGATCCCGGTGCCAGCACCAACAGGATGAGGAGGAGGTAGCGGGTTAGAGCCGACATGGGACTGTCCACGGTGAGTTCCATTTGGGATCGACCCCACCGCCCTGTCCGAATCGCCGCGCCGGTGGGACACTCGCCCCGAGCGCCGGCAGCTGACTCGGTGATAGCGCCGCGCTGAAAACGCGGAGAGGGACGTTCAACTCGTTCCCGGGGCACCACCACCGCCCGAAACGTATCGCATGTGAGGCGCTAAGCGCCTTACGGTCTAACCTGCGATACGTTTGCGTCCAGGCTTTCAACCGGCGCCGGCAAGGACAGGGTGCCCGATCCTGTGGATTCGCGCGGCGGCCGTGGTACGCGGTGCCCAGGAATCTGTGGTACTTTTGCGGTACTTCGTGGATCGTAGATGCCGCCGGGCCGTTGTAATCGCTGCGCTTTTCGCGGCGATGCATAGGTGGCGGAGACGGAGGGATTCGAACCCTCGATACCCATTTCTGGGTATGCTCATTTAGCAAACGAGTGCCTTCAGCCGCTCGGCCACGTCTCCGGCGTTCTGGCTCTAGAAGGTCGGCCCGGGCGGGTCAACCCGGTCCTGACGAACCGCCGCCAAGCGGCGGCGCTCGACGTGCTTGGCGATGCGCAGATGCCGCGAGATCGCGTAGTTCATCGCCGTCAGGAAACCGTAAGTGCCCCGCACGAAATGGCGGCGGCCGAGATAGGCCTTCAGGAAATTGCCCGGCAGCTCGACGAAGACCCGCCAGTCCGGAATCACCACCCCGCGCGCCTCCAGGTCGTCCGCCTGCTGGTCCGAGTAGCGGTTGAGCTTGTCGAGTTGATCGCCGAGCGAGCGCACCGAGAAATGGTGGATCACGCCCTTGAGCCGCCCCGCCGTCACCCCCGGTTCCAGCGCCACGCGGTCGTGGACCGGCGAGGCGGCGTAGCGGCCCCGGTCCTTCCGGTAGAGCCGCACCGGCGTCAGCGTGTAGGCCAGCGGGTGCGGACGCGCCTCGCCGGGAAAGATCTCGGCGATGCCGATCCGCCAGGCCGGACGCCGCGGCTCGCCCTGTGCGAACAGGGCGCGGATCTCCCGGGCGAGCGTGTCCGGCACCACCTCGTCGGCGTCGAGGTTCAGGAGCCAGACATGGCGGCACTGCTCTTCGGCAAAGCGCTTCTGCGGCCCGTAGCCCGGCCAGGGATTGTGGATCACCCGTGCGCCGAGCGCTTCGGCCAGCGCCTGCGTGCCGTCGGTCGAGCCCGAATCGACCACCACGAGGTCGTCGGTCAGGGCGCGCACCGCCCGGATCGTCGCGCCGATCCGGTCCGCCTCGTTGTGGGCGATGACGAAGATCGACAGGGGGAGGGGGCCGGCGCCGCCTGTCGGTGTGACGCTCACGCCAGCCAATCCGGCACCCGGTCGAGGGCGACGAGCGCCTCGACCTCGACGCGCGGACGCACGATCGCGGCCCGATCGCCCCGCACCAGAACCTCCGGCACCAGCGGCCGGGTGTTGTAGGTGCAGGCCTGGACCGCCCCGTAGGCGCCCGCGCTCATCACGGCGATCAGGTCGCCGGCCTTCACCTCCGGCATCTCCCGGTTGAGGGCGAGATAGTCGCCGCTCTCGCAGACCGGGCCGACCACGTCGACGACGTGCCACGGCGTGTCGGGCCCCGGCTCCGCGACCGGGCGCAGGCCGTGATAGGCCTCGTACAGGGTCGGGCGGATCAGGTCGTTCATCGCCCCGTCGACGATCACGAAGGTGCGGCCTTCGCTGTGCTTCACGTACAGAACCCGGGTCACCAGGATTCCCGCATTGCCGGCGATCATCCGGCCGATCTCGAAGACCGGCCGCAGGCCGAGCGGCGCGAAATGCGGCCGCAGGGTCGCGGCGAGCGCCGCCGGATCGGGGGGCGGGGCGTTGTCGTCGCGGTAGGGGATGCCGAGGCCGCCGCCGAAATCGATGTGGCGCAGCGGATGGCCCGCCGCCATCAGGTCCCGGGCGAGACCGGCGAGCAGCCGCGCCGCGTCCGCGAAGGGCGCGAGATCGGTGATCTGGCTGCCGATATGCATGTCGACGCCGTGCACCGCGAGGCCCGGCAGCGCGGCCGCCGCTCGGTAGACCGCCGGCGCCCGGGTGATCGGGATGCCGAACTTGTTCTCGTACTTGCCGGTGGAGATCTTGGCGTGGGTGCCGGCATCGACGTCCGGATTCACCCGGATCGAGACCGGCGCCGTGACGCCGAGGGCCGTGGCGGTCGCGGAGAGCGCCGCGAGTTCCGGCTCGCTCTCCACGTTGAAGCAGAAGATGCCGGCCTTGAGCGCGGCCTCCATCTCGGCCCGGGTCTTGCCGACGCCGGAGAAGACGATCTTGCCGGGATCGACCCCGGCCGCCAGCGCCCGGTGCAACTCGCCCCCCGAGACGATATCCATCCCGGCGCCCCGGGCCGCGAGGGTGCGCAGCACCGCCTGGTTCGAGTTCGCCTTCATGGCGAAGCAGACCAGCGCGTCGTCCCCCGCGAAGGCCTCGGCGAAGACGCGGTAATGTCGCTCCAGCGTGGCGGTGCTGTAGCAGTAGAACGGCGTGCCGACTTCCGCGGCGAGGTCCGTCAGGTCGACGTCCTCGGCGTGCAGCCGGCCGTCGCGGTAGTGGAAATGGTGCATCTCGGCCGTGTCTCGTCTGGCGCCGGGGCGGAGGTGTTTCCCGTGAAACATCCGGACTCGGACAGCGGTACGAAGCCCCGGCCCCCGCCCTCTACAGCAGCGGATCCAGAATGAAAGGGTCCTTCGGAACGCGGTAACCCCGCCGCGCGCCGCGGCTCGTCTGCACCGGCGCTTCGGTGCCGCCCGGCGGCACCGCCGCCGTCGACAGCTCGTCCCCGGCGCGGACCGACGCGGGATCCGGCTCCGGCGCGCCGCCGCCGAGGCCCACCGAGACCGGCAGGGTCCGGCGGCCGTTCACCGTGTCCGAACCGGCCTGCGCGGCGTTGGCCGGCGCGGGCGCGGAGGTCTGCGGCGGTTCCAGGGCGCCGCGCCGTCCGCAGCCGGCGAGCGCGAGGGCGGCGAGGCCGGATGCGGCGAAGAGTTTCAGGGCGGGGTTCGACAACATCGCACGAGGGTCCGGCGGGCTCGGCACCGGCGCGTGGGGCGCCGGCGGGAGCCCGACCTTAGCGGTTGGCGGCCGCCGGCGCGAGCGCGCGGCCGCAACAGCCTCGGGGCGCGCGCCGGCCTCAGCCGCGGCGTTCCCGGCCGCCCTGGGCGCCCTGCCGGTCCTTGGTCGGGGCGTCCTGCTGCTGCTCGGCCTCGTAGGCGTCGATCGCACGGCGGCAGTTCTCGCTGAGCTTCTTCCAGTTCCTCTGGAAGCAGGCATCAGTGGCCGGATCGTCGGGCGCCAGACTACCGCAATAGGTCAGGTAATCGCCGGTGCAGTACTTCTTCAGGGTCTCGTTGCCGCGCTTCGACTGCTGCGCCGCTGCCGGCAGCGTCAGGGCAGTGGCCGCCGCGACGGCGAGGATGATTGGCTTCAGGCGCATGGGTATCCGTACCATCTGTCGGAAATGGAGACGTGCAGAAGGCGTCCGCGCTGCGATGGGGCCTTTGCATGGTCGAAACAAGGCGCGCGACGCAGGTTTCCGCCCCGCGGGCCCGGTGGGACAGCCCGAGACCGGGTCAGACGCGCTCCGGCTGGGCGGCCGGATAGGCGGCCCGGGGCAGGCGGCCCTGGCTCGTCACGGCGTCGGCCACCTCCGCGATTCGCCGGCGCAGATCCGCGTTCTCCCGCTCGATGCCGGCCTGACGATCCGATTGGCGATCCGCGAGCGTCAGGGCCAGGGCCTCCTCGGCCGCCTTCAGGCTCGCGCGCAGGTCGTCGCGCTCGGCCGCCACGGCATCCGGCTCGGCCGCGTGTCGCGCCGTCTGCCGCAGGCCCAGCAGCGTGTCGAGGAGGTCGGCATGGGCCTCCTCGAGCGCGTGAAGCGTGGCGAGGCTCGCGGTGCCGTCGTCGCGGGCGAGAACGAGCTCGGTCTCGAGTTCCCGGGTCTTGGCCTGGACCTGAGCGATCTCGGCGTCCCGGGCCGCGACGTCGCGGGCGAGGGCTGCCACCCGCATCGTGCCGGCGCCGAGCGCGGCCATCTCGGCCTGGCGCTTGGCCTCCGCGGTCTCGGCCTTGCGCTCCAGGCGGCGCTGCTGGACCGCGAATTGCGCGCGCAGGAAATCGCGCTCGGCGGCGATCTCGGCCGGCGACAGGGGCAGGCGCGCCTCGGCCCGCCGCCGGGCCAGCCGGGCGGCGCGGGCGTTGAGGGCCGGCAGCAGCAGCAGGCCGCACAGGCTCGCCGCCAGGAAGCCCAGCGCGAAGATCATCACCGCTTCGATCACGAGGGAACAACCCGCGCATCCGGCCGGACGACCCGGCCCGTCTCCACTCTAGCCCAGGTTGATCCGAAGGGTGAAATCCGATCGTCGCGCCGATGCATCAGAACGGGTTCCAGGTCGGCTCACGGGTGAATTTCAGATACCCGACATTGATGCCGAGCCGCGCGCCGACGCCGCTGCGGATCGGCACCACGATGATCCGGTCGTTGACCACCGCGGTCATGCCGAAGCCGCCCACGAGATAGGCCGAGCCGTCGACGCCGGCGAAGCGGCGATACAGGTCGCGCACGTTCGGCAGGTTGTAGACGAGCATCATGGTGCGCGCCCCGTCGCCGCCCACGTCGAAGCCGAGCGACGGCCCCTGCCAGTAGATGCGCCGCTGGCCGGCATTGCGGGTGTAGAGGGTCCCCTCGCCGTAGCGGACGCCCGCCACCACGGCGCCGCCGCCCTCCTGGCCGAGGATGTAGCCGTTCGGCTCGCCCCAGCGCCGGCCCGCCTCCTCGACGGTCAGCGCGAGGCCGCGGGAGACCGAGCCGAAGAACCGGTGGCCCGATTCCACGATCTCGCCGGGGCGGAAGGTCTCGGGCGTGTCGCCATCCTCGCCCCGCGCCAGGGCTTTGCCCGGGATGCCGAAGGGGGCGCCGAGCGCCAGGGCGAGGCCCGCGCGCAGCAGGCGGCGCCGGTCGGGGCCGCGATCGTCTCGTGCCGTCATCGTTGTCTCCTCGCCCGGTTCGATTAACGGTTCGTGCGATGGATCTGTGTCGCTCTCGTCCCGCCCGGCCGGCACCGGCGGCGGCCCGGGGGATCATCCCGCCTGATCCGCGATCCCGCGGGTGTCCGGTCGGATGAGTCGGATCAGCTTCCGGGGGAATTCGCAAGATGTGGTTAACGCGTCCTGACCCCGCACCCCGCGCGCCGCGCCGGCTGGGGCGGGCGCGCGCGATCGCCGTCTGCGCCGCCCTGGTGCTGGCCGGGCCGGCGGCGGGCGAGTCGCTGGGGGCGCCGATCGCATTGCTGACGCTCAACGGCTTCGATCCGGTCAGCTACTTCCTGGAGGGCGGCCCGGTCGCCGGGACGGGCCGGTTTGAGCTGACCTGGGGTGGACGGGTCTGGCGCTTCGCCAGCAATGCCAACCGCGAAGTCTTCCGGGACGACCCCACCGTCTACGCGCCCCGGCTCGGGGGCTACGACGCCGCCGGAATCCTCGACGGCCGGCTGGTGGATGCCGATCCCCTGGTCTTCGCGGTGATCGGCAACCGCCTCTACCTGTTCCGGGACGCGGGGCGCCGTGCCCGGTTCCTGGCCGATCCCGGCCTCGCCGGCCGGGCGGAGGCCGCCTGGCCGGGCCTGCGCGACCAGCCCGACGCGGCGCCTACGACGCCGCGCTGAGCGTCGGCCGGCCGGCGCTCGTGCCGCAGGCGGCGGGCAGGGCGAGGCGCGGGGCCAGGGATGGATCGCCGAGCGCCGCGAACGGCCCGTTGCGATAGTCTGATCCGTGCTGTCCGTAGCGGATCGGGCCGCCCCCCGGCACCACCACGCAGCCCCCGGCGGCCGCCACGATGTGGTCGCCTGCCGCCGTGTCCCATTCCATGGTCGGGCCGCAGCGGATGTAGAGATCGGCCTCGCCGGCCGCGATCAGCCCGAACTTGAGGGCGGAGCCGAAATGGCGCGTCTCCGTCACCGGGAGGGCGGCGAGGCAGGTCTCGGTCTCGGCATCGCCGTGCCGGCGGCTGCCGAGCGCCACGAGGCCGGCCGCCGGCGCGGCCCGCGCGTGGACCGGACGCCCGGCGCCGGGGCGGCCCGCGGTCACCGAAGCTTCGACGGCCTTCGTGCCCGCCCACCAGACCCGGTCGAGACCCGGTGCCGCCAGGGCCGCCGCCACCGGGCGCTCGCCCGCCACCAGGGCGATGTTGACCGAATAATCCGGCGTGCCGGCCAGGAAGTCGCGGGTCCCGTCCAGGGGATCGACCAGGAAGAAGGTCCCGGCCGGCACCGCCAGGGCGCCCCGCGCCGCGGACGCGCGCTCCTCGGCCACGACCGCGATGCCGGGGAATTGCGCGGCCAGGGCGGCGACGATGAAATCCTCGGCCTCGACATCGGCAGCGCTCGACGGGGTGCCGTCCGGCTTCAGGGCGTGGGGGCAGGGACCCCGGTGATAGCGGCGCAGGATCTCGCCCGCCGCGCAGGCGATCTCGGCGAGCGCCGCGGCAATCCGCTCGCGCTCAGGCGTCGAGATCGTCGCCGTGCCCGTCATGGTCCCTCCCAAGACCTCATTGAATGCCCGAGCGGACGCGCGATGTCGACGGTTCACCGTACGAATCGGCCATCGATCCGCAATCTGGCGTTCAATCCCCGGCGCGTCTGCGGTCTCGGTGCTGCTGCCGACACCCGCGCTGCGGCGGCTGGCTCTTCCGCGCGGAACGCAGCTCAAGGGCTGGCCGCCCGCCGCGAGGACCGCCGGATCCGCGCCAGCAGGGCCTGGCTCCGGCGCCGGTGGCGGTGCAGCTCCGCCGCGAGGCTGCGCGCGTCCGGCAGGCCCACCGCCTTGGCGATCTGCCGGGCCGCCGTCCCGGACGGCTCCGCGGCGGGATCGGCCATCACCAGCCGTTGCCACTGATAGACCGCGTCGAGGAACCCGTAGGTCTCGGCGAGGGCCTCTGCTGTCTCGGGTGGCAGCAGGCCGCGCGCCGCCGCCCCGCGGAACACGGCCTCCGCGCTGAGCCCGATGCAGTCCGGCCAGTCATGCGCGTGGCTCAGCACGATGGCCTGGGCCAGGAAGTCGAGGTCGAACAGGGCGCCGGGGGCGAGCTTCAGGTCGTAGGGGCCGGCATCGCCGCGTTCCTGCGCGACCAGGGTGCGCATCGCCCCCGCCTCGGCGCAGACTTGGGCGGGTTCGCGCGGTTGGGACAGAATCGCGGCGATCTCGGCCATGACGGCCGCACCGAGGGTGGCGTCGCCCGCCACGATCCGGGCCCGGGCCAGCGCCATATGCTCCCACAGCTCCGCCGCCTCGCGGTGATAGGTGGTGAAGCCGGTCAACTGCACGGCGGGCGGGCTGTGGCTGCCGTAGGGCCGCAGGCGCAGATCGACCGCGTAGAGCCGGCCACGCCGCGTCGCCGTGGTGAGCGCCGCGGTGAGGCGCTGCGCGAGGCGGTTGTACGCCACCACCGCGTCGAGGTGGCGCGGGCCGTCGCTGGTGCGGTCCTCGGGATCGAAATCGTACAGGAACACGAGATCGAGATCGGATTCGGCGCTGAGCTGGCGCGATCCGAGCCGGCCGAGCGCCAGGACGCAGCACCGCCCCTTCGGCACGGCGCCGTGATCCTGCGCGAAGCGGCGCGCCTCCGCCTCCAGGCTGAGCGCCACCGTCGCATCGGCGATGGACGCGTAGGCCTCCCCGGCCTGCCGGGGCGTCAGGATGCCCGAGAGCAGGCGCGCGCCGGTCACGAAATTCATCTGCCGGGTGGCGTCCCGGCAGCGATCCAGGAACTCCTCGTGGCTCGCCGGCTGGCCGACCAAAGCCCGGTACTGGGCGCGCACCGCGTCCGGATCCGGATCCGGCGTGACGAAATCCGGGTCGAGCACGGTGTCGAGGACGTGCGGGCTCAGGCCCACCGTATCGGCGAGGCGCGGCGCCGTGCCGAGGATGTCGGCGAACAGCACGCGCAGGCGCTCGTGCGCGCGCAGGATGGCCAGGAGTTCCGCCACCGCCGGCATCCGCGCGAAGGCCCGGTCGAGGGCGAGCAAGGCCGCGTCCGGATCGGCGGTGCCGCCGAGGGCCCGCAGAAGCGCCGGCAGCATCTCGGCGAGGATCTCCCGGGCTCGGGCCGTGCGCAGGGCCGGGCGGCGGCCGCGATGCCAGCCCTGCACGGTCTCCCAGGCGCGCTCCGGCTCGCGGAAGCCGAAGGCCGCGAGCCGCGCCAGGGTCTCGGGCTCGGGCGCCTCGCCTTCGCCGAACACGAGGCCGGCCTCGGCGGCGGGATCCTCCGCCTCGAACAGCAGGGCGTAATGGGCCTGGACCCGGCCGGCCTGATGCAGGAACGCCGCCTCGAAGGCCGCGAGATCCGGGAAGCCCGCGAACAGGGCGAGCCCGGTCAGCGCCTCGGTGCCGGTCGGCAGGCGCTGGGTCTGCTCGTCGCGGACCATCTGGATCCGGTGCTCCAGGGTGCGCAGGAAGCCGTAGGCCTCGGTCAGCTCGTCCCGGGCCTGTGCGTCGATCCAGCCCGCCGCCGCGAGGCCGTCGAGCATCGCCACGGTGGAGCGGCCCCTTAAGGAGGGCTTGCGGCCGCCGAAGACGAGCTGCTGCGTCTGGACGAAGAACTCGATCTCCCGGATGCCGCCGCGGCCGATCTTGATGTCGTGGCCGGCGACCGCGATGGTCTCGTGGCCGCGGACCATGTGGATCTGCCGCTTGAGGGCGTGGATCTCGGCAATGGCCGGGAAATCGAAGTGCCGCCGCCAGATGAACGGCGCGAGTTCGGCCAGGAACGCCTCGCCCGCCGGGATGTCGCCCGCGACCGGCCGGGCCTTGATGAAGGCGGCGCGCTCCCAGTTCTGGCCCAGCGTCTGGTAATAGTCGAAGGCGAAGCCCGTCGAGAGGGCGACCGCGGTCGAGCCCGGATCCGGCCGCAACCGGTAGTCGATGCGGTGGACGTAGCCCTCCGCGCTCCGGTCGGACAGGAGCTTCACCAGCCCCTGTGCCAGCTTGACGAAGAACGGTTTTGGATCGCCGCCGGTCGCGGAGGCCGCGGCTTCGTTCTCGTAGAAGATCACGAGATCGATGTCGCTGGAATAGTTCAGCTCGCCGCCGCCGAGCTTGCCCAGTCCCAGGACGATCAGCCCCGATCCGGCCTGCGGCGCGTCCGGATCCGGCGGCCGGAAGCGCCCGGCCGCCATCCCCTGCCGCAGCAGCGCCTCGGTCGCCGCGCTCACCGAGGCGTCGGCGAAATCGGTCAGCGCCCGGGTGACGGCCGCGACGTCCCAGCAGCCGCCGAGATCGGCGAGGGCCACGAGGAGCGCGTGCGCCTCCCGGTTGGCGCGCAGCCGCCGTCCGATTTCCGCGAGGTCGGGATTCGTCCCGCCGGCCGCGCCGGCCGCGCCGGCCGCACGCTGGCGGGCGATGATGGCCCGGCTTGCCGCCTCCGGCGGCTGTTCCAGCAGGGCGACGAGGCGCTCCGGCGCCCGCCGGCAGGCCTGCCAGAGGAAGGGGGAATGGTCGGCGAGACCCAGGAGCAGGTCACGGCAGGCGGGCGTCAGGAAGCCCGGCGGAAGGGCGGCCGCGATCTCGGCGAGCCGGGCCTCCGCGGTGTTCTGGTCCGCGACGCGGAGGCGGGGGTGGAGCGTGTCGCGCAGGGTGGCGGGCTGCATGGCGGGCTGCATGGCGCGGGTCAGGGCGTTCCGGATCCGCCGCGGCCGAACCCGCGGACCACGGGGCTAACCCGGAGGCCGACATCGCGTTTCATGCCGTGTCCCGTTCCGCGCCTCATGCCGCATCCTCCCGGGTGCGGCCTCGAATCGCGGGGCCGAGTCGAGGCCGCGATCACCGTTCCGTCAATCCCGGTAACGCTTTTCAAAGGCCGGCGTGGCGTCTATCCGTGCGGACCGGCCGTCGCCCCCGGTCCGGCCCGCCGCGCGCGCGGATTCCTTAGTGGGCGACGTGTACGCCGGATGCGGCGGCCGACGAACGGCCGCCAGTCGGGGCCCCGGCCCGCAGACGCCCGAACCAGATCCGCCCGGAGCGCACCATGTCGTCCCCGAACTCGCCGACCCTGACCCTCGACGGCCTCGACCTCGCGGCCCTGCTCTGTTCCCGCGTCTGCCACGATGTGATCAGCCCCGTCGGCGCGATCGTGAACGGCCTCGAAGTCCTGGAGGACGACCAGGACGAATCGATGCGCACCTTCGCGCTGGAGCTGATCGGCAAGAGCGCCCGGCAGGCCTCGGCGCGGCTGAAATTCGCCCGCATCGCCTTCGGGGCCGCGGGATCGGCCGGCGCCTCGATCGACCTCGCCGATGCCGAGGGCGTGGCCAAGGGGATGTTCTCCGACGACAAGACCAAGCTGACCTGGAGCGCCCCGCAGGCGCTGTTTCCCAAGAACAAGGTCAAGCTGCTCCTCAACCTCGTGATGATCGCCACGACCGCGATCCCCCGGGGCGGCGCGATCGACGTCGTCGTCTCCGGCGACGGCGAGGCGCCGCGCTTCGTGCTGAAGTCCAAGGGCTCGCATGCCCGCATCCCCCCGCACGTGGAGGAGCTGATGGCCGGCAGCCCCGAGAGCGGCACGGTCGACGCCCACGGCATCCTGCCGTTCTACGCCGGCCTCGTCGCGCGGGCGGCCGCCATGGATGTTCGATTCGCCATCCAGGAAGATGAGGTGACGATCACGGCCGCGCCGACAGTGATCGAAGCATCCGATGAGGCCTCCGGTGAGGGTTCCGATACCGCGTTGGCATGAAATTATGAAAAACTCTCGCGCGGGGCAGGAACTGAAACGCTTCCCTAACCGCGCCGGAGTAAGTACGGTGCGCGAGACCTTCTTCCGGTAACGAGTAGCGCCTATGGACGACCTGCTTCGCGAGTTCCTGACTGAGAGCGGCGAGCATCTCGACACGGTCGATGCAGAGCTCGTCCGGTTCGAGCAGGATCCGAATAACGAGACGATCCTACGGAACATCTTCCGGCTGGTCCACACGATCAAAGGAACGTGTGGATTTCTCGGACTTCCGCGTCTCGAAGCCTTGGCGCATGCGGCCGAGACATTGATGGGCCGGTTCCGGGACGGATTGCCCGCGACCTCCGCCTCGGTGACGCTGATCCTGCTGACCCTGGATCGGCTGAAGGAGATCCTGGCCGATCTGGAGGCCACCGGCACCGAGCCGGCGGGGTCGGACGACGACCTCATCTCCGCCCTGGAGCGCATGGCCGAGGGCGCGCCCGAGGCGTCGGAGCCGGCGGCTCCCCCGCCGCCGCCCGAGCCGGTGCTGCCCGAGCCGGTGGCCCGCGAATTGAAGCCCGGCGAGGTCTCGCTCGACGAGCTGGAGGCCGCGTTCCTGGCGGCGCCAGGGCCGGACGAATCGGATTTCGCGGCGCCTCTGCCCGCCGCACCCGAGCCTGCGCCTGTCTCCGCGCCCAAGGTGAGCGAGATCAAGGCGAGTGCGCCCAAGGCCGAGCCGGCGCCGGTCGAGGCGACCGAGGCCGAGCCCGTGCGCGCCGAGAAGGCCGAGGCCGGCCCTGAGGGCGAGACGGCGGCCGCCTCCAAGAACCAGACGATCCGGGTGAGCGTCGACACGCTCGAGCACCTGATGACGATGGTCTCGGAGCTGGTGCTGACGCGCAACCAGCTCCTCGAGATCGCCCGCCGGCACGAGGATTCGAGCTACAAGGTCCCGCTGCAGCGCCTGTCCCATGTCACGGCCGAGCTGCAGGACGGCGTGATGAAGACGCGCATGCAGCCGATCGGCAATGCGTGGCAGAAGCTGCCGCGGGTCGTGCGCGACCTCTCGGCGGAACTCGGCAAGCAGATCGACCTCGTGATGGTCGGCGCCGAGACCGAGCTCGACCGGCAGGTCCTCGAGGTCATCAAGGACCCGCTGACCCACATGGTCCGCAACTCGGCCGATCACGGCCTCGAATCGACCGCCGAGCGGGTGGCGGCGGGCAAGCCCGCCCGCGGCACGATCCGGCTCGCCGCCTATCACGAGGGCGGCACGATCACGATCGAGATCGCCGACGACGGCAAGGGTCTCAACCTCGCGGCGATCCGCAAGAAGGCGGTGGAGCGGGGCCTCGCCTCCCAGGCCGATGTCGACCGGATGACCGACGCGCAGGTCGCCAAGTTCATCTTCGATGCGGGCTTCTCCACGGCGGCGGCGGTGACCTCGGTCTCGGGCCGCGGCGTCGGCATGGACGTGGTCAAGACCAATATCGAGACCATCGGCGGCCTGATCGACATCGCCACCACGGCGGGCCGCGGCACCACCTTCACCATCAAGATCCCGCTGACGCTCGCCATCGTGGCGGCTTTGATCGTGCGGGCCGGCGAGCATCGCTTCGCCCTGCCGCAGGTGGCCGTGCTGGAGCTGGTGCGGGTCGATGCGGGCGCGCAGCGGGTCGAGCGGATCAACGGCGCGCCGGTGCTGCGCCTGCGCGAGCGCCTGCTGCCGATCGTGTCGCTGACCGGGCTGCTCGGGCAGGCCGAGGCCGGCACCGAGACGGAGCAGGCCGGCTTCGTGGTGGTCGCCCAGGTCGGGCGGGAGCGCTTCGGCATCCTCGTCGACGAGGTCTTCCACACGGAGGAGATCGTCGTGAAGCCGATGTCGGTGAAGCTGCGGCACATCCCGATGTTTGCCGGCAATACGATTCTCGGAGACGGCGCCGTGGTGCTGATCGTCGATCCGAACGGCGTCGCCCGCCAGGTGGCGCAGGGCGTCCAGGGCAGCGGCGGCCACGCCGATGCCGACGACGATGCGGCGAACGAGGTGGCCGATTCCAAGACGACGCTCCTGGTGTTCAAGGGCGGCCAGGGCAGCTTCAAGGCGGTGCCGCTGTCGCTGGTCACGCGCCTCGAAGAGATCGAGTGCGCCAAGGTCGAGTGGCTGGGCGGCCGGGCGCTGATCCAGTACCGCGGGCGCCTGATGCCCCTGGTGCCGGCCGATCCGGCGATTACCATCAAGTCGGAGGGGACCCAGGCCCTGGTGGTGTTCTCGGACGGCGACCGCGCCATGGGGCTGGTGGTCGACGAGATCGTCGACATCGTCGAGGAGCGCCTCGACATCGAGATCGCGGCCGACCGCTCGGACCTGATCGGCTCGGCGGTGCTGCGGGGCCGGGCGACCGACATCATCAACATCGCCCATTTCCTGCCGCTGGCCTACGACGACTGGGCGCGCGGCCTGAAGCGGCCCGAGCAGCTCTCCACGATCCTGCTGGTCGACGATTCGGCCTTCTTCCGTGACATGCTGACCCCGGTGCTGAAGGCGGCGGGCTACAACGTGGTCACGGCGGCGAGTGCGGAGGCGGCGCTCAACACCCTGCAATCCGATCCGGAGATCGAGGTGGTGGTCACCGATCTCGAAATGCCGGGCCGCAGCGGCTTCGACCTCGTGGCGGCGATGCGCCGGGCCGAGCCGCGGCTCGCCGCACTCCCGGTGATCGGCCTCACCGGGGCGATCGGCGCCGATGCGGTGGAGCGGGCCCGCTCCCTGGCGATCGCCGATCTCGTGGCGAAGTTCGATCGGGCCGGCCTGATCGCCGCGCTGGCCGAGCTCGGCGCCGAGACGGTCTCGAAGGCGGCCTGATCCCCGCGCCACGCGCCCCCGTCGACCGAAACGATCGAGACGATCATCCGGAGAGTTCCGATGCAGGCAGCCAATGCCAACGCCACCGGCGCCCAAGCGAAGGGCGCCACCACCAACGGCGTCGAGACCGGCGCCACCGACGACTTCGTGACGGTCTTCGTCGGCGAGACCCTGTTCGGGCTGGCGATCGAGCGGGTCCACGACGTGTTCGTGCCGTCGGGTGTCACGCCGGTGCCGCTCGCGCCGGCCGAGATCGTCGGCCTGCTGAACCTGCGCGGCCGCGTGGTCACCGCCATGAGCCTGCGTCGCCGCTTGGGCCTGCCCGACGCGCCGGACGAGGCGGACGGCTCGAAGGCCAATCCGAAGATGGCGATCGGCCTCGAACAGGCGGGCGAGACCTTCGCCCTCGTGGTCGACGGCGTCGGCGAGGTGCTGAAGCTCGGCGCCGACAGCCGGGAGGCGGTGCCGATCAACCTCGATCCGCGCTTCCGCAACCTCGCCACCTGCGTCCACCGGCTCGACGGGCGCCTCCTGGTGATCCTCGACGTGGACGCGCTCCTCGGCTTCACGCCCGCCGGCGCCAAGGCGGCTTGAGGAGAAGGCCATGAAGGCGCCGCACGAGACCAACTGCCTGGTCGTGGACGATTCCGCGGTGATCCGGAAGGTCGCCCGCCGGATCATCGAGGATCTCGGCATGAACGTCAGCGAGGCCGAGGACGGCAACGCCGCCCTCGAAGCCTGCGCGGCGAACATGCCGGACGCGATCCTGCTCGACTGGAACATGCCGAATATGGACGGCTACGCCTTCCTCCAGGCCCTGCGCCGGAGCGAGGGCGGCGAGGTGCCGAAGGTCCTGTTCTGCACCACCGAGAACGATATCGGCGCGATCGCCCGCGCCCTGCGGGCGGGGGCGGACGAGTACATCATGAAGCCGTTCGACCGCGACATCCTGACGGCCAAGCTCGAGCAGGTCGGGCTCGTCGCCGACGCGGCCTGACTTTTTCGCGCCGCGCGCACCCCTTTCCTGCTTCTGCGACCCCGTACCCGAGGCACGCATCATGGCCCTGAGCCCCGCGGTCGCACCGCCACGCAGCCCGTCTACCCAGAGTACCTCCGGGGCCGCCGCCGCGATCCGGGTTCTGGTGGCCGATGATTCCGCCGTGGTTCGCGGCCTCGTGGCCCGCTGGATCGGCGAGGCCGGGTTCACGCTCGTCGGCACGGCGTCCAACGGGCGCATCGCCGTCGAGATGATCGCCAAGCACGACCCGGACGTGGTCCTGCTCGATATCGAGATGCCGGAACTCGACGGCACCACCGCGCTACCGCGCATGCTCGCCATGAGCCCGAGCGTGCAGGTCGTCATGATGTCGACGCTGACCACCCGCAACGCCGACATCTCGCTGAAATGCCTCGCCCTCGGGGCGGTGGATTACATCGCCAAGCCCGAGAGCAGCCGCGGCGTCACCACCTCGGAAATGTTCCGGGCGGAATTGATCGAGCGTGTGCGCGTGTTCGGCGCGGCCCGGGCGCGGACCCGGCGCCCGGCCTCCGCCCCCGTGCCGACGGCCCAGCCGGTGCCCGCCGTGGCCGCACCGGCGGCCCCGCGCCCGGCGACGCCCTTCACCCTGCGGCCGAAGGTCCGGAGCCGCACCACGCCCCGCGCCCTGCTGATCGGCTCCTCCACGGGCGGCCCGCGGGCAGTGGGCGAGATGCTGGAGGGGATCGGCGCGGCGGCGCTCCGCCGGCTCCCGGTGCTGATCGTCCAGCACATGCCGCCGATCTTCACCGCGGTGTTCGCCGAGCACCTCACCACCCGGACCGGGATCAAGGCCGCCGAGGGCAAGCCCGACGAGCGGATCGAGGCCGGCCGCATCTACGTGGCCCCGGGCGGCCGCCACATGGGCCTCGCCGCGGGCCCGAACGGGCCCATCATCAAGCTCACCGACGGGCCGCCGGTGAATTTCTGCCGGCCCGCGGTCGACGTGCTGTTCAAGGATGCGGCGGTCGTGTTCGGGGCCGCCACCGCCACCGTGATCCTCACCGGCATGGGCTCGGACGGCACCAACGGCGCCCGGGCGCTCACGGACGCGGGCGGTCCGGTGCTCGCCCAGGACGAGGCCACCAGCACGGTCTGGGGGATGCCGGGCAGCGTCGCCCGGGCCGGCTTGGCCGAGGCGGTGCTGCCCCTGTCCGAACTCGCGACGGCGCTGCGCGCCATGATCACGGGTCAGCCGGCATGACCGAGCTCGAATTCGAATTCCTGCGCGGCTTCCTCAAGCAGCGCTCCGGCCTCGCGCTGACCGCCGAGAAGCGCTACCTCGTGGAGAGCCGGCTGACCCCGATCTGCCGCCGCTACGGGCTCGGGAGCCTCGCCGAGCTGATCGGCGCGCTCAAGCTCGGCCGGAACGGCGCGATGGAGCGGGACGTGGTCGAGGCGATGACCACGAACGAGACCTTCTTCTTCCGCGACCGGATCCCGTTCGACCTGTTCCGCGACACGCTGCTGCCGGAGGCGCTGATGCGCAACGCCAGCCGGCGCCGGCTTCGGATCTGGTGCGCGGCCTCCTCCACGGGTCAGGAGCCGTACTCGCTCGCCATGCTGCTGCAGGAAGCGGCGCCCCGGATGCCCGGCTGGCAGGTCGAGATCGTGGCGACCGACATCTCGACCGAGGTGATCGAGAAGGCCAAGGCCGGGCTCTACAGCCATTTCGAGGTCCAGCGCGGCCTGCCGGTGCAGTGGCTGATCAAGTACTTCACCCAGGTCGGCGAGCAGTGGCAGATCGCCCAGAGCCTGCGCAACATGGTGGATTACCGCCAGCTCAACCTGCTGCACAGCTTCACGGCGCTCGGCCAGTTCGACATCATCTACTGCCGCAACGTGCTGATCTATTTCGATGCGCCGACGAAGTCGGACGTGCTGGCCCGGCTCGCCGCCCAGCTCGCGCCGGAGGGTGCGCTGCTCCTGGGCGCGGCCGAGACGGTGATCGGGCTGACCGATCGGCTCATGCCCCATCCGAAGCATCGCGGCCTCTACACGCATGCCGGGCCGGCGGCGCGTCCGGGCGAGCCGGCGATGCCGCTGCGGGTCGCGGCCAGCGTCTGATCCCCTCCCGGGCGAGCCGTCGATCGGAGGCGCCGTCGCGCGGCCTCCGGTTTGGCCCCGCGACGCTCCGACGGCAGGTGCGCGAAGACGCGCGGAGGCGCCCGCTCTCCCGCCGTCCGGAATTCGGTTCGGCGCCTCGCATTGCGACGGCCCGGGAAACGCGGCCTTAAGAACCGCGTGGGTAATTTGCACACGGACCCGCCGCCGGGCGTTTCCGGCAGTCCCGTGCCCCGAGCGTTTCCATGAGTAGCATCAGTTCCACCACGGCGTCGCAGCTCTACGCGCCGCGATGGTCGACCCAGGACAGTCCGCAGACGCGGATGGCCGACACGATCAGCAGCGAGCTGTCGGCCGGCACCCTCAGCAGCACCGACGCCACCGCCCTGACGAGCGCCCTGTCGTCGATCGATTCGAGCCTGTCGGCGGACCGCACGGGCGCGAGCGGCGGCACCCAGGCCAAGCTCGACCCGTCCTCCATGAAGGACCGGGTCGACAGCCTGATCGCCGATCAGGTGAGCAGCGGCAGCCTGACCAGCGACCAGGCCACCGAACTGAAGACCCTGTTCGCCAGCCACGGCCAGAGCACCCAGGCCGCCGACGCGGAGGACGGCGTCTCCGGCGCCGGCGGCCCGCCCCCGGGCCCCCCGCCCGGCCCGCCGCCGTCTGATGCCGCCTCCGACAGCAGCACGTCCGGTTCGTCGAGCAGCGCCGATACGGCGTCGGCGAGCGACCTGCTGGCCAGCTTCCTCCAGCAGCTCCAGAGCAGCCAGTCCTCAAGCGCCGGCTACGGGGCGAGCGGCACCAGCACCGGCACCAACATCTCGGCGCTGCTGGTCGACTTCCGGAGCTGACACGATCGCGTCCGGGCGATGCGCCCATCGTCCGGCGCATCGCCCGCCTGCGCCCGGCGGGGTCGACCCGGGCCCCTCGCCGCGGCATCGTCCGCCTGCATTCGCTGGGCCGGAAACGGCCGGGAGACTCGGCATGGCGGCAGAGACGGCGGGACACGGGCCCGGTTTACCCAAGGTGGCGTTCATCGGGACGGGCGGGACGATCGCATCCCTCGGCTGCGACACCCTCGACATCCTCGACTACGGCGCCACCGACCGGCGCCTCGACGCCACCGGCCTCCTGGAGGCGGTCCCGGAACTGGCGGGCGTGGCCGCAATGGTGCCGGTCCCGTTCCGGGCGGTGCCGAGCCCGGCGATCGGCTTTGCCGAGTGGCGCGACCTCGTCGGCCTGTGTGCGCGACTCGCGGTGGAGCATCCGGACCTCGCCGGCATCGTCATCGGACACGGCACCGCCACCCTGGAGGAGACCGCCTACGCGCTGAACCTCACCCTGACGGTGGATCTGCCGGTGGTGCTGGTCGGCTCGCAGCGACCCCTGAGCGCGCTGTCCACCGACGCCAAGCTCAACCTCGTGGCGGCGGTGCGCACCGCGGCGGCGCCCGAATCCCGCGGGCGCGGCGTCCTCGTGGTGCTCAACGACGAGATCCAGGCGGCCCGCGAGGTGACCAAGACCTCGGTGGCCCGGCTCCAGACGTTCCGGACACCGGATTTCGGGGTGCTCGGCCATGTCGACGGCGCTCATGTCCGGTACTACCGCCGCTCCGAGCGGGCTCACGCGCCGGGCACACCCTTCGACATCCAGGACCTGTCCGCGCTGCCGCGGGTCGACATCGCCTACGGCTACGCCGATGCCGACGGCACCGCCGTGCGGGCGTTCCAGGCCGCGGGGGCGCGGGGCCTGGTCTCGGCGGGGCTCGCCCCCGGCATGGTCCCGCCCGGCGAGGCCGAGGCCCTGGAGGCGGCGGCCGCCGCCGGGATCGTGGTGGTGATGTCGACCCGGGCCGGGAGCGGCGTGGTCCCGCTCACCACCCGCCTGCGCGACCGCGGCATCCTCAGCGCCGACAACCTGACCCCGCAGAAGGCCCGGATCCTCCTCGCCCTGGCGCTGACCGTCACGGCGGAGCCGGAGGCGGTGGCGCGCCTGTTCGCGACCTATTGAGGCTGTGCCGCGTCCGATGCCGCTGATCGACCCCGCCCGCTCGCTGCTCCTCGTCATCGACGTTCAGGTCCGGCTGATGCCGGCCATCGCCGGGGGCGCCGACGTGATCGCCAACACGGGCCGCCTCACCACGGCCGCGCGGCTCCTCGACGTACCGGTGCTGGTCACCGAGCAGAATGCCGGCGGCCTCGGGCCGACCGTGCCGGAGCTTGCCCCCGAGCCCGGGGCGGCCTTTCCGAAGATGAGTTTCGGCGCCACGCGGGCGCCGGGCTTCCTCGACCGCCTGCCGGACGGGCGCGACTGCGTGGTGGCCGGCTGCGAGGCGCATATCTGCGTGCTGCAGACGGTGCTCGGACTGCTGGAAGCGGGGCGGCGCGTCACCGTGGTCGCCGACGCGGTGGGCTCCCGGAAGATCGAGAACCGGGATGCGGGACTCGCCCGGATGGCGGCCCACGGCGCCGAGATCGTCACCACCGAGATGGTGGTGTTCGAATGGCTCGGCACGGCCCGGCACCCGCGCTTCCGCGAGGTCGTCCGGCTGATCAAGTGAGGCTTCGTTCCGAACGGGGATTCCAAAGGGCTCAGCCCTTTGGTGGGGTGTCGGGGTGAAACCCCGACGAACGGCTCTCCCCCCCCCCGCAGGGGGTGGAAGAGCCGTGTCGCAGGGCTCTGCCCTGCACCCGCGAAAGGTCTCGACCTTTCGAAACCAGGACCGGACCGAGCCTTGATCAGCCGCCGTCGAGGGCCGCCCGGGTCTGCGCGTCGGGGCCGATATCGTCGGTCCCCTCCATGCCCAGCACCTCGATCAGCCGGACGCGCGCGCGGCTGACCCGGCTCTTGATCGTGCCGACCGCGACGCCGCAGATCGCCGCCGCCTCCTCGTAGGTGAAGCTCTGGGCGCCGACCAGGACCAGCGCCTCACGCTGGGCGGCCGGGAGCTGGTTCAGGGCGCTCTGGAACTGCGCCATCTCCATCCGGACCTCCTGCTCGGGCAGGCTGGTCAGCTTCCCGGCATGGACCCCGTCGGCGTCCTCGACCTCGCGCTTGCGCTTGCGCTGCTCCGAGTAGAACAGGTTGCGCAGGATCGTGAACAGCCACGCGGTCAGGTTGGTCCCCCGGCGGAAGCTCGCGGCGTTGATCCAGGCCCGGACCAGGGTGTCCTGCACGAGGTCGTCCGATCGGTCGAGATCGTAGGTCAGCGAGAACGCGAAGGCCCGCAGCGCCGGGATCGCCCCCAGCAGGAGATCGCGCATCTCGGGATCGGTGCCCGCCGGAGCCGGTCCGGATCCGCTCCCCGCGGGGGCGGCTTGGAGCATCAGGGTCATGGCTGGGCCTCCGTGTCGGCGAGGGCGTCGAGGAGCGTCAGGAGCCGGTCCGGGACCGGGAGGGCCAGGACGTCCGCGTCGTGCAGGCGCAGGCCGCGCCCGATCCGCTCCCGGACCGCCGCATCGATCACGCGACGTGGCGCGCGGGGCCGCCGTGCCGCCGGGAACGGGACGACCGTGTCGGCCGCATCCGCCTGCGAGATGCGGGCGACCGCCCGCTCGTCCGTGCTCCCCGTCATGGTTGCGCCTCGTGCCGAGCGCGATGCCCCGCGGGGTCTTGCGATCCGCCGCCCCGATCCGATGCCCGGCCGTGGCTGAGATGCGCCTCATCGCCATCCGGCGGCGCTGTTAGGCCTTACGGATTTAATCGGTTCTGAATTGGGCATTCAGCCAATTTTAATCTTGAAATGGCCCAGCTTGTCTCTGTTTTTTCAAAATATGTCTTCGGTTACAATCCAGAAATACTTATCTATAGCTTGGCCGTGGCAAATATCAGTCGCGCCACCTGAACGGCGGATGAGCGGGGCGAACGATCCCGATTTCACGCCTCTCCCGACCTCGCAGAGGGGAGGGCGCGCGCGTGGTTTGCCGCCCAGCTCTTCCGGCGATCCGGAGCGCCGCCAACCGTCAGCGGACATCCGGCCGGGGATCCGGGACGAAACCGTCGCGGTTCGGCATCCGCACCGCCGCCAGGGCATGAGCGTCGAGCACGGCCTCGTCCGGCACGAGTCCGTTCAGGTTCAGGATGTAGGCCGAGACCGCGTAGACCTCGTCGGCGCTGAGCGATTCCGGGGCGTTCATCGGCATGGCCCGGCGGATGTAGTCGAACAGGGTCGGCGCGTAGGGCCAGAAGCTGCCGACCGTCTTGAGCGGCTTGGCCGAGGCCAGGCTGCCCTGGCCGCCGACCAGCGGATCGCCGACTCCACCCTCGCCGCGGGCGCCGTGGCAGGACGCGCATTGCGCCTCGAACACCGCGCGGCCCTGGGCGACGCTGCCGCTGCCCGGGGGCAGCTTCCGGCCCTCGCGGTCGATGTCGATGTTCCAGGCGGCGATCTCGGCCTCGGTCGCCGTCCGGCCGATGCCGTAGCGCTCCGCGGCGCGCGCCGCGCCGGCGAGGCCGAGCAGGACGAGGGCGGCCGCGAGTGCGCGGGCGTCACGCGTAGCCATTGCTCACCTCGCCGCTCTCCGCGATGCGCCAGGGCACGGTCGCGTTGTTGTGGTAGAAGGACTTGAGCCCGCGCACGGCGGTCAGATCCGAAAAGCTCGGCTGCACGTAGCCGGTCTCGTCGATCGCCCGGCTCATGAGGGTGGTCGGCTGGCCGTCCCAGGTCCAGGGCAGGCGGAAACGCGTCAGCGCCCGGGTCAGGACCGGCTCCTGCAGGGCGGCGTCCTGCCAGGTCTTCCCCCCGTCGGTCGTGACCTGAACGCCCCGGATCTTGCCGCGCCCGCTCCAGGCGATGCCGGTGATCTCGTGGAAGCCTTGGGCGATCCGCTGGGTGCCGGAGGGCCGCGTGATGATCGACTTCGCCTCCATCACGAAGGTGAATTGCCGGGCCGTGCCGTCCGGCATCAGGTCGGTGTACTTCGACGTCTCCTCGCGGGAATAGGCCGGCTCCGCCGTCACGTTGAGGCGGCGCAGCCACTTCACGTTCATGTTGCCCTCGAAGCCGGGCAGGATCACCCGCAGCGGGTAGCCCTGCTGCGGGCGCAGCCGCTCGCCGTTCTGGCTGTAGACCAGCAGCGCGTCATCCAGGCATTTCGCGATCGGGATGCTGCGGGTGAGGGCGGCGGCATCGGCGCCCTCGGCCACGACCCATCGCGCCTCCGGCTTGAGCCCGGCTTCGCGCAGAACCGTCGCGAGGCGCACGCCGGTCCACTCGGCGCAGCTGACGAGGCCGACGAGGTCCGAGGCCGTCCTGCCCTTGATCGCCTCGAAGCCCGGATTCCCTGAGCATTCGAGGAAGTAGATGTGCGATTCCGACGGGAAGCGGCGGATGTCGTCCATCGTCAGGATCAGCGGCGTCTCGACGAGCCCGTGGATCATCAGCCGGTGCCGGGCGGGGTCGATGTCCGGGATGCCGCCGTGGTGGCGCTCGTAGAACAGGCCGTTCGGCGTCAGGATGCCGTCGAGATCCTGGAGCGGCGTGCGGCTCGACGCGGAGGTGTACTGCTTGAGGCCCTTGGGCACGTTGCGGATCACGTCCGCCTCGAAGCGCGAGGGCGTGCCGTAGGTCTGGCTGCCGACATCGGCGCCGGGCGCCTTCATCCACGCCGGGATGGCGGGGGGCGCCGCCTCCTCCGCCCGGGCGCGTCCGCCCACCAGGGCCGCCGCCGCGGCTGCGCCCTGGACGAGGAAGCGCCGCCGGGCCGGCGGATCGTCGGGATCGCGCGTCATCGCTCTTCGCTCCAGTCAGTCGGGCTCCCCGGGGGAGGATACCGGGTCGGCCAGCCGGCGCCTACCGGATCGCGAGCCCGGAGATGAGGCAGAGGCTCACCGCGACGAGGACGGCGAGCGAGGCGGTGACCGCCAGGGTGACGCGGCCGCCGACCCGGGCCAGCACGCGCACATCGACGCCGAGGCCGAGCGCCGCCATGGACAGGATCGTCAGCACGCCCGCGAGCCGGGTCAGCGGCGTCACGGCGGCGTCCGGCACGAGGCCCAGCGAGCGCAGGGTGGCGAGCGCCAGGAAGCCGAGGATGAACCACGGCACCAGCTTGGTCAGCCCCGGCCGGGCCGGCGCGGGGCGGGCCGCGCCCGGGTCCGCCTGCGGCAGCCGGGGGGCGATCAGCGAGAACGCCACCACCACGGGGCCGAGCATCAGCACGCGCACGAGCTTCACCAGGGTGCCGACCTGGGTCGAGAGCAGGCTCACCGGCACGGTGGCGGCCAGCACCTGCGGCACGGCGTAGACGGTGAGGCCGGCCAGCACGCCGTACTGGTTGTCGCTCAGGCCCGCGAGCGGCACGAACAGCGGCAGGCCGAGCACCATCAGCACGCCGAGCACGGCCGTGAACGCGATGGCGGCGGCGATGTCCTTCGGCTCGGCGCCGATGACGGGGGCCACGGCCGCGATGGCCGAATTGCCGCAGATGGCGTTGCCGCACGCCACCAGGATCGCCATCCGGGCCGGCAGGCCGAGCGCCCGGCAGATCGCGATGCTCGCCGCGATGCCGATCACCACGGTGCCGACGATGCCGGCGAGCAGCGCCGGGCCGGAGGCGAGGATCGCCCCGAGGCTCAGCGAGGCGCCGAGCAGCACCACGGCGACTTCGAGGAGCTGCTTGGCCGAGAAGGCGATGCCGGTGCGGAAGCGCGCATCCGGCGTCCAGGCGGTGCGCACCGCGATGCCGATCAGGATCGCGAGCACCAGGGCCTCGACATAGGGATGGCCGGTGGCGCGCTCCTCCAGGGCCTGGGCGGCCATCGCCACGGCGGTGATCGCCGCGCACAGGCCGATGCCGGGCAGGAGCGCGGTGCCGAGGCCGGTCCTGGCCGCCGGCTGCGATGCGGCCGCGCCGGAGGGGGTTTTCGAGGAGGCGTCAGCGCTCATGACGGTCGCTTCCGGAAGCCGACGCCCCGGGGCGTCCCGCACCTGTCTGCCCTTCGCCTGACCATTCCATCGCGTGACGACGCCGAGCCCCACCTGCGGGCAGAGCGTCGAAGGTTGTATCCAGCACCGCTCCCTCTACCCGCTTACGTCGGCCCGCCGAACGGGGCAATACGCATGACAGGGCCCGGATCTCGGCCAAGCGCGCGTCGCCCGCGCCCTTGCCGGCCTGTCCCTGCGCCCGGCAGGGCGCAGGGACAGGCCGTCCGGCTCCGCGCCGACCAGCGCCCGGGCGACGCGCCTCGCCGCGACCGCGGCGGGTGAGGGCCCGTGCGGCCAGGTCCCCGGCCTCCGGCAGGGTCGGGGCCGGCATCGCCTCAGCCTCCCGACAGGTGGCGGCGCACGGCCCGGGCCGTGACGGAGGAGACGCGCACGTTCGATTCCCGGGTCACCCCGGCGATGTGCGGCGTCAGGATCAGGTTCGGCACATCCGCGAAGACGGCACCGGCCTGCGCGTCGAGGGGCTCGCGGTCGAACACGTCGAGGGCTGCGCCGCCGAGATGGCCGGTGCGCAGGGCGGACGCCACCGCGGCCTCGTCCACGATCCCGCCCCTCGCGGCGTTGATCAGGATCGCGCCCTTCGGCATCCGGGCGAGGGCGGCGGCATCGATCAGGTTGCGGGTCTGGCCGGTGAGCGGGACGTGCAGGGAGAGCACGTCGCTCCCGGCGATCAGCGCGTCGCGCTCGAGGCTGCGGACCGGGCCGTGATCCGGCATCCAGGCGGGGTCGTCGGGGGCGACGAACGGATCGTGGGCGGCGATCTCCATGCCCAGAGCCGCGGCCCGGCGGGCGGTCTCGCGGGCGATCGACCCGAACCCGAGGAGGCCGAGACGCTTGCCGCCGATCTCGCGGCCCATCAGGGCGTTGCGCGGCCACGTGCCGGCGGCGACGCGCGCCGTCGCCCCGTAGGCGCCGCGCAGCAGCAGCAGCGCGGTGGCCAGGACGTACTCGGCCACGGCGCCGTCATTGGCGCCGGTCGCCGGGTAGACCGCGATGCCACGATCCCGGCAGGCCGCCACGTCGATGTTGTCGAGCCCGACCCCGAGGCGGCCCACCACCTTCAGAGTCCGGGCGGCGTCCAGCAGGGGGCCGCGCACCTGGGTCCGGTTGCGCACGATCAGGGCGTCGGCCCCGGCCAGCGCCGCCGCCAGTCCGTCCGGCCGGTCGACGAGGCCGGGATCGTACAGGGTGTCGAAGCCGGCAAGCTCCTCGGCGATCGCCGCCTCGTCCATGAATTCGCTGATGACGACCCTGGGCATGGTCTCTCCTCGTTTCTCCTTTGGTCCGGCGCCTGTCGCATGGGCGCCGGACCGACGCGTCAGGCGTTACGGTACAGCTTCGTCGTCACGAATTCCCGGTTGTCGAGGGATTCGGCCGCTGGCGGTACGTGCCACCATGGCGATCAGCGCGTCGCGCGCCTGCGGGATCGTCATCGCGCGGCCGAGCACATCCGAGACGTCGGCGTCGATCGGTTCGCCCAGGGTGCGCACGGCGCCGGGGCCGGTGATCTCGATCACCGGGCCGATCGGGTTGCCCTGACCGGTCGGGAAGGTATGGACTATGAGCCCGCCGCCATCTGGGTCACGCACGCGGCCGCCATCGAGCACGGCTCTCAGCCTTCGTCGCAACGCGCTCTCTTGCGCCGAACGGGATTCCACTTCGGCGGAGAGCGCTCCAAGGCCTCGCGATCGAGAGCGCGCTCCTGGGTCGCGCATCCGCAGCGCCGGGAACGTCTTGGTGCCGGTGGAGAGAGCCAAACGGCTTTGTAGGGTGTCCTAACGTGTTGAGTTATAACGGTTCGCCTCAATGCTCAAGAGGCCTTGGTACACCAAAAGTTACACCTGAAAGCCTAGCCCTATTGTACCCCCAAGGCGTGTCGGTCGCCACGGATGTCAGGTTCCTGGAAGATGCTTGGGCTGCTTGGCGCTTGCCATAGTAGCTTGAGTGATCTGCATTTGAGCCTCTGCGGCATGGGCGCCTTGTTCCGGCGTGTCGCTTCGCGGTACTCGCTCAGGTGATTCGGCCGACTGGCCTGAGACACAGGGGCGCGCTTTGAAGACGGTTCACACCATCGGTTACGAGGGGACCCGCCTTGAGGCTTTCATTCAGACACTCTTGATGAATGACATTGACCACCTCATCGATGTTCGCGACAGGCCCATCTCCAGGAAGCCGGGGTTCTCAAAGAATGGCCTTCGAGCCGCGCTGGCTGAGGCAGGAATCGCCTACACCCATCTGCAATCACTAGGTGACCCAAAGCCGGGACGTGATGCCATGCGCCAGGGCCGATACCAGGACTTCCTTCGCATTTACACGGAGCACCTAGAAAGCGGCTCTGCGCAACTTGGCCTCAGTGAGGCTGTCGAGATTGCTGGGCGCTCAAACTCGGCCCTGATGTGTTTCGAGAAGGACCATAAGACCTGCCACCGAACCCTTGTGGCTGACCGTATGGCAACGCTAGAACCGTTCGCCGCAATCCACCTTCAGGTTGCGATGCCGGTCCAGGGTAGTGCCGATGCCTCAGCAGCAGGAGTTAGCGCGGGCGGGTGAGTCGCAGGCTGTCGTACTTGTTAAAGCTCTCCCTCAAGCCGGGGGCACCCATGGTGAAACAGTCTGTGTCGCGGCCATCACTGAGTACGGTCAGTGGCTGAGGCTCTACCCGGTTACGTTCCGGCAGCTTGAACAGGCCAGACAGTTCGGTCGGTGGGACCGCATTCGGTTCAAGTGGCGCCTGCCTGATAGAGCCAAGGATCGGCGCATTGAGTCTAGAAGCGTCGACCCCCTGAGCATCGAGATAACAGGCAAGCTCAAGGACCGAGAGAAGGAAGGCTTCCTGGGAAACGCCATCGTTTCGAGCACTAAGAGGGAGTACGAGGAGGGCCGCAGTCTCGCCCTCATACGTCCAGAGAACCCGGTGTTTTTCTGGAAACGCCGCTCCCAGGATGACCTTGAAAAGGTGCGACAAGACTATCAGCGCCTTCAGTCCACCTCAGACCTATTCGGTGGTCAGCAGGTTGTCCCCCGAGAGCCCGCGCCATACGATTTCTACTACAGATACAGGGATGATGACGGTGAACATGAGCCACGCTGTCACGATTGGGAAATAGAAGCAACGTTCCTCAAGCGTAGGCGTGAACTTGGGGAGCAAGGCGCCCTCGACTGGATGATGTCCAAGTTCGGTCAGGAATACCCAACCAAAGGCATGGTTTTGGCTATGGGCACCCACTCTCAGCGCAACTGGCAATGGATGATTATAGGTGTGGTGCGCCTTGATCCCATCAGGCAAGCTGCTCTGTTCTAAAGTCTGGAATAGCGGCTACGCCCACCATCTCAACAAGGTGCTCAGGACGGCCCCGGAGTTCCATTGGGGGTGTCTGGCTCACATAGCGCCCCGGTCTCGCGAGAAGGCTCAGGGCGGGTCCTAGGTTTCCCCCGGCTCCCGGAGTCCCAGGGGTGTCGGCGTTTGGTGGTGCCCCCGTTTCGCTGGGAGGCTCATCCGGCCGCTCAGATTTGGGTAGCCTATCGGATCAATGTTTTAGCTCAGGATTGGCCCCTCAGCGGCCCTGGAGCATCATTCCGACCCTATAGGCGAGCGTGTACCCCTTGGGGGTCAGGTCATAGGCAATCTGCCTACGGCTCTCCGGGTGCGGGTGAGACGCCACAAGGTGTAGTGGGGCCGTCCGAGTCCTGGCTGACTCCCCAATTTCCATCAGGGTCCGTGAGGCAACCGGCTGGATCGTCCCTATCATCGCGGCGTAGTCCGTAGGCCCCTGGCCTGGCCTCAGAGCCACAGCCAAGAAGGCATCGATGTAGGAGGCCGGTAGGTTCGGCTCCAGGTTCCTGAAGGCTCCTATCGCGTCCTTGAGGCGTCCCAGGGACTTCAATGGCAGCCCGTCGTTTCCGATAATCTCGCCACCCATATGGTCTCCTGTGGGATCTGAATTGGCTTGTATCAGTCGCAAGAAAAGGCCCCGGAGGGCCTAAGTCTCTCAAGAATCACATGTGGACTTCAACGTCCTCAAGATGTTCCATTACCGCTTCGCCATCATCATCGGGCGTTGTGTGAAGGAAATGTCCGTCCCATTTGCCCGCAGGGGCACTCAGAAGCTTCTCTAAGCCTAGCGATGTCAGTGGGGCAAAGGCGCAGAGGTCTTTGCGCTCTCCCGGATGACGATTGCAGCCGGGCGCGTAGTAAGCCACATCATAGTGAAGTGTATGAAACAAAGCCCGTCCCCCCACCGCTATCTGTGTTCCTGCGGCTACGCTTCGGTCTGTCTCACGGAATGCCTCATTTTGCAAGTCGTATTTTGCCGCGTGATTGCTAAACAACATGCGAGCCGCCATCGGATACCAATTGGCATGTGGGGTTCGAGGACTGATAGTCCTATGACCCCGCCCGGCTCCACAGCGAACACTGCACGGTAAGGACGAACAACAACGACAGGCTTTACCGGGAATTTGAAAGTGGGGGCCTGGGGGCGCTTTCAGAACTAGAAGCGGAAAAGGGACCCTACTGAAGGGGACCCAAGGTCCACCCCCCGATCCCCCGATCCCCCTTGCCCAAGCTCTCAGCCTCCCCGGGCTCTCAGCCTCACCAGCGGACAGGAGTGACCAGCGATGACCACGGGCGCTGCAAAAGGACCGATGGCTTCAGGCAATCCGGGGCTGACATCGGGGACATTAGGCCCATGCCCGAGAGTTCGGGGTTGGACCTCAGGCTTCCTTGGCGGTGAGCACGCGATGGACTGAGGCCTTGCCGATGCCGAGCCTGGTGGCGATTACACCCATGCTGAGACCCTGAGCCGCCATGGCCTTGATGTCTTCGGCCTTGGCCCGTGCGGTGGGCTTACGGCCCTTGTAGGCTCCCTCAGCCTTGGCCTTGGCGATACCTTCTCTCTGACGCTCCAGCATCATCTCACGCTCAAACTGAGCCACGCCACCCAGGACGTTGAGCATCAGCTTCCCGGTGGGGGTCGAGGTGTCCACTCCCAGGTTGACGATGCGGAGAGCCGCGCCCTTGGCCTCTAGCTTTGCGATAATGTCTCCCATGTGGGTCACTGAGCGTGCGAGCCTGTCGAGCTTCGTCACAACAAGGGTGTCCCCAGCCCTCACGAAGTCCAGAGCAGCCTCAAGCTCCTTACGCTGGCCCACAGAGGACACTCGCTCCGAATGGATGCGCTCGCACCCGAGTGCCTTCAAGTCTCTCACCTGGGCATCAAGGCCAGCTTCCTGTTCCAAGGTGGAGGTACGGGCGTAGCCAATGAGCATCGGGAGGGCTCCGGGATCAGGATCGTTCCGTTGAAATCCTGGACATAGTGAGCGGAGCCGTTCCGTTTGTCAAACCCATTCTTGTGGAACGATGCCGGAGGTGGACCGGAACGTTCCGCTGGAGCTTGCCCTATTGGAACGGCGAGCGAAGGCCTTAAGAGGGCCTATGCATTTCATATCGACCCTGATTCCTTGGTGGTGGAAGAGATGAAGCTGATAGATTTCGAGGAGTGGTTTGCTGTAAGAACTGGTCACGAAGACGATGATCACTGGCCTTCTCGCCTATCTTTCAGCGCTGAAGAAGGAATTGCCATCAACGCAGTTCGGTTTCTTGACGATCCCGCTGAGATCGGTGGTGCGACTTTCAATGCAGATACGCTGACCGGATGGCTGGACTATCAACGGCCTACTACGGTCGTAAGACCACGGTTAAAAAGCTCAGGAGGATTCGCGTTCGGTCCGAACACTCCCGCAATGAGGGTATCCTGTACTGCGGTGGCAGAGGCTATCATCAAGAACGTCTTTTTGACTGCCATCGAAGAACCGATATTCGCCGGTCTAGCAGTCGAGCACCCTGCCGTACATGCGTGGCTGAATCCCGGTCTCGTAAATCATGAATGGGTGCGAGTGGAAGGCGTCAATCATCCCAATTTGACAGTCCAGGTTCTGCCGCCGAGACAGCGTGCGCTAATTCTCTCGGATGGCACGCGAGTGACTATAAGCACTGCCACTAGAGCGCCACGAGGAGATGCTCTCTCGATATCCGACTACTCAGTCTTGGAAATGGACTTCCCGGCGCCTGTCAATTACGATGCAATCACAAGAATGGCTTGGCGTATATCAACTCTATTCGAGTTCATGATCGACTCTAGAGTGGAATCGCCTGTCATTCAGATGCCGACGACACACACAACGACTTGGAACGGAGAGCAAACACCCATCGTCGCTGAGCTTTGGTATAGGCCTTCGGAATCTAGACGTTCTAAGAGGTCTACCCCCGATGATTACGAAAGGCTTACAACGGAAGGTAGTGTATCGGTTACACTGGAAGCGCTGCTGGAGCGTATGATTGGCGGAAGCGATGAGCTGATACACTTCGCGGGCACGATCCAAAGTTCAGGAAACTTCGAGCAAACGATACACCATGGGTATGGCGAGCTTCTTGGAGGTCTTGAGGAGTTCGACAGGCAGCATTTTGGGCAGGACAGGGACCCCAATTTTAGAGTCAACATGCGTCGCTTAGCAGCTATTGTTCGAGAGCACGGATCAGAGGATGACCAACGGCTCTTCGAACGAGTTCGCGGATCAGCTTCCAACGGCTATTCATTGGCGCGGCGTCTTGAGAGGCTTTTCGAGCCCTGGCATGAGGATGGTTTTCGAGGCGAGCCGAACCTGGGTCGCATCCGTGATCTTCGCAACATCATTCCACATGGTCGGGGGTTGGAGTTATCAAGTGATGCAGCGCAAGACATGGTAGCATACACCACGCTTCTTTCTGCGGTCGGGCGTTATCATGTTCTTCGCGCCCTTGGATGTACTGGAGATGAGGTTGCTAATGCTTTCATGCGCCTACCGCACAAGTACGGGTTTCTGGTTCCTGATCGGTTTGTTCCTGAACGTCCCGGAGCTGGTGAAGCTGTGCCAGACCGCGAATGATCGAGCTCTAGACGGTCACACCTGTTGCATGTTTTGAGTGGAGCAACGCGACGGGGACCCGGGGGAAGCAAAGCGCTCTCCCCGGTCATGCTGCCGCCTCCTACAATCGCCTAGGAGGGCCGCTGAGCGGCTTGGCTGTTACTGAGCAGCACGCCTATCAAAGAACTCCAAGAAGCTCCCCTTGGGCTTCCCTGCGGATTTCACAGGGTCTCTCCCGGTCGGGGCTGTTCCGGTGTTCACCACAGGTGCAGCAGGAGGGTTCGCAAAGTTGCCCCAGCCCTTCTCAATGAGGGCATCAGCATCCCTGGCCTGCTTCATCCTGTCATCGTAGCGAGACTTGTAGAAGCCCTCAGGGTCGTAGTCCCTGTACCGAGTGAAGAGAGCCTGGTTGTACCGCTGCTTCTCGTCGTAGGTGCTGGTAAACTCCTTGCTGAGGTCTCGGAATAGGGACGCAACAGCCTTGTTGTCGTACTTGGCGTTCCCGGGCAGCAGGGCTTCAAGGGCCCGCGTAGCGTCACCCTCAGTCTGGACACCCTTGGCCTCCAGGAGCTTGGCGTCCCGCATCCTCATCAGATGGGACATCAGGCCAGCAGCGTTCCGGGTGCCTTCGTCGGAATCGTTGGTGAACGTGGCGAAGTCATTGCCAATGCGGCTCAGGGCTGAGAGGTTAACCTTCCCGTCCATCAGGAGCCGGGTATACTTCCGGGTGCCCTCCGCAGCGTTCCAGGCAGCCTCAGAGGCGTCGTTGTTGCCCTGGATGAGCTTCACAGCGGTGTCGCTGATGGGCTTGGCGTCAGGTGCGTGGATCTGCTTGACGGAGACGTTGCCCTTGCTGTCGTAGGTGTACGCACGGCCGGTCCTAGAGTCGATCTGGGTGTTGATGCCAGGGTCCTCATTGATCTTCTGTAGCGCCCTCATGCCAGCCAGGAGGGACTTGGCACCATCAGGGTTGTCTCGAGCCATCAGCGCCGCACCAGCGCCTGTCAGGGCATCCCCAAGGTTCCACCCCGCCTGCGGTTGACCGAATAGGGCACCAGGGCCACCGGACATGAAGGCATCCCAGCCCTCCTTCGGGGGAGCCTGTTGGGGCATCTGGAAGGATGCGTCCTGAGCACCCTCTGCCGGAAGGTCCGCAGGGTTGCCCTTAGCGAGGGCACCAGGGTTCACGCCACCATCAGCGCCGCTGAGGAGACGGAAGGCCTCTTGGGTGGCACTGAGACGGCCAGAGTAGTTGTGGGCGTTCTGGACCCCGTTCTGGGAGCCTGCGGGCCTCAGGGAGCGGATGACCGCTTCGTTGGCCTCACGGTCGTTCCTAGCGGCCTTCAGAGCATCGCCATATGGCTTCTCACCTCCGTACTTACCATCCATCTCGTTGTACCAGTGGTTCGCTTGGACATCAGGGTCCGTCCAAGCCTTGCCCATGGCTCCAGCGGTGTTCTGGAGATTCTGGAAGCGGTCTTTTCGCCACTGGAAGCCGCCATGGGCGGACCCATTGTCACCAAGAGCATCCATGCGTAGGCCACTCTCCTGCGCAGCGTTGCCAATCGAGGCAGCAATAGCCATCGCAGGGTATCCCCGCTGCTGACCAACCCTGATAAGAGCCTGGGAGAAGGGGTTCTTCAGATCGACGTTCCAATTAGTCATTCATACTTTCCATAGGTTATCGCTCGCGAGACCCGAAGCGGCCTCACGTTCTGCTCGTTGAGTCGTGGTTTGGTTTAGGCCTGAGAAGCTTCGGCTCTACGTGCAGCCCTTGCGCGCTTCTTAGCGGCTTTCTCTCGCATCTCGCCTGCGCTGAGTATCTGGCGGGTAGCCAGCGTTTTAAGCCTGGAGTTGAAGGGGCTCTCCATGATCTGGAGAGTAGCCAGCCAGGCCCGGTCAGCGTAGATGCCTGATGGGAACTCAGTGCCTGGCTTCAGCGGTCTGAATTGCATCTCAGCGTTTGCCTTGACTACCTGCCAGGCTTCTTCGGCCCACTCCTGGCTCATCCCGGCGGGGAGTTCTAGGGTGGCCTCAGGATCGGCACTCGGCCCAAGCATCTCCTCAAGTCGAGCTACTTCCTTCTGGAAGTCTCGGTAGTTCGGAATGAACTCCTTAAGGGCCATGCGAGGCTTGGTTTTGAGCTTCAGCTTCTTGTTCGTCTTCGTTGTTTCGGTCTTGGTCATGCGTAACAATGAATGGGTTGGTTGTGTATAGCCCGTAGGATGGGCTGTAGTGGCTCAGGAACGGGTTTGGTTTTCACAGGCAGGGTGACATCCAGAATGAACTTGGAGGCCGCCTGTAGGGCCTCCTGAGCGATTGCGGCGTTGCTCTGTGCGACGAATACGCCATCATGGCTTGGAAGAGCCACAACACCCAAGGACATGAGGTGGTCTAGCGCCTCAAGGAGGATGTCACTTTCAAGCTTCATCAATCGATAGCCCATCGGGACTTCGAGAGGTGCCGGGGGATCAATGATGGGCACCAAGGCAGGATGCTTGGCCTTCAGTGCGGCGCGGAGGCTCGCTGGGGTGGCTCCCGTAGGCAGGCCTTCCAGAGGCTTTCCGTACTTCCGACCGGCCCTGCCACCATTCAGGAGGGACGATAGGCCCTTCTTTACGGCCCCTCGGTGATCCTTGTTGGTGTGATCGTAGCCGTTCAGGAGCCCGGTCAGGTCGTAGGGGTCACCTGGGGGCCACTCCTTTCTCAGCAACAGGTAAGAGAGCCGGGGGTGCATGGCCTCGAAGTCGAGGTCTGCGATGGGTTCACCTTGAATCAGGAGGTTGCCCCTGCGGTCCTTCTCCAGGTTTTGCCAGAAGCCACCGCTGAGACGGCCGACTTGATCGAAGCGTGCTGCCTGGTCGTTCAGGACCACAAAGCGCCGGCTCAAGGTCCGGTCATGAATGGTGTCCACAATATCGAGACCATCGGGGATGAACCCCAGATCCGCGCCAGCCAGGAAGCTGTTTAGGCGAGACATCTCCAGTCGGATGCGCTCAGTCTCAGGGGTGTCCTGGAACTCGATGTTCCTCCTGGTTGGCTCCTGGCCGGGACCGTGGACCACCTTCCGTCTGAGCATGACAAGCGGGTTGTGCTTGTCGAGCCGGAAGCATCCCAGGTCCACGTCCAAGCCAGACACCAAAGCCGTGAGACGGCTGGTAGGTAGAATGGTGGTTGAGCCCTTGCCCTTGGCTCCCAAGGCCTGAGTGAGGAACCCGGCGGCCTCTAGCAAGTCCACCGTCTGCACGAAGGTGTTCCGGGGGATTGCTGGATTATCGTAGGGCTTACGGTCCCTGAGGCGCCGAGAAATGACCGTCGGGCGGCCTTCGGGATGTTTGAGAAGGCTGTAGGCCAGGTTAGACACCAACACATCCAGCGCCAGCCTGAAGGACTGAGCATCCTTGGTCTTCCGCTTCCGGCTCCGTGTCTCGATCCAAGTCACTTCATCAATGACAGCTTCCAGCACAGAACTCAGGGGACCAGGGCGAGCTAGGCGGTACTGATGGAGCCAACAGACTTTATCCTCATCGTTTACACCAACATCGTCATCCTCAGTGTCCTGGGTCATCTTTTGTCCTCATTGGTATCCTCTCTCGTGTGTATCCATCATAGTTCATCTCTCTAAGTGGTCCTTGGTCTGAAGGGTGACCTCCGGACTACCATAAGGGGACGTCATAAGGAAAAACCCCAGGAGCACAGGCGGCTCCCAGGGTCTGACGTGGCGTGATCTTTTTGATCGATGACGGGATCAGCGAGAGAACGGACGGCCTCCGGGTCCACTGCGGGGTGGCTTCGGGAGGTGCCTGCTGGCGGATCTGGGAGTGCCTTATTTCTCTAGAGGGCCACTTTTGCGGGTCTTAGATTGAGCTAACCGCCTGAGCTATATCAGTAACCATGCCTATGAAATCAGCCCATCCGGCGAGGTCGTCTTCTTAGGACTTTGAACCCACGAAGAGACACAAGGCATTGGTGTCTCGCGGAGAACTATGGAACGGATCAAGTTTGAACTGGAGGAAGGTCCCTCTAAGAACAGATCCGACCTGTGGCGTTAGCCCCCCAAGTTCTCTAGAGGGGGGCCGTTGTGACCCGAAGTTGCCACCAAGCCACTGAGCGAGCACGAGAACCAAGCTATCGGCTAACCCGGGGCTGCCCATCGAGGGGCGGGACGGAAGATCGGTGGTCCTCTGGAGGGGGCACGTTGCGGTCCTAAGGCAGCCTCAAGCCACTGAGCATCCAGCGGAACCAAGCTATTCCGCGAGACCCCGGGCGGCCCTAGAGTGCCCCTGGAATGCTCTAGGAAGCCCCAGGACGGCCGTGAGTGGTCTCGGGGCAGCCAGAGTGGACGCTTGAGGCTGAGGGGCGTCTCGAAATCTCGTGGCGTAGCTTTAGGGCGAATTGAGCTATAGAATTCGGTGGGAGCGGCGAGAGGAGTGGCAGAGTCTGCAACATAAGCTCTGCGCGTCACTCGCGCTTCCCATGCCTTTCCGCTGCCTCTCTGAGAAACTCTACAATCCGCTTCTGGAAGGCATAGTATGGCTGGCGTGACTTTGATGGGTTGAGAGCAAGCAGTGCCGCTGTCAATTCTCCGGCATTGGCCAAAGCCTTGAGTATGCGCGGTCCCTCGCGATCTCCATGTAGGCCCGCGTTGAACTCTTCTACTAACCGATCCACTTCCTTACCAAGCACCTCCACCCGCTCTGGGTAGGCTCTCGAATTCTCGCTGATGTAGGCCCAAATACGATTTCGATATTCTGACTTTCCGACCCTTCTGCCGTTCAGCTTTCCGTCTCGTGCAGGAAACAGCACATCGGCTAGCTTCTCCAGATAACGTCGCCCAGATAGGGCAGCTTGCGCTACGTCTTCCGCATTCTCGGCCCTTTCGAGCGCGACTACGGCGGCGCCAAGTACAGTGAAAAGCTGCGGATTGAGGTCTTCCAGTACCATTACAAGTTCTGACGCGGCATCTTCTCCGCCTTCAATGAGCCCCTGTATCACATCCCGAAAGATAGCAATGCGCTGGAAGTGCTCCAAAGTATCGTAATCATCAAAGATAGTTCCATGTCCTCCGCGATCTTCCCACGCCACGTCCGAGAAGCCCAGCTTGCTCATTGCTTCAATTTCATAGTCGTCTCGGGAGTCTTCTTCTCCCATCGAGTAAAACACTCGACATGTAGAGCCTTCGACGCGATAAAGCGGAATCATCGAGTTTCGAAAAAGCGCAAGGTGAGGCCCATGAGCATAGTTCACTTCTAATACTCCGAGATAACTGCTATCCTCACTCAAGGCTGCATGTAATTCTTGGGCCAGCTTAACGGTCATGTTTTCGAAAGTTAACGCATAGACAGTCCCAACACCTAATACGTCTCCCAGACGATCTTCGTGATACAATGCCCGTGTTCCTGAAGAATAGACCTTCATCATCAGGCTTTCAAATTGCTCCTGATTTCGATATTTGCCATAGGTCAGCACATCCCCGACCGATATTTTCATGTGCCGGCCTGAAGCTTGTATCAAGCCCAATCCAAAAACGAAGTCGCGTATAGGGTCGCCGTAACTGCCTCCGAACTTAGGGTCATCCGAATTGAATAGCAGGGCGGCATTCATGAAAACCTCGTGTAGAAGGTTTCGGCGGGGACACTTATGCCTAGTTTGGCGAAATTCAGAGTAGGCTGTCTCTAATTTCAGAGGGCTGAGCCTTGATCCTGACTATTCATCGGTGGGAGGTTATCAGGTGCCAGAAGCGGCGTCGCGTATCGTTTCGATCAATCGGCCTGAGGGGCCACCTTCAACATATGCTCCCGAAGCTGCTCAAGCGTGTAACCTTCGCCGTAGCCCTGACCGACCGACCGCTCTCCCCAGCCACCTAGGATCTCTTGGATCTCCTTCGGTACCTTCGCGTGTCTCAAGCGGTCCCTCATGGCGTGCCTGAATGAGTGCGATGTCTTCTCATTCTTCAGGAGGGTCTTGAGCCACTTGTTGATGGTGGCGCTCGCATGGGTGGCCTTGATCTCACCGTCTCGGGCGTACTGCGGGAACAGCCACATAGAAGGGGTCATATCTCGCTTCCGAGGGGCCGCCAGGGCTCGTTGTGCCGCCCACAGGGCCTCACCTACCAGAGGAACCTTGCGCTCGCTGTTGGGCGTCTTAAGCGTCCTGCCGAGCTTCGGGTGTGGCTGAATGATGATGTGCGGCACAGGGCCGTCTAGGACCACATCGGATCTGAGTAGACCAACGATCTCCCCAAGGCGCGCGCCCGTGTCCGACTGAAGGGCGACGATATGCCGAATGGTGTCGTCTTTTGCCCGGCAGGCCTTCGAGACTGTCAGAAGCTCATCGGCGGTGTAGGGTGCGCGTTCCTTGATGTCCTGACGCTCTTCGGCGATCTGTATGCTCTCGAACGGGTTATTACGGCCGTGGATGTCGAACTCCCTAAGGCCACGGTTGTAGACTGCTACCAATGTGTTGAGGTTTCGCCTGACGGTTAAGGTCTTGTTACCCCGCGACTGCATCGCTTCCACAAGCTTATGGGCGTGATCTCTGCGACAGTCGGCTAACGAGAGGTCCCCAACGGTCGTGTAGACTTGAGCAAACACCCGCTCCGCATCCGCCTTGAATTTGGCCTTCCGCCCCCTGGGATGAAGCTTAAGGTAGATTTCTAGGGCATCACTCAGGCGTGGCTCAGGGATCGTCTCACCCTCCTTGAGGAGCCGAACGGCCTCACGTTCTGCGGGAGTCCAGAGGTCTTCTACGTCCATCCGGTCGCTGTAAGGGCCGTGGCGTGCATCCACGTAGGCTTGCCCGTACCGCCGCTGGAAGTAGCCATCCAAGGTCTCGGTTGGGTCCTCCCACATTTCAAGCTTACGGCCCAACATGCCAGGGGTGAGGTTGAGCGCCACCAGAAGCAGCTTGGCTGCCTCACGGACATCCGAGGTGGGACCACCTGTCTCCTCCCCACCCTTCAGCGTGGCCCAGAGGATGTCATCTGCCTTTGCCATCTTGGCAGCCGCCACGGCCGCAACCTTCGGGTCACGGGTCTTGAGGCTCCTGCGGATCTGGGGCTTGCCGCCATGGTGGGGTTGGGCGTGCTTTGGGATGCGGCGGATATACCAGAGCGAGCCATCGCCCTTGAAGTCATGCACGTAGCGGGTCGTCACCACCAGCCACCCCAGATCGAGGAACTTCCGAGCCATGGGTACACCCAGAGTTACACCTGGGACGACCCTGAGAGGCCCTTAAGCTCCTCTACCTTCGACACAAAATCAAGATGACCTGGTGCCGGTGGAGAGGATCGAACTCCCGACCTTCGGTTTACAAAACCGCTGCACTACCGCTGTGCTACACCGGCGGGCGCTCTGAAACCGTTGAGGACATTGGCGGTTTCGGGGCGTCGGACGTGGGTTTGACTACGTTTGAGGCTGCTTCGTCAAGGCACACGGTCCGGCACAGTCCGTTCAGGCTCCCCGTCTCGCGTGTGCGATCAACGGACTCCCGGCTCCGTGGGGGTTCGCGCGGGCGGAACGGACGGATATCGTCAGCGCCGGTGACCCGTGCCGCCTCATCGGTTCAGGTGTCCGCGAAGACCACGCCGAACCGGGCGCCGGTGCGCCGGACAACCCTGCAGCGGCGCGACATCTGGTCGATCGCCGTGAGCAGTGTGAAGGTCTCGGGTACGGCGTCCTCGTCGCCGGCCTCCAGCAGCGCGCCGGTATCCGACATGTTCCAGACGAGGCAGCGCAGCCGCCTGCCCGTATCGGCGACCACGATATGCCCTGCGCTGAAGCAGTCCGTCCTGCCCGAGAGACGCTGTTCGCCCGCCATGTCCGACCTCGAAGAGTTCCGGCCTGGACAGATAGACGACGCGGCCTTCTTCCGCATGAAGGCCGTGCCGGAGGCTTCGCGTTGCTGGCGCCATGCTTACCGCCGCGACAACGCGGCAGCACAACTTGGCCGCTTCGGGCCGGTGGGCCGCGGCGGGCCATGGCGCCGGTCCCAGGCCGGACTCAGGGTTGAGCCTCACCCGCATCCTCGCCGCCGGTGGCGCCGATTGCAGGCCCCGGCCGGTAGGCATCGAGCGTCGCGTAGGCCTCCGTGTCGGTGAGACCCAGCCGCTCCATGTCGGTCAGCAGCGCCAGGATATCCGGGTCGACCGGCTCGCCAGCCTCCCTGCGCTCGATCAGGGTGTTGACCAGTTCCAGACCAGCGATCGACGTCGCGCTGGGTTCGTTCGGATCGGGGAAGGCCATGGCTGGTCTCTCGCGGGATGGTCCCCGGACCTAGGTCGCCCCGCGGCGTTCGGCCATGGGCCGCTCGCATGATGGCCCCGGACGAGCACCGCCGGCCGGCCCTGCCGTCGCCGCGCGAGGGCCGTGCGGGCCTGAGCTCAGCGCGCGCGTCCGCTCTCGAGGAGCAGAAGGCGCGTGAGTTCGGCCTGCCGGGAGACGCCGGTCTTGCGGAAGACCGCGCGCAGCTGGGAGCGGGCGGTGTCGATCGTGATGCCGTAGCGTTCGGCGGTTTCCTTCAGGCTCGCCGTGCCGTCGAGGGCCGACGCGAGCCGGGCCTCGGCGGCCGTGAGCCCATAGGTCTTCATCAGCGCGCCCTGGATGTCGGCGGGCGTCCGGGCCGTCTCGCACCGCCGCAGCACCAGCAATGCGAGCTTGAGCGGCAACACGAGCAGGCCGAAGCGTCCGGCGCTCAGGAATTTCGGATCGACCGGCATCGTGCAGGCCGCGAACGCCCCCCAGGGCGTCGGGACCGCCGGGGCCGCCGAGAACGGACCCACCAACGCCCCCGGTGCGCAGGCAGCGGCCACCGCGTCACGGATGCAGAGGCGCAGATCCGGATCGCGCACATCCAGGACGTTCAGTCTGCCACACCGCACGACCTTGCCGTCCCGCAGGAGATTCTCCGCCGCTTCGTTCGCCCCATAGATCCGCATGTCCTGCGCGATCAGAAGCGCCGGTTCGACGAGGGCGTCGAGGAGGGAGCCACCGAGGCGCCCCGGTCCCGCATGGCGGCTGGCATCGAGCGTCCGGCGGATGCGGGGACCGAGAATCCTCAGAAGAGGCTCATAGACGGCGTTGGCGGATTCGGCGCGGCGCAGGTCGTAATGCAGGGCGATGAAGCCGAGCCGGCCATCGCTCTCGGCGAACCGCATGCCGCTCGACGCGTCGGCGCCCCCGGCCCGGGACAGCCAGTCCGTGTAGAATTCCGTCTTGGTGAATTCCGAAGCGGGTAGAAGTCTCTCGCTGAAGATGGGCTGCATCGCCGGCGCCGACAGCATCACCGGCATCCAGGGATTGATGGCGTTGTAGTATTCGGCATAGCGCTCCACGACGCCGTCCGGCCAGCCGGACGACGTCAGTGGCACCGCGCTCCGGCCGAGAACGTCGACCACCTGGATCCCGGTCTTGCCCCCCGGCACGGCGGCCGCGAAGGCTGTCATGACGTCTTCCCACGCCTCGGGCTCGAACGCCGCCCGATCGATCAGCGCTCCGATGTCGTTCGCGAGCGCGACGATCTTTCGACTGTAATCAAGCACCGGGTCCACCCCTGAATACCGGTCTGACGCGCGTCAAATCGGTGTAGGCATACTGCCGGTGCCGAAGTCTGTTTTCAAGACAACACCAAACTCGGAGGCGGGAGGTCCGTTGTCCGACACAGCAGGGCGCGGCGGAATCGCGCGTCGATCACGGCCGCGTGATGCCACGCGCGGCCGTGCAGGCCGCCGCACGGCTTTTGCCCGTGTCGTGATGCGCGCGGAACCGATGTCTGTTTCGGCGGAGAGCGCTCCAGCGCCCGCATATCGGACCTTCGATAGGTGGACCTTCGCGGGCTCGGCGGCGGTCAGGCGGCGAGCGCGCGCTTCACCGTGGCCCGCAGATCCGCCAGCGAGAAGGGTTTTGTCAGCACGTCGGTGACGATCGCGTCGAGCCCGCGCGCCCGCTCGCGCTGGTCCGCGAAGCCGGTCATCAGCAGGATGGTCAGGTCCGGAAAGTCGCGCTTGGCGGCCAGCGCCAGGGCGATGCCGTCCATGAGCGGCATGCGGATGTCGGTGAGCATCAGGTCGAAGGCGCCATCGGCCTCGTTGAGGCGGTCCAGCCCGTCACTTCCATCGTTGGCGGTGACGACCGCGTGCCCGTCGATCTCGAGCCCCCGCTTGAGGAAGCCCCGGACAGTCTCTTCGTCATCCACCAGGAGGATGCGCGCCATGTGGTCCCGTAAACGTCCTCGACCCCGAGCGCCGCCGTGATCACGGTAAGGCCCTCGATAGACGACAGACGCAGACCGATCCGTCGCGTGTCAAGATGGCATCGCCGAATACAGGCATATCGCCGGCGGCTGCGGCGAAAATGCCGCGTTGCCGGGGGCTGCTACGGATCGAACAGATCGGGATCGCCGCTGCCGTAATCGACCACCCCGACGAAGGGCAACTGCCGGAAGGCGTGGGCGGCATCCATCCCGTAGCCGACGACGAACACGTCGGGGCAGATGAAGCCGACGAAATCCGCGTCGATGGTCACGGCGCGCTTGCCGGGCTTCTCCAGCAGCACCGCGGTGAGCACCCGCCGGGCGCCGCGCGCCATCAGCAGGTCCTTGGCGAAGACGACGGTCCGACCCGATTCGAGGATGTCGTCGACGAGCAGCACGTCGCGCCCGCGCACTTCGCTCTGGACGTCCCGCAGGATCTCGACCTGGCCGCTGGAGACCGTCGCGGTGCGGTAGCTCGACAGATGGACGAACTCGACCTGCGGCGCGAGCCCGACCCGGTGCAGCGCCCGCAGCAGGTCGGCGGCGAACATGAAGCTGCCCTTGAGCACGGCCACGACCAGGAGGTTTTCGGGCCGCGCGGCCAGGATTTCCTGGGCGAGTTCGTCATTGCGCTTGGCGATGGCCGCCTCATCGAAGAGGGTTCGCACGCGCCGTTCAGGGATGCTCATCTCACATGTCCCGGAAGCCCGGTCGCGGGACGGGGGCCGCCGCCGCGCTCAGGAGCGGTCTTAGCGCCCTCGGGGAGCGGGGGGAACCACGGATGCGCATGCGTGGCGCCGCAGCGTCATCCAAGGGACGAGCCCCGGACGCAAAAGGGGCCGGCGATCCCAGGGGAATCGCTTCAGCTTTTTGTTGCTGATTTTGGGGTCTGTCGGATGAGGGCCTCGAGGTAGTCTGGGTTGAGA